>NZ_CP021255.1:0-1200000 GCF_002952055.1 Desulfobulbus oralis | reverse complement strand
GCGCGGGTTGGCGGAGAGTTTGATGACCGGCAGAATGGGGTTGCCAATGATGTTGCCCTGACCGGTGGGGAAAAAGTGTGCCACAAAGCCGGAAGCGGCACACAAAGTCACCATTTCGGCGGCAGCCGATGAAGAGTCCATGAACCACAAACCAGGACCCGTGGGCACTTCAGCCTTGTCCAGACAGCCGATGATCGGGGCTTTGCGACCGATCTTCTGAACATTGCCCAGCGCCTTTTCCTCAATGGTGCTCAGCCCGCCTTCGATATTGCCCTTGGTCGGTTGGGAATCGCAAAGGTCATTGGTCTTATGATCATCCACCACCTTGGCATAGCGGTCGAAAAAGGCCTTGAACTGGGTACGAACATTTTCGTCCACACAGCGGGCCATGACCAGATGCTCGCCGCCGGTAATCTCCGTCGTCTCGCCAAAGAGTGTGGTGGCGCCGGCCTCCCACAGCTTGTCAAAGGCATTGCCCACGGTGGGATTGGCAGCAATGCCCGAGGTGGTGTCGGACTCGCCGCATTTGGTGGAAACCCAGAGTTCGTGCACCCCGCATTCGCAGCGCTGCAGTTCGGTGGCGTAGTGCACGAACTCCTTGGCTTTGCGGGAGGCTGCACAAATGGTCTCCAGATCACCGTGCTGCTCGATGGCAAAGCCAGCCACCGGCTTGCCGGTTTTGGCTATGCCGTCCACAATGCGCTGGGTCCACTGCGGCTCGATGCCGATAACCACAGCAGCCGCTACATTGGGGTTGCAGCCCGTGCCGATCATGGTGCGGAAGTGCAGTTCCAGATCTTCGCCGAACTGCAGGCGACCGTAGGCATGCGGCAGGGCCAGGGCCCCCTTCACATTGTTGGCCACCGCTTCGCAGGCGGCATTGGAAAGATCGTCCAAAGGCAGGATGATCACATGGTTGCGAATGCCGACACGACCGTTATCGCGCCGATAGCCCATAAATGTATTGTTCATCGGAATTACCATCTCTTGGTTTTAATGTTGTGCACGTGCAGGTGCTCGCCGCGCCTGATGGGCTGCACTACCTTGCCGATATCCGTGCCGTATTTGATGACGGTATCGCCCACCGCCAGATCTTTGAGCGCAATCTTGTGTCCAATCGGAATGTCACTCAAGGTTTCAAACTCCATGGTCGAATCGCCGTCCATGACCCAGCCATTGAGCTTGTCGCCTTTTTTGATTCCCTCAACCACGACAACGCCGACGCTGTCGCCGGGTTCGTGCACCACAAAATGGGTTGTCATTGCCTTCTCCTTTCCCTGTCTACCGTTGTTCAGGTTTCATGCCCTGGCAGTGGGCGCCCTCGCCTTCTGCACACCTGCCTGCGGCCCTCGTTGTTACAGTTTCATCAGCAAAACCTGTGCCACACATCACCGATAGTGCAACATATGGAAAATAAAGAATTTTTTATACGAATCCATGAACGGGAGCAGGAGGTAATTGTTCTTTTGAACAATTCTGATTATATATGGGCATAAATGTCCGCATACGAGTACCGACACAAGAATATAGCAAACAGATATGGAAAATGCAGATAGCGGATTGGGCAACCCGGCATCCGCCGTGGGACAGGTAGTGCAGCACCTGGCTGGCGTCATTGGCGACCAGATGGACAGAAACGCATTTTTTCAGGTACTGACCGAGCAGTTGCGCACCTTCTTTCATTATGACCGCTGCTGCATCAATCTCTATGACGCGGAGCGGGAATTTCTCAACCTCTTCACCGCCGCCGACGGCACGGTGGTGGAATCGCTGGCCAACACCAGGGTAGCGCGCAACACAGTGGCAGGCCTGGCTATTGCCTCAAAAAAGCCGGTGCTCATCAACGATCTGGCCGCGCAGAACCTGGGTGACGGTCCCATGCCCCTCTCCTCGGTAGGTCTGAACGCCACCATTGCCCTGCCACTCATCATCAACCGGGAAGTGATCGCCACCCTGCACGTCTCCTTTGTGCGGCAGCCCGGCAATGTAGTGGAAATTCTGCGTTTTCTCATCGGCCTCTGTCCGGTCGTCACCACGTTCCTCTATGCCGTTCTTGCCGACGAACGGGACAACAAATCCCGGGCAACCCTGGCGCCGAACGATGCCGAGCTGGCCAGCCGGCTGCTGAAAACTCCATCCATGTCCAGGGTCATGGGTATTGCCAACCAGGTCGCCAAGCTGAACATCCCCGTGCTCATTACCGGCGAGACCGGCACCGGCAAGAGCGTACTGGCCCACTGGCTGCACCGGCACAGCCCCCGGCACGAAGAAAACTTCGTCAAGGTCAACTGTCCCTCGATCGCCCCCAGCCTGTTCGAGAGCGAGATGTTCGGTCATGCCAGGGGCGCCTTCACCGGGGCCACGACCAAACGCATTGGTCGCGTTGAACTGGCCCAGCACGGCACACTTTTTCTGGACGAAATTGGGGAGCTGGCCCCGGAGATGCAGAGCAAACTCCTGCAGGTCCTTGAAGAAAATTCCTTTGAACGCGTGGGAGAGACCACCTCGGTCGAGGTGGACATCCGCCTGATTGCGGCCACCAATATTGATCCTGAACTGGCTATGAGGGAAGGCCGGCTTCGCCCTGACCTCTATTATCGTCTGGGCTCTGTGATCCTGCCCATGCCGCCCCTGCGCACACGCAAAAATGACATTCCCCTCTTCACAGAGTATTTCGTCCACCAGTTTGCCAAACAGCACGAAATCACACCGCCCCATCTTGCCCCCTCCGTGCTGCAGGCTCTCCAGGGACACCCCTGGCCTGGCAATATTCGGGAGTTGCGGAACGTGGTCACCCGGATTCTCCTGCATTCTCTGCATGGAGCCGTGACCGAAAACTTTGTGCGCGAAACCTTGCGCCTGCATAATCCCTTGTCCCTCGAACAGAGGCCCATGGCGCAGGCCGGCAGCTCGAATATCCCACACCTCGCTGCGACGGACGAGGCACTGCCCACTCTGGCGGAAAATGAACGCCGCCTGATCGAAAAGGCGCTCGCCTGCACAGGCGGCAGGATATCCGGCCCGAACGGCGCAGCGGCGCAACTGGGCATTCCACGCGGCACCCTGCAACACCGTATGCGCAAACTGGGCATCCGGACAGGAAAAGATGCCATTCCTTCCGGCAAATGAATCGGCGCATGCCAGCCGGAATCCTCCTCCCCCAACAGCGGGTCGGCAGCGGAGCGCAGTTTTGTATGCAGGGCAGGAATCGTGCGGCAATCCGCTGCATTCCCGCCGGCAGGCCGGGAAAAAGCCAGATAACCGGAAGTCATAATTGCAGATTTCTGGAAAGGAGTTTAAGCTGGTTCTCAACAGGTCACCCAAAACCGTACCTTGTTCATCATACAGTTCCTAAAGGAGGATCCCATGCTGAAGTACAAAGAAGGAGTGGACATTCTCTCGGATCTGGGCGGCGTTAAAACTATCGCCCAGGCCCAGGAAATCTTCAGGCAGAAGCTCAATCCGGAGCATCAGAAAAGGCTGGCCGCCATCACCTGCGAAGAGGCGCTTTTGCGGGTGGCCAATGCCATCGCCCTCTGCGACCCGGACAATGTTTTCATTCACACCGGCAGCGACGAGGATATGGCCACTGTGCGCAAACTCAGTCTGGAAAAGGGCGAGGAAAAGGAGCTGGCCATCAAGGGGCATACCTATCATTTTGACCTGCCTGAGGATCAGGGCCGTATCGTGGCCCAGACCTTCTACATCGTCAACGAAGACGAAGGACTGTCTTCACTGGCCAAAAAAGAACCACGCCAGGAATCCCATAACTACATGAAGCAGTACATGCGCGGCATTATGCGCGGCAAAACCATGTTTGTGGGCTTCTACATCCGCGGGCCGGTAGGAGCGCACTCCGCCATCCCGGCCATCGAGATGTCCAGCTCCACCTATGTCATGCACTCCGCCGGCCTGCTCTACCGCAACTGCTACACCGACTTCAACAAGGAGGTCGCCCGCCGCGGCGAGTTCTTCACCAACCTGCACGCCGAAGGCAGCAACCGCTCGGAAGACATGCCCAAGGCCCGCATCTATATGGACCGGAGCTGGCAGACCACCTATTCCAGCTACTGCACCTATGCCGGCAATACCCTGATGATGAAGAAGGGCAATCACCGCTTTGCCACCGACTGTGCCCTCTACAAGTTCCCGGGCAAGGAACTCTCCGAGCACATGTTCATCACCGGCATCAATGGCCCCGGCGGCCGCATCACCTTCTGCGCCGGCGCGGCGCCATCCGGCTGCGGCAAAACCACGACCGCCATGGCCGGCGACCGCTTTGTGGGCGACGATCTGGCCCAAATGTGGATCGCGGAAGACGGCACGCTCCGCGCCGTGAACCCGGAAGTCGGCATTTTCGGCATTCTGAAGGACGTGAACAGGGAAGGCGATCCCTACCTCATCAAGTGCCTGCGGGAAGAAGGCACGGAAGTCATCTTCTCCAATGTCCTGATTGACGAGAACAAAAAGCCGCGCTGGGAAGGCGACGGCGAGGAAATCCCGGCCTGGGGCAACAACTATCAGGGCCAGTGGACCAAAGACATGCAGGATGTGCCCATGTCCCATCCGAATTCCCGCTGCACCCTGAAAGCCGAGGCCATCGAAAACCACGACAAGGCGCGCAACTCCGATCCCAAAGGGGTACAGATCAAGGTCATCACCTACTCCGGCCGCGACAGCAACACCATGCCGCCCATCTGGGTTGCCAGGAGCATGGATGCGGGCGTAGCCATCGGCGCGTCCATCGTGTCCAAGGCCACGGCCACGGAAATGGGCGCCACCGGCGTCAAGCGCCAGCCCTGGGCCAACGCGCCTTTTGTCGCACCGCCGCTGCCCGAGTATCTGCAGGCCCAGTTCAATTTCTACAATTCAGACGCCCTGAAGGAGAAACCGGTCATGGCTGGTCTGAACTACTTCCTGACCCATGAGGCGCGCGGCGGCAGCGGCAAGGGCCTTTTGGGCGAGAAGCGCGACGTGCACGTCTGGCTGGGCTGGCTGGAGCTGTACGCCAATGGCGATGTGCAGGCGCTGGAAACTCCGATTGGCATGATCCCGAAATACGAAGACCTGAAAAAGCTCTTCAGGGAGAGGATCGACAAGGAGTACCCGGAAAGCCTCTACACCATGCAGTTCTCCCTGTATATCGACAACATTGTTGACCGTATCGATATGCAGACCGAGGCCTGGAAGCAGGAAGAAAACGCCTCCGAACGTCTGTTCCGGGTGTATGCGGAGCAGAAAGAAGGGCTGCTCGCACTGAAAAAGAGTATGGGCAATGTGGTGAAGCCTCAGTACTTTGTGAAGTGAGCAACACCGTTTTCGCTGCAGAGCCCCTTTCTCGTTTGGGAAAGGGGCTCTTTTTGGTACAGCAGCCCGCTGAACAAGTCGGGCATTGCAGATGGCGAGTAAAAGATGGACAAATGCCTGTGCGCAAAGGCCTGCCCCGAAAGCTGGCCGCGCATCCGCTGCGCCCCGATCCGGGTTTTGGCGTGCTGTCCGGGCTCTTTTGAGCGCTGCAACAGGAGCTGGTTTTGGCGATGACAACACAAACAGCCGCCCCCCTGATTTCCCTGCGCGACTACCTGCGCCTCTGGAAGCTCTTCACGCTGGCCTGCGGCGTGAGCATTCTGGTTTTTGGCGCGTACAGGGTCGGCGCTTTGGACTGGGATGTGCCGCTCAGTTTCCTGATGGCCCTTTTCACCTATATTTTCGCACCCATCAGCAGCCGGGCGCTGGTGCGCAGACGCTGGGTCTGGCTGCCACTGGCCCTTGTGGGCGCATGGTGGTCGGTGGATGGCGTGTACTGGGCCTACTGGTCGTGGAAAAATCCCTTTGTGGCGGCAAGCATGCGGACCGCCAATATCCCGACCTCGGCCTGCCTATACTGCATCTGCGCCTGCCTGTGGCTGCACGACGGCCCGCTCCGTGAGGCATTCCCCGGCAAGGCGCGAAACCGCTCAGGACAAGATGATGACGCAGCCCGGTAAAACCAAAACCCTTTTCCGCTGCCGGCAGTGTGGCTTTGAAAGCCGGAAATGGCTGGGCCGCTGCCCGGACTGCGGCGCCTGGGACAGCCTGGTGGAAAGCGCAGCCACGCCACCTGCCGCCAGAAGGCACACCGGGGCGGAAGCGCAGGCGCTGGTGAACGGTGGGGGACCTGCGCCGGAGGACAGCCAGCGCCTTGTCACGGGCATCGCCGAGCTGGACCGGGTGCTGGGCGGCGGCATTGTGCCGGGCTCTCTGGTGTTGATCGGCGGTGATCCGGGCATTGGCAAATCCACCTTGCTGCTGCAATTCATGACAGGTGTGGCGGCCGCTTACGGTCAGGTGCTGTATGTGACGGGCGAGGAGTCGCTCAGCCAGATTCGGATGCGTGCCGGCAGACTCGGGCTTGCGGAGTCTGGCATTGCCGTTTCCACAGAAACCTGCGTGGAAGCCATTGTGGAGCTGGCTGCAAAAATGCGGCCCGTGCTGCTGGCCGTGGACTCCATTCAGACCGTGAGCAGCGAGGAGGTGGCCTCCACCCCGGGCTCCATTACCCAGGTACGGGAGAGTGCGGCGCGGCTCCTGGCCCTCGCGAAAAGGGAGAATATCCCGGTTTTTCTGGTAGGCCACGTCACCAAGGACGGCAGCCTGGCCGGACCGCGAGTGCTGGAGCATATGGTGGACACGGTCCTCTACTTTGAGGGCGACCGCGGTCAGATGTTTCGTCTCCTGCGCACCGTAAAAAACCGCTTCGGCTCCACCAATGAAATCGGCGTGTTCACCATGAGAGAGCAGGGACTCGCGGAAGTGGCAAACCCCTCCGCGCTTTTTCTGGCCGAGCGGCCGGAAGGAGCGGCCGGTTCGGTGGTGCTGCCCAGTATGGAGGGCACCCGGCCCATTATGGTGGAAGTGCAGGCCCTGGTGAGTCGCTCGAACGGCGGTTCGGGCCGGCGCACGGCCATTGGCGTGGATGCCCAGAGACTGGCGCTGTTGACCGCGGTGCTGGAGAAAAAGCAGGGCATCAACCTGATCGATCACGACATCTTTTTAAATATAGCGGGCGGCATCCGCATTGACGAACCCGCCCTGGACCTGGGCGTGGCTGCGGCCCTGCTATCCAGCTATCTGGAACGACCGATCGACGCCCATACCGTGGTTTGCGGCGAAATCGGCCTGGCCGGCGAGGTGCGCGCCGTGGGGCAAATGGAGCAGCGCCTGAAGGAAGCGGCTAGACTGGGCTTTACGCGCTTCCTGCTGCCCGTTGCCGCCTGGCGACAGGTGCAGGAACAAAAAAAGCGGGTCAGGGGCATGGCGCTCGTGGCCATCGCCAACGTGGGCGAGCT
Source organism: Desulfobulbus oralis (assembly GCF_002952055.1). Classification (NCBI taxonomy): domain Bacteria; kingdom Pseudomonadati; phylum Thermodesulfobacteriota; class Desulfobulbia; order Desulfobulbales; family Desulfobulbaceae; genus Desulfobulbus; species Desulfobulbus oralis. The sequence goes on along the minus strand of NZ_CP021255.1, from coordinate 1,192,672 downwards.
GGCGGAGGCGCTTTTTGCCGCAGAACAATACAAACAGATAGAGAAATGAGCGCCAGGGCAGCTCCAGATCCGGCCAAACCCGGCTTCGTGCCCGGCCTGCTGACTGCCGCGCCATGACCGCCGCATGAGCCGCTCCGATCTGAGCGCCCGGGTCGATGGGCAGCTTCCGTAGCGACTGCTCGCCCGAACAGATTGCGGGCCGTCTGCGGCTGCACTATCCAGAGGATGCAGGCTTGCGCATCAGAGGGAGAGCATCTGCCACTGGATCTCTGCAGCCGTACAGCCTGGCGGTACCAGTTTCCGTCCTTTGCGCCGCGCCCACCGGCACCGCAGGCGACAAGGCAGGTACGGCCGGGGCAGAGGCCGGTTGCCCGGGCGTATCGATATAGCCGGCGGCCACAGCCTCTTGCAGGCAGAACCCACTTTGGGGACTGGGAGGCCAATCTGCTCTGTGCCGCCAGGGACCAGGCGGCTCATCGGCTGCATAACAGGCCTCGCAAATGTTTTCAATTTGCCTGTTGCTTTGAGTTTGGCAATCCAGCGAGTAAATCCGGCTTTACGCCCGGGCGTAAATCTGGGCGTAAATTTATAGAAAACAGGCGTAAACGAAAACAAAAAACGAAAAGCAGGGTAAGCAACGAAAAGACGGAAGCAGGCACGAAAAAACCCGCAATCCCCTGCAGGACTGCGGGTCTGTATCTGAAACCCCAGTAAAATCCAGGGTAAATTCTGGTGGGCCGTTAGGGATTCGAACCCCAGACCAATTGATTAAGAGTCAACTGCTCTACCAGCTGAGCTAACGGCCCCTTCTTGAGGTGATGTCTGCCGGAATCCTTTGCCCTTCCGGGGCAGACGGGAGCATCTATAAATGACCTGCGGGAAATTTGCAAGAGGATTTCCGGCCTTTTCGGGCCGGGCAGGCCCGATTTTCCGGCATGCCCGCTGCGTTCAGGCCGATTCACGGGTTTTCAGGAACACCACATCCGGAAACAGCTCCTGCGTATGGGCAAGCCGCCACTCGCCTTCAGCCAGATAGCTCAAACGACCTTCCGCGTCGTAGGCCAGATTGAACTGGTTTTTTTTCTCGAACTCCGCAAGTACTTTGGGATCCTCGCACTCGACCCAGCGCGCCAGCCCGAAATTCAGCGGCTCGGAGCCGGCCTCCACGCCGTACTCGTCCTTCAGCCGCGCCATGGTGATTTCAAACTGCAGGATGCCCACCGCGCCCAGAATATAATCGTTGCCCACCAGGGGGCGGAAGACCTGCACAGCGCCCTCCTCTGCCATCTGGAGCAGACCTTTCTGCAATTTTTTGATGCCCAGCGGATTGTTCAGCACCACACGCCTGAAATGCTCGGGTGCGAAATTGGGGATGCCCGTGAACTTGAGCGGTTCCCGGTCCGTGAACGTATCGCCGATCTTGATGGTGCCGTGGTTGTGAATGCCAATGATGTCGCCGGGCCAGGCCTCGTCCACGTTCGAGCGCTCCTGCGCCATGAAGACCGTGACATTGCCGAGACCGATTTCCTTGCCCAGCCGGTGATGCATCACCTTCATGCCCCGGGTGAATTTGCCGGAGCAGATGCGGAAAAAGGCGATACGGTCGCGATGGGCCGGGTCCATGTTCGCCTGGATTTTGAAGGTGAAGCCGGTAAAGGCCTCCTCCTCCGGGGCAACCGTGCGGGTCAGGGTGGCACGGGGGCCGGGCGGCGGGGCCAGTTCCACAAAGGCGTCCAGCAGCTCGCGCACGCCGAAGTTGTTGATGGCGCTGCCGAAAAAGACCGGCGTCTGCCCGGCCCTGCGGTACTCGTCAAAGTCAAAGGGATTGGCCGCGCCCTGCAAAAGCGCCACATCGTCGCGCAGACGAGCGGCCGCATCCGCACCCACGAGCCGGTCCAGCTCCGGGCTGGCCAGATCACGCAGCACCACACAGTCCTCGGGCCGGGTATCGCGGCTGGGCGTAAACAGGGCGATCTGTCGCTGTCGCAGGTCATAGACGCCCTTGAAGCCCTTGCCCATGCCGATGGGCCAGGAGAGGGGCGCGCACTCGATCTGCAGCTTGTCTTCGATGTCTTCCAGCAAAGCCAGCGGTTCCAGTCCGTCCCGGTCCAGCTTGTTGACAAAGGTGATGATGGGCGTGTTGCGCATCCGGCACACTTCCATCAGCTTCCGGGTCTGGGTCTCCACACCCTTGCCGCTGTCAATCACCATGAGGGCTGAATCCACCGCAGTCAGCACCCGGTAGGTGTCTTCGGAAAAATCCTGGTGGCCCGGTGTGTCCAGCAGATTGATTTCAAAATCCCGGTAATGGAATTTCATCACCGAGGTGCTGACCGAAATGCCGCGTTCCCGCTCCACGGCCATCCAGTCGCTGGTGGCGTGCAGGGCGGTTTTGCGGGATTTGACCGCGCCGGCCATCTGGATGGCTCCGCCAAAGAGCAGCAGCTTTTCGGTCAAGGTGGTTTTGCCCGCGTCCGGGTGGCTGATGATGCCGAAGGTGCGGCGTTTGGCGATTTCCTGTACAAGCGTGCTCAAGGCTGTCTGTCCTGTGAAACCTGACAAAAAAAGGGGGCGCCCTCATGAGCACCCCCTGGTCATTGCCTTTACGGTGAAACTACTTGAACATATCGGCGATGGCTTCCCGTTCGGCCTGCAGTTCCTGCTCGGTCTTTTTGATCATGTCCATGCTGAAGGCATCGCGATCCAGACCGCCGACGATTTGCCACTCGCCATGCTCGCAGGTGATGGGGAAGGAAAACATCAGGTCTTCGTCAATGCCATAGGGATTGCCCTTGCTGTACACGCCCATGCTGACCCACTGGCCCTTGCTGCCCAGGGCCCAGTCACGCATATGCTCGACTGCCGCGTTGGCGGCGGAGGCGGCGGAGGAAGCACCCCGGGCCTTGATAATGGCCGCGCCACGTTTCTGCACCGTGGGAATGAAGTCATTTTTGTACCAGTCGTCGGCAACAGCAGTCCTGACCGGCTTGCCGGCGGCGGTGGCATAGCTGATGTCAGGATACTGGGTGGAGGAATGGTTGCCCCACACGACGACCTGCTCGACATCCGAGGAATGGCAGCCCACCTTGTCTGCGATCTGGGCCATGGAACGGTTGTGGTCCAGGCGCGTCATGGAGGTGATGTGACGCGGATTCAGTTTGGGGGCGCTCTTCAGAAGGATCAGGGCATTGGTATTGGCCGGATTACCGACCACCAGTACCCTGCAGTCCGGATTGGCGTGGTCACTCAGCGCCTTGCCCTGCACCGTGAAGATGGCGCCGTTGGCCTTGAGCAGGTCGGAGCGCTCCATGCCCGGCCCACGCGGCCGGGAACCAACCAGCAGTGCAAAATCCGCGTCCTTGAAGGCAACGTTCGGATCATCGCTCGGGATGACGCCGGCCACCAGCGGAAAGGCGCAATCCTTCAACTCCATAAGCACACCCTGAAGTGCGTTCATCGCGGGAGGGATCTCCAGCAACTGCAGAATGACCGGCTGATCGGGGCCCAACATGCTGCCGCTGGCGATGCGGAAGATGAGGGAGTAGCTGATTTGACCGGCAGCGCCGGTCACGGCAACACGTACTGGTGCTTTCATGTGCTTTCTCCTGGTGTTGAGGAACGCCTTTCGCGGCGAGGGTCAAGGCCCTGCGGAACACTTCGGGGCACAGGCCATGCAAACCCCGAATAGGCCTATGTACCGGGTATTCTGGATACCGGGCTTGCCTCAAAAAGTCAAGCGGTCTTTCGGTTCAGGGGCGACGGCAAGGCGCCCGCGGACAGGCGCTGCTCCTCGATTGACTGGAAAAGCGGCCTGTGGTACTTTGTAGTCGCTGTTCAGGTGTCCAGAAGAGAAGAGATACCCAGGGAGTCCGGCAACAACCCGAAACAGTCCCGCCGTTGCGCGGCAGATGCGGGCTCAGCTCCCGGCCGCCACAGCGGGCCTTCCTGGATTCGCATAAGGGCCCGTTTTTTCTGCCCGGAAAACGTCATGCACAAACAAAGCGCCGCCACGCTGGACAGCCGCACCGCCCTGGTGCTGGCCCTCTTTGGCACTACCGTACAATCGGGCCTGAACGGCCTTGTGGGCATAGAGCAGGCGCTGCGCAGGGCCTTTCCCAAGACACCACTGGTCGTCTCCTTCACCTCCAATCAGGTCCGTCAGGTCTGGCAAAAGCGTGCCCAGGACCCGGCCTTTCGCGCCAGGCATCCGGAAATTCCCGAGTATCTGTACAGCGTACAGGGGCCCCTGGCTGCCATTGCCAATCTGCAGGACAGGGGCCACGGCAATATCGTCGTCCAGCCTGCACACGTCGTGCCGGCCGAGGAATTTCACGACCTCGGCAGCTACGTAAACGCCCTGGCGGCCATCAAAACCATGAAACCCCGCTGGCAGCCCTTCAAGCATCTGGCCCTGGGCCGGCCCGCCCTGGGCGCCTACGATCTGAAGCACCCCTATTCGCAGGATATCGCCGCTGCCGCCGAGGCCCTGGCGGGCGATCTTGAGCTGGCCCGCAGGGAAGAGGCGGCGCTCGTCTACATGGGGCATGGCAATCCCTACTATCCGGCAGGCGGGCTGTACCTGGAGTTTGCGGCGGCCATGCGGCGGCTGGCGCCTGAGGTGCCGGTCTTCATTGCCACGGTGGAAGGCTTTCCGGATTTTGCCGGGGTACGGGCCCAGCTCCTGCACCAGCGTTGCCGCCGGGTGGTGCTCAAGCCCTTTCTCGTCACCGCCGGGGCCACGCCACAGAGGATATGGCAGGTGCACAGGAAAATTCCTGGCGCTCCCGGCTTGAAGGGGACGGGTTCTCGGTTTTGCCTGTGCTGTCAGGGCTGGGCGAGAATCCGGCCTTTGCCGCTCTTTTTGCGAGACACGCGGCAGAGGCGGCCCTCGATGCCGGACTGGAGCTGTGCTGATGCCCGCCCCTGTAGCGCATCCGGGCAAGGCCGGCCTGACCCTCTCGCTGCTGGCCCTGGCCGTCATGCTGGGAGCGGTCTTTTCGGGTGCCCTGGGCTTTCTCAGGGTCCCGTTCTGCGATGCGCTCCGGGTCTACGGCGCGGCACTGCTGGGGCAGCAGCCCGCAGGTATCGATGCCGCCACGGTCAGCGTGCTCATGAGCGTCCGCCTGCCCAGAATCCTCTCGGCGCTGCTGGTGGGCGGCTCGCTGGCGCTCTGCGGCGCGGTCTTTCAGGCCCTGCTGCTGAATCCGCTCGCCGATCCCTACACGCTGGGCATTTCCACAGGAGCGGCCTTTGGCGCTTCCCTGGTCATTGTGCTGCAAATCCTGGGCCTTGCGCTGCCCACCGCGGTGTCGGTGCCGGTGTTCGCCTTTCTGGGCGGCATGGCCACCCTGGCCCTGGTCCTCTATCTGGCCACGGGCGACAGCCGGCTCTCGTCCACAAGCCTCATCCTCTCCGGTGTCATCGTCTCGGCCATTCTGTCGGCAGCCATTGGTTTCTGCAAATTTCTGGCCGACGAACAGGTGGGGCTCATCATCTTCTGGCTGATGGGGAGTCTGGCGGGCGCGAGCTGGAGCCAGCTCGCCGGTCTGGCCCCGGTCACCCTCCTGGGCGCGCTGCTCCTCTGCGCCTTTGGCCGCGACCTCAACATCATGGCCATGGGCGACCGGGCCGCGGCCAGTCTGGGCGTGGCCACGAAAAGACTGCGCCTGGGGCTGGTGGCGCTGTGCAGCCTGCTGACAGCGCTCGCAGTATCGGTATCCGGTGTCATCGGCTTCGTGGGCCTGATTGTCCCGCATCTGCTGCGCCAGCTCCTGGGGCCGGACAACCGCCTGCTCCTGCCCGCGAGCTTTCTCGCCGGCGCCCTGCTCCTCCTGCTGGCCGATACCCTCACCCGGGCGGTGCTGCCTTCCGAGGTGCCGATCGGCGTGTTGACCGCCCTGCTGGGCGGCCCCTTTTTCTGTTTTCTTTTCAAAAAACGACAGCGCCATGGCGGCCTGTAAGGAGCGACAAAGCCCGCTCTGGCGGCTGGAGGGGGTCGATTTCGCCTACCGGGGCAAGCCGGCGCTGCACGACCTGAACTGCGTGCTGCAATCCGGCCTGTGCACCGGCATCCTGGGGCCGAACGGCAGCGGCAAGAGTACGCTCCTGGATCTCCTGGCCGGCCTGCTCACGCCGACACGGGGCCGGATCTGGTTCCGGGAGCAGTTGCTGGCCAAGTGGCGCCGCCGGCAACTGGCCCGGCAACTGGCGCTGGTGCCCCAGCACTTCGGCCTGGGCTTTGACTTCAGCGTACGGGCAGTGGTGGCCATGGGCCTGCATCCGCATCTGGGCCGCTTTGCTCTGCCCACCGGGGCCGATCAGGACTGGCTGGACCTGGTGATGGCGCAGACCGGCGTACTGGCGCTGGCAGAGCGGCCCGTCACCAGGCTGTCCGGCGGGGAACAGCAGCGCGTGGCCGTGGCCCGGGCGCTGGCGCAGAAGCCGGAGGCGCTGCTTTTGGACGAGGCCACGGCCAGCCTGGATGTGGGGCATACGCTGGCCCTGCTGCACCTGCTCCGGGACAAGGTGCGGGCAGGCGGACTGACGGTGGTGGCCGTGCTGCACGACCTGAATCTGGCAGCCCGCTTCTGCGATGAACTCCTGTTCCTGCACGGGGGGCGCTGTCTGGTTCAGGGCCCGGTGGCCGACATCCTCACGCCGGAAAACATCCGCGCCGTGTACGGCGTGGACAGTGCAATCCGGGCCGATGCCTTCACCCACGCGCTGCAGGTCAGCCTGAGACTGGCGCCCCGGGAGAGGGCAGCCGCTGCACCCTGACTGCCGCACAGCCGCGGCTTCCCAAAGACATCTGCATCGAGGACAGCATGATGACAAGCCTTTTTCGCCTGCTCTGCATACTGCTGCTGCTCTGCAGCACGCCCGCTTTCGCCCAAGAGCTGAGGGACAGCGACGGCAGGACCATCCATTTTGACCGGCCCTTCTGCCGCATCATTTCGCTCTATCCGGCGCACACGGAAAACCTTATCCAGCTTGGCCTGAAGGACAGGATCGTGGCCGTGGGCAGCGGTGACCCGCTCAGGGGCGAGCTGCCGCAGCTCCGCTTTCAGGACGACCCGGAGCGGCTCCTGGCCCTCAAACCGGATCTGGTGCTGATCCGCCCCATGATCAGCCGCGGCTATCCCCATCTGGTGGCCACCCTGGAGCAAAACGGCGTCACCGTGGTCTCGCTGCAGCCGCTGACCCAAAAGGAGCTGGCCGCCTACTGGCGCGATCTGGGAGCGCTTGGCGGCGCTGCGGACAGGGCGGAGACCATGATCGGGGACTTCCAAAAGGCCGTGGCGCGGCTCCGGGCCGAACAGGCGCAGCTTCCGGCCAGACGGCCACGGGTTTTTTTCGAGGCCATGCACCGCCAGATGAAGACCTTCAATCCGGATTCCATGGCGATCTTCGTGCTGGAATCCGCGGGCGGCATCAACGTGGCTGCAGACGCGAAGCAGGTGCGCAACACCAATATCGCGAGCTATGGCAAGGAGCGCATCCTGGCCAGGGCGGACGAAATTGACGTGTACCTCGCGCAAAAGGGCCGCATGAACCCGGTGACCGTGGAGGAAATCCGGGCCGAGCCGGGCTTTGCCGTCATCCGCGCGGTCCGGGAGGGTCGGGTTCTGCTGGTGGACGAGGCCCTGGTTTCGCGGCCCACGATGCAGCTTCTGGAGGGCATCGAAACATTGCGTCGTCTGCTCTATCCGGACTTTGCAGTCAGGGCCGAACAACCATGAACGCCCCGGCGCTGCTCATTGCCGGCACCCATTCCGGCTGCGGCAAAACCACGGTCACGCTGGGCCTGATGGCCGCCCTGAAGCGGCGCGGGCTCACGGTTCGCCCCTTCAAGTGCGGGCCGGACTTCATCGATCCCAGCCTGCACAGGATGGTCTGCGGCACGCTGTCCTACAACCTGGACTGCCGCATGTGCGGCGAGGACTTTGTGCGCACGAGCTTTGGCCGCCATAATCCGCCCGGCGATCACGGCATCGCCGTGGTTGAGGGCGTGATGGGGCTTTTCGACGGCGGCACGGGCTCGGCGGCGCATCTGGCGAAAACGCTGGGGCTGCCGGTGCTCCTGGTGGTGGATGTACGTTCGGCTGCGGAAAGCGTTGCGGCGGTGGTCAAGGGCTTTGCCACGCTGGATCCGGAGCTCAGCCTCTCCGGGGTGATTTGCAACCGGGTGGCTTCGGCCCGCCATGAGGCCCTGATCCGGGGCGCCATGGCGCAGACCGGGGTGCCGATTGTGGGCTTTTTGCCCCGGGAGGAGCGGATCGCCATTCCGTCCCGGCATCTGGGTCTGAACATGGGCGAGGAGGAGCCCCTTGGCCCGGCGGCGCTGGAGCGGCTGGCCGCGCTCGTGGAGGAGCACCTGGACATGACCGGAATCCTGGCGCTTGCCGAAAGGGCAGCGGTGCAGCCGGCAGCCCCGCCCGGAGCGGGCCTGCTCCGTCCCTGCAGGGGGCAGGCAGAGCCCGGGCTGGACAACGATGCACGGGACTGCGGGCCGGTCCGTCTGGGTGTGGCCAGGGACGCGGCCTTCTGCTTTTACTACGAGGACAATCTGGAGCTGCTCCGCCGGGCAGGAGCGGAACTGCTCTTCTTCAGCCCACTGGCGGATGCGGAGCTGCCGGCAGGTCTGGGCGGCCTCTATCTGGGCGGCGGCTATCCGGAACTGTTCGCGGAAAGGCTGTCTGGAAACACGGCGCTGCGGGCGGCCGTTCTGGACTTCAGCCGGCGAGGCGCGCCGGTTTACGGCGAGTGCGGCGGTTTCATGTACCTCTGCGAAACGCTCCAGGACCTGGACGGCCTCACCTGGCCCATGGCAGGCGTCTTCCCTTTCGCCTGTGTCATGAATCCACGGCTCCGCAGCCTGGGCTACCGTGAGCCGGAGCAGTGCCGGGCCACCTTCTTCGGCCCGGCCGGCATGCGGCTTTTCGGCCACGAGTTCCACTATTCCAGTCTTTCGTCCCCGCCACAGGGCGGGGCATGGCAGGACGGCGGCTACACCAGGGACAAGACCCTGGCCGGTTACATTCATCTGCACTGGGGCCGCACGCCAGAGGCCGCGGCTGCCCTTGTGCAGGCCTGCCGGGCCTTCGTCAGACAAAACTGAAAACGAGGCAGCAATATGGTGCAAATCCAGCATGTGGCTCCGGCAGACATCGAGGCTGAAAGTTTCCGGATCATTGCGGCGGAACTGGGCGAAACCGGCCTGCCGCCGGGTGAGTTCCAGGTGCTCCGGCGGATCATCCACGCCACCGGCGACTTTGCCTTCAAGGAGCATCTTCGTTTCCATCCCAGGGCCATCGAGGCCGGAATCGCCGCCATTCGTGCGGGCAGAAACATTCTGGTGGATGTACAGATGGCCGCGGCCGGGATCTCGGCCCGCCTGCTCGCGCCCTTTGGCGGGCGGGTCGTCTGCCGCATGAACGAGCCGGAAACCGCAGAGCTCGCGAAAGAGCAGGGCAGCACCCGGGCCGAGGCGGCCATGCTGAGGGCACGACAGGACAACGTGGGCATTGTGGCGGTGGGCAATGCGCCGACCGCGCTCCTCAAAGTCATGGACATGATGGCAGCGGGCGAGTTCGCGCCGGATCTGGTGCTGGGCGTGCCGGTTGGCTTTGTCAATGCCGCGGAATCCAAGGAAATTCTGAGCGGCAAGCCCTATCCTTTCATCACCGCCTTGGGGCGCAAGGGCGGCACCCCCGTGGCGGTGGCGGCCCTGAACGCGCTGCTCAGGCTGGCGGCGCAAAAGACGCCATAAGGCGGTTCGCGGATCTCTGGGGGCTCCGGGCCTGCGGTGCAGGGCTCTGCAAATCCGGAGCCGTCCCTGCTGCCCGCGGAAAATCTGGGGGTATGGATGATGGCCAGCACAGGAAAGAAGACTTTGCGGAGCGGCTACACGACCGGAGCCTGCGCGGCAGCGGCAGCCAAGGCGGCCCTGCTCCTGCTTTCCGGCAAGACGGTGCCGGATGCGGTGGAGATCCCCCTGCCCGGGGGCGAGCGCCACGCCTTTGAACTCTGCCGCGTGCAGAAACATGGGGAAATCGCGCTGGTTTCCATCGTCAAAGACGCGGGCGACGATCCGGATGTCACCAATGGCTCGGAGGTCGGGGTGGAACTCTTCCGGCAGGAGGAGGGTGCCCCCGGCGCGGTCTCCTTCGCGCGCGGCCATGGCGTGGGCGAGGTCACCAAGCCGGGCCTGGCGCTCCCGGTCGGCGAGGCGGCCATCAACCCGGTGCCGCGCAGGATGATTCTGGCGGCGCTGGATGAGGTCATGCCGGCAGCGGAACGGCCGGCGCTCACGGTGCGGGTTTTTGTGGAACACGGCGAAATTCTTGCGGAAAAGACCATAAACCACCGCCTGGGCATCGTGGGCGGCCTCTCCATTCTGGGCACCACCGGCATTGTGCGGCCCATCTCGGCCAAGGCCTGGACCGACACCATCGAGGCTGCGATGGATGTGGCCAGGGCCGCGGGGCTCGCCGAAATCGTGCTCTCCACCGGCCGCAGCTCGGAGGCGGCAGTGCAGCAAAAACTGCGCATGCCCGAGGAGGCTCTCGTGATGATGGGCGATTACCTGGAATACGCGCTCAAGGCTGCGGGTCGCCACGGCTTTGCCAGGATACATCTTGCGGCCATGTGGGCCAAGCTCGTCAAGGCGGCGCTGGCCGTGCCGCAAACCCATGTGCGCAACGGCGCCCTGGAGGTGCGGGACGCGGCCCGGCTGCTGGGCCGGCTGGGTCTGGAGGCGCCGGAGGTGGAGCGGCTCTCGGAGGCCAACACGGCGCGCCACATTTTTGAGGAACTGCGGGCAGCGGGGCGGGATGATCTGGTGCTTGCGGTGGCCAGGCAGGCGCAGGCGCAGACCGAACTCTGGTCGGGCCTGCCGGTCGAGCTGTATCTGGTGACCAGCGCGGAGGGGGTGCTGCTGCATGTGCCCCATTGAACTGATCGGCATTGCCGGCGAAGAGCTCACCGAGGAGCGGCGCGGCCTTCTGGCCTCCTGCGTTTTGGTGGCCCATGCCAAAAGGCAGGCGGCCATGCTGGAGGGGGTGACGGCCCGGCGAATCCCGGTCACGCCCATTGAATCCCTGTGCACGGCCATTGAAGCTGCCCTCCCCCGGAGCGTGGCGGTCCTGGCGAGCGGCGATCCGCTCTTCTTCGGCATTGGCCGCAGGCTGATAGAGCGCTTCGGCCCGGAGGCGGTGCGGGTGCATCCGGCGCTGTCCGCCCTGCAACTGGCCTGCGCACGTTTCAAAAGCCCCTGGGACGATCTGGACATCCTGAGCCTGCACGGGAGCGAGGCGGATCTGCCCACCGCAGCCAGACGGCTTTTGGCCCGCTGCTGCCGCCTGGGCCGGGTGCTCTGCCTGACCGATCCGCGCCACAGTCCGGATGCGCTGGCCCGCACGCTGGCCCGCCTGCTGGAGGATTGCGCAGACCACGGGCGGCTGGTCGCCTGCAGGCTGCAGGTCGCGGAAAACCTGGGGCTCTCCGGGGAGAAGATCAGCGCCGGCACCCTGAACGACATGGCGGGCCGCAGCTTTTCACCCCTCAACGTCCTGCTCCTGAGCTTGCAGAAAGCCCTGTGCGCCGCACCGCGTTTTGGCCTCACCGCCGGGGAAATCCGGCATTCCCGCGGCCTGATCACCAAAGATGCGGTCCGTGCCGCCAGCCTGCACAGCCTGCGCCTGCCCGAACGCGGCGTACTCTGGGACATCGGCGGCGGTTCCGGCAGCGTCTCCCTGGAGGCGGCCGCCCTGGCCCCCGGGCTCCTCATCGGCATCATCGAGAAAAACCCGGAGGAACAGGCCAATATCCGGGCCAATATCCGGACCTTTGGCGCCTACAACATCCGCCTGGTCAACGGCGAAGCGCCGGCAGCCCTGGCCGCCCTGCCGCCGCCGGACCGGGTTTTCATCGGCGGGAGCGGCGGCCGGCTTGCAGCCATTCTCGAGGCCAGTGCGGCGCGGCTCGCCGAAGATGGCCGCATCGTGGTCAACGCGGTGCTGGAAAAGACAAAACAGGAGGCCTGCACGGTGCTTGCGAAGCTGGGCTTCACGGTCACGGCCAGCACGCTGAGCGTTACGCACAGCGGGCCGGAGCAGAAGGCGCAAAGCCTCAACCCCATCACCATCATCACAGGGACAAAATGAGCACAACACAAAAAGGCACGCTTTTTTTGGTGGGTGTCGGCCCCGGCGACCCGGAACTGGTCACGGTCAAGGCCCTGCGCATTTTGGCCGCATCCCCGGTCTGGGCCGCACCACTGGCCCGGCACAGCAGCAGGGGCGAGAGCACGGCGCTCGCCATTGCGCAGGCGGCCTTGCCCGAGGCCAGGCCGGAAATTCTCCACCTGGAATTTGCCATGAAGCCGGTGCATCTCGGCCGGAAGACCGATCCGGAGCAGTTGGCCGTCTGGCGGGCGGCTGCCGACGCGGTCCTGGCCCGGCTGGATGCGGGTCGGGATGTGGCCTTTCCCACCCTTGGCGATGTGGGTCTCTACTCCACGGCCTTTTATCTGCTGACGCTCATCAAAGACGAACGCCCCGAAGTGACGGTCCGCATCGTGCCGGGCATCACGGCCATGTCCGCCTGCTCGGCCGGGCAGATGCGGCCGCTGGCGCTCGGCGACGACATCTTTGCCGTGGTGCCCGCAGCCTTTGAGGACGAACGCCTGCGCGACATTCTCACCCGGCTCGACGCCGTGGTGCTGATGAAGGTGCACCGGCGCTTCGACGCGCTGCTGGATCTTTTGGAGGAGCTGGGCCTGGTGGAGCAGTCGGTTCTGGTCGAATGCGCGGGCCTGCCGGAGGAGCGGGTGTATACGGATATCCGGGTTGCGCGGGGCCGGAAACTCCACTATTTTTCCACGCTCCTGATACGCAGAAAACAGACTCTGGTGCAACAATGAAGACAGAGAAAATCTGGTTTGTGGGCGCAGGCCCCGGAGACCCTGAGCTCCTGACCCTGAAGGGGCGGCGTCTTCTGGACGGGGCGGATCTGGTGGTGTATGCCGGTTCCCTGGTCAATCCAGCTCTCCTGGCAGGCATCCGGGCCGAATGTCATGACAGCGCGGGCCTGACCCTAGCGGAAATTATGGCACTGATGATTCCGGCCTGCCGGGCGGGGAAACAGGTGGTACGGCTGCACACCGGGGACCCGGCCATGTACGGGGCCGTTCGCGAGCAGATGCAATGGCTCGCCCGCGAGCGCATTGCCTGCGAGGTGGTGCCGGGAGTGAGTTCCGCCTTTGCGGCCGCAGCGGCGGTGCAGGCCGAACTGACCGTGCCGGAGATGACCCAGACCGTGATCCTCACCCGGCAGGAGGGCCGCACCCCGGTGCCGGAAAGGGAATCCCTGCAGAGGCTTGCCGCCATCGGGGCCAGCATGTGCATTTTCCTGAGCGTGGGTCTGATGGATTCCGTGGTCGCGGATCTGCTGGCAGGCGGCGTCTACACGCACGCCACCCCGGTCGCGGTGGTGGCCAGGGCTTCCTGGCCGGACGAGCGCATTCTGCGCGGCACGCTTGGGGATATTGCCGAAAAGGTGGCGGCTGCCGGCATCAGCAAGACCGCGATGATTCTGGTCGGCCCTGCCCTGGGCAGCGCGGAAACCGCAAGCCGCCTTTATGCCGCGGACTTTTCCCATGGCTGCCGCGGCTGAACACATTGCCATTCTGGCGCTGACCAGCGGGGCCCTGGCCCTGGGCGAAAAGCTCGCCGCCGCGCTCCCGGCCCGGCTCGTGGCCTGCAGGGGTCGTGTGCGTGCAGCCTTTGAGACATGCTGGCAGGAATGCGGCGCACTGGTCTGCATCATGGCAAGCGGCATTGTGGTGCGTCAGATTGCGCCGCTGCTTGCCGACAAGTACCGGGACCCGGCGGTTCTGGTGCTGGACGAGCGGGGCCGCTTCGTGATCGCCCTGCTGTCCGGCCATATCGGCGGCGCCAATGCCCTGGCCCGGCGCGTGGCAGCGCTCACCGGCGGGCAGGCGGTGCTGACCACCTCCTCCGACGTGCAGGGCCTGACCGCACTCGACCTCTGGTGCCAGGCGCGGCAGCTTGTGCCCGCCAGCAAGGCCGCCCTGACCCATGCCATGGGGCTTCTGGCCGATCGGGGCAGTCTGCGGCTCTGGTGCGAACCCGGGCTGGAGGGCTTTTGCGATGACAGTGCAGGTGCAGAAACGCAGATGCCCGAACCCCGTCTGCAGGCAGAGCGCCGGAAGATGCGGGGGCTGCCGCCTGACCTGCATCCGGTGGACAGGCGGGAAGACGCCGACCTACTGCTCAGTTGCCACCGCGAAGCGCTGGGCCTGGCCGCCCTGCTCCACCCCAGGGCGCTCTGTATCGGCCTGGGCTGCAACCGGGGCACGCCCCGGGCGGAAATTGCGGCGGCAGTGGCCGAAACCCTGGCCCGCCACCATCTGGCAGGGCAGGCCGTAGCCGGGCTCGCCAGCATTGACCTGAAGGCCGACGAGACGGGACTGCTGGACTTTGCCGAACATGAGCGGCTGCCGCTCGTCTTTTTCAGTCGCGAGCTGCTGAATGCGGTTCCGGCCGCCTCTTCATCCGATGCGGTTTTCCGGGCCACCGGCGCCTATGCGGTGGCCGAACCGGCGGCGCTTTTGGCCGCAGGGCCGGGCGCCGTGCTGCTGGTGCCCAAAACGAAATGGCCGAATGTCACCGTGGCCGTGGCCCGCAAGCCGCGGCCTACTCCTCAACCGGGAAACGAAAAGCCATGAGCACAGAAACGAAAAAAACGGGCGTGGTCCGGGTGCTGGGCATCGGGCCGGGCGCCGCCGATCTGATGGCCCCGCGCGCCCTTGCGGCACTCCAAACAGCCGATACCATCATCGGTTACAAGGCCTATCTGGAGCAGGCCAAAGACAGCCTGAATCCGGCGGCAGAGCTGCTGTCCTCCAGCATGATGCAGGAGATGGACCGCTGCGGCAGGGCGCTGGAGCTGGCGGACGGGGGCCACGAGGTGGCGCTGGTCTGCGGCGGCGACCCGGGCATTTACGCGATGGCCGGGCTGGTCTTTGAACTGGCGAAGGCCAAGGGGTGCCACTGCGCCATTGAAATCATCCCGGGCATTGCCGCGCTGAACGCCTGCGCCGCCATCCTGGGCGCGCCGCTCATGCACGACTTCGCGGCCGTGAGCCTTTCCGATTTGCTGACGCCCTGGGACCTGATCGCAAGGCGGCTGGAAGCCGCGGCCAGTGCGGATTTTGTGACCGTGATCTACAACCCGAAATCCAAAAAACGCACGAGCCAGATCGAACGGGTCAGGGACATTTTCCTGCGCCACCGCAAGGCGGAAACCCCGGTCGGTCTGGTCACCGCAGCCAGCCGGGAAAACGAGAGCGTGCACCTGGCCACCATAGCCAGCATGCTGGAGGCTGACATCGGCATGCAGAGCACGCTCATCATCGGCAATTCCCAGACCTTTATCTGGCAGAACCGCATGATCACGCCCAGGGGCTATGCGAGCAAATACGGCATGCAGAGCGGCTGAAAAAAGGCGCACAAAAGCACCGAGGAAAGGGCCCGGAGACCCGACGGCCGGAAAGGCCTGCTGTCAGTCCGACCTGCGGGCGGCGCTCCAGTGGATTTGGCAGGGGATGTTCCTTCGCTGGCGGCTGTCGGTTGGTCCCCCTGGAGTGCTCCGGCGGCGCATCTGCATCCCGCTCCCTGTTTGTTCGCCGCGGAGCAGGGACAAGGCCCGGCGCCTGTAGCCTTTTCATTTTCCGTGCTCCTGCTCGATAAAGCCCCAAAACGGGTAATCCAGCCTGTACTCCGCCACCCTGCCCGGGGGGTGCTCGCGGCTGGCGACCAGCCATAGCTCGTTGACGCGGCTGTCCGGCTCCTCGTCCGCAAAGGGGTCCCACCGGGTACTCAAAACCATCGCGTTGTCCGCCGAATAGCCGATGTCGCCCGAACCCTTGAAGGAGCCCAGTTGCGGATGCTGCTCGAACTGGCCGTCCTTGCGCTCCAGTTCGGAAATCACCAGAAAGCCGGCGCCCAGCTCGTCGCGGATGGCCTCGAGCTGGCGGAGCCAGCCGTCAATGCCGGAACGCTTCTGCGAGATATCCTTGAAGGGCAGCTTGTGCAGGCTGTCCACAACCACCACCGTGTAGTCGGCCCGGGTTTCGTTGCGGATGAAATCGATGTGCCGCCGCATGATTTCGGGCGAGAGCTTGCGGTCGTTCACCACCCTGAGCCAGCGCAGGCATGCTTCAAGGCGCTGCACCGCCTGGTCATAGCGGCTGCGGCCCGCATCGTCCATGTCGCCCAGCCGGATCTGATCGGTGCGCAGCCGCGCCAGTCGTGCCAGAATGCGCAGGTAAATCTTCTGCCGGCCGTTTTCAAAGTCATAGTAAATCACCGGGATGTGGCGCAGGGCCATGTCCGAGGCCACCTGAATGAAGAAGGTGGATTTGCCGGCCTTGGGCGTGCCGCCCAGAATGTTGATGCCATGCACACCGCCAATGGCCGCGTCCAGCCTGGCAAAACCGGTGTGAAGCTTTCGGTAGCTCTCGCCGCCTTCCCGCACGAGCTGCTCCTGAAAGCGGTGAAACTCGAGTTCCGGGCTGGGAAAAGGTGAAAAGGCCCTGGCCGAGCGGATCATGAGCGCCACCCTTTTGCCCACTGCCGCCGGATTTTCCGCCGCCATCTGGCAGAGGTCCAGGTCGCGGGCCGCGCCTTCGGGCCAGCGCAGGATGCGCACCTTGAAGCCGCAGCGGGTGGCGAAACTGCGGGCCATGGCTTCAGATTCCACGTTGTTGCGCATCAAAAGAAAGATGGTGTTCACCCACTGGAGTCGCGCCGGGTCGAGCTCGTCCAGCACCGCGGCCCCGGGCACCGCAATACCCGGAAAACCCAACTGCCGCAGCACCAGCAGATTGCGCTCGCCTTCCACCACAAAGAGGCAGCCGTTTTCGCAGCGGTCAATTTCCTCGGCATTAAAAAGCTGAAATTCCGGGCCGTAAAAGTGCTCGTCCCCGTACCAGAAGCTGTCGTCTTCCCGCTCGGGATGCACACAGCGGGCGGCATAACAACTGCCGTTGGCCTGAAAGTAGGGATACACCAGATAGCGGCCATTGGACCCGATGCGCATTTCGTGCAGGACCTCGGGCGAAATGGCCTCGCGCCGGAAATCCGCCTCCAGCTCTTCGGTCAGTTTGTCGCAAAAATTCGCCACTTCCTGATTGAGATTGGCAGCCGGATACTGCCGGTCGCGGCCCGGGTATTCACGATCCGGCTCGAAACCCGGAACGCCGGTGAGCGGCAGGCCCAGAAGACGGGCGAAATGCAGCGGAAATCCGCCCGGCACGCAGCGCCTGCTGCAGCGGAAGTGGCCGTAAAAAAAGCTGTCCTGGTTGAGCAGCACCACGAGTTCGCCCGCCTCCCGGTTTCCGGCCTGAGTGGCGCAAAAGGGGCAGGGCGCGCGCAGAATCTTGTTGTGCAGAGCAGCGCCCGGCAAATGGGCTTGATAGAAGCGGCCAATGGCCTCAGAGGTACTCATGTGTTATCCAACGCAATTTTTTCCTTGGGCAGGTACTGGCTTAGCCGATCGCCCCATGCATTGTAATGACCGTGCCTTCCTGTAGCCAGCCGCCTGATTCCCCGTATTCCGAGTGTGCCGGGCAATCTCGATGATGACACACAGGGCATCCGAAGACCACCATTTTTTGCCGCCTCCCGGTTTCGGGGCCAGTTCGGCCTGTATTTCGTGGGCTTGCCAGAATTGATGAATCAATGGTTGGACATTGCCCAAAACACATGCAAAATGTTTCAAGGCTCAAAGAGCCCTTTCTCCGCTCCGGCAGTCTGATGCTTGTAGACAGGCGCTAACTTTGTTGCCTGGCGGTCGATACCGGCAATCACAGCGTAGGCTATAAGGGCCAGACAGTAGATGCCCAAGGCAATCATCACCGTCATCTTGAAGCCCAGAAAAAAGGCACACACCAGACTCAGGAAGCCGCCAAGTACCGTAAAAAAGCCGTTCATGCCCCAGGCCCAGGCAATGCCGCCGGAATAAATCCGGCCGAGCGTCGCAATGCCCAGCGGAAAGGGCATGCCCATGAAAAGGCCCAGCGGGAAAATGACCAGGGTAGCGGCGATCCAGCGCAGCGGCAGTGTGTACTGGAGCAGGTGGGTAAAGACGGCCTGATGGCAGGCCAGAAAAATGGCTCCGTACAGCACCAAGGCCACAAAGATCCATGGCCATCTGCCGGGATGGCTGGCCAGCATTTTTTTGGATATAAACGACCCAATGGCAGCAGAAACCAAAAGGGCAAACAGCACGGCTGCATAGGTATAGGCGGGATGACCAATCAACCGGGTGCACAACTGGATCAGCGTCAATTCTATCATGATGAAACCAGCGCCCAGGCACGAGAAATAAAGCAGAAACCAAGACATAGCCGGCCAGCTTTTCTCACCCCTTTTGGTCCGGTGCAGGGGCAGAAAGATGAACAATGCCGCAAACAGCACAGAAACACTGCCTACCACAAAGAAACCGACAATATCCTTGGACAGTACGGGTAAAAGCTGGGCATTCAGCACCTGTGCTGTGCCGCTGTCCAGAAAGGGGGACTGTCCGACCGTGAGAGCGCGCGTGGTTTTTCTGACCATGTTGAAAAAAGGCTGGTTATCAAACACCGGATCCAGTCTGAAATCGGCCTGAGCGGCCAAAGTTTTGGGAAAGGGTTGCGCTAACAAGGCGGCTGGCACCCGGTTGTGTTCCAGATCAAGCGGGTTGAAGGCAATGCTGAAAAGTTCTTCGGATAAGGGTCTGAGTGTGGTTACGGGTCGCCTCCCCGGGTTCTGCCAAACGGAAAAGCCTTGTTCCGGGGCATCGTTTTCTGTCCGGACACTGACCCGAATCTGTTTGCCCCACACATCCTGCCACGGGGCATCCAGCGGAAAGCGTACCATAGCGTTGTCGCGAACGTGCCGGCCATCAAGTTGAAACTCTGCGCTTTGTTCGCTTCCATCCACTGAAAAGCGCACAGTTATCGGATAAGGCAGGCTTTTTTGCCCATAGGTACCGAAGAGCAGAGACAATTCGCTTATGCTCTGTTCACCGCAACGAAAGGCGCTTTCGTATGGATGCTGCCGGGTAATGAGCGGCGAAGGCATAGAAGGCGTACGTTCCCACTTCAGCGGTGCCCGGTTCAGATAGTCCAGGCTCTCCTGTACCTCCGTGGCAGTCCAAGGCGTCATTTTGATGAGAACGGCCGGCAGAGTGTTGGGGGTGTTATACTCAAGAACCAGCACGTGCCTGGGAAAATCAGCTTTCCCTAGACGATGCCAGGCCAGGGCCGCAGTGGTCAGCATGCGTGGGTAAAAATGCCGGTTCATCGACAGGATGCCATTAGGCTCAGGCCTCATTAATCGAGATAGAATATGACGGAAGCCGCGAGGCATAGAGCTGAAAAGAAGGTATGTGCGCAGCGGTCATAACGCATGGCTATTCTCCGCCAGTCCTTGATCCTGCCAAACATGATCTCGATCTTGTGCCGCTGTTTATACAGATTTTGATCGTACGAGCAGGGTCGCTTCCGGCTCCTTCTGGGCGGGATGCAGGGCGTAATGCCTCTGGCACGCAGGGCATCACGGAACCAGTCGGCGTCATAACCACGGTCCGCCAGCAGCGCCCTGGCCTCGGGCAAAGCATCTATGGCATCCATAAGCAGGGCGGCTCCTTTGTAGTCGCTTACCTGGCCTGCCGTGAGCTTCATGGCCAGGGGCCTGCCGTGGCCGTCGCAAAGGGCATGGAGTTTGGAGTTCAGCCCGCCCTTTGTGCGGCCGATGCAGCGGGAAAGAGCCCTTTTTTGAGCAAACTGGCGGCGGTACGATGCGCCTTGAGGTGGGTCGCATCGATCATCACCTGGCCATCCTGTCCCGCTGTTTTTGCCAATTCGGTAAAAATGTTGTTGAAGATGCCCATCTGGCTCCAGCGCAAAAAACGATTGTAGAGCGTCTTGTACGGGCCATACTCGCGCGGCGCATCTTTCCACTGCAGGCCATGCTTGATGACATAAATGATGCCGCTGATGACTTTCCGGTCATCGACCCGCGGAATACCATGTGAACGTGGGAAGAAGGGCTTGATACGTTCGAGTTGTTCGGCAGAAAGGTAGAAAAGTTGGCTCATGGCGTCCTCCTTGAGCACAACTAACCAACTTTTCTGCTTTTTGGCAATTAATGAGGCCTGAGCCTAGGCTTCAGGTGGCTGAAATATTCGAGATAAGCCTCCACGGTCTGCAAATACACCGCCTCCAGCGCTCCATTGCCCTGGGCAATGCTGGAACTGCTGTGATTGCTGAACATCTGGATAATGTCGTATTGTTTGGCTGTTGCCCGCAGAAAGGTGCGCGCCTCGCCGGTTCGGTAATGTACTTGGGGATGGTTAAACAGGTTGCCGGAAAAGGCTGCATAGCGTCCTTTGGCAGCCCGCACCATAGCACCGACCATTTCGATGGCATCCACCTCGTGAGCACCAAAAACCAAAGCAGCACAGGGCTCATCGCCCACCGCAGCACCCAGAATAAGGGCATCCACCGGTGTGCCCCGTTTCAGGAAATAGGCCAGAGACTTGACGCCGAAATAAAAGCTCTGCGGATACTCGTCAATCTCCTTTTTCAACGTGGCAAAATCGCCATCAAAACGAACCATCCATGAGGACTGCTGGCCACCGTCCAGGGCAAAATGTTTGAATGTCTCGCTCTCGGCATAGACTTCCACCTTGGAAACCGGGTCCCATTTGACATACTCGCGCAGGCCTCGGGATTTCATGGCTTCCGTGTTACGCTTGTTCGCATGATCCGCAAATTCAATATATT
The DNA here is from genome assembly GCF_002952055.1 of Desulfobulbus oralis. Taxonomy (NCBI): domain Bacteria; kingdom Pseudomonadati; phylum Thermodesulfobacteriota; class Desulfobulbia; order Desulfobulbales; family Desulfobulbaceae; genus Desulfobulbus; species Desulfobulbus oralis. Next base: position 1,171,815 of record NZ_CP021255.1, on the reverse strand, counting down.
GCCCGTGTACAAAGGGCCAAGCTATCAATACCACTGCTGCAGGAAGAAATAAAAGACAGCGCCGGGCCGACAGTGTGGAAAAAAAGGCGGCAGCCAAACACAGCAGGCCAGCTAGAAAAAACAGCATCCCTCCTGGCCCAAAAATGGGGATCAGCACCATCAGCAGCAGGCAGGCCAGACCCGTGCCGCTTAAATCGGCACAGTACAGGCTGGCGATAGCATTGGCATGGAGGGAAAAGACCAGGGATAGAATTATACCCGAAAGGAAGAAAGGTACCACGATGGTACAATACATGCCTATCCAGGCGGCCAGCTGCACCAGAATATTTCCAGAAAAATTCAGATCAAAGGGCAATGCGTTTAAAATCGGCAGCACCAGCACGGTAGACAGGGCATAGGCCAGAGTCAACAGAGGCAGCGCCTTTGCCACATTGATGCGCACTGCCTTGAAAAGGTAAACATAAATTCCACCCAAGCCCAAGGCAAACATGGCAATGGTTATCACCATATAGCCCATAACCGGATCCAAAATGACGTCAAAGGCCCGGATCATGGAGAGTTCCAGCAGCAGGGTGGCAAAAGCCAGAATAGCGGTCCCAATGTGTTGTCTGTACATACTGATAACTCCCTGATGAAAACGATAAGTGGTTCTCAAAGAAACTCGGCAATTTTCACGGGTCTATGATCCAGACAGGCATTGAGCAGGCGTAAGGGCAGCTATGGTACCCAAAACCTGCGGTTAAAGAGGTGGCAGAACTCATCAAGATATTCCTGGAGATAATGCGAAGAAATACCGTGAAAAGTTCCGTTGATGAATTTCTTCATGTTACCAGTCATGATATGCACCAAAGGCAAGCAGGTTCGAGCCTCTTCCGGCGGCGTCACTTTCTTGAGGTGCTCATGCTCTTTGTCAACAGCGCTCAGAGCGGGCAAGATCAGCTTCACTGTCTGGGCAGTCCGTAAATGCCGGCCAAGGAAGGCTTCAACGCTTTTGCGGCACATGCTCAAAGGCATCGTCAAGTTCAATCAGATTGGCAAGCCTGTACATGCTGTCTCGGTGGGCCACGGCTTGGCGGATTTTCCGCAGCATGTTGCGGACAGTGGATCAGGAAACACCCAGGGTGTTGGCTGCCCGCAGGACGGAGATGTCGCCTTTATCCGGGGAGGCATGAGGTAAATGGCCCAGAACCATTTGACCAGGGATATCCTGGCGGCATGAAACAGAGTTCCGGCACTTATGGAGACTTGATGTCGGCAGCGTGCGTGTTGGTAGAGCCTGCGCGAGGCAATGAACGATGCTTTGGTGTTGCCGCATTCAGAACATTGAAAACTATATGGCCTTCGCACTTTGAGTAGAACTCTGCCGCAGAGTCTATTCCGTACCGAATCGTTTTTGCCACTGTATCAAACTGAGTGCTGGCATTCGCATAGCAAAACCTTATATTTGAAATATCAATCTGATCTTTCGTGTAAATATACCTGTATCCGTGAGAAGCGGTCAATAAAAATTACCGACAATACAGTTAACATATAGAAATTTAAGTAAAAATTCTGCAATCCATACCTGTCAAAAAATTCTCTTTGCAGGTAAAAATATGAAGATGCTGCAACTTGAGCAATGCAACAACAACTTCTATACCAGTCACTCCGGTCTGGCCCAGAACGGTGCACGCATTACCTGCCCGTTGAAAAACTCTCTAGGCAAGGCGATCAGTGAACCTGGACACAAGGGGCGATTGCGCTGGCATGGGGATAGGGCGGCCCGGGAAGCGGTGTACGGGAACAGGAAGCGGATCAGTTCCGGTACGGGCAAGGCGCTGATGCGGGCGCGGGGCGAACGGGTAGAGCGCAGTTTTGCCCACTGTCTTGACCGGGGCGGCATGCGGCGGGTGCATCTTCGCGGGCTGGCCAATGTGGAGAAGCGCTACATCATCCACATTGCCGGCTTCAATTTGGGGATTCTGCTGCGGGCCTTGTTTGATTTTGGCAGCCCCAGGGGCTGGGCCGATGCTGGAGCAGGGCTGATTTTTGTCCGAATTGATGAGCTGAGCCTGCTCATATTGGTCATTTGGCTGCCGAATGCGGCTGATACTCCAGATTGTGTCATGATGGTCATTTCGAGATGGCACAACTGACAGGCAGGGGCACAAGTGCCACTTTTGCATCCCCTTCGAAAAATCAACCTTTCTTCAACGGGCTGGTAATGGTGCACAGGCGATCAAACTTTGTTGAGGAGGCAGTATGAGTCTTGGCCGGAGGAAGGCAGAGCAGAAGAGCCTGTGGCTTTCGTATGAAAAAATACCGCAGAGCAAGGGTCATCTCTTTTACGAACGACTGCAAAATCTCCTGCGCCAGAGTAGATTCTACTTGCAAATGCACCGCTCGGTCAGGGTGAGAAAAGGTGACAAGGACAGGGCGGGATTCTGGTAGACTTGGCAGTGCCAAGCACCAAGCAGCCAGAAGGAGCCCGCCATGCCCGCATCCATCTGACCCTGAAAGAACGGATTGTGATCGAATTATTTGTAGCCATGGGCTGAGTTGCCGAAAAATCGCCACATATCTCGGCCGAAGCCATACAAGCCTTTGCCGGGAGCCACGCCAAGACCGCTGCATGAGCCGCTCCGATCCGGTCGCCTGAACTATCCAGAGGATCAATTCATGCGCATCAGCCCGAGACCATCTCCCGCTGGTTCTCTGCCACCGCACAGCCTGGCGATGCCGGCTATCGTCATTTGCGCCGCGCCCACCGACGCCGCAGGCGGCAAAGCAGTTCCGACCGGGGCGGACGCCTGTTTCCCGAGTGTATTGACATATCTCAGCGGCCACAGCCTGTTGCCGACAGGACCCGCTTTGGGGAGTGGAGGCGGATCTGGTCTGCGCCTTCAGGGGTCAGGCAGCTCTGCTCAGTTGCAAGGAGCGCACAAATCGCTTTCTGGTGCTGGCCAAGGCCCAAAACAAAACGGCCGCCGCCTCGGGCGAGGAGCTTGTTCCGCATTTGTACGAGATACCACCAGACCTGCGGCAGAGTTTGACGCTTGATAATGACTCGGAAATGGCCTGGTTCAGGGAGCTGGAGCGGGCAAGCGGCCTGCGCGCGTACCTTTGCAGGCCGCATTCGCCCTGGCAGCGCGGCACCAGCGAGAATGAGGGTGACCTGTTGCGACAGTACCTCCCAAGGGGCATCAGCTTGCACAAGATCACGGAAGAACTGCTCAAAAACGCAGCAGAACGGCTGAATAAGCGGCCTCGCAGATGTTTAACCTACCAGACTACCGCTGAGGTTTTTTTTAACCTTGCCCTCACTGCTGCATTTGCAAGTTGAATGCATCATGACTCTGGCTTTGGAAAATTTGCCTGCAGGTCATGCAAAGAGGCTGCGGCCGCCACCCTTGCCGGGCCTGGGACGCACAGGTCAACCGATAGGGAAAAATGGACAAAAACATTGTGCCCATTGTGGCAGGAATTGCGAGTTGTGCAACGGGCTGGTAAACTGATCTGCATCAGCCGTGCTGAATCAAAACTTTTCGCCTTCCGAATAGCCTGAAAACAGACTATTTTTCAGCCGCTTGACAACCACCATGCAAGCCAGAAAAAGGGAAAACCATATGAGCATCACAAGGCGTGATTTTATCAGGTATTCGACTCTGACGGCAGCAGCCCTTGCCACAGGGACACTGGGCAAGGACGCTCTTGCAGCCGAAGAAAATGCAAAAGCAGGAAATCATCACGAGTGGACCGTAACACAGTACAATGACGAAAGTGGCCGTCAAGGAATGTTTTATACAATACAGCGTAAAATTGATGGGCAGATGATAGTCATTGATGGGGGTAACAAAGAAAATACTGAACAGGTAAGAAATGTAATTGTTAATGGCGGCGGACATGTAGCGCATTGGTTCTTAACACATTATCATGGCGATCATGTTGATGCATTTAATGAAATATTTGCAGATCCCCAGGGGATAAATATTGACAATATCTATGCTACCCCCCTTGACCCTGATGTTTTTGCACAGGTAAAAAAGTATTGGGATACACCGGAATCATTTATAAAATTTAGAGAAATTACAAAAGGCAGAGAAAATATCCATTTTCTCAAACGTAATCAAACTTTGAATATCGATAATCTTCGCATCGATGTATTGAATGCTTATGATGATATTGTTTATCAATACGGGAGTGGCGACATACCTAATAACTGTTCGTTAATGTTAAAGATATCAGGAAAAATGAAAAGTATGCTCTTCTGTGGTGATACTCATACGGATTCGCTGGGGGCATACTTAGTGCAGGCATATGGCAAACAGTTGCACGCTGACTATGTGCAAACTGGGCACCATGGCAATGCCTCATTCCCCTATTCATTTTACGAGGTGGTAGCACCAACTGTTGCCTTGTTTGATGCGCCTGAATGGCTCATGACCGGAGAGAAATATACAGCCAGCGTCTTGAAAGCCCAGTTTGCACAGGACAATGTAAAAGTCTATGACTTTACCACCGCGCCAAACAGGCTGAAACTCTCCTAAGCCCTGCTCCACCATCTGCCGAATCAACACGTGTAATCGCCATGATTGATCTACATACCCACAGCCTTTTCAGTGACGGCGCCCTGATGCCCTCCGAGCATGTGCGCCGGGTCGAAGTGCTGGGCTACGAGGCCATCGCCATTACCGATCATGCGGATGACTCAAATATCGGCACCCTGATTCCCAACCTTCTGCGTGTGGCCAAGGCGCTGAACGCCTGCAATAAAACCAGACTGATCGTGGGGGTGGAGCTGACCCACGTGCCTCCGTCGCATATCGCCGAGCTGACGGCCGAAAGCCGCCGGCTGGGCGCTCAGATCGTGGTGGTGCACGGCGAAACGCCGGTGGAGCCCGTGGCGCCCGGCACGAACCGGGCCGCACTGGAGGCCGGCGTGGATCTGCTGGCCCATCCAGGCTTCATCACGCTGGATGAGGCCAGGCTGGCAGCGGAACAGGGCGTTTTACTGGAACTGTCCTCCCGGGGCGGCCACAGTCTGACCAACGGCCATGTGGCAAAGATGGCCAGGGCTGCCGGCGCGCTTTTGAGCGTGGATTCCGACGCCCATGAGCCGGAGGATTTTCTGAGCGCGGCAATGGCGGAAAGAGTTGCCCTGGGCGCGGGGCTGAGCATGGAGGAGTATCAGCAGGTTCGGGAGAATATGCGGGCTGTTGCGGCACGGGCGGCAGCGATATAAAGCACGAAGGCCGCTGGGGCCATTTCGTCCTGCACTCGCTGGACATGCCACGCAGCTTTCCCGCCCTGCCCCATCTTGCGGGGCAAGGCCGGCAATCCGGCCGCATCTCCGGCACAGCAGAGGGCATCAAAAAAGGAGGTCAGGGTTCCTGCCCTGCCCTCCTTTTGTCTTCCACATGAACGAGCTGTTATCTGCTCCCTTCCGGGCTCTGCTGTATGTTCTGTTCGGCGCTAAAAGGATCAATCAGCTTGAGCCTGTTCGCCGGAACCGTCCTTTTTTCATCACTGGGCACGGCTGCCGCAGGCACCTGCTCCTGTTCGGGAGCAGGGGGCGCAGCACCCATGCCGCAGCGGCAGCCCCTCCGGGGTGGCATCCGGTGGGCCGCCTCTCTCTGGTCCAGGCCCCGGTGGCTCATAATATCCAAAAGCTCGCCTTTGGTTGTCTTCAGCGCCTGAACCTCCTGTTCCAGCTCGGCAATCCGCTCGTGCATCCTCATCAGTTGCTGGTTGCGCACAGCGATGACCCGCTGCGCCTCTGCCAGCTCCCGATCCCGCGCTGCCAGCGTATCGGCCGGGCTGGCCGCCCTTTCGCCGATATTGATCGCGATCGCGCCAGAGCGATCCGCCTGCTCCTCGGCGGAGTTGCCTAATGCAGGCTGCGTCACGACCTGCTCTTCCTCGGCAGCAGGAGCAGACTCTCTCGGAGCCTCTTGCACCACTTCAATCTGCACCTCCGCTGCAGCCTCCTTGGCCGCTGTTGCCGTTTCCTCTCCCGACAACGCTGTTGCCGTTTCCTCTTCCGGCAACGCTGTTGCTGCCGATGGCGCGGGCTCGGACTGCGAAGCCAGAGCCGGGCACGGCTGTACATCAGTCTCTTCCCGGCCCCCTGTCTGGATACGTATCGCCACTGCAAAGTACAAAATCAACACCACGGCTGCTACAATTAAAGTCCCCTTTTTGTCCATCGTGTCCCCTCCAAAAGAAAAATTTATGCTGTTACGTTATCAGGTTTTGCGTTGCCTATGAAATCTCCCGCTCTTTTCAGGGCCGCAGCGGTTGCAGAATCAATGCAGCCAGGGGCGGCAGCGTCAGCGCAATGGAGCATTCCTGATTATGCCAGGCTTCTGCAATAAGCTCAATATGTTCCGGGTTTTTGACCCCACCGCCTCCGTAGATTTCCAGATCGGAGTTGATGAGTTCGGTATAGCCGGCAGCACGCGGCACGCCGATACGGTAATTGGAGCGTACCACAGGTGTGAAGTTGCAGACCACGACGATAAAGTCTTCCCGGTCTCTGGCATAGCGGACAAAGGAGAAAACCGAATTGTCGGCATCATTGGCCTCTATCCACGAAAAGCCGGTCCAGTTGAAATCCACCTCGTGCAGGGGCGCACGATCCCGATACACCCGGTTCAGGTCGCGCACCAGACGCTGCACGCCCCGATGGCGCTCGCCTGTCAGTGCGGCCCAGTCCAGCCCGGCGTCATGGTTCCACTCCTGCCACTGGGCGAACTCGTTGCCCATGAAGAGCAGTTTTTTGCCGGCATAGGCCCACATATAGCCGTACATGACCCTCAGGTTGGCGAACTTCTGCCACTCGTCGCCCGGCATTTTGTTCAGAAGCGAGCCCTTGCCGTGCACCACTTCATCATGGCTGAGCGGCAGCACAAAATTCTCGTGGAAGGCATAGAGCATCCCGAAGGTCATCTGGTTGTGTTTGTAGCGGCGATAAATCGGATCGGCCTGCATATAACCCAGGGTATCGTGCATCCAGCCCATGTTCCACTTGAGGCTGAAGCCGAGACCACCAAAGGTCGTGGGTCGGGAGACCATCGGCCAGGCAGTGGATTCTTCGGCAATGGTGAGGATGCCCGGGAACACGCCGTGCACCACCTCGTTGACCTTCTGCAGCAGGCTGATGGCCGCCAGGTTTTCACGGCCGCCGTAACAGTTGGGAATCCACTGACCCTCCCTGCGGGAATAGTCCAGATAGAGCATGGAGGCGACCGCATCCACCCGCAGGCCGTCCAGATGATACTTGTCCAGCCAGAACAGGGCGTTCGAGATCAAAAAGGAGCGCACCTCGTTGCGGCTGTAGTTGAAAATCATGGTGCCCCAGTCCTGATGCTCGCCCTGCAGGGGGTTGGCGTGCGCGTAGAGCTGGGTGCCGTCAAAGTTGTTCAGCCCGGCCCCGTCCTTCGGAAAATGGGCGGGCACCCAGTCCAGAATGACGCCCAGCCCGGCCTGGTGGCACCGATCCACGAAATACATGAAGTCCTGCGGCGGGCCAAAACGCGAAGTCGGCGCGAAAAAGCCCAGCACCTGATAGCCCCAGGAGCCTTCGTAGGGGTGCTCGGCAATGGGCAGCATCTCGATGTGGGTGTAGCCCATGTCCAGCACATAGGGGATGAGCTGATCGGCCAGTTCCCGGTAGGACAGATAACGCAGGCCCCACTTTTCATCGGCCATCTTGCGCCAGGAGCCCAGGTGCACTTCGTAAATGGAGATGGGCGATTCCAGACTCTGGCGCTGCTTCCGCGTGGCCATCCATTCGCTGTCCTGCCACTCGTAGCGCTCGAGATTCGCGATAACCGAACCGGTGCGCGGCCGCTCTTCCATGGCAAAGCCGTAGGGATCGGCCTTGTCCTGGGTCTGACCGGACTGCGTGGTAATGCAGTACTTGTAGACGTCGAATTCCCTGAGCCCGGGGATGAACAGGGTCCAGATGCCGCTGTCCGAGGGCTGCATGGCATGGCTCTGCTGGTTCCACCGGTTGAAATCGCCTATCACCGAAACCTGCCGTGCGTTGGGCGCCCACACGGCAAAGGCCACCCCATCCTGGTCGTGCATGTGCACCAGATGCGCACCCAGCTTCTCATAGGCGCGCTCATCCGTGCCCTCGCCGATCAGGTAGGTGTCAAAACTGCTGAGCCAGTCCCTGTCCAGGGGTAATGGGGCATACTGTTTGAGTTCCATGGCACGATTTCCTTGCTTCCGCATACAGAGGGCGATTCAGGCAAAGCGCTTGAAAATCACATTGTTTTCCGGCAGCGGTCCGGCACATTTTACCCGCGACAAGCCATGACAAGTGTACAGTATGGCGTGCTGAATGTCATGAAAAAATCCCGGTGCGGTACGATGCCATGGGAGTCGGACCTGCCAGCCATGGGCATAATACCATTTCCCTTGCCCAGGCTGGACTGGTATAGTCGCAGTACTTCGACAGCCATCACTCATGACGATCTTCACCCACGGCATCCCATGACCCCGCAACAACTACACGGCATCGCCCTGGTGCGCAAGCGCATCGATGAAATCGACAATACCGTGCTCGACCTGCTGAAGGAGCGGCTGGACTGCGCCAGGACCATCGGCAAACTGAAAGATGAAAGCAAACGCGCCAAGTGGGATCCGCAGCGCGAACTGGAAATCTACGAGCGGCTGCGCAAAAACAATGCCGACGTGTTCCCGCCCGCGGCCCTCTATTCGATTTTCCACGAAATCATCACCACCTGCCGCCTGTCGCAGCGCAAGGCCACGGTCGCCTATCTCGGCCCCGAAGCCACCTTTACCCATCAGGCGGGGGTCAGGTATTTCGGCCAGACGGCCAGCTACCAGCCCATGGAGAGCATTCCCGAGGTCTTCCAGGAAGTGGAGCGCGAACGGGTGCAGTACGGCATTATCCCGGTGGAAAATTCCATCGAAGGTGCGGTCACCTATTCACTGGATTCCTTTTTACTCTACAAGGTGCAGATTTGCGGTGAAATCAAGCTGCCCATCAACCACAATCTGGTGAACCGCTCCGGCAACATGGAAGACATCAAGACCGTCGTGTCCCATTCCCAGGCCCTGGCCCAGTGCCGCCAGTGGCTGCGAAAACATCTGCCGGGTGTGCCGGCCATGCCAGTCTTCTCCACCGCCACCGCAGCCAAAATGGCTGCCGAAGATCCGAGTCTGGCCGCCATTGCCAGCAGCCTTGCCATAACCACCTACCAGTTGCAGGTCGTGGTGCGGGGTATTGAGGACTTTCAGGGCAACAAGACCCGCTTCCTCGTGCTGGGCGACAAATCGCCGTCCCGTTGCGGCAATGACCGCACTTCAGTGGTCTTCGGGCTCATCAACCGGCCCGGTGCGCTCAACGAAGTGCTGACCATCCTCTCGGCCAAGGGGATCGACATGACCAAGCTCGAATCACGGCCAGCCAAAAACCAGCTTTGGCAGTACGTGTTTTTCGTCGACATGGTGGGCCACATCGAAGATCCGCCCGTGCACGAAGCCTGCAATATCCTGAAGCAGATCTGCGCCTACTTTGAAATTCTGGGCTCCTACCCTGCCGCCGAGGCGGCCATGCCGGCAGACTAGCCAGGTTGCTTCCAGCACATGCTCCACCCTGTTACGGTTTCCGCGGACTCTGCAGATAACGCAGGAAGTCGGAGCTGGGGCTCAGCATCAGGGTGCTGTTTGCGCCCAGCACGCTCCGGTAGCTTTCCAGGCTCTTCTGAAAGGCGTAGAACTCCGGATCGGCATTGTAGGCCGCCGCATAGATATGTGTGGCTTCGGCATCGGCCTTGCCGCGAATCTCCAGGCCCTGCTTCTTGGCATTCGAGGTGATTTCCCGGAATTCCCGGTCAACCCGGCCCAGAATCTCCGCCTTCTGGCCTTCGCCGGTGGCGCGCTTTTCGGCGGCAATGCGCTTGCGCTCGGAAATCATGCGGTCATAGACCTTTTCCCGCACCGTATCGATGTAGTTGACCCGCTTGAACATCACGTCAATCAGCTCGATGCCGTACTGCGGCGTGATTTTCGAGGCCGCCGCCACCACCATCTTGCTGATCTGGTCACGGCCGTATTTCGGTTTTTTCATGTCCTCCGGCGCATGCTGAACGGTCGAGTCGGTAAAATCCCTGGACCAGTCGGAACTGCGGATGATTTCAATCAGGTCGTTCTTGTTGACCAGATCCCGCACCGTGCCGTCCAGAATGTCGTCCAGAAGCGTGCGTGCCCGCGTCTCGCTGCCCACGGCCTGCATGAAAAGCAAGGCATTGCTGATGCGCCAGCGGGCCGTGTTTTCCATATAGATATAGGTCTTGTCGTTCGTTGGGATCTGGTTGGAGTCGCCGTTCCAGATGAGAATTTTTTTCTCGAAATAGTGCACCTGCTGGATGAACGGCTTCTTGAACTTGAGGCCTGCCTCGGTAAGCTGGCGTATCGGCTTGCCGAACTGGGTGATAACCGCCTGCTGACCCTCGCTGAGCACAAAGCAGGAATTCCAGAGCAGAAAGGCCACCACGGCAAGGGCAGCGGGAAAGAAAAATTTGTTGTTCATGGCGTTTGGTCCGTCTCTCATCAGGGCTGTTGCCCGGTCTTTTGCTCGGTTTTTTGGGGCGGCGGCGCGGAAAGGTTGATCAGCGGCAGGGCCGCATTCCGACCCTCTTCCATGATGTAGAGCCGCTCGGTTTTGGGCAGGATCTCCTCCATGGTTTCCAGGAACATGCGCTGCCGGGTCACCTGCTCCGAGCCCTGATATTCCTTCAGGATGGCCTGAAAGCGGGCCACTTCGCCCCGGGCCCGGTTCACGCGTTCGACCGCGTAGCCATGCGCCTCTTCCACGATCTGCTTGGCGCTGCCCCGGGCCTTGGGAATGATCTCGTTGTAGACCTTTTCCGCCTCGTTCACGAGCCGCATCATGTCCTGATCCGCCTCGTTGACCTCGTTGAAGGCCGGCTTGACCGGCTCCGGCGGGTTGATGTCCTGCAGCTGGATGGTGAAAACGCTGATGCCGGCCTCCAGGTCGTTCAGCTCATCCTGCAGTTCCTGCCGCGCGGCAGCGGCCAGGGCGTCGCGGTTGCCGAGCACATAGTCGAAATCCATGTTGCCCACCAGCCGGCGGATGACCATTTCCGAAACATCCCGCACGGCCTGGGGCACGTCCCGCACCTTGAAGAGAAAGTGCACCGGATCGCTGACCTTGTACTGGACGATCCACGCCATTTCGATGACGTTTTTATCGCCGGTCAGCATCAGGGATTCCATTTCGTAATCGGTACGGTCGAAGCGGGAGTTCTGGCCCTGGCCGCTGGAACGGAAGCCAAATTCCTCCTTGCGCACCCGTTCCACATCCACCTTGGTGAGCTGCTCGATGTAGGGAATCTTCAGGTGCAGGCCCGGCTCGGTGGTCCGGTCGTACCTGCCGAAGCGCTGAACCACGCCCACCTCGCCCGGCGCAATGGTGAAAAAGGCCGACAGGCCCAGTTGCAGGATGACCAGCGCAACCACAAAGGCAGCGAGCAGAGCGCCGCCCCTGGTGTTGTCCGGCTGGGTTTTGTCCACTCCCGGCCCCTCGGTTTTCCGGTTTTTGCCATTGCCCTGACCTTCAAAAAAGTCACGGATGGCCTGAATGATCTGAGCCAGAATATCCTCCGGGGCGCTGGGCTTTTTTTTGCGACCCCAGGGAGGTTGTTCGTTCATGGGCATAAAAGGACTCCGGGTTTGCACAGCGGGCCACGCGATTCGGACGCGGGCCCCTATTTAATTGGGAAGAAGGTACAAGTCGGCCCAATGTACGCGGCCCGGGAAAAGGCGTCAAGGGACTTTGCCGAAAGATGAAAGCGCCGGCAGAAGGAAAGGCGCCTGCGAAAAAAAGGGGCCCGAGAGGAAGGCGATCCCGATCAGAAAGCCTGCCATGACAGAGTCTCTGCGGCTATCGCCACGCCGCATGCCACGAGGCCAACACCACGGTGCAGGCCAGAGCAAAGACCAGAAACTGGCTCAGCTCGCGGCGCAGGCGCCCTGACAAAGGGCCCGGCCGGCAAGCCAGGCCGAGCGTCGCGCCACAGGCAAAGCCGAAGAGATGGGCGCCCAGGTCAGTGCGTTCCCCCTCCATGCCCAGCATGACCAGCAGCCCCACACCCGCCCCCAGAGGGGCCAGCGCCCTGAAGAGCCGCCAGCGGCCCCGGTAAACGCTGCTGCCGCACAGGAGGCCGATCGCTGCAAAGACCGCAGTGGAAAAACCTACCGAGAGATGTGGCCCCTGCCGCAATACCACATTGCACCAATTGGCCAGCACCGCGGCGGCAAGCGTCAGGAACCAGCCCAAGCCATAGCCCATACGACGGCAGAGCAGGTGGAGCATGAGGCCGCCGATCAGCACATTGCCCAGAAGATGGTTGAAATCCGCGTGCAGGGTGAGCGCGGTTACCAGCCGCCACCACTGGCCCTGCACAATGGCCTGACTGTCCACCGCACCTGTGGCAAACCAGGGATTGCCCTCTGTCCAGGGGCCGGTGCAGGCAAAAAAGATTGCCAGCGCTGCCATACAGAGCAGCGTGGGCGGCAGGGCTGTCTGTTCGAGCATCGGGGCTGGGGACTCTGGCCAAGCGGCGTTCTCGTCGGCATAGCGCCGCCACTCTTCAAGGACCCGTTCCGCATCCCTGGCAGCCACCAGGAGCTGGCCGCTGTGCATACGCCAGGTGTAGGCAATGCCCAAGGCTGCCAGCAGCAGCACCAGATTGCCCAGCTCCTCGCGGCTGCCCCGGGCAATGATAAGCGGAGTCTCCGGGCCGGATGACGCGTCATCCGGCGAAGCAGGCTGCGGCGGTGATTCGGGAAAGGGCGGCAATTGCATATTCGAGGCGCTAACAGGGAAAAAGGGCAAAACGGTGCAGGCCGCACCCTCTGGGGCTTCTGGTGCAAACCCGCTGTTTCGGCCTGGCAAAGCGGAGTTTCCGGTGGTATCCTGCCGGAGCGGAGAGGATGGACCCGATACCCATGTTGTTATGACTGCAAAGAACATCAACCACAATATCGACAAGTTGAAGCAATGGATTGCAGATAATCAGGATAGATTGATTGAATATGCTGAGCTGCCAACGATTGGGCATGATGCTGTAGACAATGCATCGATTATCGAGAATATCATTGCTGGCATTGAATCTGGCAAGCTTTCTGCAATTGAAATCGGTACTGATTTTGTGCTTGCAGATTTCAAGTCACCTTTTGGTAAAGTCCTAAAATGCAAGATCTATAACAGTCTCCGACGCCAGACTGAGCACATTGATTCGGATCGCAGATCCAAGTTAGCTGGTTTAGCTGTAAAAGGCATAGGGTTGCCGTATCCGCCACGTGAATTAAAGGCACTTCTCAAACTCATAAAAGCTTTCGGTCCGTCCTGTTGTCAAGCGGTAATAACGTCTGCTGCTCCACAATCAGCCTTTGGCAACAGGCATGTCTCATATTTGCGCGACAGGCCATAACAAACGTTCAAACCGACTTCGATGCGCGCTGCCCCCCAACTCCGGCGCCATGCAATCTTTAAGGAATGGGGAAGGTTGATATGTCGCCCTTTGCGGGCACATGCTGTTTTTCCCTGGCTGACAACGGCTGCTGGCGCCACCCGTGGTCATCACGGGCATTCTTCCGGCCGACAATGCAGCGCAGGATATTTTTTTCTGCGGAATACTGAAGCGAAAGACCCGATCTGTCCTGTAATGGAGAAAACCATGCAAAGAAAACAACAAGGCCTGACCTGTGCTGTGTTCCTATTGAGCCTCTACACCCTGACAATGCTGCAGGCCATCCCTGCCCGGGCGGAATTCTGGAACACGGCGGACGACTACTGGGCCCTCATGTTCGGTTACGGCCAGAGCTTTCCGGGCTGGGGCCAGACCGAGGAGCGGGTGCACAGCTTTGAATTTGCGCCCCGCTACAGCCATCTGACCATCGACGGCATCGGCTCCGGCTGGTGGGCGGGCCGGCACGATACCCTGATCGAGCTGCCGCTCACCGTAGTCGGCGGACCGGGTTTCGACACCTCGGCCATGGCAGGGCTGAACCTGCTGGCTGCCTACACCTTTACGGCCGACGACTGCTGGCAGCCCTACGTGTTCGGCGGCGGCGGCATCCTCTACAGCTTTGCCGACATTCCGGGCATGGGCGCGCACTGGAACGGAAATTACCAGTTCGCCGGCGGCCTGCGCTACCAGCTGGACGATCTGCACGCCCTGCTCTTCGAGGCACGCTATCACCACATCTCGAATGCCGGCAGCGCAGACCCGAATGTGCCCCTGAACGGCATCCGGCTGATGATCGGTTACGCCTTTTAGCCGGCCCAGACTGCAACGGCCGATCCCGAAGCGCCTGGTCGATTGCAGGCTTGCGGCTCCAGAAACCGGCCCCGCAAGGGCTGCCCTTCACTCCAGAAAGATGCGGCCTGCGGCTGTCGCCTCCACCCTGCCGATCAGGGCGGCAGGCTGGCCATAGCCCGCTGCCTCGAGCCCCAAAAGCAGCGCTTCCGCGGCAGCAGCCGAGAGCGCCAGCAGCAGGCCGCCTGATGTTTGCGGGTCAAAGGCCAGCATGGCGGCCACCCCATCTTCAGGCAGCGTCGAGTGCAGGACAGAGCGGTAATGGTTCCGGTTGCGATAGGCGCCGGCCGGAATCATGCCCATGCCCGCCATCTCGAGCGCCTCCGGCAAAAGCGGCACCTCCGCGCTTGCGATATGCAGACTCGTCTTCGAGGCTGCGGCCATTTCGTGGGCATGGCCGATCAGGCCGAAGCCCGTGACATCGGTGCAGGCGTGCACCTCCGCCCGGAGTTCTTCCGGCATCCCCTCCAGAACCGCAATCGGCGCACGGTTCAGCGTGGCCATGGCCCGGATCAGGGCGGCCTCGGCAGCTTCCGGCAGCAGACCGCCTTTCAGCGCCGTGGCCAGAACGCCGCACCCAAGCGGCTTGGTCAAAAGCAGCACATCCCCGGGACGGGCGCCCGCATTGGTCAAAAGCCGCTCCGGCTGCACCACCCCGGTCACAGACAGCCCGTACTTCAGCTCCGCATCCTCCACGGAATGCCCCCCCACCAGGAGCGCTCCAGCCTCGCCGATCGCATCCAGCCCGCCTTCCAGAATTTCCCGAAAAACCGTGTCCTCCATGCTGCCTGTAGGACAGCACAGGAGATTCATGCACAAAAGCGGCCTGCCGCCCATGGCGTAGACGTCCGAGAGCGCGTTGGCCGCGGCAATCCGGCCGAAGGCAAAGGGCTCGTCCACCATGGGCGTGAAAAAATCCACGGTCTGAATCAGCGCGGTCTCGCTGTTCAAAAGGTAGACTCCGGCGTCGTCGCCAGTGGCCAGACCGACCAGCAGGCGGGGATCAGCGGGCACCTTCAGCCCGGAAAGCAATTGGCCCAGTGACCCCGGACCCAGTTTGGCCGCTCAGCCGGCTGCCCTGACAGCGCCGGTCAGACGGATCTTCTTGTTGCTCATCTCAGGCTCAATCACAAGAATCGCTTGAAAAATGCGGACTAATCTGTTTCATAAACCCTTTTCGGGGACAGCGCAACGTGAAGCACGAAACGCCGGCACAAGAATGGCTCTTGTGCCTTTCTTTTTTAGCTGTCCCCTGGATGGGAGCTGATATGCCTGACGAAGAACTGTGGCGCCCCCGCCACGAATGCGGTATCTGCGGCGTTTTCGGTCATGGGGATGCCGCCAAGCTGGTCTATTTCGGGCTCTACGCCCTGCAACACCGCGGCCAGGAAAGCGCCGGCATCGCGGCGGGAAACGGCCAGGGCATCGTTTTGCGCAAGGCCATGGGGCTCGTGCCGGATGTGTTCAGCGAGCAGACCCTGCAGCAGCTTCCCGGCCACCTGGCCAGCGGGCATGTGCGCTATTCCACCACCGGCGCCTCCAGCCCGGGCAACGTCCAGCCCTTCATGATCCGGCACCGCGGCATGGAACTCACCATTGCCCACAACGGCAACCTGGTCAACTCCATGACGCTGCACAAACGCCTGGAGGCGGAAGGCGCGATTTTCCAGACCAGCATGGACAGTGAAATCGTGCTGCACCTGCTGGCCCGCGAGCTGGTCAGGCACCCTCTGCCAGAAGCCATTGCCAGGGCGCTGGGCCAGGTGCGCGGCGCCTATTCCCTGCTGCTCATGACCAAAGACAGCCTGATGGCCGTCCGTGATCCGGGCGGCTTTCATCCGCTCTGTCTGGGCATGCTGGACAACGGGGCCTATGTGGTGGCCTCGGAGACCTGTGCGCTGGATCTGATCGAGGCCCGTTATCTCCGCGAAATCGAGCCCGGCGAGCTGCTGATCATCAACCGCGAAGGCCTGCAGTCGCTGCATCCCTGGCCACCGGCGCGCAGGAGCTTCTGCATCTTCGAGCACGTGTATTTCGCCCGGCCCGACAGCAATGTCTTCGGCCTGAACGTCTATGCCGCGCGGAAGCGCATGGGCGCGATGCTCGCCCGGGAAGCGAAAATAGACGCCGACATTGTCATGCCCTTCCCGGATTCCGGCAACTACGCGGCGCTGGGTTACGCGCAGGCCTCGGGCATTCCGCTGGAGTTCGGCATGATCAGAAACCACTATGTGGGCCGCACCTTTATCCAGCCCAGCCAGTCGATGCGGGATTTTTCGGTGCGGGTCAAGCTGAACCCGGTGCGCGAACTGCTCGCAGGCAAAAGGGTCATCATCGTGGAGGATTCCATCGTGCGCGGCACCACGGGCCGCAGCCGGGTGCAGTCCCTCAGGCGCGCGGGTGCGAAAGAAATCCACATGGTGGTCAGTTGCCCGCCTACCCGCTATGGCTGCTTTTATGGCGTCGACTTCCCTTCCCCCAAAAAGCTCGTCGCCTCCGGCAACACGATCGAGGGCATCCGGGACTATCTGGGTCTGGATTCGCTCCACTACCTGAGTCTTGAAGGTCTGGTCGAGGCCACCGGGCTGCCGAAAGAGCACTTCTGCCTGGCCTGCTTCAACAACGAGTATCCCGTGCCGCCGGACACCGGCCTGGCCAAGGAAGCACTGGACGAAGGCAGGCAGCCCCTGAGCCCTGGTCTGTAATACGGATTTTTTTGTTTCGGGCGGCAAATACGGCCATTGAATTTGCTCCCAGCCAGGTCTTTCTGTATACTCTTTTCTGTACTATCGGTGCTTCGGGGCTCAGGGTGAGGCCACAAAACCGAAGATTCTCCAATCAGCAAGCACAGGAAGAGCACATGGAAACATTGCAATGGGGGCCGGATCTCGAAACCGGTATTGCCGTAATCGATGCCCAGCACAAACGCCTTGTTCAACTGGTGAACCAGATGTATGAGGCGCGCCAGAAACATGACATGAACACGGTGGGCGCGGTGATTCCCGAGATGGTGGACTACTCCGTTTCCCATTTCAACTTCGAGGAAGAGCTGATGCAGGATGCCGGCTATGGCCTGCTGAAGGTCCACAAATGGCTGCACGAACAGTTCGTGAACAAGCTGCCGGACTTCCAGGCGCGCTACCAGGCCGGGGAAGACATCACGGAAGAGCTGTACATCATGCTGAGCCGCTGGCTCACGCACCACATTTGCCGCGAAGACCGGGGCTATGTGCAATCCATCAAAGCCTATCTCGCCCAGAACGGCGAGGTCAGCGCGCCCGGGGGCAGCACAGCTTCTGGAAGCGCCTGAAAAGCTCCACCCTGGCCACGCTGTTTCCCGATACCCCGCACAAATAGTCGGGGCGGCTCCCCTGCCCCTCTGTTCACGGTTATGCGGTGACAGCCTTCAAGCCGCCTCGAAAGGGCAGCGGCATGCAGGCCCGGGCCATGCCGGCAAGCCAGACAGGCGAAGACCGGACAGGGCAGAACGCGGCCAGCCCGCCCACCCGGGGCGAAACGGAGCAGAACGCAGCGGCACCAAGGGCAGCGCCGCTGCCAAAGCCGGCGACCGCAGAGAATAAGCGTGCCCGCCGACCAGCCGGGAGCGGGACCAGGACTGCCGGCAAAAAAAGGCGCGGTCGCAAGAAGAAAAAGAAACAGTATGCCCTGGGCTGCCGGCTGATGCTGGCTGGAGTCGAGGCAGGCGCCCTGCTGGGCGCAGGCGTATTGGCGCTCATGGTGACCCTGGGCTATGCGGCCGCCACGCTGTCCGGCACAAGTCTGCTCTATCACCGTCTGCCGTTCGCCCTGACGGTCTGCGGCATTGTCGGGGCCGGGACCTTGCTGCTGCGATTGTGGTGGGGGCTCAGGGTACGGCTGAACGGCTGGCATGTCCTGTCTCCCCCCCTGCTTGCGCTGACGCTCGCAGCGGCTGCAGGCTTTCTGGCGCAGCAGCCGCTCTTCGTCCCGCCGCTTGCCCAGTTCCGGCTGCTGGTGGGCGGCAAGGCGGAGATGCAGGGGGCCACCCTGAGACACCAGATCTTTGCGGCCTACCGCAGGCTGGATCGGGAAGAAATGGGCAGGATGCTGACCCGGTCAAGGCTGTACCGCGCCGACATCGAAGCCGCGGCCAGCGCCTTTGCTCTGGATCCGGATCTCCTGATGGGGCTGGCTGCCGCAGAATCTTCCTTCTACCCGAGAGACAGCGCTGACGGCGGCCAGGGGCTCTTTCAGATTACCAGCGTGCCGGCCGGGGCGCAGCAGGCGGCGCAGCAAAGCCTCGGGGCAGGCGCCCTGGATCTGGCCGATCAGCGCCACAACACCTTTGTCGCGGCCGCGACCCTGAAAAGCTATCTTGCCCAGATGCGCGGCAACGTGATACTGGGCCTTCTGGCCTACAACATTGGCCCGGAAAACGGCGGCCTCAGGGATATCATGAAGCGCTACGGTGCCACCGATTTTATTACCATTCAACCGTACCTGCAGGAAAAACCGCGGAACTATCCGGTGCGTGTGCTCTGTTTCGCCCTGGCCTTCCGCGTGCAGCGGACCGCAGGCAGCCTGCTGCCCTATGAAGAGGAATTGAACGCCATCCGCGTGCAGCATATCGGCATTCCGGGACTCTAGACCGCTGTACGATGCCCGCAAAGGCCCCTGGATTTATCAGCCGGTCTGAGGCATAATCGGGGCAGCGCCGTTTTCCTGCAAGCGCCCGGCAAATGCACTACTGCAAGAGTAAAGGAGTCCGCCATGTCAGCCGTTACCAAAGACGCCATGTCCATATTGAGCAAAAAGGTCGCCACCATGTCCCGCGAGCTGCAGCAGTTGCGGCCCTACCGGAAGCTTGTGGACATTGACGCTGAAATTGCGGCCAAAAGGGAAGCCTTTGCCCAGTTGCACGACGAAAAGATGGCCAAGCTGAAAAGCGCCGTCGATGCGGCCCGAACAAGCATTCAACAGGAATTTGCCAAGGCGAGGCAGGCCAGAGAGGAGGCGCTCAGGGAAAAGGAAAAGGCCATTGCCCTGGGCAGGGCCCTGATCGCGCGCGCCCAGGAGCATGCGGAGCGCATCGGCAGGGAAGCCGGGGAAAAAATCTTCCACGAATATGAAAAGATAGGCGACGAACGCTACGCGGCCACCAAGGAGAGCGAACGTATCCTGGCCCTGGCCAGGACCAGGGCAAACGAAATGCTGGCTGCCGCGTCCGCCAGACTGGAAGCGGTCACGGCGGCTGAACAGGCCGGGGCAAAGGCTGTGGCGATGACAGAACCCGCTTCGACAGCAGAGGCTGCACCGGCTGAGGCGGGCACAACGGCGGCACCCCCCGCCCAAACGGCCCCGACCGAAGCAGAGAGCCCTGCGTTCCGGCCAGCCGCGCCCCGGCAGCGGCCCGAACGCGGCAGAAAGAAAAAAAAGCGGCGCAGATAGCTCCGGGGCCGCAGGCAGCGGCCTCCTGCCGCTGATCTCAGGCCATTTCCTGACGCTTTCCTTTTCCGCGGAACAGGGCCCCGGCCCTACAATCAGGCCAGCGGCGTTTGCGTCCCCTCCCCGGCTGCCGCTTTGGGGAGCACGATCTCGAAGGTCGCGCCCACCGGCACGGCCAGGGCTTCGATGCTGCCGCCGTGGCCCTCTATGATCTGGTGGACCAGGTGCAGCCCCAAACCGAAGCCCTCGTCTTTTTCGGTGCGCGAACCGCGCTGGAATTTGCCGAAAATGCGTTCCCGTTCGGCATCCGGAATACCCGGCCCCTGATCGACCACCCGCAGCACGAAACGCTCCGGCTCTTCCACGAGCACGACCTTGACCACAGTGCCCGCATCGCTGAACTTGACGGCATTGTCCAAAAGATTCAGGAGCGCATGCATCAGCAGATCCTCGTCGCCGCTGTAGAGACTCGTGTGTTCCGACGCCTCTTGTATCACCAGAATACCCTTTTTGCCGGCCGAGCTCTGGATGCTCTCCAGGGTTTCGGCCACCATGTGCTCCAGCGAAAAGGGCAGCCGCCTGATCTGCTGCCGGCCGCTTTCCAGACGCGCGATATCCAGAAAGTCCCGAATCATCCGGTTCAGCCGCCCGGCCTGGCCGCAGATCTTCTGGGCAAAGGTGCGGTTCGCTCCTTCCAATTCTTCCATGAGCATCTGGCCATAACCCAGAATGACCGTAAGCGGCTGCTTGAACTCGTGAGACACGATGGACACCACCTCATCCTTGACCCGCTCCAGTTCCTTGATTTCGGTAATATCCTGCAACAGGGCGAGATCCCCGCAGAAACCGCTTTCCGGCGCCAGCAGCCGATGCACAGTGCCCTGGAAGTCACGGGTGCCGGCAGGCATTTTCACCTGCAGGTCAAAGCGGGAGCGAGTTCCGGCTCCAGCCGCAGAGTCTTCGGGCGGTTTCAGCGGAATCCGCGCGCCAAAGTCCTGAAATCGAGGCAGTCCACCGCCCTCCTGGCCGGTGCAGGCGCGCCAGAATGCATGAAAAGCGACATTGGCGAAAACCGGCTCCCCGCTCCCGCTTTCCCAGAGGATCAGGGGCGGCAGTTCCCGGTTCAGAAGGTTGTCCAGAAAATGGTGCTGCAGGCGCAGCGCGGCCGCGGCCCGCTGCAGGCGCTTCAGGTGTTCCTGAATGCCAGCCGGGCTGAACGGGCAGTGGCCTGCGGACGGGCCTTGCCCGGCATGATAGACCAGGCGCAATCGTTCGTCCAGCTCCTGGTCTATCATCTGCGTCTGATGCAGAATGTGGCGCACTGCGGCAAAGAGTTCCAGGCACAGGTAGAACAGATAGGTGAAGAGGAGAAAGGCCAGGGGGCTCAGATAATCGAAAAAGCAGTGCCGGCGTAACAACTGCAATGCGGCGGCCAGCACAAGAACGGTCAGGAGCAGGTTGCACAGCAGATTGCGGCGTTCGCCCAGGGCAGGCCACAGACCCAAAGGCAGCAGGGCAAACAGGGCGATCAGCATTGGTGTCAGCCAGGGCAGCGGGCGCACAAAGCTGTTGTTCAGGAGATTGCTCAGGATGGTAGCCTGAATTTCGATGCCCGGCGTGGGCGTCTTGCGGGTAAAGGTGGTGATATAGGAATCGCCCAGTCCCAAAGCCTGGGCGCCCACCAGGACGAAACGCCCGGCAAAGACCGTGTCCGGATACTTGCCTTCCAGCACGTCCCGGTAGGAAAGTGTGAGGAAGGTGGATTCCGGACCATAAAAGTTGATGAACCTGGGCTCGTGGCTGCCAGTGTCCAGCGCCTTCCCGAGTCCGGCAACAGAGGCCAGACTGACGGCGAAAAGCGGTACTTCTTCCAGGGGAGACAGCCGCACCTGACGCACAATGCCATCGCCGGAGAGCATGGCCTCGATGTGGCCCAGGCCCGCATAGCCACTGATGTCGGAATGGGGCTTCAGCAAGCCCTGCCGCCCGTCTGGGGCCACGGCCAGCACCGCAGGCGGGCCGCTGGCCAGGGCGGCGCTCAGGAGCGCATCGTCTGCAGCCGCTTCTGAAAAGAGGAAGTCGAGGCCAAGCGCCCGGGCGCCGGCCAGGCGGCCCAGCAGTTCGGCGTGCAGACGGCGGGGCAGAGGCCAGCGCCCATAGGCCGCCAAAGTGGCGTCATCCACGCCCACGATGACGATACGCTGATCAGGCGGCATCGCTCCCCGGGCCCGGAAGAGCAGGTCCATGCCCGTATTGACGAGAATGGTCCGGCCCCCGCTCCAGACCAGAACCAGCAGGAGGAGCAGGGACAGGGCCGGCGCGGCCGATCGGCGAAGCACGGCACGCATGGCTTAGAGCAGGATGACCACCAGAACGAGCGCGCCGATCAGACAGCCCTCAAGCGTGCGTGGCGGATTTTTGACCGTCAGGGTCTGGCTGGGCGTCCACGGCGTGGCCTGTCCCTGGCTGTCGATGGCACGCATGCGGATATAGTATCTGCCAGGGTCGAGCCTGTCCGGAAAGGTGTAGGCTGGCTCGCCCAGTGCCTTGGCCGCAACCAGCATTTTCCTGAAATCCCTGTCCTTCGCTGCCTGCAGCTCATAGAGCCAGCCTGGGCCCATGGCGCTCCATTGGAGCACGGGCGGGGCCTCGGTGCTGCTCTCCATGCCCTCCATGACCGGGGCTTCCTTCTGTTCCCAGCTCACGACAGGTGAATAGTCGGATTGGAAGCCGTCTTTGGCTTCGGCCAGTACCCGGCCATGGTACAGGCCGGGCGCCAGATCCGGGCTGACATAGGTGGACGCGCTCTGGACCTTTTCGTCCACCATGTCCCTGAAGGCCGCGTCGCGGGCCACCTGCACCCGGTAACCCACCGCCTGTTCGGACTCGAGCCAGGTCAGAGTCGCTGTCCGGCCCCACTGAACGGACCCGTTGCGCGGAACGCTCACCATGGGCGCCGGCGGCGTGGTGCGCACCGTCATGGCCTGTGCAGCCCACTCCCTGCTCTCAAAGCCCCTGCCGTCCGTTACGCTGAAAAAGGCAAAATAGCGGCCGTCCGGCACGTTCTGCACAAGGAGGGGCGCGCCTGCGGCCGCAATATGCTCATACACCGTGTTCTGGCCTTCGGCGTCCGTGCTCAGGCGCACATGGGCCGTTTTGACATCCGCCCGTTTCGGGAGCTGGATTTTGACCGGCAGCGTGCGATACAGGCTGGCAACGGCAGCCACAGGCGGCGGAGGCAGGGCCTGGGGCGCGTCCAGTCTGCCGCCCTGCCGCGCGCGGATACCCTCGTCGGCACGCAGCCGAAGCACTCTGGAACCAGATCGTACGGTCACCGCACCCTGCAGGGTTTCCACCCGGGTGGCGCCCCCGCCCTCGGCCTTCAGCCGGTATTCCGTACCGCGAATGCCGGTGATGACCACGGGCGTACAGGTGCGCATGCTGTCGTTGAAGCGGAGTTTCTTGCCAAGCGTGCTGTGTATGACCTCGCCACGGGTCAACAGGGCCTCGGCCTTGATCTTGCCATCCTCCAGCGAGAACAGGTAGCTGACGGAGAGCGTCGAATCCGGCTCCACCCGGGTGTAGACGCCATTGGGAAACAGGAGCTGCACAAAGGACTCCCGGCCGGTGACCACGGTCTCGCCCGGGGCCACGCTGGCCCCCTGCTGCAGGACGGCATGGGTGCCATCGGTCTTCTGCACCGTGGCCCGCCCACTCACCGTAACCACCTGAAGCGAGAGGTGCTCGAGCTGCAGCAGTTCCATGGGCACATCGATTTCACTGTCCGCATAGATGATATAGGGCGGCGACAGCCGGTTGATCCTGGCGATGTGCCTCCAGTCCTCCGGATGCTTGCAGTACTCCTGGGCAAGATGAATCAGATTGGTGCCGGCCGCGACCTGGAGCGGCACCGCGACGGAACCGGCCTCGGCGGCCGCCATGCCGGGCTGCAGGCCAAAGCCCAGAACGAAAAAAAAGCCCAGCAAGAGCATCCCCCACAAAGGGCGCCTGTACGGCGAGCGTTGCAGCGTCATGGTTGTCCTCCCTGTTGGCATGCAGTCACGGCCACGGATAGCACGAAGTGCCGCCTGCGCACGTTGGTCCGGTTTGTTCCGCTCCTGGCGGGCCAGACGGCCCGATTTCCTGTTCCGCTCTCCCCCTTTTCAGACCTGCAAACATACCACGATTGTCATGTATGCAGGGACAGGCAAACAGGGGCAGGTGCAACACGAATAGGTCGCTTCCGCAAAACCCTATCAGGCTGTTTCCCGTTGCCGGCCCGACTCGGGCTTCCCGTCCGTCTTCAGGGTGGCCATCACGGTGGCCACCATGCTGGGCACATCGGCCAGATTGGCCGGGATAATCAGGGTATTGCCCGCCTTGGCCAGATGGCCGAACTGCTCGACATATTTCTGGGCCACCTCCAGATTGGCCGCGTCGCGACCGCCCACTTCGTTCAGCGCCGCCGCCACCTTGCGGATGCCTTCGGCGCTGGCCTGGGCAACCTTCAGAATCTCCTGGGCCCGGCCTTCGGCCTCGTTGATGCGCCGCATCTTTTCACCTTCGGAGAGCGCAATGGCCTGGGCCTTTTCACCCTCGGCCCGGTTGATTTTGGCCTGCCGTTCGCCTTCGGAACGGGCAATTTCAGCGCGTTTGTCGCGCTCTGCCTTCATCTGCTTTTCCATGGAATCCAACACGCTCGTCGGCGGCTGGATGTCCCGGATCTCGTAACGCAGCACCTTGACGCCCCAGTTCTGGGCCGCCTCGTCCAGGGCGTCCACCACCTGCCGGTTCAGGCTTTCCCTGGCCTCGAAGGTGTTGTCCAGGGTGATCTTGCCGATGGCGGAGCGCAGGCTCGTCTGGGCCAGTTGCATGGCCGCGAAGTGGTAATCCGCAATGCCGTAGGCCGAAAGCCTGGAATCGACCACCTGCATGTAGAGCACGCCGTCCACCTCCAGGGTGACATTGTCCGCCGTGATGCAGGTCTGGGACGGAATATCCAGGGGCTCCTCCTTCAGATTCCGGCGGTAGGCCACCTTGTCGATAAAGGGAATCAGCACGTGGAAGCCGGCCGCCAGGGTGGCGCGGTACTTGCCCAGCCGTTCCACCACGTATTCGCTGCGCTGCGGCACGACCACCGCGGTTTTGACAAGTACCAGGATAACAAATGCCGCAAAAACCAGCAGCCCCACCAGAAAACTATCCATCATCATTCTCCTTCTGTTGTTTCGACCTGCACCGCTTCAACGGTCAGTATCAGATTGTTTTTGGCCACGACCCGCACGCGCTCGCCGCTGGCCACAGGCCGGGCAGATACGGCCCGCCAAAAGGAGCCGCCGTATTTGACCTTGCCGGCTGCAGGCGGCACGATGTCTTCCACCACTTCGACCAGATCCCCCTGGGGTACGAAATCGTCGTTGGTATCCACGTCCCGCGCTCCGCCGATGAACAGCTTCTGGAACTTGGCCCTGAGCAGGATCAAAAGCGCTATGCTGGCCACCAGGAAGATCAGGATCTGGGCAGACATTGAAATATGGGGCACCAGCCCGGCCAGTGCCGCGCACCACGCGCCCAGACCGAAAAAAAAGATGAAAAAGCCGGGCATCACCAGTTCCAGCACCAGACAGAAGATGCCGAAGAGAAACCAGAACAGCACCGGATGGGCAGCGATTATGGACAGCATGTGTTCCCTCACAAAAGATCGTCAAAGGCGAAGCGGCAATCCACCCTTCAGCCCAGAGGCAGAAAAACGGAAAAAACCGTACCCGCTGGATCGGCGTCTGTCACGCGAATATCTCCGCCGTGCTCGCGCACAATGGTCTGGCAGATGGCCAGGCCCAGGCCGGTACCAGACTTGCTGGTGGAAAAATAGGGCTCGAAAATGCGCAGCTTCACCTCGTTCGGAATGCCGGCCCCGTTGTCGGCCACCTGCAGCACAATGCCGCCCCTGCCCGGATCACAGGCCAGGGCGACGCTGATGATGCCACCTCTGTCCAGGGCAGTCACCGCATTGTCCAGGAGATTGATCAGCACCCGCTTGATCTGCACCGCGTCAAAAAACAGCTCGGGCAGGCTGTCCGCAAGCTGCAGGTCAAAATGGATATGCGGATGTGCCTCCCGGTAGAGCCCCACCGCCTCGGTGGTCAGACCGATCAGGTCGCCGGCGGCCTTCTTCAGCTTGGGCATGCGGGCGAATTCGGAAAACTCGGAGGCCATTTTACGGATCTCTTCCACCTGCGAGATGATGGTGCCCGTACACTGCTCGAACACCTCCTGCCCGCTGGTCAGAACGGGCAGATAGCGTTTGCGCAGACGCTGGGCCGAAAGCTGGATGGGCGTGAGCGGATTCTTGATCTCGTGGGCAATGCGGCGGGCCACTTCCTGCCAAGCGGCAAGCCGCTGGGCCTGTTCCAGACCGGTGAGATTGTCGAACACGATGACAAAGCCTGCGGCTTGACCGCGCTCGTCCACCATGCGGGCCACGTTGACCTGCAAAGACAGCACCTCGTCCCGCCGGATGGTCATGCGCAGATGCCGCTCCACCACAGCTTTCCCGGTCTCCCTGAGTTCCTGCACGAAACTCTGGACCACAAGCGCGTGCTGCCGGGGCAGCACCTGATGAAAATCGTGACCGATGAAGCGCTTCGGATCTATGGCCAGCAGCTCCACCGCAAAACGGTTGATGGTGGTGATGGTGCCGTCCTCGTCCAGGGCAATGACGCCCGCCGGCACGTGTTCCAGAATGGTTTCCAGATAGTTGCGGCGCTGCTCCGAAACCTCGTTGCTCTGCTGCAGCGCGAAATGGGTCTGGGCCAGTTCCCTTCTGGAACTGCCGAGATTGGCGGTCATGGCATTGAAGGCATCCACCAGGGTGCCCATCTCATCGTCAGTCGTACGGTCAAGCTGGAATTCGAGGTCGCCCTCCGCCACCCGGCGGGTCGCCAGCGCCAGATCGTGGATCGGCGTGGTCAGGGTACGGGCGATATAGAGGCCGAGCCAGATGGAACCGAACACGATCAGCATGGTCACGACCACGAGCAGGATGTTCAGGCTCAGCTTGATCGGCGCATTGACAATCATCAGGTGCTGGTAGTCGTTCAGACCGGCCTGAATGGCCTGCATCTCGGCAAGTCGCGCCGAGGGAATCAGCAGGGAAACCACCACGAACCAGGTCTGGGGCCTGGGCAAACGAAGCTGCACCGGCGCAATGGCCTGTACCAGCTCGCCCACGGGCGCATGCACGCCCAGCACCTCCACCGCGCCGGCAGACGCCACCTGCCGCAGGGCGCCGGTGGCCACCGGCGGCAGCATAACCGGCAGCAGGCGGGGACTGCGCAGGGAGATCACTTCCTGCTGGCGGGCATCCAGCACCTGAATGCTGTCCGGTGCGCCGGGAACGGTGCCGGCCATCAGCCGGCCCAACTGATCGCGCAACAGCGTCTGGTCATAGGGGTTGAGCAGGCCTGTCTCGAACTGGTAGGCCAACTGCATGCTGACAAATTCAGCCTGCTTGCGGGTGTCCGCAAAGATGGCCTGACTCATGTTGTTGGAAAACTGGAGCGATTCCTCCACCTTGGCATTGAACCAGTAGTCCATGGAGGCGGAAATCGAGCCAAAGGCAAAGAGAAACAGCAGGGTGCTGGGTAAAAAGGAAAGCGCGATAAAGGCGACAATCAGCTTGCTGCGCAGCCGGTAGCCGAAGAGCTGGTGCCTGCGCTCGAAGAACAGCTCGGCCAACTGCCGCAGCACCAGATACAGCATGAGGAGCAGCAGCAGCGCGTTGCAGTTGATCAGCGCGAAGAAAATCGCAGTATCGAGCCGCGGCTGCAACCGGAGCTGCCCGCCCAGCAACCGGTACTCCGTGTAGCCAAGCACCGGGATAACGAGCAGGCAAAAGGCGATAACCCAACGAATGAGACGGCGTTTTTCCTGGCGTTGCTCCGGGGTCAGCATGAACAGGCCGGGTCAGTATCTGAATTCGATGGTACGGCGGTCGGTTCGCAGGCCGCCCAGCTTTCTGATGGGGACGAAGCGGCCAATACCCGGGGGCAGCAGGCCCGGCTCCAGCACCACCTGCATGTGGATGGCATAGGGCGCATCGGCCACCAGATTGGAGAGACTGATCACCGGCAGACCGCTGAAGGTGCTCATCCACTGCACCGCTTCCTGGAGGGAGGCGGTCCGGCGGATACGTGCCGGATCATTCTGGGGCGTGAAGATGTAGGTCTCATGTTCCTGGTCATAACGCAGGACATGGGTCAGCGAGGCCTGACACAGGGATTCGTCGATCCAGCCCGAGCGTTGGCGCACCAGCTCGACGATAAAAATGAAGGTCAGCTCGGAACCATGGGCCAGCTCGTCAAAAAGACGCTCGGAGAAGGCGCCGTGGATGGAGGCGGACAAAAGCAGGGAACCTTCGCCGCTCGTGACCACAATATGCCGGATCTCCGGAGTTTTTTCCCGGGCCAGGGCCATGGGCGCAAAGCTCAGGAAAAAAAGGGCGGCTATGACTGGCAGGCATGTGAAAAAAGGCAGTTTCATCAGGATAGGGCAAGGTGAATCCGCATGGATTGCGGCGGCCCGGCGCATGCGGAAAGGGCGAAAAAGACCGCCTTCCTATATACGTGATAGCCGGCGCATTGTCCAGAGGCAAGAGATTGTCCAGAGGCAAGAGCGGATCCGGGGCTACATCCTGTCCAGGAGGCGCCGCAGCAGACTGGCCACAGCCCTGGCCGCACCAACGGCGCTCTCACGCAGTTCGGCCCAGAAGACCGCAGCGCTGTCACCACCGTATCCGGCAGCGAGCAGCCGTTTTTTCACCTCCAGCACCTCCCGTTCCTTCCGGTCGATGTCTTCGGCAAAGCGGGCTTCCACCTCGGCCGCAGCCAGGCGGGCCTTCACCTTCAGTTCTTCAAGCTGGCTCTGCTTGACGGCAAGCTCGAGCTTCAGCCGCTCACAGGCGCCCGGTTCCCTTTCCATGACTTCACCCCCATGGTTTTCTGTTCCTGTCCAGGCAAAAGTGGGAAAAAAGTAAGCAGCCGGGCCGGTGCCGGCAAGCCCTCCCGACATTGGGCGGAAAATCTGTTGCAGCAAAAGGCAAAGCTTCTTATAAGATTTTTTTTATCTTGAAAAGCCAGGGAAGAATTCAATATGCGACTCACGCGTGCCGGTGAATATGCTGTCCGCTGTATCCTCTACCTCTGCAACAAGGGACAGGGTACTCTGGTCAGCAGACATGAAATTGCCGAGCGTTCCAATATCCCGACTCTGTTCCTCGCCAAGATCGCCCAGCAACTGGCCAAAAAGGGTTTCATCGAAATCCGGCAGGGCGCCCGCGGCGGCTTTGTGCTGACCAAAAATCCAGCCGACATCAGCCTCCTCGAGGTGGTGGAAACCATGATCGGCGAAATTTACCTGAACGACTGCATTCTGCGACCCGAAACCTGCGAGGCCCACGAAACCTGCGCCGTGCATCAGGTGTGGCAGGAGGCGCGCAGGCAGTTGCGGGCCACGCTGGCCTCGGCGAGCATGGCGGAACTGAGTCGTGGCAGGATCTGCCCCGAACTGACCGTCATGCCGGAGACGGCTGATCCCTCCGGCGAAGCGCCCCCGGATGAGCCCGGTCCGCCAGGCGACTGAGATGCGACCTGCCGGCAAACAGGAGGGGCTGTCCGCAGCGGTTTTCCGCTTTTACCGGGACGGATTCCGACAGATGCGCCTTGGCCGGACGCTTTGGAAAATTGTGCTCGTCAAGCTGTTTGTCCTGTTCGCCATTCTCAGGCTGTTCTTCTTTCCCAATTTCTTACAGACCCATTTTGACACCGACCAGAAGCGGGCCGATCATGTGGCCGACCAACTGACCAGGCCGGTCCACGGCACGAACCATTGAACCGAGGAGGGACGTATGCTTGCAGGCATGGATCTGAGCATGGTGAACTGGGCGCGGGCACAATTCGCGCTGACCGCCATGTATCACTGGCTCTTTGTGCCGTTGACGCTGGGCATGACCTGGCTCATCGCTTTCTTTCACACAATTTACGTAAAAACCGGCGACGAGGAGTGGGGGCGGCTGACTAGATTCTGGATGAAGCTCTTTGGCATCAATTTCGCCATTGGCGTGGCAAGCGGCATCATTCTGGAATTCGAGTTCGGCACCAACTGGTCCAACTACTCCTGGATGGTAGGCGATATCTTCGGCGCACCGCTGGCTGTGGAAGGCCTTATCGCCTTTTTCATGGAAACCACCTTTTTCGCCGTCATGTTCTTTGGCTGGAACCGGGTTTCCAGGGGCTTTCACCTCTTCTCCACCTGGATGGTGGCCATTGGCAGCAACCTGTCGGCCGTGTGGATTCTGGTGGCCAACGCCTGGATGCAGCATCCGGTGGGCCAGGTCTTCAACCCGGAAAACGCCCGTTTCGAGATGCAGAGTTTTGCCGACGTGGCGCTCTCGCCCTTTGCGGTCAACAAGTTTACCCACACGACCAGCTCGTCCATGATGACCGCGTCGCTTTTCATCATCTCCGTCTCGTCTTGGTATCTGCTTCGGGGCCGGCACCAGCTCCTGGCCAAGCGCTCCATCGTGGTGGCCTCGGTGCTGGGGCTCATCGCCTCGGGCTTCACCATGCTGAACGGCGATGAGAGCGCCTATGAAATTGCGCAGGTCCAGCCCATGAAGCTGGCCGCCATCGAGGGCCTCTACAAGGGCGAAAGCAGAGCCGGCATCACGGTTTTTGGCGTGATGAACCGGAAAAAAACCGTGCAGAACGACGAGGACGCTTTCCTCTTTGAGATCCGCCTGCCCTTTCTCCTTTCAATTATGGCCACCCGCTCCTTTGACGGCTTCGTGCCGGGCGTGCAGGACCTGGTTAACGGCAACGAGCAGCAGAACATCATGGCGACCTCCGAAAAAATGAGGCGCGGCCAACAGGCGCTGAGCAGTCTGGATGCCTTCAGAAGCGCCAGGAAAAACGGCGATCAGCGGGCGGCTGCCACCCATCTGGCAGACTTTGAAAGCAACCGGGAATTTTTGGGCTACGGCCATCTCAAAACGCCCGAAGAGGCCGTGCCTCCGGTGGCCCTCTCCTTCTACGCCTTCCATGTGATGGTGTCTCTGGCCGGCCTCATTCTGCTGCTCTTTGCGGCCTGCCTCTACCTTTTGTACCGGGGGACGCTGGAAACCAAGAAGTGGCTGCTCTCTCTGGGAGTCATCGGCTATTTTATGGGCGTCACGGCCGGGCAGGCCGGCTGGATTGTGGCCGAAGTCGGCCGCCAGCCCTGGACGATTCAGGGGCTGTTGCCCTGCTCCGTGGCCAGTACCAACCTGACCGCAGGCACGGTGCAAACCACCTTTTTTATCTTCCTGGTGCTCTTTGTCGCCCTCCTGCTTGCCGAAATCTGCATCATGCTCAAACAGATCAGCATAGGACCTGAGGAGAACTGACATGATTCACAACCTGGACCATTCAACCCTGCAGCAGCTCTGGTGGCTGCTCTGCTCGCTTGTCGGTGCGCTCTTTCTCTTCATGACCTTTGTGCAGGGCGGGCAGACCCTGCTCTGGCAGGTCGCCAAAACGGACAGGGAAAAAGACCTGGTCATCAATTCCCTGGGCCGGAAATGGGAGCTGACCTTCACCACTCTGGTGCTTTTCGGCGGTGCACTTTTCGCTTCCTTTCCCAAGTTCTATGCCACCTCCTTTGGCGGCGCCTACTGGGTGTGGATGCTCATCCTCTTTACCTTTGTCCTGCAGGCGGTGAGCTACGAATTCCGCAGAAAAAGCCTCAACCTCTACGGAAGCCGGGTCTACGAACTCTTCCTGTTCATCAATGGCTCTGTCGGCATTTTTCTCATCGGTGCGGCAGTCGGCACCTTTTTTACCGGCGCGTCCTTCACGCTGGATGCCAACAACGCCGTCACCTGGACGAGCCCCCTGAGAGGCCTTGAAGCAGCGCTCAGCCTTTCCCCCTACAGCATCTTCAACATCTGCCTGGGCCTCTTTCTGGTCCTGAACGCCCGCACGCTGGGCGCCATGTACCTCATCAACAATATCGCCCAGGACGAAGCACCGGAACTGGAGGCCCGCCTGCGGGCCGCCTGCGGGCAGAACTGCCGCTGGTCCCTGCCCTTTTTGGGCATCGTGCTGCTGTTCCTGCTCATCATGCCGGGCTTTGTCATCCTTGACAACGCCAGCAGCGCCGCCACCATCGACAAGGTGTGGTTCAAATATCTGCGCAATCTCTTCGCCAACCCGTGGCTGCTGCTGCTGCTGGCAGCCGGTCTGGCCACCGAGGCGCATGGCGTCTGGCATACCGCACGGCACGCTTCCAGAAAGGGCATCTGGTTCGGCGGGCCGGGGACAGTGCTGATCGCTCTGACCGTGCTGCTGCTCCCGGCCTACAACAACACGCCGTTCTACCCATCCCGGGTGGACTGGCAGTCGAGTCTGAGCATCTACAACGCCTCGTCCAGCCCCTATACCCTCACGGTCATGACCTATGTGGCGCTGTTCATTCCCCTGGTGCTGGCCTACATCGCCTATGTCTGGCATCTCATGGATCGGAGCAAGATCCGCGAGGAGGACACCAAAGGCCATTCAGCCTACTGATTCACCACGACCAAGGAGCATATCATGAGTCTTTTTCTGGGCATCTGCTGGTTCGGCACCCTGGCTGCTTCCTTTTATCTGGCCCTGCGCCTGCTCAAGAAGTTCGGCCTGTACTGAACTGGCCCCCGGCCGGGGTGAAACACGGCTCTCCGGGCAGCCTGCAGCGCTTGCGGGCTGCCCTTGTTCATCCTGCCGGTTCCGCTCCTGCACCTGCATCGCGGAGACCCGCCTGTTTTTGCGGCCAGCACCGGTTGACAGATTGAATTGCAATTTTATAATGCCACCCGGTTGAGCTTTTCAGGCCCTTTGCGGCCTTTTTCTTCCTCTTTTGTCCGGAGTTCCGCCATGCCCATTTACGAGTACGAATGCAGCCAGTGCAAAAAAACCATTGAAGTCGAGCAGCATATCACCGACGCGCCCCTCAGCGTGTGCCCGTACTGCGGCCAGCCGGTGCGCAAGCTGATTTCTTCCTCCTCCTTTCAGCTCCGGGGCGGCGGCTGGTACGCAGACGGCTACTCTCACGAACACGGGGGCGCGCCGTCCTGTTCGAGTCCATCCCCCTGCTCCGGCGGCGGTTCCTGCCCGCACTGCCACGCCTCATGAAGCCCGCGCAGGTGGCGCTTCTCCTGCCAAGGGGAAAGCCATGAACCAAAATGCTCAGGGCTACCCGCGCCGTCTGGTGTTGCTGTTGTGCCTCCTGGTGCCGCTTTTCTGGCTGTCCGGCTGTTCCAGGGCCTATTACGGCGCCATGGAAAAATTCGGCGTGCACAAACGCGATATCATGGTGGACCGGGTCCAGGCGGCCCGGGACGCCCAGGCCGAAGCCAAGGAGCAGTTCAGGACGGCCCTGGAGCAGTTTTCCGAACTTGTGCAGCTCAGGCCAGGCGATCTGGAAGCCCAGTACAGGGAGCTGAACAGCGGGTATGAGCGCTGCAACCGCAGGGCCGAGCAGGTGCATCAACGCATAGCTTCGGTGGAATCGGTTTCCGAAGCGCTTTTCAGGGAATGGCAGACCGAACTGGATCAGTACTCCAGCCCCAGCCTGCGGCAGGACAGCGAGCGCAAGCTGGCACGCACCCGGCACGAATACGAGCAACTGATCGCGGCCATGAAACGGGCCAGCGGCAAGATTCATCCGGTGCTCAGCGTGTTCCACGATCAGGTACTCTATCTCAAGCACAACCTGAACGCTCAGGCCATAGCCTCGCTGCAGGGTGAACTGGTGACTCTGGAGCACAACGTGGATCAGCTCGTGCGCGAAATGGAAGATGCCATTCGCGAAGCCGACAGATTTATCGCCAAGTTGCGGAAAGACTGAGACCAGGACTTCTTCCTTTTTTCGACCCGCCCTGCGCGTTGCGAGGCGGGTTTTGGCTTTTTGGAGGCACAATGGCCCGAGCTTCCGTCGTGACCCTGATCACCGATTTCGGCTGGCAGGACGCCTATGTCGGCCAGCTCAAAGGCCGGCTTGTGCAGACCTGCCCGCAGGCGCTGCCCGTGGATCTGAGCCACGACATTCCGGCCTGGGACATTGCCGCGGCAGGCCGGGTCCTCGCCGCGAGCTGGCATTTTTTTCCCGCAGCCACGGTGCACCTCGCGGTGGTGGATCCCGGCGTGGGCAGCGCCAGACGGCTCGTTGCCGCAAGTGGTCAGGGGCACTTCTTTGCAGCGCCGGACAACGGCCTGCTGACCCAGCTTCTGGCAGACGGCGTCCTCGAGGCTGCCCACGAAATCCTCATGCCGCCCGGCCAGCACATCAGCCCGACCTTTCACGGCCGGGACATACTCGCACCTGCAGCGGGCCGGCTGGCCGCCGGCGCCCGGCCCGGCGAACTTGGCCCTGCCCTGCCCCTGCACAGCCTGATTCGGCTGCCGGCACCGTCAGTCTCTGCCCGCAACGCGGCGGGCATCACCGGCACAGTGCTCTCGATCGACCGTTTCGGCAACGTGCGCACGAGCTTTCATCCCCACAGAGACCGGATCGACACCTCGCTCTTGTACTCGATTGTCCTATGCAATATAGTCGTGAACCTTCGGGTACGTTGCTACAGCGAAGCGCCAAAAGGCGCCTATTGCTTCCTCGTTGACAGCGACGGCTATCTGGAAGTGGCGATCAATCAGGGCAACGCCGCCCAGAACATTCCCTGCAAACCGGGCGATCCGCTCCACTTGCAGTTCAAAACGCGAGCGTGAACTGCAACGGGCGGGGGAGCTCCGGAAAAAAAGCAATTTCGGCAAAGGCCAGATGGTATCGGCCGATTACACCGTGACCCCAACCCTGATTTTCAATTCCAACAACCTGGGAGGCATCGGCAGCGCGTTGGGGGCATGCTGGGTTCTGTCGGCGCGGCGATTGGCAGCAGCATGGAGGTAAAAGGCGGTCAGAGCATGCTCGCCCTGGTTGACAACCGCTCCGGCGTACAGGTTGCCGTGGCCGAGGGCAGCAGCAGCGGCATGGATATTGGCGGTCTCATGGGTCTCCTGGGCGGGAGAGGCGGCGGCGCATTGGGCGCCTATACCAGAACCCCTGAGGGCAAAGTGGTGGTTGCCTCCATGGCCGACGCCTTCAACAATCTGGTGGTGGCCGTCAAAAACTACCAGGCACAGGAAGCCACCGGCCCCCATGGCATGGGCACCGGCGGCAAGCTCAAGGTCAACTGAAGCGGCTGCCGCGCTTTCGTCCTCAAAAACGGCTGGACCTGCTGATGCATCGGCAGGCTGAAACCTCAATGCAAAAAACCGGAGTCCCGGGCAGGGACTCCGGCCTGACGCGCCGGCTCCTTGGCGCTCGGTCTCAATCCTGCACTTCGCCGCGGTCGCGGTAGGGATTCAGGGTCAGCACAGGGCAATGCGCTGTTTTGACCACCTTTTCAGCCACGCTGCCAAACATGATGCGCTCCAGACCCTTGTAGCCGTGGGTGCCCATGACGATGAGCTGCACTTTTTTCTGCTCGGCATACTTCACCACCTCTTCGCCGACATCGCCGGACAGCACCTTGCTGCTCACAGCGGAAATCCCGGCTTCGTCGCACAGTCCCTTATGCTGGGCAATGAAGGACTCCATCTTCTGCTGGGCCGAAGCGTACAGTTCCTCCTCCAGATTGGGCAAGTTAATCGGCGGCACAAAAAAGCCGGTGTAATCCTCAAAGTTCTGTACCACGAAAACCACATGCAGCTCTGCCTTGAAGGTTTTGGCCAGAAAAACCGCCGCCTTGAAAACGGTGTCCGCGTTTTCGGAGAAATCGATGGGCGTCAGGACGCTGTTGACCGATTGCATGGTAAACCTCCTTGTATTGGGGGGACGGGATGGACGCTGAACGCGTATGGTGCAGATATACCACAAAAGGGCCGGAGCGAAAAGCCGGGAATCCGCCCCTCCCTGTCGGTCCGGCCAGGCATTTCCGGATGACAAGCTGGAACGGCGCGGTTATTTTGCAGGCCTGTCTGGCGAATGCAGGGGCACAGGGCCGCAGCCTTGATTCAACAGCTGCAGGTGGCTTCGCTCAGGCCATGCTCATATCGGTCAAGGACTGGCCATCATGGATTTCATACCCAAATGGATTGCCTGGGAAATCACCAGGCGCTGCAATTTCAGTTGCGTGCACTGCCGCTCAGCCTCGGCAATGGAGGTGCAGGGGCATCCCGATTTTGATCTGCACGAGGCCCGACGTCTTCTTGAGGACATCAGCAGTTACGCCGATCCGGTCATGGTGCTCTCCGGCGGGGAGCCCCTTTTGCGACCCGACGTGTTCGACATTGCGGCCTGCGGTACGGAACTGGGCCTGCGCATGTGCCTGGCCTCGAACGGCTCGCTGGTCACCGGGGCGGTTTGCCGCGAGCTGAAGGCCAGCGGCATCAAAATGGTGGCGCTCAGCCTGGACGGGGCCAGCCCCGGGGTACACGACGATTTTCGCCGCCAGGACGGCGCATTCGAAGGAGTCATGCGGGCCACGGCGCTCCTGCGGGAGCATGGCATCCCCTTCCTCATCAATTCCTCGTTCACCAAACGCAACGAGGCAGAGGCCAGGAAGCTGTATCCGCTCGTCAAAAAACTGGGCGCCACCGCCTGGTACATCTTCATGATCGTACCCACGGGACGGGGCGAGGAAATCATGGGCGAGCTGATCCCCAAAGAGGCCTATGAAAACATGCTGAACTGGCACTATGATCTGGAAAAGAGCGAGACCGAACTCCTCATGCGGCCCACCTGCGCGCCCCAGTATTACCGGCTGGTTTTGCAGCGGGCCAAGGCTGAAGGCAAGGTCTTCAGGCGCCGGAGTCTGAAATTTTCCACCGGCGGGTCCAAGGGCTGCCTCGCGGGTCAGCTCATCTGCCTGATCGATGTGGACGGCAACGTGCTGCCGTGCAGCTATTTCCCGAAATCAGCAGGCAATGTGCGGCAACAGGCATTCCGGGAGATCTGGGAACAGGCGCCGCTCTTGCAGGAACTCCGCAATTTTGCCGAATATAAGGGCAAGTGCGGCCCCTGCGAATACCTGAAGGTCTGCGGCGGCTGCCGGGCGCGGGCCTATGCCATGAGCGGCGACTATCTGGAGGCCGAACCCTTCTGCGCCTACCAGCCCAGACGCGGCCTGGCAGGCAGCATCGATGCAGGGCCGGAACGGGACAAGTGAGGCTTTGACATCGCCGCGCTGCCCCCGGTACAATAGCGAATTTGGGATAACAGCAAAATTTCTCCACCCTGATCAGCTTCATGAACAACAGCTTCCTTTCGGCCTGCAAGGGCCAGAACACCGGCCGGATTCCGGTCTGGTTCATGCGTCAGGCCGGCCGTTACCTGCCGGAATACCAGCGGGTGCGGCGGCGGCACAGCTTTCTGGAGCTGTGCAAGCGGCCCGATCTCTGCGCCGAGGTCTCGCTGCAGCCAGTGGAAATTCTCCACGTGGACGCAGCCATTCTGTTCTCCGACATTCTGATTCCCATGGAAGCCATGGGCCTTGCGCTGGAATTTCGCAAGGGCGCGGGCCCGGTCTTTCCCGAGCCGGTGCGTGACCAGCGGGCCCTGGCGCGCCTGCGCATCCCGGAGCCCGAGGCAGACATGCCTTTCGTGCTGGAGACCATCCGGCTGCTGCGACAGCAGCTGACCGTGCCCCTGATCGGCTTTGCCGGCGCGCCCTTTACCCTGGCCACCTATGTCATCGAAGGCAGGAGTTCCCGGAATTTTCTGCTGACCAAGAAGATGATGTATCGGGAGCCTGCGCTTTATCACGAAATCCTGAAGAAAATCACGGCCTGCACCGCGAAATATCTGACCGCGCAGGCCAGGGCCGGGGCCCAGGCCCTGCAGCTCTTCGATACCTGGGCCGGGGCGCTCGCGCCGGAGGACTATGCGGTCTTTGCCCTGCCCTATGTGCGCGAAGTGCTGGCCGAACTGCGCAGGCATACCGATATTCCCCTGATCTACTTTGCCAACCATGGGGCCACGCTCCTGCCCACAACCAGCCACCTGGACGCCGACGTTCTGGGCATCGACTGGCATGTGCCGCTGGCCACGGCCATCAGCCTGGTCAACGCAGCCGAAAAACCGCTCGCGGTGCAGGGCAATCTCGACCCACTGGCCCTCTTTCTGCCGGCAAGGCAACTCGAAACCCGCATTAGGGCCATGCTGGATGCGGCCCGGGCGGCCCACGGCTATATCTTCAATCTGGGCCATGGCGTGGTGCCGGAAACTGACCCGGAAAGCGTCAGGCTCGCAGTGGACATCGTGCACAACTACCAGAGACCGGTGCAGTGAGCGCAAGGGCCCGCGTACCGGGTTTGGCCGAGTGCATCCGGCTCACGTACAAGTATGGGATGCTGGACAATATCCGCTGGCATTCGCTGGTGGTGGCGCGTCTGGCCGTCACCCTGCACGCAGGGCTTCTGGCCATGCAGCCGGGCCGCGTGCAGGCGGACATGGGCCTGGTCATGGCAGGCGCTCTGCTGCACGACATCGCCAAGACGCCGTGTCTGGCCGGCAACTGCCACCACGCCGAGCTGGGGGCGGAGATCTGTCTGGCGGAAGGCTTCCCTGAAGTGGCCTATATCGTGGGCCAGCATGTCCGCCTGGACCCTTTTGACGAGGCCGGCTACGAAGACGGCTATTTCGGCCCACGCGAGCTGGTGCACTATGCCGACAAGCGGGTGCGGCACCACAGCATCGTGTCTCTGGATGAGCGGCTGGACTATGTGCTGCAGCGCTACGGCGAGCACGATGCCGCGCGTTGCCGGTCTCTTGAAAAGCATTTCGGGCAGTGCCGTCTTCTGGAACGGCTGCTCTTCCGCTGGCTGCCCTTCCCGCCCGAGGCCCTGGGCGTCAGCTGATTTCATCCACCAACACACGCGGAGTGTATCATGCAGATTGCCTTTCACGGCGCGGCCCGCAACGTCACCGGTTCCTGCCATCTGATCGAATGCAGCGGCAGGCGCATCCTTTTGGATTGCGGTCTCTATCAGGGCATGAACGGTTCGGCGGCCAATCAGGCCGAACACTTTGGCTTTGATCCGGCTGCCGTGGACTTCCTCATCCTGAGCCATGCCCATCTGGACCACTGTGGCCGCATTCCGCTCCTGGTGAAAAACGGGTTCCGGGGCCGCATTCTGTGCTCATCCGCCACCCGCGAACTGGCCAAGCTGGTCATGCTGGATTCGGCGCACATCCAGGAAGAGGATGCGAGATACCAGAACTACAAGGCCAACAAACACAAAAAGCGCTTCACCGCCGTGGAGCCGCTCTACACCACTGTGGATGCCCTGGCCGCGCTGGATTTCTTCATGGATCTGCCCCGCTGGGAACAGCCCTACGAGCTGGCGCCTGGCCTGAGCGTCACGCTCTACGATGCGGGGCATATTCTGGGCTCGGCCTGTATCCTGCTGGATCTGGAAGAAAATGGCGAAAGGCGGCGCGTGCTCTTCTCGGGCGATCTGGGCTCGGACGGCCGGGCCATTCTGCCCAATCCGGCCAGGCCGCCCAGGGTGGACACGGTCATCATGGAAAGCACCTACGGCGACCGGGAGCACAAGGATTTGCAGTCCTCGGTGGCTGAACTCTACGGGGTCATCAACGAGACCATCGCAGGCCAGGGCAATGTGCTCATCCCCAGTTTCGCCCTGGAGCGCAGCCAGGAAATCATCTACTATCTTCGAGAGGGCATGGAGCAGGGCCGGCTGCCGGCAGGCCTTCGGGTCTATCTCGACTCGCCCATGGCCATCTCTGCCACCGAAATTTTCCGCCGGCATCAGGAATGCTTTGACGAAGAGACCTGGAAGGTGCTGATGAGCGGCCGCGACCCCCTGAGCCTGCCCGGCCTGGTGTTTACCAAGGGCAATGCCGATTCCATGGCGCTCAAGAATGTGGAAGGCGCGGTCATCATGGCCGGCTCCGGCATGGCGACGGGCGGCCGCATTCTGCACCATCTGCGCAACCACCTGTGGAAAAAGACAAGCGCGCTGGTCTTCGTGGGTTTTGCCGCCAAAGGCACGCTGGCCCGCGCCATCATCGACGGTGCCGATGAGGTGCGCGTCTTTCAGGAGCAGATCGCGGTCAACGCGAGCGTGCACACCATCAACGGCTTCTCCGCCCACGCTGACCAGAAGGAGCTGCTGGCCTGGCATCGGGAAAGCGGCGCCAAACGCACTTTCCTGGTTCACGGCGAGGAAAAGGCCATGCAGAGCTTTGCCGGCCTGCTGCAGGATACCCAGGTGGTGATGCCCGAGCTGCACGAGAGCTACCCGCTGTGAGCACAGAGCCTGTCCTGTGAACAGGGCCCGGAGCGCCGGACGGCGTTTCGGGCCGTTCAGCCGCTCTCATCCTCCAGGGGCCTGTCTCTGAGGGCGCGCCTGCTCCGCCAATCCGGCATGTGGCGGTCGAGAATCGCGTAGAAACGGGGACTGTGATTGGGTTCCAGCAAATGGGCCATTTCGTGCAGCACCACGTATTCCAGAGCCTCCCTGCGCCGCTTGGCCAGTTCCAGGGCCAGGCGGATGCGGCCTGTGGCGGGGGTGCAACTGCCCCAGCGGCTCTGCATCCTGCGGATGCCGAGGCCAGTGACCTGCACGCCCAAAAGCGGCGACCACTGGGCAAGCAGGGCCGAAGCGTGGATCCTGAGCTGCCGGGCGTAGCACTGCTCCAGCATGCGCTGTTTAAGGGCCGGGGCGCTGTCCGCGGGCAGCAAAAGCACAATCTGCCGGGCCCTGGGCTCCACCCGGAAACCGGGCGAGGCCATGCGCTCCAGCTTCAGACGAAAACGCCGCCCCCAAAGCCAGCATTCCGCGCCGTCTTCATAGGCAAGCGGTCTGGCCCAGAGGTCCGGCACGGCCTGCAGTCTGCGCGCCCGTTCCAGGCAGCGGCGCAGCCAGTCCAGCCTGCTTGCGGCAAAGGCCCGCGCCTCGCCCAGGCTCGCGGCCGCCGGCATGCTCATGGCGACCGTGCCGTCCCTGATCCTGACCTTCAGGTTGAAATTTTTCACCGTCTTGCGCGTGACGGCAATGCTGATTTCCGCAATCCGGATATTTTCCATGTCGACCGGCCTCAAAAGGAGCGAAGCACCCAAACCCGCCTAGCCTCTTTTGGCCGTTCATGCCCAAAAATGCAAGGTCCAGGCGCAGGCAGCGCCAGACGTTTCAGATGAAGGCGCCTGAACCCTTCCCCGGCCTTTACGGAACCGCCCCAAGGGGCTAGTATGGCCGCTTTTGGCGATTTCTCCATTCCCGCGCAATCTTCGCATTCTTCGTCATGCAGCCAAACCACGATACCCGCATCAGAAAAAGCAGAACCTTCGCCTTTGCCGCCACCTGCGCCACCGGGCTGGAAAAGCTGGTGGCCCAGGAAATGAGCCAGTGCGGTGCGGAAAACCCGCGCGTGAGCCCCGGCGCCATCACCTGGACGGCCGCCTCGCTGGCCAGCGCTTACCGCGCCTGCCTGTGGTCGCGCTTTGCCTCCCGTATCCTCCTGGAGCTGGCCCGCTTTGACGCGACCAATACCGACGCCCTCTACGCGCACGCCGGCGAAGTGCTGTGGGATGAACACCTGAGCCTGGGCAAAACCTTTGCCGTGTCCTGCACGCTCGTCAACTCGGCCATCGACCATTCGCAGTTTGCCGCGCTGCGCGTGAAGGACGCCATTGTGGACCAGTTCCGGCGGCGTTTCGGCAGGCGCCCCAATGTGGACACCCTGAACCCCAGCGTGCGCCTGCACCTGCACATTCAGGGCAGCTCCGCCAGGCTTTCTCTGGATCTGTCCGGAGACAGCCTGCACCGCCGCGGCTATCGCCAGGACACCGGTGCAGCGCCGCTGAAGGAGACCCTCGCGGCCGCGCTGGTTCGGCTTTCCGGCTGGCTGGACCATGTGGATGCGGAACCCGTTCTGCTCGATCCCATGTGCGGCGGCGGCACGATCCTCATCGAGGCCGCGCTGATGCTCATGGGCAGCGCACCGGGCCTGACCCGCAAACGCTTCGGCTTCATGGGCTGGAACCGGCACGACGCCAGCCTCTGGGAACATCTGGTGGCCGAGGCGCTGGAAAAGGAGGGCACAGGCGGTGCGGACAAGATGCCGCAGTTCATCGGCTACGACGCCGATCCGCGGGCCGTGGCCGCAGCCAGGAAAAACGTGATTGCCGCCGGCCTGAGAGACCTCATTGTCATCCACCAGCGCGAACTGGCCAGACTGCAAAGTCCCGCCCGCGCCGGCTGCCTCATCACCAATCCGCCCTACGGCGAACGGCTCTCGGACAGGGAAAGCGCCCGCTACCTCTACCGTGCCCTGGGCCGCTGCTATCGGGAAAGATTTCCGGGCTGGCGACTGGCCTTTTTCACCGCCAACCCCGAATTTGCCGATGTGCCGGCAGTCCTCTGGGAGCAGGAGCACCAGCTCTTCAACGGCCCGCTCAAATGCCGGCTGTTGGTGGGCCACGAAAGCCGGCCCGCCCTGCCGGAGAAGACCGGCGCCGTGGCCATCTGGCAGCCCAGGGCACTGGCACCCGGCAGCGCGGGCGAGGATTTTGCCAATCGCCTGCGCAAGAATTTTGCCGCCCTCTCGGACTGGCTGGAGCGCGAGCAGGTGAGCTGTTTCCGGCTCTACGACGCCGATCTGCCGGATTTCAACTTTGCGGTGGACTGCTACGAGGAGTGGATTCAGGTGCAGGAATACGGCGCGCCCGCAGGCATTGACGAGAACAGGGCCCTGGAGCGACGGCAAACGGCGATTGCGGTTCTGCGCGAAGTCATGGGCGCGAAACGGGACCAGATCTTCATCAAGACCCGCAGGCGTCAGAAAGGCCCGGGCCAGTACCAGAGGCAGCACGACAAGCCGGGCCGCCTCTTTGAGGTGCGGGAGGGCGGCGGCCGCTTTCTGGTCAACTTTACCGACTACCTGGACACCGGTCTGTTTCTGGATCACCGGCCCATCCGTTGCCGCATCCGCGAGCTGGCGGCAGGCAGGAGCTTTCTGAATCTCTTCGGCTATACCGGCACAGCCACGGTCTTTGCCGCGCTGGGCGGGGCCAGCGCCACCACCACGGTGGATGCCTCGGAAAGCTATCTGGCGCGGGCCGCGGCCAATCTGGCCCTGAACGGTCTGGGCGGACCGCTGCACCAACTGGTGCAGGCCGACTGCCTGAGCTGGCTCAGGGAAAGCCAGGAGCAATACGGTCTGATCTTTGGGGATCCGCCCACCTTTTCCAACAGCAAGAGCAAGCTGCCGGAGAGCAGGGCGGACAGCAGGGGCGGACAGTGGCAAAACGGCAAAAGCAGCGGCAAATGGGCAGACCGGGACGCAAAAGGCGGCCGGTGGAGCGGAAAGGACGGACGGCCCGGCAAGTGGGACAGGGGCCCGGCCGGCAAAGGAGAGAGGCCGGGGCAGTTCCGGACGGAAGAGCGCGACGCCGGGCGCGAAACCCGCGCCACCTTTGACATCCAGCGCGACCACGGCAAGCTCCTGCATCTGGCGATGCAGCATCTCAGTCCTGGCGGGCTGCTCATCTTCTCCACCAATTTCCGCAAATTCGAGCTGGAAGCGCGCATAGCCCAAGAGGCGCTCGTAGAAGAAATCAGCGCTGCCACCATCCCGCCCGACTTCAGAAGAAACCCGCGCATTCACCGGGTCTGGGAATTCCGGCAGAAGTAAAACGACAAGCAATACAAAAAACCGCGGGACCGGAAGTCCAGCCACCCGGCCCTGCGGCCCAATGCCTGTACAAGCGGAGCTTGGGCCTGCGCGTGTACTTTTGCAGGCCGCATTCGTCCTGGCAGCGCGGCACCAACGAAAACGGTCATGGTCTGCTGCGACAGGACTTCCCAAGGGGCAGCAGCTTGCACACGATCACGGAAGCAATGCTCGGGTGGGCAGCTCACCGCTGAATAAGCGAGGCAAAAATTGTTTAAGCTACCAGAGTCTCACTGCAGTTTTTAGCCTTGCCCCCTCACTGGGGCACTTGCAAACTGAATGCAGCATTTTTAAAGCATCCAGAAAAAGTGAAATATTAACAATATATGCTTGATACCATGTTGTCATTCTATGGATCCTGGTTGAGCAGTGCTCCGCATGTGAAGCACACAGCGAACGCTAACTACATTGAGCATTAGCACGAAAGCAACATAGAAAATTGAAACCAGTTCTAAGCCGCT
Organism: Desulfobulbus oralis; assembly: GCF_002952055.1. Lineage (NCBI taxonomy): Bacteria > Pseudomonadati > Thermodesulfobacteriota > Desulfobulbia > Desulfobulbales > Desulfobulbaceae > Desulfobulbus > Desulfobulbus oralis. The sequence goes on along the minus strand of NZ_CP021255.1, from coordinate 1,127,804 downwards.
CACCATTCCTGAGTCGAGCAAGCCCACAGACCACAGTACAAGAATGAATGCAGCCGACCATTTCGATAACAAGAGGAGCTTGGATTTAGGTGAAAACCATGCGCCAACCAGGAAAGCGGCACTCGATATACCGTAAAGCAGAGCAATGGTGCCCATGAAAAGGACAAGGAAGTCATCCGGGGCACCCTTGAGGCAGGAAAAACCCAGCCAACAAAACAAGCCCGAGACCATAAGGCTAAAAATCGAAAGGACTGTTGCAAGAGCTTTCATTTGTGCGGGACACCCAAGGTCGAGTTCAGCGGTGAAGTCAACGATCCCGGTGTACTGGCTTACTATAATAAATATTTTCAAGCCAAACCCAGATCATCAATTATATGTGAATCTGGTGTGATTAAAACTTGATTTATATAAAACATTTCTGCTATGAGATTTTTTATTTCTTCATATACTTCATCTTTCTCCCATACCTTGATACCCCTAGTTGTGATATAGGGTATAAGATCTTTTACGGTAGAACAAGTATCTGGAATTTTATTTCTCAACGGTGTAAGAAGCCAAGAAAAAATCCATGATGTTGTAAATGCGGCAAGAATAGCCAGCCATGATGCTTCCCATGGCAAGAGATATAAGATGAGAGTAAGCACGAGTAATGGACAAAAGTAAAGAAAAATGAACTTTGGCCACAGACTCAACTCCAGCTCAATGTTATTTGGATCGTTGGTTATGGTTTTAATCAACGATCTCCACATTTTCAATCTTCTCCTTTTTGGGACTATGTCATTTAATTTAGTATCAGGTTTAAATTCACTTCGCGATAATTTGTATTCAAAGATGAGATACTGTCTTAGGATATAAAATCCCTTTTGTGTAGGGCATGGGTCATATGCATCCTTTTTTAATCTTTTATAGACCACCTCTGCAAGTTTCCCTACGGTATCAGCATGATAAATCTCAGATTCATTAATGGAAATTTCGAATTTCTTCTCAATCTCTACGATTAGTTCAATATAATCGAGTCCCATTTTCTTTAATTATTATGATAAGATAAGTTGACCGCCGCTGGGCTTAAATATTGACACAGCGTGCTTTCCGGGGTTGACTTGATCGACTGGTTAGCTCTTCTCCGCCTTTTCATCTTCTTCGAGACATCTGTAGTGCGATAGCTCGATATCGAGGCCCGAAGTTGCGGCAGCCTGAATGAAGGTTGCCGGCAGGCAATCAGAGTAGACCACATACTCATCACGTACCTCAATCCCAAAGTCGAGTACCGCGTATTCGACTCCTGGGAATTCTGTCATGGCCTTCAGGGATGCACCATGCTTTTCGAGGAATGCCGTTGCGTCTTCAATTTGTAGGTCAAATTCGTCAAGGTCTGCGCCGCTGATCTCGAACGCTGCGCCACTGTCGACAGACACTTTCTTCCTGATTTCGTCTACGCTGCCTTTGCACCAGATGCGGTATGGCGCGAAGGGCAGTTGTCTGAGCAGAGGACCAATTTCCAGATTTTTGCCGCTAACCCTAAGAATGCATGACATTTTTATTTCCTCTGCGGGCTAACGCCGCAAATCAGCGGCGACAAAAGCAGCGCACAGCGACGCTCTGTAGCACCCGAGTGAATTTGCTTTGTCAGATTTATTTTATTCCAAAATTTATTTCAAAATCAAAATTAACAATATATACATTTCAAGGAAGCAGCCTGAACGATTTGTTACATATTTTATTAACTCATTATCGTGACAGAAAAACTACTTACGCTATATTCCTGGAAATTTACTTTAATGCGTTGATAATTCTGGGATTATTAATCAATTCTTCTAAAGACTTCTTATATATTCTTGGAACTTCTGATTTTGATAGTCCTATCGGTTCTTTGAAAATACTTCCAGAAGCATTAATTTCTTCCTTATTTTTTGCCTCTGCAATAATTTCACCTTTTGATGAAATTACCTTCAATAATAATTCGTAAGATACATTAAAATTCATAAACACATCACTTTCCCATTTTTTAATAAGAACAATAATATTCTTATCTTGACCTTGTGCAATTATTCTTTTAATGGATTCTTCTTCTGTTAATTCAGGGGTAAGGATTACTTGTTTGACATTGTATCCTTTATCCGCTAACGATAAACATATTGATTTGCTAATGTTATCAGAAAATGGCAACCCATTATTGGTGGTTGCGTTAAATGGATTGCCAAAACCACCTCTTACCATGCCTATGTATGTAACAGGACTGGTTTTTTCGATGACATATGGTCGTTGATCCAAAGCACCAACGGAAACCGTAGAACTCCCAGTAGAGGTAAATTGAATTTTACTATCTTCAATCTTGTATTTATTACCAACAGCACATCCTGATAAATATAATGAACAAACAACTATCAGTACTGAATAAGAGTTTGACTTTTTCTGCATCATTTTTCCTCCAGTGTTTAACGATGTCAAGGTTAGCTGTCTTTGATAGCATCTTTATGCTGAACAAATTTACAATTTTTTCAAATAAAGCTACAAATATAGTAAGTTAATAATGTCGACCCGGTAAAGGCGGATGGCGTGGCTTCCTGAACGCTGCCTCAATCCCGAAGATATTATAGGCAATATGACAAAGACAAAAAACAAATTTCTGCCCTCTCTCGGTGTGCCTGTGCTTTTCCGAGATGGCGGAAGGCATTGCGCAACGGCAAAGGCCTCGGCGCCCGGCAAGGGCAATCCCGTGCATGATAAGTTTCATGCCCAGAAAACAGCGCATGGCAGCCGTGTTGCGTACCCGGACATGCAATGAGGTAGCGGGGAATGCTGCATGGACTGCGTCAGGCGCTTCGACGCAGGTCGAGCGACACATCTGTGACCATGCCAGGGCGGTGATGTTGCAACGCTCTGGAATAGCTGGCAATGGAGGGCAAGCTTGCCGCAAGCGGCAGACTTTATCTCCCGGAACGGCTGGCATTTTCGATGGGCCTTTTCTATAGTGCAGGCCTTTTGGCGCCTCTGGCGCCGCACCCACAAACTGCACAGGGAGGTCGCATTTCTGCGGAAAAGCACATGAGCGAAGACTACAGAAGCATAGCCCGCGAACGGATGAAGGGCCATTGCCGGGTTTGCCCGGCCTGCAACGGCCGCGCCTGCGTGGGCGAGGTGCCGGGCATGGGCGGTCTGGGCACGGGCAGCACGTTCCAGAACAACTATGAGGCGCTGGCCCAGGTAACGCTGAACATGACAGCCCTGCACGACGTGAAGGTCCCGGACACGGGCGTCACGATTCTGGGCATGAACCTGAAAGTGCCGGCTCTGGCAGCCCCCATCGGCGGGGTGTCCTTCAACATGACGGCCGCAGTGAGCGAAGACGACTACATCGAGGCAGTGCTGGGCGGCTGCGAGGCTGCGGGCACGGTCGGCTGCAGCGGCGACGGCGTGCCGCCCTTTATCATCGATGCCGCGGAAAAAGGCCTGAAATCCCACCCGGGCATCCCCTTCGTCAAGCCCTGGGAAGGCGCGGAGCTGTTCGAAAAAATCGACCGCATGATGGCCTGCAAGCCGCTGGCTCTGGGCATGGATGTGGATGCCGCCGGACTGGTGAGCCTGCGCGAGATGGGCCGGCCGGTCGCGCCCATGACCGTGCATGAACTCACCCGGGTGATCGAGCACGTGCACAGGCAGGACTGCGCCTTCATCGTCAAGGGCATCATGACACCCCGGGATGCGGAAAAGGCCGTCGCAGCCGGTGCGGACGCCATTGTGGTGTCCAACCACGGCGGGCGCATTCTGGATCACTGCCCGGGCACGGCCGATGTGTTGCCGCGCATTGCAGCGGCGCTACGCGGCCGGGTGCCTATCATCGTGGACGGCGGAGTGCGCAGCGGCGTGGATGTCCTGAAGATGCTGGCTTTGGGTGCGGATGCGGTCTTCATCGGCCGGCCGGTCTGCGTGGCGGCCATTGGCGGCGGGCTGGACGGGGTCAGGATCTACTTTGAAGGCATCAGGACGCAGCTTGCCCAGGCCATGCTGCTCACCGGCGTCGGCACGGTGGGCGACATCAACCCGGAGCTGCTGTTCCAGGGCTGATTGGCAGCCGTAGCTCCTGAAAAACGCCTGAAAAAAGACCGCCACCTGACCCGGGCGGTCTTTTCCGTACATGCTTTCCGCTGTTACATCCGGCTAAACAGCTCGCGGGCGCGGGCCGGGGTCATGTGGTTGCGCCAATCCTTGCCCAGGCAGTTTTCCCAGAGCGGTTCCAGGCCCAGGGCCACCTTGACCATGGTGTCCATGTCCTGATCGCTCAGGCCCCGGGTGAGCTGCTGCGGCAGAGGCACCTCCTGCCGCGTCATCATCTCGCGAAACTCGCGCACGCCTTCCGGATAGATGTCGTCCAGCACATTGAAGGCGATGCAACAGCCCACACCGTGGTGCGTCCCCAGGACAAAGGACAGACCGTAGGACAGGGCGTGGCAGGCGCCGACCTGGGAATAGGCGATGCTCATGCCGCCGAAATAGGAGGCCATCATCAGCCTGTCGGCGCTGTCCTCGTGCTCCTCCAGAAAAACCTGGCGGCACAGTTCCAGAGACTTCTCGCCGTACGCCTTGCTGAAGGCGTTCAGGTAGGTGCCGTGCAGCGACTCGATGTCGTGGATGTAGCAGTCCATGCCGGTGTAAAACCACTGATTTTTCGGTGCGCCCGCAGTGAGTTCCGGATCGAGCAGGACCTGATCGAACAGCGTGTAGTCCGAGTTGAGGCCCAGTTTCTTTTCCGGCCCGGTCAGCACGGCGGTACGGGAAATTTCTGCGCCCGTGCCGGCCAGCGTGGGCACGGCCACGTGATAGACCGCCGGATTCCTGATAAGGTCCCAGCCCTGGTAGTCCACGGAGGAACCGGGGTTGGTGAGCATCAGGGCCACGGCCTTGGCCAGATCCATGCTGGAACCGCCGCCGATACCGATAACGCCACAGGCTTTGGCTGTGTGCGCCTTGACCTGAGCCGTGAGCGCATCCACGTATTTGGTCTTGGGTTCGTCATCCACATTGACCGGGATGACCAGGTCATGCTCCGCCACCGGCAGCCGGGATTCCAGGGGCTTGCCCGAAAAGACCCGGTCCATGATGAAAACCATGCTGCCGCCGGAGCTGCGTTTGGGTTTCAGAATGTCGCCAAGCTGATTGAATGCCCCGCGGCCAAAGATGATGTTGGGAACGATTCTAAAATTTCTGTACATGAGCGTGTCCGTTGCAAAAAATGAAAAGAGCCGCCTGCCAGCAGCAGCATGCGGCGACAAAGCGGCGAACTATAGATGCCTGACCGGTAAAAGGCAACCGGAAGCCGCATTGCCCGGATACAGGGCCGGGGCGCCCTGTATCCATATTCCGGTTCAGGGCGATTTGATCTGCTCTATCCAGGCCCGGGGGCCGAGCGCCGTGCAGGACAGGGTGGCGGCTCGGCTCGCCATCTCGAGCGCGTTTTTGAAATCGCGCTCGAGGATGTAGTGGCAGAAGGCGCCGTGCAGAATGTCTCCCGCGCCCAGGCTGTCCAGCACCCGCACCCTGGCAATCGGGATCTCCGAAATGACGCCGTCTTCATAGGCCAAAACAGGCTTCTCCCCGCGGGTCACGGCAATATGCCCGACGCCGAAGCTGTGCAGGGCGGCAAACATTTCGCCCACATTGTTGCACTTGGGCAGGCGGAAGGCCCGGGAGGCAATCAGATAATCGACAAGCGGCAGCAGCGGTTGCATGCCTTCCCGCCATACGCCGGCATCCAGCACCACCGGAATGCCGCGCTCCCTGGCCATACTGGCCGCTTCCAGGGCCTGGGGCATATAGGCGCCGTCCAGCAGCACCACCTCCACATCGTGGAAAATCGCCTCCCCCAGATCCAGGGAGCGCAGCTTGCGCGCATAGGTGGTGGCATAGGCCACACTGTAGACGTGGGACTCCAGATCCACCAGCACCACGCCGACCGAGGGCGGCCGGTGGGGCAGGGAATCCAGATCGATCAAGGCCACCGCCCGGTCCATGATGTCGGCACGCGCGACTTCGCTCAGGGGGTGCTCGCCCAACCCGGTGACCAGACTGGAAACATTGTCGAAAGCCGAAAAGGCGATGGCCGCATTGGTGGCCGTGCCGCCGGCAAAGGCCACCTGCCGTTCCGCCCTCATCCGCTGGCCGGGCTTCAGGGCATGGGGAAGATAGTAGACCAGTTCAACGCTGCACTGTCCCACAAAAAGACCGTTATGGGCACGCATATAACGCTCCATGCTTCAACTGAAATGGAAGAAATCCGCATTGCGACGAGACGGGTGGAAATGTACCCTTTCCAGGCGGAAGGCGCAAGCACCGCGGCAGCCCCGGCTTGCACCAGTCACTTTCTTCATCGCCAGGAGGCGCAACATGAAAAAAACATTGCCAGATGCCCTCCCTCTGGGAGCGGAAGCGCCGGACTTTGCCCTGCCCGATGCGACAAGCGGCAAAGTGGTGCGGCTGGCCGCGTGCCGGGGCCCAGCCGGTTTGTTACTGCTCTTTCTCTGCAACCGCTGTCCGCTGGTGCGGCTGATTCGCCGGGAACTGGCGATGCTGTGCCGGGAATACGGAGCCAGGGGCATCGGGGCGGTGGCCATCAATGCCAATTCCGGTACGCGGCCCGAGGAAAGCCGGGCCGCCACCAGCGCGGTGGCGGCAGACTGGGAGCTGCCCTTTTGCTACCTCTACGATGCAGGCCGGCATACGGCCAGGGCCTATGGCGCTGTGTGCACGCCGGATATTTTTCTCTTCGACGCTTCAGGCCGCCTCTTCTATCACGGCGCCTTTGACGAGGCCCGGCCAAACAGGCGGATTCCGGTGAGCGGCCGCTTGCTGCGAGAGGCCCTGAAGGCGCTGCTGGCCGGCTCGCCGCCACCGCCTGACCAGAAGCCCAGTGTGGGCTGCCCCATCACATGGCAGGCAGAAAACGGGATCGCGGGATCGTAAAGGGCGCCTTGCCCGAGTCCCCCTCCCCGGCAGGCCCACAGTTGGCCAAGACCTGCCCCGCTTGCCGCCGACCTGAGCATGGCATTCGTCCCGGGTGCCGCAGCAGGCCTAAGGCCTGCCACCCAGCGCTTCGCCGATTTCCCGCTGAATCTCCGCCACAGCGGCCAGCGGATCGGGGGCACGGCTGATGGGCCGGCCGATGACCACATAGTCCGCGCCATCGCTGATGGCCGCTCTGGCCGTGGCCACCCGCTTCTGGTCGTCGTTTTGAATCACGTCGATGTTGGCGCCGGGCCGGATGCCGGGCGTAACGACAATGAAATTCCGGTCAAGCCCGCTCAGGACCCTGGCCTCGCGGGCCGAGGCGACTACGCCGTCGCAATGCAGGTCCAGCGCCTTGCGCGCCCGCATGAGGACCAGATCCTCCACCCTGCCCTGCATGCCCATGGCCCGCATGTCGGTCTCGTCGAAACTGGTGAGCACGGTCACCGCCAGAATTTTCAAATCATCGCCGCGGCTGGCCACCGCAGCCCGGATGATGGGGTCATTGCCGTGGACGGTGGCAAAGGTCACATGCCGGTCCCGCAACTGTGCCACCGCCAGGGCAACCGTCTCCGGAATGTCAAAAAACTTGAGATCCACCATGACCTTGTTGCCCCGGTCGGTGATGTAGTCGATGATTGGCCACCAGCCGGCAAGAAACAGTTGCAGTCCTACCTTGAAAAATCTGACCTGTCCATCCAGACGGTCAACCCAGGCTCTGGCCTCCTGCGGCGTGGAAAAATCAAGGGCGAAAATGATGCGTTCATTCAGGGGAATATCGTGCATGGCTTTTGGAACTCCTGTCTGTTGACCGCCCGGGCGGCTGGGCGGACAGGCCATATTTCCTGTTCAATCTCGTTAACATATCCAGAAAGGGTCAGGCCCGCGGGTGCGAGCCCCCGGCCGGGGCAAGGGCCAGCGCGCAGGTTCTGCGGGAGCCCGACGAGCTTCGCCTCAGAGCCTGCCCTGCCTGCCGTTGTACACCGCTGCACCACTGGCGACGAATGCACGGAAGGCATCGAGCGCCGCCTCCCTGGCCACATCGCCATGAAAGGCAATGCCCCGCCGGGCGAGTTGATCCTGCCAGTCCGGCGGCAGGGGGCCTTCATCAAAGCCGGTCATGGCCGCCATCTCCGGGCCGGAGCCGGCCACCACCAGGGAGCGGACGCCAGACCACAGCACGGCGCCAAAGCACATGGCGCAGGGCATCCAGTTGACCACCAGCTCAAAGACCGGCAGGCCCTGCGCCCCCAGATCAAAGCAGCCCAGCCGCGCCTGCGCCAGCGAAAGCGCCATGATCTCCGCGTGCAGGGACGAGCAGGCCAGGGGCACCACCCGATTGACCGCCAGCATCAGCACCTGCCCGGAATCTCGCTCGAAGACGCCTGCGGCAAAGGGCCCGCCGGTTCCCCGCTCCGTGTTCAGCCGGGCGAAACGGATGACAGCAGCCACCCGCTCCTCCCGGGTTTCCAGGCGATCCGGCAGGGCCGCCATTTCCTCCCAGACCCAGGCCGGCAGCGTCAGCCGGCACTCAAAGGGCTCAATGCGCATCGGCCTGCTCCGTATACAAGCGCCGCACCGTGTCCGGCACCCTGCCCTTGGGCAGCAACCTATTGTCCGGCCCCAGCTCAAAGATGCCGAACCACTCCTCAGGGTCTTCCGGTGCATGATGGGCAGGATCATCCCAGGTTTCGCCGCTCTTCCACCATTCGTCCTGCCATTCGAAAAAGGCCAGTCCGCAGAAGTGCTCCTTGCCCTGTGCCGTGTGCAGATCCCGCCAGATCTGGACAAAATGCCTGGCCACCTCCTCCGCCTTGTGGCCGCCAAAGCCGGGTACCTTTGGATTCGGCTCTGTGGGCGAGGTGGAAAAGCCGACCTGACCAATGAGCACCGGCTTGTGGCTTTCCCAGGCGAGCTGCTCCAGATAACCCTGATAGCTGGTGCCGGTCCTGCGGCCAGGACCCGAGCTGCGCACCGCGTTGGCATAGGTGTAGAGATTCAGGCAGATCAGATCGCCCATGTCCGGCAGCATCGCGTCTTCAGCCGCCACCTCCAAGTCGGGCCGGTCGCTGATCGGGCCGATGTGGGAAAAGCTGGTGTGGCAGTACAGGTGCCGCTGACCATAGCGGCTGAGCTCATAGTCAATGGCCCTGTCGATGAGCATGGCCATGGCGACTTCACTGGGATTTCTGTGCCGCACCACCACATGTTTGCCGGTAAAAGCGGTGACCTCGGGATGCGCCCGGTTGGTGGCCGTAACCGAGGCAGGCCGCAGTTCGTCGCCAATGGAAAAGAGCACCAGCCGCTCCGGACGACCCACCCGATAGTTGTGGTCAATCACCTCTTTGATGATCGCCATCTGCCGTTCCTGATAGCCGGGCTCCAGGTAGTCGCTCTCGTAGGGCGAAAGCCAGATGTCCTGGCCGTAGACGAAATTCTCCCTGTCCAGAGCCGCGAAAAAGCCGGCAGGCATGTGGCGGGGGAACAGGTGCAGATAGTTGACGCCCATCTGCCGCATCATGGGCAGATGCAGCGCATAGCGGCCGTCATCCGCCGGCGAGTCGCCGTGCAGCGGCGATTCGCCAATCAGAAAGGGCGAATAGCCCATGCCCCTGAGAAAAACGGGCGCGCCCGGCGCCCGCAAATCCAAAAGCCGGTTGTCCCGAACGGCAAAACGTTTGGGCTCGGGTGTTTCCGGCCGCATGGCAGCAGCCTTTTCCGGTCGCGGCTGAGCGGCAAAAACGCCGCCGCACATGAGCGTCAAAAAGAGACAGCACAGGGGAAAAAGGCAACGGGGCGTATGCATGGCTGGATGGCGCGTGGCAGAAGGGCTGGCAGGCCGCCGGCCGGGGCTCGGGAGAGGCTAGGCAAACCCGTATCGGCACAGCGCCTGCTGGCGCTGTCAAAACAATACTCCGGCCACAGCCGAGCGCCGGAGTATTGGTTCGTTCCGCAGGGCCGCGGCTCTACAGGGCAAAGCGGAAGGCAGCGCCCAGAAAGACAGTGTCCGTATCCACGCCCTTGGTCTCGTCGCGCAGGTCTTCCTTGTTTGAGAAGCGGTAATTGGCGGAAATATCCACAAAGGTGTGTGGGATCAGCTCCAGATTGACCCCTGCCTTGAGCGCAAAGAAGGGTTGTTTGGCAAAGTCGCCGTCGCTGTAGATAATGCCAATGCCTCCGCCGGCATACAGGGTGCCGCCGAAGAGCAGATAGGCCTGCGGCGCCAGAGCGGTTTCATCGAGACGTTTGGGCAGCAGCTCCCCAGCCAGCTCCACGCCAAAAGGCCCCTTCCAGTACTGATAGCTCACCAGATACGACAGCCCCTTATCGTCAAAATCCTTGTCATCCAGGTCCTTAAGCATGACCCAGTAATTGACGCCGCCGCCAAGCCGGTGTTCGGCCAGGGCATTGCCAGCCGTCAGGGTGCAGAGCAACAGGGTCAAAGTACAGCAAAATAAACGCATGGCCATTCTCCTCTTTCAAATGGGATGGATTGCCAAAAACACAGGGTAGGTGCCGGCAGTTTTTGCGGAATCTGCGGCATTCTACCGGTTCGACTGCCGCATGACAACAGGAAAGCCCCCGGTTGGATAAAGGCGGCACCGCGTGACCGCAGGCGGCCCGCAACAGGCTGCCATGCCGGAAAATGAAAATGGAGAGCCGTTTGTGGGCGAGATTCCTTCAAAATGAGGAGAGCTGTACGCCGCAGACGGCGCTGCCACGGGCATCAAACAGGCCCGAATACATAAGCGCTTAAAATTTCAACCTTCCTTTTTGCTTGTCCGGCATACAGCATGTGGTACAGGTACCTGAAAGGGTGGTCCATGGGCCAACGCAAAGATTTTTCATCACTTCTCAGGAGGCAGCATTATGGCCTTAGTGAATGAGTACATCTCAAAAGAGGACGAAAAAAAGTTTATTGCCCCGCTTGATCTTTTTCGCAAAATGGAGGGCTTCCCTTCCCCGCCCTACAACTGGACGCGGGATGCCGAACGCGAGCTCTGGCTCACTAAACTCTGCCAGCAGCGGCCAGGCATGGGCGGCGGCTACCACGCGGAATGGCTGCTCTACGACCAGGGCCGCTACTATGAGTTTTTTATGGACGATGACACCAATTTTGGTGCGCCAAGCGTGACCTGGACATTTTTTGGCTTCAATCCCCGTTTTGCGCCCATTCCTCCCGAAGAAGAGCAGGCCAGGGTACTGCAACTGCTGAAAGAGCTGTTAACAGCCTACGGATATGCCGGCGCAATCCGGCAGCAACCGAATACCACCATTACCTTTACCAATTTTTAACAGGCATTGACAAACAGCCGATTGAAAACGAGCCACGAACCCACTGGACAGCATATCCCCATGCCATACAAACAGGCCTGCCGGGCCAACTGGCAGAGCAAGAAGCCGCTCCTCCGGCTAAACGGGCAGGGAATCAGTCCCCGAACACCTTGAAGCGCTCTGCCCTGTCCATAAATCCCTTTTCACCCGCAGGAGCTTCGATCGAGCCGAAAGGAGCTTGTGCCCGAAGCCGCCAGCTCTGGGGCAACGCGTACTTTTCGGCTACCTGCACATCAACAAGAGGATTGTAGTGCTGGACGCTCATACCAATACCTCGTTCAGCCAATGCCAACCAGGTCGCATAGAGGGCAATGCCGTGCGATTGTTCCGACCACAGCTTGAAATTCTCAGCATACCGCGGATACTTTTCTTCCAAAGTGGTGATCACATCCTGATCTTCAAAAAAAAGAATGGTCCCAATACCTGCGGCAAATCCAGCCAGCTTCTCTTTTGTTTGTTCAAATGCATCTGCCGGCATTATCTTCTCCAAAGCGCTGGCGGTGAGGTGTCTCCAGAAATCTTTAGATTCCTGACCGAACAAAAGCACTGCCCGGCTCGTTTGTGAATTGAATGCAGATGGTGTCTGCGTGATAGCCCTTTCTATCAGTTCAATCAATGCCGAGGTCGAGAAAGGCACGTTTTTTCCAAGTGCATAGATAGATCGACGTGTTGTTTGCAGTTTTAAAAATTCTGACATAGTTTCTCCTCCGCTACTGTTTGTTTGGGCATGATAAATTGATATATGATTCATAAAATCATGATTTATGCATCCTTCTCTATAGGTTAACCATTCTGATGACGCTATAAAATTATATTGATATATAGCAAGGTGTCATAGGCACAGATTCACATTGCCAATGTATAGTTCGACTAGCACCCAGTTGATAAATTATACTTCAGGTAACATGCTACAAGAATTTCAAATACCAAGTAACGAAGAGTCGGCGAGTTAATAATCCATCTTACACAATTTTACTTGCAATACACATTGATGCAACTTTTTCAATTAGCTATTATCATTACTAATGCAGTTATAACTTGAATCTACCTTTATATCAACGTTATCTAGGCATTCCTGAATTTTATAAAACGCAGTATTGCAAAGCTCATAATATAAAGTAGAATTTATGAACTCCATCCCAAAGAGTATGCATATCGCTATAACCGATCGTCACCTCAACTGTCATCCAATATAAAATTATTGATGAAAAATAACAAATACCTGATGGTCTAGAGCCTGTTATTTATACATCTGAGCTCGATATTGTTAATAAAATAGTTCCAAATTGATAAAAAATTCTTCATCTTTATTTCTGCCAGGACACGCTGAAATTCAATCCTTCGCTCTCACCCGGTAACACTTTGCCTCACGAACGGAATTTCGTTTCGTCGTATGCCCGCTTTCTTCCATAAAGCCCTGATCCAGATATCGTTTCATGATCATCTTCCGAAAATTAGATAAATTGCTTTCTTCGCCTTTCAGACAGTCATAGGCCCTCTTGAGCTCCAGAAGCGTGAAGTCCGACTTGCTACGGAGGAGCTCAAATATGATGCTGGTATAATCCACCTTACCCCGCATCCTTTCAAGGCCGACAGATATGATATGCCCATGATCAAAAGCCAGAGACTCCAGCTTGATTTCCACGCCCATGGCGGAACTCAGGACAATACCTTCCTCTCTTCTTTCGACATTGAAAAGCGCTGCATCAGACACGGTGTTTCCCGGCTCGAACCGAACCGCACCTTCCGGGACGAGAGCCAGATATGCAACGGAAATGATCCGCATCCTTGGATCGCGCTCCACTCCTCCGAATGTATATAACTGCTCCATATACGCCCCTTCAACGCACGCTTTCTCGGCAAGTTTCCGCCGCGCCGTGTCTTCGAGCTCATCATGCATGCCAACAAAACCGCCGGGCAAAGCCCAGAAATCACGAAAGGGCTCATTATCTCTCTTGACCAGAAGCAATTGCAGGGCTGGTTCCACCCGTTCTTTCGCGGAACCTCGCCGCCGTAAAGAGGCGGTTTTCATCCCCGAGCCATCCCCGCTTTCGTCGGCCCTTCCTCCTTTTTTTCTCTTTCCTGCCGTTACGACGAGGATATCCACCGTTACTGACGGCTTATCAAACATTGAGGGATCATATCCTTCTAGGCCACCTGCTGTCCGTTTGCTCTCTGCCATTTTTTACCTTCTGTCCAAAACGCTAAACCTCCCAGACCACAGCCTCGTTATCCGACATATACCTGAAAATGCCTGAATGGGGAATAGCCACCGGGTATTCGTTCACATGGGTGAGGGCAATACTGACGCTTTCGTTTACCGCTTCTTCCCGCACCTTGGGTTGTGATGCAATGCGTTCTGCAAGTTTTTGCATGTCCATATGGCCATAACGCAGGCTTCCCTGAAAAGGATTATACGTATTGGTCACATCAACGATTCCGGGGTTAAGTTCATGGCGGCCGCATTCACCCGCCAATTCTCCGGCACCATGACGCGTGACATAGGTTCTGCTCACATAGCATGATTCGATCGGCACTTCCGGCCCAAAGGATTGCATGATGGTTTCCTGAGGATAATGAATACCCGTTCTGCTGGGGGTTTTATATTCCATGCCATCATCTCGCTCCTCTTCATCACCATCCAGCAGAAGGCCTTGACCATTCTCGAATACCACATGGCCAAATTCGCGGAGAAATGAAGGGTCGCCCATGAGCGTGCAATGGTTAATCATGAAAAAAAAGTCATCCACATAATGGTTTATCAGACCTTCTGACATTGCCAGTTCACGATACTTTGCAGATGGCATTTCCTTGTTTTTTATGCCGTATTCAGCAAGTCTTGGGAAAAAGAATCTATCACGGATATTTCTGAGAACGCTTTTCAGAAATAGCGGTCCATAAATTAAGATTTCCTCAAGGCTTGTGCTACACATATCATCTTGCGCATGGTATCTGTGTATTGTTTCCCATATACCATGTCCACAGGTACCATGCCTGTCAGATCCTCTGCTCTCTTCAAGCATCTGATTGATCATACAATCAAATGGCGTCACAAATCGGCAGGCACTGCTTATATATACCATGGGTAATTTTCCCAGTTTTTCCAACTGTTGGTATTCTTCCCGGAATATGATCGGATTTACAAGAAAATGCCTGTCTATATAAGTTGCAGCCCCTGCCAGTGTTCCAGAGCCAAAATGATGAAACACATGCCGTATGCCATCGGAAACGACGGTATGTCCTCTCTGTGCTCCACCATTACTGCATACGACTATACAAGATTCCCCCATTGCAAGAGCAGATTTGACGAAGTAGTCAACCAGCAAGCCTTTTCCTTCATCGCCATAGTTGGCGCCCATAACTATCCGCACTTGTTTTGTCATAATTTTCTCCCTGCAAAAATGGAGCGGATTGCTCCGCTCCCAAGACAACATGAATATTTCTTGGTTACCATCCGATGATAGGTATATTTTGGGAATCAATATCTGTCGATACCTGATGAATTCCCCCAATATCGGCAGCCATAGCCATCTTCTGCTCCATATTCCTCAGCACTATTTTTGTAATTATGGCAGATATCATCTCCATATCTACAGAAAATAGGTGTTGATTATCCAGATACTTTGAAAAACTATATTTCGTATCCTCAAAGCTATGAAGACCCTCCTGTATATGCAGGTGAAAAATTTCAAACATTCTCGACGCTTCCGCATACAGAGATGCGGTATCAATGTCTTTGTCGATTTTTCCACCAAGAACGTTCTGTATACTTGTCATCATACCTCGAACAGGAATATATGGATTCAACATCTCATCTCCCATGGTGATAATGATGCCTTTCTTCCCTCTTTGCCAACAATCCAGTCGCGTATGATGCAGCCCGGTATACCAGGCCAGGGAATAGGATTCCCAACCATTGCCGCCGCCGCCAAATTCGAAGTACAACTGTTCGAGTTGATCAGCGATTCGTATGTCAGATTCAAACTGCGACATCTGCAGCGGCCTTTTGTCGCAGGCCATATCACCTATACCCATGATCATGAACTCCACATCCTTGACCTGGTCGTAAAGGTTCGTCATGATCACGTTCAATTTCATGGCGACCTCAACAGCCGCCTTGCCCATGCTTCCTGTCACGTCCAGGGCCAGTATCACAGGAACTGTGGCGGGATGCTCCGGGCTGTCGCAGCACTCTCTGATCACTCCACGCGGATTGAGGGCCGCGCTGATGTCTCTGCTCCTAAATATGTCCTGGTTGTTGTAGCTGCCTGCCACAGCCCCGCTGCTGTCGACCACGCGTCCTCGGCTCTTTGCAAAGGCTTCGTAGTCGTCGGATGTCCATGCTCCCGATCCCATAGTCATGCCTCCTCTTTCGAAAAATCATCCATGTTGCCGTCCTCATCACCTGCGTCCAGGTCAAACATGTCTGCAAATATCTCATCCAGACCGCCTTTTCCGCACATGAGCATAAGCGGCAGCATATTTCCCAAGGACATGCCATCTCCCGCGCCCATGAAGCCGCCTGCTGTGCCTCCCTGACCGGATGGTTTTTTCAACATTCCGCTGAGCATCATGTATTTCATGATCCGGCCGAATCCCTTGCCCTTGCCAGGATTGCTGCCGAACAGGGAGACTATCTTGCCATAAAAGAAGGCGTTTCCCAGAAACACATGCCTTTCAGGGATCATGGTTTCGATGGTGTTGTCCTCATAATTGACGACCTTTATTTCCTCGCCTCCGACTTCGACCACGCACCTTGGCTTCCCTCCGGAGATGATAATGTCGCCTCGTTTGACTTTCCTGGTCGGGACAATCCAGAACAGGCTGTCAAATCCTCCGAATACAAAATTGTCGCAGTTAATGAGCTTGCCCTTTTCCACGTTGTACGTCTTGTATTCGCCGCTTCCGGTTTTTACAGCGATCCCGCCCGTTACGGACAGCTTGCAACAACCGGGCTGCACCCCTCCAAACATGCCTGCTAAAAAGTCTTTTCCCATAGCGAAGCCTCCCCATGAATTTATATGGTTTAAATAACCATATTGAATTGACTCCTTTATATGGTTCACTAAACCATTTGTCAACGATTTTTAAAATTTTCCTCCATTTTTGAGCCATAACTGGCATTGCCAAAAAAAATAATTCATTGTTTTTACGTAATTAAAAGCCTATTTAAAATGGGCCATGCCTGGCAGAAACAATGCAGTATTCTGGATTATGCGAAGGGACGCGCCCTGGCGGGCCTGCCGCCCGACTTCGGCAGATGGAGCAAAATATTCATCGGCGTTTTATTCGCTGACGGGACAGGGGATGTCGCCGCTCATTGTACCCAAAAGCAAACGCCAAGAGCGGCGTGGTGACGACCGGGAGCTTTATGGGTCAGGCACCTGACAGCAATGGCCTTCCCCACTTGAGGGGGTGGCGTGGCATAGCCACCGGATACGCGAAGCATACGGCGTCACTTCCTGCCACCCTTCATATCAGGTGCCTTGTTTTATGGCCCAAGCCTCGTGACCACACGCTCTGGCAAGGCTGTTGGCAAAGGCTCCTGGCATGACTACGTCGCCATACCAGTCGGCATTGCCGAAGACCGAGCCGTAGCCCTCAAAAACGCCCGTTTCTTCAAAAGACTTGATCTCAAGTGGACGGGTGGTGTGTTTCATGGTGTCTTTTCTCCTGTTTCCATCCTCAACCCGGCATAAAAAAAGAGCGCGCATG
This sequence comes from Desulfobulbus oralis, assembly GCF_002952055.1. Taxonomy (NCBI): domain Bacteria; kingdom Pseudomonadati; phylum Thermodesulfobacteriota; class Desulfobulbia; order Desulfobulbales; family Desulfobulbaceae; genus Desulfobulbus; species Desulfobulbus oralis. Next base: position 1,110,755 of record NZ_CP021255.1, on the reverse strand, counting down.
TGGAAGGTGTGGCTCCCACACGAGCGCTCTTTTTTTATCTTGCGTCCCCTTTTGGCCTGGCCGGGCCTCCGGGAAGCCGGAAATGTCTGGTACTGCTGGCCGCGTCAAGCGGCTTTATATTTTAGCTCATTTCATACGAGCGCACGAATTCAAGTTCATGCTCACAAAAATGCATCAACGTACTCGAGCGTTCACTATCGGCATCTGGGTCAGAAAAACTGACTATATACCAGTCCTGCTTTCCGTCCGTGCCTTTATTGGCAGAAAGAACAGTGCCAATATCGCCCTTCCTGGCGTTATACCCCTCTCCATCATCGTCATATTGGCTTGCATCTGGGTCAATCAATAGACGCACTGTGCAAAATTCAGGCAACATAACCTACACCTCCAAATCATCCAGTAAAAACAGCCATCGTCTTTCTCTGTTTTTCCCTGGAATATAAGCAGTAATCAATTGTGGGTAATCATTTTTTCCCAAATATTGCCATGCTGTTTCCAAAACCACTTCATTTCCGTTTAGGCCCCTGACAGGAATCATTATAGTATAATGATCGTTATCATTGGAGTGTTTTATCTGATTAGGCCGATATTCCTGCACGCCTTCAACGAGTTTTTGCTGTAGCAATCGCCAATTTTCTTTTTCAAATCCCAAAATATCGGAGAACATCTCAGCTTTGCTGCGAGCGTCCGGGTTTAAAGACTCCTTATTCAGCGAATATTGGGTCAATTTCCGCTCATCAACAAATGCGCTGTCCGCATTCACCAAATGGCCAAGGTCATCCGTCTTTTCATCCGTGACCCAATAATCCTCATACAGCGGGATGATCGCGCACACGCAACCGCCATGAACAGGCGGGTGCATTTTGGCTCGTCTGGCGGTGTAGTCCCATTTGCCAGCCCCACCGGGGATAACCTCGCCCTTGCCGACAAAAGCCTTCTCTATCCCCACAATCTTGCCGTTCAACTGACGACAAATATTGCAGGACCTGCTGCCGTTGGCGATCCATTTGAGCCGCTTCACGCCAGCTTTTCTGTACGCCTCGCGAGCATACCAGTTGGCCCCATGCACTGCCGCCACTTTGCTCAGCTTCTCGGCCCGCGTGGCATTCCACTGTGCAAGCCGGTCCAGAAGGGCTTCCCGTGGGTCGATTTCGCCCAAAGCCAGCTCCCGCAATTGCCGTACTGATGATTGCAGGCAATCGCCAGCCTCGATCTCGGCATACCGGGCAACCGTGGCCTGCAAATGCCTGGTCAGCGAATCCGGCGACACCTTGCACTGCCGGGCAGCCATCACCGCAATATTCGCGGCCAGATCGTAAAACACGCGATTATTCGCTTTGGTGGCGCCAGACAGTAAACCATCATACAACTTTTGCAGTGCCGCGAGAAACTCGCTGTTCGCGTTCTTTTGTTTCTCCTCCGGGAAGTATTTGTCAACCAGCTTGCGCACGCCAGATACTTCCCGCGCCACCTGCTCACGGTACATCGATCCCAGCCTGATCCGAAGCTCCTGCATAATGCGGTTCAGATCGCTGCTTTCTTCACTCCATTCGCCTGCAAGCGATTCATCCCCGCAGACGCGGGGAACACGGGTCAAGAGCACTCTCGGCCATGGCCTGCGCCGGTTCAGCCCCGCGGGTGCGGGGAACACCTGATCATCATCGCCGGAATTACCGTGCCCGTCGGTTCATCCCCGCGGGTGCGGGGAACACGCCGCCGCAGTCTGGACATTTCTGCTCCGTCTCGGTTCATCCCCGCGGGTGCGGGGAACACGTTTGACCATTCCTTCCAGCTTTCGTCGTACTCGGTTCATCCCGCGGGCGCGGGGAACACGACGATGGCGGCCGCATGACGATAACGCGCACCGGTTCATCCCCGCGGGCGCGGGGAACACCAAGTTGTTTTTTAAATTCAACTCGATCACCACGGTTCATCCCCGCGGGTGCGGGGAACACCCCTCGTCGCCGCCGGCCTGCGACCGGGTTGACGGTTCATCCCCGCGGGCGCGGGGAACACGACAGTCGGGTCTTCATCTGCTCGATGCTTGCCGGTTCATCCCCGCGGGCGCGGGGAACACCAGTACCCGGACGCCAGAGACGCGGCCCTGGTCGGTTCATCCCCGCGGGTGCGGGGAACACTTTGAGTATGCTTTATAATGCAGTAGATAAGTCGGTTCATCCCCGCGGGCGCGGGGAACACGTCGGCCCCGAATTCGTGCACGAGGCCGGGGCCGGTTCATCCCCGCGGGTGCGGGGAACACACAAGCTGGCAATCGGCGGGCGGGGCCGTCTCCGGTTCATCCCCGCGGGCGCGGGGAACACGACAATGGCTCTGGCCAGATGAGCGCACCTGGCGGTTCATCCCCGCGGGCGCGGGGAACACGAGCTGCCCGCCTTGATGCTCAGTTTCCACGCCGGTTCATCCCCGCGGGTGCGGGGAACACCGGGCTCTGTCCCAAGTCATCGCCGTTGATGACGGTTCATCCCCGCGGGTGCGGGGAACACGCCCTGGTGGTTTTGCTTGTGACCGTCACAAGCGGTTCATCCCCGCGGGTGCGGGGAACACGGGCATTTTTTAATCGTTTTTGTGCTCATCAACGGTTCATCCCCGCGGGTGCGGGGAACACGCCCGCCCTCTATCTCCGCGCCGCCCTCGTAGCGGTTCATCCCCGCGGGTGCGGGGAACACTTTCAGGCATTCCTTGATGTTGACCCTCACGTGCTGTATTCTTGCTTCCAAGGGACGCGCCGCACCAAGGGAGGCCACTCCGCCAGGGAATGCGTCGCGGGCCGCTTCGTGAGCCGGAGCGGTCTTTGCCCCTTATTTTGCTTCATCCCCGCGGGTGCGGGGAACACAAAATCAGGGAAGGTTGCGACAAATTCATCTGCGGTTCATCCCCGCGGGTGCGGGGAACACCAAAACTCGGAAATGATAGCGTGTGCCTGATTCGGTTCATCCCCGCGGGTGCGGGGAACACATCTTCTTTTGGGCTTTGGGTTGTTACCATTTCGGTTCATCCCCGCGGGTGCGGGGAACACTTCCACCCCGCCGATAGAGACAACATTACAGACGGTTCATCCCCGCGGGTGCGGGGAACACGCGTGCCACTCTGGGCTGCCCTTGCCGTCAGTCGGTTCATCCCCGCGGGTGCGGGGAACACTCTGGTAGCCGGTGTTATGCAGACCCGCAAACCGGTTCATCCCCGCGGGTGCGGGGAACACTGCAGTTTGCTCAGGCTATGGGATCCGGTGTCCGGTTCATCCCCGCGGGTGCGGGGAACACAGGCTTTGCGGCATCAGGGGTTAAGTGACGTGCGGTTCATCCCCGCGGGTGCGGGGAACACCCGAAGGTGACGGCCAGCCCCTCGTATTCCGCCGGTTCATCCCCGCGGGTGCGGGGAACACGGCACCGAGCGGACACGATTTTCCCTCAAACCCGGTTCACCCCGCGGGTGCGGGGAACACATATCACGCAGGGACCTGGAAAGACGATCCAGCGGTTCATCCCCGCGGGTGCGGGGAACACTTCACATGGGAGCCTGCATTGTTCAATGCAGACGGTTCATCCCCGCGGGTGCGGGGAACACGTGCCGGTCTGCTGGCTGACCGCGAAGAGCTGCGGTTCATCCCCGCGGGTGCGGGGAACACGCTGGAAAAACAGCTGGAAGAATGCCTGCCGACGGTTCATCCCCGCGGGTGCGGGGAACACTTCCTCGTACCGCCGCCTCGCCCTCTGCAAATCGGTTCATCCCCGCGGGTGCGGGGAACACTGTTGCCGCGCAACATACTCATTGGCAAGATGCGGTTCATCCCCGCGGGTGCGGGGAACACAGCTGCAGCACCGCATCCATGGCGGATTCCAGCGGTTCATCCCCGCGGGTGCGGGGAACACTTCGTGGGGCTTTTTCAACTCGGCGGCCAGCTCGGTTCATCCCCGCGGGTGCGGGGAACACACATCCCCACCGGTCAGAGTGGCCCACAGGCGCGGTTCATCCCCGCGGGTGCGGGGAACACCCATACATCAACCTGGGATTGCAGGTTGCCCACGGTTCATCCCCGCGGGTGCGGGGAACACGAGGGAGAGCTGCTCGCTCATGGCTGCGCCTCCGGTTCATCCCCGCGGGTGCGGGGAACACTGGGGTCCGTTCTTGCGGGGTCGCCCTGGTCGCGGTTCATCCCCGCGGGTGCGGGGAACACGCGAAGCTGCCCCGAGTCAAATGCGACCATTGCGGTTCATCCCCGCGGGTGCGGGGAACACGTATGCCCGCGGCGGCAGTGATATTACCGGGCCGGTTCATCCCCGCGGGTGCGGGGAACACCGCCGGACGACTGGGCCTCGGCGGAGATAACACGGTTCATCCCCGCGGGTGCGGGGAACACGTTTCAGGCGGTTCATTCTTCCATAATCAGCCCGGTTCATCCCCGCGGGTGCGGGGAACACCGCCGGACGACTGGGCCTCGGCGGAGATAACACGGTTCATCCCCGCGGGTGCGGGGAACACGTTTCAGGCGGTTCATTCTTCCATAATCAGCCCGGTTCATCCCCGCGGGTGCGGGGAACACTTTTGTGTGGACGCAAAACCGCTAGCTCGGCGCGGTTCATCCCCGCGGGTGCGGGGAACACATTACCAAGCCGTTGCCAATCCAGGTTACCCACGGTTCATCCCCGCGGGTGCGGGGAACACCAGGGCGAACCTAAATTCTTGCGCATAAATATCGGTTCATCCCCGCGGGTGCGGGGAACACATGTGTACCATTCTGGATGAAGCCAGAGATATCGGTTCATCCCCGCGGGTGCGGGGAACACTTTCTGGGCGCTGCCGACAGCTGATGCATTGTCGGTTCATCCCCGCGGGTGCGGGGAACACTGCTTCATATTATAGAGTTGGAGCAGAAACGAAGGTTCATCCCCGCGGGTGCGGGGAACACACTCAGTCGAACAAATCACCCCTGATACCTCCCGGTTCATCCCCGCGGGTGCGGGGAACACCGGCTCGATTAGGGTATAGTGTTCATATGGAGCGGTTCATCCCCGCGGGTGCGGGGAACACTCATGGGCGGGGGGAGCCTGGCTTTCTGGACACGGTTCATCCCCGCGGGTGCGGGGAACACGCATAGCCAGTCTGCCTGAATACCAGAAACGACGGTTCATCCCCGCGGGTGCGGGGAACACGCATAGCCAGTCTGCCTGAATACCAGAAACGACGGTTCATCCCCGCGGGTGCGGGGAACACCAAAGAATCCTGAAACATATTTACATTCTGTTCGGTTCATCCCCGCGGGTGCGGGGAACACTCCACACCCCAAAGCTGAGCAAATACCGTCTGCGGTTCATCCCCGCGGGTGCGGGGAACACCGGCGGGATTTGGTGATGTCGCGCAGAGACGGCGGTTCATCCCCGCGGGTGCGGGGAACACGAAGCGCGCTGGCCCCGCAGATGATAGACCAGCGGTTCATCCCCGCGGGTGCGGGGAACACCCCCGCCGGTTCGTCCGGCGGGGGATTTAAACGGTTCATCCCCGCGGGTGCGGGGAACACCGACCGGGAAACCATCGAGATCGCCCTGACCGCCGGTTCATCCCCGCGGGTGCGGGGAACACTGGATGGCGGGCCGCCCCATGGGGCAAGACCCTGGTTCATCCCCGCGGGTGCGGGGAACACGCATAACGTGGTCTTCGCCGGGAGGCGAAGGACCGGTTCATCCCCGCGGGTGCGGGGAACACCGACCGGGAAACCATCGAGATCGCCCTGACCGCCGGTTCATCCCCGCGGGTGCGGGGAACACTGGATGGCGGGCCGCCCCATGGGGCAAGACCCTGGTTCATCCCCGCGGGTGCGGGGAACACGCATAACGTGGTCTTCGCCGGGAGGCGAAGGACCGGTTCATCCCGCGGGTGCGGGGAACACTCTTCCAATAAAAAAACGACATACCAATAAATTACACAGCACAAAAAAATCCACCAACTTTTCCTGCTAATTTCCCTCCGGTATCTCGGGTAAAAAACGCACCAGAGAAAAACCGTCAAAATCGACCGGTTCCCGTCGGTTTCGACCTGCGGTCACAAAAGAAAAGCCCGATTCGTTGTTGGCGCTCCAGGCCATGACCGCATTGCCATCCTCGATCTGCTCGGTCACCACTGCCCACAGTCGGTCTCGGACGCGAACCGAGTAATTGCCCACATATACGCCGGCCCGTACTTCCAAAAGCCAGCGTGCCAGAAATCCGCGCAGCCTGGGTGGCGCCAGTTCAGTGACGATGACCAACATCACCCAGTCCCTCCTTGTCGGGAAAGGCCACCGGTACGGCTTCCGGATGTGCCTGCGGCAGGTTTTCGCCGGCAGCGGCCAGCACCTCCTCGATCACCGGGATGATGCGGCTCAGTAGCTTCTGCTCGCGAAACAGATCGCGGCAGCGCAGGCGCACCTCGCGGGCCACATCAGCCCGCTTTTCGCCGATCGTGCGGAAGGCTGCGGGCACGACCGTCTCGAACTTGAACAGATCCGCAATGTCGTACACAAAGGAGAGCGGTTTTCCTGTGTGGATGAAGCCCACGGCAGGCGCATAACCGGCAGCCAGCACCGCTGCCTCGCAGACACCGTAGAGGCAGTGATTGGCAACGCTGAGCGCCTGATTGAGCGGGTCGGCGGCGTCCCAGTCCTGCGGGTTGTAGCTGCGCCGGCCCCATTTCAGGCGATAGCGCGCGGCCAGCTGCTTGTACATCTCCCGGACCCGTGCGCCTTCAATGCCGCGAAGCTGCTCAACGCTCCGGCGGCTGGGCGGCTCTTCGCCAAAGCGTAAGGTATACATGGCGCGCACCACCTTCAGGCGCAGCGCAGGATCCAGCGCCAGCCTGGCCTGATAGAGCAGCCGGTCTGCCCGGGCACCGCCGGGTTGCCCGGCAGAGTACAGGCGGACACCGCCCTCGCCGATCCAGAGCAGCAAGGTGCCACAATCTGCGGCCAGGGCAATGGCTGCATGGGTTACCGTGGTGCCCGGTTCCAGCATGATGCAGGCCAGTCCGCCCACGGGAATCTGCATGCGCACGCCGTTGACATCAACCAGCACCAGGGCGCCGTCTTCCACATCCAGACGGCCATAGGCCAGGGCAAGCATGCTGCTGCGCTCCTTGATGGCAATCACTTCGGAATCGAGACGCATAGCGATGAACTCCATTTTTCATCCCCGCGGATGCGGGGAAACTTGCTCTGTATTCGGTTGTCAAAGAACAGGAACACACGGTTCAGTGTCCGTGGACGGTTTGTGTGCGCCGCAGGCCAAAGCGGCGGCCTGCTGAATCGAAAGAAAGCGGCATATCTGGCACACTGTCGTCGCCTTCCGCAAAGGATGGGGCGTCAAGGACGGCGGTATAACGCTCCAGCGGCAAGGGCAGAGCACTTTGTAAGGCTTCGTCTTCACTGGCGTACAAGCCAGCGAATACCGGGGCTGAAGGAATACAGGCCTTGCGTCCCAGCCAGACGCCCCACACCGGGTCTTGCAGGGCTGCAGCCGTCTCTTCCAGTGTCACCCGGTCGCCCTGTAAGAACACACGAAAAGCAGCGTCGAGCAGATACTGCCGCCACGTAATGTGGCAGTCTTTGATTGCGCCACTTGCCTTGAGTGTATCCTTCACAGTGTGATAATCTTCCAGACGGCGCACAGGCAGGTTTTTTTGTGTTTCTCCAGTCTCCACGACGAGCGGCAGCACCACGGCCCGCATGTGCAGGCGGTTGCAGCGAGTCAGAAAATCTGCCTCCGCCTGTGAACCTCGCTCCAGACCCAGGGCTGCACAAAGAAGACCTGTCACCGCGCTGCGGGTGGGCAGCAGGCTGGTCAGGCGGTGATTGAACTGACTGACCACGCCCCAAGATTGTAGGGGACCTTCCAGTCGCAAAACCAGGCAGGCGCTTTCAGACGACATACTGTTTCACCTCCTCCAGTACCTTAGTCAAAGGCTGGTCGGGAATACGGTATTCGGCCGCCGCCGCCAAACCCCAAGTCACCTGCAGAGTGGCATATTCCTGTTCCAACTTTTCCCGTGATGCGGCCATCAACCCACCCTGCGGATACCACACCGGCTTTTCAAAGGCGTTGACCAGTTGCACCGGATGGCCTTTTTCACGCACTACCACCAACACAAAAGACGGCAATGTGGTGGCATTCATGGAATTTTTTCTGGCTGAGGGCATGGCCCAGAGCGTAGCGCGCATAAAAGAGCACACCACTTTTTGCCGCTCTGCCCGGTCAAGCTGTCCCAGATGGACAGCATCGGCCAGCATATCCAAATTAAGTGCGGCAAAGCGGTAATAGGTGGCGGAATTGAATTCCAGCGTGCCGGTCATGCCTGCACCGGCTTCATCTTTCGGCTGGAGGTCGTCCACAGCGGCGAAAAAGTCAATTTCATTGACCGCCCGATGGGTGGATAGCGCGTGGCTGAACATGGCCGCACCTTCCAGCGTGAGAGAGGGGTCATTTGCCACCATACGGCCAAAGAGGGCAATGTCGGCAGCATCCTTCAAACCAGCTTTGGCAAGAGATTTCACCGCTTTCTTGGCATCCCTTTTTTCCGCATAGGTAGTAGCCAGAATTTCCAGCTCCTGTGGAGAGGTGAAGAACAGCGTTTTAATGCGTTCTGGCGGTGTGTCCAATTTATTCAGTGCCGTGCCCAGCGCCTCTGCCCCCTGCTGCGCTTCTTCTGGCGAAAGACCGCGTTGCATCAAATGGTTGCGCAAGGGTGCGATCACCAAACGGGTTCGTTGGCCACCAAAACGCTCAGGCACATCCTCCCGCATCAATTCCCGCGCCGCCCGCTTCCAGCATTGGCTGGAAACCCGGGCGCGGGGTACGCCGCCAAAGAAGGCTGTTTTTGGGGAGCCGAAGTCATCACGATTAAGGCAGGCCACAGGGACGGATTGGAGTATATGCAGTTCAAGGTGTTTCATAGGTTGCTCTTCTTGCTAGGCAATTGAGAATCAGGAAATCGGTTGAAGCAGCAACATGCCAAAGCCAAAGGCCTTGGCCGTGCCGATGCCACAATGAAAAGCCTCAGTAAAAAGCTTCCGGTCGATGACGCGCAACATACCACGAAAGCGCACACCAATATGGGTGCCGGTGGACTGCTTGCGCCTGAACGGCAGTGTACCGATTTCGTCGATCCCTAAAGGCGCGTTTTCTTCCAGTCGGAAGCCGTGTTGCTCAGCCTTAGCCGTCAACCAACGCCGCTGTTCATCTTCGTGCAGCAGGGCCAGTCGCCTACCATTTTTGCGGCGCTGCCCGTTTGCGTCAAAGACATGTACCATGCGGGTGGGATTGGCCAGGAGGTCAAAGCCATAAATGCTGTGCTGTAAAAATGAAGGCGCAACACCTTTCAGGCCCCAGGCCTCAGGCAGGCACCAGCTCGGCCTGATGGGTTCCGTCATGGAGAGCACATACACGCGGCAGCAGTCATTCACCCAATCCAGGCGCAGCAGAAAATCCCGGTTTGCATCCGGTCTGCCTGGAAAACAATCCCACACTACCCGGTGCCAGGCATAGGTGTCAGAAATATGGCGACGAGCTAGATCTTCCTTGTGCAAAATCATGCGGGCAAGCCATGTCATGCCGTTTCCTCCCCGACTTTTTCCTTAGTCTGTTCAGTGCCCCAAAAGGTGGAAGCCCAAGCCGCACGCGCTCTGGGCCAGGAGGCCAGATCTTTTTCCAGAGTCGCATAGTTGACAGGGATTTCCTTGCTTTTTGCGTACAAAACCACCCGAGCTGTTCGGGCGCAAATTTCCTCTCTATCCGCGCTGAGCAGGTACATGAAACGCCGACTCATAGGGCCTGGCGCTACGGTTCTGCCCTGTCCGTCCGTGCTTTCCCAGGTGTGCTCGTCTGCGCCGCAGAGACGGCGACAGACCGTACCCATATTGCCCTCGTCGCAGGGTTGCGGATGATAGGCAAACAGCGCAGCCACGGTGCGCACTGCCCTCGCCTGCTGGCTTGGGCCAATACCTTTCAAACCTGCCAGCAGGGGCCAGGCCCGTATTTCCGTCTTGTCTGCCAGGGCATAACGCAAGGTCGCCATCACCCCTTTGTTGGCTGCGTTGCGCTGCAAAAAGTCCATCAAATCGCTCATGCTCCCTCCTTGTCTGGTTGTTCCAGTATCTTGCGCGCTCGGCTCCACAAGAATTTTTTGCCCGCAACAAAGCCCCGCAGCTGGCGTTCGTTGTCCTGACTGCAGGCCGAGGCATAGGCCTGCATGGCACTTCGCCCCAAAAGTTTGCTCCAGGCGAGCTGCTTCGGGCGAAAATCCGGCGTGTCCAAAAAGGCGACTATCTGAAACAAGAGCGGAAGGCCGTGTTCCACTGCAGTCCAGTAATTGCGGCAGGCCAGGGCGCGCAGTCGAATGCATACTTTATTCTTATCTTTGCCGGCAATTTTCAGGCGCAAGGCCCAGCCACCGTCAATGACAGCACGCCATGTTTCCACAGCATTGCCCAGCTCGCGCTCCATTTCTTCAGCTCTCTTTACTTCCTCCTCATAGGTGGCGTGCCCCATATCCCGAAGCATGATGCCTGGTACATGAAAAACCGATTCCACAGTATCCACGATCTTGGCCTTATCACGAGCGAAACCGTCCACCACGATATCCGCGCCCAGCGAGGCATCACTGTCGTCGCAGTGTGCCAGTGCGATGCAGCCACCGACGCCGTTATGGCGCTTGACCGTCAGGGCATGCAATTGCCGCCATATCGCCCGGCCAGACTGAATGCCCAAAAGCGTCTGCTCCTCCTTGTTCCTTTTCTTGTGGGTGATAACCGTGGCACTGAATTCCGCGGGAAATGGGTTTTGGGAGCTGGTAAACGATGGGAAGGTCAGGCCGTTGCCCAGCAGCATGGTTCTGCCATCCCTGGCAAGCAAAATGGTCCGGGCCAGCGGTACCAGACGGCCCAGAAAAGTCCTTGTAGCATTATGTACCGCATCTTTGTCTTTCGGCCCGTGCGGAAACATTTCCCACAGCGGTCGGCCTTGCCAGCCTGTGCCCAGGCTCGTATACGCATCCAGCTCATCCACGCTGGCCATGTTGAGGCATATGCTTTCCGGCAGATTGTGTCCGCGCAGAAAGGTGTGGAGCATGGACAATGGCGCACAGGGCGCGTCATTGGAGCTACGGGATGTGATGACGTCCCCCCAGATGACAGAACCAATCTGGCCACCTGGGCTGAAGTTCTGGTAAGTTAGGAGGCCCAGCGCGAGTCGTTCATGAGGAAATGTGCGCGCCTGGTCGCTGCCGCTATGGTCAAACAAGGTGGAATTGTTACCAGCGGCCAAGGCAAAATCCAGTTTGGCGGCAGCAACCTGCCCGCCTTCCCCAGCGCCATCCACGTCGGCATCGTCAGCCGTTTTCTTTTTACCGTTTTTCGGTTTTGAGGCGCTGCACAAACCGGCTACCTGCAAAAACGGCTTTTTGGGGTGGAACAGCTCAAAACTGTCGTGCCACTGTTTCAGGTAGTGGGTCACGGCTTCGGGCAGACGCTGCCGTAGGGTCAACCAGGCGTCGTAATTTTCCGGGATGCCGCAGGCCGCATAGGCTACGCATAGGAACAGCCGCATCAGGGCCACGCGTTCGTGGGGACGCACAGCCACGTCCACAAGGCTCGCACCGCACAGACAATCGGCAAGCGATGCCAGGCAGGAGCTGCCATCATCCCGAATACAGGGAATCCAAGGGGAAAATGCAAGATTCATACGCCCTCTTTGTTGAGAATAATACCAAGCTGCTCGTCCCAAGCCAGACCTCGGCCAGGCTTGAGCCCTGCCACTTCCGCCCGGCCATCTTCATGCACCAGAATGCAGCCGTCAATGAAGCAAGAGTCAAGGCGAGTATCATTGGGAGGCACTGCAAAATGTCGGGACGATATTTTTATGGTGTTGCGGTGCAAGTGCTTGGCAGCTTGCAGGGAAATTCCTTTTTTGTCCAGCACAACGAGAATGGATTCCTCCAAGAGACAAATGCTTTTGCCTGTGTCGGCGCGGCACAGTACAAAAGTATAGTCTTCGTTATCTGAAAGGCGAGTACACAGGCCCGCATCATCTTCCAGCGCCACTTGCCAGATGTTGGCGCCCATGTCTGCCAGCTGTTTGGCGGCAGCGGCTGTGCCCCGGACTTCGTCGGCTAGGTCTTCCCACCCGGGCGGGCATTCCTTGTCTGCGTAGGTGGCGGCCATCAGCGGCCGAATGTCAGACGGCAGAGCCAAAGATCCCAGCGGCTCCCACTGCTCCAGCGAGCGCAGCAGCACATAGGGTTTATAGACAAAAGCCTTGTCGCCTAAAGTTTTTTTGATGTCGTTGGCAGTCATGCTGCACAGCTCCTCCAGGTTGGCCGACTCGCGCAGCAGACAGAGCAAGGGCGCTGGCAAGGGCCTGCCGGCGCGCTCATGACGCCACAAACGTCCCAACCGCTGCAACAGCATATCGGTGGGCGCCAGTTCGGAGAAAAGCACATCGGCATCCAGATCCACGCTCTGCTCTACTACTTGGGTGGACACCAGAATAGCACCACCCTGTCGTGTTCCCTGCGGGCCAAAGCGGGTCAGCCATATTTCCTCCAGACGTGTTCGCATAAAAAAGGGAAAGCGGGAATGGAGCAGTCCCAGCGGCAGGGGTGTGTCTGCCTGTTCGCGCAAGGATCGGAAGGCGTTTTGGGCGTGGGCCACAGTATCGCACACCCAAAGCACCTGTGCTCCCTGTTTGGCCAGATCCAGAGCTTGCTGCCTGGCTTCGGCTTCGCTGGCATGGACGATGCACACCTGTACATCCGGCCTGGAAGGCGGACAGACAGGTTTAATCTTTTTGTCTTGAACGCGCCCGGTAATGCGAGTGTTCGGTACGCCAGCATCTTCGTTTTCGCCGGACAGTCCCAGTAAGTTGCAACGCATTGTATCGGTCAGCGTGGCCGACAGGACAATGACCGTGCAGCCCAGTTTTTCTAATTCATTGCACAGGTGTTGAATGAGACGGCCTGTGTACACATCATAGGTATGCACTTCGTCCAGAATGACGATTTTCCCAGTCAGGGCAAAACGGCGCAGAGGAAAATGCTTGACCGCTAGTACAGACAGCAAGGCCTGATCAATGGTGCCCACACCAAAAGGAGCAAAGAGTGCTCGACGCGTGGTGTTGAACCAGAGCGAATCAGTGGATAGCGGCGAGCCCTTGTCACCAGCATCGGGCGAAGCCGGCACGGCAAGCTCCTTCAGGTCGTCAAGCAGCCAGGAATTGCCATGGATGAGCTGGGTCGGGGCTGCTTTTGGACAAATGATACGGGCAAACTGTGCAAGCCGCAGAAACATACGGTTACTGGTGGCCTGGGTGGGCAGCGCAAAGAACAAACCACTTGCCTGCCCCTGCCGCAAGAGATGGCTGGCGGCAAATAGGACGGCTTCAGTCTTACCCATTCCCATGGGCGCCTCTATGATATAGATGCCTGGCCCAGTAATAGTCTCTGCTACCATTTGCTGTAAGGGATAGGGCTTATTACCCGAAAATATCTCCGCAAAGGATAGCCCCGTGCACATTGGCGGCAGCCCCAGCCCCGTGGACAGCACCGCTGCTTCGGCCCGGCGGCGCAGTTCGTCTTCCGACAGTTCAATGTCTGCCGGGAAAAATTGCTCGTCTGAACCAATCCAGTCGGCCAAGGTGATCAGTCCGGCAATGCTCCACAGACGAGTGTCTTCTTTTTTGACCGCGGGCAAGGCAGGGCTGCCGCAGCGCTCCCACATTTCACGCAGGCACTGTTGGCGTTCGTCTTCCAGAGGTTTGCTATGCAAATCAGACCGGAAAGGCCGGGAGGTGTATGCTTTCACCAAGCGCCCGTGGTGGATGCCCACAACAGCACCCCACATAAAGGCACTTTCCACGGGCAGTTGCAAGTTTTGCAGAAACAACTGTAGGCTTTCCTGCGAAATCAAAGGATGCCAGCGATGGTAAATGCCCGGCCAGTTTTTGTCGTGTGCCTGTTCCTCAAGCCCCTGCTCACGCAGCCAGGCGGGGCTTTTTTGTAGAAAATCCAGGGAAATTTTTCCCACATCGTGAACCGCCGCCAAAAAATGTACAATCGACCCAGGTATGCCGTGAATGGTGCAGAAACGGGGAAAGTGGCGTAAGAGTTCTTCCGCCACGCAGGTAACTGCCAAAAGATGTTGGCGCACGGAAATGCCGGGCTTGCCATCGCGCGTTTTTGCCCAATCGTGCAAAAATGTTTTCTGGTGCATACATCTTGTCCCTTTCACGTAATATCTACAAAGATTCTGCTGTCACTGCCGCTTGCAGGGCCGCGTACATAGCGTCTTCCTCGTGCACCAGACGCACCTGCACATCCTCCTTGCGGCGCAGGCCTTGGCCCTTACTGTTTGGCTCCCCTACCCTCAATTCCCACTTGTCTGTGTCCGTTATCCGGGTCAGCAGCGGAAAATCCGTGGAAATCAAAGGCGCGGCCCGAGCTTTTTCGCCATATTGCACCCGGCCTGTCCGCCAGGCATCCACAAAGGACTGACGCAGTTTGTGCGGCAGAGTGGCCGACAGCAGCACGGCGCTGCCGCCCATGGCAGCGTGCAAGGTCAAGAGATTTTTCAGAAGCGTGCCGGTGTATTCGTCAAAGGCGTGCACCTCGTCGCCGATGAACACCGAGCGGCCCAGGCCGAAGAGTCGCAGGGCCTGATGCCGGGTCTTGAGCACCGCCAGCAGGGCCTGATCAATGGTGCCCACGCCGCAGGGACTCAAGAGCGCCTTCTTGCGGTTGTCGGCCAGCCATTGCGCGCAGAGTGCGCCTCCGGCCTCCAGGTGACCATCGTCGCCCGCATCGGGCATGATGCTGTCCTGGAAATCCTCGTTGAGCGCGCTTGCACCGTGGGCCAGTATCAGGGAGGCCGGACCGGCAAAAAGCGTCCGATAGCTGCCCGCCAGGCGCCTGTACATGGCGTCTGCCGTGGCCATGGTGGGCAGGCCCACATACAGGCCCCGGCCCTGGCCGCCCTGCAGAAAACGCCGGGCAGCCAAAAGTGCGGCCTCGGTTTTGCCGCCACCGCTCAGGTCCTCGACAATCAGCAGTTCCGGCCCCTCGGGTTGCGGCAGATCCAGAATGGCCTGCTGCATGGCGCTGGGCATACATCCGGCCAGATGGGGGAGAATTGTGTGAAAATCCTTGGCACTGCCGGGTGCGGCTTCTTTCAGAAAGGGCAGATCATCCAGTGCCTGCGCGGCTCTCTGCTGCGCCTTCGGGAAATAGGTCCTGGCGTCAAGCCAGTGGTGATCCGGTCCAAACCAGCGGGCATTGGAGGCCACCCAGTCAGCCAGAATAAACAGCCCGGCAGCCACCAAGGAAAGCCGGTTCAGGGCATGGTCGTCCACTTCCGGGAAAGGTGTCAGGGCAAAAAGTGCTGCCACCTCTTGCAGATAGGCCTGTACATCCGCCTTGACCCGCGGCTCCAGCCTGGCGCCCTGACTGGCCGCGAGCGGCGGGCGCGGCCAGCCATGGTGTGCCAAGGCTGCGGTCAGAAGCGGCTCCAGGGTGTAGGCATCGGGCAGGGGCAGAAAATCCTGCGGGCAGAGCTCTGCCCAAATGGTCAGGCCAAGCCCGGTATGATGCTGCGTTGGCGGCAAACATACGGGACGGCTGCGTTGCAGGGCTGGTGTCCAGATCGTCTCGGGCGGCAGGCAGAACTGGAAGGCATCGGCAAATTTCCCCAGATCGTGGCAGGCGGCCAGAAAAAGCAGCAGCGCTTTCGTTGGCCCGGGAGCATACGGCGAAAGTGCCTGTATCCGTGCCTGCCAGAGCGGATTTTTCCGCAGCAGTGCCTGGGTCACGGCCGCTGCATCCAGGCCATGATGACACAGATGGTGCCAGTGGCCCTGTTCTCCCCGGCTTCGTTTGCCCCAGTATACAAAATGCATCCTTTGCCTCGTCTTCAGGCAACCGCTATCGAGCGGGAAATGCCGCGCACCCGCTGCTGTCCGGCCATTCGGCTCTGTGCGGTGCTGCTGGCTGGTACAGCGTGGGCAGCGGGCAGGGGCAGGGGCAGGCAAACCCGCCCCAAAAGGGCGGGACACGCAGACCCGCTTGTGGATTCAGGGTCTGTTGGCACAGGCTATTCGCCCAGCACCTTGCGGATAATCATTTGCTGGGTGGCGAAATCCGGACTCGGCTGCTGCCAGACGATGAATTGCCTGGTGACGCGGCTGAAGTCGCCGTTGTCCTTTTGACACTGCGGACAAATGCTGTCGGCCTGATCCCGGTACATGAGAATCTTGCTGGCCGGCTCGCCGTGGATGTCCACGGCAGCCATCTTCCGGCATCCGCAGTCCAGCCGGATCACCGCCACACCCACGGCCTCCGGGCTGCCTTCCAGAATGCCCGCCACCATGGCCTGTTCCCCTTTTTCCTCGCGCCCCTTCTCGTCTGCCGCCACGTCCATCGCTTGCTCCTGTTTGCCGGTTGTTGGAATTGAGATGCTGTTTAATAGAAAGATTCCCGCCCGCTGTCAAAAGCTATTGCCGTCTGTCTGCTCTTCTCTGTGGCAGTTCCCTTGCCGGATGGCTCCGGCGCTTTGCCGTTCAGCCGGAACAGATCGGGGCCCCCTGGCAGGGCAAGACTGTCATCGGCAGTTGACAGGGACAAGCAGGCTTTTTATGATATGCCTGCATTTTGTTGAGGGCACGACTGCTCGCAGGGCGTGCCGGAATCTTCTGGCTTGAAAGGAGACGCGTATGAAAACAATGACATATGCCGTGATTGGCCTTTTTTTGCTGGCCACGACCGCAGCCATGAGTGGTTGCGACAGTCATGCCGGTAGTGCCGGTCTGGGGGCTTTGGGCGGTGCAGCCGCCGGCGTGGGCGGATACGAGTACAACGTCCACAAGGAAAAGAAGCGCCTGGAAGATGATTACCGCTCCGGCAGGATCTCCCAAAAAGAGTATGAGATCCGTCGCGATCAACTGGAGCGCACCTCCATCTTCCGGTAAAAACAGCCAGCGCTCCGCGCTGTACCCAAAAAGCGCTTCGCTCTTCGGGCGGGGCGCTTTTTTTTGCGCCCTGCCGCCGGCCTATTCCATGCCGACACTGAACATGGCTTCGAGATCGTGGCGGGAATAACTTTTGAAGGCCAGCATGGTCTCTGTGGCAAGGATGGCGTCGAGTATGGGCATCCGGCTCGTCACCAGAGCAGCCAGATCATCGCTGCTCGGCACGCGCGCAATCGCTATCAGATCGTATCGGCCGCTGACCGAGTACACTTCGCTGATCCCATTGATTCCCTGAAGTTTCTGCGCGGTTTCATTAATGGCGTCCCGCCTGACGTTCATGAGAATGAAGGCTGTAATCATGGTGCTCTTCCTGTTGCTACCTGGCCCTTATAAAAAAGGCAGGCATCGGGAAGATGCCTGCCCTGTCATCGGTCATTGTAAGCGATCATTCAAAGATGATGCATCCGGCCGGGCAGGAGGCGACGGCTTCCTCAACGGCCTTTTCGTCGCCGCCTTCGGCCTTCAGTACCTCGGCCTTGCCCAGATCTTCATTGAAACCGAATACATCCGGGCACAGCTCCACGCAGGTTTCGCAGCCCAGACAATCGCCCTGATTGATTTCCACTTGCTTTGCCATCTTGGTTCTCCTTGGAAAAATTGCCGCTTTTGGCGGGTGGGTGTTGTAGTGGCCCGCACCATACCCAAAATGCTGTGGATCCGCTACCATTTCGCTCCGCCCAGGCGGAAAAGAACTTCAGGCCCGCAATGCCGACCAGAATCAGGGCCATGCTGGCGAGCCGGGGCCAGGTGACGGCCTCGCCGAAGCACAGAATGCCGACCACCACCACACCCACCGCGCCGATACCCGTCCACACGACGTAGGCCGTGCCCATGGGCAGGGTTTTGAGCGCCAGCGCCAGCAGCCAGAAGCTGACCGCCATTGCAGCCAGGGTTGCCGCGGTGGGCCAGAACCGGGTGAAGCCGTGCGTATACTTCAAAAGCACGGCCCAGATCGTTTCCATGCAGCCCGCAGCCACGAGAATGAGCCAATCCATGCTGTTGTCCAGTTTGCGGATCGTCCCCGCGTTCCGGCAAAAGGGCCGCGCCATGATCCCGAGCCCCTCTCGGAGCCTTTCGGCCGACGCAGGCCTTTCTGCACTGTGCAAAAAAATTCATGCAGAACAGAGCCGTCCGGGCGGCCTGCTGCCGGTCCCTACGAATCAGATCCTTTTCAGTTCGTACGTTCGTGTGCCCATGCCCAGTGCCTCACCGTGGACGAGCTGGACCTCACCCCGGGTATGCGGCCAGCGGACCGTGAACTTGTCCTGCTTGCTCAGATCCACATGCCTGCCCTTCTCCGCATCATTGATCCAGGGCGCTTGGTTCACCAGATCCAAGCAGGCCTGATCCAGAGCCACCGGGTCGGTCGAGGCCAGGATCCCCAGATCCGGCACCATGGGCAGATCGCTCCAGCCCGCACAGTCGCAATCCGGCGTGATGTTCATCAGAAAGTTGATGAAGCAGATGCGTTTCGGGTGGCTCTTGACCACGGCCCAGGCGTATTCGGTCAGGCGCTCGGTAAAGGGCACTATTTCCGCATTCCAGTCAATGTCAATGGCCTTGGGCGGGCAGACCGTAATGCATTCGAAGCAGCCGATGCACCTGCTCTTGTCCACGCAGCTCTTTTTTTCCTGCAGGCTGAGGGCCTTTTGCGGGCAGACTTTCACGCAGCTGCCGCAGCCTATGCAAATGTCGTGATCGATCTGTACGTGCGTGTCGTGCTGCTCGCGCTTGCCGCGTGCCGAGGCGCCGCCCATGGCCAGATTCTTGATGGCTCCGCCGAAGCCGGCCATCTCGTGGCCCTTGAAGTGGGAGAGCACCACCATGGCAGGCGCGCGTTTGATTTCGGTGGCGATGTGCGCTTCTCTGAAGTGCCTGCCCCTGATGGCGACCGGTACGTCGTTTTCGCCATACAGTCCGTCCGCCAGAATGACCGGTGCATGCACGACCGAGGGCACGAAGCCGTGGCGGTAGGCGGTCTGCATGTGGTCATAGGCGTTTTGGCGGCTGCCGGAATAGAGGGTGGCCGTGTCGGTCAGAAAGGGCTTGCCGCCGGCAGCCAGGATTTTTTCCACCACAACCCGCACCCAGGAGGGACGCAGGTGGCTGTCGTTGCCGTCTTCGCCAAAGTGCAGCTTGATGGCCGTGAGTTCCCCCTTTTTGATGATCTTTTTCAAATTCAGGGCGTCACAGAGCCGGGCCACCTTGGCGAGCCGGGTGTTGTCGTGGCTGCGGGCGCCGGGGGCGCAGTAATACACGGTCGCGGATTCAGTCATGAGCGTCTCCTTGGTTATGGGGGCAACAAGCGGCAGCCCTGGTGGGGACAGGGGGCCGGCCTCGATCCTTTTCCCGGCCGCAACTGGCTTTGCCTGCTTCAGACAGGCCCGTTCAGCCGCATCCGCCGGCTCCAGCCGGGCGTTTTGGGTCAGGGGACCAGGAAAGAGGAGTACAGGTCATGCTTGGTACTTTGTGACGATTCAAAATATAGAAGGGGGGCCAAGCCGGCAAGGAGTTAATGGCAGTCCCGAGATGGGCTTTGGCCTGTTTGCCGCCTTGGCGGCAATCGGCCCGGCCATGGAGAGAACAGCCTCGATGAGCGGGGTAGCGATGGCGACAGGCCTGCCAATTCCGGGCGCCTGTCTGGGAGCATGCCTGGTGCCTGCCATTGCAGGGCTTCGACAGCCAGCAGGCATGGTTCGGAAGCGCGCTCGTTCATCGCCCCGGAAAGGAACTGTTGGCAATGCCCCCTTTTTTGGGGAAGGGGCATATGTTCCCTGGCAAAGCCACTTCTCTCAGCGACTGGCGCAGATGTCTGCCGGAGCTGTGCTCCTGGAGGTGGCAAAAGACGAGCGCAGGGAGCAGATCTGCGCATGCCGTCTGCAGGGCCCTGTTGCCCCTGGATTTGAGCTGTGGGACTGTCCTTAGCTTTCGCGTGCTGCGCTCCTTTGTATCCCCGCTCTCCCGGCAGATTCCTGACCCGGCCCAATTCCCGCTTCAGCATCAGGTCGAGCCAGATGCGCATGCTGCGGCCGTTGCCCCTGGGAAAGGGATGGGCCAGATTCATGGCCAGATATTTGGCAAGGATGTCGTCAAGGCCTGCCTGCGGCATGCGCTCTATGTGCACAAGCGCCGCGCGCAGCTCGAGCGCCGGGATGAAGTGGCCATTGCCCCGGCCCAGGTTGATCGTGCGAAGCTGGCCGGCAAGGTCGTCGATCTCCGCGAAAAGCTTTTTGTGGATGGCGGCAAGTGCTGCGAAGCTTCCGGCCGTCAAGGTGTCCAGAAGGCCGCTTTCCCACATGAAAAGCGCCTGCCGATGTCCGCCGCTGTCCGCGCGGGTTCCGCCGCGCCTGTCAGGCCCGCTTTCCCGGCCCGGGCCATTACAGAATATAGCGGCTCAGGTCTTCGTTGCCGGAGATGCCCTCCAGCCGTTGGCGCACATAGTCTGCCTCCACCACAAAGCGGCCTTCGCGCTCCGGCGCGTCAAAGGAGATTTCGTCCAACACGCGTTCGATCACGGTATGCAGCCTCCGGGCGCCGATGTCTTCGGTCTTCTGGTTCACCTGCATGGCAAGGCGGGCCATTTCGTGAATGGCCTCGTCGCTAAATTCCAGCTCTATGCCCTCTGTGGCCAGCAGGGCCGTATATTGGCGGATCAGCGCATTTTGCGGCTCGGTCAGGATGCGGTAGAATTCCTCCTCGCCCAGGGCCTGCAGATTGACCCGGAGGGGAAAGCGGCCCTGCAGCTCCGGCGCGAGGTCGGAGGGCTTGCACAGATGAAAGGCGCCGCCCGCGATGAACAGGATGTGGTCTGTTTTGACCGGGCCGTACTTGGTGCTGACCGTGGTGCCTTCCACGATGGGCAGGAGGTCGCGCTGCACGCCCTCCCGGGAAACCTCGGCAGAAGAGCTGCTGCCGCCACGGGAGGCGATCTTGTCGATTTCGTCCAGAAAGATGATGCCGCTCTGCTCGGTGCGACGGATGGCCCTGGCCGCCACGTCGGCCTGATCCACCAGATTTTCCGCCTCCTCCCGTTTCAGATACTCCAGCGCCTCCGGCACCTTGACCTGCCGCCGTTCCTTCTTGCCTGGGAACATCTTGGCAAAGGCCTCCTGCATGGAATTCTGCATGCTCTCCATGCCGGGCACGGTGAAGACCTCTACCGTGGGGGGGCTGCCGGCCGTCATTTCCAGTTCGATGCTGCGTTCATTCAGATCGCCCTTCCTGAGCATCTCGCGGAAACGTTCACGGGTGCTGGGCGTTTCGGGCTGGCCATCCCCGCCATAACCCAGTTCGATGACGTTTTTGTCCCGGCCTGCCCTGCCCGCGGCCTGGGGGGGCGGCAGCAGCAGGTCCAGCAGCCGCTCTTCGGCCCGTTCCGCCGCCTTCTCCTGCACTGCCGCCTCGGCTTCCCGCTCCACCATGTTGACAGCCAGATGGGTCAGATCCCGGACCATGGACTCCACGTCCCGCCCCACATAGCCCACTTCCGTGAACTTGGAGGCCTCCACCTTGAGAAAGGGACTCTGCGCGAGCTGGGCCAGGCGTCTGGCAATCTCGGTCTTGCCCACGCCGGTGGGGCCAATCATGATGATGTTCTTGGGCGCGATTTCGTCGCGCAGGTCCGGCTCCACCTGTTGCCGCCGCCAGCGGTTTCTGAGCGCGATGGCCACCGAGCGCTTGGCATCCTGCTGGCCGACAATGTATTTGTCCAGTTCCGCTACGGTTTCCCTCGGGGTCAGGGCGTCCAGATGCTTTTTTTCCGTCATATCACTTCAACCACAATGGCACTGTTGGTGTAGATGCAGATATTGCCGGCAATGGCCAGCGACTCTCTGGCAATGCCCTCTGCATCCAGATCCGAATGGGCGATGAGCGCCCGGGCCGCGGCCAGGGCATAGGGGCCGCCGGAGCCGATGGCGAGAATGCCGTCGTCCGCCTCGATGACATCGCCGTTGCCGGAGAGTAAAAGCGAATACTTCGCATCCACGGCAATGAGCATGGCCTCCAGGCGCCGGAGCATCTTGTCGGTACGCCAGTCGCGGGCCAGTTCGGTGGCGGCGCGGAGCAGGCTGCCGTTGAACTGCTCCAGTTTCTGTTCCAGCCGGTCGTAGAGGGTGAAGGCATCGGCGGTTGCGCCGGCAAAGCCGGTAATCACGCGGTCCTTGTACAGACGGCGCACCTTTTTGGCCTGATGTTTGACAATGGTGTTGCCCAGGGTGACCTGGCCGTCACCGGCCACGGCCACCTGGCCCCTGTGCCGGACTGCCAGAATGGTGGTGGAGCGGACCTGTTGCATGATATTTTGTGGTTGAATGGATGAAAGGGCTCGGCCAAGGTTAAGCACCGCGCCCCGTGCCGTCAAGCAAGGGAGCGGAAAGACAGCGATGGAACGCCCTAGCGGCCCCTGTTCTTTTGCGCCTGGGGATGGGCCGCGTCGTAGACCCTGGTCAGGTGGGCCAGATCCACGTGGGTGTACTGCTGGGTGGTGGACAGGCTGGCGTGGCCCAGCAGTTCCTGCACGGTGCGCAGGTCGGCGCCCATTTCCAGCAGATGGGTGGCAAAGGAGTGGCGGAGCGCGTGGGGCGTTACGGTCGCGGCAATGCCGGCCTTCCGGCCGTAGCGGACCAGCAGGCGTTCCACACTGCGGCTGCTGAGCCGGGTGCCGCGGCTGCCCACGAAGAGCGCCTCTGCGGCAGTGCCGGCTGTTCCCGCCAGGATCTGCGCCCGTTCCGGCAGATAGTGCAGCAGCGCCTCTTTGGCTGCGCTGCCAAAGGGCGCCAGACGTTCCTTGTTGCCCTTGCCGCGCACCAGCACCATTTCTGCGGCCAGATCGTAGTCCGGCAGATTGCTCCCGGTGAGCTCGGAAACCCGCATGCCGGTTGCATACAGCATTTCCATGATGGCCCGGTCACGCCGGAAAGAGCTGTCCTCCGGCCCGGGCGCTTCCAGCAGGGCGAACACCTCGTCTACAGTGAGAAAGCCGGGCAGACGCCGCTCCAGCCTGGGGCCGGACAGGCCGGTCAGCGGATCGCCCGTGAACAGGCCGTTTTTTTGCAGATAGCGGAAAAAGCTGCGCAGTGCCGAAAGCTTGCGTGCCATTGACCGGGCCGAGTTGCGGCCATAGAGCGAGGCGGCGAAGGCGCGCACGCAGGGCGCGGTGCCGGCGTCGCCGCCGCTCTGGCGGCAGAAGGTGAAAAATGCCGCCAGATCGCTGGAATAGGCCGAAACGGTATGGGGCGAATAGTTTTTTTCGGTGGCCAGCCAGGCGGCAAAGGCCGCCGTGTGGACCGCCAGCGGATCCTCCGGGCTCATGACCTGTGCACCGGCCGCACGTTGACGCTTTCGGGCGGCATGGCGGGCCCGTTCAGCCTGGCAGTTTCCCCGGGGCCTGTACGCAGGCAGGGCACGCCGGCGCGGATGCCTGGCCATCTGGTCTCAGCCGCAGCCGGACAGAGGCAGGGCATGACCAGAAGGGACAGGAAAAAAGAGGAGGGTAATCGGGGGCTACAGACAGGCATGACGGCTTGCCTCATGTCAAAAAGAGCGGGTAAACAAAAAAGAAGCGCGAAAGCCCGGACTGGGCATGGCTCCGGGCCGGCGGCCCCGGATGGCCGGGGTTCGTGGGCGGGGATGATCCTGTCCGAGTACAGATACGGTCCGGGTTTTTGAACAAGGCCCCTCCAGGATGAAGATGATGCCCGCCAACTCCGGAAAAGTCGGTCCCATGGCCCGGCCGGAGACCCGGAAACGAGTCTGGGCGGGCACGGCGGCCACGAATTGCGCCACCGGCCCGCCGCCCGCCGCACAGGAACTGTTCGGACTCAGGGCACTGCCGGGTTCAAGGCATAGTCATCCGGGGCGGACACGGTGAGACCGTGGCGCAGGCTGGCTGTGCCGCCTGCCGGAACCGCCAGTTCCCAGAAGAGACGGTGTTCTTTGGCGTCCACCCGGGCTGCGGGTTCGTCTTCGTGGCTGACCGTGATCTTCTCGTCCACGATCAATGGGTCAGGCCGCTCGACCCTTACGGTCACCGCTTTGTCGTGGCGATTCGTGAAGGTGTAGGTCCAGGCCCAGCTCCAGTGACGGCGTTTGTCGAAAAAGCCGCTTTGGCCGCGCTTCTTGTCATCGTCGGTCACGCTGAGGGTCACGCGCGGGTCGGGCCCGAAGAAGAGTTCGGCTTCGCCCTTTTGCGGAGTGAAGTCTCCCGTGCCCACGCTCTGGCCATCCACGCTGAACTCGGCCTGACCTGCCGGCCACACCTGACCGGCAGGCAACTCGTATTTGGCCACAAGCCAGACCTGATTGTTCGTCCGCCCGGCCTGTCCCGGTCTGGCCAGCCAGAACAGTGGCGCCGGCCATTTCGCCTCGGTGATGAGCAGCCTGGAACTGCCCTCGCTGAGGCCTCGCGCTGCCAGTTCCCAGCGGGCATACACGCCGTCGGCCACAAGCCTGACCGCCGCGTGGGCCGGGGCCGCTGCGGCCTGCCGAGAAGCGGGCACAGCAGCCGCATCCACCGGCACCGCCATAGCCCCCATCCCGCTCCGGGCCCGGGACGTGCTCTCAATCGGCTGCCGGGCCGCCAGCTCCCAGCGTGGCAGCCTGGAGGGCTCCCGGGGGCCGGCGCCGCGGGTCACAAGCGTAATTTGGGCATTCTGCCAGTCTATGCCGCTCCGCTGCCAGACCCTGGCCATGAGCCCCACGTCAATGCCGTTGGCATCACCCTTTTCGGTCCTGGCGGCGAAGCTGTAGACCGGTTCCCAGCCACAGTCAGCAAGGGTGTAACTGTACTCTGCCCGTACTGTTTCGGCCTGTACCGGCCCGTCCAGGACGACCCTGACCCTGCTGCCCAGAGCCGCATTCGTTTCCAGCCCCTCCAGCTCGGCCGCCACCTGCGCATGCCGCTGGTCCAGCCGGGCCAGTTCCCTCTGCAGGACAGGCAGTCCCTCGGCGAGCTTTTTTTCAATGGCCGCCATATCCTCGTAGCTGAACTTCGCGGTTTCGGGCCGTTCCTGCCAGAGGGCCATCTGCGCCCCGATGCGCACCCGCTGCTGCTCGATATCCGCCTTTTCTGCCTTCAACCGGGCCTCCCGCCGCGAGAGGGCGCCGGTACGTTCGATGACCTGGGGCACGCTGCTCCAGCCGGCAATGGTCTGGCCTGGCACCTGCAGCCGGAGATTCTCGGATCCGGCCGGCAGCACAAAGCTGATTACCGCAGTCCCACCCTGCCGGATGAGAGGCAGATCCTGTTCGACCCTGAGCAGCCCGCCCGAAGGCGAAAGCTGTACGCTGGCCGGGCTGGCCGGTGTCGATGCATCCGGGAACGATTCATCCGCAGCCATACAGGGCAGGGACAGACAGCAGACCATGCAGATCAGAAGGGCAAAGGGTAGGATGGGCATCTCGTCTCCATTGTTGGTGGTTTTTGCAACGGGCCTTATCGTTTGAGTTCGTGTCCATGGCCCGCGACTTCGTGTTCTTCGCCGAATTCCGGATTGCCGTGCTCGTCGTCCGCGCCCTTCGGCAGGCTGTCCTCTTCCTGCTCGTTTGCCGGCTGTTCGGGATAGAGTTCATGGTAGCGTTTCTCAGACTCTGCCGAGCCGATCAGCACCAGCTCGTCGCCCAGGGACAGGGGCTGGGTCGGATCGGGATTGACGTCGATTTTTTCGCCCCGTTTGATGGCCACCACACTGCAGCCGATATCCTGCCGGAGCCGGAGTTCGCTGAGGCACTGTCCGTCCAGTTTGGGATTGAGAGCCGCCCGGAACACGTTCAGCCCCTCGGAAAGCATGAGCATCTGCTCGGGCTTGAGCAGGTTGGTGACGGTCGCCGTGACCAGCGAGCTGAACGACATCACCAGATTGGCCCCGGCACGGTGCAGGGTGTTGATGTTGCGGTCAAAACTCGCGCGGCTGATGATCTGCACATCAGGACGGAGGCGGCGGCAGTAGATGGTGAGGTAGATGTTCAGGTCGTCGTCATGGGTGGTGATGATGATGGATGGCGTGGTCTTGAGCCCGGCCTGCAGCAGGATTTCCAGATCCGCCGCGCTGCCGTGGATGATGCGCTTGTCGGCTCTGGACAGCGGCTGCTTTTCCACCACCCGGTAGTCGATGCCGCGGGCGCGCAGGTTTTCGCAGATCGCCTCGCCGACCCGGCCGCCGCCCAGGATCAGTACCGCATGTTGCCGGGCGCTTTCGCCGCTGGTCAGCAGGATGCTCTGGTCGAAGCACTGGAGCTGCTCCAGGGTGCCGGCCAGAATCAGCACCGTGGACTCGCCGATCACGGTGTCGGGCCTGGGCAGTTGAAACTGGCCCTCCTGCCAGAGGCCCACGATGTTGACGCCCGCCACCTGCCGGAGCCGGGTTTCCGCAATGCTCTTGTCCTGCAGCCAGGTGCCCATGGCCGGCACTTCGGCAATGCGCAGCCGGCCGAATTCGCCGATGATGTTCGAGGTCATGCTGACGCCCAGGACCCGCCGGGCCAGCGACTTGCCCAGCAACCGGGTGAACTGGAACACGTGGGTGCTGCCGGCCACCTTCAGGATGTCCACCGAGTCGGTCAAATCGGCGTTTGCCACGGTGGGCACGCCGGCGCAGACCTCACGGATGGTGAAGATGATGTTGGTCGCCACCATGTCGTCGTTGAGCACCACCACCATGGCGGCCTGATCGATGCGGAGCTTCCGGTAGGTCTCCGGATCGTCCAGTCCGCCAAAGAGGACGCGGTAGCCGCGGTCGTGCAGTTCCAGGGCCTGGCTCAGCTCCGGGGTAACGATAATGTGCTCGGTGCCGTACTGTTTGAGTCTGTCGAGCAGGATTTCGGCCACATGGTCAAAGTGGGTGAAAATGACATGCCCGCTCAGGGTATTGGGCACGGTGCGGGGTACCCGGGCCCTGTTCTGCCGCTCCAGCCAGGGCACATAGAAGAACTGGATGAAGATAAAAGGCAGCATGCTGAGCAGCAGCACCATGCCGGTCAGGAGCACAAAGGTGGAGAAGACCTTGCCCACGTCGCTTGTAAAGGTGATGTCCCCATAACCCAGCGTGGACATGGTGGTGAAGGTCCAGTAAACACCGGTGAACCACGAGTAGTGCCGGTTTTCATAGAGCATGATGGCATGGAAGAGCAGGCTGCAGATGGCGATCAGCACCAGCAGCATGGCGCAGAACCTGATGAGGAACCACCGGTTGCGCGCATTGCCCTCCTTCTGCAGGAGCATCGAGAGCAGGGTGGCAATGGTCTTGAACATGGAACGCGGTCGGGTGCTTAGGCCTGCTGCGGCTGGGCCGGCTCCGGCCCGGCATCGTCCGGCAAGGGCTTGTGGGCTTCGTCCAGCAGCGCGGCCACGGCCTCGTGCAGCTCGCCTGCGAGCTTTTGTTTGTCTTTCGGTCTGCAGCCTGTCGTGACAATGGGCGGCCCGATTCTGAGCACGATTTCTCCGGCAGCGGGCAGCCACCTGCCCTTGGGCAGCACCTGGAAGGAGCCGTTGAAGCCCATGGGTACGATCGCCACGCCGGCCTTGATGGCCAACAGCACGGCGCCGGCCTTGAAAGCCTTCAGGTGACCGTCCGGGCTCCGGGTGCCTTCCGGAAAGATGAGCACGCTTTTGCCCTTTGCTATGCGGGCTGCTGCGGCATCCAGACTCTTCATGGCATCCCGGCTGTTCGAGCGGTCAACCGGGATGTAGCCGACCCGGTGCATGGCCCAGCCAAAGACCGGCAGGCGGAAGAGTTCCTTCTTGGCCAGCCAGCGGAAGTCGTAGGGGAAATAGCCCTGAAACGTGAAGATGTCGAACTGGCTCGCATGGTTGCCGGCAAAGATGTAGGTTTGTTTGGGGTCGATATATTCGAGCCCCTCCACCCGGACCTGTACGCCGGCAAGCCGGCAGATGGTCCGGCCCCACCAGCGGGGAAACTGCTGGGCCTGCCATTCGGAACGCCGTACCCACAGCATGTCGATGAGGGCCAGCAGGGAAACGATGAAGGTGAGAATCGGGGCAAGGCACAGCGTGAAGACGCCGCGCGCGGTTTGTAAGGGAGACATGGGGTATTCTGGTTGATTGCGAGAGAAAAGGCCCGGTACAAGGGCAGTGAAATCTGGACTGGTAGAGCATGAACAGGATGGGGGCTGAGCTGCGGCATCTGCTGCGGGCCCTGGCGGATCTGCTCTTCCCGCCCTGCTGCCTGGCCTGTGGCACGGCTCTGCCGGCTGGCCTGCCGCCGCTTTGCTGCGCAGACTGCCTGGCGCGTCTGCCGGCGATTCATGCGCCCATTTGCAGTTGTTGCGGCACACCCTTTCAGGCGGGTACCAGCCACCTGTGCGGCGCCTGTCTGGCGAAAGGGCCGGACTTTGCCCTGGCCCGCTCGCCCTTCTGCTACGAGGGCGTGCTGCGTGATGCCCTTCTGGGCCTCAAGTTCCACCACAATTTTTCCTGGCTGCCGAGCCTCGGAGCCCTGTGCCGGAACTCCGCCCTCATGGCCGATCTTGCCGGGCCCGATCTCATTGTGCCGGTGCCGCTGCATGTGCGCAGGCTGCGGGAAAGGGGCTTCAACCAGTCGCTGCTGCTGGCACGCCACTGCTTCCCCATGTGGCAGGACAAAATCCGTTCCGACCTGCTGGTCCGCACGCGTTATACCACACCCCAGACGGCCCTGGACGGCGGGGCCCGACGCCGCAATCTGCAACATGCCTTTGCGGCGGACAGCGAAGTGGCCGGCAAAAAGATCCTTCTGGTGGACGATGTCTTCACCACCGGCACCACGGTGGCAGCCTGCTCCCAGGCCCTGTTGCTGGCAGGCGCAGGGCGGGTCGAGGTTTTTACCCCGGCCCGCAGCGTGCAGCCCCTGCAGAGGCCGCCTATCCCTGGCACGCCACAGCCAGCGCCTGATCAAAGTCGGCAATGATGTCGTCAATGTTTTCGATGCCCACGGAGACGCGGATCAGTTCCGGCGTCACGCCTGCCGCCTGCTGCTGCTCCGGCGAGAGCTGGCGGTGGGTCATGCTGGCCGGATGCAGCACGCAGGTGCGGGTGTCGGCCACATGCACCACCAGTTTGGCCAGCCTAAGGCTGTTCATGAAGCGCTCGCCGGCCTGGGCGCCACCCCTGACGCCAAAGGTGAGCACCCCGCTCATGCCTTTCAGGTATTTTCTGGCCAGGGCATGGTTGGGGTCGTTTTTCAGGCCTGGATATTTCACCCACTGCACCCGTTTGTCGTGAGCGAGCCATTCCGCCAGCCGGGTGGCATTTTCCGTGTGGCGCTCCATGCGGATGTGCAGGGTCTCAAGACCCAGATTGGCAAGCCAGGCGTTCATGGGCGACATGACGGCCCCCAGGTCCCGGGTCAACTGGGCCCTGGCCTTGACGATGTAGGCCAGCTCGCCGAACGCGCCGGTATAGCTCATGCCGTGGTAGCTTTCGTCCGGCTCGGTCAGCTCCGGAAACCTGCCGTTCGCCCAGTTGAAACGGCCGCTGTCCACAATCACGCCGCCCAGACTGACCGCATGACCATCAAGATACTTGGAGGAGGAATGCACCACGATGTCCGCGCCAAAATCAAAGGGCCGGCACAGATAGGGAGTGGGGAAGGTGTTGTCCACAATCAGGGGAATGCCCGCTGCATGGGCCACGCCCGCGAATTTCTCGAAGTCCAGAACCTCGGTGCCCGGGTTGGAAAGCGCCTCGCCAAAGACGAGCCGGGTCTTGTCCTGAATGGCAGCGGCGATTTCCTGGGCCGGGGCCTTCTGATCCACAAAGGTGCAGTTGATGCCAAACTTCGGCAGTGTATGGGACAGCAGATTGTAGGTGCCGCCGTAGAGGGTGCTGGCCGCGACCACGTGCTGGCCGGCCTGGCAGATATTCATGATGGCCAAAGACGTGGCGCTCTGGCCGGAAGCGCAGGCCAGGGCCCCGGCGCCGCCTTCCAGCATGCACATCTTGCCCTCAAAGGCCGCGACCGTGGGGTTGCTCAGGCGGGTGTAGAAGTGACCGAAGGTCTTGAGGTCGAAAAGATCGGCCACATCCTGGGCGCTGTCGTAGGCAAAGGTGGTGCTCAGGGCCAGCGGTACGACGCGCGGGTCGCCGTTGCCAGGCTCATACGCGCCCTGAACGGCAATGGTTTCCGCTTTCCATGTTTTTTCTGCCATTGCTGCTTCCTGTGTAAAATATTGGCGGTTAGGTTCGCTCTGCAGGCATGTTCCGGCGGGCTGCCTGCGCGGCTCCGGCCGGGCTGTCCACCGGCCCGGCCGGGGATGCGGGCCTGACCACACCGTGTTCAGGCTGGCTCTGCCCGTTCTCCGGCTTGTCCGCCGTCAGGGCAGATTCGACCGCCTCGACAGGCTGTTCCGGGGCCGGCGGCCTCTGGGCCAGGGGTCTGGGCGGCTGATCCAGGGCTGCGATCACCGCGGCGTCCCGGCCGTAAATATCGGGCGTGAAAACAATGTTTCCTTTGCCGTCGCTTTTGGCCGTGGCGTACAGCAGAAACACCGGCAGCGGATTTTTCAGACGAATGCCCCCAGTTTTACCGGATGCGAGGAGCTTGTCAAACTGTTTGACCGTCACCGTGTTTTCGGAGTCGCCCTCGAGAATCCGGCGGGCCAGCTCCACCGGGGAAGCCACCCGGATGCAGCCGTGGCTGAGCGCCCGCCCCTGCCGGTCAAAGAGATTTTTGCTGGGCGTGTCGTGCAGATAGACGTGGTAGGGGTTTGGAAACAGAAATTTGAGGCGGCCCAGAGAATTCCTTTTGCCTGCGGCCTGCCGCAACACGTAGGGACAGGGCCGCTTCAGATACCTGCTCCAGTTGATCGTGGCAGGGTTCACCTGATTGCCCTTTGTGTCGTAGACCTTGAGGCCCGTGCTGGACAGGTATCCGGGATCGTTCAGGATCTTTGGGAGATATTCCCTTTTCATCATGCCGGGCGGCACGGTCCAGGTCGGGTTCAGCACCAGATAGTTGATGGCCGAGCGGAAGGAGGGCGTCTGCGTGTACGGCTTGCCCACCATGACCCTGGTGCTCCAGACCGGCTTGCCCTTTTCGTAGTAGTGCAACTGGTAGCCAACAATATCCACCAGCACTGCGGAGTCGGGCTGGTCGTGCATGAGCCAGCGGGTGCGTTCCAGGTTGGCGCGAATCTGCTGGATGTGTTTTTTTGACGGCGCCGACGGATTGTTGAGGGCCGCAATGGTGCCCCTGCCGGCCACGCCGTCGGCCCTGAGTTTGTTTTTGCTCTGGAACTGCCTGACCGCTGCCGTGAGCGCCTCATCGTAGAGATCCTCCCCGGAATCCGCCAGATCCAGATCACCGCTTTCGCTCAGGCGCTTTTTCAGCGCCAGCACCCGACTGTCGCGCATGCCGGGCCTGAGGGCCGGGCCTTCCGGCACATGGCTCAACGCGCCTGGTTTGGCCCGGTGATTGTACAGCACCAAAGCGGTCCTCAGCGCCTGGTAGTGGGCATTTTTTGGCGTGCAGCTCTGCATGGCCGCAACGATTTTGCCCGAGCGCAGGGCCTGCAGGTAAAAGTTGATATCCACATCCGGCAGCCCGGCAGCCAGACCTTTTTTTTCCTCCACGTCCTGGCCGTCCACCTTGCCGTGCAACAGGTGCTCCCCCAAAAGCAGCAGGGCATCGCTGAAGAGAATGTCCCGATCCAACTGTTCCGCGCTCAGGGCCGCCTTGGCTGTGCTGCCGATTTGCACCGGAGCGGGCACAAAAGCCACGGCTTGCGGCGGCGCGTTTGCAGCAGCCGCCTCGTCCGGCCCCAGTGCGCTCTGGATGGCTGCCAGATGGTAATCGGCCGGATTCAGCCCGTCATCGGCAGCGGCCAGCACGGCCCGGTGCAGCTCCTCGATCTTGGCCGGATCGGTCCACAGGGGCTGGAAAGCGTTTTCCCGGTACAGATCCATGAGCTGGCCCGCGGCATAGACCACTTCGCTGCCCAGACGGTGCTCTTCGTCAAAGTACATCTGTTCGAGACGGGCCTGCAGCGGCGTGGGCGCTTCGGTCAGGGGCGCTTCTGCAGGCGACTCGGGGGGCGGAATCCCGATGGTCGCGGCAAGCGGGGCTGGTGGCGCCGCCTCGTCCTGCGCGCAGACAAATTGCGGCAGCAATGCCAGCGCTGCCAGGAGGATTGCACAAGGCCGTTGCAAATTTTTCGGGAACGTGAACATATACAGTCAATTCGGTATAAAAACGCGCCATTGACAGGCGCAGCCTTCCAATCGCCTCACTATAGGACAGAGTCGCATTTTTTTCCACCCCAGGCAGGCATGGGCCCTGCCGCTCCCTGTTTTTTTGGGCTGCACCTTAGTTGTGCAGAATAAGGAACAGGTGACTTAACATCCTCCCCCGCCTCGCCATGATCAACCTGATGTCTGTACCCAAAGCCCCGGCCGGGAAAAGGCCCTCACGCTTCAGGACCCTCCTGCTGCTGGCCCTGCTGCTCGTTATCGGCCTGGTCTGCTGCCGGCATGTGCTGGTGAACGCCCTGGTGAAGCTGGCGCTGAACCGGGCCGGCTTCGAGGACGTGCTTGTCGAAACCGGGGGCATTGGCCCTGCCCATCTGATGCTTCGGGCGGCCAGTGCGCGGCTGCCCCTGCCTGCAGGGGCGCTGCAGATTGAACTGGAGCAGTTGCGCAGTGATTTTTCGCCAGGTGAACTCCGGGCCGGTCACTTCGGCAGGATTGCGCTGCGGCGCCTCGCCATCCGGGCGCCGGCGCAGTGGCAGCCAGTGACCAGGGGGCAAGGGAGCGGCTTTTCCATGGCTCCGCTGTTCCGGCTGGTCCAGCAGTTCCGCTTCCTGCCCCTGCAGTCCCTGATAATAGACGAAGTCGAAATCACCTCGGGCCGGCAGCCCGCCACCAGACTGCGGCTGGATTACAGCGCCGATGCGGACGGAAAAAAAGGCCGGCTCGTTTTGCGGCAAAAGGGGCAGGCGGCAGCGCCTCCGCTGACCATCACGATTGCCCGCGATGACCGGAGTCTGCAGGCCCATTGCACGCTCGATACCGCTGCCTTTCGCGACTGCCTGCCGGAGAGTCTGGCCCTTGAGAGGGGCGCCATCCAGGTCACGCTGCGGGTCGAGGATCAGCGGGTCCGGCTGGCGCTGACCGCCGCGGATCTGGATCTGGCCGGTTGGCAGCTTGGCCGCGCCGAGCTGTTCTGCACCCTCGAGGCCTTTACGGAACAGAGCGGGGAAGGGCTCGTGTTTTCGGAAGATTCCGGGCTCGACGTCAGCAATCTGCGCGGCCCCTTCGGGCGCCTGGCGGCTGGCCGGCTGTCCCTCACCGGCACGCTTTCGTGGCAGGAGGCGGCTGTCATGTTCGACTGGCGTCCTGCGACCCCGCTGCACCTGGCGGGCCTGGCACTGGGCGCGGACAGCGGCCTGAAAATAGGCCAATTGACCGGGGAACAACTGAGCATGCAGGCGAAATTTTCCCGGCCGCAGGATGCGGCCCAGGACTGGGGCCGCATCGTTTTCGGCCCCGGGTCGCGTTTTGCAGTGCAGCATTTCAGGTCTGAAGACGTGCAGATAGAGCGCGCCACCGGCCTGTTGCCGCTCAAAATCGCCCTGGGGGACAGAGGCCAGAAGCTGGACTGGCAGCCCAGGGAGCCGGTCTTTGTGCAGGGCCTCGTCACCGGGCCGGTGGGCTTTGTCCCGCTGCACTTGCGTAAGCTCAGATGTTCTTTTGAAAACACGAGCACGGCCAGGGCGCTGGCCCTCGATGTCAGTCTGCCGGAAGCCGGAGGCGCTTTGCAGTTGACCTGGAAGGCCGCAGCCGGCAATCCGGAGCAGCAGCTTGTGGTGCGCACCCCGGAACACCTGCAATTCGGGCCAAAGGCTTCGCTGTTGCAGATTTTTGCCCAGCCGGCTATGCCCCTGCCCGCGGAAGCCGTTGAACGCGGGCTGTTCAAGGCCGAACTGCAGCTCAAATGGGGGCAGGCCCCGCTCGCCTGCACGCTCGCCACCTCCCTGCGCGATGGCGCCGTCCACCACGGGGGCTTCACGTATGAAGGCATCACCAGCAGCCACCATCTGCAGTTCGCGCCCAGCTTCCGCTCCCTGAAAAGCGGCGCGGTGGCTGTCAAAAGCATAGAGGGCCCACTGCCGCTTCGGGATCTGGAACTGGCGCTCAGAGTCATGCCGCCAGAGCAGAAGAGCGGCTGGCCCGTTTTGCAACTGGAAAGCGGCAGGGTCAGCGTTTTTTCCGGTGCTGTTTCGGTCAAAGCCTGTCCCTACCGTTTTGAGACCGGCAGGATCAGCTCCTGCACTTTCAGCCTGGAAAATCTGGATCTGGCCGCCATTCTGGCGCTGCATCCGGTGGACGGGCTCTCCCTTTCCGGCCGCATTGACGGCAGCCTGCCCTTCGCGATGGGCCCCAAGGGCCCTGGGGTGTACGGCGGCACGGTCAGGAGCGTGGCTGAGGGGGGGCTTATCCGCTATCAGACCAGCGGAGAAGCCCTGAAAAGATCCACCTATGGCGAATACGCCCTCAAGGCGCTTGAAGAATACCGTTATGACAAGCTGGCTGCCTCAGTGGATTACCGGCCGGATGGCCAGCTCCTCATCGACCTGCATCTGGAGGGCAAAAGCCCGGCGCTTTCGGCCACGCGGCCGGTGCATCTGAACATCCAGACCAAACAGAATGTGCTTTCACTGCTCAAAAGTCTCAATTATAGTCAGGGACTGACATCCAGCCTGAACGACTGGGTGCGGCAACATTACCGCCCCAACAAGACAAAATGACGGGGCATTGCGCCATTGGCGCGGGAGGAAGCCATGCGAACAATCCTGCCGGCCCTTGTGGCCGGACTGTATCTCCTCGCTCTGGGCTGTGCGGGCTGCACGCCCAGGGTGCAGGTGGAGGCGTCGGACAAGCCGATCACCATCAATCTGAATGTCAAAATCGAGCATGAGATCAAGGTCAAGGTCGAAAAGGCGCTGGACGATGTACTCAGCTCGGACAAGGGCTTGTTTTAAGGGGAGGAAAGCAATGCGACGCACGATTATCTCGTCAGTACTGGGCGCTTTTTTGGTGAGCCTTTTGACCGGGACCGGATGGGCCATGGATCTGCAGACGGCAAAAGAGCAGGGACTGCTGGGGGAGACGGCCAGCGGCTATCTGGCCCTGGTGCAGAACAACCCGGAGGCCGCCAAGGTGGCGGCTTCGGTCAATGCCAGACGCAAGGCGGAATATCAGAGCATTGCCCAGAAAAACGGCATTGCCCTCAAGGATGTGGAACAGTTGGCCGGGAAAAAGGCCATCGACAAGACGCCCAAGGGCCAGTTTGTGCAGGCAGACGGCAAGTGGGTGAAGAAGTAGTAGTACCTCTGGCCTGAGCCCCGGCTCTGCCGGGGCTCCCAAACTGGCAGCGGCAAACGCGGGGTTTCACCCCTGCGATGGAGCGCCGGCGCCTGACAGCGCGTGACGATAACAGGCTTCTGAAGAAGATTTGTGGCGTGCGGGTAGAAACGGCAATGAAAAGATAAAAACAATTGCAGACACTGCACGACACAAATCAAACAGAGGGAAATATGAACAAAGGCGTTGGCATACTGAAGAAAACATTAATTTTATCCCGTAAGTTTATTCTTTTAGTGCTGTGCAGTCTTGCGATATTTTTTTGCTTTGGCCTGTATACAGAATATGCAGAACGTTCCGCTGCAGGCAAGGCTAAACGTTTCTGCGCTTCTCTTTCACCAGGAGATCCAACCTCTGGACTGAAGGAGAGAGCAATCGCAGAAGGTGCAGATATAGCCAGATGGAGCAACGATAAAGGAAAAGATGAACTGATGGTTATCTTTTTTGGATCGCCATTCTCTAAACATATCTGTCATATAGAGGCAGAAGATAATCACGTTATATCAAAGAGCTTA
Organism: Desulfobulbus oralis; assembly: GCF_002952055.1. Lineage (NCBI taxonomy): Bacteria > Pseudomonadati > Thermodesulfobacteriota > Desulfobulbia > Desulfobulbales > Desulfobulbaceae > Desulfobulbus > Desulfobulbus oralis. The sequence continues at coordinate 1,074,831 of NZ_CP021255.1, read as the reverse complement.
GGCCATCTTGACTAAAATTTGTATTGATAGATTTTCATTGCATATATATCGCTAGAACAGCATCGGATTTTGCTACACTTTGCTACTGAACACACGCATCAGGACGATTAACAATGAGTATAAGAGCAATATATCTATTACCTATATTCTTAATTTCAAGCTTTGTTCATGCAAAGGAATATTTCATACAAGATGAAATTAAAACTGATGTTGGCTTAGTCCAAACATTGAGTGAGGTACTTGACGAAGGTCATACTCCGCCACAATATCTTGGATTAGATGGAAAAATTATTTATGAAGAGACATCATCTAGCAATTATTTACATATAATCGGTAGTTTTAAAACAGGTGATTATGTTGCCATTCTTTTTAGTAAAAGTTGTGGTGGCTCTGGTTGCCGAATTGACCCATTAAGCTTTCTTTTATTCGATAAAAATAAGAATTATTCAATAGTAACCGACGCAAATTTCAATTCGGACTCAATGGTGATAAATCCGAAAGAAAGAGACGGCTTAGTTGAAGTTGATTTAGGTTTTGAAAAGCAAAAAATTAAAAAGGCAATTCTGAAAGGTAACATTCTTAAAATTGAATATTCAGATACCAATATTACAAAAATGAATGATGAGGACTGTTTACAACTATATAAAATATCAGAGGCATGCGTTAGACTACATAAAAGTGAGTTAGATTGTATTGAAGATGCAAAAGACTATTTTCCTGGTAGTAATTATGAAATGTGGGTTGTACATGTGTTGAGAAATTATCCAGGATTCAACTCTGAGGCTTTTAATCATGAATGTTTTAATGCATGCAAAACCGGTGCTCTAAGTGAATATAAATTATATAAAAATAATGTCTGTAATAAATTACCATAATAAGATACTCAACCAAACTACCCTGCAGCACTGCATCGTTCTGTAAGGTCATGTGCCTATTCCATATACATTTAACTTTACCACGCTTTGTTTTGTCAGTTGGTTAATTCTACCTCAGCGGCCTGGAGATGAAAGACAGTTCAGTTCAGAGGATCAATCATTCAGACCGAATCTGGAAAATTCATTTTGTCAATTTTTAATTACATTGCCTTGGGATGATTTATTCTGGCGTTAGATCCTCAAGTTAAAAGGTGAATATCTATGAAATCTTTGATCTCTATCCTGCAACATCGTGAAGCATTTCTTAAGGAAATAGCCGACGGTATTGATCTGAAACGAAAGCTCATAGAGTTAAACCTCATCGGTGTTGCCTCTTTCGCCGTTTATGGCGCGATTATTGGCAGTCAGCATAGTTTTTTACAAGCTCTTTCATCCTGCCTTAAACTGCCAATCCTGTTTCTGCTGACTACCGTGATTTGCATGCCGACACTGTTCATCTTCAGCTCATTTTTGGGATCAAAACGATCCATTCTACAAACCTTTGTATTGCTGGCGACCGGAATGGCAATCATTGGCGTGGCGCTGGTTGGTTTCGCCCCGATCACTTTATTCTTCATTGTCACAACGCAGAGCTATCAATTTTTCAAGCTGCTGAATGTGGCGTTTTTCGTAGTATCCGGCTTACTGGGAGTGCTCTTCTTTAATCGTATGTATGTACAACTATCAGAAGATGGCGAAGCGACCAAGCGATCACGACGGACATTTCTGAGGTTTTGGCTGTTGCTGTTTGCCTTTGTGGGAACCCAGTTGGCGTGGACACTGCGCCCGTTCCTTGGCGCTCCAGACTTGCCCTTTGAATTTATACGAGAAATCGGTGGAAACTTTTATACCGATGTGTTTCGTTCCCTGGGACACCTATTTGGCTGGCATTAGAGATAACGCTAAACCCTACAATGCAATATGGCCTAAAAATGCATTACACATGAGGATTGTGTTATGGGGGCTCACTGGTTCGGGCATCCCTGTTCTGCTTAGGTTTTGAGCAAAAGCATTGTAGCCTGAAATGGTATTCAGTCCTTTATTTATTGGATTCCCTTTACAATTTTATGAAACAGCAGTGGTGATCGTATGTACATGCTCAACTTTTACGCCGCCTGGATCGGCATCCTGCTCGGGTTTGTCGCGGGTGCAGTGCTCGGTCTCTTTTTCCACAGAGAAGACTGGCTGGGCGGTTATCATTCCTGGCGCCGAAGGATGGTCAGGCTCGGTCATATCTCCTTTTTCGGCATCGCCTTCATCAATATGAGCTATGCCTTCAGCGGCGCGGTCTTTCATGTCGCGCCCAGCTCGCCATACGCCTCCTGTCTTTTTGTCGTCGGGGCTGTCACCATGCCGCTGCTCTGCTTTCTCGCGGCGTACAGAGAGGCGTTTCGCCATTTCTTTTTCATTCCGGTGCTGAGTCTGGTCATCGGCACCCTGCTTTTCTTCAGCCAGTGGACAGGCATATGAAGATTGCGCTGATTGCCATGAGCGGCATCCGTGTGTGCGATCGGGAGCTGCTCAACATGGGCCTGACCCTGCCGGGCTTTGTCGAGCGGAGCAAGGTGATTGCCTCGCTGCCCAGTCTTGGTCTCCTCACCCTGGCCGGCATGACCCCGAGCCGACACCATGTGGCCTACATAGAGGTGGACAGGCTCACCGCGGAGGATGGCATACGCCAGCAGCTTGACTCCTGCGATCTTATCGCCATTTCGAGCTACAGCGCCCAGATCGGAGAGGCCTATGCCCTGGCAGACGAACTGCGGCAGGCGGGCAAACAGGTGGTGATCGGCGGCATTCACGCCACCACGCTCCCTGCGGAGGCCAAAGAACACTGCGATGCCGTGCTGGTAGGCGAGGGAGAACTGAGCTGGTCCGCTGTGCTGCGGGATGCGGAGGCCGGCGCCCTGCAGCCCTACTACAAGACAGAGGGTGCGGAGTTTGATCTCCAGGATGCCCCCATGCCCGCATTCGAGCTTTTGGACATTGGGCGCTACAATCGCCTGACCGTGCAAACCAGCCGGGGCTGTCCGCATCGCTGCGCCTTCTGCGCCAGCTCCATCCTCTTGACCAAACAGTACAAGCAGAAACCCGCGGCCAGGGTGCTGGCGGAAATTGACCGCATCAAGGCCCTGTGGGAGCATCCCTTCATCGAATTTGCCGACGACAACACCTTTGTCAACAAGGCCTACTGGAAAGAGCTGCTGCCCGAGCTGAAAAAGCGCAACATCCGCTGGTTCACGGAAACAGATGTATCGCTCGCCCAGGATGGCGAACTGTTGCACCTGATGCGCGAAAGCGGCTGCGCCCAGGTACTGATAGGTTTTGAAAGCCCGACAGCCCCTGCCCTGCAGGAGCTCGAAACCAGGCGGAACTGGAAGTACAGGCAGCAGGCCGGCTATCGGGAGGCGATTGCGACCATCCAGTCGCACGGCATCAGCGTCAACGGCTGTTTCGTTTTGGGGCTGGACAGTCATGACCAGACGATCTTTGACGAGGTCTATGATTTTGTCATGGACTCCGGCCTGCACGAGGTGCAGATCACCCTGCAAACACCCTTTCCCGGCACGCCGCTCTACGCCGCCCTGCACAGGGAAAACCGCATTATCAGCCCCAATGCCTGGGAGAAATGCACCCTGTTCGATATCAATTTCGTGCCCAGGCGGATGACAGTGGCCGAGCTGTCCCAGGGTTTCAAGCGACTGACCGCCCGCCTGTACAGCGAAGAGGCGACCAAGGCCCGGCGTGCACATTTCAAAGGGCAACTGCGCGCACTGGTGAAGCAGAAAGGAGCGACAGGAAGCCCCGGTAATGCGGCTTTCCTGCCCGAACATGCCTTGTGGAGCTCAGGGGCAAGGCACTGTGACGCGGCATTTGAAAGCGCGCTTTTTCAAGCTCTTCTCAAAAACAAGGACACGGTGAACGCCATGCATGGACATCGCATTTCCCAGATTTTTTACCTGGCAGCCCTCTACGACGGTCTTCTGGGGCTGGCCTTTCTCCTGGCTCCCTACGGCATCTACGGCTGGGTCGGAGTGGAGCCGCCCAACCACATCGGCTATGTGCAGTTTCCCGCCCTGCTCCTGCTCGTCTTTGCCTGGATGTTTTTCCAGATCGCCAGGGCACCGCTGCAAAGGCGCCTGCTCATCCCCTACGGCATCGGCCTGAAGGCGGCCTATGTGCTGGTGGTGTTGGGCCATTGGCTGACAGCCGGCATTCCGGATCCATCCAATTCACCGGATCACTTTCCACATAGGCATAGAGGTTGAGTCCGCCATCGAGGCCGATGGGATCAGGTGAGAGATACCTTCCGGTATCCGGATCGTAGTAGCGGTTCCAGTTGTAGTGCAGCCCGGTTTCGGCATCGAAGTACTGGCCGGGGAAGCGCAGGTTGTTCTGCACCGTGCCGAGTTGGACCTGGGTCCTGCCAAAGGGCAGATAGGCAGCCTGCCAGACCACTGTGCCCTCTCCTGTAATCAGCCGCTGCGGTGTGCCCAGGTGATCGTTGATGTAGTAGTACAGGCCAGGCCGGAGTTCGTATTCCCGAAGCGCCACCGGCTCCTGCCCCAGCCAGACATATTCCCTCAGTACCCTGCCGTTCCCGGCAATCTCCGCAAGCAGACGGCTCTCCAGATCATACAGATAGTACGTGGTCTTCGCACCCACGGTCTTCCGAACACGACGGTTCTGGCTGTCATAGCCGTAGCCGGCTAGCTCCTGACCGTTCCGCCGGACTGTTTTCAGACGACCAAGAGCATCCCAGCCGAAGCTGCGCAGCCCCATCCGACAGCAACCGTCATATCGTCGAAGACAAGATCACGGAAGAAATACTCCGCAACGTCGCAGAACGGTTGAATAACCGGCCGCGCAAATGTTTACACTACCAGACTCCCGCTGAGGTTTTTAACCAGGCCCTCACCGGTGCATTTGCAATTTGAATTCACCCCGGCATGTGGAAACCCTTTGCCGTTTTTGATTTCCTTTGGGCCCTGCTCTTTGTCATGGCCTATGTGCGTCTGGGAAAAGACGACACAGCACGGTAAAAGCGGCATTGTTGCCTTTTAGCAGCCCGTTGAAAAACCATGTTTTTGGTTCCAGGCTACAGGAGTTTCAAATTCCAAGTAGCAAAGAATCAGTGAGTTGCTCCTCTGCCTGACACAGTTTTTTCCTCGCAATACGTATTGCTGCGACTCTTTCAACGGGCTGCCATGGCACTACGGCCTTTCTCATTCAGCACAGGGAAGAGCCATTTCAAGTCCGCGCCGCACTGTTTCAGGCATACCGTTTCAGCCTCTTGCCGGGCCCGCACCTTTTGGCTTGCTGTTTTATCCGAATTATGGCTTGCTAATGTTCAGCTTCTTCTTTTCCGGCGCCCGTTTCCGGTCGTATCCTGTGCGGGTGGCGGGGCGGCAGGTTCCGATGCAGCAATCCGGGCCGACACGCTATCGTTGAGCCCGATTCCAGAAAGGAGCCGCCAAATCGAAACAACCCCGGATCTTTTTGTTCCGGCCTTTGTTGACGGCACATCCGACCATCTCACTTCAAGGAGGCACAAACGGCCGGCCGCACGGCTGGCTCCAAAAAATGCAAAAAGCGGTGTCGCCGGCTGTGAGCTGACCGGCGGTGAAAAGGGAAAACGGTGCAAATCCGTTGCGGTCCGGCCGCTGTATCCGGGGACAAAGCGCTCTTTTGTGCCACTGACCACCAATCCGGTGGCCGGGAAGGTTCGGCGCGAAGGATGATCCGGAAGCCAGAAGACCTGCCGTTTTTTGAGATCAGTTCAGACGGCCCGTGTTTCCGTTTGTTGATCGACATGCGTTTTCGCAGGCGATACAGACACTCGTGCGACGTCCCGGACGGGGCAAGCGCCACATCACAAACAGGAGGTAGCAATGGGATCGACACTGGATATCCTCAAGGATTTCCCACCGGTCACCAAGGAAGAGTGGCGGGCCAAGGTGGAAGCCGATCTGAAGGGCAAGCCCTTTGAAAAGCTGATCAAAAAAACGTACGAAGGCATCGATATTCAGCCTCTTTACCTGCAGGAAGACCTGGAAGGTCTGGCCTATGTGGACAGCCAGCCCGGCGAAGCGCCCTTTGTCCGCGGCATCAGGGCTTCCGGTGCGGTTAGCATGCCATGGCAGGTGTCGCAGGAACTGCGCAGCGCGGATCCCGCCGAATGGAACAAAACCGCGAAGCACGCCCTGCAAAAGGGACAGACCAGTCTGAACATTGTCCTGGACGAAGCCACCCAGAACGGCTTCGATGCCGATAATGCGACCGCGGAAACAGCGGGCAGGGATGGGTTGTCCCTGAACACCCTTGCGGATGCGGAGCTGGCCTTCAGGGATATTGATCTGACCGCGCAGGAATGCCGTCTGGCCACCGGCCCATCCGGCCTGGCCGCCACGGCCCTCCTGGCGGCGCGGATCCAGGCGGCCGGGCAGGACACGGCCAAACTGCGCGGCAGCATTTCGGCCGACCCCCTGGGCACGCTGGCCCGCACCGGTACCCTGCCGCTGTCCCTGGAAAGGGCCTATGCCCACATGGCGGCTCTGACCCGCTGGGCGGCGGCCACAGCGCCCAATCTGCGGACCATCGCCGTTGACGCCAGCGCCTATCAGGAGAGCGGGGGCAGTGCGGTGCAGGACATCGCCAGCGCTCTCGCCACCGGCGCCGAATATCTGCGCGAGCTGGACAAGCGCGGCATTGCGGCTGAAACCGCGGCCCGCCACATCAACTTCGAGTTTGCGATTGGCTCCGACCTCTTTATGGAAATCGCCAAATTCCGGGCCGCACGCCTCTGCTGGAGCCAGGTCGTCGAGAGCTTCGGCGGCTCGGAGCCTGTGCGCGCCATGCACATTCACGCCCGCACCTCCCGCTGGAACAAGACCAAGGTCGATCCCTGGGTCAACATGCTGCGCGTCTCCACCGAGACCTTATCCGCCGTGGCCGGCGGCGTGGACAGCATCCATGTCGGCCCCTACGACGAAATTTTCCGCGCGCCCAACGAATTTTCCAGCCGTATCGCCCGGAATGTGCACATCGTGCTGCGCGAGGAGGCCCACTTCGACAAGGTCGTGGATCCGGCCGGCGGCTGCTGGTATGTGGAGCAACTCACGCAACAGCTCGCCGACAGGGCCTGGGCGCTCTTCCAGCAGATTGAAGGCCAGGGCGGCATGTTCAAGGCCCTCTCCGCCGGCTTCCCGCAGGCGCAGGTGGCTGAAGTAGCCGCCAAACGGGCTAAGAACGTGGCCACCCGCACCGACCGCTTTGTTGGCACGAGCATGTATCCGAATCTGGCGGAGGCCAAGCAGATCATCGAGCCCATTGACCACGAGGCCTTCCTGAAGACCCGTAAGGCGGCCCTGGCTGCGGCCAGAAAGGGCCAAAGCCGCGATGCAGCCCTGGCCGAAGTCGGCCGGCAGGCGGATTCCGGTCAGGAAGCGCTGATGACTGCAGCCATCGCCGCGGCCAGGGCCGGCGCCAGTCTGGGCGAAATTTTCGCCGCGGCCAGGGGTCAGGAGGCCGCGCCGCAGGTGAACAGGCTGCGGGTGCATCGCGGCGCCGAGCCCTTCGAGCGCATCCGCATGGCCACCGAGGCCTGGGCCGAAAAGCACGGCGGCGCGCCAAAAATCTTTATGGCCAACATGGGGCCGATTCCGCAGCACAAGGCCCGTACCGACTTCTCCACCGCCTTTCTGAACGTCGCCGCCCTGGCCACCATCGCAAACGACGGCTTTCCCACGATCGACGAGGCCGTCGGTGCGGCCCTGGATTCCGGCGCCAGGGCCATGGTCATCTGCTCCACCGACGACAGCTACCCGGAGATCGTGCCCGAACTGACCAGAAAGGTGAAGGCGGCGAGGCCGGACATGATGGTCATTCTGGCCGGCTATCCCAAAGATCAAATCGAGGCCTTCAAGGCTGCCGGTGTGGACGAGTTTCTGCATGTGCGCGCCAATGCGCTGGATCTCCTGACCAAAGTACAGCAACATCTGGAGGTGATCTGATGAACGCACCCGATTTCACCAAAATTGCCCTCAGACCTTCGGGCAGGAAGATGGACTACGCCTCCTGGGCGGCGAAAGTGCAGGCCGAAACCGGCCTGAGCCCCGAGGAACTGGCCTGGCGCACGGTCGAGCAGATCGACGTGCAGCCGCTCTATACGAGAAAGGACTGCGAGGGTCTGGAGCACCTGGGCTACATGCCCGGGGTTCCGCCCTATCTGCGCGGCCCCTACAGCACCATGTACGTGCAGCGGCCCTGGACGGTCCGGCAGTACGCCGGCTTCTCCACCGCCGAGGAGAGCAACGCCTTTTACCGCCGCAATCTGGCCGCCGGGCAGAAGGGTCTCTCCATTGCCTTTGACCTCGCCACCCACCGCGGCTACGACTCCGACCATGCCCGTGTGGTCGGCGATGTCGGCAAGGCCGGGGTGGCGGTGGACTCCATCCTGGACATGGAGATTCTCTTCTCCGGCATCCCGCTGGACAAAATGAGCGTGTCCATGACCATGAACGGCGCGGTGCTGCCGGTTCTGGCCTTCTACATCGTGGCTGCCGAAGAACAGGGGGTCAAACTGGAGCAGCTCGCGGGCACCATTCAGAACGATATTCTGAAGGAATACATGGTGCGCAACACCTATATTTACCCGCCCGCCATGTCGATGAAGATCATTTCGGACATTTTTGCCTTTACCTCGCAGAACATGCCGAAATTCAACAGCATCAGCATTTCCGGCTACCATATGCAGGAGGCTGGCGCCACCTCGGACATCGAAATGGCCTATACCCTGGCCGACGGCTGGGACTATGCCCGTGCAGGCGTCAACGCCGGCATGAGCATCGACACCTTTGCGCCCCGGCTCTCCTTTTTCTGGGCCATGGGCATGAACTACTTCATGGAAGTGGCCAAGATGCGCGCCGCCCGCGTGCTCTGGGCCAAGATCATCAAGAGCTTCGGCCCCAAGAATCCGAAATCGCTGGCCCTGCGTACCCACAGCCAGACCTCGGGCTGGAGCCTCACCGAGGGCGACCCCTTCAACAACGTCTGCCGCACCTGTATCGAGGCCCTGGCCGCGGCCCTGGGCCATACCCAGTCGCTGCACACCAACTCGCTCGACGAGGCCATCGCCCTGCCCACCGACTTCTCGGCCCGCATCGCCCGCAACACCCAGCTCTACCTGCAGGACGAGACCAATATCATCAGACCTGCCGATCCCTGGGCCGGGTCCTTCTACGTGGAGGCACTCACCGGCGCCATCATGCAGCGCGCCTGGGGCCACATTCAGGAAGTCGAACAACTGGGCGGCATGGCCAGGGCCATTGAAACCGGCCTGCCCAAGATGCGCATCGAGGAAGCCGCAGCCCGCCGTCAGGCCGGCATCGACTCGGGCCGCGAAAAAATTGTGGGCGTCAACACCTATGTGCTGGAAAAGGAAGACGCCTTGGATACCCTCGAAGTGGACAACACCAGCGTGCGCGAGGCCCAGTTGAAGCGGCTCGCCAAGCTGCGTGCCGAGCGGGACGAGGCCAAATGCCAGGCCGCCCTGAACGCCATCACCGAATGCGCGAAGAGCGGCCAGGGCAACCTGCTCGCCCTGTCCGTCGACGCCGCCCGGGCCCGGGCCTCTCTGGGCGAAATCAGCGATGCCATCGAGAAGGTCTGCGGCCGCCACGTGGCCACCATCCGGGCCATCTCCGGCATCTACAAGGCAGAATTTGCGGAGAAGGACGTGATTCAGGAAGTCATTGACATGGCCAAAAAGTTCGAGGAAGAGGAAGGCCGCCGGCCGCGCATCATGATCGCCAAGCTGGGCCAGGACGGCCATGACCGCGGCGCCAAGGTCATATCCACGGCCTTTGCCGACCTGGGCTTTGACGTGGATATCGGCCCGCTGTTCCAGACGCCGGAAGAAGCGGCCCGCCAGGCCGTGGAAAACGACGTGCACATCGTGGGCTTCAGCTCGCTGGCAGCCGGGCACAAAACGCTGCTCCCGGCTTTGGTTGAAGAGCTGGCCAAGCTGGGCCGTCCGGACATCATGTGCGTCATCGGCGGCGTCATCCCGGCTCCGGATTACCAGTTCCTGCGCGAACACGGCGCAGCGGCCATCTTCGGGCCAGGCACGATCATCCCCGTGGCGGCGAAGAAGATTCTGACCGAGCTGCACGCCCGTCTGCATCCGGCGGAAGCGGCGTAATCCTGCGGCACATCCCTGCCCTCCTGTGGCATCGCCTGCTGCAGGAGGGCCTACCTGAACACGGAGAAGCCATGGGCACGGACTCTAGGGACAGCAAAAGGCCGGAATGGCAGCCGGAAGATGCGGGCGCCGAGTTCGCCTGCCGGGTGATGGACGGCGTGGCCAGCGGCCACGACGGCATCAGTTCCTACCAGAAGGCAGCAGCGGATGCCGCGTCGGGCGCAAGCGCTCCGGTTTTTACGCGGCCGGCCTACACTGCGGACGACTATGCGGAAGGCGTGCTCGCGGGCAATCGCGCTGTCCTGGGCCGCGCGATTACCTTGATGGAAAGCAATGCGCCCAAACATATCGACATGGCGCAGCAGGTGCTGCAGCGACTGCTGCCCCACAGCGGCAAGGCCATCCGCGTGGGCATTACCGGCGTGCCCGGCGTGGGCAAGAGTTCGTTCATCGAAAAGTTTGGCTGTTACCTGCTGGAACAGGGCCACAAGGTGGCGGTGCTGGCGGTTGACCCCAGCAGCTCCATTTCCGGCGGCAGCATTCTGGGCGACAAGACCCGGATGGAGCAACTGAGCCGGGACAGCCGCTGCTTCATCCGGCCCTCGCCCGCCGGCACGACGCTGGGCGGCGTGGCCCGCAAAACGCGGGAATCCATGCTCGTCTGCGAGGCCGCGGGCTTTGACGTGATGCTGATCGAAACCGTCGGCGTGGGGCAGAGCGAGACCGCGGTGCGCTCCATGGTGGATTTCTTCCTTCTGCTCATGCTTTCCGGTGCAGGCGATGAGCTGCAGGGCATCAAGAAGGGCATCATGGAGCTGGCGGACGCCCTGGTCATCACCAAGGCGGACGGCGACAACAGGCTCCGCGCCAAAACCGCCCAGGGCGAATACGAGCGGGCCATGCACTACCTGCAACCCGCAACCGAAGGCTGGACCTCCCACGCCTTCACCTGCTCCGCCCTCACCGGCGAGGGCATTCCCGAAATCTGGGGGGTCATCAAAAAATTCCGGCAGATCACCCAGGCCTCGGGCGTGTTCGAGCAGCACCGCCGCGACCAGAATGTCAAATGGGTCCACGAGATGATCAACGACCAGCTCCACGAGCGCTTCATCCGCCATGCCGGGGTGAAAAGCATCATCGCCGGAATCGAGCGTCAGGTCGCAGACGGTGTCCTGCCTGCGGTGGCCGCCACGCAGCGGCTGCTCGCCGCCTTCGACGGCCTGGAAGCCTGAGCAGGGCCCCGGCAGATGCCCGTGGCGCAGGGGAGCAATGCCGCGCCAAGAAAAAGCCCAATCCGGGCGGCAGGACAGTCCGTGTTGGCAGCCATTTCCTTGTGCAGAGTGTTGCACCCGGCCTGAAGCCTCCTTCCCTGCCCGGGGACAACCCGGCTTCTCTTTCGCCGTACCATGAAAACAGCACACGTTGGAGCATACGTCGAGTCGCCCCTGGGCCGGATACTCCTGGCAGCCAGAGGCGACAGGCTTTCCGGACTCTGGTTCTGCGGCCAGAAGTACTTTGGCGGGACAGCCGAAGGCGAATTCGAGATCAATCCGGACTGGCCGGTCCTTGCGGCTGCGCGGGCCTGGCTTGCCGCCTATTTTGCCGGGAAGAAGCCGGCCATTCCGGCGCTGCCGCTCGCACCGGAGGGCAGCGGCTTCCGGCAGGCCGTGTGGCAGCTCCTCTGCGAAATTCCCTACGGCACCGTGACGAGCTATGGCGCGATCGCCCGCCAACTGGCAGCCCGGCTGCAGCGGCCGCGCATGTCGGCCCAGGCGGTGGGCGGCGCGGTCGGACACAATCCCATTGCCATCATCATTCCCTGTCACCGGGTCGTGGGCGCGAGCGGCAGTCTGACCGGCTATGCCGGCGGCATTGCCACAAAAATCGGGCTGCTCGAGCTGGAAGGCGTGGACTGCTCCCGCCTCTTCGTCCCGAAAAAGGGCACGGCCCTGTAAAATAAAGGCCGACTGCCCCGTGGCAATCCGGGGGCACTGTCTGTACTGATCCTGCAGACAGCGCCCCCGGCACCGGCGCTGGGAACGAATTTTTCAGGAGGTGCAGCGCCCCTTCAGGCCTGCACCTCCTGAATGCGCTCCAAAAGCCAGTTGTCGGTGTGCACCGGTCTGGCCCAGGTCCACTCTTCGGCAAATTTGACCGGCTGGCTCGTGCTGCCCTCCAGCACCGCGCCAGTGCGCTCGTCCACGGTGTAATCCAGCAGGTTTGCGGTAAAGAGCACAGTGACATAGTCTTCCCGGCCGTCACTGCCGGCATCCGCGATTGCCACCTTGCGGATGGAGATGTTTTCCAGTTTGTTCAACTGGCCCCTGGCCGCCATATCGCGAAAATGGCCCTCATACTCGCCAGCCAGCTGGCTGCCCAGCAGGTGACGGATGGCGGCAAAATCCCGCCGCGTCCAGCCGGCCTGAATTTTGAAGAAGACGTCCGAGGCCACTTCCAGAAAATGTGCCTCGTCGAATCCCGGATCGGTACGGCGGATGGCCGCCAGGCCCGTGGTCTCCTCATCCGGCCCGGCGATGTCCTGAAAGGAGGGGGAGGCTGCCACCCTTTGCGCATAGCCAAAGGGAGCACCCTGCCCGGGAGGTCCATAGCCTTCGGAAGTCTGACCCGAAGGATTGCGCATGAAGCGGCGCCAGAAGAAATAGCCTGCGCCCAGCAGCAGCAGAAGCGGCAACAGACCGGGGCCGGTGCCGCCCATGCCGAACATGGAGCCGAAGAGCAGCGCACCCAGGCCCGCGCCGGCCAGACCACCCAGAAAACCACGGCCAAAACTGCCCGCACCGGGTTGCTGGCGCTGGGCGCCGCGGTTCTGCTGCATCTGGTTCGCCGGCGCGCTGCGCTGTGCCGGCATGCTGAAGGAACGGCCGCCGCCGCGAGCCCGGGCGTCGGCACTGTGGCTCATAAAGGTCCAGTCCAGGGCCGTGAACACCAAAAGCAAAGTCAATACCGGCCAGAAGCATTTCATCAGGTTCTGCATGTTATCCTCTCTGTCTGTTCAAAAAACGCATATTATGGGGCAATCGCCCTGGCAGCCGCATCCATCGCGTCCGGGGTGTCGGCCTGCAGGCACTGCACCGTGCTGCCCTTCGGCAGGATCTTGTTGACCAGACCGGTGAGCACGTTCTTCGGCCCCAGTTCCACAAAAAGCTCGACACCATCCGCCAGCATGGCCTGGACAATCTCCAGCCAGTGCACCTTGGAGGCGATCTGATAGGACATCAGGTCGCGAATCAGCTCCGGGTTACGCTCTATGCCCGCGCTGACGTTGAAGATCACCGGAATCTCCGGTGCATGAAAATCGATCCTGGCCATGCTGGCGGCAAAATCCGGCACCGCACCGGCGACAAGCGGGCTGTGATTGGCCACACTCACCTGGAGCGGAATGACCTTTTTCGCACCCTTTGCCTTCAGCAGGGCTGCCGCGGCATCCAGGCCCTGCGCATCGCCCGAAAGCACAATCTGCTGGGCCGTGTTGTGGTTGGCCACCACGACCGTGCCCTCCGGCCTGCCCTCCGCCAGGATCTGCTCAACCTGCGCCAGTTCCAGCCCCAAAACCGCCGCCATGCCGCCCGGGTGCTGCCGGCCCTCGCGCTCCATCAGCTCGCCGCGTCTGGTCACCAGGGCCAGGGTATCCTCAAGACTCAGCACCTGGGCGGCATACAGGGCTGAATATTCGCCCAGGCTGTGGCCGGCGGCAAAGGCCGGCGTCCAGCCGGGCAGACGCTTTTTGAGCTGTTCCCAGCAGATGATGTTGACCGCGGTCAGGGCCGGTTGCAGATAGAGCACGCGCGTCAGCTCGTCCAGGGGGCCGTCAAAGGCGAGTCGCCTGAGGGGGAAGCCCGACACGCGTTCGGCCAAGTCCATAACGGCCGCAGCCCCCTGCTCCGCCTCCACAAAGGCCCGGCCCATGCCCAGATACTGGGATCCCTGTCCGGGAAACAAAATGGCTGTTTTTTTCATAATGGCTGATGACTGTGTTGTTTTTCCTGGCGGGGTTCAAGAAAGATCGAGTTGAACATGAAAAGCGCCACCCCCAAGACAATGGCCGAATCCGCGATATTGAAGGCGGGCCAGTGGTACGCTCCTATATAAAAATCCAGAAAATCAATGACGTGAGAGAGGCGCATCCGATCGCAGAGATTGCCTGCCGCCCCCCCCGCAATCAGGGCCAGCGACACCGTGTAGAGCCGGTCGTTCCGGCCGAAGCGGTACTGGGCCAGCCCGATCACGGCCAGCGCCACCAGATTGATGAGGACAAACACGGCCTGACGCCACAGGGCCGGCTGGCCGGCCAGAATGCTGAAGGCAGCGCCGTTGTTGGTGACATAGGTCAGGTTGAAGAAGCCGGGCACAAGCTCCCGGCTTTCAAACAGGACAAAGTGGGCGCTTATCCAGAATTTGCTGATCTGATCCAGCGCCAGCGCGGCCAGAAAAACAGCACTGAACAGAACAAGGCGCATCTCAGCCCAACCCACGCACAACAGCGGCGCAACGGCTGCACAGGTTCGGGTGCCCGCTGTCCTGGCCCACGCTTTCGCTGATCGTCCAGCAGCGCTCGCATTTCCGGCCCGGCGCCGGCTGGACGGCAATCTGCAGGCCCTCGGTTTCGGTGTCGGTAAAGGCCAGCCGCTCGCCGCTGCTGGCGAGCCTCAGGCTGGACACAATGCACAGTTCCTGCAAAAGCGCGCGGTTGTCGGCAATCAAGTGCCGCCACTCCGGCCCGGCCTGCAGCACGACTTCCGCGTCCAGCGACAGCCCAATGGCCTTGTTCTGCCGGGCGATTTCCAGAACGCGGGTGATTTCACCGCGCAGGGTGAGGCACTGCTGCCAAAGGGCATCCGCCTCCGCATCCGGCCTGATATCATCCAGTTCGGGCCGGCCCGCGAAGAAGACCGAATTCGTGTAGTCCTCCTCTGCCTCCTCGATGCCGTACAGATGCTGCCAGGCCTCCTCCGCGGTAAAGCAGAGTATGGGGGCCATGAGACGCAGCAGCCCATCCAGAATGCGATGGATCGCGGTCTGCGCGGCCCGGCGCTTCAGGCCTTTCGCGGCCTCGCAGTAGAGCCGGTCTTTCAGCACATCCAGATAGATGCTGGAGATCGTGGTGCCGCAGAAATTGTACAGGCTGTGGTATACCGCGTGGAACTCGTAGCGCCCGTAGGCCTGGCAGACCTTTTGGGACAGCCCGGCGAAGCGTGCCAGCGCCCAGCGGTCAATGGGCATGAGCTGTTCCAGGGGGACGGCATCCTTTGCCGGATCGAAGTCGTAGAGATTGCTTAGAAGAAAGCGGAGGGTGTTGCGGAGCTTTCTGTAGGCATCGGTTACATGCTTCAGGATCTGGTCCGAAACCTTCACGTCGTCCTGATAGTTTTCGCTCGCCACCCAGAGCCGGAGCACTTCCGCACCGTACTTGTCGATAATCTCCTGGGGCGCCACCACGTTGCCGACCGACTTGGACATTTTTTTGCCCTGACCGTCCACCGTGTACCCGTGGGTGAGGACAGCCCTGTAGGGCGCCAGCCCGCGATTGCTCACCGAGGCCAGGAGTGAGGACTGGAACCAGCCCCGGTGCTGGTCGCTGCCTTCCAGGTACAGGTCGGCCGGGAAGCAGAGTTCCGGCCGCTTTTCCAGAACCGCGGCCCAGCTTGTGCCAGAATCGAACCACACGTCCAGAATGTCGTGTTCCTTTTTGAAGAGCCTGCTGCCGCAGTTGCAGCTCAGGCCTTCCGGCACAAAGTCCGCAGCTTCGTGGGTAAACCAGGCATCCGCGCCCTCCTTTCTGAACAGCGCATCGATGCGCTCGCAGACCGCCTCGTTCTTCAGCACCTCGCCGCAGGCTGCGCAGCTGAGCACGGTCAGCGGCACGCCCCAGGTACGCTGCCGCGACAGGCACCAGTCGGGCCGGGCGCTGACCATGTCGTAAATGCGCTGCTGGCCCCAGGCCGGCGTCCACTGCACCCGCTCAATGGCGGCCAGAGCCTTTTGCCGGAGCCCCTGAGCATCCATGGACACAAACCACTGCGGGGTGGCCCGGTAAATGACCGGCTTTTTGCAGCGCCAGCAGTGCGGATAGCTGTGGGAGATCTGCCCGGCCTGCATGAGTGCGCCGCTGGCCTTCAGGTCGGCGATGATCCGCTCGTTGACCTCCGGCACCTGCAGCCCCGCATAGGGCCCGGCCTCAGCGGTGTACTGGCCGCTGTCGTCCAGGGGCGAGAGAATCTCCAGCCCGTAACGCAGACCGGTCTGATAGTCCTCGGCGCCGTGGCCGGGTGCGGTGTGCACGCAGCCGGTACCGGTGTCGTCGGTGACATAATCCGCCAAAAGCAGCAGCGAATCCCGGTTCATGAAAGGATGGCGGCAGTGCCTGCCCTCGAACCGCGGGCCCGGGATGGTGGCCAGAATGCGCCAGTCCTTTTTGCCAAAGAGCGCCATGCAGGAGGGCACCAGCTTTTCGGTGATGACGAGCACCTCGCCGTCGCTCTCCACCATGGCATACTGGAAATCCGGGTGCAGCGCGATGCCCATATTGGCGGGCAGGGTCCATGGCGTGGTGGTCCAGATGACAAAACTCACCCTTTTGCCGCCCAGTTCCGGAGCCAGTTCCGCCGGATCTTCCCTGAAGGGGAATTTCACATAAATGGAAGGCGAGCTGTGATCGCCATAGTCCACCTCTGCTTCGGCCAGGGCAGTGCCGCAGGTGTTGCACCAGTAAACCGGCTTTTTCGCCCTGATGACTGCGCCGGAGAGAAGAAAGCGGTTGAATTCCCGTGCGATATCCGCCTCGTAGTCGAAAGCGAAGGTCAGGTACGGATGTTCCCAGTCGCCCAGAACACCCAGGCGCTGGAACTGGCTGCACTGGGTTTTGATCCATTTCTCCGCATAGCGGCGGCAGGCGGCACGCTTGCTCACCGGCGGGATGCTGCGTTTCTTCCCGCCCAGTTCGGCGTCCACATTGTGCTCGATGGGCAGACCGTGGCAGTCCCAGCCGGGCACATAAGGTGCGGAAAAGCCCTCCATCCTCTTGGCGCGCAGAATGATATCCTTCAGGATCTTGTTGAAGGCGTGACCAATATGAATGTTGCCGTTGGCATAGGGCGGACCGTCGTGCAGCACAAAGAGGGCTCTGCCCCGGGCGGCCTCCTGAAGCCTGTCGTAAAGCCGGTCTTTCTCCCAGCGCTTCAGGACCTGCGGTTCCCGCTGGGCGAGATTGGCTTTCATCTTGAATCTGGTCTGCGGCAGGTTGAGTGTATCCCGGTAATCCATAGTGTGCGGTCTGTAAAAAGCTCCGTCGGCATGGCGGCCGTGCTGGCCGCCGCCCCCGGGGCAGGGAATAAAAAAGCGTGCTGCGCGGCGGAAAAAATTACCCAGCCGCATCGGATAATGCAAGCATGAAGGCTCTGGCAGATGCAGCGGCGCCGAGCCTGAACAAAGCCCGAAAGGGCCGAGTCCGCAACTGGCTGATCCGCAGCATGCCTCTGACGGATCTTCCGATACGGCCAAAGGGGCGCCGCTATCCGTGGCGCTGCCGGAACAGGCTGCCGGGGCACCCGGACGGATGGACATTATCGGCAGCCCGTGGTACGGCCGGACACTGGTCGGGCCGGTGCCAGCTGTGGCCGCGCCCGCGGTGTGGGGCTGTGCCTGCGCCGTGGTTTCTGGTCGCCGGCAACGACAGGGCAGGGCGCGGGTTTCGGATGCCTGCCGAATGCAGGCAAGCCAGGGTAGCTGGCCCCCGCTGCCATGAAAGCAGCCGCTACTGGAGCGCTGCCGCCAGCCTCGCCTGCACCTGTGCCAGCAGGGCATCCCTGCCCTGCCCTGTTTGTGCGGAAAACAGGATGCGCTCCTCCCGCCCGATGTTCAGCCCGGCGTCCAGAATGGCTGCGTGCCGCTCCTGCTGGCTGCGCCCCAGCTTATCGGCCTTGGTGTAGACCACGATATACGGCCGGCCGATATGCCTGAGCCAGGCCACCAGTTCGAAGTCGTGCCGCTTCAGCTCGTGGCGCAGATCGCAGATGACCACCACAGCCACCAGTGTTGATCGCTTTTCCACATAGGCTGCCACCACTTCGCCCCAGTGACGGCGCTCTGCCAGCGAAACCTGCGCATAGCCGTAGCCTGGCAGATCCACGAAATAGGCGGAATCGGCCAGGGCAAAAAAATTGAGACAACGGGTTTTACCCGGCCTACTGCTGGCCTGTACCAGGCCTTTGCGGCCCAGCAGCCGGTTGATCAGACTGGACTTGCCCACATTGGAACGGCCCGCAAAGGCGATTTCCGGCACGCCGGCAGGCGGCAACTGGGCCAGAGTATGGGCTGACAGCAAAAAACGCGCCTGCTCGAGGGGCAGTTTGTCCATGGGTCTTGGCCTCCCCGCGCAGGCGCCCGAACAGGAATCAAATGACCTTGTTCAACGCATACTCGATGATGCCTTCGGCTCCGGCCTGCTTCAGCGTGGGCACCAGATCCCGTACCTGCTGCTCGGACACCACGGTTTCCACCGAAAACCATTCGGTCTTGTAGAGCTGAGCCACGGTGGGCGCATTGAGGCTCGGCAGCAGGCCGATAACCTCATCCAGCCTGGAGGCGGGCACATTCATCTTCAGGCCGACAATCCGGTCGGCCCGGAGCGCCCCCTGCAACAGCATGGCGATGTTGCCGATTTTGTTCGCCTTCCATGGATCGGCCATGGCCGCATGGTTGGCGATGAGCTGCACATTGGACTGCATCAGCTCATGAATCACCTTGAGGCCGTTGGCGCGGATGGTGCTTTCGGTTTCCGTAATCTCCACGATGGCATCGGCCAGACCCGATACAGCCTTGGCCTCGGTTGCCCCCCAGGAAAAGCTGATATCCACCTCGATGCCCCTGGACTCAAAAAACCTGCGGCTCACATTGACCAGCTCGGTGGCGACCCGCTTGCCGTGCAGTTGCTCCACCGTGCTGATGCCGGAGTCCTGCGGCACAGCCACCACCCAGCGCGCCGGCTTACGGCTCACCTTGGAGTAAACCAGATTGGCGACCACCGCCACATCCGACTCGTTCTCCAGCGTCCAGTCCTTGCCGGTAATGCCCGCGTCCAGCATACCGGATTCCACGTAGCGCGACATCTCCTGCGGCCTGCAGATGCTGCACGACAGCTCCGGATCATCGACTTCCGGAAAGTAGTTGCGCGAGGCCAGCTTGATGCGCCAGCCGGATTTTCTGAACAGCTCGATGGTGGCCTCCTCGAGACTGCCCTTGGGGATGCCCAGTTTCAAAACTTCCACGTGCTTTCTCCTTATTTTACACCGTACACTTTCCCGGGATCAAAAACCTTGTCCTCGTACACCGGCACCAGCGTGTCGCCCTGCACCCGGCGAAAAAAACAGCTCCTGTAACCGGTATGGCAGGCCGCGTCGCCCACCTGCTCCACCTTGTAAATGACCGTATCCCTGTCGCAGTCCACCAGAATTTCCCTGATAAGCTGGACATGGCCCGAAGTCCCGCCCTTGAGCCAGAGTTCCTGCCGCGAGCGGCTCCAGTAATGGGCCTTGCCGGTTGCGAGCGTCTTTTCCCAGGCGAGCTGGTTGATATAGGCCAGCATCAAGACTTCGCCGGTCTGGTAATCCTGCGCCACTGCGGGCAAAAGGCCGTCTGCACCTTTTTTGAAGTCCAGTTCGATCATGAAAGCTCCATTGCTTCGCCAAAATAAAGGGCGGAATATACCGGCTTGGGCCTGTCCGGGCAAGCCTTTTGCCCAGCGGCAGCGCACCGCGGATCGCGGAGCCGAAAGGGCCCGGTCTGGAGCGCCAATATCGGCTCCATTCGATGCGGTGCGGCCTCTTTGACCGGGATAGTGTCGGCACAGGACTGTCTGGGGCGTGTTGATACTGGTGTATCCGGACGAACGACCCGGGGAGGCATCGGGCCAGGGAATTTCCGGATTTTTGCGGCAGCTCAACAAGGCTGTGCCAGCGGGTCCGGCCTTCATGTGATCCCGGACAACAGCGGCACCATAACACGGCGGCAGTGGTGCCATGGCCCAAAGCCCATCCCCGGGGTCTCTTCCACCTGACGCCAACCAGCGAGCCTGGCTGGACGCGGTTGCAGGCTGGCTCGGCTAGGTGGAGCGCAGAGCCAGCCATGGGGGCATATTCACAACTGTCCAGGATCTCAGGGATGAGGTACAGCACTTCATCAGGCTGCACGACAACCGAGCTGCCAGGTTCTGCACATGGACAAAAATGCAGCGGTCTTGGTTGAAAAGCTCTCAAAATGAAAGAACAACAATAGCGCATACGAGACAATGGTCGTGGTCTGACCGTGTTGCACCCAACATTTGAGGAAGTTGTTCCGGAGCACTGCAGGAGCTGAGGGAAGATTACTGTGCAGCCATTGTCCGTTCGCCTGAACGAATGCCTAGACATGTAAAGCTCTGCTACCCTCGTCTTATCCTCATGCCTCCGGTTAAAAAATCCGCAGCATTATTTACTTCAATGAGGCATTCATCTTCATGTCATGAAGCAGGAATAAAGCGGTTTTTATCAGAGCTACCTCCTACCATCAGTTCATCAACAATTTACTCAATCCTTGAACAGTCTCTCTCAATTATTTCAACATACATTACTACATCGCTCATGAATTTTTGAACTAATTCATCAAACTCAGATTGAGATCACGCCTGACAAAGTAAAACACTTTTTGGTGGGCTGTGTATTTAATATGTGCATCAAGTACAGTATTTTGCCGTTACATGATACAATTATCCGGTGTCTTCGCATTCATTGTACTGACTGAATTTTATTAAAGTTTGAATAAATTGTTCAAGGCGATATTCTGCATTATTGGGTCGTATATGCCAATGGCTTGAATCGCATATCAACTGCGCCTCGAGTTCAGAAAGTCCTGATTCCTTAAGAATTTCAATGAAACGTTCATCATTCGAGTATATTCAGAAAATACCGTGTTCATCGTATGCAAAATATTCTCCACTATCTGGTTTCCTGAGGCAGATTTGAAATCCACTATCATGAAAGAACAATTCATCGTGGGATTTGATTGCTACCTTCAGATCACTTAAAAGGATATTGCCAAAAATTCTTCTCCACTGACTAGCTTTTTCGTTAACATCAAGCTCAACTTTGAGCAGATAATCAATCCTCTCACCAAGCGTCTCAGCGAGTGACCAAAAAAGTTGCGCTTGCCGTTCAACGTCACCAGCCCAGGCAATGATACGTCCCTGATCATAATCCTTGTCAGTCTTGAAAAATGGCTCTTCCGAATAGCCTCCGAGCTCCGCTTTATTGACCATCGTATACTCCCTACCAAACACGAGGATAAGCCACCCCGACATTGACTAAATACTAGCAACGCGCTTTCCGGGATCGGGGCAAGGACTGGCTAGACCTTTTAATCTATATTTGTTTCTATTCTTACTATATCAGTTCCTGAGATGAAAGCTCTTTTCTGTTGATTTGTTACTTCAAAATATACAACAGTATTCAAGGAATACTCACCATCATTAAAGAATAATGTTTTTATATATTTAAGATCTGTAAGAATTTTCCCATCTTTCAGAAAAACAGTAATATTTTTATTTCTTAGATTTTTGAATGCGACTTCTGGTGTTATTCCAATCTTTTCCATTTCCGGATGTAATTTTTTATCGACCACTTTCCATAAAGTGAAAAAAATCTTTAACAAGATTATAGCTATTACTACACCGACAACGCATGTCAAAAACTGCCAAGTGCCCATGGAGATCCTCTTCCAAGATTAATATTAAATTCAGCAGCGGATCGCAGTGGATCCGCTGCATACTGTTGTCATCCAGGATAAATTCACCTTGCAAAGGCACCGGCCCGAGAGGAGGGGCAGAAGGGTGAAAAGGGTAGGGCCGGATTCTGGTAGACTTGGCACTACCAAGCACCAGGCAGCCGGAAGGCGCTGCCATGTCCCAGAGCAATCTTACACTGTAAGGGCGCATCAGTAACGAAGTATTTGTATCCATGGCATGAGTTACCGGAAAATTGCAGCATGTCCTGGCAAAAGCCATACAGGCATTTCCCGGGAACGGTGTCGCAACAGTTCAGAATCCGGCTCTTATGCCCAGGCTCAGGCCTCATTAATTGCCAAAAAGCAGAAAATCTGGTTAGTTGTGCTCAAGGAGGATGCCATGAGCCAAGTTTTCTCCCTTTCTGCCGAACAACTCGAACGTATCAAGCCCTTCTTTCCACGTTCTCATGGTATTCCGCGGGTCGATGATCGGAAAGTCATCAGTGGCATCATTTATGTCATCAAGCATGGGGCCTGCAGTGGAAAGACGCGCCGCGTGAGTATGGCCCGCACAAGACGCTCTACAATCGTTTTTTGCGCTGAAGCCGGAAGAGACCCTGCTCGTACGATAAAGATCTGTATAAACAGCGGCACAAGATCTTTGGTCATGTTTGGCAGGATCAAGGACTGGCGGAGAATAGCCATGCGTTATGATCGCTGCGCGCATACCTTCTTTTCATCTCTGTGCCTCGCGGCTTCCGTCATATTCTATCTCGAGTGAATTCTCTACCGCCTAAAGGCGGTAGCTTCGAACCATTGCCGCCTGCAAGGCGGCTTATGGAGCCAGGGTAAAATCGTCATCGTGGGCTCGCTCCTCCAGGTCCTGCTCTGCAATATATTGCATGATGACATCGTCTGTGACATTGCCTGAACTGGCGGCAAAATATCCGCGACCCCACAGATGACGGCCCCAAAATTGCCCGGACAAACGTCGGTTTTCTGCAAGCAACCTGCGTGAGGTTTTCCCTTTTATGCGGCCAACCAATTTACTTGCAGAAATCTGTGGAGGAAGCGAAACAAACAGATGTACATGAAGTCTTCGCCTCAAGGCGAGGGATTTTCTCCCATTCCCAGAAAGAGACATTAATGAGGCCTGAGCCTGGCCAAACAACGGGGAACACATCTTCTCTCCTGATTGGGATTGCCTGCAGCACATCCATTTGGTAAGAAAAATGCAGGCGTATCGGACTCAGTCGGTCGGGATTGCCACAATCCCGCGCAGCTTTCTGCCGCCTGGACGCCCGCCTGCCGCATGAGCAGGGCTGGGCTCCTTTCCATTCCACTTCTGGAGGAAGAACATGAAAGGCCTTTTTGCGATGACCCTGTTGTCCGCGCTGCTGCTGGCCCCCCAGTTGAGCCAGGCCCGGCCCGCGTACGCGCCAAAGTACGAATACCGGCTCAAGAGCGTCATACCGGTTGAGGGCCGTCAGGGCGTGGCCTGCGACGGCAAGTACATGTACATCAGCGACAGCAAGCGCCTCTTCAAATACGACATGAACGGCAAGCTACTCCTGACCAACGACAGGCCCTTCGAAGGCTATTCCATTCCCTCCAACCACATTGGCGACATTGACGTGTATAACGGCGAGCTGTACGTCGGGGCCGAGAATTTCATGGACGGCGTGGGCAAGGACATCCAGATCGCGGTGCACGACGCCGCTACCCTGAAATTCAAGCGCACCTTCAAGTTTGAGCCCAAGTCCGGTCAGGAGGAGGTGTCGGGCATTACTGTTGACCCGGTGAAGAAGACCGTGTGGATGTGCTCCTGGGTGGGCGAGGAGAGCGGCCGCCACCTCTACGAGTACGACCTGGATGGCCATTATCTGCGCAAGGTGCATCTGCAGCCGGTGCCACAGTGGGTACAGGGCGTGTTCTACTATGAGGGTTCGCTCTTTTTGACTGCCGACGACGGCACGGCCGACGACAACGAGCCGGATCATCTCTATCGGGTGGATGTCAGCTCGGCCACCAATGCCACTTTGGTGATGGAAAAAACCTTTGACGAAGCCATCAAGCAGGGGGAAATCGAGGGTCTGTGCGTGGATCCCGCAACCGGCGACCTGCTGGTGCACATGAACCGCGGCGCGCGCATCGTGCTGGGCATGGGCAAGGGTTTTTATCCGGGCTATGACAAGGAAATCCACGAAATTTACCGCTTCTCCATGCAGCCTTTTGGCGCGGCTGGTGTGCCACGCGTCGCCAAATGACGCAGGCCTGACTCGGGACAGCCGCAAGGCGCAGAAAAGCGCGGGCAGACTCAGCCCTTCGCTGTAAAAGGCGGGCATGATGGCCGCACCAGCTTTGGTTGCGGCCATCATGTTTCTGAGATGAATGAGGGAAAAAGGCGTCCCCCTGGCTGCCGGCCCAAGTGCCACAGTGCTATGCGCATATCCGCTGCCTGCGCCGACTCCCGTATGGCCTGCATGCCAAGCGTCACCCGCTGGCCGCTGCCCGATGCCATCAAAATTTGCCGCCCGGCTGATGCTATTCAGGCTGCGGCCAGAAAGCCAGGAGGGTGACAATGTCGAGCACTTGCCGGATGGGGAAAGTTGAGGTGCAGAAAGTGTCGCATGGCTATTCGCGCTGAGCAGATCCATGCCCCCGTTATCCCCGGATTTCCGGTACCGGCTCTTTGGGCCGGCAGCTTGAATTTTTCAAGCCGCCGCTTTCCTGCCAGAATGCCGCCCAAACCAAAAATATGCTCTAATAGCGACTGCAAGAACTTATCCTTGAATAACGGTTTTGATTTTCTCTTGTTTTACGGCCTCGTTCTGCAATCAGTTCATTGAGATCGCGGAGGCTCTTATGTCAAAGGTGCAGTCATGGGCAGTGTCCAATAGCTTTTGGGAACGGGTTGCACCTCTGATTCCACCGGTTGAACGTGAGGCGGGCAGGGAATATAGGCGAAAACCTGGCGGTGGCCGCAGGCCTATGCCTCCCCGCCAGGTATTTGAGGCCATTATGTATTTTCTGCGGACCGGTTGCCAGTGGAAAGCTCTTCCCAGGGAACGGTTTGGCAGCGCGGGTGCCGTTCATGCCCACTTTATGCGATGGATGCGGGCTGGTTTTTTCGTCGCTCTCCGGCGAGCCGGTCTTGCGGAGTACGATGAAATGATGGGTATCGCCTGGAGTCGGCAAAGTATCGATGGCGCCATGGTCAAAGCGCCCCTGGCTCAGGAAGCGGTTGGACGCAACCCAACGGACAGGGAAAAAAGGGGAGCAAACGCCATCTGCTGGTGGACGGCCGTGGTGTCCCGTTATCGCTCGTCGTGACGGGAGCAAACCGGCATGATGTCACGCAACTGAAATTGGTTTTGGATGAGATTGTCATCGACGCCCCCGACAAGAAAAAGGTCACGCAGCATCTCTGCGCTGATACAGGATATTCAGGAGAAGCGGCGGGATTGGCCATGGAGGCACGGGGCTACCATCCTCATGTCAAACAGCGGGGCGAAGAAATCCAGGAAAAGAAGAACAATCCAGGATGTCGCGCCCGACGATGGGTCACCCAGGCGCGTCATGCATTTCAATCGCTTCAGAAAGCTGCTTGTGCGATACGAAAAGCCAGCCGACTCGTATCTTGCTCTTCTGCTCCTGGCCGCTGCGATTATCGCTTTTAGAAAAATCAGAGCTATTTACGGATAGAATCTAAACCTTTTGCTGTCTGGATTATTTTGTCGCCGCCACTCTGCTGCCGGAAAGGTGGACAGAATATTACAAACTTGTCTCTCCTTTCGTTTGCTTTGTTCTAACATCATGACAATGTTTAAATCATATTTACTTACACAGAATAGCTAGAAACCAAAACCATTTAGGGGTTTTATTATTACAACTTGCTGGAATAATGTCCATCCCTTCATTTTTGCTAACATGAAATTCACCGTTGAAAGCCACAAATCTGATGAAACGATTGGTTGTGTAAAATTAGTTTATTTGAACAGAATAAGCGCCGGCCTTATAAGCAGCCTCTATCAGGACTGAATTCTGATAACCTGATAATATCTTTGAAATATTATGAGTTTCTTCAAATACTACTGTTGGTCTCATAATGCTTCTGCGACCAATGATTTTTTGTAAACCAAATCTTATAAACAACTCTAAAAGTTCTGGACGTAAAATGCGATCATTGGGTGGAAGTTTT
Organism: Desulfobulbus oralis; assembly: GCF_002952055.1. Lineage (NCBI taxonomy): Bacteria > Pseudomonadati > Thermodesulfobacteriota > Desulfobulbia > Desulfobulbales > Desulfobulbaceae > Desulfobulbus > Desulfobulbus oralis. Next base: position 1,048,742 of record NZ_CP021255.1, on the reverse strand, counting down.
TCAGAAAATAATTCGACACGAGTACATCTGCTTGATCCCTCAAAATCTTCACCTATTCCCAGTATTCTATAATAACCATTATCGTCAAATAAATGGACATACGTCTTGATATTTAGTGATTTGCCTCGCCATAAAAATGTAAATTCATTTGGAGATACCTTAATAACTACCTGGCCTGTCAGCCTATTGATTATGATATCTATCATGGACCGTTTATTCTTCAATGTGGCACACAATGTCAGCTCTACTGGGTCAAAAGCGGTAGCCTTTTTGATGTCCGATAGAGCGGTTTAGGGCCATTGCACAGAATAGACAGCAAATATCCTGTAAGAACCTGGTTCTGAGTTAGCAAATTTCCCTTGCTCAAGCAAGTCCTTTGCCTTTTCAAATGTAGGCAACAAGCAATGTTCATTTGTTTCTATTTCGGATGCCAGTGAATTACATGACAATGGCGAGCACTCCGGACTTGTATGGACGTAAAATGATACAACATCATATCCTTCAAGCTTCTTTGTTACTGGCTGTATGACGTGAGTTTCAAACGAAGATTCTGGAACAAATGGATTCCATGATTTCTCATCTTCGTCATATTCATACTCATAAATCTCATAGAAAAATAGTCTTGCATTGATAATATCTATGGAGTGCTCTTTGGCTACTGACCGAATTATTTCTGGTGAGTCAAACAGCCAGTATCCATTGTGTTTCCAGAAGTTTATGTAGTCAGCAAAGTCGTCGGATATACAATTGCTCACAGAGTAAATATCCTTCACTTGATTAGCCTTTAACCCATCTGGACGAGCCGCAACATGTTTAGCCATATACCCGGCTGGAATCATTTTTTACCCTCGACGAAAGTTGCACGCTGAGCTCAGCGAGTTCACAGGAACAAGGTGTTATATGTGATATTTAACTCTGCAAAATACTTCATCAAAACTAAAGTATCTCAAAGGAATTGAATAACAGTTACCTTTGATAGTCATCACGACCTTTACATTTTTCTTGGAGATGGGATAATATTATTTGATCGTAACAGTATCACCTGACTCCTCTATATTCAAGAATTGATAGGTATACACCTTACCCTCAAAAGTGCTTGTTTACAGGACTATTCAATAACCAGCTTACCGAAAAAGTTGTTTGATAATATTTTTTGTTGTTTCTCGGTTAACTGAACTTGCTCAATATTTTCAAAGTCCAGCTATTCATTGAATTTTCATACGCCTGTGATTTGAAAGTTTTCAGATCTTACTGGAAAAATGCTACTAACAAAGAGCAACCTTCCAATGAATGCCAACGAAAAAGGATTATTTATTTCAGTATATATACATATAACGTGGAATTCACTGCCGAACTTCCGTAAGTCCGATATTAGTATTTGTTGTATTATTATTTATATGGTTATTTATATATAATAGTAGCAGAAAATTCTTTCTTTTATCTTTATAAATTATGTATTTATAATAATAAATCCATCAGGATTATCTCTGAACCTAGATGGACTGATAATCTAGCTATGGGATTTTATCTTCTTTCTGATGAATGTATTATAATTGATTTTATATATATTTATTCTTATCAAAGCCTATAAGAATGATGTAATACATAAATTTGTTATTTTTATTATCATGCTATGATATTTTCTTACCTATTCTATTCCAGCGTATTGAAGATGTCTTCCGATCATATGACCAATAAATACTCTTTAACGTTCCTTTAATCATATTTTTTGAAACAAACCCAAAAAATCTACTGTCTAAACTATGATCACGATTATCACCCATTACGAAGTATGAATTGGCAGGTACAGTAACCGGACCAAATTGATCTCGTGGATATGTAATGGTAGGATACGTAGTTACATCCGTATAAACAACATATTCTTCCTTAATAATATTACCATTTACGATAAGTTGTTTATCCTTTATTTCAACAGTATCTCCACCCACTGCGACAACACGTTTTACAAAATCCTTGGACGGGTCTTTGGGGTATTCAAATATAACCAAATCCTTTTTTGGGGGTTCTTTGCTCCTTCTCGAAGATCAACCAAAATATAGTCACCTGCAAGTAATGTTGGTTCCATACTTACTGCCGATAATTTGTATGTCCTAATGATAGAATTTTTTATAAAACCTTGTACAGAAACTCTTATGCTTACATCCAAAATGAGTATCCCAATGTAAATAATTATCTTATTGTATTTCTTGAGAGGATATATTGTGCTGAATATTTTTGCAATTCTGACAGCATCAAATATAACTAATACATAATATACGATAATAAGAAGGGTAAACAGTGCCAGATAATAGATAGCAAAACGAGTATACAAGCCAAATATTAATAATGGTAATAACAAAAATGGCAACAGATAAATAATTAGTGATTTACGTATTTCTCCGTTATAAACGTGACCAAGCCCAGGTTGTATAATACTCAAAATTCCTGCCATCCATAATTTTCTTGGTTTATTCACCATATTAATTCTCCTTATACTTTGTACAATGTGGATCTAAGATGATATCAAGATTCTCAGTATTTTGACCGTTCATGTTGAGGTCAATCTTATGTGTGGTTCTCTCCTTGCCCACATTTGTTCACATGTATTAACTCTCGTAATTGTTTGATGCTCAAATTATGGCCCGATGTATACAGTATGGCATGACAATTCGGACAGACATGCCATCAATCATCAATTGGGTTGACTTGGCAGGACTTCCCTATTTCTGTCACAGATACCAAATGGTGAACGTGAATAAGGCCTGTGCCAATAGCGCCGTATGAATTGGCAAAGTCGAAGCCACATGCCACGCACTGATGTCCCCAATGAGCAATACACATGCTGCGTGCCTTTGGGCTTCTTTCGTATGCATTTACGACAACTGTTCTTTTTGCGCCCCCAGACTAAAGCCAAGTCACTGTCAACAAGCTGCTCTTCTGGATAGGGCTGCTCACCTGTCAATTCAAGGTCTTGCAGGAATTACACAAGTTCTGGGCTTAATTGCCAGACAAAATACGTTCCATCTTCCCCGCCATTAAAAAAACAGATCCAAGTACTTGTACTTTCTTGAGCTCCTTTCGGTGAACTGAATGTCGTAATGCTTTGCGATTCTCTTCGCAAACCTGCCAATCTCGGAATTTAGTGGGGCATGTGGTGATTTGCCGTTATAGCCAAGCAGCAATCCCATCTGACTTTCTTATGCCTTATAACCTTCGAATGAATGCATCCTTGAGAAAGCGACAAATATATTTTGTTCGTCAGCTCTTGGCATGAGAGAACTTCACTCCATTGGAGTGTACTGGGTTCAGTTGCCATTGGTATTTATGCATAACGTGTAATTGAACGGCAAACTTCAGTGAGTTCGTTCAAATGTCTAGTTAGTTAAATTCTTAAATTATTTTAAACTGGTGGAGTAATATGCGGATAAATCGTAATACCTATTTTTGCATCAATTTCAGAAAGCATTTTTATTGTTGTTTCTCGTATTTCTGTGAAAAAGCAGGCATTAGAATCACCAGATTCATAACCGATATCGAAAATTTTTAAAAAGCTAGTATCATATATTTCTTTTTGTTTATCTTCCATATGCTATTATTAGTTCATAGAAATGAGAAATAATATCGTTAACATCATTGCTTAATTCATTTGAAGTTTCAAATGATGCTTTATAATGTCTTCCCCACTTTCCATTGTACAAAACGACAGCATCTTCCCCAAATGCTGCGCATATTGGCGATAGATCAAAATTTGACATTATTTCAAAATCAGTTGTTAAGTAGCGTGTATCTTCCATCTGCTTTTTATATCACTAACCGTAAAGATAATCTCAGTTTTGCAAAAAATAACGCAGCATCGGCCAAAGGCCTCGCAAAAAATTATACTCAAATTTTCCGGTGTTGCAAAGTTGGAAAAGACTTGGCGATACCAGCTACCATCATTTACGCCGCATCCACCGACGCCGCAGGCGGCAAAGCCGGTGCGGCCGGGGCAGAGGCCGGCTTCCCGGGCGTATTGACATAGCTCGACGGCCACAGCCTGTTGCCGGGAGTGCCCGCGTGGGGGCGGATCTGGTCTGCGCCGCCAGGGGTCAGGCAGAGCTGCTCAGTTGCCAGGAGTGCAAAAGTCGCCTTCTGCTGCTGGCCAAGGCCCAAAAAAAGACGGCCGCCGCCTCGGGCGAGGCGCTCCTGCCGTGTTTAGGTGAGCTGGCACCGGCTCTTCGGCAGGCGCCAGCACGTGATAATGGTTCGGAAACGGCCGGGTTCAGGGAGCTGGAGCGAGCAATCCTCACGCACCTCCTTTGCAGGTCGCATTCGCCCTGGCAGTGCGGCACCAACGATTGCATGCATCGCCCCCAATAACGAGCAAAACGGCTTCTTCATCCAAAGATGAAGAAGCCGGTGCCACCGACAAAACAAAAATACCGTTTACAGCGCCTTGTTGGCATCCATGTGCCGGACCAGATCCAGCATACGGTTGGAATAACCCCATTCGTTGTCATACCAGCTCATGATCTTGACCGTGGTGCCCATGACGCGGGTGCAGTTGCCGTCCACAATGGAGGAGTGGGCATCGCCCCGGAAGTCGATGGAAACCAGCGGCTCGTCGGTGTAACCCAGATAGCGGTTGGCAGCGGCGGCCAGGACCTTGTTGACCTCATCCGTGGTGGTTTCCCTCTCCACTTCCATAACCACGTCCACCAGAGACACCGTCGGCGTGGGCACGCGCACCGCCAGACCGTCAAACTTGTTCTTCAGTTCCGGGATGACAAGCGCTACCGCAGCAGCAGCCCCGGTCTTGGTGGGAATCATGGACAGGCAGGCTGCCCGGGCGCGGCGCAGGTCCTTGTGGGGCGCATCCACCAGACGCTGATCACCGGTGTAGGCGTGCACAGTGGTCATCAGACCACGCCTGATGCCGAAATTGTTCAGAATAACCTGCGCCACCGGCGCCAGACAGTTGGTCGTGCAGGAGGCATTGGAAACCACATGGTGTTCGGCCGGATCATACTCATCCTCATTCACGCCCATGACTATGGTCTTGACACCGCCCTTGGCCGGCGCGGAAATCACGACCTTGCTCGCCCCCGCGTCAATATGCACCTGCGCCTTCTCAAGCGTGGTGAACAGGCCGGTGCATTCCAGCACATACTCGGCCCCCAGACTCCGCCAGGGGATTTCCGCCGGGTCGCGATGGCTGGTGATGGGGATTTCCCTGCCGTCCACGATCAAACTGTTCTCACCAGCCTTGATGTCTTCGCTGGCCCGACCCATGACAGAGTCGTATTTGGCCAACTGGGTCAGGGTTTGCACATCGGTCAGGTCATTGATGCCCACCACTTCGATGTCCGCAAAAGCCGGATCGCAGCCCAGCGCGCGAAATACGTTCCTGCCGATCCGGCCAAAGCCGTTGATGCCGATTTTAATGGCCATTTGTACACTCCTTGAAATTCGTATGAAAAGAGATGCGCCAGACGTTCCCGGGCTGGCGCGGAAAACACCGTATCAGTCCTGCCAACGCCGCATGGACTCCCGATAAAGCTGCACATAGGCGCCCATCACCGTTTTCCAGGTGTGCTCGCGATCTATACATTCGACCGCAGCCACCTGCATGCGGGTCACGGCTTCCGGCCCGCCGGCATACACGCCCATGGCCCGCCGCATGGCGCCAGCCAGAGAGTCAGCCGAATTATCGATATAGGAAAAACCGGTTTCACCGTCAAGCACCTTCACCAAACCACCGACCCGGTGCACAATGGGCAGATTGCCCAAGAGCTGGGCAATATAGTCGGTCAGGCCACAGGGTTCGTAACGGGATGGAATCAGGAAAAAATCACCTGCCGCATAGACCTGGTTGGCCACCGCCGGATCATAACCCTTAAGAAAGCAGAGCCTGCCCCAGCCCCGTTCGGACTCGCTCAGCCGCTCCAACTGCCGCTCCAGCCCGGACTCGCCGGCGCCAAAGACCAGGGCTTGCAATGGTGCTTCGTCCCGCAAAAATTCGAAGAGCGCCTCCAGCAGGATATCCACCCCTTTCTGCGCCGTCAAACGGCCGACAAAGGTGAAAAGCGGCATCGTGCCGGGGCCGCTCAGCACGCCGTACTGACGCACGCGCTCCCAGATCCGCACACTGGAGAGCTGATGCAGCATGGCCTCCTTGCAGGCGCGTTTGCCGGACAGCTCGTGCTTTCTGATGTTAAAGCCATGGGGCAGGTGCAGGATTTCGGGCCGCGAAGGATCGAAAGATGCCGGATCAATGCCATTGGTGATGCCAAAGAGTGCAATGCCCCGGGCGGAAAGCGTATGTCCCAGCCAGCCGGTGCGGCCATCTTCCTGGCTCTGCTGCAGCTCCACCGCATAGTTCCCGCTTACCGTGTTGAGCACACTGTAGCCAGACGCTGCCAGAAAGGGGTCGAAACTGCCATTGAGGAGGCTGTCGTCAATCACCCGGCGGGGCAGGCCCGTGATGGCGTGGGCAAAGTCCAGATCGTTCACCTCCTGATGATAGCCCTGACCGGCATTGTGGATGGTCACCACAGCGCCTGTACGGCTGAAATACGAACGGTAGCCGCCATTTTCCTTCATTATGGCCGGCAGGATGGCAGCATGGCCGTCGTGGCAATGGATCAGGTCCGGCCGTTCGCCCAGAAACATCATCACATCCAGTGCCGCCTTCTGCAGCAGCACATTCATGGCAAAATAATCCAGATGGCCCCGGCCCCGGTGCTGCCACTCGACCTCCTGCTCATCCTCTTCAGTGTAGGTATAGACCCCACGTTTGGTCGCATAGCGATCGGCCTCCAGGAGGTAGAGCCTGACGCCGCCCAGTTCGCCCTGCCACACGGCCACCGGTTCGCGGCGTTCTTCGCCGCTGTAGTTCATGTCCACCTCAAAAAGCGGAGTGTAGCGGCGCGCGCCGATGCGGCCGCTGCGATCTCCGATAGCGGCCAGCCGAAAGCCCAGCCCAGCCGCATCGATAAAGCCATAGCGCGGCAGCACCACACTGACCGAGCAATGGGCGTCCTGCACCAGAGTCTCCGCCAACTGGCGACAGACATCCTTGACGCCACCCGCACCGGCAATGCCTTCGTATTCCCGGGTGACCATCCAGACGTTTTTGGGAGCACACACTGTTTTCTCTGTCATATCGGCAAGTTCCTGCAAGAGATTCAAGGCCGTGCACCATCTGCCACCAAAGGGCGCAGACAAAATCAAAGAATCGTTTTTTCTCTTTTCATTTGTAGGACTTGATCTTACAGTGTCAAGCACTATCGGCAAATACTAAAATACCATGGAATATAAAGACTATTATCAGATACTTGGTGTCAAGAGAGATGCCACGCAGGATGCCATCAAGCAGGCCTTCCGCAGGCTGGCCCGCAAATATCATCCTGATGTCTGCAGGGAAAAGGACGCAGAAGCCCGCTTCAAGGATATCAACGAAGCCTACGAAGTGCTGAAAGATCCTGAAAAGCGCGGCGCGTACGATCAATTTGGCGCCAACTGGCAAAACCGCTCCCAGGCCGGGCCACAAACGGGACAGAGCGGCTCTTACGAATTTCATGCCAGCGCCAGCAGCGGGCAGGATTTCAGCGAATTCTTTGAATCGCTCTTCGGCCAGAGCGCTGCACACGGCGCTTTCACCGGCATGGGCAGCGAGGGGAACGAGCAGGACTTTGCCATGCGCGGCAAAGACCAAAGAGTCCTTGTGACCATCACCCTGGAAGAGGCCTTCCACGGCGCCAGACAGGCGCTGCATCTGAACAGGCCCGTGGCGGATGCGGCAGGCCACCTGAGCATGCAGCCGCAACAACTCAAGGTCGCCATTCCCAAGGGCATCGTGGAGGGCCAGCGCATCCGGCTGGAAGGCCAGGGCCTGCCGGGTCTGGGTGGTGGCGAACCGGGCGATCTCTACCTGGAAATCCGCTTTGCCCCGCACCCGTTTTTCCGTGCCGACAAACGGACCATTCACCTGGAGCTGCCAATCACGCCCTGGGAAGCGGCCCTGGGCGCCACCATGACCGTGCCCACACTGGACGGCAAGGTACAGCTCAAGATTCCGGCCAATTCCCAAAACGGCCGCAAGCTGCGGCTGAAGGGCAGAGGACTGTCCACGGCCAAAACCGAAGGCGACCAGATCGTAACGCTCAAAGTGGTGCTGCCCGAGGCCCACACCAGGGAGCAGCAGGAGATCTACCGCAGCATGGCTGAAAAAATGGCCTTCAACCCACGTGCGGATTTGGGAGTCTGACATGAGCGAACACACGGGCGTCTATCTGGAAGGCACGGTACTGGACGAGGAAAATTTTTGCTCGCTCAAGGAATTATGCCGGGTCTGCGGGGTCAGTGCAGGCGACATCCGGGCCATGATCGAAGAAGACATCATCACCCCGAAAGGCGAACGGCCCGAGGAATGGCGCTTCACCCTGCTTGCCATCCACCGGGTGCAGACCGTGAACCGGCTCACCCGCGACCTGCATATCAATTTGTCCGGCTGCGCGCTGGTGTTGGAACTGCTGGACGAGATCCACTCCCTGCGTGCCCGCCTGCCCAAAAGCTGACGCCTTGTCCCCTGCAGCCCTGCTTGCCCGGCTCGGTCCGCCTTTTGAACCCTTTTCCCTGACTCTGGGCCTGAGCTGCGGACTGCTTGTCGCCTTCCTGCTCTGCCTGCTCATACGCCAGCAGGGCCGGCACAAAGCTCTCATGTTGCAGAGCCGGCTGGAGCGGCTGCAGGAACAGGCCCAGGAATACAGGGACGAAGTGGCGCGGCTCACACAGGAATGCCGGGCGCTGGCCGGGGAATGCCGGGAACTGGATGTGGACAACGCCGCCCTGCAGAGCGCCAGCGCCGGTCTGCGGCAGCAGTTGGCCGAGCGGGATGCCCTTTTGGCCGAAACCCGGCGACAGATAGAAGCGCATTTTCAGGCAACAGCCGACCGCATTCTGCACCAGCAAAACGAAAGCCTGAGCCGAAAACACCAGAGCTCTCTGAACCTGCTGCTGCAGCCTCTGCACGAGCAGATCGGCAGCTTCCGCGAGCGGCTGGAAACCCTGCACCGCGAGGAAAGCCGGGAACGCAGCGCGCTGCAGCAGGAGCTGGACCAGCTCCGCCGCCTGAACCAGCAGTTGAGCAACGACGCCGTCAACCTGAGCGAGGCCCTGCGCGGCAAAAACAAGTTTCAGGGACAGTGGGGCGAACTGGTGCTTTCGCGAGTGCTGGAAGCCTCCGGCCTGCGGGCCGGACAGGAATTTGACACCCAGCCTGCGCTCCACGACGAGAACGGTGGTCTCTTCCAGCCCGACGCCGTGGTACACCTGCCCGAGGGCCGGGAGGTGCTGATTGACGCCAAGATGTCGCTCAAGGATTACACCCAGGCGGTCGGCGCCGGTGACCCGGCGGAAGCGCAGGCCGCCATGCAGCGCCATCTGGCCTCGGTGAAACGGCAGATCGGCCTGCTGGCCGGCAAGCGCTATCACACGCTCATGGGGCCGGGCGCCCTGGACTTCGTGCTGCTCTTTATTCCGGTGGAAGGCGCCTTTCAGGCAGTGGTGGCACAGGCACCACACATGCTGACCGATGCCATGCGGGACAAGGTGGTGCTTGCCAGCCCCTCCACCCTGCTCGCGATTCTGCGCACCATCCACCATCTCTGGCGGGTGGACAAGCAGCACAACAACAGTTTGGCCATTGCCAAACAGGCAGCCAGCATTTATGATAAACTGGCTGGTTTTGTGGAGGCCTTCGACGCCATTGGTCTGCGCCTGCAACAGACAGAGCTGGCCTGGCGCACCGCCAGAAATCGCCTGCACAGCGGACAGGGGAATCTGCTGGCCCGGGCGGAAGCGTTAAAAGAGCTGGGCGTGCAACCCAACAAGGAGCTGCATGTTCCAGTGGAAAATTCCCCACCTTCTGAGGAGATATCCATATGAAATACCTGAGCATTCTGGCAATCCTTTCCCTGCTGGCCCTTTCGGCCTGCGCCACCGGACCCAGCCGGGGCGGCATTGGTGCGGGCGTGGGCGCCGGTATCGGCGCCATTGCCGGTCAGGCCATTGGCCATAACACCCAAGGTACCCTGATCGGCACTGCGGTCGGCGGCCTCATCGGCTACATGGTTGGCAACGAAATGGACAAGTACGACCGTCAGCAGCTCGACCACATGTACGAGCGCGGGGTGTCCAATCAAACCTCTTCCTGGGTCAACCCGGACACGGGTTATCAGTATTCCGTGACCCCGCATTCGGCCTACCAGTCCAACAACCGGTGGTGCCGCAAGGCTGAAATCGATTCCTGGATAGAGGGCCGGAAAAAAACCGTGACCACCACCGCCTGCCGCAACGAAAACGGGCAGTGGGAAATCCAGCGCTGATGCCGCAAGGCCAGTTCTCAGTCAAAACTGACGGCCGGAGGGAATTTGTCGATCTCTCCGGCCGTCTTCGTGCTCTGGTTCAGCAAAGCGGCATCCAGGAAGGCCTGCTGGTGCTGTACAATCCTCACACCACCGCCGGGCTCACCATCAACGAAGGCGCAGATCCGGATGTGCAGCAGGACATGCTGGCGGCCTTGGCCCGCATGGTGCCGGAAACAGCGCATTACCGGCACCTCGAAGGGAATTCGCCGGCCCATGTGATGGCCAGCCTGACCGGCTCCAGCGTATCTCTCATCATTCACGGCGGCCACATACAACTGGGCGCCTGGCAGCACGTCTTCTTCGCGGAATTCGACGGTCCCCGCAAGCGTAGCGTCCGCTGGCTGCTCCTGGCCGACCGCTAGGCCAAGGCAAGCGCTGCATCGCGATCTCCCGGAAAAGCCGTTTTCAAACCTCCAATCCGCCTATGCACCACTTGCACAACCTGCGTGCCTACCTCGACCTTTTGCGCGCCCATCATGAACTCAGGGTCATTGACACGGCAGTTGACCCGCACCTTGAGATTGCGGAGCTGCACCGCCGCGTCATTGCCAAGGGCGGCCCGGCCCTGCTCTTTACCAAGGTCAGGAATTCCGCCTTCCCGGTGGTCACCAATCTCTTCGGCACAGAGGGCCGTCTGGCGCTGGCCTTTGGCTCCCGGCCGCGGGATTTTGTCCAGGGGCTGGTGCGGCTCGCGGAAAGCGCCGCGCCGCCCACACTCTCTACCCTGTGGCGGTCCCGCGGGCTTTTCGCTGAGGCCCTGCGCCTGGGTCTGAAAACAGTCAAAACCGGCCCCATTCTGGACTGCAGACAGGCGCCCTGCCGCCTGAGTGAAGTGCCGCTGCTCACCTCCTGGCATTCGGACGGCGGCGCCTTCGTCACCCTGCCGCTCGTCTATACCGAGCACCCGGACCGCCTGGGCCACAATCTCGGCATGTACCGCATCCAGCGTTTTGACGACACCACGACCGGGGTGCACTGGCAGATTCACCGGGGCGGCGGCAATCACTATTTTGTGGCGGAACGGAAGAATCAGGCTCTGCCGCTGACCCTGTTCATCGGTGGGCCGCCGGCGCTGATGCTGGCAGCCATTGCGCCCCTGCCGGAAAACGTGCCGGAGCTGATCCTGGCTTCGCTCCTGCAGGGCGAAAAGCTGCGGCTCGTGGCCGACCCGCTGGGCGGGCATCCCCTGGTGGCTGAAGCGGAATTCGCGATCAAGGGCATGGTACCGCCCTTTGAACGCCGGCCTGAAGGGCCATTTGGCGATCATTACGGCTACAATTCCCTGGCCCACAATTACCCGGTTTTCCACACAAGCCACCTCTATCACCGGAAAAACGCCATCTATCCGGCCACCGTGGTTGGCCGGCCCAGGCAGGAAGACTACTTTATCGGCGACTTTCTGCAGGACCTGCTTTCGCCGCTCTTCCCCCTGGTCATGCAGGGCGTGATCCAGCTCAAGACCTTTGGCGAAACCGGTTTCCACTGCCTGGCTGCAGCGCGCGTCCATAATCGCTACGACCGGGAGGCCTTTGCCGCCGGTCTGCGCATTCTGGGCGAGGGCCAGCTTTCCCTGAGCAAATTTCTTCTGCTCACCGACGGAGCGGTGGATGTTGCCGATTTTCCGGCACTCTGGCAGCACATTCTGGAACGCATCCAGTGGGATCAGGATCTCTACATATTCGCCAACGTCTCGCAGGATACCCTGGACTACACCGGACCTTCGGTCAACTCCGGCTCCAAGGCCATGATGCTGGGACTGGGCGAGAAACGGCGGGATTTGCCACGGGAATTTCATGGCAATCTGCCGCCAGACTGCACAAAGGCGAAAGTGTACCTGCCCGGCACACTCGTGGTGCAGGGCGTGGCGTACCAGGAAAAGGCGCAGCTCGCCCAATGTCTGGCCGAATGGCCCGGCCTTGGAGACTGGCCGCTCTGCATGCTGGTGGATGATACGGATGCGGCCACTGCATCCCTGCAGGAATTTTTGTGGACCATCTTCACCCGCTTCGAGCCGGCAGCAGATATCCACGGCAAGGGCCAGGAAGTGCGGCGCTTTCATGTGGGCCTCACAGCCCCCCTGGTGTTTGATTGCCGCATGAAGCCCTGGTACACGGAGGTGCTGGAGGTCGACCCGGCCACCAAGGCGCAGGTCGATGCGCTCATGCCACTCATTCCTGGCCTCTAGCATGGCAGAGCGCTTGCAAAAAATCCTGGCCCAGGCCGGTGTGGCCTCACGCAGGGCGGCGGAACAACTGATTCTGGAGGGCCGCGTCGAGGTGGACGGCAGCATCGTGACCCAACTGGGGAGCAGGTTTGACCCGAATCAGGTCCGTATCTGCGTGGATGGCCAGGAGATTGCTGCGGAAAAACACGTCTACCTGCTTTTGAACAAGCCGGCCGGCTACATCAGCACCCTGTCCGACCCGCAGGGCCGCCGACTCGTGACGGAACTCCTGCAGGACATCCCCGAGCGGGTTTTCCCGGTGGGCCGGCTGGATTTCGACACCGAGGGGGCGCTCATTCTGACCAATGACGGTGCGTTTGCCCACAGCATCCTCCATCCCAGCCGGGAAATCCCCCGCACCTACGAAGCGCTGGTCAGCGGTGTGCCCGGCCCCGAGGCATTGCGGCGGCTGGAAAGCGGCCTTGACCTGGAAGAATTCCGGACCCGGCCGGCCCAGGTACGAATCCTGCGCAGGGCTGCCCAGCAATGTCTTGTAGAAATCGTCATCCACGAGGGCCACAAGCGTCAGGTACGCCGCATGTTTCAGGCCATCGGCCACCGGGTGCTCCACCTGAAACGCACCGCCTACGGCAATCTGCGCCTGGGCAATCTGCGGCCAGGCCGGTGGCGTCGACTCTCGCCGGCCGAGTTCCGGCAGCTCTTTTCCGCAGCCCCGTAAATATTTTCTTTACTTCAATCAAAATTGTTGTTTAGAATCAGGGAGATACTTCTTGCGTCCCTCAAGACTGCCCCCTCCCTCATATTCGGGCAGCGCTTCCCTGAACCATCACCGCATATGCCGTGTGCATTTGCTCACGGAGGCCTTGGATGAACAAATCAGACTTGACGCGACAGCTTGCAGAATCCCTGCACCTTTCCATGCGGGAAGCCGGTTCCATTGTCAATACCATTGTCGAGGCCATGGCCGATGCGCTGGCCCGGGGAGAATCCATCGAAATCCGCGGCTTTGGCAGCTTTATTGTCAAGCATTACGAGAGCTACACCGGCAGGAATCCCAAAACCGGAGAAAAGATCACGGTGCAACCCAAGAAGCTGCCCTTTTTCAAGGTTGGCAAAGACCTGCGGGAACAGGTCAACAGGCAGCGGAAAAACTAGCGGGCCAGCTCTCCATCACTCAGCGCTTCCCCCACCAGATCATAGATATGCGCTTCAGTGATGCGCACGCGGACGATTGCCCCCCGCTCGGCCTGGCCGTCATTGATGTACACGCAGCCATCCACCTCAGGCGCCTGAAAACTGGTGCGCCCCTCCAGTAACAGGTCGCTCTCCCTGCTGTAGCCTTCTACCAGAACCGACTGGATCGTGCCGATTTTCCCCCGCAAAATGCCGGCACTAACCTCTGCCTGGGCGGCCATGGCAGCGGCCCGGCGTTCCTCCTTCGCCTCCTGCGTCACCTTGCCCGGGAGATCATGGGCAGCACAGGCCTCTTCATCTTCGTAGGCAAAGACCCCCACATGATCGAGCCGCCAGTCGCGGATGGCCTGCGTCAGTTCACGTGCCTGCGCTTCCGTTTCACCAGGAAAGCCAACCATCATGGTCGTGCGCAGGGCGCAATCGGGCAAAGCCCCGCGTACCCGCTCCAGCAGGGCCTCAATATCCCGCCGCCGATAGCGGCGTTTCATGGCGGCCAGCACCGGGTCGCTCACGTGTTGCAGGGGCAGGTCCAGATAGGGCAGGATCCGCGGCTCACCCCGCATGAGATCCAGCAACTCGTCACCAACCCCGTCCGGATACAGATAGAGGAGGCGCAACCAGGGAATACGGGTATGGGCCAGCAGATTTTCCAGAAGGGCCATGAGCCCGTGCCGGAGGCCCAAATCGCAGCCATAGGCGCAGAGGTCCTGGGCAATCAGGGACAGTTCCTGTACGCCCTGCGCCTCCAGAAGTCTGGCCTCGGCAAGCAGATCGGCAATGCTGCGGCTGCGCAGAGGCCCGCGAATGCTGGGGATCATGCAGTAGGCGCAGCGATTGTCGCAGCCTTCGGTAATCTTCAGATAGGCGCGGAAAAAAGGCGTAGCCAGCCGTCGGCCAACGCCGCTGTCCATGAGATAGGCGGCGCTGCCAGGCCGGGTGTGGAGGCGCTGCCTTGGCTCCTGCCCGGCAAGAATACGGGCAATATCCGGAAAATCATCCAGACCGATCAGATAATCCACCTCGGGCAGGGATGCCGCCAGCTCCGCCCCATAACGCTGGACCAGACATCCGGTCACCACCAGACGCCTTCCGGGATCCTTTTCCTTGTACCTGGCCATCTCCAGAATCGTGTCAATGGCCTCCTCCGCAGCGCTCTGAATAAAGCCGCAGGTATTGACCACCAGAATGTCGGCCTCTTCGGGCCTGTCCACAGTCCGGCAGCCATCTGCCTCGAGAGCGGCCAGCATGACCTCGGAATCCACCAGATTTTTCGGGCAACCCAGGCTGACCAGATGCAGTTTTTTCATTCCCATATTCCCTTTGATGTTTGTCAGCAGAGGCGAAAAGTCCGCCCGGAGGCGCTGTCCTGCCCCGCTTACAGTCAAGGCCAGGAGCCAACGCAGCCGGGACTTGCGCCTGCCCCTTTCGTGCTCAGCAGGCCAGTGATGCGCCGTCAGCCTTCGAAAGATCATAAAAAAAGGGCTGCAGCCACCGGCTGCAGCCCTGGAGAGTACGAGTCAACTGCTCTTACAGGCCCAGAGCAGAGGCAAAGGGATTGGCATAGAGCAGGATAAAGGCAATAACCAAGCCGTAGATGGCGATGGACTCGCACAGAGCCATACCGATGATCATGGTGGTGGTGATGGCGCCCTTGGCATCAGGATTCCGAGCCACACCTTCGCAGGCGCCGCG
The DNA here is from genome assembly GCF_002952055.1 of Desulfobulbus oralis. NCBI lineage: Bacteria > Pseudomonadati > Thermodesulfobacteriota > Desulfobulbia > Desulfobulbales > Desulfobulbaceae > Desulfobulbus > Desulfobulbus oralis. The sequence goes on along the minus strand of NZ_CP021255.1, from coordinate 1,033,262 downwards.
CAGACCATTGCCCATGCCGATGCCAGCGCCAAAACCGGCGATGCCGATGCTCAGGGCTGCACCAATGCAAATCAGGGCGAGACTAATCGTGTTCATTGCAAATTCCTCCAGTAATGAGTGTAGATAAGTGGCCTTCTTCTCCGTCGGACGGACGTAAAAGCAATATCAGTGGGCGGGCGCCATGGAGCCCGCACAGTATATAGTGGACAGCAGCACGAACACCACGGCCTGGATCACCGACACCAAAACGCCCAGCATGAGGATGGGCAGGGGGGCAAAAAAGGCGCCCGCCAGCATGAAGAGTACGCTCAGCAGGACTTCCTTGGCGAAGATATTGCCGAAAAGACGCATGGAGAGTGAAACCAGCCGGGCGAGGTTACCGACGACCTCCAGCACGAACATGAGCGGGGCCAGCCATTTGTTGGGGCCCATGAAGTGCCTGTAATAGTGCAGCCCGTGATATTTAAAGCCGAGGTAATGATGGGTGAGCCAGACCACGATGGTCATCGCCAAGGTTATGTTCAGATTGGCGGTCGGCGAGGTGAAGCCGGGGATCAGACCGATCATATTGGAGGTCAGAATATAGAGGAAAAAGGTTGCCATCATCGGGAACAGCATTTTGGCGCCCTTTTCACCCAGATTTTCCTCCAGCATGCCCATCAGACCGCCGATGATCACTTCCCAGAAGTTCTGACCGCTGCCCGGCACCAGCTCCATCTTGCCCAGGGTCATGCATGACACCATGACCAGAAAGGCCATGACAAACCAGGTATAGGTCATGTAGGGCGTGCAGAGCTGCTCAATAAAGCTATGACCCACGACCGTGTGGGGAACCGGCAGACCAAGGGCCTGCAGCACCAGAGAAATGAACAGTATTGGATGCTCCATGATTTCTCCTCAGTCAGAAATGCCAGAAAGCCGTTCTCGTTTCCGCAACAGACCAAGCACCACCGTGCTGACCATGATAGTGACCAGTCCCAGAACAAGCCCAAGGGGCTGAATGTTGATTTTGTTTGCCACCGTAAAAAGCACGAGAGCCAAAATGACAAAACGGCCCAGCGCCTTCACAAAAAAGCCCACCTTGGGCAGCATCCCACCAGCGCTGCCCGCTGTGGCAGCCACGTGTTCCATCAGGCGTCGCACGTCGCGCTGGAGCAGAAAAAAACTGCCGCAGGCCAGAGCCGCCCCTATTGTGACCGACAGGGCAAAACCGGCACTGACAAAAAACCAGCCGACCCCGGCGATCACCAGGGCCAGCGTGACGGCAAGCAGCAAAATACGCTGCACCAGGATTGCACATTCATCATTACCGGTCATTGCGCACAGTTCTGGTCAATGCCCAGAGGGAGCGAAAGCCGGCCGCAATACCCACTGCCAGTCCGGCCAAGGTCAGCCACGGGGCTGTCCCGCCGGCAAAAAGCCTGTTGTCGGCCGCCCATCCGGCACCGAAACCAAGCAGTACCGCAGCCACGAAGGTCAGGCCCACATTCCCGTATACACTCAGTTGATGCACGATTTCCTGGCGCTCTTCGGACACGATTTCCCCCGGCAAGACTTTTGGCGAGTCCCTACTGGCGGTAGAGGTAGCACGCCCACCCGGCAAACGCAATATTTATTTGATTACATGCATCAAGTTCCTGAACGAGCGCTCGGCAGCATCCAGAATTTTCTGCAGATGCCTCTCTTCGTGGGCTGCCGAGAGGAAAAAAGCCTCGAACTGCGAAGGCCCGAGCCAGATGCCGTCCGCGAGCATGCTGCGGTAGTGGCGAGCGTACATGTCGGTATTGGCCGTCATGGCCGAGTTGTAATCCCGCACCGGGCCCCTGGAGAAAAAGCAGGTCATCATGGAGCCGATACGATTCAGGGTAAGAGGCACACCGGCAGCCTGCGCACGCTCTGCCAGCCCGTCTGCCAGGCGATTGGCTTTTGCCTCCAGCTCCTCGTAAAAGCCGGGCTCGTGCAGGAGCTTCAGCATGGTGATGCCGGCGGCCATGGCCAGCGGATTGCCCGACAGGGTGCCGGCCTGATATACCGGACCTTCGGGCGCGACCTTGTTCATCAGCGCTTGTTTGCCGCCATAGGCCGCAACCGGCAAGCCGCCGCCGATGATCTTGCCCAGGGTGGTCAGATCCGGTTCAATGCCGAAACGGGTCTGGGCACCACCATAGGCCAGACGAAAACCGGTAATGACTTCATCAAAGATGAGCACAATGCCCCGGGCCGCCGTTTCGGTGCGCAAGGTCTCCAGAAAGCCGGGTTCCGGCAAAACCACGCCCATGTTGCCGGCTACCGGCTCCACAATGACGCAGGCGATCTCACCGCCCCGCTCCCCAAGCGTCGCCTTAAAGGTCGGAATATCGTTGTAGGGAATCGATACGGTGTTTTTAACGATGTCGTCCGGCACGCCGGGGCTGCCGGGAATACCCAGGGTAATCAGCCCGGAGCCGGCCCTGACCAGAAAGGAATCGGCATGGCCATGATAGCAGCCATCAAATTTGACCACAATATTGCGGCCGGTATGGGCACGGGCCAGACGGATGGCGCTCATGGTGGCTTCAGTTCCGGAATTGACGAAGCGAACCATATCAAGCGAAGGCAGGGCGCTGCAAAGCAACTCGGCCAGTTCCACCTCCAGAGGGGAGGGTGCGCCAAAGCTGGTCCCCAAGGCGGCGGTGCGGCGGATGGCCGCCACCACCTCCGGATGGGCATGCCCCAAAATCAATGGCCCCCAGGAGCTGACCATATCAATAAAGGTGTTGCCATCCACATCAGTGATCAGGCAACCCGCTGCCTTCTGCACAAAGAGCGGATCACATCCCACAGCACGACAGGCCCGTACCGGCGAGTTGACGCCGCCGGGAATCGAAGCCCGCGCTTTTGCAAAAAGCCGGACGGAATTGGCAGTATTCAAGGCGGCCTCCTACGGTCGAATTTCAGCCAAAAGGCAGTGTCATCTATACCTGTTGCCCGCAGGCCTGTCAAATATTCGGAGCCGCAAAACGACAACAAAAAACCCGGTCTCCCCGAAGGGAGACCGGGCTCTGCGCAAGGCGGTGGGCCCGCGTTCAGGCAACCTGCACAAAGGTGCTGCCTTTCGCCCCACAAACCGGGCAGTTGTCCGGGGCTTTGCCCAGCTCTATATACCCGCAAACCGGGCAGAGGAAAAACTCGCTCACATCCAGGTCAACGCCTTTTTTCACAGCTTCCAGGGCCTTTTTGTAGATGTCGGCATGCACAGCCTCAGCATCCAGCGCGAAGCGGAACATGGTCTTGGCCTTGTGCCCCTCGGCATTGGCCTGCTCCAGCATGGGCGGGTACATCTTGCTGAATTCAAAGGTCTCGCCATCAATGGCGCCCTGCAAATTCTCCGCAGTGCTGGCGATCATGTCCAGCGCCTTGAGATGACCTTCAGCGTGGATGCGCTCGGCCTCGGCCGTGGTGCGGAACAGTTTGGCGATATTTTTGAAGCCATCCTTCTCCGCCCGCTTGGCAAAGGCGCGATACTTCTGGTTGGCCTGACTCTCTCCAGCAAAAGCTTCCTTCAGATTGTCAACAGTGTTCATAGGTGCTCCTTGGTATTTTTAATTGGAGTGCGGCAACAGATGCAGCATTGTCTGCCTAGTATAAGCGGAATTCGGTCGATTGCAAGGTGTTAATGCGAAAAATAATCACCTAATATTAATTATCAAATTCTGCCGCCCACCGCCCATCACAAAAAAAGTCCCTTTCCTCGCAACGAGGAAAGGGACTTGACACTTTCAAGCAGCCATCAGGGCTTACATCATGCCGCCCATACCACCCATGCCGCCCATGCCACCAGCAGGCATGCCAGCCGCACCAGCGCCTTTGTCCTCCTCGGGCATATCGCCGATCATGCACTCGGTGGTCAGCAGCAACCCGGATACGGAAGCGGCATTCTGCAGGGCAGAACGCGTAACCTTGGCCGGATCAATAACACCGGCTTTAATCAGATCACTGTACTCTTCCGTCGTCGCATTGAAGCCATTCGGGCCTTCCAGAGTCTTGACATGCTCGACAATGACCGAACCCTCGCGACCTGCGTTGGCGGCGATCTGACGAATCGGCTCTTCCAGCGCGCGACGAATGATATTTTTGCCAAGCTCCTGCTCGCCGGCAAGCTTGAGATCATCCAGCACCTTGAGGCAACGCAGGTAGGCCACGCCGCCGCCAGGGACCACGCCCTCCTCAACTGCAGCGCGGGTGGCATTCAGGGCATCCTCGACGCGGGCCTTTTTCTCCTTCATCTCGACCTCGGTGGCGGCACCGACATTGATGACTGCCACGCCACCGATCAGCTTGGCCAAACGCTCCTGCAGCTTTTCCCGGTCATAATCGGAGGTGGTGTCCTCAATCTGGGCGCGAATCTGCTTGACACGGGCGTTCAGTTTTTCCTTGTCGCCAGCGCCGTCGATGATGGTGGTATTGTCCTTGTCCACGGTAACCCGCTTGGCCGTACCCAAATCGTTGATGGTCACATTCTCCAGCTTGATGCCGAGGTCTTCGGTAATCACCTGGCCACCGGTCAGGGTGGCGATATCCTGCAGCATGGCCTTGCGCCGGTCGCCAAAACCAGGGGCCTTGACCGCCGCGATCTGCAGAGTGCCGCGCAGCTTGTTCACCACCAGCGTGGCCAGTGCCTCGCCGTCAACATCCTCGGCAATGATCAAAAGCGGCTTGCCCATCTTGGCGACAGATTCGAGAATGGGCAGCAGATCCTTCATATTGGAGACTTTTTTCTCGTTGATCAGGATCAGCGGGTTGTCCATGCTCACTTCCATCCGCTCCGGATCGGTGACAAAGTACGGAGACAGGTAGCCGCGATCGAACTGCATGCCTTCCACCACATCCAGGGAGGTTTCCATGGACTTGGCCTCTTCCACCGTAATGACGCCTTCTTTGCCGACCTTGTCCATGGCCTCGGCGATGATGTTGCCGATGGTCTCGTCGTTGTTGGCGGAAATGGTGCCGACCTGGGCGATTTCCTTCTGCTCCTTGGTGGGGCTTGCGATCTTCTTCAGCTCGGCAACCACCGCGACAACGCTCGCGTCAATACCGCGTTTGATTTCCATCGGGCTGGCGCCGGCGGCGACCAGTTTGACGCCTTCGCGGAAGATGGACTGGGCCAGGACAGTGGCGGTGGTGGTGCCGTCGCCGGCAACATCGGAGGTCTTGGACGCGACCTCACGCACCATCTGCGCACCCATGTTCTCGAACTTGTCCTTGACTTCGATTTCCTTGGCAACCGTCACGCCATCCTTGGTGATGACCGGCGCGCCAAAGGATTTCTCGATCAGCACGTTGCGCCCCTTGGGACCAAGGGTCACCTTGACCGCATTGGCCAAGGTATTGACGCCGTTCAGCATCTTCTCCCGGGCCTTGTCACCGTATTTCAATTCCTTTGCACCCATGATATTGCTCCTTTTTAAAATCGGATAATTATTTCAGCCTTCAACAACGCCCAGGACATCGTCCTCGCGCATGATCAGGAAATCCTCGCCATCCAGCTTGACCTCGGTGCCGCCATACTTGGAGAAGAGAACCTTGTCGCCCGCCTTGACGTTGAGGGCCACACGCTGACCGGCCTCGTTCAGCTTGCCGGGGCCAACCGCGACGACCTGGCCCTGGGCCGGCTTTTCCTTGGCAGAATCGGGGATAATGATGCCACCCGCGCTTCTTTCTTCACTCTCCAGTCTCTTGACCAGAACCCGGTCATTCAGTGGACGAATCTTCATGAATTTCTCCTTTGAACTTGGTTGGTGTGGATTTGAAAAAATTTTTCACTAAAAAATGCCAAAACTGCATCCTCCGCTGAAATCGAAGGATTCTGCCGGTTTTGTCCAGACGGGCTCAACAGTAGGCCAGCTTCCTCAAAAATCAAGGGTAACCCGGAAAAAAACATTGGCTCCGGCAGGCCCGGCGCGGGCAAAGACGGGTCTGTCCCCGGCAGAGCGGAATGCTGTCCACGGCCAGTGGCAGAAACAGGCGAGCTTCCAGTGCCTTGCCAGTCCCTGCGCAGCCTTTCTGTTGTATTTCCATCAGATTTGTATAAAATTTGTCTATCTGTGTCCCAGGCCCCAATATTGGGGCATGAGCCACAAACTTGGCCTGTGCTGACCACAATCTCCGAACTTCATTCTGGATGCGGATCATGGCAAACGCCCCCGAGCTCGTTACAGAAAGCGGTTACCTCAACAGTGAGCGCGACAAACTCATAAACTTTCTGAAGCAGTATGCCAATATTGCCCTTGCCGGCACCCGTGGGGAGCCGCCTCGAAAATACGAGCTTGAATTCAACATGCGGGCGTACGTGCCTGATGAAGACGGCATCAGTGTGGGGCGGAAACACCGCATTCTGATTACCCTGCCCCTGGGTTTCCCGCAGAATGCACCCAAGGTCGAGGCGCTCAGCCCGATGTATCACCCGGCACTCAATGAGGACGACGACAGCTTTGCCATTGCCGCCCAGTGGGCCAGACAGCCCTCTCTGCCGGACCTGGTGATTTATCTGGCCAGCCTGATCACCGGCCGCATTTACAAGGTGGAAAATCCGGTCAATCCCGATGCTACCGAGTGGTACGACGAGCACAAAAAAGACCTGCCCCTGGACAGTCCGGCCAAGAGCAACAAAGAGCAGGAAAGCCTGCTCGGCATGCTGGAGGAAGACGATTTCAATCCTGCGTTTGGCATGGACGAGGAAATTCCTGAGGAAGATCCGGGGAAGTATCAGGACCAGATTCAGGAAATACGCGACCTGCTGGCACAAAACCAGCTCTACATTCTGGGCAAACGCCTGAATGAGCTGCCCCCCAGCCTGTGGTTTCCCGAACGGGACGAAGCCGAAGAAAAGGTAAAAAAAGCCAAGCAGGAGACAAAAAAGCTCTTTGCCATGGCCAAAAAGCAGGAGGATGCGGGCAACTACGGCAAGGCGGTGGAGTATGCCCAGGCCATTCTGGCGCGTATTCCGGATCACCCCGATGCCCAGGCCCTTGCCCAGCGCCTGCAGCAGTCCTCATTTATTACCGCTTCTCTCACAGATGCCCTGAGCGAACAGGAGAGCGCGGCAGCCAAGGGCGCCACTCATGAGCATACCCAGGCAAGTGGAGAAAGCGGCCCCCCGATACCAAAGCAAAAAATGGCCTGGCTGCCCGAAGACTTTCCGCTCAGGCGCATCCTCCTGGGTGCCCTGGGGGTGGTCGTTGCTTTCTGGATTTTTACCCTGGCCATGAGCGACCAATCCACGCTGAGCATGATCAACAGGCGTATTCAGGATGGTCAAAACTATATAGACCAAAAGCAGTACGCAAACGCGAAAGAGGTTCTGGAAAACGTCCGGGACAACATGCCCGGACTGACTGTGCTCTGGTTCAGAAAAGGCGGCCTGAAAAAGAAGATCAACAAAATGCTCGCTGAGCCGGCCCTGGTTGAAAGTACGCACAGGAGCCGGGTCAAGTACAAGGGCAACTATGTGGACAGGGACACGGCCATGGCCTTGGGGGAAATGGCCAGAATGGAGCAGGCTGCAGCGCAGCAGCTGGCAAACGGTCAGGATGATGAGGCCATACGCTCCTACAGCCAGGCTCTGAACTATATCTCGGCTTACCCTGTTCTGGGCGACGAACAAAAACGCCTTGACGCCATCGTCAAAAAGACGAGCGTGGGCCTGCTGTTGAAGCAGGCCGCGCAGGCGGAAAAACAGAACAACTGGGACAACGCAGACGATCTGTACCGTGAGGCGGAAACCAGACTACGGGAATCTGCGGCCGAATCTGCGGCCATTACGGCAGAATATGCACCCATTGTACAAAAACGACGCAGCGGTTTCAGGCTGCGCCGGACTTTGGGGCAGGCTGCCGAGGCCATGAGCAAAAACCGGCTGGACAGCGCCCGTTCGTATCTGCAGCAGGCCAGGCAGATGCAGGCCACGAGCCAGGACATCAGCAGGGAAGACAGCATCCTGATCGATGCCACCCATGTGCAGTTGCAGATATATGAAATGCTCCCGAAAGCGAAACAGGCCTTTGAAAGGCGGCAATGGAAGGAAGCGGCGGCGCTGTATCAGCAGGCCATCAGTCTTGCGGATAACAGCCCCCCCGAAATACGGCAGAGTCTGGCCGACTTGCTGCATCAGGTCGAGCGCACCCGAGATGTGGCCTTTGCCAATCAGGCGCTCAGAGAGGCGTCCCGCGCCGCAGGCAGGCGGGATTGGGCCTCTGCGCTTCGTCTGGAAAATGCAGCGCTTTCCCGGCTCAACAGCGGCCATTATGATCAGAGCCCCGAGGTGGTCGAGCTGCAGCGCAGGCTCGAAGGCCAGCTTGCCCAGCACCGGCAGCATTCGGGTCAGGCCAATCTGGGCAAGGCTTTGGAGGCGCGGGGCGCCGCCTATTTTCGCAGCAGCTTTCCCAACATCCCTGAAAAAGACCTGGCTTCGCTCAAGGCCACCTTCCTGCGCCGGGAAGGCGCACGGCAGATCTATGAACTCAGCTGCATGGACAGCAGCGGGGGGCGGGCCTCCAAACTGGCGGTACTCTTCGCCTACGACGAACGCAGCGGTCAGTGGACACCGATCAGAAACTGAGGCTATACGAGAAAGCGGAATTCGCCTTTGCCAAGCAGGCTGTGCAGATGCACCATGCCCAGAAAGTGGCCCTCCCGATTGAGGACTGCCAGTACCGTAATTTCGTGCCGCTGCATGAGGCTCAGAGCGTCTGCTGCCAGCAGATCGCTGTACACGGTCTGCGGCCTGACAGTCATCACCTGGTCCAAGGTCAGCGAGTCAAAGGCCTGGCCTCCTGAAAGCGCCCGGCGAAGATCGCCGTCTGTCACAATGCCAACCAGCTCCCCCTGCCGGCCGGTCACGAAGACCGCACCCAGGCTCTTGGCGTTCAACTCGGCCAGAGCCTCCTGCAGGGTGGCCTCCTGTCTGACCTGCGGCACACTGTCGCCGCTCAGCATGACATCCCGGATTGCCACCTTCAGCCGGGCACCCAAACTACCGCCCGGATGGTTGCGGCGAAAGTCCTCGGCCCTGAAATGCTTCCGCTGCAGCAGCACCACGGCGAGCGCATCGCCTATGGCCAGCATGGCTGTGGTTGAGGTGGTGGGCGCCAGACCCAGCGGGCAGGCCTCACGCGGCACGGCACTGTTCAACACCACCTGGGCCAACTGCCCAAGGGAGGACTCCGGGCGGCCGCACAAGGCGATAATGGGCGCCTGCCGCTGCTGCACACTGTGCAGCATCTGATTGAGCTCGCAGGTCTCGCCGGAATAGGACAGCGCCAGTACGACATCGGTCGGGGCCACCAGGCCCAGGTCACCGTGCATGGCTTCCACCGGGTGCAAAAACAGGGCAGGCGTGCCGGTCGAATTCAGGGTCGCGGCGATCTTCTGCCCCACCAGGCCGGATTTGCCGATGCCGGTCACGACCAGCTTGGTCGGGCTGGCCATAATCAGGTCAACGGCCTGCTCAAACTCCGGGCCAAGGCGGTCACGCACCGCCCTGAGGCCCTCGACTTCAATATCCAGCACTTTCTTTGCTTCGGAAACGCTCATCACTCTTCTCCACAGCCCGGTCGCCGGGCGAAATGCCCGCCTTCAGCAATCCGAGCCGCCTTTTCGCGCTTCCCATGGCGGAAAGCGACTGTTTTTCCATTCGACCCGAGCCCGACCAAAGGGCGCCATCACCCTTCCAATGCTCTGAGCTGTCCAGCCAGCACGGCTCCTGTGCTGCCGTCATCCTGCTCCAGCAGGTAGCGTCCACTGTAATTGATCCCCCGGCCGATGCCGGTGGCCAGTACCTGCTCCTTCAACAGGTGTCGAATACGGCGGCCCAGAAGGTAATCCGCCTTTTGCCACTCTGCAAGAAAGGAGCTGCGGTCCCACAGGAGCTGTGCCACGCGGCGCTCGATACACGCCGCGCAAGCCTCCAAAAGAGTTCCCATGTCATGAATGGCAGCACCGGTCAGATCCCGCACTGTGCCGAGCAGAGGTCGCAGTTCTTCGGGGAAATCGCCTGAGCTGCTGTTGACATTCAATCCCGCACCGATCACCACCGCCGCCTCCCGCCGCCCCATCGCGGGCAGACAGTACTCGGTCAGGATGCCGGCTATCTTTCTGCCCGCGCAGTACAGGTCATTGGGCCACTTGATTTGGGGGCTGAGCCCGCATTGGGCACCAAGAGCGTCGCGGCAGCCCAGTCCTGCGGCAAGGGTCACCATGGCCGCTTCCTGTGCCTGAATTTCCGGATACAAAATCAGGGAAAAATACAGCCCCCCGGGCGGAGAGGCAAAGGTTCTGTCATACTGCCCGCGGCCTGCGCTCTGCTGGGCGGCTAGGACAACAGTGCCTGCGGCTGCCCCCTGTTGGAGCAGGTCTTTGGCCACGCGGCTGGTCGAGTCAAGCTGGGGGTAATAGTGGATTTGTCTCATGACCCAGGGGCGCATTTTGCGCCAACAAAAAAGCAGAGATCAGCCACGATCTCTGCTCCATAAAAAAACACCCTACGAGAAAGAACTTAGATATTCTTCTCTTCGTTCTTAATGCGGTCAGGACGAGCGTACATGGTCGTAGAACCGGAGGACCAGAACATCAGCTCGCCCTCTGTCACCAACTGGTTCGCCACTTTCTTGATATCGCGGGGCTTGGCATCAGGATCACAGTCATAGAAATCCTTGATGTAGAGCTGCGGTTTCGGAGCCTTCGAGGCCTTCTCGATAATGGCCTTTTTCAAATCTTCAACACTTAATGCCATGGAGCACTCTCCTGCAAAAAAGGGGATCAAACACAATCCGGTCAGCTCCCTTTGCAGAGAGCTGACCGGTAAACAGCCAAGCGACTCACTTGGTGTATGCCTCTGTGTGGGTTGTGTACTTGAACAGCGTCGACGTACGCCACGTGTTGTATGCCAGACGGTAGTCGTCGATGGACTTTTCGGTAAAGGGCAGACCGGTCTTTTCAAAGAACTTCTCCCAACCGATCCGCTCGGCCCATTCGCCCAGACGCTCATACTTGTGGGCATCCTTGGCATAGGCCTCGACAATCTTGCGAATGGTTGAAACCACTTCGGGCCAACGCGGCGTGTTGTTCGGCAGCCAAGGCACAACCAGCTTGGAGAATTTCGGTTCGGACTTGGAGTTGGAGACCTTGCCGCCCACCAGGATGGCGATGCCGTCACCCTCGGGATCAGCCAGAGGCATGGCCGGGCACATGGTGTAGCAGTTACCGCAGAACATGCAGCGCTCGGCATTGACCTTGACGCTCTTAACTTCTTCGCCACGGACTTCGACCTTGGCGGGCTTGACCGCGCCCAGCGGGCAGGCGGCGATGGCCAGCGGCAGCTCGCAGACACCGGTGATGCGCTCGTTGTCGATCATCGGCGGCTTGCGGTGGATGCCCAGCATGGCAATGTCGGAGGCATGAACAGCGCCGCACATGTTCAGGCAGCAGGCCAAGGCGATGCGGATATGCGCCGGCAGGCTCATCGTGCCAAAATACTCGAACAGGTCATCCATAACCGCCTTGACCGGGCCGGAGGCGTCGGTCGCGGGGGTATGGCAGTGAACCCAGCCCTGGGTGTGCACGATATTGCTGATGCTGGCCCCGGTACCGCCGACCGGGAACTGGTTGCCATAGGTCTTGAGGGTGGCCTTCAGAGCGGCGACCTTGTCCTCGGAATCGACCATGAACTCGATGTTGTTGCGGGTGGTAAAGCGAACAAAACCGTCGCAGTGCTTGTCGGCAACATCACAGATGTCACGAATCCCGTTGATGGTCAGCAAACGGGGGGAACCGCAACGGACGGTAAAGACCTTGGCCCCGCCCTCGGCAACGTGCACCAGTACGCCCGGCTCCAGAATTTCGTGATAGAGCCATTTGCCCTTGTTCTCTTTGATCACCGGCGGCAGGAACTCCCCATAGTGGCGGGGGCCGATGTCGGAGATGCGGTCTTCCATTGGGTTCTTCGGATTGTAAGCCATATTTGTCTCCTTGGATATCTATCTCAATGAATGGAGTGTACGCTGGACATCAGGCCGCATGGCGCTTGCGGAACTCGACAATGTCGCGCTCCCAGCCGCCCGGCACTTCCTCTTCACGCCAGAAGATGTAGGGATTGGAACGAGGCTCCTTGACGTGCTGCGGCAGGGGCTCGATTTCCATGACCTTCAGGAAGGTGGGCAAACCGACGCGCTGCATGGTCTCGCCCACGCGCTCACGGTTTTTCCCGACCTCCATCCACCAGTCCCAAATCTTCTCGATGTACTCGGTCAGCGTTTCATAGTCGTCATCCTTGGAAACTTTGACAAAAGGCACAACCAAGGTGGCAAACTGGGCACCTTCCAGAATCGGGGCCTTGGCACCGATGGAGATGGTCGCGCCCTTTTCCAGGCCGGGCCGCAGGGCGCGGGGCATGACATTGATGCAGTGCATGCAGCGGTTGCACTCGGAGTTGTCGATCACCAGTTTGTCGCCATCCATCTTCATGCAGTGGGTCGGGCACAGATTGATGACCTCTTTCTGGATATCGAACTTGCCCCAGTCACGGCCCTTGTGCGCACCGCCGTCGGCCGGATAGGCCGGATCGCAGGCGATATACTTCTTGACCGCATCCTGGTCAATGCGGATATCGTCTTTCCAGGTGCCGATAACGGCAAAATCGCAGCGGGCAATGGCGGCGACGCAGTCGTTCGGGCAGCCGGAAAATTTGAATTTGAACTTGTAGGGGAAAGCCGGGCGATGGAGTTCGTCCTGATACTTCTGGGTCAGGGTGTGGCAGACTTCCTGGGTATCATAGCAGGCCCACTCGCAGCGGGACTCGCCCAGGCAGCAGGACGGGGTACGCAGGTTGGAGCCGGAGCCGCCCAGATCCTGATTCAACTGGTGTGTCATATCATGGAACATGAGTTCCAGACTCTCGGTGCGGCAGCCCAAAAGGATCATGTCGCCGGTGGAACCGTGCATATTGGTGACACCGGAACCGTATTTTTCCCACAGATCCATCATGGCACGCAGATGCTGGGTGCTGTAGTACATGCCTGACGGCTGGTTGACACGCATGGTATGGAAATGCTCCACGCCCGGGAACAGATCCGGTCGATCCGAATACCGGCCGACAACACCACCACCATAACCGAATACACCAACAATACCGCCATGTTTCCAGTGGGTAATACGGTCTTTGTAGGAGAGCTCAAGCTGGCCAAGAAGGTCCCAGCATTCCGGCTTGGTCTCAGCCTGCTGTTTCAAAGCGGTCACGAAGCTCGGCCATGGGCCTTTTTCCAGCTCGTCCAACAGGGGCGTTTGGTGCTTTGCCATCAGTTTTCCTCCTCAAAAAAGTGGGTGTTAAAGAGAGACCTTATAGTCTCAGCCTGCTTGACAGGCAAAATGACAACAATCTCCTGTGAGAGCGTAGTCGCCACGTGAGCATATCCGTCCGCAAATTCTTTGTCAACCAAAAATAAGATCGTGAAAATGGCGGAAAAACAGGCAGGTTACGGCCTGTCCCGACCCAGCATTCCGGCAAGCGCCAAAAGCGCCTCCTCCGGGCTCGTCCCGGCTGGACTATTCCCCGACCGGGCATCGCCCTCCGCCATGTGCTGCAGGAGCTTTTTCGCCAGCACCTTGCCCAGTTGCACGCCTTCCTGGTCAAAGGAATTGATGTTCCACGAAAAGCCCTGAAAGGCGATGCGGTGCTCGTAGAGCGCCAGCAGCGCTCCCATCTGGTATGGGGTCAGTTGGTCCGCGAGCAGCACCAGATTGGGCCGGTTGCCGGGGAAACGTCTGGCCGGGTTGTCATCGTCCCTGCCCCTGGCCAGGGCGAGCGACTGGGCCAGCATGTTGGCCACCAGCTTCTGCTGGGATGTGGTACCGGAAACCATGATGTCCAGGTCGCGCTGGCTCCTGCGAAAGCCGATGAATTCAGCAGGAACGATCTCGGTGCCCTGGTGCATGAGCTGGTAAAAGGCGTGCTGGCCATTGGTGCCGGGCTCGCCCCAGATGACCGGCCCGGTCTGCCAGGTCACCATGTTCCCCTGCCGGGTCACCGACTTGCCGTTGCTCTCCATGTCGCACTGCTGCAGATGGGCCGGGAAGCGGGCCAGCGCCTGGCTGTAGGGCAGGATGGCACAGCTCGGATAACCCAGAAAATTGCGGTTCCAGATGCCGATCAGAGCCAGCAGCAGCGGCAGATTGTTCCGGATATCGGGGGATTCGGCAGCCAGATCCATCTCCCAGGCACCCCGGAGAAAGGCCAGCAGCGCCTCGAAGCCCAGCGTGAAGCCCAGGGTCACGGCCCCCACCATGGAGGTGGCGGAATAGCGACCACCGATATAGTCGTACATGTAGAAGGAGGCGAGATAGCGGCTGGAATCGTCCATGGGGCTGCCCTCGCCGGTGACGGCCAGCATGTGCCTTGCCGGGTCCAGGCCAGCCCTGGCCAGTGCCGCGCGCATCAGCTCCTCGTTGGTCAGGGTTTCCAGCGTGGTGCCGCTTTTGGACACCACCACGACCAGACTCCGGTTCAAATCCAGCCCGGACAGCACGGCCGCCGCATCGTCGGGATCCACATTGGCGATGAAACGGGCCTCCCGCCCGGGCAGGGCAAAGGCGCTCAGGGCCTGGGACAGTGCCCGTGGCCCCAGATCCGAACCGCCAATCCCCACCTGCACGAGCGTGCCCAGGCTCTCGCCCCGCTCGTTCACAATGTCGCCGGCCGCCACTTTGTCCAGAAAATGGCGCAGCTTCTCCAATTCCCTTTTGGCTCTGGCCGTGGCCTCGGGCGCATAGGGCTGGGCAGAAAACAGATCCCGGCTGGCGGTGTGCAAAACCTGCCGGTTTTCACAGGCATAGCCCTCGATCCGATTCATCGGGGCGCCCCTTTTCATGGCCATGAACTGCTCGATCAGCCCGGCCTCGTCCGCGAGCGCCTGCAGGGCGTCCAAAACCGGCTCATCCAGCCGTTCGGTGGCGTAGAGCAGGTCAAAACCGCAGGCACTGCTTCTGTAATCCCGGATACGTTGCGGGGACAGCGCGCCGGCCCGGCTCAGATCGAAAGGCTTTCTGGCCAGTTCTAAAAGCCGCGTGGCCGCACTCAGGGAGGAAAAATCTTTATACGGCATAGCTGGGACCTCCTGCCTGCAAGCGAATGCTGTTCTGCATGGCGCGAATCGCCTCTTCATAGGAATTTTGACCGTAGATCGCCGATCCTGCAACAAAAATATTTGCGCCTGCCGCCGCGGCCGCCGCAATGGTTGCCGGCCCGATGCCACCGTCCACCTCGATGCCGGCAGCCGGATTCACCGCATCCAGCCGTTCCCTGAGGGACACAATCTTCGGCAGCATGGCCCCAATAAAGGACTGGCCGCCAAAACCCGGATTCACGGTCATCAACATGACAAAATCCACCATCTCCAGCACATGATCCAGCGCGCAGAGCGGCGTGGCCGGATTGAGCACCACGCCCGTCTTTGCACCCGCCTCCCGGATCAGGCCAAGGCTGCGGTGCAGATGCGGACAGCTCTCCACGTGCACGCTGATCCAGTCGGCTCCGGCCCTGATGAAGTCCGGCACGTATCTGTCCGGATGCTCGATCATCAGATGCACGTCAAGCGGCAGTCCGGTCACCTTGCGCAGGGCGGCCACCACCAGGGGGCCAATGGTCAGGTTGGGCACAAAATGCCCGTCCATGACGTCGATATGGATGCAGTCCGCACCGGCCCGCTCCACTGCACGCAGCTCCTCGCCCAGGCGGGCGAAATCCGCGGACAGGATGGAAGGCGCAATCATAACTCGTCGCATTGCCGGCATCTCGGCCATATCTGGCACCTCAGCGGTTGAAGGGAAACCGGGTCATGGCCGCACCCGCTCATAGAGCTGGCCAGGCAGGCGCCGCACCAATCCCCGCAATTCCAAGGCAAGCAGCAGCGGTTGCAGCGCCGTAAGCGCCAGACCGCATTGCTGGGCGATTCGGTCAATATCGGCAGGATAGGCGTCAAGGGCCTGCAGAACCTGCCGTTCCTCCGGTGCAAGCGGGACCTCGGGAGAGGGGCCCCCCTTGTCGTTCGTACCCGCTGGAACCGACCAGGCCATGGCCTCGAACACATCCTCAACCCGCTGAATCAGCGTGGCACCCTGCTGAATCAGCCAGTGGGCGCCGCTGCTCTTTAAAGAATCAATGCTGCCCGGAATGGCCAGCACCTCCCTGCCCTGATCCAGGGCCAGCCGGGCAGTGATGAGCGAGCCGGATTTTTCGCCGGCCTCAACGACCAGCACCGCCCGGGACAGGCCGCTGATAATGCGGTTACGGATGGGGAAACGAAAGGCCTCGGGCCTGGTGCCCAGAGGAAATTCGGAGACCACCGCGCCACTCTGGGCGATGTCGCGCAGCAGTCCGCGATGCGCGGCCGGGTAGGCCACATCCACGCCGCAGCCCAGCACGGCCACGGTTTTGCCGCCAACCTGCAAAGCGCCCTGGTGCGCAGCCGCATCTATGCCATAGGCCGCGCCGGACACCACGGCCAGCCCGCGCTCCGCCGCGGCCGCCGCAAAGCGCCTGGCGGTGCGCAGGCCGTATCCGCTGGCGCTGCGGGCGCCGATAATGGCCAGCATCGGCTGGGCAAGCAGGGCGACCTCGCCCTGTACGTACAGCAAAACCGGCCTGTCCGCAATTTCCCGCAGTGCCCAAGGATAGTGCCCGCTGACGCAGGAAATGAGCGAAATGTCCTGACGGGCTATGCGCTCCAGCTCACGCCGGGCCTGGTCACGGGCGGCGTTCAGAGCGCTGTCGTCGTCCAAAATCCGGGCAAGGCCCGGCAGGCGCGCCGCCTCGGCCCGGTGCTCCAGAATCTCCTCTGCCCGGCCCCAATGGGCCAGAAGCCGGGCAATACGGCCCGGCCCCAAGCCCGGCAGAAACTGCAGGGTGAGCCACGATTCCGCATCCTCGCAGATCATGGCGGCAGCACCTGCAGCCCCCTGGCCCTACCCTGCAAAATACGATTCCTGCAATGCACTGCTTCGGGATGGATGTCGGAGCTTGTTCAGCGCCTGCACTTCTATCTGGCGGATACGCTCACGGGTCACCCGGAAACAGCGCCCCACCTCTTCCAGCGTATAGTCGGTTTCCAGCTCAATGCCGTAGCGCATGCGAAGCACCTGCTCTTCCCGGGGTGTCAGGGTGTGCATCACCCGGGCCAGACAGCGCTTCAGGCTTTCCTCCATGGAAATGTCCTGCGGGTCCGGATAGGCGTGGCTTTCGATGAAATCACCCAGCATGGCGCTTTCCTCATCGTCCACCGGCGCATCCAGGGAAATGGCGTCCTGCGCAATTTTCAGGGTGGACGACACGGATTCCAGCGGCTGCCCCATCTTCTCCGCCAGCTCCTGCACCGTGGGCTCCCGCTGCTCTTCCTGCTGGAATTCCCTCGAGCTGCGGAACATGCGGTTGATCATCTCCAGCACATGCACCGGCAGCCGGATGGTGCGGCCATGATCCGCCACGGCCCGGTGAATGGCCTGCCGGATCCACCAGGTGGCATAGGTGGAAAAGCGGAAGCCCCGGGAATAGTCGTAGCGCTCCACCGCCTTGAGCAGGCCCATGTTGCCTTCCTGAATCAGATCGGTCAGGGGCAGACCGCGCTGCACGTACTTGCGCGCCACCGAAACCACCAGACGCAGATTGGCCTGCACCAGCGTATCTTTTGCCTGTTTGGCCGTGGTGCGGCCGGTCTCCACCTCCTGCTGCAGGCTCTCGAAGACCGGCCAGCTCACGCCCAAAGTGCCGGCCAGCTCATAGCTGATCCGCCGGTCCAGCGCCTCCGGGTCGGGCGGGGCCTCGCCCGGCCTGCCCGCCGCCTTGAGCAGTTCCCGCTGCTGGGCCGCAACCCGGACTTTGGCGAACTTCTGCCCGATTTCCCTGACCGCATCGGCCACGGAGAGCAGCCCCTGGGCGCGAAAACGGTATGGGGCAAACAGGGCCGAGATGTCCTGGCCGCACCCCAGAATTTCCCGGGCGAGCCGCCGGCCCTCATCACTCTCCAAGGCCACCTGACCCAACTCGGCAAAAAGACCGCTGCGACGCCGGGCCAAGTGTCCCGCATCGGCAATGCGCTCCAGCAGCTCGGCCTGTGCCTGCGCGGTTTCCTCGCCTTCCTGCTCGGGCAGACCTTTCAGAATGGCTGTGATCCGTACCGTACCCCGTTTCAGGTCAGCCGCCAGATCATCAAGCGCGCTCATGCCCAGTGTCAGGCGGAGCACGGCGTTCTGAATACGGCGCTCCCCGTCCTCCATTATGCGGGCCAGACCCAATTCTTCCTCGTGGCTCAAAAGTTGCAGATTCCCCATATCCCGCAGGTAGAGGTTCATGGGATCGTCGTCGCTGCCCAGGCCGCGCCGGTCCCCCTGACGCCTGTCCCCGCCCAGACGCCGGTCGTACGGGGAACGGCGGCGTTCTCTCCCATCCCAACAGGAAGCTGCCCCACAACGGTTTTGTCCTTCCGAATGCTGTGTTTCCAGATCCACCGTCTTTCTCTCTTCTCAGCAAAATGGCCGTATCCGCCCCCTCTGCACAGAGGCCTTTACAAACAGATACAAAAAATTACATGATTTTCAGTAGATTGCAAGCCTGCACCCGGCTTTTCCCCAAGAATCAGGGCCCACCCCGGTCGCTTTGCCGCCTGGCGCGCAGCAGCTCCAGGGCGCCCCGGCTGTCCCCCCGCTGTTCCGCCGCCTCCAGCGCCCGCTGCAAACGGGCGCTCTCCTGCAGCCTTTGCTGCTGCCCTATCCACTGCATGAGCTGCCCGAACATGGTCCTGGCCTCGGCGGCCGCATCCCCACCGACAAAGGCCGGCGGCTGCCCCAGACGCTCGGCGATATAGGCGCGTTCGTCCGCTTCAAGCGGTGCAGCCAGCAGATACTCCGGCGCCGAAGCCGTGGCCGCGCCATGGGCCAGCATCAGCTCCAGCAGGTGCACCAGAGCCGGGCTGCGCAGGACTCCCGCCAGGCCGGCATCGGCAAGCGGCTGACAGTATTCCGGCCAGAAGAGGAGGAAATCCAGCACCTGGTTTTCCTGCCGGGAAAGCCGGCGCAAGGGGCAGATCAGGGGCTGCTCAGGCGCGGCCGTTTCGCACGTTTCCTCCGGAGAGGGAGGCGCCTCGGGCCCGGGCGGGACGGCGCCGCCCCGGAAATAGTCTGTGGACAGGCCCAGCCTGCCGGCAAAGTGGGCGACCATGAGTTCCCGCTGCTCCTGTTTGCGGGCCGAACGAATGAGCGGCTTCAGTTCCTGCACGATCTGCGCCTTGCCGCCCAAACTCAGGCCGTGTCTGGCGATCAGCGCATCCAGAAAAAATTCCGCGAGCGGCAAGGCGCTCTCCACCAGCGCGTCAATGGCCGCCCTGCCCTGCTCCCGCACATAGCTGTCCGGATCATGGCCTTGGGGCAGGAGCGCCACCCGCGCGGCCAGCCCTTCCTCCAGAAAGAAGGGGATGCTCCGCATGGCGGCCCTGGAGCCCGCAATATCGGCATCAAAGAGCAAAACCACCTCGTCGCAGTAGTGAGCGAGCGCGTGCACATGATCTCTGGTCAGCGCCGTGCCCAGCGGCGCCACCACATTGCCCACGCCGTGAATGGCCAGGGACAGCAGATCGAAATTGCCCTCGACCACCAGCGCGCGCCTAGCCTTCCTGATGGCTTCCCGATGCGGATAGAGGCCGAAGAGCTGGCGGCTCTTGCTGAAAATCGGACTCTCCGGTGAATTCATGTACTTGGGCTGGCCCTCGCCCAAGAGGCGCCCGCCAAAGGCCGTCACCCGGCCGCCCGTGTCGACGAGCGGAAACAGCACCCGGCCGCGGAAGCGGTCATAGAGCCTGCCGCTTTTATTCACCGCCGCAAGCCCGGCCTGCACGAGCAGTTCCCGGTCGAAGTGCGGCCCCTCCGTCCCGCTCAACATCTGCGTGAGCCAGTCCCAGCCGGCAATCTCCGGGGTCGGCGCGTAGCCCAGACGGTACTGCCTGGCCGCCTCGGCCGGCACCCCCCGAGCCTCCAGGTACCCGCGGCCCGGCGCCCCCAGTCCGGCATCCCACAGGGCCTTTTCGTAGCAGCGCGTGGCCGCCTCATAAACCGCATAGAGCCGATCCCGTTCCTTCAGCCGTGCCCTTTCGGCATCGCTCAACTGCCTGTCCGGCAGCGTGATGTGGTAGCGGGCTGCCAGCATCTTCAGGGCCTCGGGAAAATCCACGTGCTCGTGCTGCATGACAAAGGAAAAGACGTCGCCCCTGGCGCCGCAGCCGAAACAGTAAAAAAGCTGCTCCTGCGGGTTCACCGAAAAGGACGGCGTCTTCTCGCCGTGGAAAGGGCACAGGCCCATGTAGCGCGCGCCGGAACGCCTGAGAGCCACGTGCTCGCCAATGACCTCCACTATATCGGCAGCCTCGCGCACCGCATCTTTGACCGCATCCCGCGCTGCAAAGGGCATCTCAGGCCACCCAGTCGGCAAGCGGCACCAGCGGATAGGAACCCGCCTGCGGCTGGCGTCGCCACTCGTCCTCGGAGCGGTCCCTGCCCCGGTAGAGCACGGAGACCGGCATATCGGCCGACACCACCACCACGACCACGTTCGGATGCTCGCGGCTGTACCGCAGGGCCGAATTGTAGCGCGCCCCCCGGGCCCGGTTTTCTCCGCCAAAGGCCTGGCCGTCCAAAAGACTGGCAAAGCCGTGCAGATGCAAATCCGCGCCGATGTGCAGGGCGCCGTCCACCTTGGCCAGGGACTTGGCCATATGGAGCATGGCCGGCTTGGCCAGGGGCAGGGGCGGATTCAGCACATAGCCGGTGATTTTCTCGGGCTTTTCGTTCAAGTCCAGCACCAGGGTGCAGCCGTGCTTCTGGCGCTGGGCATGGTAGACCATGCCGGTCACGATGCGGAACAGGAAAAAACGGCGGCCCGGATCGAGGTCGCATTCCAGCAGCAGCTCCTCAAGCTGCACCAGGGTAGGCCGATAGTTGATGGAGGAGAAACGCCCTTCCGCAAAGCTGCACACTTTGTCTTTATTGATCCGGATAAAACCCCGGTGGCCCAGAAATTCGGCGCTGACGGAAAAATGCGGCCGGGCGCCGCCGCAGATGCCCAGCACCGACTGGCCGTCGCTCACCAGAAAACGGGCCGCCTTCTCCACACATTGCAGCATCTTGCGCACATAACGGTAGTGCACGAGCCGGGGCCGGGCCGCCTCGTCAAAGCGGATCAGGTATTCGAGATCCGGCTCCCGCCGCGGGTCGATGAAGAGCAGTTCGCCTTCGGGCCAGGAGCCTTCTTCCCGGGTTTCGGAGAGCATCAGCACCGCGTCCAGCACCGGATAGATGCGCAGCGGCGTGTCCCAGCCCACCAGCGCGTTCATACGGTCGATGATGTAGTCGCGCACTGCGTGGGTGGCGTATTCCTTCAGGAAATCACCGGAAATGCCGGTAAAATTCCCATCGCCGCTGGCCAGGTCGTTGGTGAGCCGCCAGATGGCGTGCTCCAGCCAGCATTTGCTGGGGCCGGTCGAGCAGAGATTCGGATGCTCTTCGGTAAACCAGTACTGGAAAAAAACCGGTCCGGACGAGGCGCCGCTCGCCAAAAGGCCGGAGAGATCCGGATCGGGCAGGGGCAGCACATCGATGAATCTCCGGCCGCGCAGCACATCCAGGTTACGGTGCCGCCAGTCCTCATTGTCCAGAAAAAGCTGTCTGAAGATGGGTTCGTGGCCCCGGAGCAGCCGCTGGGGGTCACAGACATAGAGAGGGCTTTCCGGGGTGGGCGCCACCAGTGCCGCAGCCCGGCTGGGGCCGGAAAAGCGGGTAAAACCGCCGGCAAGGCCGTTTAGAATGTCGCTGACGCAGCGCCGCAAAAAGGAATGCTGCTCCTGGTCCGTCATATGCTGGCCTCCTTGCCGGCTGGCATGCCGGCCCTGTCCTTCGAATACTCTCTGCAAAGGCCGTATGAGCCCCCCGCTCGGGCTGCCCCCGGCCGGCAGGGGATTTGCCGCTGACCGTGCAGCGCCGCGTTCCCCTGACGGAAAAACGCTGACGCCAAGGCTCCCGGCGTGGTAGGCTGGATGCACACATTCTTCATCAGCAGGAGCCGCCATGGAAGAACAAGTCGCCCAGAAACTGACCGAAATTTTGCGCAAGGGCACCCAGTCCGAATTCGAGGAATGCTTCGAACGCGCCTTCGAGCTGACCAAGGCCTACGCCAGCTCGGCCAATGCCCAGGCCTCGGCCATCCCCTTTGTCTTTGAAAAGCTCTTCGAGCTCTTCGTCACCGGCAAAACCGGGGGCTGAGCGGCCCGCTCAGCGCCGGCCGCCGCGCTGCAGACGGGCCTGCATGGCCTGCAGATCTTCCAGCGCCGCCCGTTTCAGGAGCGGCTGCTGCAAAAGAAAACGGGGATGATAGGTTACCATGACCGGCAAGGCGCTCATGGCCCCGTCGCCAATTTTCAGGGCATGGGCCCGGCCGCCACGCAGACGCGCCACCGGTTCCTTCGTCGCCAGCAGCGTCCGCGCCGCCAGCTCGCCCATGGCGCAGATGAGCGCGGGCCGCAGCAACGCGATTTCCGCCAGCAAATGGGCCCGGCACTGCTGCAGGCAGAGGTCAGCCGGCGCCTGCCCCGGCGCAGGCGGACACTTGAGCACGTTGCTGACATACACGCTCTCCGGCCCCAGGTGCAGGACATTGCCCATCATATTCCAGAGCATGACGTCCTCTTCCAGGCCGAAGCACAGGGGCTGCTCCTGTTGCCCCTGCGGTGGCAAAACGGCGAAATCACCCACCACCATGAAGGCCGCGCCGACCCTGCCCTGCCCCGGCACGCGACGGGCCGCGGCCAGGGGGCAGCGCCGGCAGGCCAGCACTTCGGCCTGCAGCCCGCGCAGTTGTTCGGGGACAACAGCCTGTTGTTCCGGCCCACAAGCCCATGCTCCGGGCTGTGGCCCCTTCGGGGGCCCCGTCTTGCCGGCCGGCAGCCCAGGCGAACGCAGCGTCGCGCCAGGGGCACCCATCATACCCGGATCGGGGCAGGTCTGCGCCTTTGGCCCGAGCCGCAGCGGGGCCACGACAGGGTATTCGACAATGCCGCAGTCCCGATGCAGCAGGAGTCGTGCGCGGAGCGCCCGGGCCAGGGCCCGCAGCTCCGCTGTCCGCAGTTGATTCTCCGCTGTTTCGGCAAAAGGCTTCACCACAGCCCCCAAAACAAGCCGGCCCCAGACATTGACGCCCCAGCCCACGTGTTTACTGTGCAGCCCCGGAAAAAGGCGCTCCCGCCTTCAGCGAAGCTCTTGCCCCATATTGCCATGCCCATCGACCAATACCCATGCCGCTCCTGCGTACCCACCTTCGAAGTAGCGACGAACCAGAGCTGTCGGCGGGAAAGGCCTGTCCGCCCCGGCTGCGGCGGGGCAGAGGGCATCCGTGTGATGCCCGACCCAGCCTACCTGCCTTCCTTTTTCCTGAATTCGTATACGCGCTCGTTCTTCTTCAAAAGGCCGTGCTGTCTGCGAGCCACATCTTCCAGATAGGCCTCATCCGTTTTCAGCCGGCCGATTTCCTGGCGCAGCAGGGCGTTGCTCTTTTCCAATTCCGTACTTTGCTGACGTATACCGGCCAGTTCCCTTTTGGCCTTCAGATAGGACACGAGACCGCCGCCCGGCGCGAAGAGCAGCCAGGCCAGGAAGAGTATGCCCATGAAGCCCGCGAGCATCCAGAACGCCCGGCGCGCCGCGGCCCGGTCGACATTTTGCTGCCTTCTGAAGCCCCGGCCGGTACGCCGCCTCTGCTTTGTCCACACCTTCACTGCCTTCTCCCATGAAAACCCAAGCACCCTGCCTGGTCAGCGCCTGCCTGCTCGGCCTCTGCACCCGCTATGACGGCAGGTGCAAAAGAAACGATGCCTGCCTGGATGCGCTGGCGGGCCGACCGTATCTCCCGATCTGCCCCGAACAACTGGGGGGCCTGCCCACGCCCAGGCCGGCGGCCAGCATCCTGGGCGGCAACGGCCATGATGTGCTGGCCGCCCGAGCCCGGGTGCTGGATATCCACGGCCGGGATCTGAGCGCCGCCTTCATCCAAGGCGCACGCATGACCCTGGCCCTGGCCCGCATGCAGCGGATAGAACTGGCCCTGCTCAAGGCCGACAGCCCGTCCTGCGGCAGCGAGGCGCCAGGCATTGGCGTCGCTGCGGCGCTGCTGGCGCAGGCGGGCATCCGGATTATCAGCTTTTGAGGCCCACCTGTCCCTCCTCAGTGGGCGCCTGTTTCGCCCGCGCCGCCCGCGCGTTCCGGTCCAGCCGGAAAATGCGGATGAGAACAATGCCCAGTTCATACAGGAAATACAGGGGGCAACCCATCAGGGCCATATTGACCACATCCGGAGTAGGTGTCAAGACTGCGGCCAGAATGGCGATGATCAAAACGGCATAGCGGCGGTGGCGCATAAAGGTGGCGCAGGACACCAGCCCCGTGCTCGTACAGAAAATCATGAACACCGGCAGCTCGAACAGGAGGCCAAAGGCCAGCACGAAGATGGAGATGAAATTGGCGAAGCGGTTGATCGAGATGGCAGGGGTCAGGGTTTCACCGCCAAAGCCCAGAAGAAACTGGATGCCGTAGGGCAGCGTCAACTGATAGCAGAAGAGTGCGCCGCTGTAAAAGAGGATGGTGGTCGCCACGGTAAAAACGGCGCGTCTGAGCGTGCTCATGCCGAAAGGCAGGGCCAGGGCCCGCCACAGGGCGCGCAGCAGCAGCGGCATCAGTACAAAGAGCGCCGTAAAAAAAGACAGTTTGACGTGGGCCAGAAACGGCTCGGCCACGGAAAAAAAATACAGTTTGCCACCCACATGCGCCTGCAGCACGGGCAGGAGCCGGTCTGACCACAAAAAGATGAGCAGGGTCCAGCAGACGATTGCCAGCGCGAGCTGCCGGACGGAGCTTCTAAGCTCCTGCAGAAAAAGAACTATGGCTTTTCGGTTGATGGTCATGGCGCGTGCGTCCGGGAGTGGCCCAAGCCTCACTTTGTTTCAGCAAGGCCTTTGAAAGTAGCAAAAGCCGGGCCGGGCCGCAAGGCCGGGCTGCCCGCACCATGCCGCATTCCGGGGCCCCGGCGTGTCAGGGCTCCCGGTAGATACTGCCCAGAAAATAGCGCATCTGCCGGAACCACCAGGGCCAGTCGTGATCCACGTCGTGACCCCAGAAATCCACCCAGGCCGGGATCTGTTTTTCCCTGAAGATCTCCGCCATGCTGCGGGTATCCTCGAGGCAGGCCTCTTCCCATGCGCCCTGGCCGACGCAGAGCACAATGTCGCTCTTGCGATACCAGTCCAGATACCAGGGATTACCGATGCCGGACAGATAGTGGATGGGCGAATTGAAGTACACCTGCTCCATATCGCCGGCCTGCATGCCGAACTCCCGGCGATCCAGGCGATAGAGCCCGCTCAAGGCCAGGCAGCCCGCGAAGAGGTCGGGATGCTTCAGGAAGAGGTTGACCGCATGATACGCGCCCATGCTGCACCCGTTGGTCATGATGCGCAGTTCCGGCTGCCGGCAGCGCTCGCGAATGAAGGGCACCACCTCGTTGACCATGTAGCTGTCATACTCCTGATAACGGCGGTCGCGTTCGCCAGGCGCCACGCCGAAGTTGAACCAGGTCCCTGCATCCACGCTTTCCACGCAGAAGAGCCTGATGATGCCCCCATCAATGAAGTCACTGATGGCGTCCACCATGCCCATGCCTTCATAGTCGTCATAATGGCCCAGGGAGCAGGGAAAGACCACGATCGGCACCCCCAGGTGGCCATATTCCCTGATCCGCATGTTTCTGGACAGACTGGGGCTGTCCCAGTGATGGTTTTCGACGTACATCAGGCCTCCTGCCTTGTGCCGGTCTGGTGGATGAAGCGGATGATTTCCTGCAGCCGGCTCGTCTTTTCGGTGCGAAAGATATAGCCCAGTTCCCCCAATGCACCGGAGAATACGACAGGAATCTGGTTGACCTGGCAGATGTCCGCGCCGTACCGCTCGATGATCTCCTCGTGGCTGTGCAGGTAGCGGATGTTTTCCTTGCGGCTCGCGTAGCCGCAGAAGTACCTGCGCTCGAAGTCGAGCTGGTTGTTGCCCCTGACCAGCAGCTCGGCCCACACACGATAGATGTCGATGTCGCAGGCATAGTTGAACATCTCGGTGGTAAAGCCGCCCGGCGGTCGCATATTGATTTCCAGGGCGGTAAACTCGTCCTTGTCGGTTTTGAAGAATTCGATGTGAAAGAAGCGCTCCCGCACATCGAAGACCTCCAGGCACTTCATGCCCTGCCTGTGCAGGACCGCCGGAATGCGGCGCACCGAATAGTAGGACAGGTGCTGGCCCTCATTCACGGTCTCCATGATGCCCTGACTGAACACGTGGGAAGTCAGGAAGACCGGCTTGCCGTTCTTGTCCGCCAGGCCGTCGAAGGAATGGATCTGGCCGCAGACAAAGCCTTCCATGATGCAGTCCACGTCGGGCCTGCGTTCGAAAAAACGGACGAGATCCTTGTCGTTGTCCAAACGATACGTGTGGTGGGCGCCCACGCCCGCATCCGGCTTGGCCACCACCGGATAGCCGATTTGCTTAACGAGCTTTCTGGCGTCGGCGAGCGACTCCACCACCCGGCCCGGCGCCACGGGAATGCCCGCTTCCTGAAAGCGCTTTTTCATCTCCGATTTGTGGCGTACCGCAGGCAGATCGCTGGTTTTGAGGCCGTAGACGTTGAAGTCGTCGCGCAGCCTGGCCTCGGTGGAAAGCCAGTACTCGTTCAAGCTGTCAATACGATCTATCTTGCCGTATTTATGCGTGAAATAGCCACAGGCCCGCAAAAGCTCCTCATAGTCGGTCATGCGGTTCACACGGTAATATTCGGTGAGCGAATCGCGCACCGCCGGCTTCAGTTCGTCGTAGGGCGCATCACCGATGCCCAGCGCGTTGGCACCGGCAAACTTCAGTTGCTGGCAGAAATGATGATACTGCGGCGGAAAATGCGGTGAAATGAAGATGCAGTTCATGGTTTTCCTCCTTCGTTTCGGAGTTCGATCTTTTCTCCCCGGCCCGCCCTGTGAGGGGAGGGCCCTCTTCCCGCCCGCTCACAGCCTATCCTGCCCTTCATCTCGTCCCCCGCTGGCAATTCGGGCCGGGAAAAATATGACTTTCTAAAAAATCTTACCCCTCCCAAAGAGATTTTTCCAGCAACTCCTTGAGATCATCCGAAATGTCCTCTGCCTGCAACAGCTCTTCAAGCTGCGCGCGCATGCCCTGCTGCCGGTCTGCGTCATAGCGCCGCCACTGGGTGAAGGGCGCGGCCATGCGGGTGGCGATCTGCGGGTTGAAGCGGTCGATTTTCGCCACCATGGCCTTCAGAAACTCATAGCCTGCGCCGTCCCTGGCATGGAATTGCCGCTGGTTCAGTGCACAGAAGCTGGCAACGAGGGCGCGCACCTTGTTCGGGTTCTTCAGGTCAAAGACCGGATGCCTGAGGAGCGCCCGCACCCGCGCCAGCGTGCCGGGCAGAGGACAGGCGGCCTGCAGTGAGAGCCACTTGTCCATGACCAGGGGGTCTGTCTGCCATTTGGCGAGAAAATCCTGCAGCAGGGCATCGCCGCGCTCACGGTCGGCATTGACCACGGCGCTTAAGGCGGCGAGCCCATCGGTCATGTTGTCCGCCTCCCGGTACTGGCGCTCGCCCAGGGCCAGCATGTCCGCATCCGCCGGAGCCTCCGGCGCGCAGCAGAGCAGGTAGTCGAGGCACATGTTCCGCAGCGCCCGCCGGCCGGCCTCGGCGGTGGTGTAGACATAGGGCCTGTGCGCCGCCTTGCCCAGGGCTTCGTAATGCCGCAGGAAGGCGGGCCGGAGTTCCTGCCCGAGCAGTGCCCGCAGCCGCTGCCGTACCCAAAAGACCGCCTCCGGATCCAGGGGCGCCATCTGCTGGCCAATCCAGTTTTCAGTGGGCAGGACCAGGCTGACGGCGCGGAATGCCGCATCTGCCCGCTCGTCGTCCAGCAGCGCCGCCATGCCGTGCTTCAGAGTATCCGGCAGAGTGATGTTTTGGTGCCCCTGCCGGAACTGTTCGATACCCTGCATCAGGGCCTTCAGCGCCAGGTGCTGACCGGCATCCCAGCGGCCCCAGGGATCGCGGTCGTATCCCAGGCGCAGGGACAGCTCCTCGTCGCTCTGGTCAAAGTGCAGCTTCACCGGTGCGGAAAAATTGCGCAAAAGCGAGAGAACCGGTTCCTCGGCCACCTCATCGAGCACAAAGTCCTGCTCCTTTTGGGTGATGGTCAGAAAGGCCGGGTTCTTCCGGCCCGCGTGGCTGAAGGAAAGTTCCCGCCCGTCCCTGGCGAGCAGCCCCAGGGCCAGCGGGATGACAAAGGGCTTTTTCTCCGCCATATCCGGTGTGGCCGGGCAGCTCTGGCGCAGTCGCAGCAGGAGCCGCCCGCCTGCCGCGTCATAGCGGCTCGTCACAAAGAGTTCCGGCGTGCCGGCCTGACTGTACCAGCGCTTGAACTGTGTGAAATCATGGTGGTTCGCATCCGCCAGCGCGGCCACGAAGTCGTCGCAGGTCACGGCCTGACCGTCATGGCGCTCAAAGTACAGATCCATGCCCCTGCGGAAGCCCGCTTCACCCAGGAGCGTGTGCATCATGCGGATAAGCTCCGCCCCCTTGTCGTACACTGTGGCAGTGTAGAAATTGTTGATTTCCACAAAGGATGCGGGGCGCACCGGGTGGGCCATCGGCCCGGCATCTTCCCGAAACTGGATCGAGCGGATGAGGTTCACGTCACGGATGCGCTTGACCGGCCGGGAGGCGATGTCCGAGGAAAATTCCTGGTCGCGGAACACGGTCAGGCCTTCCTTCAGACTGAGCTGGAACCAGTCGCGGCAGGTGACGCGGTTGCCGGTCCAGTTGTGGAAGTACTCGTGGGCAATCACGCCCCCGATGCTGTCGAAGTCCGTGTCGGTCGCGGTTTCCGGCAGGGCCAGCACGTACTTGGAGTTGAACACGTTCAGGCCCTTGTTCTCCATTGCGCCCATGTTGAAGTCGTCCACCGCCAGGATCTTGAAATTGTCCAGATCATACTCCCGGCCGAAACGCTCCTCGTCCCAGCGCATGGCGGTTTTCAGCGCCGCCATGGCGTGACCGCATTTGCCCGCGTTACGCGGTTCCACATAGATGGCGAGCGCCACCCGGCGGCCGCTCTTCGTGGTGAAGCTGTCTTCCAGCGCCACCAGATTGCCCGCCACCAGCGCGAAGAGGTAGCAGGGTTTGGGAAAGGGATCGTGCCAGGTGGCAAAGTGCAGACCCCCTGCGAGTTCGCCCTGCTCCCTGAGATTGCCGTTTGCGAGCAGCACCGGGCAGGCCGTTTTTTCGCCGATCACAGTGGTGGTGAAAACGCTCATCACGTCCGGCCGGTCCGGAAAGAAGGTAATCTTGCGAAAACCCTCGGCCTCGCACTGGGTGCAGTAGTTGCCTGCCGAGCGGTACAGGCCGTCCAGTTCCAGATTGGCGGCGGGGTTGATACGCACCGTGCTGGCAATCGTACATTCGTCGGCCTGCACGGGAATGCTCAAAAGCCCTTCCGCATAGCCATATTCGCGGGCCGCCAGATCCCGGCCGTTCAGCGCCAGCCGCTCAAGCTGCAGCCGCTCCCCGTTCAGCACAATGGCCGCGTTTGGCTCTTTGCTGTGCGGATTGCGTTTGCAGTGCAGAATGGCCTCGACTTGCGTGTCTTCAGGAGCCAGCGTCACCCGCAACTCGGTTTCGGGTATCAGCCAGGCCGGCGGCAGATAATCTTTCAGGTAAATGGTTTTCTTGTTCATGCTTCAGTCCTTGAAATCCGGCTCGCAAAAGAGCCGGAGCATCTGCGGCAAGGCGGCGCGCAGGCGTTGATACGGGCAGGCATCTGTTCTTCGCTGCCCGCGGGCCGCATCCTGGCCTGCCCCAAGGCCATGGCCTCCAGCCCATGGGCAGGCTGCATTTACTGTAGACCCTCTGGAGTTCAGGGCGGTGCTGCAAAAGCCTGGGCATTGCCGCTTCGGTGTCCGCAGCTGCACGAACCCAGCGGCATGCCTGCGGCAGGGATGGACTATAGCAGATCGCTTTCGGTTCCACTCCCAAATTAGTGCGCTCTGCCAAAAGAAGGGGAGAGAAAGAACCTGGGCATTCAAGTTGCAGGCCCGCTTGAAGCGCCCGCTTAAAAACATTGGGGCACTGGCAGAGGAAAAGGGTGTCAGCCTCCTGTTCAGCCGCCGCACTGCCGGCACGGGCCTGCTTTCGAGATGCTGAAAGCTGATCCCAGGGAAAATGCCGCCACCAAAGACTCCTGCCATCCTGCCGGATTACGCTGCCGCACGGCCTATGCCGCCCGCAAAACGTGCCAGTTGCACGGCGCTCAAGAAAAGGCCTGCCCCAAAACAAGACCTGCCAAAGGGCGGCAAAAAGGCGGCGTCCTTTTGAGACGCCGCCCTTTTGTTCCGCAGTCAAGCCAGTGCGGCAGAGCCGCAACGGGGCTTTCAGATTTCAGTCCTCCACCGGGCTGAAGTCGTCCTTGGCGGCACCGCAGACCGGGCAAACCCAATCGGCTGGAATATCCTCAAAGGCGGTTCCCGGGGCGATGCCGCCATCCGGATCCCCGACTGCCGGGTCGTAAACATAACCGCAAACGTCGCACTGATACTTTTTCATTTTTTTCCTCCGTGGGTGAGTGTCTTCCTGCTGTTGCTGCTGCCTCTGCTCTCCAAACTTCCGGAGCGGGCGGCCAACCCGGCGACACAGGGTCTGCCGCCTGCCCGGAAAGCCCGAATGCCATGCACTGCGCCGCGCTGCCCGCAAGCGCCGGACCAAAGCTGCGCCAGGCCCCGGGGCCATTGTATACGCCTGCCGTCCGGACTTACATGAAAAATATCCAGGTCATCAGGGCGAAAATCGGACACAGAATGCCTACGGACCACACCATATAGCCGAAAAAGCTCGGCATGGGCACGCCCTGCTCTTCGGCGATGGAGCGGACCATGAAGTTGGGCGCATTGCCGATGTAGGTGTTGGCGCCCATGAAGACGGCGCCGGCCGAAATGGCCGCCAGGGTACTGGCCCACTCGCCCATGAGCCGCACTGGATCCCCGCCTGCGGTGTTGAAAAAGACCACATAGGTCGGCGCATTGTCCAGGAAGCTGGAAAGTGCGCCGGTCAGCCAGAAGTACATGGCATTGATCGGGCGCCCCTCGTGCGAGACGAGATTGACGAGCGGAGCAAGCGCACCGTCGGTGCCTGCCCGCAGGATGGCCAGCGCGGGGATCATGCTCAGGAAGATGCCGAAGAACAGCTTGGCAACCTCCAGGATGGGCCCCCAGGAGAAGTTGTTGCGTTCACGGCAGCCCATGCTGGTGCACTTCCAGGAGAGCGCCGCGATGCACAGCAGTACGCAGTCGCGCAGGAGATTCTGACCCTCGATGGCCACGCCCTTCACCTCAATCCAGACCCCAAGCTTCAACATGCCCGAAACGAGCACCGCCGCCACAATCCCGGCCAGGAACAGCAGGTTGACGCTGCCTTCAAGTCCCAGCTTTTCCCGGGTTTCGTCCGGGTTCGCCGGCGGGGCGGGACGGCCTTCCCTGTGGAAGAGCACGGTGTCTGTGAGAAAAAACAGGACAAGCAGAATGGCGGCTACCAGTACGGCTTCGAGAAAAAGGTGGGTCGTGGTCCAGAAAAAGCTGACCCCCCTGAGGTAGCCCAGAAAGAGTGGTGGATCGCCAAGCGGCGTCAGCGAACCGCCGATATTTGCCACCAGAAAGATGAAAAACACGACGGAATGGGCCCGGTACCTGCGGTGGGCGTTGGCGCGCAAAAGCGGGCGGATAAGGAGCATGGCCGCGCCGGTCGTGCCCATCCAGCTGGCCAGCATGGTGCCTACGGCAAGCAGAGCGGTGTTCACGAGCGGAGTGCCCACCAGGACGCCCTTGAGACGCACCCCGCCAGCCACCGTAAACAGGGCGAACAGGAGCACGATGAAGGGGATGTAATCGGCCAGAATAATGTGGAGAAATTCGTACAGGGCCACAGCAGGGCCGTACACGATCAGGCAGGAAACGAGGAAGGCCATGCCCCAGAAAACAGAGACCTTGCCGAAATGCCGTTCCCAGAAATGGGGCGCCGCCAGGGGCCCGATAGCTATGGAGAGCAGCATGCAGACAAAGGGAATGACCCAGTAGATCGGCAGCTCCGCCCCGGGTATGCTGTGCTGCGCACCCGGCGAGGCCAGGGCTGCTGCCGGTGCAAGACATGACGTGCCCAGTACAGCCAACAGAGTTAAGGTTCCTCCTCGTAATGCAGACATGCTGTACCCCCTTCGTGTCCTTCATTTCGGTTAATCAACTGCCTTGAGGAGCAGTACGGTCCGCTTACCTATCAGAATTCAGCGCTTATCCTGCTCCTCTACCCTATCCGTTTTGCGAACAGGCCATCACCTGTTTGTTTTCATGCCTGCGCCCCGGCCGAAGCGGACAGGGCGCCGCTCTGCCGCCAGTCGCCGCAATCAGAGCCGCATCCCGCGCAGCCGGCGGATGCGTTCCGCCATGGGCGGGTGCGTGGAAAAAAGGCCGGCAAGCTGGCCGCCGCTCAGGGGATTCACGATATACATCTGGGCCGAGGCCGGATTGACGTTCATGGGATGGGCCTCATTGTAATGCGTCAGCTTGTCCAGCGCACTGGCCAAGGCCAGCGGCCGGCCGCAGATATGGGCGCCGGTGGCATCGGCCAGATATTCCCGGCTGCGGGAAATGGCCAACTGAATCAGACTGGCGGCCAGGGGCGCGACAATCATGGCCGCCAGAGCGGCAATCGGGTTGCTGTTTTCGCTGTCGCGGCTGCCCCCGAAAAACATGGCCATGGTGGTGAGGTGGGCAATCGCGCCGGCCATGACTGCGGCAATCGAGCTGATAAGGATGTCGCGGTTTTTGATATGCGCCAGTTCATGACTCAAAACGCCGGCGAGTTCATCCCGGTTCAGGGCCTGCATAATGGCGCTTGTGACCGCAATCGCCGCATGTTCCGGGTCACGGCCCGTGGCAAAGGCATTGGGTGTGTCGCTCTGCACCACGTAAACCCGCGGTTTGGGCAGAGCGGCCCGATTGGCCAGCTCAGCCACCAGGGCGTGCAGATGCGGCGCTTCGCTCTCGGAAACTTCCTGCGCGCCGTTCATGGAGAGCGCCAGCCTGTCCGAATACCAGTAGGCGAAAAAATTCATGCCCACCGCCATGAACAGGGCCAGGATCATGCCTTGCCGGCCGGCCAGCGCGCTACCCACGAACATGAAGAGCGCGGTCAGCGCAGCCATCAACAGAAAGGTTTTTGCGGTACTTGTCATCGTTTGCTCCTGAATGGGGTCAATCACCGTTGCAATCATACGGTACTGCCCGCGGCACGCTGCCGTCAGGCGGAAGACAGAGGCGCGGCTCATTCCAGCCGGGTGAGCACTAGCACATCGCCTGCGGCCAGACGCGTCTGGCCGTTGGGGATGAGAATGCGTTTGCTGCGGCGCACCATGATAATCAAAGAATTCTTCTCCCGCGGCAGCTCGGCCAGGGTCTTGCCACACCACGCGCTGGAGTTGTCCAAGCGGACTTCGGACAGGTAAATGCCGGCCACTGTCGTGGGACTCGCCGCGCTGAGGATAACGGAATCGCCTGCCAGCAACGGCGTCTCCCCATTGGGAATAATGTTTTTCCCGTCGCGTTTCAACAGCACCACCAGGGTCCCGGGCGGCAAACGCACCTCCCTAAGCAGTTGGCCGCTCCACGGATGGCCATCGGGAATTTTAAACTGGATAAACTGGACCGGCTCTTCTTCGGAGTAGTCGGTAAAGGTTTTCATGACGTCGCCACCAGCGTCGATCATGTCCAGTTTGCCGGCCACCCAGGGCAGCAGGGAGCCCTGCAGCAGAATGGAAAAGAGCACGATGACAAAGACCACGTCAAACAGTCCCTGCTCGATGTTTGCGGCCATGAGGGCCATAATGGCGAATACGATGGAAGCCGCCCCGCGCAGCCCGGCCCAGGACACCACCATCTGCTGGGCCAGCGAACTGCGCAGTGGCGTCAGCAGCAGAGCCACGGCCAAAGGCCGCGCCACAAAGGTGAGAAAGAGCGCCACGCCCAGGCCGGGCAAGGCCCAGTGCACCAGGGCCGACGGAAAGGAAAGCAGACCCAGCAGAAAAAAGACGCCCATCTGCATGAGGCCGGTGAAGCCGTCAAAAAAGCCGAACAGATGCTTCTTGCCGTAGGAACCGGTGTTGCCCAGAATCAGGCCCACAACATAGGCGGAAAGGTAGCCGTTGCCGCCCACGGCCTCGGGCGCGGCATAGGCGAACAGGGCTACGCCCACCATCAGTATGGCATCAAAACCGTCCACATTGATCTTCATCCGCTGCATAAGCCATCGGACGGACAGGGCGATCAGGCCGCCCAGAATCAGGCCATAGACGATCTGGGCAAAGAGCATGCGGGCAATGCCGCCCGCGCTGGCTCCGCCCTGCATGAAGGCAATGCACGCGGCTGTCAGCATGTAGGCGCAGGGGTCGTTGCTGCCGCTTTCCACCTCCAGCAGGGAAGCCGTGTTGTCCCTGAGATGCAGCCGCCGCGAACGCAGCACGAAAAAAACCGAAGCCGCATCGGTTGAGGAAATGACCGAACCCAGCAGCAGGCTCGCCATCAGTTCCAGGCCCAGAACGAAATGGCAGAACAGGCCCACCAGCGCGGCTGTCAGCACCACGCCCAAGGACGAGAGGAGAAAGGCTTTGACCGCTACGGGGCGGGCCTGCCGCCAGTTGGTGCTGAACCCTCCGTAAAACATGATGAACACGAGGGCAAAGGTGCACACGTCCCTGACCAGCTCGAAGTTGTCGAAGTTAATGGCCAGAGGACCGTCGGCACCAAAAAACATGCCCAAAAGAATAAAGGCCAGCAGCGAGGGAACGCCGATTCTGCTGGAGATCCTGCTCAACAACACGCAGGAAAAAATAATCAGCGAAAGCAGGAGCAGAATTTCAACCAAAAGCACCTCTCCCCGATCGAAGGTCGGGCGGGGCCGGATAACACGGCCCGTGCGCGGGATGCAAACGGCCTTCGCCCGAGACCTGGGCCTTTTGCACCGTGGTTCTGTTTCTCCTACATCATTTCCAGCAGCGCGCCAATCAGCCTGTCAATGCCGTCCGCCACCTGGTCGATCCGGGAATCCAGCATATAGCAGGGCGTGGAGACGATCTTGTTGGCCCTGTCCACCGCGATCTCGCCATAACTCGTGGGCTGATTCTTCGCACCCATGGCAAGCAGATTTTGGGCCGTAGCCTGATCCTGGCCGCTGGTGAGCATCACGCCATTGCCCAAAACCCTGGCCACTATCACCGGCGCGATGCAGAGCGCGCCAATGGGCTTGCCCGCCTGATGCACCGCCTGGATGGCCCGGGCCACATCGGGCTGAACCGTGCAGTTCGGACCGTCCCAGGCGTAGGAGCAGAGATTCTTGGCCGCGCCGAAACCGCCCGGCAGTACCAGCGCATCCACGCCGGCCGGCGAAAAGGTGGCCAGTGGGGCGATCTGGCCACGGGCAATACGGGCCGCTTCGATGAGCACGTTGCGCTTCTCGTCCATTTCCTGGCCATTGATGTGGTTCAGCACGTGATGCTGCCCGATGTCCGGGGCAAAGCAGGAAAAATCGCAGCCGTGCCTGTGAATGGCCCACAGGGTGAGTGTGGCCTCGTGAATTTCCGAACCGTCCTGATGACCACAACCCGCCAGAATAACGGCAAATTTCTTTTTCGACATGATAAACCCCCGAAGTGGTGCAGGCTGGGCAGGCAAGCGGGCAGACTAGCCCTGCTCCTGCAAATTGTATATGGCAGGCAGATTACGGTATCTCTCGGCAAAATCCAAGCCATAACCCACCAGAAAGCCCTGATCCAGGGCAAAACCCACATAATCCGGTTCAAAGCCGCTCCGGCGGCGCTCCCTTTTGTCGATGAGCGCGCACAGGCGGACCGATGCCGCACCCTGTCCGCGGAAATAGTGCCTGAGCCATGCCATGGTCAGGCCGGTGTCCACGATGTCGTCCACCAGCAGAATGTTCCTGCCGGCAACCGGATGGGACGGCGGCTGCACCAGACGAATCGTGCCTGCAGATTCGGTGCCGGCGCCATAGCTGGCCACACGCAGAAAATCAATGCGGCAGTCGATCGTAATCTGGCGGCACAGGTCGGCGGCAAAAACAAAGGCCCCGCCCAGCACGACCATCAACACCAGCTCCTGGCCGGCATAATCTCCACTGATCTGCGCGCCCAGTTCCGTCACCCGGGCCGCAAGCCTGCGCTGCTCAATCACTCTCTGCATGGTCAGAGGCATGGCAAAGTCTTCGTCAGGGGGCCAAACGAAGGGCCCGTTTGTCTTCCAGGCAGCAGCGCAGCCGGCAGGGAAGACAAGGCCCTGGGTGCCGGGGGGCTGCAGGCCCCAAAATGCGTGGGTTAAAAAATATGAACGTTTTATTTCATTGAATAAACGTTCTTTTACCAAAAACTGCCTCAGGTGGCGCCCGCCCGGGTTCAGTTAATTAAATTTTCCCGTGCCGCCCTGCCTGAGCCCGGCTGTACCAGCAAAATCATATCTGCTTGAAAAAACGCAATAAAATGAACACGCCTGAAAAATTTCAAAAACTGGCACGGCCTGTGCTATAAGCTAGGTAATTCTTCATCTCTTCTCTCCTTTTCCGGCTTGGTCTTTTCGGAGATCAAGCCGGTTTTTTTGTCATGCTCCCCGAAGATCGAAAAATCTATCTGGCTCCGCAAAAGGATTATCAGGAACCCGGCCTGGGCGAAACGCTGGCGCCCATGCTCGGAAAGCTCACGGACGGCGCCAATCTGCACGGATTGCACGTGCTTTTGAAGCCCAACCTCCTGACCGCAAAAAACTGCCGCCTCGCCTGCACGGATACCCGCTTCATTCTGGCCGTGAGCCGCTGGTTCCTCGATCAGGGCAGCCGGGTCAGCATCGGCGATTCCCCTGCCTTTGGTTCGGCCGCAGGGGTGCTGGATGCCATGGGCGCACTCCAAAAACTCGGAGCCCTTGGCGTAAGGGTGCGCAATTTCCGCAGGCGCCGACCCATCAGCCTGACCCACGGCGTGACAGTGGGCCTTGCGGAAGCGGCTCTGGACTGCGACCTGCTGGTGAATCTGCCCAAGGTCAAGGCCCATGCCCAGGCACGGGTAACGCTTGCGGTCAAAAACTGCTTCGGCTGCGTGTCCGGCTTTCAGAAGCCGCTGCGTCACATGATCCACGGCGGCAGACACCACATCTTCTTCGAGCTGATCGCCTCCATTCCCGGCGTGCTGCCGCCAGCCGTGCACCTGGTGGACGGCATCGTGGCCATGCACATCATCGGCCCGGTGTTCGGCCGGCCGTTCCCGCTGGGCTGTGTGGCCGGCAGCCGCAATCCCTTTGCCCTGGATACGGCTCTGCTCCGGATTCTGCGTCTGCCGCCCAGCCGGAGCCCGCTCTGGCTGGCTGAGCGGAAGCTGGGCATAAGCGGCACCAGCCTGAACGGGTTCGAGCTGGACCAGGCCATGCTGCAGGCCCTGCAGGCGGACGGCTTTCAGGTGCCGGACGAACTCATGTCCGTACGCTTCAACCCGGGCCGCTTCCTCAAGGGCAGCATCAGGCGGCTGTTCCTGCGGCTGACCGGCAGGTAAAAGCGGTAGAGGGCAGAGGCCTGAGCCTAGAACCGCTCCGGTTCCAGGAAGGGCGCCAGAGCACCGAAGCGCCCGGCCAGGGGCGCAAAGGCTTCTTTAAAGCGTGCCAGCAGAGCCGGCCGCAGCAACCGCAGCTCTTCGGCAATCCGGGTCATGGCCGCTCCGGCCAGGGCACTGTTCTGCCCACTGCCGCTGTTTTCCCCTGCCGCCTGCATGCTGCCCAGCCAGTCCAGAGCCAGTTGTCGCGCCACGGCCCCGTCGTGCAGC
This sequence comes from Desulfobulbus oralis, assembly GCF_002952055.1. Taxonomy (NCBI): domain Bacteria; kingdom Pseudomonadati; phylum Thermodesulfobacteriota; class Desulfobulbia; order Desulfobulbales; family Desulfobulbaceae; genus Desulfobulbus; species Desulfobulbus oralis. Next base: position 995,202 of record NZ_CP021255.1, on the reverse strand, counting down.
CGGCCCAAAATGCCCTGCACCTCCTTCAGCGTGTGGATGACGCTGCGGGCCTCCTCTTCGGGGTAAAGCGCGCGAAAAAATTCCAGGGTGTAGCGCAGTTTTTTGCAGGCCACCCGCAGTTGGTGCAGTTCGGCATCCAAAGAGCTTTCGGTAATGCCGCTCCCCGCAGCGAGCACCCTGCGGCCGTGCCTGCGGAGCATCCGGTCGGACAGGGCCCTGACCGGCCCGCCGGCAGCCGCGGCTTCGTCGCCCTGCCCGGCCTGTCGCCAGAAATCCTCCCAGTCCTGCAGCAGGCCCACGGTCTTTTCACTTTGCAGACGGCGCACCAGGATGCGGCGCACCCTGGCGCGTTCCCGGGCAATGCCCGCAAAGGCCATGTGCAGGCCTGGTCGCAGCTCGGCAGGCAGGCGGTCCGCGTACTTCGCCTCGCCGAGCAAAAAGCTGTCCAGATCCCTGGTCGCTCCGGTAGCGCGCCCCAGCTCGGCAAAGCCGGATCGAAAAACATCGAGTGTACCCGCGGGAAACAAGTCCCGCCCCATGGCCAGGGCCGTGCGGGTGCGACGCAGGGCCACCCGGAGATCATGCAGGAATACCGTGTCCCAATCCCCAAGCACGCCTGGCACATTGCGGCGAATGCCGGTCAGCAGATGCAGGCAGATGAGCCGGAGCGCATCCAGGGCGCGCAGATTCTGCATGTCGCGCGCAATGGCCTGCGGAAATTTCGAACTGTAATCCAGGGGAATGCGCCCCGCGGCACGGCAGCCGGCTTCAAAGCCTGCCAGCGGTGAAACCGGCTGCACGATGCCGGTATGCCGCAGGATGCTCCGGGCCGCATCCAGGGCCTGCCTGTGTCCCCTGAGGGGAAAAAGGCGCACCATGCGAAAGCTCTGGGCGCTTTCAAGCAGACGCTGCTCCTCCCACACCAGCCGCAGCATGATGTCGCCCGCCTCATTGCAGAGGTGCAGTTGCCGGCCGCGCAGGTCCACCCTGGTCAGGGGCAGAAGCGCACGCAGGCCCAAAACCGGCGCCAGGGCGCTCCGCATGGCGCCCTCGGGAAAAGCCTCCAGCGTACAGCTCCTGCGGCAAAGCGGCCCGCCCCGCAGCAGAGTGAGTTTGCCCGAGCTTTCGTAGAGTGTCCAGGAATGGCCATGGGTATGCAGCAGCATGCCGGCCTGATAAAGCCGCCAGTCAAAACTGTCCACATAAGTCACCTCTGCGCCGTATTCGGGCAGCGCCTGCACCCGGAAGGCCGCAGCCAGCGCTGCCTGAAGCCGCTCGGGGCTGAGCGGATCCGGGACAAGCCAGGTATCTTCAGGCGGACCGGTCACAAGCCTCAGCTCCGGTAATCCGCGTTGATCCTGACATAGTCAAAAGAAAAGTCGCAGGTATGCACCTCGGCTTCGCATGTCCCTTCGGCAAGTCCCACGGTCACGGTGTATTCCTTTTGTCCCAGAACGGCCGTTGCCCTGGCCTCGGCCGCCGCCCCCAGGCCCATGCCGCGCTCGACCAGGAGGACATCGTCAAAGGCGATGCTGACCTCGTCCTGCCGAAAGCCGCAGTCCGAGCGGCCCAGCGCCGCGATGATCCGGCCCCAGTTGGCGTCTTTGCCGAAAAAGGCGGTTTTCACGAGGGGCGATTCGGCAATGGTCTGGGCAGCACTACGGGCCTCGGTTTTGGTCCGCGCGCCCGTGACACGAACGTGCACAAGCCGGGTCGCACCTTCGCCATCCGCCACGATCCGGAGCGCCAGTTCCCGGCACAGACCGGTCAGAGCCTCGCCGAAAAGCTGGAGGCCCTCCGGATTGTGCTCGTCGATGCACGGGTTGCCGGCCAGACCGTTTGCCAGCACCATGGCCGTATCGTTCGTCGAGGTATCGCCGTCCACGGTGATGGTGTTGAAGCTCTCATCCACTGCCCTGTGCAGAAGCCGGCTAAGCACCGGAGCCGTGATCTTCGCGTCGCTCAGGATAAAGCAGAGCATGGTGGCCATGTCCGGCCGGATCATGCCGGAGCCTTTCGCCATGGCCGCGAGCGTGACCGGCACGCCCTTGATGCTGACCTGCGTGCTTACGGTCTTTTCCACCAGATCGGTGGTCATCATGGCGCGGGCCACCTCGCACAGCCTGTCCGCTCCCAGATTGTTCACCAGCTCCGGCACAGCCTTTTCAAAAGGCTGGAGCGGCAGCGGCTGGCCGATGACCCCGGTCGAGGCCACCTGCACCAGTTGCTCGTCAATGCCCAGGGTCTGGGCTGTCAGCGTGCTGCAGGCCTGGGCCGCCCGCATGCCCGCCTCGCCCGTGCAGGCATTGGCATTGCCGCTGTTGACCAGAATGGCCTGGGCCCGCCCTGCCCGCATCCGCTCCCGGTCCAGCAGGACCGGAGCGGCCTTGACCCGGTTGGTGGTGAACACGCCGGCAGCCGCTGCCGGCACCCTGGAGAAAATCAGGCCCAGATCGGCCCGGTTTGCATATTTGATGCCCGCCGCAGTGGCCGCCGCAGTAAATCCCTGCACCCGCATGCTTGCCCCGATGGAAAAAGTTTCTGTGACGCTTTTGCCTGTCTGGGCCGCATCATACAACGCCGTTCAGAGATTATCCAGCCCTCATCGGGCAAAGCGGAAGAAAGCCATGCCCGCCCCGGATGCGAAAGTGCCGGTCCCGGCATGTCCGGGCCACAACAATATGCAGGCCGAAGCCGATAAATTTGCTTGACCCTGCCGGGCGAAAACGCTATAAAGGCACTCTCTGAATGCTGCCCCATGAGCGTTCAGGCTACAAAGGTCCCAAGTGTGATAGCCGGGTCCTGTGCAATAAAGACACGCAAACCCCGTCAGGTCCGGAAGGAAGCAGCGGTAGCGAATTCCTCTTTATGTGCGCAGGGTTGCCCGGCTATCTTTTTATCCGGTTCTTCCCCGCTTTTTTACAATGCCGTGTCCTACCTTGTTCTTGCCCGGAAAGCCCGTCCCCAACGTTTTGCCGAGGTCATCGGCCAGCGCGCGGTGGTACGCACCCTGAAAAACGCCCTGGCCCAGGACAGAGTCCCCCACGCCCTCATCTTCAGTGGCGTGCGCGGCACCGGCAAAACCACCCTGGCCCGCATCATGGCCAAGGCCCTCAACTGCAGCGGGCGTCAGGGGGTGGAGCCCTGCAACGAATGCCAATCCTGCCGGGAAATCGCAGCCGGCACGAGCGTTGACCTGAAGGAAGTGGACGGCGCCTCCAACCGCGGCATTCAGGAAATCCGCGAGCTGAAGGAGGGCATCCGCTTCCAGCCCAGCAGCTCCCGCTACAAGATCTTTATCATCGACGAAGTGCACATGCTCACCACAGAGGCCTTCAACGCCCTGCTGAAGACCCTGGAAGAACCGCCGGAGCACGTGTATTTCATGTTCGCCACCACCGAGCTGCACAAGGTGCCGCTGACCATTCTCTCCCGCTGCCAGCGTTTTGAGCTGAAGCGCCTGCCGCTTGCCGAACTGCGCGATCATTTTGCCCAACTTGCGGATCGGGAAGGCATACGCATCAGCCCGAAAGCCCTGGACATGGTGGCCAGGGAAGCGGCGGGCAGCGTGCGCGACGGCCTGAGCCTTCTGGATCAGGTCTTTTCCTACTGCGGCCAGGAGGTCAGCGAGGCGGATGTCCAGGATGTTCTGGGTCTGGTCAGCCGGCAGGCGGTGGCGGAACTGGGCGCCGCGCTGCTGGAGGCCGATCTGGGCCGGGCCTTCACGCTGCTGGGGGCGCTGCAGGATCAGGGGCTCGATCTCAAACGCCTGGCCAGCGATCTCCTGCACTGGTTCCGCGAGCTTTTGCTCTGCAGCCTGGGCCCGAAAACCGAGGCCCTGCTGGCATTGACCGAAGACGAACTTGCCGCCCTGCGCGCCTTGGTCGCACCTTACGATCAAGACCGGCTGTCGGCGATCTTCAACCTGCTGATGGATGCGATGGCGCAGCCCAACGCAGGCCGCGATCCCCGCCTGGCTTTGGAAATGGCCTTCATCCGGGCCGTGCAGGTGGCGGAGGTCACGCCAACCGCCGAACTGATTTCCCGTTTCAACGAGCTTCTGGGCGATGCGCCCCTGCCGGCAGAGCCAGGCACTGCGGCAAAAAGGACGGCACCGGCACGGACGGCCGCGGCGCCCGCAAAACCGTTACCGGCAAAAGCAGGGCCCCTGCCGGAGGTGCCGCCCACAGAAGCCGCAGCCAGGCGCCCGGACGGGGAACAGGCCCGGGCAAATAGCCCCGATATGCCGCCTCTGCCAAACGCGCCGCCCTTTGACGAAGCGCCGCCCGATTGCGCCCCCGACCCACCGCCTGCCTTTGATGCAGTCCCGCCGCCGGCCGGGCTGCCCGCCGCAGCGGACATGCCACAAGCCTCGTCGGCGGCTGCGCCCGACAGCCCGGTCGACTCGAATGCGCTGGCCCGCCGCCTCGAAGCCGAGTGGCAGGACTTTACCGAACAGGTACGGAAAAAAATGCCCTGGATGGGGCTCAGCCTGCAAAGGGCGCTGTCGAAAAAGGTGCATGGGACCACGCTCACCGTGCTGTTTGCGGACCTGAACGACTGTATCATGCTGAAACAGGCTGCCCATACCGAAGAACTGACGACATTCGTGCAGGCATATTTTCAGGCCCCGCTCAGCGTGCAGATCGAAGAGGAGAGGGCAGGAACGGAGGAGGTCAATCCGCTGACCGGGCGCACCAGTACCCAGGAACGCAAGGCGCTGGCGGCAGAGCCCGTTGTGCTGACCACCCTGGAAGTCATGGCCGGCCAGTTGGGCGATATCCGAATCAGCACCGGCTCTGCCGGCAAAACGGCGGCAGGGCCGGATGCCTCCGCCATGGACGGCTTCGACAGCGACTTGCCGCAGGAAGACGACGAATAATCCCAAAAGAGGACCTATCATGGACATGATGAATCTGATGAAACAGGCGCAGCAGCTCCAGCAAAATCTGAAGTCCATGCAGGAGGAACTGGCAGACCGGGAGGTGACCGGCACGGCGGGCGCTGGCATGGTCACCGCCACCTTCAACGGCCGGATCGAGCTGGTGGGCCTGCACATCGACCCCGAGCTGATTACGCCCGCCAATGCCCGGATGCTGGGCGACCTGCTGAGCGCTGCGGTCAACGACGGGCTGGGCAAGGCCAAGGACATGGCCAAGAGCGAAATGGGCCGGCTGACCGGCGGCATCAATATCCCTGGTCTGTTCTGAATGCAGATCACGCCCCCGGCACTCGAACGGCTGATTCAAAGCCTGTCTCAGCTCCCCGGCATCGGCCGGAAAAGTGCCACGCGCCTGGCCCTTTACCTGCTGCGCCAGCCGGCCAGCGAGGCCCGAAACCTGGCCGAGGACCTGGCAGGACTGCACAGGGCCATTCATCTCTGCCGCCACTGCTTCACCTTTTCGGAAAGCGACCCCTGCGCCATCTGCGCCGACCCCGGCCGCAACCGGCGGCTCGTCTGTGTGGTGGAAGAGCCTGGCGACCAGATGCTCATCGAAAAAACCGGGGCCTTCGGCGGGCTCTACCACATTCTTCACGGCGTCCTCTCGCCCATGGACGGCATCGGGCCGGAGGAACTGAAGGTGCGGGAACTGCTCGCCCGGGTGCAAAACGGCGTGGTGGACGAGGTGCTGATCGCCACCAGCTCCACCGTGCCCGGCGAGGCCACGGCCGCCTATCTGGCCGGCGAGCTGGAAAGGCTGGGCGTGACCGCCAGCCGCCTGGCCTGCGGTATTCCCATGGGCATGGATCTCAAGTACACCGACGAATACACCCTGGCCCAGGCCATCCGCGCCCGGCAGAGCATGCGGCGGCAGGGCTGAGCAAACATGGCCACAAAAATTGTCTGGGCTCTGTTCGCCGCCGCTGCATGCACCATTTTTATGATTGCAACACCCGTTGCCCTGTGGCTTGCGGTTGGCTTCCTCGTCCTGCTCGGCCTGTTTTTGCGCATGCTTCGCCTGCGCAGAAGAGTGCCGGCGCTGTTGCTGGCCCTCGTCCTGCTGCTGCCCAATCTGCGCTGGGGCGCCTCCATTCTGGCGCTGCGGCTCAAGGAGCGGGAACCCCTGCAGGCAATGCTGTCCCGCGCTGACCAGACAAGGCATAGTGGTGCCCAGGCGATCAAATTGTGTCGAGGGAGGCGTCCATGAGTCCTGGCCGGAGGCAGGAACAGCAGAAGAGCATGTGGCTTTCGTACGATCAACTGCCCCAGAGTCGGGGGGCAGTCTTTTACAAGCTGCTGCAACAGTTCCTGCATGAGGAAGAATTTGACAGCTTCCCCGAAAAGCTGTGCGCTCCGTTTTATGCCCCCATGATTGTCATTTCGGGATGGCACGACTGATACGCGCGGGCACAATGGCCCTTTGCAGCCCCTTCGGAAAATCAATCTTTCTTCAACGGGCTGTTATACCCATGGGCGCGTGGGGCATGCTGGCACCCCTGGTGGCCTGGTACTCATGCTGGGCTGGCTGCTGCTCGCCTGGGAGGGCATTGGCGGGCTGTAGAGAGACAGGATCGGGGCGGCAACGGAAAATTCCGGTGCCGCCCGGGGCGGAAGGAAGTCGGAAAGGCGGTTTCCTCAGGGTTTTCCATAAGTGTTAAAAAACGCCCAGCAGCCGCAGGGCCAAGATGGTGAGGCCCACGCAGGCAACACGCTTGACCACGATGGGGCTGAGTCTTTTGGCGATTCTCGGGCCGATGAAGCCTGCCAGGATCGCCGCCGGGAACATGGCGCAGAAAAGTATCCAGTCGAAGTTGCCGAACTGATAGTGCCGCATGGTGCTCATGGTGGTGTTGAAGAAGATGGCCAGCAGCGAACTGCCCACCACCAGGTACATGGGCAGACGGAGAAAGACGGTCATCAGCGGTACCATGAAGGGGCCGCCGCCAAAACCGAACATGGACGCCAACACGGCAATGAGAAAGCCGCCCAGGCAGCCTACGAACATGTTGACTTGAAATTCCTGTCCCCAGAATTCTACTTTCATTATCGTTCTCCTCCTCGGTGGGAAATGCTCATTTCTTGGTCGCCGCTTCCTGGGCGCGCTTCTTGTACTCCTTCAGAATGGCCTGCTCCTTCTTGTTCTTTGCCAGATACCCGGGCGTGGTCTGCCAGAGCATGAGGGCGGCCAGGACCAAAAGGATCCAGCCAAAGGCAAAGGTGAACTGGGTCAGGCTGATCATTTCCGTCAGTTTCGGGCCGATGAAGCCGCCGGCCAGCATGGCCAGACCTATGCCGACGCCGAGCTTCCAGCTGATGAAGTTGATCCTGGAGTAGTTGTAGATACCGCTCCCCTGTGAAAAGAGGACCGTGGGTGTCACAGTACCGGCCACGACGGTGTGGGGGAGCAATGGAAAGAGGGTGACCAGCAGGGGATTGAGGATGAAACCGCCGCCAGCCCCCATGAGCACGCCAAAGATGGTGACCGCCAGGCTCAACAGAAAGGGATAGACCAGATTCATGCTCGTGCCCGCATTGTTCAGGTACACGGTGGGAAAGGCGATGGTGTTGGTAAAGGTTGCCGGTGCGCTTGCACTGTCCTTGTCCACATGGGCCACGATCTTGTATGCACCCGGGGCAATGCCGGAGCGCAGCACGATGTCGGCGGTGAAGCTGCCATTCGGTTTCAGATCGACCTGGGCGGCAACCACCTTGTCCAGGTCGCGGAAGCGGGCCTTGGTCAGCTGCATGGCCACCTTCCGGTTCGGCTTATCGGAGATCAGCTGGCCACGGCTGCCGATGACGCTGGCCATGAAGGAACTTTGGTAGGCCCGGACAGGGGCTGCGGCAGGCACATTGAAGGCCGATTCGGCTCCCAACTCCTTGATGATGTTCGACATGCTCCACTTGCGGCCCTTTTTTTTCTCAGCGTCGATCTTGTCCTGCATGGTGATGGGAACAAAGATCTTGAAATAGGCCGGCATGCGCTCGGTCAGATAAAAGATATAGGGCCGCACACCGGTCTTGGGGTCCGGCTCGCCGTCAAAGCGGCTGGCCCGCACCTGGTGGGCATCTGCCCAAACCTCCAGAAAAACAGGCTTTCCGGCAGGCGCCTGCCCCTGCACCCGAATGGTGCCACCGTTGTTGAGGGTGCTGTCTCCCTCTATCCGGAGCGTGACCGGCCCGGCCTGATCGGCCGCGGCCTGCATCGAAACCGTCCCTTCGCCTGCAGGCACGTCCTCCGCGGCTCTCACCGGTCCACACCACACCAGCAGCATGGCAAGGGCCATGATCCAGCCCTTTCCCAACCTCTTTCTGTTCATCTGCAACCTCGTTACGTTTTGAAGTGAAAACATGGCAAGGGAGCGCGTAACCGCCACTGCCGGCTATTCCTCCCTGCCACGACGACACGCCTTCTCAAGCGGATACCTGTAAAAGGCAGACTCCTCCAGGCCTTGTCCCGTGTATCCTCCCATGTATCCAGCTTATACCGTACCTGTACGGATACCGGTCAGGTACGGCCGGGCTGCCCTCCGACATCATAGATGCCCGCAGGCACTGCTGCAAGCACAAGTTGGCCCTTTCTCCCCCTGTCCTGCATTTCCTGCCTGAAACGGACACAGGCTGCACCAATCCGGGAAAAGGTGCACGCAACCAATCCTCCCCCTCACGTGGCGCTCAAGGTCCGGAAGCTACAACCCTGTCATGTTCGTTTTCCAGGACTGAAATGATCGTAGCCCTGATACGACAAATCCGGTCAGCGCAGCCGCCCGCTGCAGTACTTTGGCAAGCTGTATTTTTTCCGAGATGCGTTCAACTTGCCAGTGCGCCGAATCTACCCCGGGAAATTTCGTGCTTACACGGTACAGGGCAGGGGAGCCCGGTGCCAGGGGGTCAGCGCCAAATATCAGATGCCTTCCGAACAGGAGTCTCTAAAAACAGGGGTGCCGCCCACTTTTCCCTCCGATGTCAACAAAAAAGCCGCACCTTTGTATGCGGGTGCGGCCTTTTTATTTGCTGAGGCTGCCATGCACGATGGCCTGCGGCTGCTCAGCAGCCGCCAATGCCTCAGCCCTTCTTCTCCTCGGGGGCGGCAGCGGCCTTTTCAGCCTCAAGGGCTGAGCCCAGGATAGAGGAACGGCTGACCTTGATGCGCACGTTTTCAGCCACTTCCAGGGTCACGGCACTTTCGGTCAGGCCGGTGATCTGGCCATAAATGCCGCCACTGGTGATCACCTTGTCGCCCCGTTTCAGATTGGCCAGATAGGCCTGATGCTCCTTGGCCTTTTTCTGCTGGGGCCGGATCAGGAGAAAATAGAACACGGCAAAGATGAGAATGATCGGCAAAAACTGGCCCAGCATGGCCACGCCGCCCGCTGCAGGCGCAGAACCAGCCGCGCCTCCGGCGGCAAATGCAATTCCTGACATGAAATCCTCCATTACATGGGTTTTTGACCCCCGCGCAGGCGGTAGAACTCGTCCCTGAATGCCAGAAAGCGGTCTTGCCGGATGGCCTCGCGCATTTGGGCCATAAGGTTATTGTAGTAGTGCAGATTGTGGATGCTGTTGAGCTGACTGGCCAGAATCTCGTGGCTTTGGAACAGGTGGCGCAGGTAGGCCCGGGAGAAATTTTTGCAGGTATAACAGGTGCAAAGCGGATCCAGCGGGCCAGCATCCTTTTGAAAGCAGGCATTTTTAATAACCAGTTTCCCCTGTGAAGTAAAGAGCATTCCATTACGGGCATTGCGGGTCGGCATCACGCAGTCGAACATGTCCATGCCGTGCATGACACCCTCCACCAGATCCTCGGGCGTGCCCACGCCCATGAGATAGCGGGCGTGATCGGCGGGCATCCGGTGGCCGCATGCCGCCAGCATGGCCAGCATTTCCTCCTTGGGCTCGCCCACCGAAAGTCCGCCCAGGGCATAACCGTCGAAACCGGTTTCCGCGAGTTCAGCCAGCGCGGCAAGCCGCAAATCAGGATAGAGACCGCCCTGCACTATGCCGAACAGCAGCTGGCCGGTGTCGGTCTGCGCCGCACGGCAGCGTCTGGCCCAGCGGTTTGTCAGCGCCGTGGCTCTGGCCGCTTCGGCCCTGGTGGCCGGATAGGGGATGCAGGTGTCAAGCGCCATCATGATGTCGCTGCCCAAAGCTTCCTGCACGGCCACTGCATCCTCCGGACTCAGAAAAAGTTTTGTCCCGTCCAGATGGGAGCGGAAGGACGCGCCGTCCTCGGTGATGCTGGCCAGCTCGTTCAGACTGAAGATCTGGAAGCCGCCGGAATCGGTCAGGATAGGCCGGTCCCAGTGCATGAAGCGGTGCAGGCCGCCCAGCTCGCGAATGAGTTCGTGGCCAGGACGGATATACAGATGATAGGTATTGCCCAGAATGATCTGCGCGCCGATTTGTTTCAGGTCTTCCGGCGTCATGGCCTTGACCGTGGCCTGGGTGCCCACCGGCATGAAGACCGGGGTTTCGATGTGGCCGTGCAGGGTGGCGAGCCGGCCCGTGCGGGCATGGCATTCGCTGGATCGGGCGAGCTGAGCAAAGGAACTTGGCATGGCAGATTGTGACTAGATGGCAAGAGTGCGCAGGCGGCTTTCGTCCTGCATCAGGGCAGCATGCAGTTTGAACTGCGTCACGGCCCGCTTCAGATTGTGACCCGGGAAACGGCACTGAAAATACCGGTTGCCGTCCAGATGGTCAGTGAAAAAACGCAGGCCCAGCTCAAAAATAAGGAGCCGGGTTGCATCGACAAGGAGTGCCCGGTCGTCCTGGGTGAGGATTTCACGGCCGCCTGCCCCATAGGCCTGCACCAGGGCGGCGAAATTTTCAGCATCAAAGCATGGAGTTTCGGCATCTTCACCGCCCACGTTGCAGCAGGAGCGCAGGCAGTCGCCCAGATCGTGGAGCACATAGTCCAGGCGCACCGTGTCCAGATCGATGAGGCTGAGCACGGCATCGGCATTTTGCGCAAAGAGGAAATTGCCGCACTTGGGATCCCCATGCACCAGGTGCCTAGCGTGGGCGCCGCTTTCCAGCAGCCCGGCCAAGGGCCGCAGGCGGTCGATGCCCGCAAAACAGCATTCCTCTTCCTGACTGGCCGGCGTTTTGCCTCTGCTCACCGCATCGAAGCGGGCGAGGTAGGCTGCCGTATCATGAAAGCCGGGCAGCGGGTCGGCAAGTTTTTGCCTGCCAAGCGGCAGGAGCAGCTTGTGAAAGCGGGCCAGCATGCGGCCTGCCGCCGTGGCCTGCCGGGCATTGACCTGCATGAGCGTGCGCGAGGGGCCGATGTAGCTGATCAGCCGCCAGGTGCTGCCGTCCGCCTCATCGAGCGCATCGAGGCCTGCCGGGTTGCGGTAGGCCTGCGGGAATTCCGGTATGACCGGATCGCGCTGTCGGCAGGCCGCCAGATGCGCGGTCACGGTGCGGAAGTTTGCCATGAGCGCCCGCAGATCGGGAAATACCACCGGGCTGAGCCGCTGGAGGACCGCGCGCTGCCCCCGGGCGAGCCGCAGGATCCAGGTCTGGTTGATATTGCCGCCCGGGTCTGCGTGGGCCGCTGTCAGTCTGCCTTCGGGCAGAAAAAAATTCAGGCGCCTTTCCAGCTCGCTGGGTGAAAAATGCATGGTTTCGGATGAGGCAAAGGCTTGCAATTTTATGCCATGGCCAGTAGAAGATAAAGTGCTCTGTCCGGAGCACTGGAGCGCCCCGGCATGGCCCACGCGGGCTTTCTGCCTGCGTGCCGTTTTTGGCTGTCCAGGCAAATTTCTGCCGGGCTTCACTTAAACACAGACAAAGAGATGTGTCGCCATGAACCTGAAACCCTCACTGTTCTGCGCAGCGTTTTGTGCGTTTTGCTTCCTGTTCCAGAGCACCGCTTTTGCCGAGATGGTCGCCATAAAGGGCAACAATGTCAACATGCGCTCAGGCCCTGGCCACAAGCACGAGGTACTGTGGAAGATGGGTGACGGTTTCCCCCTGCAGGTCATCAAGAGATCCGGCGACTGGCTCAGGGTCAGGGATTTTGAAGGCAGCGAGGGTTGGGTCAACAAGAGCGTGATTTCCAAGGATGCCCATGCGGTTGTCAAGGCCAACAAGGGCAGCGACCGCAATGTCAACATCCGCAAGGAGCCCAACACTAAAAGCCAGGTAGTGGCCACAGCCATTTACGGGGTGGTGTTCCGGGTGCTTGCCAAGAAAGACGGCTGGGTGCAGATTCAGCACGAAAACGGCGTGAAAGGCTGGATCAGGCAGGATCTGCTCTGGGGCATCTGAGCGTTTTCATCAGGCTGGCGGAAAATGGGAGGGGGACGGCTGCTCCTTCCCATTTTTTTCGTTTTCACATGCTTTGTTTTCATCCACACAGGGCGACAGCAGCCCCCCATCGCCTCCCTCCGCATCATGAATGCCGACAAAAGCCTCATTCAAAGGCGCTTTACCCATGCCTTGAGCAGCTACGAGGCCGCAGCGCGGATGCAGGCGGAGGTGGCCGAGACCCTGCTGGCCGGCGTGGCCGCAACCCTGCCCCGGCTGAAACCGGGCACCGCCCTGGAAATTGGCTGTGCGACCGGCATCCTGACGGAAAAGATCGTGGCCCGCTGGCCCGGGCTCGCACGGCTCGTCGTCTGCGATCTGGTTCCCGGCTTTGCGGCCTGCATCGCGGCCAAAAGCCCAAACTGGCCCCTCGTGCCTGCCTTTCTGAGCGGAGACATCGAAGAGCTGCCCATCCCCGGCCAGTTTGATTGCATCCTTTCCTCATCCACCCTGCAATGGGTGCATGATTTTCCGGCACTTGCGGCCAAACTGGCCCGCCACCTGAACCCTGGAGGCATTCTGGCCATTGCCCTCTACGGACCGGACAATTTTTACGAGATCCGTGAGCTGACCGGGAGCGGCCTCTCCTACCTGAGTCTGGCCGAGCTGCAGGACATTCTGGCCCGGCACTTCCAGATTCTTCTGGCCCGGGAACAGCGGAGCCAGCTCCACTTTGCCAGCCCCCTGGACCTGCTCCGGCATCTCCGGGACACCGGCGTCAACGCCCTCCGCAGTCCGGCGGGCTGGACCAAAGGCCGGCTCGCCCGTTTTGCCGAGGCCTACCAGGCACATTTTGCCGAAAACGGCGGCGTGCGCCTGACCGCGCATCCTCTCTACCTCGTGGCCCAAAAGAACGGGCAGACAGCGCCATGAATGCACAACAGACCATTGCTGTGGGCGGCATCGACACCGGCGTGGGCAAGTCCTACTGCACAGGACTGCTGGCCCGCTATCTGCTGACCCGCTTCGGCAGCGCCAGCACCATCAAGCTGGTGCAGACCGGTTGCAGCGGCATCGCCGAAGACATCACCCTGCACCGCAAGCTGATGGGCATCGCCCTCAGCGAAGCAGATCAGGCGCATCTGAGCAATCCCTATGTCTTCAAGCTGCCGGCCTCGCCTGCGCTGGCGGCAGCGCAGGAAAAGCAGCACATCGAGGAGGCCGGGCTGGACCAGGCGGTTGCGGCCATGCAGGCCCGCTATCGGTGGCTGCTTGCCGAGGCGGCAGGCGGCCTCCTGGTGCCGCTGAACGACAACCTCATCATGCTGGACTATTTTGCCCGCCACAAGTGGCCGCTTTTGCTGGTCACCAGCCCGCGGCTGGGTTCGATCAACCACACCCGCCTGAGTCTGGAGGCGGTGCAGCACCGCGGCATGCGGCTTTTGGGTCTGGCCTACAACCTGTACGGCAACTATGAGCCTGTCATGGTGCGCGACACCCTGAGAGCATGCCGCCGGTCCCTCCATGACTACGGCTTTCCGGAAAACATCGTCCTGGTGCCGGATGTGCGCGAGAGCGACGCCATCGGCTGGGAGCCGCTCGTGGATTCGCTGACAGACTCCTGAAGCCCACAAATTGCCAGGCGAAACCTGCTGCCTGATCGCGCCACTGTTGCCCGGAGGCGGGTGCAGCCGGCCAACCCCATACAAGGAGAAAAACCCGTGCTGTTCAATATCAAACAGGAAACCCTGCCCCGTGAAGAACTGGAGGCGCTGCAACTGCGCCGCCTGCAGAACGTCTGCAACCGTGTCTATGCCACCGTGCCCTTTTACCGCAAACGCTTCGACACCCTGGGCATCACACCGGCAGACATCAGATCGCTGGAAGACCTGCGGCTTTTGCCCTTTACCGAAAAGCAGGACCTGCGCGACAACTACCCCTACGCCCTCTTTGCCGTGCCCCGGGACAATATCGTGCGGCTCCACGCCTCCAGTGGCACCACCGGCAAGGCCGTGGTGGTGGGCTACACCGCCCGCGATCTGGAAAACTGGGCCGAGCTGACCGCGCGCGGCATGGCTGCGGCCGGCGTGACCCGGCATGACGTGGTGCATGTGGCCTATGGCTACGGCCTCTTCACCGGCGGGCTGGGTGCGCACGGCGGAGCGGAGCGCCTTGGCGCAACCGTGGTGCCCGCCTCCGGCGGCGCGACCAAGCGCCAGGCCTATTTGATGCGGGATTTCGGCGCCACCGTGCTTTGCTGTACGCCCTCCTATGCCCTGCATCTCTGGGAGGCCGGCATGGCGGAAGGTATTGATTTCCTGGACCTGCCCCTGCGCGTGGGCTGCTTTGGCGCTGAACCGTGGACCGAGAGCATGCGCCAGGACATGGAAGCGAAAATGGGCATTGACGCCCTGAACATCTACGGCCTCTCCGAGGTCATGGGGCCGGGCGTGGCCATGGAATGCGTGGAAGAGAAAAAAGGCCTGCATCTCTGGGAAGACCATTTTCTCCCGGAAATCGTGAACCCGCAGAACGGCGAGCCGCTGCCGGAGGGCGAGGAGGGCGAGCTGGTCATCACCACCCTGACCAAGGAGGGCATCCCCCTCATCCGCTACCGCACCCACGACCTCACCAGCCTGGATTACACGCCCTGCAGGTGCGGCCGCACCCATGTGCGCATCACCCGTCTTGCCGGCCGCTGCGACGACATGCTCATCATCCGCGGCGTCAACGTCTTCCCGCAGCAGATAGAGGCGCTTCTGATGGCCTGCCACGAGCTGACCCCGAACTACCAGATCATTGTGGACCGGGAGGACAACCTGGATACGCTGGAGGTTTGTGTGGAGATGGGCGAAGAGCTGCTGGCCGACGAAATCAGGAAGCTGCAGGCCCTGGAGAGCGGCCTCAGGAAGAGCATCAAGGAATTTCTGGGCGTGACCGCCAGGGTGCGCCTCCTGCAGCCGCACTCCATTGTCCGCTCGGAGGGCAAGGCCCAACGCATCATCGACAGGCGGCCGAAGCGCTGAAGGAGGAAACAAGGCGGCACAAAAAGGCCCCGCTTTGCACATGGCCAGGCGGGGCCTCTTCGTTTGTCCGCAATGCCCTGCAGGCAGCCTGCCAGAGCCGGGGAACCAGCGGGGATACAAGGCCCGCTTCCGGCCCGGCCTCTCTTTCGGCTCCTGCCAAAATGCGCCGACCAGTTCTTCTCTGGACCGGCCTTCCGCGGGTCAGAACCTGCCAATCGGGCTCCGGTTGCCGGGTTTCACTGGAGGTACTGCCGCCTTTTGGCCCCGGTTCCGCAGCATGAGAAAAGCCAGCGGAGCCGCGGCCAGGGTCAGCGGGGAAGCGGCAGCCAGCGGTCGGAGGCACAGCCAGGCAATGGCCGCCACGGTGCAGGTCCAGGCTAGCCCCGGCACGGTGCCCACAGGGCCCGTGCCGCCCCCACGATACGGCCCGGCAGCGGAACAAGACTGGCCAGCACCGCAAGCGGGGCAGGCTGTGGCGTCAAGGCTGACCTGGCTGCCGAGCAGAGGGCATTGTCCACTTCAGAACGCAGTGCTTGCTCTTGCGGCTGCGCGCCTTGGGAGCGCTGAACCGCTCGCATCAACGGGGCTGCCCACCCAGTTCTTTTGTGGATGCTGTAGGTGGTGACCGTTTCCCCGCCACCGCCCATTTTCCGGCGCTTTTCGCTCACCGGTAGAAGGCCACCCGGCGCTTAAGCCGATGCCCCGTGCACCCACGCCGAACATGGACTAAGTGACCACGTCCCGGGTATCGGCCATGCCGGTGGCCTGCACCAGCATGCCGTCCAACGGGGATTGATGGACTCAAGGTCAGGCAGCTCCCGGGCCATGTCCGCCTCGCCAATGCAGCACATTGCCCCACGCTGTGCTATACTGGCGTTCACGTTCCGCCTTTTCAGGCCTCCAGCTTTTTTCCGGCCCCGGTTTTCAGCATGAAACGCCTCTTCATTTTCAGCAACAAGTGGCTGATAGGCTATCTCACCTTTATCAGCGCCTTTGCTCCGCTCTCCACCGACATGTATTTGCCGGCGCTGCCGCACATGGTGACCTCGCTTGCAACCGATTACGCCAAAGCCAGCCTGAGCGTGAGCGGTTTTCTGCTCATCTTTGCCCTGTCCATGCTGATCTGGGGGCCGCTCAGCGACAAGTACGGCCGGCGGCCCGTGCTGCTGGGCGGCAGCCTGGTCTACGTGTTTGCCAGTGTGGCGATTGCGTTGGCCAGCTCCATTGTCCCGCTCTTGTGCTGGCGCGCCCTGCAGGCCCTGGGCAGCGGCGCGGTCAGTGCCATGGCGCTGGCCATAGTGAAGGACATGCTGCGTGGTCAGGCGCTTGAGCAGGTGGTTGCCTGGATGCAGACCGTGATGGTGCTGGCGCCGATTCTGGCCCCGGTTCTGGGCGGCTGGATTCTTCTGGCTGTGGACTGGCGGGGCATCTTCTGGATGCTGGCCTTTTGCGGACTGCTGTCTTTTCTGGGCGCGCTCGGTTTTCGGGAAACCTGTCTGCCTGCGCACCGGAACAGGGGCTCGGTCTTCAGCGCGCTGGGCCGGCTCTTCGTGGTGCTGGGTCATCCGGAATTCCGCTGGCCGCTGCTGCTGTTTTCCGCCATGAACATGCCCTTCATGGCCTATCTGGCAGTCTCGTCCTACGTGTTTCAGACCCTGTTCGGCCTTTCACCCCAGCACTACAGCCTGTTTTTTGCTGGCAATGCGGTGGTGAGCATGCTGGGGCCGCTCGCGCACATGCGTTTTTTCCGGCACTGGCAGCGGCGGCTGACGATTGCCGTGCATCTGGGCCTGTCCGGGGTCTGCGGCATTCTGCTCTGCCTGTTCGGCGGCGCCGGTCCAGTCGTTTTTGCGGCGCTCTACGCCCCCATCACCTTTTGCGGCTCGGCCCTGCGGCCGCCGGGAACGGTGCTGATGATGGAGAGCGTGCAGGGCGACAACGGCGCGGTGACCTCGCTCATCAACGCTGGCGGCCTGCTCTGCGGCAGCCTGTCCATGTTCCTCTGCGCCCTGCCCTTCTGGAGCGGTCTGGTGTATGCGGCGGGCAGCGTGACTGTCCTGATCTCCGGCCTGTCCCTGCTGTGCTGGCTGGCGATGCTGCGGCTGGGCATTGTCAAAAAAAGGCGTCAGGTGGGCCTGCCTGCACCCGCCGCAGCGAAGCATCAGGAGTCGACGAGATGAAGGCAGGGGCGGGCAGGTTTTGGGATGCTGAGGTCTATGAGCCCGTTGCAACAGCCACGGCAATGCGCATTGCGAGTAAAAAACTTTGTAAGGCAGAGGAGCAACTCACTGCTTCTGCGTGACCTGGACGTTGAAATTCCTGGAGCATGGATCTGAAATATAGTCTTGCAACGGGCTGATAGGTTAATAAATCAATAATTTCAGTAAAAACAAGCCATTATATTCTCTGCATCCTTTTCCCGGAGGGCGTCTGGCTGTCCGTGCGGTCGATCATCCTCTTGTGCGTCATAAGCTGGGCATCCTGCGTACGGCATCCACTGCCACCCACGAATTCCGCACCGTAGCCAATGAGCTAGGCTCAGGCCTCATTAATTGCCAAAAAGCAGAAAATCTGGTTAGTTGCGCTCAAGGAGGATGCCATGAGCCAAGTTTTCTCCCTTTCTGCCGAACAACTCGAACGTATCAAGCCCTTCTTTCCACGTTCTCATGGTATTCCGCGGGTCGATGATCGGAAAGTCATCAGTGGCATCATTTATGTCATCAAGCATGGCCTGCAGTGGAAAGACGCGCCGCGTGAGTATGGCCCGCACAAGACGCTCTACAATCGCTTTTTGCGCTGAAGCCGGAAGAGACCCTGCTCGTACGATAAAGATCTGTATAAACAGCGACACAAGATCTTTGGCCATGTTTGGCAGGATCAAAGACTGGCGGAGAATAGCCATGCGTTATGACCGCTGCGCACATACCTTCTTTTCAGCTCTGTGCCTTGCGGCTTCCGTCATATGCTATCTCGATTAATGAGGCCTGAGCCTAATCTTTCGTGGAGATTGCATCCCCATTGTGCTGTGATGCCTTGGCGCCAACGACCCGCTGCAGCTCTGGCCCCTGTGATCCCGACACCGCCTGTCGCAGGGCTGCAATGCCAATGCGCTCGAGCAGCCGGGCCGTGCGCTCCTTGCCCCGGGCCGCCAGGATATAAAAATGCAAGGCCTTGCGAATCAGCTCCAGGGCCTCGTCTTCCGAAAGACCGCTGGCCAGCTCCTCCCCAATGTGCGGCCTGCCAGCGGCATTGCCGCCAAAAATCACCCGCCAACCCCTGCTCTCGCCGATAAGGCCAATATCACGCAGCCAGGATTCAGAGCAGCACATGCGGCAGCCGGAAATACCGATCTTGACCTTGTTGGGCAGAGGGCCGTCCAGTTCGAGCCGCTCGAGCTTGCCGGCAATGCCAAGGGTCCCGGCCATGCCGTACCTGCACCAGGCCTTGCCGGGACAGGCCTGCACATAGTGGGCACGTCCGCGCCTGTGAGCCGGGCCGGAGTCAAGATGCAGATCCCGCTGCAGTGCGCTCAGGCCATCCGGATCCATGCCCAGGAGGGCAATGCGCTGGGCGCTGGTGATTTTGACGCCGGGAATGTCATAGTCCCTGACCAGCTTGAGCAGACGCTCCAGTTGCGCCGGCGTGAGGAGGCCCGCATGCAGGTCAGGCAGGGTCATGTAGGTTTTGCAGCGTCGATCCATAAAATATCCGCATGAAAAAATCTGCAACCTTGGCGCCCTGTCCGCAGCGGCGGCAAAACGGTCGGGCGCCCCTGTGCCTGGGGGAAATGCAGCAATACTGTTTACTTTCGGCCGGGTGGTACAGTATAGCTGTGCGCAGTCCCTGTCTTTGCTATGAATCAATTCTACGTTTTTTGCACCCATGCTCGATTCCATGCGCCTGCTCAGCCAGTGCATGCTCTTCAGCGGCCTCTCCGAGGAGCAGCTTGCGGAACTTTACGGCATTACCAGCAAACGCTGTTGCCGCAGGGGCGCGGTCATCTTCCGCGAGGCCGAGGCAGGCATTGGTTTTTATATCATTGCCTCAGGCAAGGTGAAAGTGTTCAAAACATCTCCTGAAGGCAAGGAGCAGATTCTGCATATTTTCGGCCCTGGCGAGCCCATTGGCGAGGTGCCTGTTTTCCATGGCCAGCCCTATCCGGCCAATGCTGCGGCCCTAAGCGAGGCAGAACTGTACTTTTTCCCCAGACAGCGCTTTGTCGCCCTGCTGGAAAAAAACTCTTCGCTTGCCCTCAACATGCTGGCCGTGCTGGCCATGCGGCTGCGCCGTTTTGCCACGCAGATCGAGCATCTGACGCTCAGGGAAGTGCCCGGCCGTCTGGCCATGTACCTGCTCTACATGGCCAGGGAGCAGAAGAACATGCAGCAGGTGGCCCTGGATATTCCCAAGGGCCAGTTGGCCAGTCTTTTGGGCACCAGCCCGGAAACGCTTTCCCGCATCTTCCAGAAAATGAGCGAGGAAGGGCTTATTCAGGTGGAAGGCAAGCGCATTCTGCTCCTGGATCCGGAAGCCCTGGCCGAGCGCTGATCCCGACCGGCCTCCCAACAGAAGATTCGCCGCAATGCGGGCACCGCCTGCAGGGCGAAGCAGGGTTATTATGAAAAATAATTCTTTAACTCGTTGACATTCTCCGCCCCCTGCCCTATTATGAGTTTAATTTCATAACAGGGCAATTCCCAGGCAATGACACCGGGTTTCATGGACTGGGAGAGCCCCCAAAATACAGGAGCATCACCATGGACATGAACACAGGACACGAAACGACAACGAACATGGAAAACGACAAAAGCCGGGGCTCAATGCACAGGCATGGCCAACGTGGTCGCCACTGCCGGCGTCCGTCTGGGCAGACTGCGGCTCAGGATCAGACTCAGGGTGCCGGGACAGAAGGCGCCCGGGGGAAAGGCCCGGGGTGCCGCCGGCACGGACAGGGACGGGGTCAGTGCGAGCACCACGACCAGAAGAGGGACAGGCATCAGGGACAGGGCGCCAGGTCCTGTCAACATGGGGCACTGCCGCAGGAAGCGGCCCCCGTTTCCAATGAGGAGGAAAAGCCCATAGTGTAAGTCCCGGCCTGTGGCAGGGGCAAGGCTCTGGTGCAGATTGCGGCATGACGCCGGGGGAGGAAGCGTCCGCGCCTTCCTCCCCAAAGTTTCCGGCATGGACATGGACTGTCCTTTCCGGCAGCTTTGCAGGTAAAAAATATGTAACATTTTCCGTGCGCAGACAGCAAGCGCACAGAGGAGGCAACAATGAAAGGGAGCACTTTGGCAGGCGCAGGCGGCTTGGCCGGTTTGGCACTGGCAGCGGCCAAAACACTGGGGAAAAGCGGCGCAGCCACTTCCCTGCTTTCCGGGCTGCTGAGCGGCGGCAAAGCGGGTGGCGGCCGCGGGGGCACGGGCAAAGGCCAAGGCGGCGGGGGCATGGGCAAAGGCCAAGGCGGCCGGGGCGGCGCTTCAGGTTCAGGACGCGGCTCCTCCGCGGGCCGTTCCGGGGACGGCGATCTCAGCCAGAACATTCTCAAGGCGCTGCAGAGTCTGGCCGATAGCAAAACGCAAAGGGCCAGCCACGACGAAGATCGGGGGGGTATCCAGGAAAGGGCGCTGCCGGCAGAGCAGGCGCCGGAGACGGGGAAGACTGTTGAGGCCAACCGGCATGAGGCTGAAGCGCTGGCCCTGCTTGAGCGCTGCATCGTCTCCAACATACCGGGGCGCGTTCGTGTACGGCATCCGGGTTTGACCGTGGCGGACGCCTTTGCGCCGCTGGAAAAACTGCTCTTGGCCAAGGGTATTGACGCCGTCAAATTTTCCGCTCGCACCGGTTCGGCCCTGCTCAGCTACGATGCGGGCCGCCTGGACTCTCCGGGTTTTCTGCTTGCGGTTCTGCCGCTGGCCTCCTTTCTGCTCGACTGCGAACAGGCCCTCCAGGCGGCAGGACATGCAGAGTAAAAACAGCGGTCAGGCGCATGCGGCAGAGCCGGGCTGCGGGATCCGGCGCGGTCGCGCCAATCCCGGTGCTCCGGCCCCCTGCACGGACAATACGGTCATTGCAGAGGCCCTGCCATGAGGCCACACAAAGTACGCCGGATCGGTTTTGTGCCGAGGATCACCGTCTATCAGGCCCAGGGAGATGCTGCCAACGGACAGACCGTGCTCGCGCTGGACATGCTTGAGGCCATGCGTCTGGTGGATGCCGAGGGACTGTCCCAGGAAGACGCGGCCAGCAGCATGGGCATTTCGACGCCAACGCTCTGCCGCATTCTCGCCCAGGGGCGCCACCAGACGGCCCTGGCCCTCACCACAGGGAGCAGCCTGGTGATTGCAGGCGGCAATGTCGCCTATTCCGGGGCTGCCCGCCGCCAGGGCAGAGGCTCTGGCCCAGGACAAAGTGCAAGCGGAACCGGGCCGTCCCGTGGCAGCGGACGGGGCCCGGGACACGGGGGCGGATCGGGGCACGGCCTGCATGGCAGGGGCCAGCGGCAGCCGGCGGCGGAGCCTTGTATCGGCAGGCCGCCGGTGCAACCCGGGCAGAGCCATAAAACGGAACCCAGGGCCCAGCCAATGGCGCCTCCAGCAGACACGGCAGCGCCTCTAAAGCAGAGCATCAATCCTCTGGCCATCGAGATGCTCAGGCGTTCCCTGGTCAGCTTTCTGCCCGGCAGGGCACGCATTCGCCATGCAGCTCTCCGCATAACGACTTCTTACGAAGCACTGCGCAAGGCCCTGCTTGCAGGGGGCATTGCCGAGGTGCAGTTCACGGCCGCCACTGGTTCGGCCCTGCTGCTGTATGAGGCGCGCCGATTGGACAATACCGCCTTTTTTGCCGCCGCCGCACCGCTGGGAGAATACCTGCTGCACGCTGAAGGCTGAATGCCGGCCGCAGGGGGCAAGAGGGCCCCGCTCGCCTGCAACGAGTTCAAGCGCCCCCTTCCGCTGCCGGAAGGGTGGAGAGCGAGCGACCAGGTGACCGTGCGACCTGCCGAGCCCCGCTGCAGTGTTTGACCAGAGCCCAGGCGTCGCACCTGTACCTTCAATGCACCTTGTAGGACAGCAGTAAGGCAAATGATAAATGCCCTGCTCTTGTCGCTGCCCCTCTGGTCAAGGCTTACAGTCCAGTGCATGCTCTGGTGGAACGAAGCTCATGAGCATGCGCAGCCTGTGCAGGCCGGGCGCTTCCCCTGGTCCGATTTCCACACCCGAATCTTCCTGGCCACCCTGCAGGCGCACGGCAGTCCCGGATTTGCACCCCGGGAAATATTGCACGCATCCCTTGACTTCAGTTCCCGATTTTCGGAGAATACGGAAAATTGTTCCCGCGTGCCGCTGTCCCATAGACTGTTGGCCTTCAAGCCTGCAAGGCGAGCAGAGCCCCGGCGGGGGGACAAGGCGCCGCATAGGCGCCATAAATCGAAAAATTTGGTCAGTCTGACTCAGGCAAAGACCTTCATGCCGCATGCCGAGTGCTTTGCCAAAACTCTGGGTCCGGCACAAATGCGCTGTGTGGCGGCAGTGCAGCCGCCTGAAAAGCAGGAAGGCAGCCTTCCTGCAATCTAAAAGGTGAGTTATGCAAACAGCCAATCCGGAGAGCGCTTCGCTCAAGCTGCTGGTTCTGGGTTTCAATGAAACTGAACGGCGCCTTTTGCAGGCCATCGTGAAACTGTCCCAACGCCGCACGCCCGCTCTGCACCTGCTTGAGGCAGACGAGGGGCCGGCGGCCGACGTCATTCTGGTGGATGGTCAAAGTCCGGAAGCCATGCAATGGGCAGCCGCACAAGCCTGGCTCGCCAAAAAGGCCGTGGGCTGGGTCGATTGCAGGGGTGAAATTCCGGCCAACCACACGGCCCTCAAGCGGCCGGTACAGTGGCCCATTCTGCCCATGCTCCTTTCCCGGATCATGTTCAAAAACAGCGGCAAAGCCCCCGCCCAGACAGCAACAGCCCAACCCGTTTCTCAGTTCCAGCCGCAGGCGACAGCGAAACCCGGCCCGCCAAAGCTTGAAACCGCCAGCGCCGGCCCGGCCGCTGCCGCGCCCAAAGAGGCGAAGCGGGTCCTGGTGGTGGATGACAGTCTGGCCGTGCGGCAACAGCTGCAATCCTTTCTCGCCAAGCGGGGCATGAACGCCGACTTTGCCGACAGCGGTGACGAGGCCATCGCCCGCTGCCAGAACGTCCCCTATGTCTGCATTCTGCTGGATGTGCTCATGCCCGGCATGGACGGCTACGAGACCTGCCGCCGTATCAAGGCCCTGCCCCACATGCTGAAGCGGGTCAAGGTCATCATGCTCACCAGCCGCACCTCGCCCTTTGACCGGATCCGCGGCAAAATGGCCGGGTGCGACGCCTATCTGACCAAGCCGGTGCAGGCGCAAACGCTGTATACAACCCTGAATGAATATCTGTCAGCGTAACACGCGGCAGCTCTGCTGCCTGCGCTCCTTTTTTCCCAAATAGTCAAGGAGAGAGAAAATGGCTCGTACAATTCTGGCTGTAGATGACAATCCAGCCGATCTCAGCCGTATCGAAAAGCTGCTTTCCAACGCCGGTTACCAGGTGACAACCGCGGTCAACGGTCAGGCTGCCCTGGATGCCGTCAAACAGGCCAAACCGGATTGCGTGGTCATGGATGTCAACATGCCGGTGATGGATGGTTTCGCCGCCACCCGCGCGCTGCGCAACGATCCCAACACCAAGGATCTCCCCGTGGTGCTGGTGACCGCCAAGAATCAGAAGGCCGACAAGGCCTGGGGGCAGATGCTGGGCGCCAAAGGCTATATCACCAAGCCCTACACGGATGCGGATGTGCTGGACGTTCTGCGCAACCTGTAAGTGCAGCCAGCACGAGTCTTTTTAGCCCGGAGAGGTGGATATGGGTACGGATTCAGCAGAACAGGCCATCGCCATGGCGGCAGAGCTCGTCTATCCCGCTCTGATGCCCGTAGCGGCTCTGGAACGGGACTTTGTCCTGGCGCGCGGCGAAACGGGCGTCATGGCGCTCAGGGTCAACAATCGGAAGTCTGCCACCTATGAGGGGGAGCAGAACAGACAGGGCATCCGTGTCGGGGAGCTGGGTCTGATGATCAATTTCGATGACAGCAGCGAACTCACCGACATACCCCAAATATACCACCTTCCCAATACACCCCACTGGCTTCTTGGGGTCGTCAACCTGCATGGCCGCCTCATCCCGGTCTTTGACCTGCTCCGCTTTTTGCACCTGGACAGCTCGCCGGACCAAAGCACCCAGCGACTGCTGATCCTGGGGCACGATGCCGACGCGGCAGGCATTCTCATCGACAACCTGCCCTATCGCCTCAAATGGACGAACGAAAAGCAGAGCGATGCGGATCTGGCCCCGCAGCTCCTCGAACCCCATGTCCGGGCCTGCTGTATGATTGAAGAGCAGATATGGTTTGACCTGGACAGTGATTCGCTGCTGAATGCATTGGAGCGCACACTGGAAGCGAATTAAAGCATAGGGGAAGCGGTTGATGCGCAAGAGTGCACCCTGTGGCCAACCTGTGCATCAACCGATGATTCAGGATAGTGATGACAAGCACCCTTATTATTCGCTGCGTCTTGTTCTGCTCCTGTTGGCTCCCATTTTACAAAGAAAAGAGTAGCGACAGGCTTGGCCATGGAAATACAGGATACCTATCCGTCCCTAGTCTTCAGAAACAAGGAGAAGCAGTAAGGAGGTAAATCAGTACCAGCAGCTCAATTGATGCATGTTTACGGGAACTGATGGCCGGCAAGGCGGCAGCGGACTGCCTGATTGCAGCTTGTTGTCCACGTAATCATTAGCAATGGTCGCGCATACTCCCGGATCATTTTCGAAAAGTGAAGCAGGAGCGTTCTGTCTGCGTCTGAAAGACAGGGCAGCGGTTCAGCGCATCAATCAAAGCCTTGAGGGGCTGCAGTGCGCTGGCACAATGCAGCCCACCCGTGTACGCTGCTTGGGGTGGCCAGAACCAAGAGAAAAATCGCGCGTTCAATGCAGCAAGATACTGTTAAACACCATTGTATCATAGAGGGCAAATGCAATGAACAGACTGTTCCATCATGTCTTTTTCGTCGTCCCGGCACTGCTGCTGGGCCTGTGGACCGGCAGTGCCATGGCCGAGGGCACCTTGAAAGTCGGCGTGCTTGACGATTCTCCACCCATGGTATTTCGCAACGCCGAGGCGGAGATCGTTGGCTATGACGTGGACGTGCTGCAGGAAATTGGCCGGAGAATCGGCAAAAGCATGCAGTTCATGGTGATCCCCTGGGATGAAAAGACAGAGTACCTCAACTCGGGGAAAATTGATGTTATCGCCGCTGCCCTCATGGTTACCGAAGAACGCAAAGGGCTGTATGCCCTGACCGCCCCTGTGGTGAAAAAGTTCACGGAAACGGCCATTGTGGCTGACAGCTCTCCCATGAAGACCACCAATGATCTGAGCGGCAGGACCGTCTGTACAATGGCGGGTTCCTCCTCAAACGCAACAGTGGCCGGGTTCCGGGGGCCAGGGGGCCCGGTAGCGAAGCAGAGTCAGGCGCCGACCCTGGAGGCTTGTCTGGTGCAGGTGGCCTCCGGTGAAGTGGAAAGCGCGGTGATGGACGGTGTGACCTGCGCCTACTATGTAAGACACAATCCCGGACAGTTCCGCATTCTGTCAGGCGAGCTGTCTGTTGGCCAAACCGCCTTTGGACTGCGGAAAAACGAAACCCAGCTGGCGGCTGAATTTGACAGAGCCATTGCGGACATGGAGGCGGACGGCACCATGAAAACCCTTGGCGAACGCTGGTTTGGCAGTCACGAGTAAAATACAGACTAAATCAATCCCCCATTCTTTTTGCAACATGGCGCGTATGAAACCATCTTGTTTTTCCAAAATGCTCATTGCCGGCGCATGTCTTTTGGGCATCCTGGCAGACGGAACAGGTCCTGGCACTGCACAAGCGGAGGACACGCTAACAGTTGGCATCTCGGATGATGTGCCACCCATATGCTTTAGAGACAACGAATCGAAACTGGTCGGTTTCGACGTGGATCTCCTGCAGGAAATAGGGAAACGTCTCTCCAGACCCATAGTGTTCAAGGTTATTGAGTGGGATAAAAAAATCGAGGAACTCAACAGCAAGAATATTGATCTCATAGCCTCAAATCTCAGTATTACTGAGGAGAGAAAAAAAGTCATTGCCTACACCGAGCCATTAATTCAAAACGCCCAGGCCATTATAGTTAATGCAACATCTCCAATACATACAAAAAATGATATTATCGGGAAAAAAGTTTGTCTTCTTCAAGACAGTAACTCCATACCTATTGTTGAACGATTTAATGTAAAATCAGGATCAACAATAAAATTCAGTTTTTCTTCTTTGCATGATTGCCTGATCTCTCTTATATCAGAAGAGGTGGAAGCCGCAGTGCTGGATTTGACGCCACTGACCTACTATTCAAATCAAAATCCTGGGCAATTCCGCATTCTGGCAGATCACTTTGGCGAGGACGATCTTGCCTACGGCCTGCGTCTCAGTGACAGGGCCCTGCTTACACAGTTGAACGAGACAATTCGTGCCATGCAGTTGGATGGCACAATGAAAAGCATTCACGAGCGTTGGTTTGGCAGCGTCAAATAAGCATTTGATCAGCTTAAAGCCTGAAACTGCATCACCAACAAATATCAGTATTTTTACTACTCTATCAGGATTGCCATAAGATGGATATGAAAAATTTCTTTTCCTTTAAAATGGGTATGGTCCTGTTTGCCTCTTTGCTGCTGTTCGGGCCAGGAGCTCAGACAGCAACTGCCGCAGACACACTGGTTGTTGGCGTGAGCGACGATATTCCGCCCATGGTCTTTCGCGATCGGGGCGCGGAGCTGATTGGTTACGATGTGGATCTTTTGCATGAGATCGGCAGGCGCATTAACAAAAAAATCGAATTCAAGGTCATTTCCTGGGATCAAAAAGAACAGGAACTGGCGAACAAAAGCATTGATGTGATTGCCTCCCAGTTGAGTATTACCGAAGAACGTAAAAAAATCCTCCGTTATACCCAGCCGGTCATGCAGAATTTTCAGGCAATCATTGTAGCGGCCGCTTCCCCAATTCAAAACAAGAAGGATTTAGAGGGAAAAACGGTATGCGCGCTGACTGGAGCCTATATTATCGACGAAATTCGCAAACTGCCCGGGCAAAAAATTCAGGTGGAAACGGCTGACGGCAATGAACAATGCCTCGTCAAGCTGCTCGCCGGCGAGGTGGATGCGAGCGTTCTGGACGGAGTGCCCGGCATCTATTACTCCAACCACAACCCGGGTGCCTTTCGCATTCTGCCCGAGGATATTGGCAAGGATGAATATGCGTATGGCATGCGCATATCCGATGCCACGCTGGCAGAGGAATTCAACAGGGCGCTTGCGGCAATCAAAGCCGACGGCACAATGCAGGCCATTCGTGAACGCTGGCTTGGCAAAGGCAAATAGAAACGGCAACACGCCGGGACGGATGGGGAGACAACAAATCTATCGGGGGATGCAATGAAAGGTTTTTTCTGGAGAAAACTATCCGTCGTTCCCGCATTGCTTACGATCCTGTGGGCAGGGAGCGGGCATGCCGAGGAAACCCTGATGGTGGGGGTACTTGCCGACAATCCGCCCATGGTCTTTCGCGATGCCGACACGAAATTTGTCGGTTATGACGTGGATGTTTTACAGGAAGTCGGCAGGCGAATCGGCAAAACCATGCAATTCAAGGTCATCAACTGGGATCAGAAAACAGAAGAGCTGAACGGCAAGCAGATCGACGTCATCGCTTCCGGTCTCAGTATCACGGAAGAACGCAAAAAGATCTATGCCTTTACCGACCCGGTGGTTCAGAAGTATACTCAAATGCTTATCGTGAACACTGCCTCGCCCATCAAAGCGCGGGACGACCTGGGCGGTAAAACGGTTTGTGTCATGGAAGGCGCTTCAGCTGGCGAACTGGTGCAGGACTTCCGGAGCGCCAGCGGCCAGACAGCCAAAGTTCAGACAGCGCCCACCATGGAAGGCTGCCTGATACAGCTGACGGCGGGCGAGACGGACAGTGCCGTGATGGATGGGGTGACCTGTGAATATTATATCAAACACAACCCCGGACAGTTTCGTATCGTGCCCGGAGCTCTGAGCAAACGCCAAACTGCCTTTGCCCTGCGTCTTGAAGACAGAGCCCTGCTCGGCACATTCAACGACGCGCTTAAAGCCATGGAGGCTGACGGCACCATGAAAAGACTTCGTGAGCGCTGGCTGGGCGACATAAACTAGGCTCAGGTGTGAACGGGGCAGCGGCGTTGCACCACCACGATGTTTTTAACCAGCCTGTAGAAAACTATTCTGGCTGCATACAACAAATTATAAATCTATGGCTTTAACCGTATGCTCTGCATCTGTGGAATGTACAACGTGATATCAGCCTTTCAACGGGTTGTTACGTTCATTTTTCTCCTGGGGAGGTTTACAATGAAACAATTATTCTTTTTCAGCGCATTCATTTGTCTCAGTTTACTGCTGCCACTTTCATCAGAAGCGCAGGAGACTGCGCTTAAAGTCGGCGTGACGGACGTGTTCGCCCCCATGTGCATTCGCAACGACCAGGGCAAGCTCGTCGGTTATGAAGTGGATCTCCTGCAGGAAATAGGCAAAAGAATCAACAAAACCATAGAACTTCAGGTCATTGATTGGAGCAGAAAAGACGAGCTGCTCGACAGTCGCAGCGTCGATCT
Organism: Desulfobulbus oralis; assembly: GCF_002952055.1. Taxonomy (NCBI): domain Bacteria; kingdom Pseudomonadati; phylum Thermodesulfobacteriota; class Desulfobulbia; order Desulfobulbales; family Desulfobulbaceae; genus Desulfobulbus; species Desulfobulbus oralis. Next base: position 966,211 of record NZ_CP021255.1, on the reverse strand, counting down.
GCTCGCCTCCGGCCTGAATGTCACGCCCGAGCGGCGAAAAATTTACGCGTTCACCATGCCTTTCATAAAAAATGCCCAGGCGATCGTGGTGGCCGCGGATTCTTCCATCCGCTCCAAAAGCGATCTGGCAGGCAAAACGGTCTGCATGGAAGCGGGCACTTTTTCCGTGCCGGCAGTCGAAAAATTCAAAGACGCATCCGGCAAGGGCATCGCTAAATTAGAGCAGCTTCCCGGGGCGGACGGCTGCCTGAAGGCGCTGCTTGACGGTTCTGCCGATGCCTCGGTGCAGGATTCCCTGCCGGCTTCCTATTATGTCGCCAACTCGCCTGGGGTATTCCATATTCTGGCTGAAAACTTTGGTGAAAACGAGATAGCCTTCGGCCTGCGCAAAACAGATGCCGAACTGCTGGCCCAGTTCGACAAGGCACTTGCGGCAATCAAAGCCGATGGCACCCTGGACCGCATCACGAAGAAATGGTTTGGCGCCGCCAAAAAGGATTACAAATAAAACAGCGGCTGAAAAGCCCAACAAGGAGAGACTCTCATGAATTTAAAACGATACATCACTCTATTCACCATTGCCCTTGTCGTGGTTCTGGGCTTGTTGGCCTTCCAGTTCAACCGGCTGCGTAACGCGTCTGCTCAACTGACCAAAGCCCAGGCCAGCCAGATTCAGTCCTACCGGCTGGCCTCCGAGTTGTGGCAGAGCATCGACGACCAGACCCGACTGGCCATGAACTACGCCGTTACCGGCGACGCCAAGTTCGAACGCGATTACAACGCGGTCATCGATATCCGGAACGGCAAGCTGGAGCGGCCGCTCCACTATCATCACGTCTACTGGGATCTGGTCTCGGGCGGCCAACCCGCCCGCGAAGGTTCGGGCGTGACCAAATCGCTCCTGGACCTGATGCGTGAAGCCGGTTTCAGTAAGGAAGAGTTCGCTGCTCTGGAACAGGTGGAAAGCAGCGCCCGCGATCTGGTGCGCCTGGAGAATCAGGCCATCTATGCGGTCAAAGGCCGCTATCTGGACGCTTCCAACACCTTTGGCCGCCTGGGCAAGCCGGACCGCGATTTCGCCATCCGCCTGCTCAACGGCACTGAATACCTGCAGGCCAAAGCGCAGACCATGCTGCCGCTGGAAGACTTCTTCCACCACATGGAGGAGCGTACCAAGGGCGAAATCGAAGCCGCGGAATCCGCGCAGAGGCAGGCGCAGACACTCTTCATCAGCCTCTTCCTTGCCGCCCTGATCCTCATTGGCCTCGTCTCCTTCCTGATGCTGGCCCAATCCAAAAGAGACCTGGAAAGGACGGAAAGCGAAAAGAAAAGAACCGAGCGTGAAAACGAACAGCTGAACGACTCGGTCATCAACATTCTGCAGGCAGTGAACCAGCTCTCGCAAAGAGACTTAACAGTCAGAGCGCCTGTGACCGAAGATGTTATCGGCACGATTTCCGACTCCATCAACGCCCTGGCCGAGGAAACCGCCCGCGTGCTGATGGGCGTCACCGATATCGCCGGCCATGTGGCCCAGGCGTCCGGCAACGTGAAATCAAGAGCCGAGCAGGTTACCAGGACCGCGGAAGAGGAACGGACAAACGTCAACCAGATGATGGAATCGCTGTTTGAAGCGACCCAGACCATGAACCAGGTGGCGGCCCTGGCCGAACAGAGCAACATTTCCGCCGGTGAGGCCACCGAGGTTACCCATAACGCTCTGGGCACCGTTACCGACACGGTCCGCGACATGGAATCCATCCGCGAGACCATTGCCGAAACCGAAAAACGCATCAAGCGCCTGGGCGAGCGTTCCCAGGAAATCAGCGGCATCGTCAATCTGATCAACACCATCGCCGAACGCACGCACGTCCTGGCCCTGAACGCCTCCATGCAGGCCGCCGTCGCCGGTGAGGCCGGGCGCGGCTTCGCGGTCGTTGCCGAAGAGGTGCAGCGGCTGGCGGAAAGCTCGCGTAACGCTACCGAGCAGATCGCCACCCTGGTGAACAACATCCAGGTGGAAACAAACGAAACCATCAACACCGTGAACAAGACCATCGAACAGGTTGTCGCCGGTTCCGAGCAGGCCCAGAAGGCTGGCGAGCAGATGCGGCGCACGCAGGAAATTACCGCCCAGCTCGTCGAGCAGGTTCGCCACATTGCCGGCGCTTCCGAACAGCAGAAGGCCATGAGCGCCCAGCTGCTGGAAGCTGTCCAGAAGATTGGTAGCAGTACCGAGAACACCGCCGAGCAGATTCAGGCGCAGAACCGGGAGACCGACTCCCTGCTCGACACTGCCCGCCAGCTCGTTGATTCCGTCAGCGTCTTCAAGCTGCCGCAGGCAGCCTGAGTTGGAGCCGCAAACCCAAGAGGGGGGTGCATACCGTGAAACTGAACGACCTGATCGAGGCACTGGCCGGAGAAATCGAACTGATGAAGCCGCATCTGGACGAAAGTCTGGAACAGCTTGCCACGCTTGGTTTCGAAGACAACGCCTTCATAGACGCTATGGATCAGTATAGCGGACAGGTACAGCGTATGGGCGAAGCCGCTGAAATGGCGGGATTTCCCGGCCTGCAGGCAGTATGCACCCATGTTCTTGACAATACCCTGCTGCTGGCCTCCCAAACGGCGGAGGAACGGAAGGAGACGGTCGAATTTCTGCACAATTGGCCGGATCGCATGGTTTACTACCTGCGCCACACCGAGGATCCATCCGCCGCCGCCGGACTGGTGGACATGCTCTGCCGCGCCCCCAGCCCGATGGAGGAGGAGCAGGCCCTCAAAGTCACCTACCAGCTCGGCGTGATGCCGGCCCAGCTCAAGGGGCCGGCCGCAGGCGGAGCGGAAAACCTGCGGCCCCTGCTGGCGCATCCCGAGGATGTGGCCCTGGTGTTGCCCGAGGATGTGGATCCCAAGGTTATCGAGGGCTTCCTGCAGGAGGCGCCCGGGCAGGCCGCCCATCTCATCAGGCTGATCCGCAGCATCGTGGCTGGCTCGGGCGACGGCTCCGACCTGACGGCTGCCAAGCGGGTGGCCCATACCCTGAAAGGCTCCGGCGCGATCATCGGCCTGAAGGGGCTGGTCTCCCTGGGGCACAACCTGGAAGACATTCTCGAATACTTCGAACTGCACCAGGAGGACAACAAGGTCGGCAAGACGGTGGGCGATATCCTGCTGGACGGGGCCTACTGTCTGGAGCAGATGGTCAACTACGTCAACGGCAGCGACGAATATCCGCAGCAGGCACAAAGCGTGCTGCAGGGCATTCTGGATCTGGCCAACCTGATTGACCGCGGCGACGACCTGAGCCAGCTCGTACGCCGGGCTCCGGCAGGCGGCGGAGCACAGATGCCGGTCCCTGCCGTATCGACCAGTCCGGTCCCGGGCATCAAGGCGGTCGGGGGTGTCGATCAGGGCACCGCCGCCACCCTGCGCGTCAATCTCAAACTCATCGAGGAACTGTTCCGGATCTCGGGCGAGGTTTCGGTGACCAGCGCCGCCATGGAGGCCAGCCTGAAGAAGCTGGGCTTGCAGGCCAGAGAGTTGGTGCGCCAGAATCTGCGCGTCCAGCGCCGCCTGATGGAACTGGAGAACCTGGTGGACATTCGCGCGCTCACCATGATGCGCGCCCGGAACCGGCGTGCGGAGGATACGGAATTCGACCCGCTGGAAATGGACCAGTACAGCGAGTTGCACAGCACCACCCATGCCCTGGCCGAAGAGACGGGCGACCTCCGCGTGCTGACCCACGCGCTCGAGGGGACGATCTCCTCGGTTTCCGCCATCCAGTCGCGCCAGCAGATTTTTTCCCGAGACCTCCAGCATCTGGTCAACGGCACCCGCATGACCGAAGTGGGCGTTCTGGAGACCCGCCTGCAACGCAATGTGCGCACCACCGCCAAGGCCACCGGCAAGGAGGCTGTGCTCGAACTCAAAGGCGGCGACACCCTGATCGACAGCGACGTGTTGAACAAGCTGGCCGAACCGCTCCTGCACCTCCTGCGCAACGCGGTCGACCACGGGCTGGAATCGCCTGAGGACCGCATTGCCTGCGGCAAGCCGCCGGCAGGCCACATCACCCTGTCCTTTGCCCTGCAGGGCCAGCAGATCGCCCTGCGCTGCTCGGATGACGGCCGGGGCCTCGACTATGACGCCATTGCCAAACGGGGCGTCGAAAAGGGCCTGATCCCGGCCAGGCACACGGACATCAGTGAAGAGGAACTGGCCCGGCTCATCCTGGCGCCGGGCTTCTCGACCAACACGGAAGTCACCGAAATTTCCGGGCGCGGCGTTGGCCTCGATGTGGTGCATGAATGGGTCAGCGACAGGCACGGGACGATGCAGGTCTTCTCCAGGCCTGGCGAAGGCTGCACCTTTGAACTGCATTTTGCCGCGAGTCTCTCCACCGTCTACTCCATCATCGTCGGCCTTGGCGAGCACCGCTATGCCCTGCCCTCCATCAGCGTGTCGCAGGCGGTGCCGCGGGGCGCCGGCAGCTTTGACCGCCTGGGCGGCCAGCTCTTCTACCGCCAGGGCGAAAAGGCCATGGTCGCTCTGTTCATGGCGGATCTGGTCGGTCTGCCGCTGGATCCGGAGAAGCCTCTGAACGACTATGATGTCATCATCGTCCATCTGGCGGACAAGACCCGTGCCCTTCTGGTGGACAGCCTCGTCGATGCCCGGGAACTGCTCGTCGTCTATCCCGGCCGCTTCGGTCGCCATGCCCGCGGCGTGGCCGGTCTGTCCATCCTGGGCGACGGCAGCGTGGCGGTGGACATCGATGTGCCCCAGCTCCTGGCCGGCGCCGTCAGAAAGACCCAGGCCCCGGTCCGGCAGGATGCCGGCGCCGAACAGGCCGCCCAGCGGCAGGGCCGCAAAAGCGTGCTCGTGGTCGACGATGCCCTGACCGTGCGCAACTCCCTGCAGGAGCTGCTGACGGACGCCGGCTTCGACACCGGCACGGCCAAGGACGGCATGGAGGCCGTCTCCATGCTGGACACGCTCAAGCCGGATATAGTCCTTACCGATCTGGAGATGCCCAACATGAACGGCATCGAACTGACCAGCTACATACGGAACAAAGAGGAAACCAAAAACCTGCCGGTCATCATGATCACCTCGCGTTCCCTGGAAAAACACCGGGCTCTGGCCGACAGTGCCGGCGTGAACCAGTATATCACCAAGCCCTACAACGACAACGATCTGCTCAAGGTCATCAACAGGGCGCTGGCCACTGCCGCCTGAGGCCGGGGACAGGCGGCCTGCACCCATAGAGGGACTCGAAATGGCTCAAACGACATCAACAGAACATGGCGCTGTGCTCCTCCGCGCCGACAAGCTGCGGCTGCTTGTTCCGCAGGCCGAGATCGGGGAGATCGAGCACCTGGACACCCTGCCCACGCAGAGCGGTCTGCCGGGCTTTCTGACCGTTCCGGGCCAGGACGATGTCTGCTACATTGTGCTTGCCCAGGATTTCACCCTGCTCGACACTTGTCCTGAAGATCGCTTCATCACCACGAAGATCGTGACCGCCGAGGGCATAACCACCCAGTGGTGCTGGTCGGAGGCCAGGACGCTGCCCGACTTCGCTCCGGAAATCCATGAGCTGCCCGACGTGCTGCTCAACGCGGCTTCGCCGGTCCGGCAGTATACGCTCATGGACGGGCAGCCGGTTTTTGTCTGCTCTGCAAAGACCCTGCAACATCTGCTCTTGGGGGCATAAGATGAGTGATCAGGAAGCGCTTCAGGAAATGACGAGCACTCTGGCCCTTGGAGAGAGCCGGAATGGAACGGAGCACAGGAAAACGGCCCCGGCCCGTATCGTGGCATTCGCCAGCGGCCACCATCTGGCCCTGCCGCTGCACACGACCCTTGAAATCGTCGAAAATCCGGACATCTTCCCTGTGCCCGGCGCTGCCCCCCATGCACGGGGCCTGCTGCTCTGGCAGGACAAGTGGATACCGGTCATTGATCTGGCCCGGCTGCTCCTGCCACAGACCGCGCCCGCGGCGGAGCCCCCCAAATACATCCTGGTGCTGGCCTTTCAGCGCGTTCCCGGGCAGCCGCTGGAATACGGCGCCTTGGTGCTGCCGGCGCTGCCGGAAACCGTGTTTGTGGATGACAGCATGGCCTGCGAACTGCCAAACGACAGTCCGCTCTGGCCGGCCATCAGCCTTTCCTGCTTCAGCTACAGGGACGAGGCCATTCCCATCGTGGACACGGGCCGTCTGCTTGGCCGGAGCTACGAATAGGGCCGGCCCACCTCTGCACAGGGGCAGCGCGGCAGGCGCTGCCCTTTTTGTATGCAGCCTACTCCATCATGTGGATCCGCTCGCAGTCCGGGCAGATCCAGGTCGGGCCATTGCTCATGCCCCACCTGTTTTCCTCGAAGCATTCCGGGCAGATCTGAAAACCGCACACACAGTTCCAGCAGAAGGGCTTTTCCTGGCCGCAGCAGTGGCAGCGAAATGTTTTCCGGCGGCGTTTCGGCGTGTCCCGCCCTTTGGCGTCAGCGGCCATCGTGCGCCTCCGCGAGCTCCTCGTCCAGCCAGGCGCCATACGCCTGCGTAACATCCAGAATGGCGGTGGCGAAAATCTCCGGCACCTCGTAGGGATGCAGGGAACGGATCAGGGCGACAAGCTCCGGCCACAGGTCGGCGCGCGTCTTGATGGCGCAGCGAAACTCCCGGCCTCGTTCGATCCGCCCCTGCCAGCGGTACGCCGACCAGCAGGGCACCACCTGGACGCTGGCGGCGAGGCGTTTTTCCAGAAGCGCCTGGGCCAGCCGCTCGGCCCGGGCATTGGTGTCGATGGTGGTCGTGACCTGAATATAGTCTTTCATGGGCAATCCCTCCAAAAAGAAAGGCTCCTGCCCCGGACAGATCTGGCAGGATGCTGCAAAATAGACTACTCTGGCGGCCGCTTCAAGACAGAGCCGCCACCTTTCAGTAAGAGTTCGGGAGAAAGCATGCTTTTCGTGGTCGATGTGGGCAATGCGCATACCGTAAGCGGCCTGTACGATGGCCGGCGCCTGCTGCGCAGTTGGCGCATGCAGTCGCACCAGGACCGGACGGCGGACGAGCTGGCCCTGCGCTATCACGGCCTGTTGCACATGCTGGGGCTGGATTTTACGGCCATCCAAGGCTTTATCGTGGCCTCGGTGGTGCCCGCCCTGGAAACGAGCTGGCTGGGCTTTGCCCGCACGGCCCTCAGCGCTCTCCGCCGGCCGCCCCTGGCCGTACATGCCGGCATGCGCTTTGACATGGAGATCCGGGTCGAGCAGCCCGAAGAACTGGGCGCTGACCGGATTGTCAACGCGGTGGCGGCCTGGGAGCAGATCCATGCGCCGCTCATCGTGATCGATTTCGGCACGGCCATCACCTTCGACTGCGTGGGCGCTGGGCCGGCCTATCTGGGCGGCACCATCCATCCAGGCATCGGCATTTCCCTGGACGCGCTGGCAAGCCGCACCGCCAAACTGCCCCGGCTGGACATCAATGCCATACCGGAGCAGGCCATCGGCACCAGCACGGTCAAGGCCATCCACTCGGGCATGCTCTACGGCTTTGGCGGACTGGTGGACCGCATGGTCGAGGTGCTGGGCCGGCAGATGGTGCCGGAGGGCCCGGTGGCCACCATCGCCACCGGCGGCATGGCCGCCCTCGTCAAACCCTATATGCGCAGCGTCGAGCGCGTCGACGAAGAGCTGACCCTGAAGGGACTGGCCCTGCTCTTTGCCCGCAATACCGGGGGCAGGCCATGACCGACACATGCCGCCTGCCCCCGCCCCTGCACCGGGGCGATGCCCTTGGCCTCTTCTGCCCGGCCGGCCCGCCGAAGGATCCGGAGCTGCTGTATCGAGGCATAGGCCTGCTCAGGGATGCCGGGTTCCGGGTGCATGAGGAGGGCCATATCGGGCCAAGACCCGGCGAGTATCTGGCCGACACCGATGCAGCCCGGGCGGCAGCCCTGCACCGGCTCTGGGAAAACGAGGAAATCCGGGCCGTGATGGCGGTACGCGGCGGCTACGGTTGTCTGCGGCTCATGCCGCTGCTGGATGCAGGTCTGCTCGCGCGCCACTGCAAGTGGCTGATCGGCTTCAGCGATCTGAGCCTGCTTTTGAACCACGTATCAGGCACGGCCGGCTGCGTCTGCCTGCACGGCCCCATGGCCGCCTCGCTCAGCCGCTGCCGGCCGGAAGACCGGGAGCAGCTCTTCGCCTGGCTGGCGGGCCGCATACCCGAAAGCGTGCCGCTGCCCGGCATGGAAATCCTGCGCGACGGCGGCCCCGCTGCCTCAGGGCAGGGCCGGCTCGTGGGCGGCAATCTGGCCACCCTGGTGCATGCGCTGGCCACCCCCTGGGACAGGCCCTTTGACGGCTGCGTGCTCTTTCTGGAAGACACCGGCGAATATCTCTACCGGCTGGACCGGATGCTGACCCAGCTTGCCCAGGCAGGCCGGCTCGACCGTCTGGCCGGGCTTCTGCTGGGCGATTTCGATAGTGGCGCCGACAACCGCACGACCAGGCTTCGGCTGCAGGAAGGCCTGTGGCGTCGCGTGCTGGAACTGGCGCCGCCGGGTTTTCCCATCTGGGCGGGCCTGCCCTTTGGCCATCAGGGCCAAAACATGCCCCTGCCCATCGGCATGCACTGCCGGATGGACGCCGCCAGCGGCCGGCTGCTGCTTTTGCCTTAGCTCCCGGCTCCGGTCGGAACGACAACCAAGGCACAGTCCCAAAAAGCGATGCCCGGGGCGATCGGGCCGCATCGCCTTGGTGTTCCTGGTCAGCCTGAGCGGCCTCATGCCGCACTCCTTCCGGAGCAGCCATGCCCTGGGCCCCTGCTGACGATCCACCTGGTTGCCAGGCCCGCATACCCCAAACTTTTTTGGAGAACATCATGCAAATGTTGAGCAAGTACAAAGAGGATGCAGGCGCCCGCCAGGCGCAGGGCATTCCGGCCCTGCCCCTTTCCGCCGGGCAGGTGCAGGAACTGACCGATTTTCTGGGCAAGGACAGGGAGGTCAGGTGTCAGGAAAGCCCGGAGCTGGTTGAGCTGCTGGCAAACCGCGTGGAGCCGGGCGTGGCGGCGGCGGCCAGGGTCAAGGCCGCGTGGCTGGAAAAAGTGGCGTCCGGAAGCGTCACGACCAGGACCGTGAGCCCGGAAGCGGCCATCGCCATGTTGGGCAATATGGGGGGCGGCTACAACGTGGCCGCACTCATCCGGCTCTTGGAGCAAGACCAGGTGGCGGCCCAGGCGGCCCAGGCTCTGAAGCCCCTGGTCAAGATCTACGAGGCCTTTGACCGGGTGCTGGCCCTCTCCGCCAGCAATATCCACGCCAGGGCGGTGCTGGAATCCTGGGCCAGGGCCGAGTGGTTCACCAGGTCCCCGGCCCTGCCGGAGCAGGTGGACTTCCAGGTGTACAAGGTGGACGGCGAGATCAACACCGACGACTTCTCGCCGGGCAATCAGGCCCAGAGCCGTGCCGACATCCCCCTGCACGCCACCTTCTTTGGCATCAGACGTTTTCCGGGCGGCGTGGAGCAACTGGACAAGATGCGGCGAAGCGGCACGCTCGTGGCCTTTGCCGGCGACGTGGTGGGCACCGGTTCCTCCCGCAAGTCCGCGGTCAACTCCCTGGCCTGGCATATTGGCAGAGACATTCCGGGCAGCCCGAACAAGCGGCGCGGCGGCCTGGTGCTGGCGGGCACCTTCGCCCCCATCTTCTACGCCACCTCCCGCGACGCGGGCGTACTGCCCCTGGAATGCGAGGTTGACGCGATCAAAAGCGGCGACAGGATCACCCTCTCCCTGCCCGCGATGACGCTCACAAAAGCCGATGGCACGGCAATCAGGGTGACGCCTCCGCCCGCGACCCTGCTGGACGAGTACCGTGCGGGGGGCCGCCTCAATCTGGTCATCGGCAAGAGCCTGACCAAGGCGGCCTGCGCGGCGCTGAAGGTGGCCGAGCCCACCTGTTTTGCCGTGGCCGAAAGTCCCCGGCCCAGACCGGGCCAGCAGTTCACCCAGGCGCAGAAGATGCTGGGTCGTGCCTGCGGGCTGCCGGGCGTGGTGCCGGGAATGCTTTGCGAGCCCGAGATGACCACCGTGCTTTCCCAGGACACCACCGGCCCCATGACCGTGCAGGAACTGGAGGAACTGGCCTGCCTGCGCTTCAAGGCCGATCTGTATATGCAGTCCTTCTGCCACACCGCGGCCTACCCGAAAAAGGTCGATCTGGGCCGGTGGGAGCTGATGCGCCAGGCCGCAATCGAGCGTGGCGGCGTATCCCTCAGGCCCGGCGACGGCGTGTGCCATTCCTGGGTCAACAAGATGCTCCTGCCGGACACCGTGGGCACGGGCGGCGACTCCCACACCCGCTTCCCCGTGGGCATTTCCTTCCCGGCGGGCAGCGGCCTGGTGGCCTTCGCCGCGGCCCTGGGCTTCATGCCGCTCGAAGTGCCGCCTTCCGTTCTGGTGCGCTTTACGGGCAGGAGAAACCCTGGCATCACGGTGCGCGACATGGTGAACGCCATCCCCTACTTCGCCATCAAAAAGGACCTGCTGACCGTGCCCAAGAAGGGCAAGATCAACATCTTCGCCGGGACGATTCTGGAAATCGAGGGGGTGGACGATCTGAGCGTGGAGGAGGCCTTCGAGCTGAGCGATGCCAGTGCGGAACGCAGCGCAGCGGCCTGTGCCCTGGCCCTGCCGCCCGAGACGGTGCAGAAGCATATGGAGTCCAACATCCGGGAGCTGAAGGCGCTGGTGGCCGAGGGCTACGAGGACGCGGAGGCGCTGAAGCGTCGCATCGCGAGCATGGAGGCCTGGCTGGCCAGGCCGGAACTGCTCAGGCGGGACCCGAACCCGGAATACAGGGCGGTGTTGGAAATCGATCTGGCCGGAATCACGGAGCCGATTCTGGCCTGCCCGAACGATCCGGACGATGTGAAGCTGCTCTCCGAGGTGGCGGGCACCCAGATCGACGAGGTCTTCATCGGCTCCTGCATGACCCATCTCTCCCATCTGCTGCGCGTGGCCAGGCTCCTTAATGGAGCGCCCTACGCCAGGAGCCGGATCTGGATCGCCCCGTCCACCCGCCTGGTGCGCCAGACCCTCCAGGATGAGGGCTGCCTGAGCGCCTTCGCCCAGGTGGGCTGCCGCATGGAGGTTCCCGGTTGCAGCCTGTGCATGGGCAACCAGGCCCGGGTGATGCCGAACGCCACGGTCATCTCCACCTCGACCCGCAACTTTGACAACCGCATGGGCGACGGCACCAGGGTCTTCCTGGGCTCGTCCGAGCTGGCCGCGGTCAGCGGCCTTTTGGGCAGGCTGCCCACGGTGGCCGAATACATGGAGGCCGTTGGCAGCTTGACGGCCTGAAAGAGGGAACAAGGGGCCTTGCCCCCATTCAAACACGCAGCGGAGGTAAACAGGCGAGCCATGGACAAGATCAGGGTAACGAGCCCCCTCGTGGAGCTGGACGGTGATGAGATGACCCGGATCATCTGGAAATTCATCAAGGAAAAACTCATCCTGCCCTATCTGGACATTGATCTGAAATATTACGATCTGGGCATCATGCACCGGGACGAAACCGAAGACCAGGTCACGGTGGAGGCGGCTGAAGCCATCAAAAAATACGGCGTGGGCGTGAAGTGCGCCACCATCACGCCGGACGAGGCCAGGGTGCAGGAATTCGGCCTGAAAAAGATGTGGAAGTCGCCCAACGGCACCATCCGCAACATCATTGGCGGCACCATCTTCCGCCAGCCCATCATCTGCAGGAACATCCCCCGCCTGGTGTCCGGCTGGAACCGGCCCATTGTCATTGGCCGCCATGCCTTTGGCGACCAGTACAAGGCCACGGATTTTCTGGTGCCCGGCCCGGGCACGCTGAAGATAATCTTTGAACCGGAAGGCGGCGGCGAGCCGATCGGCCACGAGGTGTACAGGTTCAAAAGCAGCGGCTGCGCCCTGGGCATGTACAACCTGGACGATTCCATCCGGGGCTTTGCCCGCTCCTGCATGCACTACGCGCTGAACCTGGGCTGGCCCCTGTACCTGTCCACCAAGAACACCATCCTGAAGCAGTACGACGGCCGCTTCAAGGATCTGTTCCAGGAGGTGTTTGACCAGGAATTCGCATCAGCGTTCAGGCAGGCGGGCATCACCTACGAGCACCGGCTGATCGACGACATGGTGGCCAGCGCCATGAAGTGGCACGGCGGCTTTGTCTGGGCCTGCAAGAACTACGACGGCGACGTGCAGTCCGACAGCGTGGCCCAGGGCTTCGGCTCTCTCGGCCTGATGACCTCCGTGCTCCTCACCCCGGACGGCAGGACCGTGGAGGCCGAAGCGGCCCATGGCACGGTGACGCGGCATTTCCGCGAGCACCAGAGGGGCAAGCAGACTTCCACGAACCCGATTGCCTCCATCTTCGCCTGGACGCGCGGCCTCTGGTATCGCGGCAAGTTCGACGGTAACGAGGCCCTGATGGGCTTTGCCAGGACCCTGGAGCGGGTGTGCGTGGACACGGTGGAGAACGGCTTTATGACAAAAGACCTGGCCCTGTTGGTGGGCAGCGACCAGAAGTTTCTGAGCACCCAGGATTTCCTTGCCAAGCTGGACGAAAACCTGAACAGGGCCCTCTCCCGCTGAGCCAACTTCGCTTGCCAGGCGGCCCGCCGTGGGTCGCCTTGGGGCTACCTGGCGGCAGAGGCAGGCATGATGCCCGCGCCGTCATCTTCGTTATGGTCAAGGCGCTGATTGCCAGGATTTTGCAAACAAGCCTTGACTTGCTTGCACCTCGGTTATAAGCCATGGCCCAGAGGCGCTTGATCTCTTTTGTGACCATGCCACTCGCGCCTGCTCCATACCCGAGTGTGAACAAAAGACTTGCCTGCCGTGAAAGGGGGAAGAGCTATGTTGGTTCTGAATTTTCTGCGGCAATATCCTATTCCGACCGCGGGGCTGAGCCTCTCTCTGTTCGCGCTGGGCAACCTCGTGCAGGACTACAGTCACGGGGCACGGCTGCTTCTCGGGGGAGTGGCCTTTCTTCTCTATCTGCCCTATCTGCTCAAGTTGCTGGTCCTGAACGCCAGGTTGAAGGAGCCCCTCGAGAACCCGGTCGCGGCGAGCGTCCTGCCGACCTTCACGATGGCGACCCTGTTGCTGGCCGGATACGTCAAACCCTATGCACCGGAGGCGGGGACGGCCGTCTGGTACGCCGGGCTCGTCGGTCATGCCCTTTTGATCCTGTGGTTCAGCTGGATGTTTTTGAAGGGGTTCGCCCTGGAGAAGGTGTTCCCTTCATGGTTCATCGTCTACATGGGCATTGCTGTGGCCAGCGCCTCCGCTCCGGTGACGGGGCGCCTGGATATCGGACGTATGGCCTTCTGGTTTGCCTTTGTCTCCTACTTCTGCCTTCTGCCCTTCGTCTGCTGGCGTCTCTGGAAGGTCGGGCAGGTTCCGGACGCCGCGAGGCCCACGGCGGTCATCCTTGCCGCGCCCGCATCCATGCTGCTGGTGGGCTACATGGTCTCGTTCGAGGTGAAAGAGCCCCTCCTCGTGTGGCTGCTTCTTGTCTTGTCCCTCTTCTTCTACGGGGTGGGTGTGTCGTATCTGCTGAGGCTCTGCCGGACCTTCTTTACCCCCGGCCATGCGGCGTTTACCTTCCCCCTGGTGATCAGTGCCCTCGCGGTGCAGATGGCGGCCGGGTACACGGGGCTGGCCTGGATGGCGGTGTTGGGGCACGTGCAGACGGCCATTGCCGTCCTTGTCGTCCTTTGGGTGCTGGGAGGCTACCTGAAGCTTTTGTTCCCGAAGTAAAGCGGTTAGGCGGCGGCCGCGTGCAAAACAGGGCGGCGAGTTCCTGAAGCCGCTGTCAAATTGCAGAGGGAGACACGAATAATCGATCGTCACGTATCCCGTAACGGCAGTGAGGCCGAAGGCCCTTCAGAAGCACGCGGAGGCGTCGTACGCCAACGGATTCTTGTGCTGCGAGGCTGTCAAGGACGTTATCGGGAGCAATTTTCAGGTGGACGTAGCGGAATCGGTGAACGCCATGTCTTCCGCCATGTCGATCGGAGCCGGGCGCCTGTGCGGTGCTTTGCATGGGGCCATGCTCGCGCCGGGCATGTTTTTCGGGCGCACGACGCAGGCTGGCCCAAAGGCCCCAAGGTAAACGCGGTAATGGCGCCCCAGCCCCGCCGGTTCGCCGGTGCCCTGAACCGCCGGGGCCTGGGCAGATTTTCTACTTTATCAGAACGCCGACGGAATATCCCCTGCTGCAGTAGGCTATGTATTCGTAATGGATATCACAATCACGGACAAACTCCTGGAAGGCTCTGAATTCGTGTTGCTGCCAGTTTGGATAGTTGAAATATTCATCAAAAACGATCACTGTTCCGGAAACGATCTGCTTTTGCAAGAGAGTCAGCACTGTTTTTGCCGAAGAGTACAGATCTGAATCTATGTGGATAAAGGCGGCCGGTTCCTTGTGTTTCTGCACGAATTGCGGCAGGGTGTCTTCAAACCAGCCAACATGCAACTGTACGGAGTCATGGACTTTGGGAGCAACACCATTGCGGGAAAACTGGCCACTCTTGCAGGCCTCCCAGTCTTCCGGAAGTCCGTCGAACGAGTCAAAACCGTGGACAGTTTTTTGCACGGTTTCAGCAATGCAGTTGATGGAATCGCCGTTGTACACGCCAAATTCCAGGAAAAGACCGTCGATACTTGCCCGTTGCACGCAGTATCGCAGCATGTGGTAGCGATCAATCGTCCCGGATATGTGGCTGAAATGATCGACAACATACTGTGCGGATTGTCTGGTTGCAATGTTGTATACTTCCTCTTCTATGTCGTTTGGCCTGTGACACCAGTGACACAGACCACTTTCCGGACGAAAGTGGTTTATCTTCCACAACTCTTCCTGCACCCTCCTGTTTCTGAGCAGGTATGCCAATGGGATTGCAAGGATATCTAGAATTCTCTGTACTGTTTTCCTGAACAAGACTGCCGCTCCTGAACGCTTTGTTTTTCTGGATATTTTTAATGGATACCTTTCAGAATGCAGTTATCCGCGTTTTCTGAATCTTGAGGGTAGATTTTTACCCGGCCACATGAGCCAAATGGCCGCTATCAGCCCGTTGAAAAAGTCTTCTGGCAAGACATAATGGTGCACAGGCGATCAAATTGTGTTGAGGAGGCAATATGAGTCCTGGTCGGAGGCAGGCAGAGCAGAAGAGCATGTGGCTGATCTATGATCAGCTGCCCCAGAGTCAGGGGCATGTCTTTTACGAGCGGCTGCAAAAGCTCCTGCGCCAGAAAGCATTTGACGCCTTCCTCGAAAAGCTCTGTGCGCTCCCTGCTACGCCGAAAGACTTGGCCGCAGGTCCATCCCGCCGGGCCGCTATTTTCGCATGCTTTTGATCGGCTACTTCGAGGGCATCGACTCTGAGCGCGGCATCTGCTGGCGCTGTGCCGACTCCCTTTCTCTGCGCGAATTTCTCCAGCTCGGCCCCACCGAATCCGTGCCTGATCACTCCTCCCTGTGCCGTATCCGGGGCGTCTGCCGCTGGAAGTTCATCACGAAATGTTTGTCTTTGTGCTGCGGATTTTGGAGCAAGCCAAGCTGCTGAACGGGAAATATCTGGGCATCGACGCCTCTAGCATGGAGGCGAATGCGGCCATGAAGAGCATTGTACGCCGCGATACAGGCGAGACCTACCAGGAAATGCTTGAACGCCTGGCTGAAGAGAGCGGCATCAGGACGCCGACCAGGGCGGAGTTGATCGCCTTTGACCGCAAGCGCCAGGAGAAAACGACTGCCAACAGGGACTGGCAATCGGGCACCGATGAGGATGCGCGCATAGCCAAACTCAGGGATGGCCGTACGCATATGGCGTACAGACCTGAGCATGTGGTTGATCTGGAATCCGGGGCGGTAGTTTCTGCGGTGATACACCCTGCGGATCGGGGCGACACCACAACGCTTGCCACCACACTTGACGACGCCCAGGCCAAGCTGTGCGCGATCAGGGACAAGGAAGACGCGCCCGGCATTGACGAGCCCTTTGCTCTGGTGGCGGACAAGGGCTGTCACAGCCGGAAGGTGCTGAAGGATTTGCCGGATGCCTGTACCAGCCGGATCAGCGAGCCGGCGCACAAGGGGCGATTGCGCTGGAAAGGCGACATGGATGCCCGGGAAGCGGTGTACGGGAACAGGAAGCGGATCGGTTCCGGTACGGGCAAGGCGCTTTTGCGGGCGCGGGGCGAGCGGGTGGAACGCAGCTTTGCCCACTGCCTTGACCGGGGCGGCATGCGGCGGGTGCATCTTCGCGGACTGGCCAATGTGGAGAAGCGTTACATTATTCATGTTGCGGGGTTCAATTTGGGGATCCTGCTGCGGGCCCTGTTTGGTTTTGGCACCCCCAGGGGCTGGGCCGATGCTGGAGCCGGCTGCTTTTTGTCCGAATTGATGAGCTGAACCTGCTCATATTGGTCATTTGGCTGCCGAATACGGCTGATACTCCAGATTGTGTCATGATGGTCATTTCGAGATGGCACAACTGACAGGCAGGGGCACAATCGCCAACTTTGTGTCCCCTTCGAAAAATCAACATTTCTTCAACGGACTGCTATGGAACATGGCGGGCTCCTGCTGGCTGCCTGGTGCTTGACGCTTTCACCTCGGCCAGAATCCTGCCCTGCCCTTTGCACCTTTTCTCACCCTGAGCGAGCGGCGCATTGGCCATGAGAACTAGCAGCCATCGCGTAGCCTGCCTTTTGGCGGAAAAAAACCCATACGGTTCATGAAGGGCACGGTCTGTCACACATCTGCCCGTAAAGCGGCTAGCAGCTCGCCCCAGGTGGCAAAGTGATAGAAAGGAAAATGCGGCCACTGCAGCACCCGGACATTTTCTCTGCCCCAACTGCGCGTCTGATTGCGGCCGGAAAAGATACGGTCGCGGCTGGTGACAATATGTTGGGTAAACATGTCCAGCGCCACCGGCGCCGCCAGGCTTTCCCGATGTAAAAAGGCCAGCTCGCGATTCAGGTCGGCAAGCTCGCGGCGGGGACGGTTTTTTAAAAACAGGGCGCTATGGGCCTCCTCGTCAAACATGGAGCCGTAGAATTTGACCAGCACGGTTTCGTCAAAATTTGCAAGCACTGCCTCGAACTGCTCTGGCGCCAGGCCAAGCTGTGCATCCACAGGCTTCAGGGTGCCAGCCAGGGCAATCATGTCGCTGCAGCCGGCCCGAAGCTGCCAGGTGCAGACCTGCGCCGCCATCCACACGCCAAAGGACCAGGCGAGCAGCACCACTTCTTCATATTCATGTAATTGCATCATGTTAGGGGCTTCAACCTTTTGGTAGCCCGAGAGCATGCATACGTCCACTCCACCTGCAGAAAGTGGTGCAAAAGGCCTGGCATCCATGCCCCAGCCCGCAAAAAACACAACACATACCGAAGCCCGTCGCCGGTGCAGCCAGGTGCAGGTCATTGCTGGTTTGTCATTCATGGTTGCTCCCTGTGAGCCCAAGAATTGATTGACAGAGCAAAGGCCGGGCTGCATGGAGCGGCTCCGGTTCTTTTATGGCTCCTCATAAAAGAGGCTGAAACAACGGCGTTCACCGGCGACGGAGCTTCCTGCCCCGCGTGCCGGGCTTTCTGGTTTTGGAGCGGCGGTCGGCAGCCGGCGCTGTGGCCGCCTGTTCCGGCTTGCCGGCCGGGGCTGCGGGCGTGACTGCCACGGCTTGCGGGCTGGGGCGCTCCGGCTGCCGCTCCCCACCGGCAAGCAGATTGACCACGGGCAGATAGGCGCCAAAGGCCCGGCCGTAGAGTTCCCAGAGCGTGATGAAGAGCGCCGCGATGATCGGCCCCACGATGATGCCCAAGATGCCGAACATGCCGATGCCGCCCAGGGTGCTGAAGAGCACGAACAGGTGGTGCATCTGGGTGTCCTTGCCCACCAACTGCGGCCTGAGCACATTGTCGATGTTGCCCGCAATGCCGCCGCAGACGCCCAGCAGCACAAGCGCGCCCCCGTAATGCCCCTGCGCCAGCAGCACGACGAGCGCCGGCCCCCAGACCAGGGCCGTGCCCAGGACGGGGATCAAGGAGAGCACCGCCATGACCGTAGCCCAGAAGACCGCGCCCTCGATGCCTGCGATTGCAAAGCCCACGCCGCAAATCGTGCCCTGCAGGAGGCCAATGATCATTGTGCCCTTCAGGGTGGCTGCGGTGACCGAGGTGAAGCGGTGCAGCAGCAATTGCTCGTCCGCATCGCAGAGCGGCAGGAAGAACAGGATCTTGCGCAGCAGCACCGAGCCGGAGATCAGCAGGAAAAACATGGAGTAGAGCATGATGACGATGCCCAGAAGGGCGTTCAGCGTCATCTTGGCCACAGAGGAAAGGCTGTTGATGAAAAAGCCGGACACCGCGCCCACCGCCTCGCCCAGGGTGCCCAGGATCTGCTCCCGGTAGGGCATCAACTGCTTGTGAAAGGGGATTTTTTCCAGATACTGCTGCAGGGGCAGCGGCTGCTTGACAAGGTCCTGAATCCAGGGCGTGGCCGACTGGCTGACACTCACCGCCTGCCCGACCACGATGCCGGTCAGGATGGTCAGGGGCACCAGAATCAGCGTAAAAACCGCCACGACGATCAACACCGAGGCAAGAACCGAACGCCCCCCCAGGCGGTCGCGCAGGCGCCTGTAGGCGGGCGAGAGCAGGGCCGAAAACAGGGCCGCCATGAAAAGGGGCATCAGGTACTGCCGGATCATCCCCAGAAAAAGCAGGGAAACGGCCAGTACCAGCACCAGCAGAACGACTTTGTTGACACGATCCTGATGCATAAGCAGCTCAATGTCTGGCAGTGATGGCCGCCGCCTCTCTCTGGGCGGCAGTCAGTTTGGACAGATCGGCAGGCTCGATGATGTAAGGCGGCATCACGTAAATCAGGCGGCCAAAGGGCCGGATCCAGACGCCGTTGTCCACAAAGAAGCGCTGCAGGCGGGCCATGTCCACCGGTTTCTCGGTTTCGATAACGCCAATGGCCCCCAGGACACGCACATCAGCCACACCCGGCATGTTGCGGGCCGGCTCCAGCTCGCGTCGCAGCTGCGCCTCAATCCGCGCCACCTTCTCCTGCCAGCCGCAGCGCTCCAGCTCATCCAGGGAGGCGCAGGCCACCCGGCAGGCCAGTGGATTGGCCATAAAGGTCGGCCCGTGCATGAACACGCCCGGCTTGCCCCTGTCCACCCTGGAAAGCGCCCTGGCCACCGCTGCTGTGGTCAGGGTGGCCGCAAGCGTCATCGTGCCGCCGGTCAGGGCCTTGCCCACGCACATGATGTCCGGAGCCACGCCCGCGTGCCCGGCGGCAAAGAGCCTGCCGGTACGGCCAAAGCCGGTGGCGATTTCGTCGAAAATCAGCAGGACGCCGTACCGGTCGCAGAGCGCCCGCAGTTCGCGCAAATATTCGGGGTGGTAGAACCACATCCCGCCCGCGCCCTGCACGATGGGCTCCAGAATGAGCGCCGCGAGTTCCTCGCTGTGCGCCATGAGCAGCGAGGCCATTGCATCCAGATCATGGGCGTCCCAGTCCGCGCCAAAACGGCAGCAGGGCCTCGGGGCAAAAAGCTGCCGCGGCAGTGCGGCGGCGAAAAGCCCGTGCATCCCGGTGACCGGGTCGCAGACCGACATGGCATGAAAGGTGTCGCCATGATAGCCGCCGCGGATGGTCAGGAGCCGGTGTTTTTCCGGCCGGTCCAGGGCCTGCCAGTACTGCAGCGCCATCTTGAGCGCCACTTCCACGCTGACCGAGCCGGAATCACAAAGGAAGAGGTGCTGCAAAGGCGCAGGCGCCATGCGCAACAGGCGCCGGCCCAGTGCAATGGCCGCCTCGTGGGTGAGGCCGCCGAACATCACATGCGACATCTCCCCTATCTGCGCCTCGAGCGCAGCGTTCAGGGCCGGATGGTTGTACCCGTGAATGGCGCACCACCAGGACGACATGCCGTCGATCAGATCGCGCCCGTCGGCCAGAAAGAGCCGCACGCCCTGGGCCCTGGCCACCGGATAAACCGGCAGGGGCCTGGTCATGGAGGTGTAAGGATGCCAGAGATGCTCGCGATCGAAGGCCAGCGCGTTTTCGTCAAGCATGGGCCGCCTCCCTGGCGAAGCTGAAGCCCAGGGCACGAATCTGCGCCAGATCCTCTGCCAGCTCGTTGCCGTTCGTGGTGAGGTAGTTGCCCACAATCGCCCCATTGGCGCCGGCACTGAAGCAGCGGTACTGGGCCTTGCCCAGTTGCTGACGACCGCCGCACATACGCACCACGGCATCCGGGTTGATGAGTCTGAACAGGGCAATGGCGGTCAGCACCTCATCCAGGGTCAGCGGCGTCACATCGCCCAGGGGAGTGCCGGGTATCGGGGTCAGCACGTTCACCGGAATGGATTTGACGCCCAGCGCCCGCAGTTCCAGCGCCAGATCCACCCGCTCCGCCAGGCTCTCGCCCATGCCGATGATGCCGCCGGAGCAGAGCGTCATACCGTGGGCGCGGGCGAGTTGCAGGGTCGCCACCTTTTCCTCCCAGGTGTGGGTGCTGCAGACCCTGGGGAAATAGCTGCGACAGGCCTCTAGATTGCAGTGGCAACGCCGCACGCCCGAGCTGACCAGGGCGCCTGCGATGCGCTCATCCATCAGACCGACAGAGCTGCAGAAATACAGGCCGGTTTCCGCGCGCAGCGCCTTGAGCAGGCCGGAGAGCTGCTCCACGGTCCTGGCGCTCAGACTGCGGCCGCTCGTGACCAGGCCCAGTCGCTCCACACCGTGGCGGTCGCTTGCCTTGGCCATGTCCAAGGCCTCGTTCCTGTCAACGATGGCGTACTGGGCCGCACCGGTATGGTGTCGCGCCGACTGGGCGCAGAAACGGCAATCTTCCGTGCAGCCGCCACTTTTGGCATTGATGATGGCGCAAAGGTCAAAGCGGTTGCCCATGAAGTGGCGGCGCACCTCATCGGCCAGCCGGTACAGCGCCTCTCCCGCTCCGGCCAGCGCCAGCGCGGTGTCGCGGTCGATCTGACCGCCGGAAAACAGGACTGCCCCTGTTTTTTGCAAAAGTTCGTTCATGGCCTCTGTCCTGTTCTGTGACCCGGGTGCCGCCCTGGTTTTCACTGCCGCTGCGGCGGCCCCTGCACGATCATGTCGGCAATGGTGAGCCGCAGCCTCGGATAGCTGCGCCGGTCCGGCCCCAAAAGGCGCTGTTCCACCAGGGCCAGACGCCGGAACAGCACGGTGCGCTCCATGGCCGGGGCCTGCGCCGGCTCGCCGAAACTGCCTGCCACCAGCTCCTGACAGCGAAAGCAGCCGGGAAAGCGCCGCATCCGGCCGTCCGGGCCGGCGAGCGTGGCCGGCACGCCGTGGCTCCGGCAGATGAGAAGCCGGTGCCGGTAGAGCCGGCACAGCCCCCCCTCGTTCAGGGGACACAGCAGCCGCGGCCTCTGCCCGGCGGCCTCTGCCTTGTGGGCAGCGCCCAGGTAGGCTTCGGCCCGCGCGTGGATGGCGGCAAGGGTCGCTCCGTCAAGCTGTTTCAGGCCCTGCCACAGATAGGCCCATTCACAGTAGGTGTAGTGAAAGAACCAGGAATCGCAGCAGTTGTCCGGACAGCCGCTGCAGCTCAGACCCAGGGCACTGGCCACGACTTCGTAGGCCCGGGCCAGTTCCGCGTACACGGCAGCCATCTCCCGCTCCAGCTCGGGCGGCAACAGCAACTCGCTCATTGTTTCTCCCGAAAACACTGCACGGCGTAACGCCGATAGCAAAGACCCGAGTCCTGCCACGCATCCATGGGCAGGCCGGCCTTGCGGCAGAGGGCCGAGAGAAAATCCCGGGCCTCTGGCAGTTGCGCCCAGACCTGGGGCAGAAAGGTGGCGCGATGGCCGTCCGCCTCCAGAATGAGGCCGGGCCGCTCCGCCTGCAGTTGGCTCAGCAGATCCTCACTGTCCCGATAGACCAGGGGCGCAGGTGCATCCAGTACGGAAATCTCGATCCGTATTTCCGGCAGCTCCGCCGCCGCAAGCGGGGCAAAGCGCGGATCGCGGAGGGCCGCATTCAAGGCGTTATGCCGCACGCTGTCCCCAAGACTTTCCACGGCAAGCAGCGTGCCGATGCAGCCCCGCAGGCGGCCATTTCTGGTCAGGGTGACAAAAGCCGCCCGCTTTTCCCGAAACACCGGCTCATCCGGCAAAGAGCCGCCCGCTGCCCCATCTCCCGCGTGCACGGCCCGGGCAATCGCCTGCCTGGCCCAGGCCAGCAGTGCCTGCTGTTGCCGCCCATCCAGATACGCTCCCTGTGTGCGCATGCCGCTCGCCTCTTTGCCGTTTTTTTTTATCGGTCAGGCACTGCAGTGTACCGCAGCGGTCAAGACTGTCAAGCATCCGGACCGGGCGCGATCCTTTCAGGAAATCAAGGGCTTGCTCTTGCCTTTTGCAAAAACGGACAGTACCCTGGGCAGATGTTTGCAGGCAGAACCTGCTCCCCATTCGCATATCAGGAGGTTCCCATGCGCTGGCAGGGTCAACGGCAATCCGGCAATCTGGAAGACAGGCGCGGCTCCCGCAGCTCCGGCCCCATGAAGGGCGGCGGCATCGGACTTTTGCTGCTGGCGCTGGTGGGCATGTATTTCGGCATAGATCCCTCAACCACCATGCAGATCGGCAGCGTGCTGCAGGGCCGTCAACCGCAGGAAGCCGGCCCGGTGCAGGAAAGCGACAGGGAACGGCAGGCCCGCGAACTGGTCGCTGTGGTGCTGGCCGACACCGAAGACAACTGGCACCGCATCTTCCGCGCCCACGGCAAGACCTACAAGGAGCCGAAACTGGTACTGTTCCGCGGCGCCGTCAATTCGGCCTGCGGCTATGCCCAGTCGGCCATGGGGCCCTTCTACTGCCCAGCCGATCAGAAAGTCTACATTGATCTGGCCTTCTACGACGATTTGCAGCAGAAGCTGAACGCACCGGGCGATTTCGCCCAGGCCTACGTCGTGGCCCACGAGATCGGGCACCACGTGCAGAACCTTCTGGGCATCAGCAATCAGGTGCAGCGTCAGCGCCAGCGCCTGTCCCAGACGGAGTACAACCAGCTCTCCGTACGGGTGGAACTGCAGGCCGACTGCTTTGCCGGCATCTGGGCCCACCATGCGGACCGCAGCAAAAATCTGGTCGAACCGGGCGACATAGAGGAGGCGCTGCACGCGGCCAGCCAGATCGGCGACGACCGGCTGCAAAAAAGCCAGCGTGGTTATATCACGCCCGAGTCCTTCACCCACGGCAGCTCGGAGCAGCGGGTCCGCTGGTTCCGGCGGGGCTATGCAAGCGGCAATCCCGACCAGTGCGACACCTTCAAGGCCCGGCAGCTCTGACCTGCATTGGGCGTCCGCCGGAGAGCCGGCAAGGGCCCCGGGTCGCCCGAACTCACTTCCCTTCTCCCAGCCTGTCCAGCGACAACTGGCCCCTGCTGACAAAGGGCCGCTTCAGCCGGGAACCGTGCACGTCCAGCAGCACCGTCCCCTCCAGTTCATACCGGGCAGGAGCGGCGCCCCCCACGCCGGCCCGCATCAGGCGGGCCAGAGCGCCGGCCATATCCGTCACCGAGGCATACACGCTGACCGGCACCAGCGCGCTGTCATAGGGGCCCACCCGGGTTCGGCTGGAGGCCAGGCCTCGGGCAAAGGGCCTGCCGTCCAGCTTCAGGACGCAGGACAGGGCGCTGACTTCGAAGGCCACGTCGTTTGGGTTCGTCACCCTCAGATGCAGCAGAAACTCGCTTTCCATGAGCCCCGCCTTCGCAAGCTGGATATCGGCCAGAGCGACCTGCGGGCTTTCCCGCAGACCGTGCAGCATGGCACAGGCGCCCAAAACGGGGAAAAGTATGCACGCGGCGATGAGGCGAAGCGCATGCCTTCTCTGGATGAACATGAGACCTCCACAGGAAGGAAAACGAAAACCGCCTGCCGCAAAGAAAACGGACAGGCGCCTGACAGACGAGCGTTTTCTTGCTTTTTCGCAGGAGGCAAGGTACAAAGGCAAGGCTGTGTTGCGGAGGGATGCCGGAGCGGTTGAACGGGACGGTCTCGAAAACCGTTGTGGGGGTGACTCCACCCAGGGTTCGAATCCCTGTCCCTCCGCCAGAATGCCGCAGGCCGCCCAATCCGGAAAGGAGGGCGGTTTTTTTGTGGCTTTTTCCGGGAGCGGCGGGCGAAGAGCACCAGGCCCCCATGCCCGCGCCGACACCGGGCTTACAGCGGCTTGCTCCCGATGTGTGCGAGCATTTCGCCCACCACCGCCCTGATGTCCAGATTGGTGGTATCGATGGTGTAGGCATCGGCGGCGGCGACCAGCGGGGCGATACTCCGGTTCCGGTCGGCCAGATCACGGGCCACGATGCTTTCCAGCAGCGCCGCTTCACTGGTGGCCATATCGCCCCTGGCGCGCAATTGCCTGAGTCGCCTTGTGGTACGCTCTTCCGGGGTGGCGTCCAGGAAGAATTTCCAGGCTGCCTGCGGAAAAACCACGGTGCCCGTGTCCCGGCCCTCGATCACCACCCGGCCTTTGGCGCCCAGGCGCTGCTGCATGAGGGTCAGCACCCGGCGCAGTTCCGGCAGCGAGGCGATCTCGGAGGCCAGAAAGCTGATGGCCTCGGTGCGCAGTTCCGGACCCAGGACCTGCCCGCCCAGGCGCACCCGGCCGTTTTCCTCCCCCGGCAAAGGCGGCAGCAATACCATCTCCACATTGCCCAGCATGGCCAACAGGCTCGGATCTTTTTTCAGATCCTCGCCATCATGGCCTGTGCGCGTGAGCATCCAGGCAAAGGAGCGGTACATCGCACCGGTGTCCAGGCAGGTGTAGCCCAGATGGGCCGCCACCATGCGGGAAATGGTGGTTTTGCCCACTCCGGCCGGGCCGTCGATGGTGACGATCGCAAGTTTTTCAGCCATAGTGCAACTCGTGCAGGCATTCGGCCAGGGCTGTCAGAAAACGCCGGTTTTCCGCCTCCGTGCCGACCGTGATCCTGAGATAGTTCGGAAAGCCGTAGGCGCTCATGGAGCGGGTGATCACGCCCCGGTGGAGCATGGCCTCGTAAAGCCGGTTCGCATCGCCCTGCACGTCAACCAGAAAGAAATTGCTCTGGGATGGAAAGCACCTGCAGCCGAGTCCGTTCACCGCCTCCTGCAAGCAGGCCAGACCCGCACGGGTGCCGCTGATGGTGCGCGCATAGTGCTCCTGGTCTGCAAGCGCCGCGACCACGCCCACCTGGGCCAGACTGTTCACGTTGAAGGGATGGCGCACCCGGTGCAGCATGGCGGCCAGTTCCGGGCGCATCAGGCCGTAACCCAGCCGCAGGCCGGCGAGCCCATAGGCCTTGGAAAAAGTGCGGAGCGCCACAATCTGTGCACCCTGGCGCTGCTCGCCAGCCAGGCGTACCGAATCCAGCTGGAGGGCGGGATCGGCAAAATCCCGGTAGGCCTCGTCCAGCACCACCAGGGCGGTGTCGGGCAGGGCCCGGCAGAGCTCGAGCAGGGCGGCCTCGGGAAAAAGGGATCCGGTCGGATTGTTGGGGTTGTCCAGAAACACGAGCCGGGTACGGCTGGTGGCAGCCCGGGCAATGGCCTCCAGATCGTGCCGCATATCCTTCAGGGGCAGGACGATATTCCTGCAGCCCTGTACCTGCACACACTTCTGGTACATCAAAAAGGAGGGAAAGCTGGAAATGGCTTCATCGCCCGGTTCCATGCAGGCGCTCACCAAAAGCCCCAGCATCTCGTCGGAACCGTTGCCCAGAACCAGCATCTCCGGCGCGCAGTGCAGATGCCTGGCCAGCGCCTGGGTCAGCGCATAGGAGGAGCCGTCCGGATAGCGGTGCAGAGTGGGCAGAGCGGCAGTAATCGCGGCGATCGCCCGGGGCGAAGGGCCCCAGGGGTTTTCGTTGGAGGCCAGCTTGATGGCGTTTTTGACGCCGTACTGCCGTTCCAGCTCGTCCAGCGGTTTGCCGGGCGGATAGGGAACGATGCTTCTGATGTGTTCGGGAATGGGCAGCTTCATCGGGAAATCATGGCTGGTTGGGGACAGTGCACGGCAGCCCTGGTCTCCTGTCCGGCTGCACCAGGGAACAGCCCGTATGGACACGCTGCAGTCCGGACCGACTGCCTCACAATGCCGGCCTGCGTGTAATGCCCAGGGCGCTCTCCAGGGCCTGCCCGGCGCTGAGCAGGATCTCCTCGCCAAAATGCGCGGCCTGGAGCTGCAGGCCGATGGGCAGACCTTCCGCGGAAAAGCCGCAGGGCACAGACAGGGCGGGGATGCCGGCCAGATTGGCCGAGACGGTCAGGATATCCGAGAGATAGACGGCAAGGGGATCATCCTGGGTCGCGCCGATGGGCCAGGCAGGCCGTGGGCACACGGGCGAGGCAATGAGGTCACAGTGCTGAAAGGCGTGGGTGAAATCCTCACGAATGAGGGTGCGCACCTGCGAGGCCTTTTTGTAGTAGGCGTCATAGTAGCCGGCGGAAAGCGCATAGGTGCCAATCAGGATACGGCGCTTGACCTCGTCGCCAAAAGCGCGGGCCCGGCTGCGGCTGTAGAGCTCGGGCAGTTCCGCCGTCTCCGGGTCACGGTAGCCGTAACGCACGCCATCGAAGCGGGCCAGGTTGGAGCTGGCCTCGGCCGGCGCGATCAGATAGTAGACCGCCACACAGTACTCGGTGTGCGGCAGGCTGATGTCCACCACCCGGGCGCCCAAGTCCTGCAGCACGGCAATGCCCTGCCGCACCGCCTTTTCCACGTCGCTGTCCAGGGCAGCGCTGAAATACTCCGTTGGCACGCCAATGGTCCTGCCCGCAAGGCCCGCCTGGAGCGCGTCGCGATAACGCGGTACGGGCCGGTTCACAGAGGTGGCATCCCTGGGGTCGAAGCCCGCTATGGCTTCCAGAAGCAGCGCACAGTCAGCCACGTTTTTCGTCAGGGGCCCGATTTGATCCAGGGACGAGGCAAAGGCCACCAGACCATAGCGGGATACGCGGCCATAGGTGGGCTTGAGCCCCACCACGCCGCAAAGCGAGGCGGGCTGGCGCACGGAACCGCCGGTATCGGAGCCAAGCGAGGCCAGACATTCGTCCGCCGCCACCGCCGCCGCCGAACCGCCGCTGGAGCCGCCGCAGATGCGGCCCGCCTGCCACGGATTTTCCGGGATCCCGAAGGCGCAGTGCTCGGAGCTGGAACCCATCGCGAACTCATCCATGGCCTGTTTGCCCAGGATGACTGCCCCGGCCTGCAGAAGCTTTTCCACCACCGTGGCATTGTAGGGGGCGACAAAGTTTTCCAGCATTCTCGAGCCGCAGGTCGTAGGCAGGTCCCTGGTGCAGAGCAGGTCTTTCAAGCCCAAAGGCGCGCCGCAGAGCAGTCCGGCCCGCCCCGCCCTGCGGTCTGCGTCCGCCCTCTTGGCTGCGTCCAGCGCCTGTTCTGCGCCGACCGCCAGAAAGGCCCTGACACGGCCGTCCACGGCCTCGATGCGCGCCAGATGCGCCCTGGTCAGCTCGAGGGCCGAGATTTCACCCTTTGCCAATAAATTCAGGGCCTCGCTCAGGCCCAGCGTGTGCAGTGCATTCATGGCGTCAGGATTTCAGGCAATGACCTTGGGAACGATGAAGGCCCGATCATTCCGCTCCGGCGCATTGTTCAGCGCCTCGTCGCGAGGCAGGGAGGGCCGCGCCTCATCGTCGCGCAGGGCATTGACCGCATTCAGCGTATGGGTGGTCGGAGCCACGCCGCTGATGTCCACCTCATCCAGTTTGGCGGCATAGCGCAGAATGGCGTCCAACTGGCCGGTCATTCGCGCCAGTTCCGCCGCATCCATATCCAGTCTGGCCAGCCTGGCCACATGCGCAAGTTCTTCCTGTTCCAGCATGGTGTTCCATTCGGAAAAATGAAAGGGGAAACGAAGCCGTTTGCAAGGCCGGCTTTCACCGTTTCTTCCGCTGCTCCTCTGCCTTGGCGAACACATCGCCCAGGGTGCCCATGGAAAGCGGTTTGCCGGCTGGCATTTTGAAGGCTTCCCGCCGCTCGCCCTGCCGCTCATGACCGCCGTGCCCGCCACCTTCGCGGGGGGAACGGGATGCCTTGTCGCCCGGCTCCTGCCCTGCAGGCTCCCAGTCTGCCGGGGCCAGGGAGATGCGTCTCTGCGCCAGATCCACGCCCTCCACCTGAACGCTCAGTTCCTGCCCGAGTTCCAAGGCCTCACGGGGATGGTGCAGCTTGCGGCCCGCGCCCAGCCTGGAAATATGGACGAGACCGTCCACCCCCGGTTCCAGGCTCACAAAGGCGCCGAAAGGGGCGAGCCTGACCACCCGGCCCTGATGCCGCGAACCGACCGGGTAGGCGCTCTGTACCGCATCCCAGGGATTGGGCAGGGTATCGCGCAGGCTGAGGGATATGCGGTCACGCTCCCAGTCCAGCGCCTTGATGACCACCTGGACCTTGTCGCCCCGGCTCAACACGTCGCTCACCCGCTCGGTCTGGCCCCAGGCCAGCTCGCCGATGGGAATGAGGCCATCCACCCCGCCCAGATCGACAAAGGCCCCGAAATCCCGGATGGAGCTGACCACACCCGCTACCTGCATCCCGACCTGCAGTTCCTGCACCAGCTTTTCGCGCTGCCGCTGACGCTCTTCCTCCAGGACGGCCCGGGCCGACACCAGGATATTACGGCCCCGGTTGCTGTACTCCATGACCCGAAAGCTCAAGGTTTTGTTCAGATACTCGTCCGCAGACTCCACCCGGCGAATGTCCATCTGCGAATAGGGGCAGAAACAGCGCTGGCCCGCCACCATCACCGAAAAGCCACCCTTGACTTCGGCGCTCACGGTGCCCTGCACCGGAATGCCGGCCTGAAAGGCCTCTTCCAGCTCCCGGGAGCCATGGCCGCCGAGCCGGGCGGTGAAGATCAGCTCGCCGTTCCGGTTCGACAGGAGATACACCTGCACCCGGTCGCCTTCGGCAGCACTCAGTTCGCCGGCCTCGTTGCGGAGTTCGGCTGCGGCCATGACGCCTTCACTCTTGCCGCCCACGTCCAGAAAGACGTGCTCGCCGCTCACGCCGACGATAAGCGCGTCCACCCGGTCGCCGGGCTGCATCCGGACAGGCTTGCTCTTCTTTTCCTCAAGCAGTTGATCGAAACGTTCCGCTTCCATAGTCATGCAACACAAGTTTCAGTTGAAGTAAGGCACAAAACCGGGAGGAACAGCGGCCCCCACCGGATAAGGCCCGTGCATAAACCGAAATGGCCATTCTTTCAAGAGAAGATACAGGCCCCCGCCCGCAGCGGCCCGCCGGCGCCGCAAAAACCGGCCTGCCCGGCCCGGCAAGCAGCCTGCCCGGCCCAAAGCGCAGGCCAGGCGGTTTCCGGGACGGTTCAGACAAACTCTTTTCTGCCATGCTGCGGCCGCTCTCGGGCCACCCTTTTTTCGGGGATCTGCGAAGCTGAAAGACAAAAACTCCTGCTTTCAGTCTGATCCCTGCCTGTCCGGCCTGCAGGTCATCCCGCTCCTCGGCCGCCTGCGCGGGCCAGCCCCGAATCCTTCCGGTCAGCGGGCAGTGGCCAGGCCCTTTTCCCTGCGCGGGGGCAGGGTGTGGGCGCAGGCGACCGCAGACGAACAAAGAGTGGCCAACCGGCTGCGTGGTGGCGCGCCGATGCCTGTCATTTGTCCATTCCGGCGGCCTCATCCGCACGCCGGACGGCAGCCAGGCCGGCTACCGGTACTCGCCCTGTTGGCACAGGTCCGTGCAGATGGACGAAAAGGACCGGCTCATCCTCCATCAACCGCTTGCCATCAGCGGTGCGAGCGGCTGTGCAAAGGGCAGCCAGGGCGCAGGGGGCCGCAGCATCTGCCACACGCGCTGCAGCGCCTCACCTGAGGCTCTTCAGCAGGAGTGCCAGTTCTTCATCCTTCATGTGAAAGCTGTGTTCCGGCGCGGGAAAGCTGCGGTTGGCCACGTCCCTGACATAGTCCTGAATGGCTGCGGTGGCGGTTTCGCCGAGTTTCGCGTACTGCTTCACGAATTTCGGCACAAAACGGTCGTAGAGTCCCAAAAGATCGTGCATGACCAAAACCTGCCCGTCGCACTGGTTGCCGGCGCCGATGCCAATGGTTGGCACGGCCAGGCTTTTGGTAATTTCCGCGGCCAGCGGAGCGGGCACGGCCTCCATCAACACCGAAAAGCAACCCGCATCTGCCAGCGCGCGGGCGTCGTCAAAGACCTTGCGCGCCGCGGTGGCGTCCTTGCCCTGCACCTTGAAGCCCCCCAGACTGACCGCAGTCTGCGGCGTCAGGCCCACGTGGCCCTGCACCGGCACTCCGGCCCGCACGATGGCGGCCGCAATGTTGGCCGTTTCCGCGCCGCCCTCCACCTTGACCGCATCCGCGCCGCCCTCCTGCACAAGCCGGATGGCGTTGGCCAGGGCCTGGCGCTTGCTGCGCACCGAGCCAAAAGGCATGTCCGCCACCAGCAGGGCATGCTCTATGCCGCGCGCCACGGCCCGGCAGTGATGGACCATGTCGTCCATGGTGACGGGCACGGTGCTGGTGTGGCCCAGCATCACCATGCCCAGGCTGTCGCCGACCAGAACCATGTCCACCCCGGCCCGATCCACGATCCGGGCCCAGGAGTAGTCGTAAGCGGTCAGCATGGCCAGGGGCGGACCCTGCTTGCGCGCGGAAATATCGGGGATGGTGAGTTTCCTGGTTTGCATGATGACCTCTTGTGTTCAGACCACGCGCGTCTCCGTGGTGGCCTCCAGGGCGTGCATGAGCCGGGTCAGCGTGTCGTTGACCGGTGTGGGAACCCGGTGTTCCGCGCCGAGCCGGACAATGGCGCCGTTGATGGCCTCGATTTCGCTGGCCCGACCACGGAGCACGTCCTGCAGGGTGGAGCAGCGATTGCCCGCGCTCTGCCTGCAGATGGCCAGCGCATGCCTCAGGGGATCGGAATCGGGCAGTTCGATGTGCAGGGCCTCGGCCACGGCCCTGGCTTCGGCCACCACCTGCGCCATAATGGCTCGACAGTCCGGACTTTCGGCCAAAACGCCGTTCGGCACCCGCAGCAGGGCAGCCACCGCATTGATGGCCGCGTTGACCACAAGCTTGGACCAGAGCAGCGCATCCGGATCGTCTGCGATGACGGTGGGGATGCCTGCTTCGCCAAAGAGTCTGACCAGATTGAAGGCGTGGAGCCGCTGCGGATTGTCCGCCGGCCCCAGCGCCGTTTCGCCCATGCCGGTATGGCGCACCGATCCGGCATCCATCAGGGTGGCTGCCTGGGCGGTGACCCCGACCAGCACACGCTCCGGCCCCACGTGTGCCGCAATGTGCTCCCGGTTGCCAAGACCGTTCTGCAGGGTAATGGCCAGACCGTCAGCGCGCAAGAGCTCCCGGGCAATGCGGCCGGCCTCGCTGCTGGCCTGGGTTTTGGTCAGGATGAGGGCATAGTCGAAGGTTTTGCGCGGAGCGGTTTCCAACTCGCTCAGGGTCTGCACCGGCACCTGCTCCTGCCGGCCATCCAGCCTTTTGATGACAATGCCCCGGGTGCGCAGAATCCGGGCCAGACTTTTCCGGCGGCAGTAGAGGCTTACCCGGGCCACAGGGGCCAGCAGCGCCCCAAAGAGACAGCCCATGGCGCCGGCGCCAATGATGACGATGTTCATGTCAGGTCGTGAGTCTGAAATGTTCAGAACCGCTTGTTGCGGCTTCGTGCCAGATACCATAGCATATTTTTGCGACCAGGGCTGCAACGTCTTGATGTAAAAATCAGCCGGCATGGCGCCTGGCCGCTGTGTACGGAATGGCCCGCAAAAAGATGGGGCTGACACTATGTTTTTGAGGAATACACTTGCTTTTCTTTTCTGAAGCAGGATAATGAAGGACAGGCGGATATCGATCGCCTCTTTTTTACAAATTTTTAGGGAGTACCCTGTCATGCGCTGTCCCAAATGTGGCTATACCTCGTTTGACAATTTGGAACGCTGTAAACGGTGCAAGAAAAATATTGCCGCCGCCGCTACAGCACTGATGGGAACCGTGGTCGATGCCATTTCGCCTTCGTTTCTGCTCGCCCCCGAACCTGAAGAGACTCAGGAAGAACTGCCGCTCCATGCAGGCGCCCAGGCAGCGGAGGTGGGGACCCTTGCCGGCGCTGTTGATCAGGTTGCGGCCCTGGATGGCGGTGATCCGCTGCCGACCGAAGGCGACGATGCCCCCGCAGACTCAGACATGGATATGGATCTCAACCTTTCCGGCGTGGATATTTCCGATCTGCAGGCGCCTGCGGCGGATCTTCCTGCCGCTGAAGAGTCTTTTACCTGGAGAATCTGGATATCGATGACAACCTGGGCATAAAAACAAGCGCTCCGGCATCTGCCAGCAGGCCGGCTGCCCCAGCCATCAAAACAGGCACCGCCCTGGATGATTTCAATGTCGAGCTGGACGAGTTGCTCATATCGGATAAAAAGGCTTGACAGCGTTTCCGGCTTTTTGCTATGAAGGCATCCGTTCTCGTGAATGTGCCGAGATAGCTCAGTCGGTAGAGCAACGGACTGAAAATCCGTGTGTCCCTGGTTCGATTCCTGGTCTCGGCACCAATGAAAATCAAAGGGTTACGGCATAAACCGTAACCCTTTTTTCTTTTTCATTTTTGTCCACAACGACTTGCTCCGGCCCGCAATCCGCAACATCAGGCTGCCTCCATCCAGCCGCGGCCAAAACCAAATTCCAGGAAGTGCGAGCGCATGCCACCTCCCATGCAGAGGCTTGCGAAGTCTTTGGCAGCGCACAGCCTGTGCACAGGGCTTCGAGGTTCCTGCATAAGATCTGGTCCGTACGAGCGCGCCCTGTACTTTCCGGCCTACCGATTGAGCGCTGGACACTGGCCGCCTTGCTCCCATGCACTAAAAAACAACAAGGAGTCTTTCGATGATGATACCTACCATCCCAAAGGTCAGCGGCAGACACGCGGACCGAATTGTCCTTTTTCTCCTCTTTTGGGGGCTTTGTATGCTGACTGCTCACTCAAGTCTGGCCGCATCGCGGGAAATCTGGTTTGCCGGCGGCTGTTTCTGGGGTGTTGAGGAATACTATTCCCGCATTCCGGGTGTGTTGGAGGCAATTCCGGGCTATGCGAATGGCACCACGAAAAATCCAAGTTATGAACAGGTCAGCACCGGCACCACCGGTCATGCGGAAACCGTGCGTGTGGTCTATGACCCGGCGCGCGTTGACCTTGAAACCCTGGCGCGGCAGTTTTTCAAAATTATCGACCCATTCAGTGTGAACCGGCAGGGCAATGACCGGGGCAGCCAGTACCGCAGCGGCATATATTACCGGGATGAGGCCGACCGCGCCGTGCTGGCGAAGATCATGGCCGCGGAGCAGGCCAAATACCAAAGGCCCTTTGCCCTGGAACTCCTGCCGCTCACCAGTTTTTATCCGGCCGAAGACTACCATCAGGATTATTTGAAAAAACACCCCAAAGCCTACTGCCATATCAGCTTTGACAGCCTGAAGGACATCAGGCCAAAGGGCGGCCAGCAGCAGGATTTCGTACAGGAAGGCTGGAACTGGTCCGAAAACTTTACCCTGCCAAGCGATGCGGAACTGAAAAAACGGCTGGAGCCGGAAGCCTATGAGGTGACCCGGCATGGGGCCACGGAACGGCCTTTTTCCGGCCGCTACTGGAACCACACGGAGCCCGGCATCTATGTGGACATCGTTTCGGGCGAGCCCCTCTTTTCCTCAAAGGACAAGTTCGATGCCGGCTGCGGCTGGCCCAGCTTCACGAAGCCCATTGAGCCGGAACGGCTGAGCGAACACCGCGACACCAGCCACGGCATGGTCCGCACCGAGGTGAAAAGCCGCATGGGCGCTTCCCATCTGGGTCATGTCTTCCCCGACGGGCCCAAAGCACAGGGCGGGCTCAGATACTGCATCAACAGCGCAGCCCTGCGCTTCATCCCGCTGGCCGACATGGACAGGGAAGGCTATGGCAAATACAAAAAGCTGGTGGAATAGCGCAGTTGACCGAAGCAGCGGCTCGAGGCGCGCCCGCGCGGACATAGGAGCTCAGTGTTTCCGAGGCTGACCGTCCTGCACCTGTTGAAGGTATTGGGCGGCAGTGACGGTCTTATCTGCCAGCCGCCTGGACGGGGCGACAGCGTGTTCGTGTTGACCGGCCCATAGCCCTGCCCCCCCGAATCCCTGCGGAAAGCGGTGGAGCGCAGTGCAGCAGATGCGGGGGTAAAGGCCGGAACCAACAACGAGCTGGCTCAGGAATCGGGAGAGCCCTGGACCGCGTTTCCGCATGTGGACAAAAAGCAAAAGGAAAGGGGTTGCGGTTTTGTGCCGCAACCCCTTGATTCTACTGGCGCACCAGGAGGGATTTGAACCCCCGACCTTCGGATTCGTAGTCCGACGCTCTATCCAGCTGAGCCACTGGTGCGCAAATCGCGCTGCCTATCTAACACATCAGGCCAGACAATTCAACAGAACATTTCCCCTTCAGGGCCCGCAGACCCTGGCAATTGGGCAAAATCAGGCATCCTGCTTCTGGTTTTTGTTCTTCATGTTTTCGTACATGGCCGCAAAATTGATGGGCTCCAGATTCAGGGGCAGGAAGCCGCCGTCCATCGTCACCTGGGCCACAATCTGCCGGGTAAAGGGGAACAGCATGAAGGGACAATCCACCCGCAGGAGACGCTCCAGATGCTCTTCCGGAATGCCCCTGAGCAAAAAGACTGCGGCGTGCTCCAGTTCAACGACCATGAGTACGGTGTCGTTGTTGCTCTTGTCCACCATTTTGGCGGTGACGGTCATGGACACCTCGTAGTTGTCTTCAGCCACCACTTCGTGCTTCAGCTTCAAATCCAGCTCGATCGTGGGTTCGTGCTTCTGCGAGGCCTGAAAAACCTGGGGCGCGTGGGGCGACTCGAAGGACAGGTCCTTGATGTACATCTTCTGCATACGAAAAACCGGCTGCCCGGTCTGTTGCTCATGCTGATCAGCCATGATGCCTCCTTGAAAAAATATTGGCGCATCCTAGCCGGGAAGCGCCGCTCTGCAAAGCAAAAAATCAGCCGGGCAAGAGCTGTTGCAAAAATTTGCCGGTAAAGGACTGCGGACAGGCCGCCACTTCTTCGGGCGTGCCGGTCGCCACGATCCCGCCGCCCGCCTCGCCCCCTTCCGGGCCGATATCGATGATATAATCCGCAGTTTTTATGACATCCAGATTGTGCTCGATCACCACCACGGTGTTGCCCGCCGCCACCAGCCGGCCCAGCACATCCAGGAGCTGACGGATATCATCCGGGTGCAGGCCGGTCGTGGGTTCGTCCAGAATGTACAGCGTCCTGCCGGTGGCCCGGCGGCTCAGCTCCTTGGCGAGCTTCATGCGCTGGGCCTCGCCGCCGGAGAGCGTGACCGAGGACTGGCCCAGCCGCACATAGCCCAGGCCCACATCCACAATGGTCTGCAGCTTGCCCTGAATGCCCGGCAGGTTCTGGAAAAAGTCCAGGGCCTCGGCCACGGTCATATCCAGAATGTCCGCAATATTTTTGCCCTTGTAGCGGATGTCCAGGGTTTCCGCATTGTAGCGCCGGCCGTGGCAGCGTTCACATTCCACATAGACGTCCGGCAGGAAGTGCATGGCGATGCGCAAAACCCCGTCGCCCTCGCAGGTCTCGCAGCGGCCGCCCTTGACGTTGAAGCTGAAGCGGCCCGCCTTGTAGCCCCGGGCCCGGGATTCGGGCAACTGGGCCATCAGCTCGCGTACCGGAGACATGACGCCGGTGTAGGTGGCCGGGTTGGAACGCGGGGTACGGCCGATCGGGCTCTGGTCAATGTCAATGACCTTGTCGAGCTGTTCAAGGCCAAAGAGTTGCGGCTGGCCTTTGGCATAGCCCCGCCTGTCGTTGAAATAGCGCTCCGCCTCCTTGAGGAGCGTCTCCATGACCAGGGAACTCTTGCCCGAACCGGACACCCCGGTCACGCAGGTCATGAGGCCCAGGGGAAAGCGCACGTGCAGATGCTTCAGATTGTTGACGCAGGCATCTCGCAGCTCCAGCATATGCCGTTCCTGTACGGGCCGCCGCTTTTTCGGCACCGCTATTTTCAGGCGACCGGAGAGATAGCCGCCGGTGAGCGAGGCTTCGCAGTCCAAGAGGCCGGCAACCGGACCGGAATAGAGCACCTCGCCGCCATGTACGCCCGCGCCCGGGCCAATGTCCAGGACGTGATCGGCCGTGGCGATGGTGTCCGAGTCGTGCTCCACCACGATAACCGTGTTGCCCAGATCGCGCAGACTGACAAGCGTTTTGATGAGCTTGTGGTTGTCCCGCTGGTGGAGGCCGATACTGGGCTCGTCCAGGATGTAGAGCACGCCGGCCAGGCCCGAACCAATCTGGGAGGCCAGCCGGATCCGCTGGGCCTCGCCGCCGGACAGGGTGCCCGCGGAGCGTGCCAGTGTCAGATAGCCCAGGCCCACGCCTTTCAGAAAGCGGAGACGCTGGCGGATTTCTTTGAGGACCGGCGCGGCGATCTGGGCGTGCCTCGCCTCCAGGCTGAGCCCCTCCAGCTCGCTTGCCAGCCGCTCGATCGCCATGCCGCTCATGTCCCTGATGCCCCAGGGGCCCACGCGCACGGCCAGCGCCTCGGGCTTCAGCCGCGCCCCTTTGCAGGCCGGGCATTCCCGCTCCGACATGTAGCGGTCCGCCAGTTCGCTCATGGCCACTGAGGAGGTCTCCCTGGAAAGCCGGTTCAGGCGGGGGATCAGGCCCTCAAAGGGCTGCTGCGAGACCCGTCGGGCCGCGCCATGGCCCCGGCTGAGTGCGATCTTTTCCTCGCCGCTGCCGTACAGGATAAGCTGCCGCACCCGCTCCGGCAGCCTTTCAAAAGGCGTGCTCACCTCAAAGTGGTAGTGCTGCGACAGGGCCTCCATCCACGGCACGGTCCAGGGCGCGAGCTTGTGGCTGTACCAGGGCCTGATGGCGCCTTCGGCAATGGACAGGCTGGCATCCGGCACCAGGAGTTTTTCGTCCAGATAGCGGGTCACGCCCAGACCGTCGCAGTCCGGGCAGGCGCCCTGCGGGTTGTTGAAGGAAAAGAGCTGGGGCGTGAGCGCCGGCACCGAAATCCCGCATTGGTGGCAGGCCGCGGATTCGCTGTAGAGCCGCTCCTCCCCGCTGTCCGGGAACAAAACGATCATGACGCCGCTGCCGAGCTTGACCGCCGTACTCACCGATTCGTCCAGCCGCCTGCGCAGACCGGCCCTGATGACCACCCGGTCAATCACCGCCTCTATGCTGTGAAATTTCGTCTTTTCCAGGCGGATGTCCCCGGCGAGCTGGAGCATTTCTCCGTCCACCCGCACCCGGACATAGCCCTCGCGCCGCAGTTTTTGCAGGACCTGCTCGTGCTCGCCCTTGCGCCGCCGCACCACAGGGGCCAGCAGTACGCATTTCGTGCCCTCAGGCTCGGCCATGAGCAGATCTATCATGTCGGCAATGCTCTGTGCGCGTATGGGCGCGCCGCACTGCGGGCAGTGGGGCTGCCCCGCCCGGGCGAAAAGCAGGCGCAGGTAGTCGTAGATCTCCGTGACCGTGCCCACGGTGGATCGCGGGTTGCGGCCCGTGGTTTTCTGCTCGATGGCCACCGCAGGCGAAAGGCCGTCGAGCCGGTCCACCTCCGGCTTGTCCATCTGACCCAGAAATTGGCGCGCATAGGTGGAAAGGGACTCCACATAACGGCGCTGGCCCTCGGCGTAGAGGGTATCGAAGGCGAGCGTGGACTTGCCCGAACCGGAGAGGCCGGTAAACACGATCAGTCTGTTCCTGGGCAGGTCAACGGAGATGTTCTTCAGATTGTGCATCCGCGCCCCGCGGATGCGGATATATTGCGGTTCCATGGGCTCCACCGGCAACTGGGCGCTGCGGCAAAGTGACAATTTCGTTTACCGCCTTCCGCGCCTATGGTAAATGTGGGGCTCTACAGTAGCCATCCCGCCGAAAACAGGCAACGCAAGATTTCACGCACTCTCACACCATGTATTTTCAGGATATTATCGCTTCGCTGAACCACTATTGGGCCTCTGCCGGCTGCCTGATCATGCAGCCCTATGACATGGAAGTGGGCGCCGGCACCTTTCATCCGGCCACCCTGCTGCGCGCACTGGGGCCGGAGCCATGGCAGGCGGCCTATGTGCAGCCCTCCCGCCGGCCGACCGACGGCCGCTACGGAGACAATCCCAACCGCCTGCAGCACTACTACCAGTATCAGGTGGTCATCAAGCCCTCGCCGCCCGACGTCCAGGGCATGTATCTGAAGAGCCTCGAAGGCTTTGGCCTGAACCTGCTGGAGCACGACATCCGTTTTGTGGAGGACGACTGGGAGTCGCCCACCCTGGGCGCCTGGGGTCTGGGCTGGGAGGTCTGGCTGGACGGCATGGAAATCACCCAGTTCACCTACTTCCAGCAGGCCGGTTCCATCGACCTCAAACCCGTGACCGTGGAGATTACCTACGGCCTGGAACGCATCGCCATGTACCTGCAGAAGGTGGAGTCGGTCTACGACATCCAGTGGAACCAGAAGGTGAACTACGGCGAAATCTTCCACGAGGCGGAACGCCAGTTCTCCGCCTTCAACTTCGAGCAGGCCAATGTGGCGGAACTCAGGCGCTCCTTCGATTTTTTCGAGAGTGAAGCCCTGAGACTGGCGGCAATCGGCCTGACCCTGCCGGCCTATGACTACTGTCTCAAGTGCTCCCACACCTTCAACCTGCTGGATGCCCGCAAGGCCGTCAGCGTGGCGGAACGCACCCGCTACATCGGCCGCATCCGGGCGATCGCCCGGCAGGTGGCGCAGCACTATGTGGAGCAGCGGGCGGAAATGGGCTTTCCCCTGCTGCACGGCCCAATGGCCTGAACGAGCCCATCTTTCCGGTTGCGGGGCCCCGGCCGCTGCAACCCCTGTTTACATGCAAACCATTGCACGGAGGTGCCATCATGAAGAAAAAACTTGTATGCGCGTTGGTAGTTCTGGCGGCTTTTACCATTGCCGCCTGT
Organism: Desulfobulbus oralis; assembly: GCF_002952055.1. Taxonomy (NCBI): domain Bacteria; kingdom Pseudomonadati; phylum Thermodesulfobacteriota; class Desulfobulbia; order Desulfobulbales; family Desulfobulbaceae; genus Desulfobulbus; species Desulfobulbus oralis. The sequence continues at coordinate 927,046 of NZ_CP021255.1, read as the reverse complement.
GACAATGGCGGCAACAAGAGCCAGACTCAGGACTCGCAGCAGACGAAGACAGTCGCGCCCATGGACGAGGCCAAACAGTCCATGAAGGATGCCGGCGCGTCCATGCAGCAGGCGGGCGAGAACATGAAGGACGCGGCCAACTCCGCGGGCGCAGCGGCCAAGACCGCCGGCGCCCAGGCCCTTGACGCAGCCAAGAATGTGGCCAGGGATGCGTCGGCCAAGGTGGAGGAAACGGCGGCAAGCGTCGGCGATCAGGTTCAGGCTGCGGGCGAGGAGATGAAGGCAGCAGCCGCTTCCGCGGGCGAGGCGGCCAGGGCAGCGGGTCAGGAATTTGCCGACCAGACCAAGGCCGCTGCGCAGGACATGAAGACCGAAGCCGGCAAGATGGCCGACAGCGCCAGGGAGAAAATGAAAGACGCCGGCGAGGCCATGAAGGACAAGGCCGCTTCTGCGGGCGAGGCGGCCAGGGCTGCGGGTCAGGAATTTGCCGACCAGACCAAGGCCGCTGCGCAGGACATGAAGACTGAAGCCGGCAAGATGGCCGACAGCGCCAGGGAGGAAATGAAGGATGCCGGCAAGGCCATAAAACAGGCGGGGAAGGACGTGAAGGACAAGGCCGTCGAGGCGACCAGCGAGCAGTAAACCGCCGCCACCCCAACGCACGGCTTTGCGCGCTGGCCATCATTTCCTGGACAGCGTCAAAAAACCGCCAGGCAGACAGGAGGGGCTGATTCCGGGATACTCCGGGATCAGCCCTTTGCCTTTCAACGGCTGTTGTGGGGCTCCCGCCGGGCAGGGCTTCGGCGTTGACCGGAGTCCCGCGGCACGGCAACCGACCCCGCCCCATTGCCGATCAAGGAGTCGATTTTTGCGCGGAAGCCCGCATTCTGCCGGGAAATCCCGACCGGAGCCGCAGGCCGGCATTGCGCAAAGCGGATTCTGCCTTTATATAACAGGCGGTCGCTTTGGGCGGTACGCTTTCTTTTTCTGGAGCAGGACATGACAACAGGTCGTAAACTCAAGATCGCATTGGTCATTTTTCTGGTGTTTTTCTCAGGGCTGGCGCTTTTGCCCAATTTTTACTCCGGCCTGCCCGAATGGTGGACCAAGTACTGCGCCCCTGCCGGCATCAATCTGGGGCTCGACCTGAAAGGCGGGCTGCACGTGGTTCTGCGGGTGGACCGGGCCAAGGCCCTGGAAAATACGCTGGATTTTGCGGCCACGGATTTCAAGAACCTGCTGGCCGAAAAGGGCATCACCGCGGTGCGGCTGGATTCCGGCAGGGCAGATGAAATTCTGCTGACCCTGCCCAACACCGGTGCAACCGATGCGGCCAGAGAGATCCTCAAAGACAAGTTCGCGAGCCTGGACAGCAGCGTCTCTGCCGAGGCGGGCAGTTTTCCCCGCGTGACCCTGAAGCTGAAGCCCGAAGAGGCGGAGAACATCAGCAAGAACTCGGTGGATCAGGCGCTGGAGATCATCAGAAACCGTATCGACCAGTTTGGCGTGGCCGAGCCGATTGTCCTCAAGCAGGGCGAAGAGCAGATCGTGGTCCAGTTGCCGGGCGTGCAGGATCCGAAGCGCGCCATCGACCTCATCGGCCAGACCGCCCAACTGGAATTCAAGGCCGTGGCCGAAGGCGGCGAGAATCTGCCCTCCCTGATTGACGACGCCATCAAGGCCGGTCAGTGGCAGCGGGGCGGCAGCCGGAAGCAGCTCAATCTGGCCCTGCAGGGCCGCCTGCCCCAGGGCACGGAGGTGTACTTCGAGCAGGTGGTGGACAGGGACACCCAGGTGAAATCCGAGGTGCCGCTGCTGATGGAAAGCCCGGTGCTGATGACCGGCGCCATGGTCAAGGATGCGCAGGTCCGCATCGGCGGCAACTTCAACGAGCCCTATGTCAGCCTGGAACTGACCGGCTCCGGCGCGCAGACCTTTGCCCAGCTCACCGAAAAATACGAGAAGCGCCGCATGGCCATCATTCTGGACGGCAAGGTGCGCTCGGCCCCGGTCATTACCGAAAAAATTGCAGGCGGCAGCGCCCAGATTACGGGCCGCTTCACCCACGCCGAAGCCGCGGATCTGGCCATTGTGCTCCGCGCCGGCTCCCTGCCTGCACCGGTGGAGATTATCCAGAATCTGACCGTGGGCGCGAGCCTGGGCCAGGATTCCATCAACAAGGGCATCTATTCGGGCATCATCGGCACGATTCTGGTCGTGGGCTTCATGCTGCTCTACTACCGCATCTCCGGCCTGATCGCCAACATCGGCCTGCTCTTCAACATCCTCTTCCTGTTCGTGGGACTGGCCATGGTGGGCGCGACCCTGACGCTGCCCGGCATCGCCGGTATCATCCTCACAGTGGGCATGGCGGTGGACGCCAATGTCCTCATCTATGAACGCATGCGCGAGGAAATGGGGGCGGGCAAGAGCATCAAGGCCGTGGTGGACGGCGGCTTTGGCAAGGCGGCGTCCAGTATCATCGACTCCCAGGTCACGACCCTGATCACCGCCCTGGTGCTCTTTCTCTTTGGCACCGGCCCCATCAAGGGCTTTGCCGTGACCCTGAGCATGGGCATCATCTTCAACCTCGTGGCCGTACTCTTCATCTGCCGCCTGATCTACGATTCCATGATTGGCGCGCGGCGTCTGCACCAGCTCCACTTCATGCAGATGCTGAAGCGCAGCCATATCAATTTCATGAGCCTGCGCAAGGTCTGCTTCTGTATCTCCGTCTGCCTGGTGCTTGTTGGGCTGACGGCCTTTGTGCAACTGGTCCGCGGCCAGGCCAGGATGGGCGTGGATTTTACCGGCGGCCTGATGCTGCAGTACAGGGCGGCCCAGCCCTTCACGCTTGAGGAAGTGCGACCGGTTCTGAGCCAGAACGGCTTTGCGGGGCTGGATCTGCAGCGGGTGAGCAGCGACAACCAGCTCATCATCAAGCTGAAGCAGAGCCAGGACACGGTGGGCGACGATTCCGACCGCATCACCGCGGTTCTGGACGAGCACCTGAAGGACAAGCACTTTGCGCTGGAGAGCAAGTCGGAAATCGGGGCCTCCGTGTCTTCCGAGCTGCGCAGCAAGGCCATTGTGGCCATTGTGCTCTCGCTTTTGGGCGTGGTGCTCTACCTGGCCATCCGCTTTGACTACCGCTTCGGGCTTGCGGCCACCGCCGCCACCTTCCACGACGTGCTGGCGGTCCTGGGCATCTGCTGGCTCTGCGGCAAGGAGTTTGATCTGCTTTTGATGACCGCGCTGCTCACGCTCGCCGGCTATTCGCTGAACGACACGGTCGTCATCTTCGACCGCATCCGCGAGAATCTGCGTAAAAACAAAGAAATGCGTTTCTTTGACCTGATCAATGTCAGCATCAACGAGACCCTGTCCCGTTCAGTCATCACGGTGTTGACCACCCTGTTCATGGTGGTCTCGCTCTTCCTCTTCGGTGGCGCGACCATTCACGACTTCGCCTTCGCGCTCCTGATCGGCATGCTGATCGGCACCTACTCGTCCATGTTCATTGCCAGTCCGCTCGTGGCCATGCTCTGGAAGGACAGGAGGGCCTGAGCGGGCCCGACGCCTGCGGTGCAGCGGATGCGGAAAGTCAGGGGCAGGTCCGTTGCCGGCAGGTTCGGGCGGCCGAATGGCCTGGACAGCAGAGGGACAAAGCGGCATGCCGCAAGTAATGCGGACAGGATGAGCCCACCCGGCAGATGTCGCCCCCGGGTGGGCCAGAATCGGGCCGGTTTCGCAGTCGCGGCTCCGGCCCCGTGCCATGCCAAGCTGCCTTTTCCCGCGCCCTGCTTCGCCCTCACGGGCAGCTCGACCCCGGCGATTTTTCAGCACCGCTCTGACGGCAGGAGCCCTTGCCGGTGCGGGTTCCCGCCGCACTCCCGGGCCACTCGCTCCACGCTGGCAAAGGGAATCCGGCCCTCGCGCAGACAACACAATCGGCCATTGGCCCGCAGGCCCGCGACCGTGGATCCGGCGCCTCCGGGCGTGCGGCCGCCGTCCAGCACCAGACCCTCGTCATCCGGAAAAAGCGCTGCCGCCTGCCGGGCGTCGCCTGCGGGCTGCTGACCGGAGCGGTTGCAGCTCGTGGCGGTGAGGGGGCCGCCCCAGGCGGAGAGCAGCTGCCTCGCCACCGGATGGGGGGACTGCCGGATGCCCACCCCGCCGGTACCAGCCGTCAGTTCGGCGGGCAGAGCGCCATGGGCCGGAAAGACCAGCGTCAGCGGGCCGGGCCAGAAATGCCGCATGAGCGCCGGATAGCAGGTCGGCGTTGCGCTGGCCAAAAGCGGCAACTGGCCCCCATCCTGCACCAAGACCAGCACCGGCTTCTCCACCGGTCTGGCCTTCAACCGAAAGAGGCGTTGCAGGGCCGCCGGGTTGAAGGGATCCGCGGCCAGGCCATAGTAGGTTTCTGTGGGAAAGGCGACCAGGCCGCCCCGCCGCAGCAGGGCTGTGGCCCGCGCCAGACTTGCCGGCGTGACCGCTTCAACCCCGGCCATGGAGGTGCAGCCTGGCGTTCTTCTCCTCGACCTGCTGGGCCATGTGCGCGGCATACTCTTCCAGACGCACGCGCAGCCTGTCGTCGGCCAGGGCCAGGATCCGGGCGGCCAGCACCGCCGCGTTTTTCGCGCCCGGCGCGCCAATGCCCATGGTGGCCACAGGCACGCCCGGCGGCATCTGCACGGTCGAGAGCAGCGCATCCAGTCCGCCCAGGGAGGATGCGTTCAGGGGCACGCCGATAACCGGCAGGCTGGTGTGGGCCGCGATCACGCCGGCCAGGTGCGCGGCCATGCCGGCGCCTGCGATAATCACCTTGAGGCCGCGCTCCCGGGCTCCCTGTGCATAGCTTGCGGCCAGCTCCGGTGTGCGGTGGGCCGAGGCGATGGTGAACTCGTAGCCAATCTCCATGGACTCCAGCCACTCCGCTGCGGCCTGCATCACCGGCAGATCCGAATCGCTGCCCATGACAATGCCCACCACCGGCCTGGCAGGCGCCGCGAGCCGGCAGAGCGCCCGGTAGGCGATATCGCGGCGGTACCAGCCGCCCTCCCATCTGATCTCCGCTGCCGCGGCATAGGCCTGCTGCACCGCGGCCTGAATGGTCTCGCCAATGGCCGTCACCCCCAAGACCCGGCCGCCATCCGTGATTATCCGGCCATGCTCGTTTCTGGTGCCTGCGTGGAAGATCTCGACCCGGTCCATGGCCGCGGCCTTTTCCAGCCCGGAAATGACCCGGCCCTTCTCATACCTGCCCGGATAGCCCTCCGAGGCCATGACCACGCAAACCGCGGGTCTGGGATCAACGCTCAACTGCACCTGATCCAGCGTGCCGTCGATGCAGTGGTTGCAGAGTTCGACCAGATCGGTCTTAAGCCGCATCAAAAGCGGCTGGCATTCCGGATCGCCAAAGCGGCAGTTGAACTCCAGCACATTGACCTGGCCCTCACTCACCATGAGGCCGGCATACAAAATGCCGCAGTAGGGCCGGCCCTCGGTCGCCATGCCGCGCACCGCAGGCAGCATGATCTCGTCCATGATCTTCTGTTCCAGTTCCGGCGTGAGCACCGGGGCGGGCGAATATGCGCCCATGCCGCCGGTATTCGGTCCCTGATCGCCGTCGTGCGCCGCCTTGTGATCCTGCGCGGACGGCAGGGGCAGCACGGTCTTGCCGTCGGTGAAGGCCAGAAAGGAGAGCTCCTCCCCGCGCAGGCATTCCTCGATCACCAGTTGCTCGCCTGCCGCGCCAAAGGCCCTGTCACACATCATCAGCTCGATCGCCTGTTCGGCCTCGGCACGGGTCTGGGCAATGATGACCCCCTTGCCGGCGGCCAGGCCGTCCGCCTTGATGACGCAGGGCAGCGTCATGAAGTCCAGATAGCGCTTGGCCGCTTCCACTTCGGAAAAGGCCCGGTAGCGCGCGGTCGGGATCTGGTATTTTTTGAGGAAATCCTTGCTGAAGACCTTGCTGCCCTCCAGCATGGCCGCCTGCTTGCCGGGGCCGAAGATGCGCAGGCCAGCCTCCTGAAAGGCATCGACAATGCCTTTGGTCAGGGGCTCTTCCGGCCCGACGATGGTCAGCTCGATGGCCTCCCCCCGGGCGAAGTCCAGCAGTGCCGGAATATCGCCGGCCGCAATGTCCACGCAGCGGGCCAGGCCGGCAATGCCCGCATTGCCCGGCGCGCAGTACAACTGATGCTTCGCATCGGATGCGCGCAGTTTCCAGATCAGGGCGTGTTCACGCCCCCCGCCGCCAATCACGAGTATCTTCATGCAAGTTCCCCGATTCTGTTCATCTGCCATGTCTGTCCGGAGGCCAGGGCCGGCCCTGAGGCCCGGGCCGTCCAGCCCCGGCTCCGGCCGGAGCGTGGTTTCCGAGAGCGGTTCTGCTCCGGGTCTTCGGCGCAGGAATACATCTTCCTGTCCGGCCTCATTGTACCAGCAAGACCTGGCCGCTTCTCTTGATTTTTGTCCGAAAGCGCGAAAAAATGCCCTGCACAAGCCATGCCCTCAGGGCGTCTCCGAGGCGCTGATGCTCAGCACCTCGTATTCCAGCATGCCTTTCGGCGTCTTCACCAGTACCTCGTCGCCCGCCTCCTTGCCCAGGAGTGCGCGCCCCAGGGGGGAACGAAAGGAGATGACCCCATTTTTGACATCCACCTCTTCCGGCCCCAGCAGTTGGAAGGTCACTTCCTTTTCCTCGGCCACATCGTACAGGGTGATGACCGTACCGAAGACCACGCGTTTGGTGCTGACCCTGGTGCAGTCAATGACCTCGACCCGGCCCAGCTTGTCCTTCAGATCCATGATGCGGCCCTCGACCATGCCCTGTCGTTCCTTGGCCGCATGATACTCGGCGTTTTCGCTCAGATCGCCGTGGCCCCTGGCCACTTCGATGGCCCTGATGATGTCGGGCCGCTCCACCCGCTCCAGCCGCTCCAACTCCTCGCGCAACTGCCTGTTGCCGGCAACCGACACGGGAATCCGTTCCACTGCGTTCATCTCCAACACTCCTTGCTCACAACATGAGCCTTGCGTCTGCAGGCGAGCCCCTGCCGGCAGAGAAAACATAAAAAAATTCCCGCCTGGTCAGCGGGAATCTGAAAGCATGCAGGCCGCGGCCTGCGGATATCAACAGCTTTTATAAAATTTCTGAATCGTTGCCACCACAAAGGCCAGTTGCTCCGCCTGCAGCTCCGGGAAGATCGGCAGCGCCAGGGAAGTGGCGGCCGCCTCCTCGGCAACCGGCAGATGGGCGCCACGCATCGCGGCAGGCAGGCACTCCTGCTGGTGCAGGCAGAGCGGATAGTAAATGGCGCAGCCGATTTCATGGTCCAGCAGATACTGGCGCAGCTTGTCGCGCTCGCTCCGCCTGCGCACCCGGATGACGAACTGGTTGTAGATGTGGTGATGGTGCTCCGCTGCGCCGGGCACCTGCGCATACAGCTCCTGCGGCAGCCGCACCGGGTTGTCCGTAAGACCCGCGTCGGCAAACAGTTTGCGGTACTGTGCCGCATTGGCGGCCCGGCCCTGATGCCAGGAGTCCAGGTAGTCCAGCTTGACCGAAAGAATGGCTGCCTGCAGGGCATCCAGCCGGAAATTGCCGCCCACCCGTTTGTGGTAGTAGCGGCCCTCCTCGCCGTGATTGCGCACCGAGCGCACCAGCGCCCCATACTGTTCGTCCGAGGTCGTCAGCATGCCGCCGTCGCCCATGCCGCCCAGATTTTTGCTGGGGAAAAAGGAGAAGCAGCCGCAGAGTCCCAGGTTGCCGCTGCGCTTCCAGATCACGCTGCCGTCCGGCTGCTCGAAGGGGCATTCCGCACCAATGGCCTGGGCTGCGTCTTCGATGAGCGGCACCGCATACTCCTGGGCCAGCCGGCTCAGCTTCGGCATGTCGGCGCACTGGCCGTACAGGTGCACCGGCAGAATGGCCTTGATCTTTCGGCCATTTTTATGGTCCCTGGCCAGCGCCTCCGCGGCCTGGTCTGCATTCATGTTGAAGCTGTCCGGATCGATATCCACAAAGACGGGCAGCGCGCCCACGCGCAGGACCACGCCCATGGTGGCAAAAAAGCTGTAGGGCGTGGTCAGCACCAGATCGCCCGGGCCGATGTCCAGGGACATCAGCGCGGCCAGAAGCGCATCCGTGCCGCTGGAAAGGCCGATCGCGCACTTTGTGCCGCAGTAGGCCGCAATGCGCTCTTCAAAGTCCGTCACCTCAGGGCCCAGAATATAGCCGGTGGAATCCAGCACCCGGGTGAGGGCGTCGAGCATCCGGGGCCGCAGGCTGTGCAGTTGCGGCCCCAAGTCAAGCAGAGGAACTCTCATGACATAGCAAGGAAAAAGGTTAAAAGTCGTTTGCAGACGGACCCTCGCTTGCCACAGCGGCGTCACCGTCCAGAAAATCCTGAATGTCCGGCAGGTCCTTTTCCAGTTGCCGCCGGAGTTTTTTCAGCAGGTTGGCCTCGATCTGGCGCACCCGTTCCCGGGAAATGCCGAACTCGTCGGCAATGGTTTGCAGGGTTTTCGGCTCGTCCGTGAGCAGCCGGGTCTGCAAAATCATGCGTTCCTTGTCGTTCAGCCTGTCGTCAACCGCGGCCAGCACCTTGCCCAGACGTTCGCGCATCTGCCGGCCGGCCACCTTGTCTTCAATGCCCGGGCCGCCGGAGGGCAGAAAACTTTTCTGCTCGTCTTCGGAGTCGCTTCTGACCGGCGCTTCCAGGGAGACGTCCCAGTTGTCCATGCGCTGGCTCATCTCCACGACATCGCTTTCCTTCACGTTCAGCCGCTCGGCCAGAAGCTTCACGTCCGGCCGGAAGCCCTGCGCTTCCAGAAGCTTTTTCTCCTTGTTCAGGCTGAAAAAGAGCTTGCGCTGGGCCTGGGTGGTGCCGATCTTGACCAGCCGCCAGTTATCCATAATGAATTTCAGGATATAGGCGCGAATCCAGTAGGCGGCATAGTAGGAAAATTTGACGCCCCGGTAGGGATCGAATTTCTTCGTGGCCTGGACCAGACCGACATTGCCCTCCTGCACCAGATCCATGAAGTTCTGCATCCAGTACTTCTGGAAATCCATGGCCACCTTGACCACCAGCCGCAGATTGGAGGAGACCAGCCTGTAGGCGGCGTTCGGGTCGCCGGTTTCCTTGAAGCGAATGGCCAGTTCCTCCGTTTCCTCGCGGCTCAACAGCTCGTACTGACTGATTTCCTGCAGATAGCGGTGCAGGGCCGGGTTGCTGACCGCAGGCAGGTTGTCGTCGCTGTCCAGCAGGACCAGCGGCTGGTGCATGGGTTCTTCAATCGGCAAATCTGTGGGACTCTCGTCTTCTTTCATCGGCTCCAAGTCGTTAAAACCGCGTCTTCCCGTGGGAGTACGCGGTCGTTTGAGCTTCATGCGAACGGAATGTACCCGAATTGGGGAAAAAAAACACGGGAAAGTGCCAGCCCCGCCTTTTGTTTCCTTTTGTGCCGCATTGTGCTAAAAATGCCGGGACCTTTCCTTTCCACCACAGAACGGCACGCATGAACCATATCAGAAACTTCAGCATAATCGCCCATATCGATCACGGCAAATCCACCCTGGCCGACCGCCTGATCCAGCTCTGCGGCATGGTCAGCGAGCGCGAATACAAGGATCAAATGCTGGACAACATGGATCTGGAGCGCGAGCGCGGCATTACCATCAAGTCACAGACCATCTGCCTGCCCTATCATGGCCAGGACGGCCAGGACTATGAGCTGAACCTGGTCGACACGCCCGGACACGTGGATTTCAGTTACGAGGTCTCGCGGGCGCTGTCCTCCTGCGAAGGCGCGCTCCTGCTCATTGACGCGGCCCAGGGCATAGAGGCCCAGACTCTCGCGAACCTGTACCTGGCCATGGAAAACGACCTGGTCATCGTGCCGGTCATCAACAAGATCGACCTGCCTTCCGCCGAGCCGGACAGGATCGCAGGCCAGATAGAGCACGACCTGGGCCTGGAGGCCGCAGGCATCCAATTCTGCTCCGCCAAAACCGGCGAGGGCGTGCCGGAACTCCTGGAGGCCATCGTCAAATATCTGCCGCCGCCCAAAGGCGACCCGGAAAAGGCGCTCGAAGCGCTCATCTTCGACGCCAGCTACGATCCCTACCGCGGCACGGTCATTTCGGTGCGCATCATGAACGGCACGCTGAAGACCGGCGACACCATCATCTTCATGTCCAACGGCGCGACGTACAGGGTGGAGGAGCTGGGTCACTTCCGCCTGCGCCGCGAGCCCTCAGCCAGACTCACGGCCGGCGAAGTCGGCTATGTGGTGGCCGGAGTCAAAACCGTATCCGACACCCGGCCCGGCGACACCATCACCCTGAAGGACAACCCGGCAGCCGCGCCGCTGCCCGGATTCCGCGAGATGCAGCAGGTCGTTTTCTCCTCGCTCTACCCGGTGACAACCGACGAATACGAGGACCTGGGCAGCGCACTGGAGAAGCTCAAGTTAAACGATGCGGCGCTGGTCTTCCAGAAGGATTCCTCGGCGGCCCTGGGCTTCGGCTTCCGCTGCGGCTTTCTGGGCCTCCTGCATCTGGAGGTGGTGCAGGAGCGGCTGGAGCGCGAGTTCGACATTTCGCTGATTCTGACCGTGCCCTCGGTCAAGTATCTGGTGCATCTGCAGAACCAGAGCGTCCTGGAGGTGGACAATCCCTCCTATTTCCCCGATCCGGCCAGTATCGCCCGCATCGAGGAGCCCTACATCCGGGCCACCATCCACATCCCGGAGCGCTACATGGGCGCGGTGATGACCCTCTGCCTGGAGCGCCGCGGCGAAAACACCCGCTACCACTATCCCATGCCGGGCCGTATCGAGTTTAGCTGCGAGCTGCCCCTGGCCGAGGTTATCTACGACTTTTACGACAGGCTGAAATCCGTCACCCAGGGCTACGGCTCCTTTGACTACGAGCTGCTGGATTACCGCACAAGCGATCTGGTCAAGGTGGATATTCTGGTGAACGGCGAGCAGGTGGACGCCCTCTCCCAACTGGTGCACCGCAGCAGGGCGCGGGAACGGGGGCTGGCTGCCTGCGAGCGGCTCAAGGAGGAGATTCCGCGCCAGATGTTCAAGATCGCCATTCAGGCGGCCATCGGCGGCACCATCATTGCCCGCGAGACCATCTCGGCCCTGCGCAAGGACGTGACCGCCAAGTGCTACGGCGGCGACATTTCCCGCAAACGCAAACTGCTGGAAAAGCAGAAGGCCGGTAAAAAACGCATGAAGACCGTGGGCAACGTGGATATTCCGCAGCGGGCCTTTCTGGCGGTGCTCAAGTCGGATCAGTAGGGCCGGCGATGCAGGCCGGCTCAGCCCCATCCGGGCAGTTCCGCCAGCAGGTGGGGTCGCTGGCCAGGTAGTCGCCGGTCAGCTGATAGGCCGCGCCCCGGCAGCCATAACATTCCGCCGCCTTTTCGCAAGTGCGGCAGGGCCCCTTGATGCTTTGCCGGTAGTTTTTCAGATCGCGGATGACCGGAGACTCGTGCAGGATGTCGGCCAGCTTCCGCTCCCGGATATTGCCCTGCGACAGGGTCACGCCCACGCAGGGCATCACCTCGCCCGTGGCGGTCACCAGGCAGGAAACCAGATGCCGCATGCAGCGGTTCCCCGCCAGAGGCGGCTGCGGCTCCCAGATGCGGCCGAATTCCTCCCGGTCAATTTGGGCCAGGCGCTCGAACAGCTCTTTCAGCTCCGGGCCGGACACCGCGAGTCCATGCTGCTCCCTGGCATGGCCCTGCGGGGTGATCACCTCGAAGTAGGGCTCGATGTTCTGCCCCCGCATCCAGCGCCAGAGTTCCGGCAACTCCACGAGATTCTGGCGGCAGATCACGGTGGACAGGGCCAGGAAAAGCCCGTTCCGCGGATAACCCGCCTCCCGCAGATTCGCGAGCGCCTGCCCGATCAGAGCGGCCGCCCCCTTTTTCCCGGCCAGCCGGTCCTGCAGCTCCGGGTTCCGGGAGTTGAGCTTGAGTGCTACCCGGGCCCGGCCGGCCGCCAGCAGGGCGGCCAGTTCCCGGCTGATGCCGCTGCCGTTGGTAAAGATCTCGATGTCCAGCCCCAGACCGGCAATGAAACGCAGCATGGCCGGCAGGTTCGGGTCAATGCTGGGCTCGCCGCCCAGGATGATGATCTTGCGCGCCCCCAGGTCCCTGGCCTGCACGATCACATCCCGGCTTTCTTCGGGACTCAGCTCGTTCTGCCCTGCAACCCGGTTTTCCACGTAGCAGTACACGCAGCGGAAATTGCAGCGGCGGCTGAACTCGATTTCCATGGAGAGCAGTCGCCCGGCCGCGGCCGCTTCCCGCACCGCCTCTGCCGAAAATTCCAGATTGTACAGCTCCATCAGTAGTCTTCCAGATCGGAAAAGTGATTCATGCTCTGCCAGTGGGCGCGGGCCTCGCGGAAGAGCCCTTCCCAGCCGATGGTCTTCAGCTTCTTCTCGTAGCTGCGCTTGAGCAGGGGCTTCATGACAAAGCGCCAGAAGGAGGTCCAGAGCCAGCCCTCTTTCCGCAGCAGGGCGGGCGGGTTCCACCAGCCGAAGACCTGTTCCCGCTGCAGCCAGAACTGGAACTGCAATTCATCGGCGCTCATGTGCCGTGTGCGCACGTTGGCCCAGAGGCCGTTGTAGCGCTTGTAGCCTTCCGGATTCGCCACCAGACCGGCATCCATGAGTTGCTGCCGCATCCCGGTTTTGGGGTAGGGCGTGAGGATCTGACAGTAGGGGATGTCCGCGCCGATCTCCAGGAAGAATTCGTAATTTTCACGGATGGCGGCCGCATCGTCGTCGGGAAAACCGAAGATCATCCCGGCCAGCACCATGATGCCGTATTTGTGGCAGTTCCTGATGGCCTGCTTCGCGGCGGCCACGATGTCGCCCTTGCCGGCCTGGGCCAGATTGCGCTTTGACCCGTTTTCCACCCCCAGAAAGATGATGCGGAAGCCCGCCTCGGCCATTTTCGCGACCATCTCCTCGTGGGAGGCAATGGTGAGGCAGTCGGCCTGCACCGAGAGCATGAGGCCCTTGTACCGGCGGGCGATGATGGCCTCGCAGAGCTGCATGACCCGCTGCACGTTCAGCACGATATTGTCATCCGAAAGGAAGACCCAGCGGGTTTTTCTCTCGTGATAGATCACGTCCAGATCGGCCATGACCCGTTCGATGGGAAAGGCGCGGAAGCAGCGGCCGTACATGTGGCGCATGCAGCAGAAGTTGCAGCCCCTGGTGCAGCCCCTGGATGTTTCCAGCACCTCGCCCCTTTGGGCAATGATGTGGTAGCCCCAGGTCAGGCGGCGCTGATCGCGCAGCGGCGGCCTGATGGCGGCAAGGTCCAGGTTCTCCGCCCGGGGATTGTGCCGGAACAGGCCCGCGATTTTGTAGGACAGGCCCGGAATGCGCGCCACATCGTCCTGACCGTCCAGGGCCCGCAGCAGCCGGTTCATCGCGATTTCCCCCTCGCCGCGGACCATGAAGTCGAACCAGCGGGCATCCGGGCTCGCCGCGATTTCCGCGAACATCAGGGTGGCATGGTAGCCGCCCAGGACGGTTTTGGCCTGGGGCCGCAGGCTTTTCAGCAGATGCGCGATCCTGACGCAGGTTTCGAACTGCCAGGTCATGGAGGAAAGACCGATCACATCCGGCTGAAAGTCCCGCAGGAGCCGGCTCAGGTATTTTTTGAGGCAGCGCCGCTTGCGGACCAGATCCGCCACCCGTACCTCATGTTCGGGGTCCAGATTCGCCGCAATGGTGGCGATGCCCAGATTGGGGAGATGCACCGCCTCCTCGTGGATGATAACCGGCGTAATGTCGGGCATGGAGAGCAGGAGGACATGCATGGCGCTATGCGGAGGGCTTGGCAGGCCTGGCCAGCAGCGCCTGCAGATGGGCGGACAGTTCGGCCAGCGGGCCCGAGTAGACAGGCTCTTCCGGCGCAATGCGGCCCTGGAAGCTGAGCCGTATTTCCCGGGGGCTGGCCGCATCAAACAGGAAACGGCCGGGCGGAAAGAGACGGCCCGTGTTGTCGAAACGAAAGACCACAAGGGGGGCGCCGCTTTGCCGCGCGAGCTTCAGCGCGCCCGGCAGCAGAGCGCCCACCGCTCCGCTTTTGCTGCGTGTGCCTTCCGGAAACAGAAAGAGGACGCCGCCCTCCGCGAGGTACTGCCGCAGCCCCTCCAACTGGTCCAGCATCAGGCCTGCGAACTGGCCTTCGCTGCTGGCCGGCACATAACCGGCGGACTTCAGCACCCAGCCGAAGATGGGGTAGTCGAAGAGGCGGGCCTGGGCCACGGTCGTGCAGCGCGGGAGATGGGCCATCAGCAGGAGCGGATCCAGGTAGGAAAGGTGATTGCAAAGGACAACGCAGCTCCGGCAGGCCGCCAGTTCGGGCGCAAGCCGCCACCTTTGCCGCGGCGCAACCAGCCGCAGCAGGGCGAAAAAGCCCCGGTAATACCAGTGGTTCAGCCGCTGGAAGGCGAGCTGCGGTTTCGGGCACAGGCCGGCGGCGGCGTACAAAAGACCGAAGCCCGCCAGAAAGGCGCACAGAAAATAGCCCCAGGCTGCCAGCGTCACCGCGAGATCGTAGGCCCGCCGGAGCGGGGCAGCGTGCACCTCAGCAGACATCGGGACCTTTTTTGACGAGCAGGCAGGTGTTGACCCCGCCAAAGGCGAAATTCTGGATCGCCGCGATCCGGGGGCTGCCGGCCAGCCCGGGGGGGGTATGCTTCAGCATGGCACAGCGTGGGTCCACTGCATCCAGATTCAAAGTCGGCGCGAGAAAGCCCTCCTGCATCATGTAGAGCGTAAAGGCGAGCTCCATCGGCCCGCAGGCCCCCATGGTGTGGCCGGTGTAGCCCTTGAGTCCGCTGACATAGGGGCCGGATGCGCCCTCGCCGTACACCTCGGCAATCGCCTGGGCCTCGATCACGTCGCCCATCTTGGTGGCTGTGGCGTGGGCGCTCACGAAATCCACCTCCTGCGGTGCAAGGGCCGCGTTTTCCAGGGCCAGCTTCAAGGTCGCCCTGATACCGTCCTGGTTCGGCAGAATCATGTCGCCGCCGTTGTTGGTGCAGGCAAAGCCCAGAACCTCGGCCAGGATCGGCGCGCCCCGGCGTCTGGCCTGCGTATACTCCTCCAGCATGACCGCAGCCGCGCCCTCTCCCACCACGAGGCCGTCGCGATCCCTGTCAAATGGCCGGGGCGTTCTGGAGGGCGAGTCGTTGAAATTCACCGAGCAGGCCAAAAGATTGTCAAACACCGCCACCGTGGTGGTGTCGTACTCGTCGGCCGCGCCGCAGAGCATGGCGTCCTGCAGGCCGAACTTGACGGCCTCATAGCCAAAACCGATGGCCTGACTGCCGGTGGTGCAGGCCGTGGCTGTGGCAATGACCCGTCCCCGGATGCCAAACATGCGGGTGATGTTGACCGCCGTGGTATGCACCATGGAGCGCAGGTAGTCCACGGCGCCGATAGAGGAAAAGCCCTCGTCCATGTGCTGAAAAAAGGTGCGGTAGATGTCGCGCTGCACGCTGGGGCTGCCGTGGGTGGAGCCAAAGGCCACGCCGAGCCGGCCGGAGCCGACGAAGTCCTGCTGCAGGCCGGAAGCGGCCAGCACATCGCCCGCCACCCGGCAGGCGTAACGCGCGACCGGGCCCATGGTCTTGCGGAACTGGCGGGGGAAGTCCAGCGGCACCGGCGCATCCACCGTGCCAAAGACGCGCGAGTGGATGCGGCTGCAGAGGAGCCCGTCGTCCCGCAGCGGCTTCACCCCGGAGCGGCCCTTCTGCAGGCTCTCCACGATGTCCTTTTTGCCGTAGCCAATGGGCGTGATGGCGGAAACGGCGGTGATGACGACCCGGCGGTTCATGCGCCCCCGCCGTCTTCGGCCCGCTTCTTTTGGAGCGTCTCGATATAGTCCAGAATGTCGGCAAGCGTGCGGATGCGCATGGCGCCTTCCCTCTCCTCGCGGCTGATGGAAAAGCCCAGGAGTTTTTCGAGCTTGGCCAAAAGTTCAATGGCATCGATACTGTCAAAGCCGTGCACATCGCGCAGATTGTCGCCTGGAGCCACGTTGCTGAATTCAAAATCCTGCTCCAGAATTTGGGTGAGTTGCGCCTGCAGTTCTTCTCGGGTCATAGGCATGTCCGGGTCGCTAAAGGGAAAAATGCGGCCGGATAATACCCACTTTGCGGGAAAATGCAAAGACGGCAGCGCCATGAAGCGAACGAATCGCAACTCGCTCCGAAGCGGCCACGGCCACTTCGCTCACGACTCGATCACGGCCTTTTGTAGCCTGACTGCCGCTCGCATATGCTGGATGAGTTCCTGCGGCTATAAAAAGCCGTTTGCCATGGCCCATGGCCCGGCGGGAGCCCCCGGGAACAGGTCGGCAACCCTGTGCCGTACATATCCTGCAGGCCGGATGAGCCCCCCTATGCAGGGCCAAGATCGGATGTACAGGCACTTGCCAAAGCAAAGGCATCGGGGTAATTAAACAGAGAAAAAAGCAAAGTCCGAAGCCGTTGATTTTTGAGGAAAAACATCCCCTGCCTACGCGAACAGGCACAGGCACTGCGGCAGACTTTGACGCCTGTTGATGGTTCGGGAATGCCTGGATGCAGGGATCTGGAGTCGGCAGGCGGGCCAGGCAGCAGTTTTCAGCTAATCACGAAAGAAAGGAATGCTGCGGACAGGAACTCGTCGGTTGGATAATGACCGTGTAAACGTTTAGACTAGCAAAGTCCCATTGAGATTTTTAACCACGGGCTCAATAGCATATTTGCAATTTACAGGACAAGAAATGGAAGCTGAACATAAGAGCTATTTAGCTGAAAGAATTATTTTGTATCCTGCCTTATTATTTATATCATTTATAAAAAATAGCATACCAGTTATATTTATTTTTACATTCATGTGGCTAATACATTATAATATAAAAATACCAAGTTTATTAGCAAGAATATCAAGTTATATGGTTGTTATGCTGCCAATATCGTCTTTGTGTACTAGTTTTTTTATTGTAAAAACAGTAGTTATGCATGATAGAAAAATGATAAAAAGTAAATTTTTGTATTTTATGAAATTATTTTTAAATTATTATATATGTTTAACCATATTTTCATCATTAACCATACGAATTATTATAGAAAATAATGCGTTTCGCGCGTTTCAAAAATTGAATGATCTAACGAGATTTTTTTTATTCTTTGGTATCCATTATTCTGCAGTTTTAATATTTATAGTTATATTTTATTTAAATGACAAAAAATGCTTCAGAATACAGAATATGCTCATTGAATAATCAGTATATCATTGCTGAGTATCTTGTGTTGATGAGATATAGGTTATACATAAATAAAGATAAAAATCATACTTCAGGCCTGTGCTGCAGGAATTTCAAATTATAAATAACGCAGAATCACTGAGTTACTTCTCTGCCTTATGAAGTTTTTTACTTGCAATACGCATTGCAGTGCCTTTTTTCAACGGACGGATAGTCTGTTCTCACCCTGATCGGTCGGTACTTTTGCAGTAATAGTGTACCAACCTGAATTTACAGAGCAAAAAATGTCAGATGAACATAAGAGTTATTTAGCTGAGAAAATTATTTTACATTCCGCCTTATTATGTGTATCATTTTTAATAAATAGCATACCAGTTATATCTGTTTTTATGATAATGTGGTTAAAATACATTTTTACATGGGAAGCGTGTCCATTAGCCCGTGAATCAATTGATATGATTGTTATGCTACCAATATCATCTTTATGCACTGATTTATTTATTCTAAAGACAGTAGTTATGTACGACAGAGGAATAATTAAAAATAGATTTCTATATTTTATGAAATTATTTTTAAATTACTATATATGGATAACCATATTATCTATACTAACAACATCTTTTACGACAGAGAATCATACATTTAATAAATTTTCTTTTCCAACAGCATTTGTTTTATTCTATGGCACTAATTACCTTGTTGTTTTAGTATTTATAATAATATACTATTTAAAAAATAAAAAATACTTTAGAATACAGAATTTTCTTATTAAATAATCAGCAAGATTATTGCTGAGTATCTCATGTTGATGAGATGTATGTTATACATAAATACTGATAAGATATATTTAATGTCTTGTGCTGCAGGAATTTCAAATTACAAGTAACCCAGAATCACTGAGTTACCTCTCTACCTTACGAAGTTTTTTACTTGCAATACGCATTGCAGCGCCTTTTTCAATGGGCTGCTAACCTGTTCTCATTCTGAACGGGCGGTGCTTTTGCAACGAGAACATACCAACCTGAATTTACAGAGTAAAAAAATGCCGGATGAACATAAAAGCTATTTAGCTGCAAAAATTAGTTTGCATTCTGCCTTGTTATTATCATCAAGTCTAATAAATGGTGTCCCCGTTATCTCTATTTTTACATTCATGTGGCTAATACATTATGGCGTAAAGATACCGAGTTTATTAGGGGAAATATCAGTTAATATGCTTGTTATGGTGCCAATATCATCTTTGTGTACTGATTTTTTTATCGCAAAAACAGTAGTTATGTATGATAGAAAACTGATACAAAGCAAATTTCTATATTTTATGAAATTATTTTTAAATTATTATATATGTTTAACTATTTTTATAGGATTAAAAATATTAATTATAGATAGAATAAATACATATATAAATACATTCAGTAATTTAACTATTACAACAAAATTAATTTTGTACTATGGCATTAATTATTTTGCAGTTTTAATATTTATAATTGTATTTTATATAAAGAACAAAGAATACTTCAGAATACAGAATTTTCTTATGAAATAATCAAGCATTTTATGCTGACTATCCTGAAATTTCCACAAATGCTTATTTTCCATTCTATACGGATACCTCCACACTCAAAGGCTGCAATAGAGTTTACAGGCAGATCGCCAATCGTCATGCTCAGCGCGGCCGGCCCGCCATTGCGCGCCAAACCTCAGGGCTGCTTTCCCGGTCGAGGAGCCCTGAAGTCCCGTACCGCCTGCACCAATTCCCGCTCCATTTCGCCACGGGCCGCCTCGGGCGTTTTGGCATAGCGCAGGCGAATGTAGAGCTGCACCACGGCTGACGCTGTCCTGGCCAGGTCGGGCCGCTCTGCCTCCAGCATGGCCAGGAGCCGCACCGGCCCCTGCCTGGCTGTTCCCGCCACGCCCGCGCCCTCGAGCTTTTCCCGAAAACGCCGCCATGCCTGGGCCACCACATCCGCCTCCTCCCGCGGGCTGCGCCGCATAAAGACCGCCACAAGAAAATAGCCAATGCCCAAAACGGCAATGCCCGCGATCAAAAGTCCAAGACGAGCCGCCTGCCTGCCCCAGTCAAGGCCCAGCCAGGCGAAAAGCTGGCGCTGGCTGGCCGCCGAGTACTGCATGACGAGCTGGTTCCAGCGCATGTTCACATAGTCCCAGCCATTACCCAGGGGCTGCAGCCAGGACGGCAGATTGCCCACGCTGAAAAGGCCCGAGAGGGTGAGATCCGCCGGGGCAGGCGCGCGGCTTTCGCTGCCCGTGCGCAGTCGGCCGGGAGCCACCACCGCGGTCGGGTCGATGCGCTGCCATTCGTCGTTCAGCAGTACCTCGCACCAGACATGGGCGTCGGCGTGGCGCACTGCCAGGTACCCGCCGTAGGGGTTGACCGTGCCGCCCAGATAACCCACCACCAGCCGGGTGGGCAGGCCCGCGGCCCGCATGAGGAAGGCGAAGGAGGCGGCAAAATGCTCGCAGAAGCCGGCGCGGCGCTCAAAGAGAAAGGCGTCGATGGCATCGGCGCCCAGCTCCTCATCCGGAGCGAGCGTGTAGCGGAAGCCGCCCCGACCGAAAAAAGCCAGGCCGCTGTTGACGATGTCCCCGGGACTCCTGCCCTGCCAGAGAGCGGCCAGCGCCCGGGCCCGCGGATTGCCGCTCTCTGGCAACTGCCGGCCCCAGACCTTGGCCATCCGGTTCTGTTCAGACCACAGCATCCGGGCCGCAGTGTCTGAAGTGGCCTGATATTCCACCCGGCCCGACACCGATCGGGCGCCTTCCACCACACCGGCTCCACTTATCGCAAGACCACGTGGCGGCTGCAGGAGTTGCACTGTGAGCGGCCGGTCCAGAGTGTAGAGCCAGCGGCCTTCGTGGGGCTCCAGCGTCACACGGTAGCTGCGCACCATGCCGGCCGTCTGCGTCCGGTCCGGCGTCAGACTACGCTGCCCGGGCCCACGCGTCCATGTCTCGCCGTCGAAGTGCCAGAGCACCAGACCGCGCCAGTAGAGCGTCTCCAGGGGCAGGGGGCCGTCAAAATGCACGCGGAAGGCCACATCCATGTTGCGCGCCACCTCGGCCACGCCGCCCAGCTTCAGGGTATCGTTCACACCGGAGCGGGCCTGAATGAGGCTGGGGCGTCCCCAGAGGCCGCCCTGAAAGCGCGGGAAGACAAGGAAGAGTATGACCATAAAGGGCAGGGCCTGCAACGTGAGCCGGCCGGCCCAACGCAGGCAGCGTTTCAACGGCAGGCCCGGATGGCTGGCACGCACGAGGGCCGCGTTGTTGTACACCAGGCAAAGCGCAATGTAGCAGGTCACCAGAAGCGAATCGCTGAAGAACATGCCGCTGGCCACGACAAAGTAGTTCAGAATCGCCGTCATCATGGCGTCGTGGCAGCCCCGGAACTCGAAGAGCTTGAGGCTGATCATGAGGACCAGCAGCGAGACGAAGAACTCGACGGTCAGGCCTTCGTTGGTGGCTGCGATCAAGACAAAACAGAGCGCGCCGGCCACGGTGAGGACTCTGGGCCCGGGGCTGGGCAGGGGCCGGAAAAAACCGAGTAGCTGGTAGGCCCATAAAGCGAGACAGACCAGGAGAGTGGGCGCGGAGATGTTGACCAGATGCAGCAGGCAGGCCAGGACAATGGCCAACAGCAGCGTGGCCCTGAGCCCGGTTTGCTGCCGGGCCTGTGCCGTCATGAGCGAGCTCCCCCCGGGTAGAGGGCCAGCGCCTCCAGGCAGCGCTCCCGGTGACGAGGGCCGTGGTCGGGCTGGATGATGGTCGTGCCCAGATCCAGCCCATAGCGCAGATCACGACTGGAGGCGAGCAGCACCAGATGGCAGAGGCGGGAGAGCCTGTGCTCGAGGTTGCCGCCCGGTATCAGGGCCAGCGCCAGAAAGGCTCCGCCCCGGTTTTCCTCCTCAAATTCCGTGACATGCAGGCCCTGCCCGCGAGCCAGGCTCTTCCAGTGAATGCGGTTCAGGCTGTCGCCGGGCCGGTAGGCGTTGATACCCGAAAAATCGAAGCCCGCAGCGACGCTCATGTGGGCGGGCTGTCGCGCCTCGTTGTCATCTCCCTGTGACCGGCTGACAAAGGCTGTACGGATGGGCGTCGGGTAGACCAGGCAGGACAGGGCCAGCAACACCTGCCTTTGGCATTCCACGAGACCAAAAGGAAAGGTGCTGGCGACTGTCAGGTGCTCGCAGCGCTGCAGGCCGCGTTGCCGCACCGGCAGCGCCAGTTCCACGGAGCTGAGCGCCCCTGCCGCTACATCGGTCAGCACCCGGCAGTCCGGCGCCAGTGACAACTGCAGCGCCAAGTGCTCGCTCTCCGCCCGCACCTGCAGGAGCACCCGGGCCACGCCGCCGGCAAAGGCCGGTTCCGCCCGGGCCGAGACAGGAAGCACATCCTGCACGTTCAGCCAGGTCTGGCGCAGGGACACGAGCAGAAGCCCGCCCAGAAGAAAGGTGAGCAGATAGCCCAGATTGTTGTTGTAGTTGATGGAGCCGAGGAGCAGGGCGAGCACCATGCCCAAATAGACAAAGCCGTAAAAGGTGGGGCGCAGCGCACAGCCGTGCGGCAGGGGACAGTACGGCAAAAGGCGGGTCAGACGCGGCAGCGGCTTGGCTGTCCGGATCTCGGCGCTCATGCCGGAACGTGCACCCCGGCAAAGGCCTGCCGCAGCGCCTCGGGCCCCGGCTCGACGAGCGTGTCGGCAGAGCGCAGGCGATGGCCGACGACAGCGGGCAGGACCGCCTGTACGTCCTCCGGCAGCACAAAGTCGCGGCTCGCCATGAGCGCCCAGGCCTGTGCCGCAGCCAGCAGCGCCAGCCCGGCCCGGGGCGACAGGCCCACAGCGAACTGGCCGGAGTTGCGGCTGAAGGCCAGCAGCTCCTGCACATAGGCGATCAGCGTGTCGGAAAGGTGCACCCTGCGGGCGATTGCCTGCAACTGCACCACGAGCCTGGCGCTGGCAAGCGGCCGGATTCCGGCCAGCGCCGTGCTGCTGCCCGTGCCGCCCCGGGCCAGCAGTCGCCGCTCCGCCTCCCTTTCCGGATAACCCAGAGTGATACGGAAAAGGAAGCGGTCGAGCTGGGATTCCGGCAGCGGGTAGACGCCGGCCTGTTCCAGAGGATTCTGGGTGGCCAGCAGCCAGAAGGGCCGGGCCAGCGGATGGGTCGCGCCGTCCAGCGAGACCTGGTATTCTTCCATGGCCTCCAGCAGCGCGCTCTGCGTCTTGGGTGTGCTTCGGTTGATCTCGTCGGCCAGCAGGACCTGGGTGAAGATCGGGCCGGGATGGAAATGGAAGCCTCCCGTTTTCTGGTCAAAGATGGAGACGCCCAGAATGTCGCCCGGCAGCATGTCGCTCGTGCACTGGATGCGCCGGAATTCGAGGCCCAGAATCCGGGCCAGCACCTTGGCCAGCGTGGTCTTGCCGATGCCTGGCAGGTCTTCAATGAGCAGGTGCCCCTGGGCCAGAAGGCAGCAGATGGCCAGGCGCACCTGATGTTCCTTGCCCAGGACGTGGCGGCCCACCTCCTGTACCATGGCCTCACAGAGCCCTGCGGCCCTGCCGACCGCGAGACGCTCTCCGGCCTCCTCCGGGGCTACGGCCTGCATCAGGAGAAGCGGCCGCAGCACTTCTTGTATTTCTTGCCGGAACCGCAGGGACAGAGCGCGTTGCGGCCGACCTTCCCTTCCCGCTGCACCGGCTGGGGAGCGGGCGCTTCCCCGTCCTGCCGCTCGACCCGTTTGGCCTGAGCCATCTGGCGCTCCCGCTGGATGCGCTGTTCCTCCTCCATCCTGGCCAGCTCGTCCTCCCGCACGATCTGGATGCGCATGAGGTTGCTGACCGTATGCTGATTGATGGCCTGCATCAGCTTGGCAAAGAGGTTGTAGCCTTCCTTCTTGTACTCCAGCAGCGGATTTTTCTGGCCATAACCGCGCAGACCAATGCCTTCCTTCAGGCGGTCCATCTGCAGCAGGTGCTCCTTCCAGAGCGTATCCAGGATCTGCAGCAGGACCATGCGCTCGAGCTGGCGCATCTGCTCCGGGCCGTTGGCCTGTTCCCGGCCCGCATAGGCCGCATCCACCGCCTCCTGCACTTTGGCCTGCAGGTCCGCCTTCTTCCGCAGCCCCTGTTTTTCCTCGTCGTTCCAGCCCAGCTTCAGGTTGAACTGCTGCAGGAGCCGCTCGTCCAGGCCCTGCCAGTCCCACTCCTCGGCAGGCACGCTGGACTGGGCGAACTCGGCCGCAATCTCCGCCACCAGTTCCTGCATGATGTCGGCAACCAGCGCATGCACGTCTGTGCCTTCCAGAATGGCCCGGCGCTGGCTGTAAATCACCTCGCGCTGCTTGTTCATGACATCGTCATACTCGAGCAGGTGCTTTCTGATGTCAAAGTTGTGGCCTTCCACCTTGCGCTGGGCGTTTTCAATGGCCTTGGTGACCATCGAATGCTCGATGGGCTCGTCTTCGTCCATACCCAGCTTGTCCATGAGAAAGGTCAGGCGGTTGGAGCCGAAGATACGCAGGAGATCATCTTCCAGGGAAAGATAGAAACGGGAGCTGCCCGGATCGCCCTGACGGCCGGAGCGACCGCGGAGCTGATTGTCGATACGGCGGCTCTCGTGGCGGCTGGTGCCCAGAATGTGCAGGCCGCCCAGCTCGCGCACGCCCTCGCCCAGTTTGATGTCCGTGCCGCGGCCGGCCATGTTGGTGGCAATGGTGACCCGGCCCTTCTGACCGGCGCCGGCCACGATCTCGGCCTCCCGCTCGTGCTGCTTGGCATTCAGGACATCATGGGGAATGCCCTCCTTGCTCAGCATGCCGCTGATCTTCTCCGAAACGTCGATGGAAACGGTGCCCACCAGAATCGGCTGGCCGCTCTCGTGGCGCGCCTTGATTTCCCTGACGATATTGCGGTACTTGGCTTCCTGGTTCTTGTAGATCACGTCCGCATAGTCCTGGCGGCTCATCTTTTCGTGGGTCGGGATGACGACCACGTCCAGACCGTAGATCTGCTTGAACTCGGCCGCCTCGGTGTCGGCAGTGCCGGTCATGCCCGCCAGCTTGTCGTACATGCGGAAGTAATTCTGGAAGGTGATGGAGGCCAGCGTCTGGTTTTCCTGCTCGATCCTGACGCGCTCCTTGGCCTCCAGGGCCTGGTGCAGGCCGTCGGAATAGCGGCGGCCCTCCATGGTACGGCCAGTGAATTCATCGACAATGATCACCTTGCCGTCCCGGACAATGTAGTCCACATCCCTTTTGAACAGCGCGTGGGCCTTCAGGGCCTGCTCCATGTGGTGCAGGAGCATCATGTTCGCGGTGTCATAGAGGTTGTCCACCTCCAGAAGCCGCTCCGCCAGCTCCACGCCTTCGTCGGTGAACATGGCCTGCCGGGCCTTTTCGTCCACCGTGTAGTGCTCCTCCTTCCTGAACCTGGGCATGATGGCGTCCACCTTGGCGTACAGATCGGTGGACATCTCCGCCGGGCCGGAAATGATAAGCGGGGTTCTGGCCTCGTCGATCAGGATGGAGTCCACCTCGTCCACAATGGCATAGCTGAAGCCGCGCTGGCAGTAATCGGCCAGCGAAAACTTCATGTTGTCGCGCAGATAGTCGAAGCCGAACTCGTTATTGGTGCCGTAGGTCACGTCCGCGGCATAGGCCTCGCGGCGCTCCCTGTCATCCAGCCCGTGCACGATGCAGCCGGTGTTCAGCCCCAGAAAGCGGTAGATCTGGCCCATCCACTCCACATCGCGTTTGGCCAGATAGTCGTTCACCGTGACCACATGCACGCCCTTGCCGGCGAGCGCGTTCAGATAAATCGGCGCAGTGGACGTCAGGGTCTTGCCTTCGCCGGTCTTCATCTCCGCGATCTTGCCCTCGTGCAGCACGATGCCGCCGATGAGCTGCACGTCGTAGTGCCGCTCGCCGAGTGTCCGCCTGGCCGCTTCGCGCACCACGGCAAAGGCCTCGGGCAGCAGCGCGTCCAGGGATTCGCCCTGCGCGATGCGCTCCCTGAACTCCACGGTTTTGGCGGCAAGCCGGGCATCATCCAGTCCGCTCACGCCCTCTTCCAGCCCGTTGATCCGGGCGACGATCTGGCGGTACTGCCGGATCATGCGGTCATTTTTGCTGCCAAACACCTTGGCCAGAGCTTTTCCCAGCATCGCTCGACTCCATGTATAAAGGCGGCCCCCTGCCGGGGCCGGAAGTGGTCTGCCTACGCGCCCGCCCGCCAGATCAGGGCATCCTCGTCGCAGTCCGGAAATTTCGGGCAATGCAGGCAGTCGCTCCAGATCTTGTGGGGCAGAAGCTGCTTGTCCGTATCCTGAAAACCCAGTTTGCGGAAAAAGGGCGCCTGATAGGTGAGCGTAAAGACCTGTCCGATCTCCAGCAGCCTGGCCTCGTCCAGACAGGAACTCACCAGGCTGCGGCCAATGCCCATCTTCTGGCGACTGACATCCACCGCGAGCGAACGAATCTCCGCCAGATTGTCCCAGCAGATCTGGAGCGCGCAGATGCCGAAAAGCTGCTCGCCTTCCGCATAGACCACAAAATCGCGCAGGTGATCATAGATGGAGCTGACCGCCCGGGGCAGCATCAGGCGCTGGTCCGCAAAGCCGTTCAGCATCTCGTGGATGCGGTGCACATCGCCCATGCGTGCGGGCCGGATGCGGCCCGGCTGTCCCCCATGCCCGTTCATGTTTCCTCCCGCCCGCCAATGCGCCCCTGCCCCGCCCCCCTGCGCGGCAATGGAGCGGCCAAAACCAAAAGACCCGCAAAGACCAGGACAATACCTGCCGCCGACAGGCCGTGCAGCCGTTCGCCCAGCACCACCAGGCCCAGCAGGGTTGCGGTCACCGGCTCGGCCAGTCCCAGCGTCACCACCGTGGATGCGGGCAAACCGCGCAGGCCACGCGCCAGCAGCCAGTAGGAAAGCGCCAGCGTGACCAGACCCAGATACAGGGCCACCGCCACACTGCGCCACTGCAGCAGCCAGAGCGGATCGCAACGCCACAAAACCGGCAGGAGCAGCAGCGCGCCGCCGCCACTTGCCACTGCCACCACGGCCGTGGGCGGATGCCTGGCCAGGAGTGCCTTCAGAAAAAAATTGTAGGCCGCATACACAAGACCCGCGCCCAGGGCAAGCAAAATACCCCAGATGTTCACGTGCAGGGCGGCGCTGCCCAGGCCCAGCAGCGTGCAGCCCGTCACTGCCAGCAAGGTTGCCAGCCACCAGCGAGGTCTGAGTCTTTCACCGAAAAGAAAGTGGCCGAAAAAACCGCTCAAAACCGGTGCACAGCCAATGGCCACCATGGTGCCCACGGCCACCCCGGTCAGATGCACGCCGGCAAAAAAGCAAAGCTGATAGCTGCTGATGCAAAGCGCCGCGCCCAAAACCTGCGGCCAGTTCCAGTCATGGAAATGCCCCAGCTCCCGCCGCCAGACCGCCAGGCACAGCAGCGCCGCGCCCCCCACCAGCAGGCGCAGCGCGCCAATGACCAGAGGATCATAACCCCCAGGCGCAAAACGCTGGGCCGTACCGGAGGTACCCCAAAGCATGGCAGCGGCCAGCACCAGAAAAACCCCGCTTTGCCGGTTGGAAAAGCCCATCAGTTCACCATGAAGGCGGCGCTTCGCCGCGCATGACCCCATCATCCGCTGCCGCCTCGTCCGCAGGCCCCGGCGTGGCGGCGGCTTCCGTTTGCCGCTGCCCGGTCCCTGGCAGCGGGGGAGATTTCCGGGCAGCGGTCTGGGGCGCGGCCGTCCCTGGCGCCACCATCTCCGAAACAGCCGGCTTGCCCGTGGGGAACACGATGTTCGCAGCGGCCCACATGCCCACAAAAAACATCCACATCTCCAGGATGCAGAAGATAACAATCAGGCCAAGGAGCCCCTTCCAGCTCAGCTCGATGCGAAAGGCCCTGCCCTGCTGTCCGGGCTGGGGCTGGGCCGCATTGCCGTACGCAATCGGAATACTGCGCTCCGGCGCCTTGTTGCGGGAAAGGCCGAACACGGGCTACATCCGCTCCGGCGCAGTCAGGCCAATCAGGGCAAGGCCGTTTCTGAGCACCTTTTTCAGTGCGCCGGCCAGCAAAAGCCTGGCCCGGCTCAGTTCGGCATCCTCGCCCAGCACCTTGTGCCTGTTGTAATAGCTGTGGAAGGCCCCGGCCAGCTCCATCAGATAAAACACAAGTCGGTGCGGCGCAAGATCCCGGGCCGCATCGGCGATCAATTCCGGATATGCGGCCAGCATTTTCAAAAGCGTCAGCTCCTCCGGCAGGTCCAGCCGGCCCAGCAGGGCGGTATCGCCGGCCTCGGCGGCCGTGGGCAGTGCCACGCCCAGCTCTTTCGCCTGCCGTTCTATGCTGCACAGGCGGGCATGGGCGTACTGCACGTAGTACACCGGATTTTCCTGACTCTGCTGCTTGGCCAGATCCAGATCGAACTCGATCAGGTTGTCCGGCTTGCGCATCAAAAAGAAGAAGCGCATGGCATCACTGCCCACCTCATCCACCAGCTCATCCACAGTGACAAAGGTGGCCCTGCGGGTGGACATCTTCACCTGCTTGCCGCCGCGCATCAGGGTGACGAACTGGTAAAGCACCACCGTGACCCGGCTGTCGTCCAGGCCCAGCGCCCGCAGGCCGGCCAGGACATCCGGCACCGTGGCGATGTGATCGGAGCCGAAGATGTTGATCATCCAGTCAAAGCCGCGGGCAAATTTCTCCCGGTGATAGGCGATGTCCGGAAGCCGGTAGGTCGGCTCGCCACTGCTCTTGATGATGACCCTGTCCTGCTCCTGCCCGAAAGCCGAGCTTTTGAACCAGGTGGCATTGTCCTTTTCGTACACCAGATCTCTGGCGCGCAGGTCAGCCACCACCTTTTCGAGCAAACCCTGCTCATAGAGCGAACGTTCGTTGAAATAGCTGTCAAAGCGGATGCCGATGCGGGCCAGCGTGTTCTGAATGTCCTGGAAGATCGCCTCGCGGGCCTGCTCGATGAAGAGCTGGTCCGGCGCATCCCTGAGCGCCTGCCCCTTTGCCGCCACCAGGTCTTTGGCAATATCGTAGATGTAGCCGCCCTGATAGCCGTCTTCCGGGAACTCGGACGGCAGGCCCAAGAGCTCCATGCAGCGGGCCCTGGTGGAAGCGCCCAGAACCCGCATCTGGCGGCCCGCGTCGTTGAAGTAGTACTCGCGCTGCACCGTGTAGCCGGCTGCCGTCAGCACACGGGCAATGGCGTCGCCCAGCACCGCGTTGCGGCCATGGCCGACGCTCAGGGGCCCGGTCGGGTTGGCGCTCACGAATTCCACCAGCACCCTTTTGCCCACGCCAGTCTCCGAACAGCCAAATTTTTCGTCCTGCCCGTACACCGGCGCCAGCACCTGGGCCCATATCGAAGGCTTCAGGAAGAAATTGACGAAACCGGGGCCGGCTATTTCCACTTTGGCAAACATCGGCTCCCGGGCCAAAAGCTCCACCAGCCTGGCCGCAAGATCCCGGGCCCTGGCCTGCATTCTGCCTGCGGTCATCATGGCAAAATTGGTGGAAAAATCCCCCTGCTCCGCCCGCTTGGGCACCTCGATGCCGCAGGACTTCGCCGCATCCTCCGGCCAGTAGCCCTGTTGCGCCCCCAGAGCCACGCACCGCTCCAGACACGCCTTAACCTGTGATTTGATCATGGGTTCATCAATCCTGGTAAACACGCCGGTTCAGCCGGCCAATCAGACAGAGCGCTTCGTAATTGATGGTCTCCATCCAGCCGGCCAGCTCGTCGGCCGTAATTTCATCCGCTCCCTGCCGGCCCAGAAGCACCGCCTCGTCGCCGGCATCGACGCCCGGGATATCGGTCACATCCACCACAGTCAGGTTCATGGACACACGGCCCAGAACCGGCGCCCGGCGACCGGCAATCAGGACCTGCCCCCGGTTCGAGAGCCTGCGCAGATAACCGTCCGCATAGCCGAGCGGCAAAACGGCCATTTTGGTGGGCCGCTTCGTGATCCAGGTGCAGTCATAGCCAATGCTGTGGCCTGCCGGCACCTGACGCACCAAAAGAATATCGGCCGTCCAGCTCATGGCAGGCCGGAGATCCGGCGCGCCAGCCGATTTTTTCCCAGCCGCCCCGCCGGGATAACAACCGTAAAGGGCAATGCCCGGCCGCACCTGGTCAAATCTGGAGTCTGCGACATAAAACAGGGCCCCGCTGCTGGCCAGATGACAGAAAAGGGGATAGGGCACGAGCGCCCGGGCGACCGCGCTCACCCTGGCAAAGGCATCCCTGGCCCGCTCTGAATGATCGCTGTTCCGGTCGTCCGCCTTGGGCAGATGGGCCATCATCCCGCCGATTTGTATGGCCGGCAGCGAGAGCGCCTTTCTGGTCAGCTCCGGAAAATCCTCCGGCAGCGCACCCTGCCGGCCCATGCCGACATCCACCTTCAGATGCACGGTGCAAACCCGCTTCTGCCGCTGGGCCTCGTGGGCAAGCCGCTCCAACATGGCCCCATCGCTCACCAAAGGCGTCAGATTGTGGGCCACAATGCCAGGGACCGTCTGCGGGGCCAGCCCGGCCAGTACATAAATCGGTACGGCAAGACCCGCCTCGCGCAGGGCCACACCTTCCACCGCATCGGCAACCGCGAGCCCGGCTGCACCCAGATTGGCAAAGAGGCGGGCGCACTCCAGCATGCCATGGCCGTAGGCATCGGCCTTGACCAAAGCGATAATGCCCGCGCCATTCGCCTGCCTGCGGCACAGTGCAAAGTTGTGGACCAAAGCCGCTCGGCTGACAATGACCCGTTTCGATGCTTCCATGGTCTTTTCCGAAAAATGCCGGACTGCGGCGGTCCCTGGCCTGGCTGCAGAAACACGATAAGCCCACTCCGCCAGGGATGTGGGCTTATCGTGGAGAACCAGGATGCTCTAAAGGCAATTACATTTCCTTGACGGTAATCGCATCGGCCGGACAAACTTCAACGCAGGTCTCGCAACCCAGGCATTCGTCGGAATGCACCGGTTCGGCCTTGCCGTCAACCAGCTCCAGAACCTGACCAGGGCAGGCGTTGACGCATTCTTCATCACCCGTGCATTTGGCCTTGTCTACAGTAATCTCATACATGATCTTTCCTCCAAAGGTTATGATAGGACATGCAGGAACGGCCTTTGCGAAGGCCGCATTTCAGCGACGTGAGGCGGATCCAAATTCCCGCGAAAATTTATAGAACAGGGCTGCTCTTTGTCAAGGCAAATCAACAGATTCAGCGCCCCTGAGCGGCCCGCCACGCCAACATGGTTGACAAGGGCCATCAGGCAGGGTAAGCAGGCGACCGGTCCTCCCAGAAAGCCACAAAGCCGATGAAGGCAAGGATTGCACATGCACTGCACAGGCATCAGACAGAGCCTGCTTCTGTCCGCTCTCTTCGTTTGTACCCTCTGTTTCACGGCGCTGCCGGCCTCGAGCCCGGCGGCCCCAAAGCCAAACGCCCAAAAAGGCGCCCAAGTCAAGGAAAACACCATGAAAGACGGACTTTACGCCAAAATAAGCACCGAGAGGGGCGATATCCTTCTGCGACTGTTTTACGACAAAACCCCGCTCACGGTCATCAACTTCGCGGGACTGGCCATGGGTACGGTCGGCCCCAAAAAGGGTCAGCCTTTTTATGACGGCCTCACCTTTCACCGTGTCATCGCCGATTTCATGATTCAGGGCGGCTGCCCCCTGGGCACCGGCTCCGGCACGCCCGGCTATGCGTTCCCGGACGAGATCGATGCCACGCTGCGGCACGACAACGCGGGGGTGCTCTCCATGGCCAATGCCGGCCCAAACACCAATGGCAGCCAGTTCTTCATCACCCACACGGCCACCCCGCACCTGGACGGCAAGCACACGGTGTTCGGCCAGGTGGTGACAGGACAGCAAGTGGTCGACGCCATCCGCCAGGGCGACCATATCCAACACATCGAAATCATCCGCCAGGGAGCCGAGGCCGAGCGCTTCAAAATCGACCAGGAATCCTTCAATGCCGCGCTCATAGCCAGGAAAGCCGCGGCGGCCAAAGCGCAAAAGAGCCAACAGGAGGCCATGGAAAAACGCGTCAAAACCCGCTGGCCCAAGGCGCACCGTACCGCTTCCGGTCTCTACACCGTTCTGGTCGAGGAGGGCAGCGGCTCCACGCCGGCCCAGGGCACCAAGATCAAGGTACACTACACAGGCAGGCTCTTGAGCAACGACAGGGAGTTCGACAGCTCGCGCCGCCGGGGGGAACCCATCGAGTTTCCGGTCGGCACCGGCATGGTCATCAAGGGCTGGGATGAAGGCCTGGCCATGATGAAGAAGGGGGAACACCGCATCCTCATCATTCCGCCGGAGCTCGGGTACGGCACGCGCGGTGCAGGCGGCGGGCTCATCCCGCCGGACGCCTGGCTGGTCTTTGACGTGGAACTGGTGGATTTCTGAAGCGTGATCGCCTGGCCAACAGACAGGCTCCCTGCCCCAGAGGGCCGGGAGCCTTTTGCTTTGCATGCAGAGGAAAAACACAAAAAGGCCGGTCTGGGTCGAAGCCTGGGCAGATGATTGCCCTGCTTGACAGGGGGCAGGGCCAGAGCCGATGCCTTTGAGCAGGACAAAGCCTGCAAACCCAGCGCCTGCCCTGGCACAAAAGAGTCTTCTCCCTGTCTGCAATGCGCGGGGCGGCCGGCTCAGCCCCTCCGCGCCGTGATCCGCCGGCCTGGCATCTCCGGTCCTTTGGAGCAAGCATGCCCCAGTCCCAACTGATCATTTTCGACTTCGAAACTTCGGGTATGAAGCCATCGGACGGCGCCCGGGTGATTGAAATCGGTGCAGTGCGGCTGCAGAACGGTGTGATTGGGGAGCGCTTCCAGAGCCTCGTCGATCCGGGTCTGCCGGTGAGCGCCTTTATCACGGCACTGACCGGCATCACCAACGAGATGCTGGCCACCGCCCCGAAAAGCCGCGAGGTCTTTCCTGCCTTTCGCGCGTTTTTGGGCGATGCCCCCATCGTGGCGCACAACGTGCGCTTTGATCGCAGCTTTTTGCTTTCTGAACTCGGGCGGCTGGGGCTGGAATGCGGCAACCCCCATGCCTGCACCTTCCTGGCCGCGCGCCGGATTGTGCCGGAAGCGCCCCGCTACCAGCTCTCGGTTCTGGCCGAACACTGCGGCATCGCGCCGAACGGCAACTGGCACCGGGCCCTGGCCGATGCCGAGGCCACAGCCCGGCTCTGGCTCTACATGGAAAGGCGTCTGCAAAAAGACTATGGTCTCCTGGAAACACCTTTTCCCCTGATGCTGCAGCTCACGCGCCTGCGACGGGGCAAACAGGTGCAGGCCTGGCTCAGGCACGAGGCGCAACGCCAGCAGCAAGGGGCACTCTTCAGGAAAATACATCCTGGATTTACGAGCTAAACGCAGCAACAGAACGGGAAAGTATACTGTGCCTTCGTGCTCAGGGCTGCGGAATCCGCAAGATCGCCGGAGCCCTGAACCGGAGTCCTTCGGGCGATCAGCAGGGAACTCCGGCGTAATCCCGCCAGAGGAGCCTGCAGTGCCCACGAGACACCACCTCTTCAGGAAGGCCTCCGCCTGGCCGGGGGCCTGCCGGAACAAGTCCTGAAATGTCGTTTTCAGTTGCCAGGCCCGGGCCGTTTTCAGATTCAGCCTGGACATGGTGAGTGCCGCCAGACGCTCCTGTTGTGAGGCAGGTAATTTGTCACGGTTTTTCAGCCACACATACCGGCTCTTCGCCAGCTCGGGCCGAGTCTTCGCCTCCTCGCGCCGCACCTGGTCCACCGCGTCGCCCGGCACCTTCATGATGTGGAACCGGTCAAAGGTGATGTGCGCCTCGGGGCAGTTCGCCTCCACGCCGGCAATGAACGCGGGCGACATGTCGCAACACACCTCGTTTACCTTTGCGGGATCGCCGCCGTGGGCCGCAAGCTCTTCCTTGAAGCGCTGGATTGTGGCGGCATCCCGGCCCCCGGTGGCGAACAGCACCTTGTGGCTTCGCAGGTGGGCGAACACGGTGACGTAGTTGTGGCCGCGTTTGCTGGCTGTCTGGTCCACGCCAAAGGAAGCGACGTCGGCGAAGGAGATGCTCGTTCTGGCCTCCTCCACATGGTGATTCACCACGCGCCAGAGCCGGGTGCCATGCTCGCCCACATGCTTTGCCAGGCTTCGTGCTGGCATGGCCCTGGGAGGCTCATGACCAGGGCCTCGAACAGCAGGGTGAAGCCGCTGCCTGGACGCGCCCAGGGTACGGATACCTGCTTGACGCCGCAATGGTCGCATTTGACCCGGGGCAGCTTCGCGGTCAGCCAGGCTTCGTGCTGGAAGAAGTTCAGGTGCCGCCAGCTCTTTTCCGTGGTGTCGTATGCCTTGAGGTCTGCCTGGCCGCATTGCGGACAGACAAAGACGCTGCCCCGGGGAAAGGCCAAACGAATGTCCAGGCGCTTTTGCTCTGCGGCAAACTCGCAGGACTCCACCTGCCACGGCGGAGTCAAACCAAGGGCCATTTGGAAAAGGTCGGTGTCACGCATGGATTAAAACCTCAAGAAGGGGAACAAGGAAAAAACACCTTACCCACATGAAACAGCGAGGAACCAATTTTAATGAGACAGTACTGTCTTCAGGGAAAACTCTATCTGCTCAATACCACGATTCTGCAGATCTGCCTTACAGTCTTTCCTTGGGCTGAATTCCGGCAGACGTGCACCCTCCTTTATTCATTCTGATCAAACCAGCGATTACGAAGCTCAGCCATGGTGCCATCGCTTTCCATTTCAGCTATGACCTTGTCAAATTGATCACGTAGTGCAGCATCGCTTTTACGTAAGGCAAAGGCTGTTTTGTCAGTGGTCAGTTTTCCTGGCAGAACACGAAAAGATCCGGGATTGAACTTCATATAATAGTTTGCTGCCAGCAATTTGATTACCGTGGCATCCATCTTGCCTTTCAGCATTTCGGTCAGGCAGAATTCGTTCGTGCCAGTTATGACTGTGGCAGGTGGTCCGGATTTTCCTTTGAATTTCATAAGTTCGGAAATATAATAAACTCCGTTGAGTATGCAAACAGTTTTGGCGCTCAGCTCATCCAATTCTCTGATAGACGAATCCGCCCGAACAATTGCCACATACCCGTTGTCAATGATCGGGCGTGTGAGACTATAACTGGTCTTACGCTCATCAGTGATATTCAGAGCGGAAGCAATAATATCAATTTTGCCACTATTGAGCAGTACTGACTTTTCGGACCAGTCAATACCCTGAAATTCCATATTTTTCCCGATTCGCTTGCCTATTTCGCGCAGCACATCAACGTCAAAACCAATCAGAACAGATTGGGCGTCTTTGAAATAGACAGGCGGCACGTCTCTTGCCCCACCTACTTTCATAACTTGTGCAGCATTGACACTCCCCACCCCGCACACAGCGATGAGCAGAGCAACAACGACGGATTTATGCAACAAGGAATTACTTTTCACTCTGAATCTGCTTTTTTTGCACAACATCGTTTGACTCCTTTCTTCCATCATTTTTTAAGTGCTTATCTTAAATTAATCAATAATGTCCGGTTAAGGACCTGTATGGATTATTCCAGAAGGATGCATCCCTCGGCACAAAGGAGTTTGAGCTGAGTATTCGCCCATCCTGGATTCGTTGAGAATTTGGTTGCGCAGCTGACCTACTCGTTTGCTTGCCCCCCTGCACCCGAAAATGGAAGGGCGCCCCCCTTTCCCGCTTCACGGAAGGATAAGGGACAATTCCCGCTCCATTTCTCAGACTACCCACAAAGAATGCGGATAATGCCAGCGCCCCCGTCACGCCACGGCCGACACTGGATTTCCACTCAATTGATAAATCCTCACGAATATTTATCCGCAGCAGGCGTCATCAAAATCGTTTCAAAAATTGGCATATTTTCCCGATCCACACCCACTTGCCGTGACTCCGTAATCCGACCCTCAAGCCACGTACTCCCTAAATTCCTGCGTGATGCCTCAGTCGTAGGCCAAACCGATGTTTGTTGCCCCTGACCCGTTGCGCTTGTCACTGCCGTTTCGCCCCCTGTTTGTCATTTCTTGGTTTCTTGTCGCTTTTATGGTATTTTTCTAATTTGTTATTTCGTTATTTGCTATCTTCTGCAACAACTCGTGCTAATTTATGCATGAATAAATAGAAAATCCAATTTTGGTTATTTTATGTCCATTTATGGATTTCAACAAGAAAAAAAATGACAAATGGGCATTTTTTTTCCGCCTTAGGAAGGCTTAAGCTTGAACTCGGTCTAAAAACCGACAAAGAAATCCAAGAACTACTTGGAATTCCACAGTCAACTTTTAGTCGAAGCAAGAAAGACCCATTTCCAGCTGAATGGGCATTCAAAATTGAACTAAAATACGGAATAACAACAAGATGGATAATGACCGGACAAGGCCCTAAGAGAACAACCGAGGCAGAAGGCAAGCGCACACAGCCCGCAGAAGCATTCCTGGTTGAATTTGAAACTTGGGCAAAGGAAAGCGCAGAATCTGAAAATCTGAGATGGCTTGAAAACCAACTCGAAGTCTATTTTCCTGCATTTAAAATATGGAGGAGAAGCCAAAAAAACACAACAGACACGAATAATACCCTTCAAGAAACCAAAGTAGCCTGATTTTCACTTCACTGAGAAACAATCTAGGCTCAGGCCTCATTAGTTGCCAAAAAGCAGGAAATCTGGTTAGTTGTGCTCAAGGAGGACGCCATGAGCCAACTTTTCTCCCTTTCTGCCGAACAACTCGAGCGTATCAAGCCCTTCTTTCCACGTTCACATGGTATTCCGCGGGTCGATGACCGGAAAGTCATCAGCGGCATCATTTATGTCATCAAACATGGCCTGCAATGGAAAGATGCGCCGCGTGAGTATGGCCCGTATAAAACGCTGTACAATCGTTTTTTGCGCTGGAGCCGGATGGGCGTCTTCAACAATATTTTTACCGAATTGGCAAAAACAGCAGGACAGGATGGCCAAGTGAGTGACTACCAAGGAGCCCTCCTGCTTATGGATGCCATAGATGCTTTACCCGAGGCCAAGGCGCTGCTGGCGGACCGTGGTTATGACGCCGACTGGTTCCGTGATGCTCTCTCGCCAGAGACATTAAGCCCTGCATCCCGCCCAAAAGGAGCCGAAAGCAACCCTGCCCGTAGATCAAGATCTGTATAAACAGCGGCACAGGATCGAGATCATGTTTGGCAGGATCAAGGACTGGCGGAGAATAGCCATGCGTTATGACCGCTGCGCGCATACCACCTTCTTTTCAGCTCTATGCCTCGCGGCTTCCGTCATATGCCATCTCGATTCATGAGGCCAGAGCCTAACCATTGATTCCGGCGGCCAGGAAGCCGGGAAAATCCCGCGGGGCCAGTGACCGGCCGCCTGCCACCCGAGCTGCGGGCCAAAGCCCTGCCATTTTCCCCGCACAAAGCCGCCGGGGCGGTGGCCTTCCTGCCTGTTCGCGTGTTCGTGGCTGCTCTACTGCCCTGCCAAAATCCGCCGGCTGCGTTTGACAGCGCACAAATCGCCGCACATGGTGCAGGTTTCGGCATCGATCGGCCTGGAAGAGGCCCGGTATGCCCTGGCCTTTTCCGGATCGATGGCCAGTTCGAACATGCGGGTCCAGTCCAGCTCGCGCCGGGCTTCGCCCATGGCGTTATCCCAGTCCTGCGCGCCGGGTATGCCCTTGGCGATGTCCGCCGCATGGGCGGCAATGCGCGCCGCGACTATGCCTTCCTTCATGTCCTGGGCGTCGGGCAGGCGCAGATGCTCGGCCGGCGTGACGTAGCAGAGAAAATCCGCGCCCGCGGCCCCGGCCAGGGCCCCCCCGATGGCTGAGGTGATGTGGTCGTAGCCCGGCGCCACATCGGTGACGATCGGTCCCAGCACGTAAAAGGGGGCGCCCTGGCAGAGCTTCTTTTCCAACTGCATGTTGGCCACGACCTCGTTCAGGGGCACGTGGCCAGGCCCCTCGATCATAACCTGTACCTCCGCCTCGCGGCAGCGGGCGCTGAGTTCGCCCAGCAAAATCAGCTCCTGAATCTGGGCCGCGTCGGTGGCATCCTTCAGGCAACCGGGCCTGAGCCCGTCGCCCAGGCTGAGCGTGATGTCATATTCCCGGCACAGAGCCAGGAGCCGGTCAAAGTGCTCGTAAAATGGATTTTCCCGGTCGTTTGCGCTCATCCAGTCCAAAAGCAGGGAGCCGCCGCGACTGACCACATGGCTGAGGCGCGGCCTGTTTTTCAGCCGCTGCAGCGCAGTTTGGGTCAGACCTGCGTGGATGGTCATGAAATCCACGCCGTCCTCCGCATGGACGTGCACAGTCTCGAAAAAATCATCCACCGTGATCCTGCCCACCTCCTTGCCATAGCGGGCGACTGCGTCATAAACCGGCACGGTCCCGATCATGACCGGGCTGAGTTCCACGGTGCGACGACGAAAGGCCCGGGTATCGCCAAAGGTGCTCAGATCCATGATGGCGTCCGCCTTGAGCTCGATGGCGCGCCGCACCTTGTCCAGCTCGCGCTCCACATGGCAGCAGTCTTCGGAAACGCCCAGATTCACGTTGACTTTGGTACGAAGCCCCTTGCCCACACCGCAGCCTCTCAGGCTCCCGTGTTTGTGGTTGGCCGGCACCACAATCGTGCCGCTGGCCAGACCGGCAAGCAGGTCGTTTTCGTCAATGCGCTCGGCTGCCAGCACCTGCCGCATCGCCGGGGTCAATTCGCCTCTTCTGGCCGCAGCCATCTGTGTGCTCATGGAAACACTCCTCAACTACGGGATCATCGTCAAACACCGGGCCCGCAGAACCCGGGGTCCCCCATGGACCGGAAAAAAACGGGATCAGAACATTGCCTGCAGGCGCTGCACCTTGGAGCAGATATCGTCCGCCGCCACGATATCCGTCACCAGACAGACCGAACGCGCGCCATGGGCGATCACCTGCGCCAGATTATGTTCCTTGACGCCTCCCAGGGCAACGAAGGGCAGTGGAATATTGTTTTTAATATAGTCAAGGTAGTCCAGTCCAAGCGGTGCGGCCGCATCGGCCTTGGTCTGGGTGGCAAAAACAGGCCCCACGCCGATATAGTCTGCCCCGCCCGCAACCGCTGCCTGGGCCTCGGCCGCTTCGTGGGTCGAAACACCGATCATCATATCCGGCCCGACCAGCCTGCGCAGCTCGGCCAAGGGCCAGTCGTCCTGACCCACGTGCACCCCGTCGGCCTCGGCAAGCAGCGCCAGGGTCGGATAATCGTCCACGAGAAAGAGCACGCCCGCCTCACGGGTCAACTGACGAATGGCCCGGCACTCTTCCAGCATGACGCGAAACTGCTTGTCAGGCCGTTTTTCCCGGTACTGCAGCACGCGCACGCCCCCCTGTATCATCGCCTTGACCACATCGATATTGCTGCGTCCCCTGGAAAAGCGCTCGGCAGTCATGCCATAGACGCCACCCGGTAAGCTTGCCTGACTCATGATCTCTCTCCCCGTTCCTGGAAAATGCCTGCAGCCATGTAAGCGGCCACTGTACGGCTGTTATGGGCGACAGCCGGCAGGGCTGCCACAGGCATCCTTTTGTCTGTCCGCTGATCCAGGCCTGCCACAACCAATTCGCAACCCGCAGAGAAGCTGGCTGCCATGAACAACTGCAGTCAATCGCTCCGGCATGCGGCCTTTCCAGCAGGCGCTGGGTTGATGCGGAGCCACCTTTCCTGCAGCGCTGTCACCCCGGGCTGGCCCAAGTGGCGGATAGCGTCAAATCACGAGCACACAGTGGAAAAGAAAAGCCGCCATCCCGGGGAGGGCTGGCGGCTGAAAACGAACAGGTGAAAAATTTCGTGTTCGATGAGCGCGCTTCCCTTCGCCGGCATTATCCGGAGCAGGTTCATAGGGTTGGCATTCCTCTCAGCGGCATGACGCCGCACCCCTAGCGAATGGCTTTCTATATTCGAGCGTTATAAAATTGTCAACGCGTGATTGGTTGAAACCGGTTCAGAAACAAAGGCTATCAGAACGGCAGCGGAGGGACGGAAGCGCCTGCCTGCCGGTAAAATTTGTGGGACCCGTACTGGGCGGTGAAGTTTTTATGGGCAGCCCACCTGGGGGAAACATCGGTACGATGGTAAAAGGTGGATCCCTGGGTAAAATCTTTCGAGGTGATGGCCTTGAGCGCCACGCCCATGCTGTCTTCCAGCGAGCCGGGCTCGGCCGGGATAAACGAGGTCTTCTGAAAGGTCCACGAAAACTGATAGGGTGCGG
The DNA here is from genome assembly GCF_002952055.1 of Desulfobulbus oralis. NCBI lineage: Bacteria > Pseudomonadati > Thermodesulfobacteriota > Desulfobulbia > Desulfobulbales > Desulfobulbaceae > Desulfobulbus > Desulfobulbus oralis. Next base: position 887,409 of record NZ_CP021255.1, on the reverse strand, counting down.
TTACTACCTCCTCAATACTTTTTTGCTCTTCCATGGCCCTGTTCAGGGTCACATGGGCCACCGCAAGCTTGCCGATTTCCGGTTCGCTGCGTGCTTCGTGGTAAATGTTCAAGGTCAGCCAGAGCAAACCTTCCACAAATCCCATTGATTCCATTTCAAACTTTTCCCTCCTCGGCTTGATTCCAGAGCCGGGCCAACCGGGCCGGGCCGCAGCTCGCTGCCGGAGCGCTGTGCAAATAACGAATTGACAACAGGTAAACGTGATGAGCGCAGCCACCCGAAAAAATGTGGCGGCCGCGCCGGCAAGGCGCCCCGTGGGTACATTCTGATCAACAGACACGATCAGGCCCGGTGTCGTATTGCTCCTTCTGTGATGTTGGCGGGAACCTTTAATACATTCTTTTGCATCAGGCAAGTGCAATGACGCTCCTATATTGCAGTACCTGAGAAGCAATCACTCATGAGGGCCTGAAAATGCGGGGCTTCCCAAGGCCCGACCCAAAGAAAAAAAATTGTCTGGCAGGCCACAGGGCAGGCCAAACAACCAGCAGCCGGCCAGAAAATGAAAGCGGGAAATCGTGCTTGTCGCAGCAGGGGGATGGGCAGAAAGGGATGGCTCAGGGCCGGAGCCGGGGCTGGCAAAGACAGGGTCCTGAACAGGGAGAAGGGCAGGACACACCATGCGCCCTGCCCCGACCATACGGCGTAACAGGTTGAAATCAGAGCGTCCTGGCAACCTGGGTCAGACCGTCATGGAGCGCCTGGCTGCGCTCGGCGCTCATCCGCACCGGCACCTGATAGGTGAGCGCCCGTTCCAGAATGGCAACGGTCTGCGGCAGGGCCTTGGGGTCATAGAGGTAGCGCCGCTTGCCGCCCACGCTGAAGGGCCAGTCGTTCGCAGCGGCCGTGTGCCCTTGCAAAAGATGCTCCCAGTTGGGATAGTAGTGCCAGGTATTTTCGCTCCAGCGGGTGGGCGCGACTCCGGCCGCCTTCAGGATGGCAGCGGCCCTGTCTGCCCGCGCCTTGTCCGGCAGCATGAAGGTAAAGAAGGTGGCGCTGTCACCGGAGGGATCCTGCATCTCGCGGAAGCCTACACCCGGAATGGCCTTGGCCGCCTCGCGCAGGGCCTCCTTGTTGGCCCGCTGCGCCGCAACAATGCCGTCCAGCTTGGCCAGTTGGGCCAGACCAATCGCGCCCTGCAGCTCCATCATGCGGAAGTTGAAGCCGATAAAGGGCCGTTTCTCGCCGCCGCGGCCGCCGGGATTGGGCAGATGGTCGTGGCCGTGGTCGTGATAGTTGTCCATGCGCTGCATGAGTGCGGAATCGTTGGTGATGCACATGCCGCCTTCGCCGGTGGTAATGGTCTTGACCGAATCCAGACTGAAGGTGCCGATGGCGCCGAAGGTGCCCAGATGCCGGCCGTTGAGCCGTGCACCCATGGATTGGGCCGTGTCTTCGATGACCGGAATGCCGTGCCTGTTCGCGATCGCCAGGATTTCCTCGATCTTCGCGGCAGCGCCCATCATGTGCACCGGGATGATGACCCTGGTTTGCGGCGTGATTTTCTTTTCCAGATCTGCCGGGTCCATGTTCAAGCTGGCGTCGATTTCCGTGAAGACCGGAATGGCGCCGCAGTCCAGAATCGCCTCCCAGGTGGCGACAAAGGTATAGCCCTGGGTAATGACCTCGTCCCCCGCGCCCACGCCCAGAGCCGCCAGCGCCACCTTCAGCGCCGCGGTGCCGGAGTTCACGGCCTGGGCATGGGCCGCGCCGGTGTAGCGGGCAAAGGCCTCCTCGAACTGACGGACCTTCCACTGTTCGCCCCGTTGCTCCTCGAAGCCGTAGCGGAAGAGCACGCCGCTCTCCAGCACCTGCATGACTTCCCGCTTTTCCTCTTCGCCAAAAACCTCGAATCCGGGCATGTGTGCACCTCAAATATGTTGCTGCGCCAGAAGCGCATTGTCAATGAGCCGGACCTTGCCGCCGATATAGACCGCGAGTGCAAGCCGGGTGCGCTCATTGGCCATGCTCGTCTCGTCCAGCGAATCGCTGTCCACAAGGCTGGCATAATCGATCTTGGTCTGCGGGAAGGAGTCGATATGCCGCGTGACCGCATCCAGAATCACGGCAGCCCGGCGTTCCCCGTCCGCATAGAGCCGTTGCGCCAGCCCGAGCGCCGAGGACAGGCTCAGCCCCGAGGCGCGGCCGGCCGCATCCAGATAGGCGTTTCTGGAACTCATGGCCAGGCCGTCCGCCTCACGCACAATGGGGCCGCCCAGGATGCTGACCGGCATGTTCATGTCCGCGACCATACGGCGGATGAGCACGAGCTGCTGAAAATCCTTTTCGCCGAAACAGGCCAGCTCCGGCTGCACGATGTGGAAGAGCTTGGACACCACCGTGGCCACACCCGCAAAATGTGTGGGCCGGGTTTTGCCCTCGAGCACCTGGGACAGCCCCTTGACCCGCACCTCGGTCTGAAAGCCTTCGGGATACATCAGATCCGGCGTGGGCGTGAAGGCCATGGTCACGCCGGCCTCTGCCAAAAGCTGCAGGTCATGGTCGAGATCACGCGGGTAGCGGGCCAGATCCTCATTCGGCCCGAACTGGGTCGGGTTCACGAAGATGCTCACCACCACGGTATCCGCGCGTTGGGCGGCCAGCCGCACCAGACTGAGGTGCCCCTCGTGCAGAAAGCCCATGGTCGGCACCAGAGCGATGACCGCGCCACTCCTGCGCCGGGCCAGGGCCCAGGCCTGCATTTCATCCGGCTTTTGCAGAATTTCCATCACCTGGCCTGCATCAATTCCATATGACTCATGATCATCTGCCGTCTCTGATCGACACCGCTCTCCTCAAGTGAAATCGCGGTGGCTTCCACAAATTTCTTGTACATGGCCAGGGCTTCCGCCTTTTTGCCCTGGGTCTCGTAAATGCGGCCCATGGCCAGGGCGGCGTCCGGCGCCCGGCCGGCAATGCCCTCAAGCCGTTTAAGATAGCCCAGGGCCGCGTCCCAATGTTTGCGGTTTTCTTCCAGACCGGCCAGCTTGCCCAGCACCAGCGGTTCCAGTTTGGAGTCACGCTTCAGCTTGTCCAGAACAGCCTGATAGCGGCTGACCGCCGCCTCGGTCTTGCCGGCCTGTTCGTCCAGCCGGGCCAGTTCCACCTCGGCCCAGAGCGCGGACGGCGTGGCGCCATAATCGGCCAGCAGCTTTTCCAACTGTTCCCGCTGGCCACTTTCGGCATGAAGGGCGGCATCCAGCGCCTCCGCGCCTTTTTTCAGCCGGTGTCCGCGGTAGCTGTCAATGCCTGCAAGCACCAGCACCAAGGCCAGTGCCAGACCGAAAATCGTCCAGAGCTGGCGCTGGTGGGCGCGAAGATAACGGATGACTTTGGGCGGCAGGTTGAACTCTTCCAGAAGCCCTGCCTCGTGATACAGCGGAGGTGGCTCCTGGGGCGTTCTGCCGGCGCTGTTGGGTTCTGCCATGGCAGCTCCTTGTTGGCAAAAATCACGGGCGGCCAGGAAAGGGCCGCCTCCAAAAGCTGTGTACTTTACTCTGGCATATGAAAAAAGCAATCACGCAATCACAACGGGCTGCCAGCGATCCGGGCCGCAAAGGTTCAGGCCCAGAAATAGCGAATGATATGGAAAAAGACCGGTGCGGCAAAGGCCAGGGAATCCACCCGGTCCAGCATGCCGCCGTGGCCCTGAATCATCGTGCCCCAGTCTTTGACCTTGTGATCACGCTTGATGGCCGAAAGCACAAAGCCGCCGCAAAAGCCCATGCAGGTGATGACCAGGGAGATGGCCAGACCCTGCCAGAAGTCGAAAGGCCCCAAAAAAGACAAAGCGCCGCCCAACAGTGTGGCCAGACCAATGCCGCCGACCAGCCCTTCCACGATTTTGGAGGGCGAAACACTGGGGGCGAGCCGGTGCCGGCCGCACAACTTGCCGCAGAGGTATTGCAGCACGTCGCTCCCCTCCACCACCACGACCAGAAAAACCACGAGCTGCATGTTCATGGCCGGGTCAGCCAGCCGCAGCATAAACAGCGCCGGAATGTGGGACAGGCAGTACACGCAGAGCATCAGCCCCCACTGCACGCGCGCCACCCGATCCAGAAAATGGGTCGTGTCACCGCAAAAGGCCGTTGGACAGGGCAGCACCAGAAAGGCATAGACCGGAATCAGGATGGTGTAGAGCCCGTACCAGTCGCAGAGAATCAGCCAGTACTGAAGCGGCAGAAAGATGAAAAAAGTCCACAGGAGCGCCCGGTAATCGGCCCGCCGGGAGGGCACGAGCGTCGCGAATTCCCGGAGCGCATTGAAGGAAACAAAGATGAACAGCAGGGTTATCCCCCATTTGCCCAGGGCCACGGCTGCGACGAAGACGATCTGCATGGCCCACCAGGCACGGTTGCGCGCCAGCAAATTATCCAGCCAGTCCGGCAGGGCCGCCCCTGCCGATGACCCGGCGCGCTGCAGGCAACGCCATTGCAAAAACCAGCCGGTCAGTGTGCTCACAACAAGATAGGCGAAGGCACCCAGAATAACGTACCACATGGCGTCAACGCTCATCGGGATGGGGCGGGGCCAGGGCCAGCAGCGCCGCTTCCGCCCGCGCGAGAAAAACCCGGCGGTCCTCGTCCGCCTGCACAGCGTGCAGGGGCTCGCCCATGATCAGGCTGCACAGCAGGGGCACCGGCAGCCACGCTCCCCCGCCCTTGGGCAGCATCCGGTTCAGATTTTCCAGCCAGACCGGGACGAGCGCCACATCGGGGTAGGCCCGGGCCAGGCGAAAAAGCCCGCTTTTGAAGGGCAGCAGGTGACCATCATCCTGCATGCTGCGGGTGCCTTCCGGAAAAAGAATCAGGCTGTCGCCCTGATCCAGGGCCGCATGAACGGGTGCGAGCGCCTGGGCGAGCCTGCCTTTGTCAAAGCGGCCGCCCCGATCGACCAGGACAGTGTCAAAAATGTTGTTGGCGAAAAAGCCGCGCAGGCCCCCGCTCCAGTAGTCACCGGCGGCCACGGGCCGGGTGCGGCGCCGGATGGCATCGGGCAGACAGGCCCAGATCACGAGTGCGTCCAGATGACTGGTGTGATTGGCGTAGTAAATGCTCTGCCGTCCCCCGGGCGGACAGCGGCAGAGGCAGCGGACCCCGGTCAGGAGACGGAGCAGCGAGGCCAGAAAAATTCTGGGCGGTGTGTACCAGCTTCTGCTGCGCATGCTGTTTCCCACAAAATTCCGGCCAGATCTTTAAGCAGGCAGATCCCTGCGGCGTGCGAGCGTTACGGAGAAGATGCCCCACTGGTCCACAAGACGGCAGATGGGCTCAAAACCGCTCACCTCCAGCAGTTGATCCATTTCCGCCTGGGAACGGCAGCGCATGACCCAGGGGCGGCCCGCCAGATGGCTCTGTAAAACCCGGGCGATATATTCCTGCTGGGGGTGCGTGGGCTGGTTGGTCAGCAAAAGATAGGCGCCCCCGGCCAGGGCTCCGGCCAGGCCCTCCAGAGCGGCGCGCAGCGGCGCATTTTCCGGGAAAAGTTCAAAGAGACCGGAGACAATGCCAATGGAACGCTTGGGCGTCAGATTGGCCAGCGCGCCCCGGTCAAAGGCATCGCCCTTTTCAAAATGCACCGTGTCTTCCAGCCCGCGCTCACGTATGAGCGCCTGACCGGCCGCCACATTGTCTTCGCTGAAATCGCGCAGCAGGACGTCCTGGGGCGCCACGGAAGCGGCCTTCAGGGCGTCCAGCACGTACCGGCCATGACCGGCCGCCACATCGATGACGGTCAAGGGCATGCCCTGTTCCTGCACCAGAGCAAGGGCCTTTTGCAGCAGCTCCTCCAGGTGGGCCTTACGCTGCCGGATACCCCGCCAGCCGATGGCGTCGAGGTAGAGCCGATCGACAAAAAGCCCGAAGGCATTGGTGCCGGCAGGCTGGTTTCGGTACACATAATCGAGGGTGCCGCCCGAATCGAAACCGGTCTCCCGCCCGATGCGCAAGCCCTCGGAAAAGTGGGCGCCAATGCGGATCAGCAGCCGTTGCAACTGCCAGTACATGCCGCGCAGCGAGCAGGCTGCCAAAGGCCTGGAAATCTGGTCCTGCACCCTGCGGCTGAATCCGTGCCGATCCGCATCCAGGAGACAGGGGCGTGCAGTCGGGCCGGCAAAGCAGCGCACAATGAAGTCGCGGCAGGCGGCGACAGAGTCCGCCCGGTCCCGCTCGCCCAGCGTGTCGTGAAAGGCTCCTGGCACATAAATCCGCGCCTTGTCGGCTGCCCCGAGCCGTTCATAGAAACGATGCTGCGCTTCGTGCCGCACCACGGCATCCCGCCCGGAAACAAGCAGCAGAGTGGGGCTGATGACAGCCGGCGCATTGTCCACCACCCGCTGCCCCATCTCCGCCAGCTCCAGCAGGGCCGTGGCCGCAATGGGGCGTTGGATGAGGGGATCGGCGGCAAAACTGCGCCGGCGCTCCGGATCGTGCGTCAACAGGCGGGCCTTGACATAGCTGTTCACGAAAAATTCGCCGCGCAGCCTGCGCCAAAGGCGCATGAGCGGCAGGGCGAAGGGCACGTACAGTCTTACGCTGAAGGCGGGCGAGGCCAGGATGAGACAGCGCAAATCCGGCGCATAGTCCAGCACCCAGGCACTGGCAATCACCGCGGCCATGCTCTGGGCGAGCACCACTGTCTGGTTATGGGCAAAGCCATAGACGTCCCGCAGGTGCCCATGAAAGCTGTCGGTATCGCGGATGCTGACATTCATGGACAGGGCCGGCCCGCTTGAAGCCCGGGTGCGGCCCAGGCCACGCTGGTCCCAGGCGAATATGGCGAAATCCGGCAGATTCAGCTCCTCCGCCAAATGGGCAATGCGGCCCGAATGCTCGTGACCGCGGTGCATGAGCACCACCGCCCCCCTGGGCCTCCCGGCAAGCGCCGGCCAGTAGCGGTAGAAGAACTGGCAGCCATCATGGGTGGTAAAAAATTTCTCCTGGCAGTGACGCATAAGTGTGCCCCGATGTTTATGGGTTCCGCTTTGCAGCCGCCTCTTTCATGCCGTGCCGGATACGGTTGCAGATGGTGAGACACAGCAGGGTATCCAGCACCGGAAAAACCAGCGCATACAGGCCGGACCGGGGCACAAAGACCAGCACCAGGGCCAGCAGCCCCAGCAGGGCTGCCCGGTCGCTCTTGCCCAGGGGGCCGTCGTAGCGGCGTGACGCGCCGGCCAGGGCGCCGAGAATGCCCGCTGTTTCGGCAAGCGCGGCCAGAAAAATGAAGAGCAGCACGGAGGGCGGCCAGAACTCCGGCAACTGCGCGAAGGGCAGGTACAGGAAGGCATCGGCGACAATGTCGGCCAGCTCGTTCAGATAGCAGCCGAACACGGTCTGCTGTCCGTATTCACGGGCCATCATGCCGTCCATGGCGTTCAGGGCCATCCGGAGAAAGAACCAGACAGGCAGGAGGACAAAAAGCCCGTGCCAGGGGAACAGGCAGAGCACCATGCCCACCGCGGCGGAGCCGGCCAGGGCGAAACAGGTGATCTGATTGGGCGTCACGCCCCGTTGCGCCAGCCGTTTCACCTGGGGCCGCAACAGCCACTGGAAAGCAGGTTTCAATTTGTAGATACTCACGGGGGCGTCAAAAACGGATAAACAGGGAGATGCCGGTCAGGGCAAGCAGCGGAACCGGCACCACAATGGCTGCATTATAAAATGGCCCGATGAAAAAGCAATCACGCAATCACAACGGGCCCGGGACAGGCAAAGCGGCGGCTGAGCAACATGCGGGGAAGGGCAATGCCTGTCAGGCTGCCGGCCGGCAGCCTGGCAGAGTGCATAACAAGCCTGCCCCAAAGGGGATGGGCAGGCCGCGGCCACATCGATTGACCCATGCCTGCGGCGTCAACGCAGCATCATTTGACCGCAAAGGCCAGGGAAGCGGCCGCTTTCAGGCACAGGTACAGGTTGAAGCAGAGAGCAAGCCGGCGCTTCGTTCAGCTCAGCCTGTTTTGAACGCCATAACCAGGTGGCGGCAAAGAAGAGCGGGCAGGCACTCAGCAACTGCCGGCCGGATACCACTCATGGCCCCCCAGCAGGTCAAAAATCCTGCCCTCAGCCCGCCACGAGTTTCCACAGCATGCGGGTGGCGACCACGTAGAGAAAGAGCGCGAAGACCCGCTTGAGTCTGGCCACCGGCAGGGCGTGGGCGATCCTGGCACCCAGAGGAGCGGTGCACACACTCGCCGCCACGATGCCCAAAAGCGCGGGCAGATAGATGTAGCCCAGGCTCCATTCGGGCCGGGCCGCGGCACTCCAGCCGTTGAACAGATAGCCCAGAGCGCCGGCCAGGGCAATCGGCAGGCCGATGGCCGCCGAGGTGCCAACCGCCCGGTGGGCCTCCACATTGCAGAAGAGCATGAAGGGCACGGAAAGCGTGCCGCCGCCAATGCCGACGAAGCTGGAGACCACGCCGATCAGGCCGCCCATGCCCAACATGCCGGACGGGCCCGGCAGCTCGCGGCTGGCCCTGGGCTTTTTGCCCAAAAGCATCTGGGTGGCGACCACGTACAGGAAAATGCAGAAGAAGACCTTGAGAAAGGTGGTGGACATTCTGGCAGCGACAAAGGTGCCCAGAAAGGTGCCCACGAGAATGCCCACGGTGATGCGCCTGACGATGCTCCAGTCCACCGCGCCGCGGCGGTGATGCGCCATGAAGCTCGAAACCGAGGTGAACATGATGCTGGCCAGCGAGGTGCCCAGCGCCATGTGCATGAGCACGCCGTTGTCAATGCCCTGCCGGGTAAAGCAGAACTCCAGCATGGGCACAATGACAATGCCGCCGCCCACGCCCAAAAGCCCGGCCAGCACCCCGGCAATCAGGCCCACTGCCAGATAGGTGAGAAAAACAAGCAACATGGCTGCCTCCATTGGTGGCTGCGGGCCGCTGCCCGCGAGAATCGGAAAAACATCCGCCCAAGACAGGGCCAGCCCCTGCAATCGGCTGGCACAGGGCCGGTCAATCAGGTATATGTAGCCTGACCCGGATGACTGCACAAAAAAGCAGGCTCCGGATTCTTGTTACCGCTGCCCCGGGTCTTCTGTCAACAGGCAGCCTGCATGTCCGGGTCTGGAAGCCGCCGTGCCGGATGCAAAGCGGCAATCCCGCCCTGCGGACAGACGGACACAGGGGCGGCAGCGACGGGCCGCCCTGTGGGCAGCGGCCGGGCGGTTGCCTCTCCTGCTGTACAGGTACGCAAAGCGCCCTCTTCCCTTTCCTCATTACAGGCATTTTTATGGGTATTGCCGCTGACATCGTTGTGTTGATTCTCACCGCCTTTTTCTGCGGACTCATCATGCAGCGGCTGAAGCAGCCGCTCATTCTGGGCTATATCCTGGCCGGCATTATCGTAGGCCCGTACACCGGCGGCTTTACGGTCAGCGACATCAAGGACATCCGGCTCCTGGCCGACATAGGCGTGGACCTTTTGCTGTTCGCGCTGGGTCTCGAGTTTTCCTACAAGACGCTCCTGCCGGTCAGGCTGGTGGCCTTTGTGGGCACGCCGCTGCAAATCGCGCTGACGATCGCCCTGGGCTCCGGCATCGGCAAGCTGTTGGGCTGGAGCACGGTGGCCTCGGTGTGGTTCGGGGCCATGATTTCGCTCTCCAGCACCATGGTGCTCCTGAAAACCCTGATGAATCAGGGCTGGATGGGCACCCTTTCCAGCAAAGTCATGATCGGCATGCTCATCGTCCAGGATCTGGCCGTGGTGCCCATGATGATCCTCCTGCCACTCCTGAACGACATCAGCGACCCGGCGGCCTGGCTGCCCGCGCTGGGCATGGCCCTGGGCAAAGCCGCCCTCTTTCTGGCCTGCATGTACTTTGTGGGCGCCAAGCTGCTGCCGGTGCTCCTCAAGCGGATCGCGGCGCTGGGCTCCCGCGAACTCTTTCTGCTCTCCGTGATTGCCATCGGCCTGGGCATCGGCTATGCAACCTACCTGTTCGGCCTCAGCTTTGCCTTCGGTTCCTTTATCGCGGGCATGGTGCTCACCGAATCCGACTACGGCCATCAGGCCCTTGCGGACGTCATCCCCCTGCGCGACCTGTTTGCCCTGCTCTTTTTCGCCTCGGTCGGCATGATGCTGGACCCGAAATTCTTACTCGCGCATCTGAAGGAGGTACTGCTCCTGGTGCTGTTGGTCACTGTGGGCAAGGCGTTCATCTTTTCCGTCATTGTGCGCATTTTTCATTACGGCAATGTCATTCCGATCGCCGTGGGACTGGGCCTCTTCCAGATCGGTGAATTTACCTTTGTCCTCGCGGGCGTTGGTCTCAAGAACCATGCCATCACCGAGGAGATCTACAGTCTGGTGCTGACCACCGCGGTGGTGACCATGCTGATTACGCCCTTGCTCTCCAACCAGACGAGCCGTCTCTACGCCCTCAAAAAGCGCTACAGGAAAGGCGAGGCGCTCCAGACCATCAACTTTACCAGCGACGAAATCGGCAATCATGTGCTGATTGCCGGCGGGGGCCGTGTGGGCATGCAGATGGCCCGCATCTTCCACAGACTCAATATTGCCTTTGTCATCATCGAGCTGGACCAGCGCCGGGTGGAAATGGCCAAGCAGGCAGGCTTCAACGTGATTTTCGGCGACACCAGTCAGGCTCTGGTGCTAGAGGCGGCGAACGCGGCCGGGGCGGTCCTGCTCGTGGTCACCGTTCCGGGCATTGTGGTGTCCCAGGCCACCATCGGCGCCGTGCGCCGCATGAATCCGCAGATCCGGGTGGTGGCGCGGCTCTCGGATACCGAGTTCCTCAAGGACTTTGCGCAGCAAAAGGTGAACAATCTGGTCTACCCGGAGTTTGAAGCAGGCCTGGAAATGACCCGCCAGGCGCTTTTGCAGTTGGGTCTGCCCGTGCAGGAGGTGCATCAGTACACCGAACCGCTCCGGCAGGAATTCTTCCGGCAGGGCGATCGGGGCGACCGCCTGATTCAGGAATACAGGACCCTGGCCCAACTGCGCACGGCCGAGCAGAGCTTTGATCTGGAATGGCAACCGCTGCGGCAGGGCAGCGAACTGGCCGGGCAGACCCTGGCCGAGGCCCAGATCCGCGCCCGTACCGGCGTTTCGGTGGTGGGTGTCTTGCGCGGAGGCCGCATGGCCAGCAATCCCGGCCCGGATTTCCGCCTGCAGGCGGGCGACATGGTGGCGGTGATCGGCTCCAGTCAGGCCCGGGCCGACTTTGCCGGCCTGATCGCGCAGCAGGCGGAGATGGAGGAGGAAAGGGAAGATCAGCAAACAGCGGCAGAAGCCGGCGCCTGAGGAATCGGCCCGGGGCGGCCCCGCTCCGGCAAAAAAAGGGCGGGCGCATCCCCTTGAGGAACGCGCCCGCCCTGTGGCTTACAAGATGGAGCCAGGCTTACAGAATCGGCTTCATGGCACTCATGTGCATGCGCAGTTCCGCGCCGATATACTCGACATCGCTGCTGCGGATGGCCTCGTTGACCGCAATCAGTTCCAGATTGTCCACGCCGTTGTCATCGCTGTCCAGCCCTTCTCCGATGGCCTGGGTGTCAAGGCCGACCATGAACTCGTGCAGCATGGGCACGGCAGCCCGGGCAAAGAGATAGCAACCGTATTCGGCCGTGTCGGAGATGACGACGTTCATCTCGTAGAGCTTCTTGCGGGCGATCAGATTGGCGATGAGCGGCACCTCGTGCAGGCTCTCGTAGTAGGCGGATTCCATCTTGATGCCGGCGGCCACCATGGTGTCAAAGGCCAGCTCCACGCCGGCCTTGATGAAGGCCACCATCAGGATGCCGTTGTCAAAGTATTCCTGCTCGGAGATGTCCTCATCGGCAGAGCTCGCCTTTTCAAAGGCCGTGGCCTGGGTCTCGGCCCGCCAGGCGAGCAGGTCCCTGTCGCCGTTTTTCCAGTCCGCCATCATGGTGCTGGAGAACTTGCCGGACATGATGTCGTCCATGTGCTTTTCGAAAAGCGGGGTGAGGATGTCCCGAATCTGCTCCGCCAGATCGAAAGCCATGATCTTGGCCGGATTGGCAAGACGGTCCATCATGTTGGTGATGCCGCCGTGCTTCAGGGCCTCGGAGATCACTTCCCAGCCCTTCTGTACGAGCTGGGAGGCATAGCCCTCCTCGACACCTTCCTGCACCATTTTGTCGTAGCAGAGCAGGGAAGCGGCCTGCAGCAGGCCGCAGAGAATGGTCTGCTCGCCCATGAGATCGCTTTTGACCTCGGCCACGAAAGAGGATTCCAGCACCCCCGCCTTGTCCGCACCCAGACCGCAGGCATAGGCCTTGGCAAGATCCATGCCCTCGCCGTTCGGGTCGTTCTCGCGGTGTACGGCGATCAGGGAGGGCACGCCAAAGCCGCGCTTGTACTCCTCCCGCACCTCGGTGCCCGGCCCTTTGGGCGCCACCATGATGACCGTGATGTCCGGCCGGATTGCCATGCCTTCCTCAACGATGTTGAAGCCGTGGGAATAGGCCAGGCAGGCGCCTTTTTTGATGAGCGGCATGATGGCGGCAACAATCTTGGAGTGCTGCTTGTCCGGAGTCAGGTTGACGATCAGATCGGCGGTCGGAATCATTTCCTCATAGGTGCCGACCCTGAAGCCGTTGTCCGTCGCGTTTTTCCAGGACTGGCGCTTGGTTTTGATGGCCTCTTCTCTCAGGGCATAGGCAACATCCAGACCGGAGTCGCGCAGGTTAAGCCCCTGATGCAGACCCTGGGCGCCGCAGCCGACGATAACGATCTTTTTGCCCTGCAGTTTGCCCACGCCGTCAAACTCATCGGCATGCATGAAACGGCACTGGCCCAGTTGTTCCAGTTGCAGACGCAGCGGCAGGGTGTTGAAATAGTTCTGTCCCATGAGAAAGCTCCATAGATGAATGAGGCAAGGGCAAGGTGGCTGCCCGTTTGCAGGCACCGCCCCGACGATGTGCGAGGTCTGGCGGCCGGTCATCCCGGCACTTGTGCACAGAAGAGCGAAAACATACCACAGGTTCCGCAGTTTGGCCGCTTTTTTCTTGCCATTGCAGGAAGGCACTGGCTATGTTGCGCTGCGGTCCGCGTGCCGGACTGCGCAGCCCTTCTTCCCAAGGATCCGCCATGAAAACAAATGATGCCATGCAGCTTGCGGCCGTGCAGACACCCCGGTGTCAGGCGCCCCCCCTGCCCCGGCTGCCGGAGCGCAGCGCCGCCGAAAGCGCCCGGCTGAAGGCGCATGTCAGGGATCTGCTGCGCCGGCAGAACGCGGTGTTGGTGGCCCACTACTACACCGAAGCCGCCCTGCAGGATCTGGCGGAAGAAAGCGGCGGCTGCGTGGCGGATTCGCTGGAAATGGCCCGTTTCGGCATGGAGCATCCGGCCGGCACCCTGGTGGTTGCCGGGGTACGCTTCATGGGCGAAACCTCCAAGATCCTGAACAACGAAAAACGGGTGTTAATGCCCGATCTGGAGGCCACCTGCTCACTCGACGAAAGCTGCCCCGGGGAACTTTTTGCCCGCTTCTGCGACGAACACCCGGAATACACGGTGGTGGTCTATGCCAATACCAGCGCGGCGGTCAAGGCGAGGGCCGACTGGGTGGTGACCTCCGGCATTGCCCTGCCCATTGTGCGGCATCTGGCCGAAAAGGGCGAGAAGATTCTCTGGGCGCCGGACCGCCATCTGGGCAGTTATGTCCAGCAGGAGACCGGCGCCGATGTCTTGCTCTGGCCCGGCTCCTGCGTGGTGCACGAAAGCTTTCAAGCCGATGCCCTGGCCGAGATGAAGCGGCGTCATCCGGAGGCGGCGGTTCTGGTGCATCCGGAATCACCCCGGGATGTGGCGGCGCTGGCGGATGTGGTCGGGTCCACCACCGCCATGATCAAGGCCGTGCAACAACTGCCGAACCAGGAGTTTATCGTGGCCACGGAGCGTGGCATCTTCAACAAAATGAGCCAGCAGGCGCCGGAGAAAATCCTGATTTCCGCACCCACCCGGGGGGATGAGGGCATTGCCCAAGACGACAAGACCCGTTGCGTATGGATGGCCATGAATACCCTGGAAAAGGTGGCGGCTGTGCTGGAAAACGGAGCGAATGAAATTCAGGTGGCGCCGGATATGGCGGCCCGGGCCCGGGTGCCCATCCAGCGGATGCTGGATTTTGCCGCGGAAATGCGGAAGAAAACGATGGCCAGGCAGCGCTGAGCAGCGCCGCGGTTTTTTACCGTCAACAGGGGCACTTCGCCACAGGCGAAGCGCCTTTTTTCTGTCAATTTCGTCAATTTCCATCAGGAGAACAAGCATGGCAACCAAAAGCGGGGGTCGCTTCACCGGCCAACTGGGCTTTGTGCTGGCCGCAGCGGGCAGCGCCGTCGGACTGGGCAATATCTGGCGTTTTCCATATCTTGCGGCCAAGGACGGGGGCGGGCTCTTTCTGGTCATTTACCTGTTCCTGCTGGTGACCTTCGGCTTCACGATGCTGGCTGCCGAACTGAGCATTGGCCGCAAAACCAGGCAAAGTCCGGTCAAGGCCTACGCCATAGTGCGGCCCGGCTGGGGTTTTCTGGGCGTTTTGACCTTTCTCGTGCCTGCCATCATCATGACCTACTATTCGGTCATTGGCGGCTGGATTCTGAAATACATCACGGTTTACCTGAGCGGCGCCGGGCAGGCCGCGGCGGATTCCAAGTTTTTCGGCGCCTTTATCACCGCCGACAGCGCCCCCCTGATTTTCAACCTGATCTTTCTGGGCCTGACCGCCCTGATTGTGTACAAGGGCGTGGAAAAGGGCATCGAGAAGTCTTCGGTCTTCATCATGCCGGTTTTGCTCCTGGTGGTGGTAGGCATTTCACTCTTCTCGCTGACCCTCAGCCATACCGATGCCGGCGGCGTCACCCGCACCGGCCTGCAGGGGCTGAAAGTCTACCTGATTCCCAACCTCCAGGGCCTCACCTTCAGCTCCTTCCTGCAAATTCTTCTGGACGCCATGATGCAGCTCTTCTTCTCCATGAGCATCGCCATGGGTATCATGATTACCTACGGTTCCTACGTCAGGGGCCAGGTGAACATGAATCACTCCATTGCCCAGATCGGCCTTTTCGACACCGGCGTGTCGGTGCTGGCCGGGCTCATGATCATTCCGGCCATCTTTGTGTATGCGGGCATGGAAGGCATGGCCTCCGGCCCGGGCCTGATGTTCGTTTCTCTGCCCAAGGTGTTCAATGCCATGGGCAGTATCGGCGTCTTCATCGGCCTGATCTTTTTCCTCATGGCCGCCTTTGCCGCGCTGACCTCCTGCGTGTCCGTGCTGGAGACCCTGACCGCCACCTGCATGGAGATCCTGGGCTCGTCCCGGAAGAAAACGACCCTGATTCTCACGGCCCTGTACGCGGTGGCCTCCACCGTCATCTGTATGGGCTACAACCGTTTTTACGTGGAACTGCCGCTGCCGAACGGGTCCAAGGCGCAGTTGCTCGATCTGATGGACTATATCAGCACCGGCGTGCTCATGCCCCTGGTGGCGCTGCTCTCGGCCGTGCTGATTGGCTGGCTGGTGAAACCCCGGTGGGTGATTGAAGAAATGGAGCGCAACGGCGAGCGCTTCGGACAGAAAAAGATCTTCGCCTTCATGATTCGCTACCTGTGTCCGCCGATCATGGTGGTGCTGTTCGTGAAGGCAACCGGTCTGCTGTGAAAGCCCCTTGCCGGAAAAGCGGGCAGGCAGGCGCCTGAACGGGGCAGGCGCTGCATTTCGTTCCTGAAAGGGAAATCCCCGTTGCCGCCCTTGCGCTACGGCTCCGGGCTGCGGGGGCCAGACCGGCCTTGCCGGATCCGTCAGTCGAAGCCGCCCCGTGGCAGCCCAAGATCCGGAACAAAGCCAGGCCATTGCCCTGCCAAAAGCAGGGCAATGGCGTTTTGGCGCGCAGGCAATGCACCCCTTTAGCGTGCCAGGTCTCCCGCCACGGGAAGCGGCAGGCCCAGCCTTCCTCCTTGCCAGACTTGCCCCGGCTGGTGTACAAAAGAAGCTCTCTTGCATGATGCGGCCCTCAGCCGGGCCGCCTTTCTTTTTGCTCCTCATCCGAACCACAACACCTCAACACAATACAGAAAATATGGGTTTCCAGTGCGGTATCGTCGGCCTGCCCAATGTGGGCAAGTCCACCATCTTCAATGCCCTGACCTCAGCGGCCATTCAGGCGGAAAACTATCCCTTCTGCACCATCGAGCCGAACATCGGCATCGTGCCGGTGCCGGACGAGCGCCTGGACAGGCTGGCCAACCTGGTACACACCCGAAACAAGGTGCCAACACAGATGGAGTTCGTGGACATCGCCGGTCTGGTCAGGGGGGCGAGCAGGGGCGAAGGTCTGGGCAACCAGTTTCTGGGCCATATCCGGCAGGTGGATGCCATCATCCACGTGGTGCGCTGTTTTGAGAACGACAACATCGTGCACGTGGACGGCAGCGTCGATCCGCTGCGCGATGTGTCGGTCATCAACACCGAGTTGATTCTGGCGGACATGGAAAGCGTGGACAAACGCCTGGCGCGCACGAAAAATCAGGCCAAATCCGGCAACAGGACGCTGATCGCCGAACTGGCCATGCTGGAACGGCTGCAGGCGCATCTGGGCGCAGGCGAGCCGGCCCGGACTTTTGTCTGCAAGGACGAGCAGCACCAGGGGGTAATGAGGGAATTATGCCTGCTCAGCGCCAAACCGGTGCTTTATGTGGCCAATGTGAGCGAGGACGAACTCGCCGGTGGCAATGCGCACGTGGCCGCGCTGGAAAGGGTCGCTACAGGCGAAAAGGCGGAGCTGGTGCGCATTGCGGGCGCGATCGAGCAGGAGATTGCCCAACTGGCCCCGGAAGAGCAAAAGGAATATCTGGCCGAACTGCAGATGGCGGAACCCGGCCTGCACCGGCTCATCAGGGCCGGCTACCGGCTTTTGGAGCTCATCACCTTTTTCACGGTAGGCGAAAAGGAAACCAAGGCCTGGACCATCAGCCAGGGCATCAAGGCGCCGGGTGCGGCCGGCAAGATCCATAGCGACTTTGAACGCGGCTTCATCCGCGCCGAGGTTATCGCCTACAAGGACTACATGGCCTGCGGCTCCGAGGCTGCGGCCAGAGACAAGGGCCTGATGCGCTCCGAGGGCAAGGACTACGAGGTCAAGGACGGCGACTGCATCCTCTTCCGCTTCAACGTTTGAGGCCTGCTGCTGGATTCCGTAACAGGCAAAGAAAGCCGGTATTTCAATAAGTGGGGAAAGATGTATGAGTGGACAGGGTTTCATTGAGCGGGGCAAAGCGACATCATGGCTCATTGTGGCGACCTTTCTCACTATTTTCATCGTCGGTATTGGCACCTATGAAGACTATGACATCTTTGGTGATGCCGCGGTGGAACGGATCAGCGGCTTCATCACCTACGAATACATAAACGACCTGCTCTTTCATCGGGAAGTTCCGGTGATCTCGGCCAGAAATCTGCCTGAGCTTCCAGAATGGCGTGACAGACAATACGGGATGTTTTTTCAACTACCCATTATTTTTATTGAGGATCTGAAAGGATTTAAGACATCATTTTATAAATCTTTGATAAATAGACATTTATATTGCTTTATAATATATTTTATCGCTTTGATTTGTTTTTATTTTACCTTAAAAGAAATTCTAGCAAACAAATTAATTGCCCTGGCAGGCGTATTGATGGAGCATCTGCATTATAATTTATATGCTCAATCAATCACCAATATTAAAGATGGCTTGTTTGTTTCAATCTATATTATTGCCTGTTTTTTCATGATAAAATTAATGAAAAACAGAGAAAATAACATATATTTATTACTCTTTGCCTTGTTTACCGCACTGGCAACAACAATTCGTTTTTACGGGGTTATTTTAATACCAACATATATTACATATGCAATAGTTGAAGATATAGTATTTTTAAAATCAAATAATGATATTAAATCATGGTTGAATCCTCGCTTAAAGAGGGGATTAACGACAAATTTTTCTCTCGTCTGGTTAATTATAATTTTTTGTGCAATTTATTATATTGTTATGCCGGTTTATTGGTTAAATCCTGGCGAAACCCTGCTCTACACTATCAACAGCGCCCTCAATTTTCCCAACTGGAATGACACCATGGAATTCATGGGAAAAGTAGGTAAATGGGAAGACATGCCCTGGTATTACCTCCCCGTGTATATGCTGTTGACAATTCCCGTTTATACCATTATTGCCTTTCTCATTGGTACGATATTAATTATATTCAACACCTTTAAAGGAAGAAAATTTGAGAATTTTGTCAGATATCGATTTCTCTGGGTTTATATGGGTTTGTTTTTTATCCTTTTTATATTTCAAATAGTATTTCATATAAAGATATATGGTAGATGGCGACACATGTATATTCTGTATCCGGCATTTGTCGTAATTGCTGCAGCCGGCATACAGATGCTGCAAGAGATTGTCGCAAACTCAAAAGTTGCACAAAAATCAAAGTATATTTTATTTATTATACCGCTTCTCATGTCCCTTGGATTCCTGGGAAGTATTGCCAGAATGATCAAGAATCATCCCTACGAACAGGCCATGTACAATATCATTGGCATGAAATATGGTGCTGAGAATAATCGTGCCGGTCATGGTCGCAAGGAAATATACAGTTATATGCTGAAACATGACAACAGCGAAAAACTGAAGGTCAAGTTTGAACCTGTTGGCTTGGTATCTTTGAACTCAAAAGCACTCAAACGGATCACTTGGGTTATCAATGATTATGATTATTTATTTGTAGATTATAGGAATATTATAGGCAACACTTATCAAGTGCCTGGTTATTCCGAGATCTATACCCTATGGCAGGATGGCTACAAGCTCGCATCCCTCTATAAGAAGAATCCCTAGTAATATAGTTGTATTTTTTATCCACAGGAACCGCCGCTATGAACTCATTCGATACCGGCAGAACGGCGCAGCTCGAGACAGGACAGGAGCCTCATGTTTTTGTGCGTCAGGTGCAGGAGGGCCAGCAGATCAATGCGGTCTTTCTGGTCAGCCGCAGCATGGTGGCCGAAACCCGGAGCGGCAAGCCCTATCTGGCCCTGACGCTTATGGACAGCAGCGGTGCAATTGAAGCCCGGCTTTGGGACAGGGCAGAGTTCTTTGCCCCGCAGGCCAGGGAGGGCGCCTTTGTCCGGGTGAGCGCCACCGTGGAGCAGTTCGGCGGCCAACTGCAATTCAAACTGGCGAACCTGAAAGCGGTGGATGAAGCCGGCCTGAACCCGGCGGATTTCTTCCCGACCAGCGAGCGGAATGGGGCCGATATGGCGGCCGAGCTGCAAGCCCACATTGCAGGCGTGCAGAGCGCGGAACTGCGCGCCCTGCTGGAAAGCATCTTCAGCGGCGACACACTCGCCCGCTTCCTTACCGCGCCTGCTGCCAAGCGGATGCACCACGCCTACCAGGGCGGTCTGGCGGAACACACGCTTTCCATGGCCAGGCTGGCACTGGCCGTGGCCGCCAATTATCCCGCCCTGAACGCCGATCTGCTCATGACCGGGGTCTTGCTGCACGACATCGCAAAAACGGAGGAATTTACCGGTCCACGGCCGCCCATCGACTACACCGACCGGGGCCGCCTGCTGGGCCACCTCGTCATGGGGGTGGCCATGCTGCACCAGGCCGCGATCCAGATCAAGCTGCCGCAGGAGCTGGAAGACCAGGTGGCGCATCTCATTTTGAGCCATCACGGCCAGCTTGAATTCGGTTCACCGGTTTTGCCCATGACTGCCGAGGCGCTGGTTCTGCACCACATTGACGACCTGGATGCCAAGATGAACGTGGTGGCCGGGCTGCAGGCCGAAATGCCGCCCGACAGCTACCAGTGGAGCGCCTACCAGAAGCCGCTGGAACGCTTTTTGTATCTGCAGGGCGCAGCGCCAAAGGAGCGACGGGCTCCCACGGCCACTGCAGCGCCGTCCCAGCCTGCCGGAGCGGCAAGGGCCCTGCCCTCGTGCCCATTGCCAGCCCCCACGCGGCGCCTGCGACGGCTAGGCAGGCTGCCTGGCTCGCCCAGGCTGCCGGAGTACTTGCGTCAGCGCCTGCACAGGCAGCCGGACAGCGGACATGGGAATCGGACGGCAAAGAAAAAAAGTCAGCCGGAAAAGCAGGACGATTCCCGGCAGCTTGGCCTCTTTTAAGGCGCCAGGGAGATGAGCATGAGCGGATTTAGCGTCGTCGGTCAGGACAAGGCCCTGCGCCTGCTCTCTCGCGCGCGGCGGCACGGGCGGCTGGCCCATGCCTATCTCTTCACCGGCCCAAAAGGCTGCGGCAAAACAACGCTCGCCAGGGCATTCGCCAAGTCCCTGCTGTGCCGGAACGGGCAGGCGGATCCAGAGGCTGCGGGCTGCGGCCTTTGTCCATCCTGTCGCCAGATGGCAGGCGGCAATCATCCGGACTTTGCCGTGATCGAAGCGGACGGCCAGGGCATCCGGATCGACCGCATCCGGGGGATGAAGGAAGCTTTGGGCTTTCCGCCTCTGGAAGGGGCGCTCCGGGTCGTGCTGATTCACGGGGCCCATACCATGCAGGCGGCTGCGGCCAACAGCCTGCTGAAAATTCTGGAGGAACCGCCGGACGGCAACCTGCTGCTCCTGACAGCAGACGATAATGCCGGCATCCTGCCCACCATCCGCTCCCGCTGCCAGCTGATCCCCCTGCAGGCCCTGCCAGTACGACTCGCGGCCGAGGTGATCGCGGGCCGGAACCCGGGACTTTCGCCGGCAGAATCCCTTGAACTGGCCCGCTTGAGCGGCGGCTGTCCCGGCCTGGCGATCGGCATGGCCCAGGACGCCATGCGCCCCCTGTACCATGACCTGACGGCAGCCCTGGGCGAGTACCACGGCAATCCGGCGGAGCGGGTGCAGCGGGCGCTCATCCTGGCAGGCCGGCTGCACGAACACAAAGGGTTCGGCGAGCTGCTGCTCAGGCCCCTTGCCGCGCTCCTGAAAGACGCGCTGGCCAGCCGGCTTGGCTGCCCACCGCCCGGACAAGCCGACCCTGCCCTGGCGGCCATCAGAGAAGTCTGGAATACAGAGCAATTATCTGCTAAAGTTACAGCCATCGAAAAGGCGCTGGACGCCCTTTCCCGCAACTGTAACCCAGCCCTGGTTTTTGAAGTTCTGCTGCTTGAACTTCTTGATCCTCTCGGCTCCTTTCCTGTACGGGCATGAACGGACCAGAAACTGACAAAAAACCGGAACGGCTTGCCGATCCTCCGGAAAGCGCGGAGCTTTACCATTATCGCATCCGCTTCCGCGAGGGGATTCGGGAATATGCGGCCTTTACCCACGGAGCCCCCCTGCACCGGGGCGAACTGGTCATGGTGCATATGGAACAGGGCCCGGAGCCTGCCATCGTGGGCGGCTGCCTGGGCGCCTTTTTGCAACCGGCAGACAAACCCACCTGTCTTGAAATCCTCAGGCCTGCCACCGAAGACGAGAGAAGCCAGTACGAAGCGCTCCTGCTGCAGGAGCAGGAAGCCTTCTCCTTCTGTCAGGCCCAGGTGGCGCGTCAGGGCCTTCTGATGAGTCTGGTGCGGGTGGAGCGCTTCTTTGACGGCTCCAAGATGATCTTCTACTTTACCGCAGAAAACCGGGTGGATTTCCGGGAACTGGTCAAGGTGCTGGTCCGGCAATACCACACCCGCATCGAAATGCGGCAGATCGGCGTGCGCCACGAAACCCAGATGCTGGGCGGTCTGGGCGCCTGCGGCCGGCCTCTGTGCTGCGCCACCTTTTTAAAGGTCTTCGACCCGGTCTCCATCAAGATGGCCAAGACCCAGGAGCTGCCGCTGAACCCGGCCAAGATTTCCGGCAACTGCAACCGCCTGCTCTGCTGCCTGACCTACGAATACGAGCAGTACAAAAACGTTCGCAGGCAAATGCCCAAGCCCGGGAAAACGCTCGACCTGGGCGGCGTAAGCTGGACTGTCCTGCAGCAGCATCCGCTGACCGAAACCCTCACCGTGAGCGGCCCGGACGGCACGCATAAAAGCGTCGGCAGGGCGGAGTGGCAAAACGCGGACGCCAACGCGCCCCCTGAGGACAGCAAGGCGGGCATGGCGCCTGCGGCCGGTCCCCCGGCCAACGCCCGCCCCCGCCACAATCGCCGCAGAAAGCCAGGCAAAACGCGTCAGGAATAAAATTCGGTCTCAATCCAGCAGGAAGTCATGCCAACCTACGTCACCACCCCGATTTACTATGTGAATGCCCAGCCCCATCTGGGCCACGCCTACACCACCATCGTCACCGACGTCTACAGCCGTTTCAAACGGCTGTTGGGCGACCAGGTCCGTTTTCAGACCGGCACCGACGAGCACGGCGAAAAAATCGCCGAAGCCGCGGCCAAGGGGGGCAAAACACCCCGCGCGTATGTGGACGACATCTCGGCCCAGTTCCGGGCGATCTGGCCCATCCTGAACGTGCAGCCGGACCATATCATCCGCACCACCGACCCGGAGCATATCGCCACGGTGCAGCGCATTCTGACCCTGGTGCAGGACAAGGGCGACATCTACTTCAGTGAATATGCAGGGCTGTACTGCCGTGGCTGCGAGCGCTTTCTGACCGACAAGGAGCTGGTCAACGGTTTGTGTCCGGACCATCTGAAGGAGCCGGAGCCGATAACGGAGCAAAACTACTTCTTCCGCATGTCCAGGCACCAGGACTGGCTGATCGAGCACATCCGGAGGCATCCCGAATTCATCACCCCGGAGCGCTACCGGAACGAGGTGCTGGCCTTTCTGGAAGAGCCGCTTGAAGACCTCTGCATCTCCCGACCCACGAGCCGCCTGACCTGGGGCATCCCCCTGCCCTTTGACGACAAATTCGTGACCTATGTCTGGTTTGACGCGCTCATCAACTACCTGAGCGGCCTGGACTGGCCCGGCGATCCCATGTTTCGCGAATTCTGGCCCGTGGCCGAACACGTGGTCGCAAAGGACATCCTGAAGCCGCATGCCATCTACTGGCCCACCATGCTGCACGCCATGGGGCTGGAGCCGTTCTGGCGGCTGCACGTGCACGGCTACTGGAATGTGGACTCGACCAAGATGTCCAAATCCCTGGGCAATGTCATCAGGCCCGGGGACCTGGTGGACAGCTACGGCGTGGACACAGTCCGCTATTTCCTGCTGCGCGAAATGAACTTCGGCCTGGATGCCTCCTTCTCCCACGATGCCATCCTGGCCCGGCAGAACGCGGACCTGGCCAACGATCTGGGCAATCTGTTCTCCCGCTCCCTGACCATGATCGGCAAATATGCCGGGGGCCGGATACCTTCGGTGGCCGGCGACCGCGCTCTCGAGGACAGCGACCGCGAGTTGCAGGCCGCTCTCGATCACATGGCCCGGGCCTATGAGGCCGAAATGCGTGATTTCCGTTTCCACCGGGCCCTGCAGGCCCTGTGGGAGGTTATTGGCCTGCTGAACCGCTTCATCGTGAGCAATGCGCCCTGGGAGCTGGCCAAACAGCCGGACAGGGCCGAGCGGCTCAACACCGTGCTGGCCCTGCTGGGCGGCAGCCTCTGGATGATTGCCGTGGCCCTGAAGCCCATCATGCCCGAAACCGCGGCCAAAATGGCCAGGGCCCTGGGCATGGAGGCGGCATTTTCGCAGGCCCGGCTTGCCCATTTGGCCGACTGGCAGGCCGTGCCGGCCAGGGCCCAGATCGGCGAACTTGTTCAGCTCTTCCCGCGTCTCGAGCGGAAGAAGGAGATGCCGGCCAACAAGGAAGCCGCGAAAAGTTCCGCAGGCGGCGCCGAGCTGATCAGCCTGGAGCAGTTCAAAGCCCTTGATCTCAGGGTGGCGGAAATCGTGGCCGCGCAGCCGGTCAAAAAATCCGACAGGCTGCTGCAACTGACACTGCACTGCCCGGAGGAGCGTACCGTGGTTTCCGGCATTGCCAAGTACTACCGCCCGGAGGAGCTGCTGGGCAAAAAGGTGGCCCTGGTCGCCAACCTCCAGCCGGCCAGGCTCATGGGCATTGTTTCGGCCGGCATGATTCTCGCGGCCAGGGAAAAACAGGACGATGGCACGGAGAGACTCAAGCTGCTCTTTGTCGACCCGGCCATGAACCCGGGCAGCGAAATCGCCTGACCACTCTTTTTCAGCCGCTCCGGCGGCCTAATTTCGGATACTTGCCATGTCTCTTCTCACCAGTTTCTTTCTGGCCCTGACCCGCCCGATCAATCTGCTTCTGGACGCCTACATCTGGATCATCATTGCCCGGGCGCTGATTTCCTGGGTGAATCCCGATCCCCACAACCCGGTGGTGCGCTTTCTCCACCGGGTGACCGACCCGGTGCTGGACCGCCTGCGCCGCTTCATCCCGCCCATAGGCGGGATGGATCTGACGCCCATTGCCCTCATCCTGGCCATTGTGTTTGTGCAGAGCTTCCTGAGCGCCATGGTGCAGCAGGCGGTGGGGATGCGCTGAATGCCCTTCCTCTCGCCCCAGAGCGACGGCAGCATGCTCCTGCACGTTCACGTACAGCCCAGGGCCGCGCAAAACCAGATTGCCGGTCTGATGAACAACGCCCTGAAGCTCCGGCTCACGGCTCCGCCGGTGGATGGTCAGGCCAATCGGGCGGTGCTGGCCGTGCTGGCCAAGGCTCTGGGCCTGCCCAAAAGCGCGGTCAGCCTCAAAAGCGGCGGGCAGGGGCGGCAAAAAACGCTACGGATAAGCGGCATGAGCGAGGCAGACATCCGGGCCGCACTCGCGCCTTTTCTGCAGCAGGGCGATCCTCCAGAAGAAGAACGGCCATGACCATGAAAAAAATCGTTCTCGCCAACCTCAAAGCCTATCGTTCCCCCAGACTGGTGGGCGAATGGTGCGATGCCCTCCTCTCGGCCCTGGGCAAGACGCCGGACACGCTTGAAGTCGTGCTGGCCCTGCCGGACATGGCCCTTGGCGATGCTGCCGACAAAATCGGGGGGCACGCCGGTTTCAGTCTGGCGGCGCAGGCCCTTTCCCCCTTTCCCCAGGGCAGTTACACCGGCGCCACTCCGGCCGCCTGGCTGAAGGGCCTGGTGCGCTACACCCTGGCAGGCCACCGCGAACGGCGCTGCTATTTCCACGAAAGTGTGCAGGACGTGGCCAGGGAGGTCGCCGAGGCCCTGGATGAGGCAATCAGGCCCATTGTCTGCGTGGAGAGCGGCACTTTTGCCCCCCAACTGGCCGCGCTCCGGCGGGAAGAGCAGGAACAGGTCTTCTGGGCCTTTACGCCCAGGGTGACCATGCCGCTGCAGAAGGAGGATCTGGAGACCATTGCCAAAAGCGTGGCGCATATCCGACGCCAGAGTGATGATCGGCCGGTTCTGTACGGCGGCGGTGTGCATGCGGGCAATGCCCGCAGCATCTGGGCGATCGAGGGGCTAGGCGGCCTCATGCTGGGCGAAGCCTGCCACAATGCCAGCGCCTTTGCCCGCATCGTTGAGAGCCTGGGCTAGGGTGCCTCGAGTGTGTCCTATCCGCTGGCCACCCGCCTGAATGGCCTCAGCCCTGGATACTTGCAAGGCTGGACGACTGACATTGGCCCATTGGTGCGGGAGCACAGCCTGAACCAGGGTATGTTGTTCTTCTGTTGGCTGCATAGGCAGACACTGCGGAAGACAACCAGCTTCGCAAGCACTGTCAACACGCCCCGATCAAGCCCCAAACCTCATACACGGGCTGGCAGGCATGAAAAAACCCGCAAACCTCGATTGGCTGCGGGCTTATATATATCATGCCAGATCTCTCTGGAATTGTCCTTGGTGGCGATGCAGGGAATCGAACCCCGGACACTGCGGATATGAGCCGCATGCTCTAACCATCTGAGCTACATCGCCAGAAACCGCTGCAATGGCGGCTTGGGATGAGCCTTTCTACCCGATACGGCAGAAAAAGCAAGAATTTGTTTTGCCCTAAGGGCGAGGGCGCGGGGCCCCGGCCAGCAGTGCCTGCACGGGCGGCAGGGCCCGCACTTCGGCGAAAGTCGCGGCATGATACCTAGCCTCAAGCACCGGGTTGCCAAAGGCCACAAAGGGCACGCCGCTTGCCGCGGCATACTGGGCATCTACCAGCGTGTCCCCCAGGTACAGCGCCTCTTCCGGCTGCAACCCGAAATGCCCGAGGATAAGCGCCATGCCGTCGGGTGCAGGCTTGGGCATGGGCGCCACGGCCGCGGTCATGACAAAATCGAAGAGATGGCTCAGTTCAAAGGCCGCCAACAGCTCCTGCATGGAGCCGGCCCGGTTGGTGGATATGGCGGTAAAGCCATGCCGGCGAAGCGCATGCAGAAAATCCACCAGCCCCGGCACCAGAGTCATGCGCCGCAGGTAGGGCGTGAAATCGCTCTCCGCCGCCACCATCTCCACCTCGGCGGCACTCACCTCCGGGTGGTCGCGGAACAAAAAGCGCAGCCCGGTCCGGGCATCGTGCATGAACACGTAATCCGTCTGTTCCCGGGTCATGGGCGGGCAGCCAAAGGCCGAGAGAATATCATTGTAAAAACAGCGATCTGCTTCACGGGAATCAACCATCACCCCGTCGCAGTCGAAAATCACAAGTTTTGGTGTACGCATTATGCTACTCCAGCAGCAAAGGCCGTATCCATGCATGAGTTGTGGCTGTCCTTGCCGGCGCTGCCCCAGGCTTTGCCGCATGGGCCGGGCCAGCTTCACGGTGGACAGGCGTGGCGGCACTCACTCTGGCCGGTGTTTTCCAAAGACTTTAGAGACAGCCTGTACGCGCAGGAGCGGCGCGGGGTTCAGGGGCCGAAAAAATCCCTGACCAGCCAGTCAATGGCGAGCAGCAAAAGCTCCTCGTCCTTGTCTGGCAGCGCCTCCTGCCGGGTGGCCATCTGAATCGCAGCCCTGCCCGGAAGCCGGCGGAAGCGATCCAGATCGTAGAGGGCCAGCACGTATCGGTGCAACTGCCGCTCTGTGGGTACGAAGCTGCCATCCAGCACCCTCGGGTGCTGGTGCAATCTCAGGAGCGCGTCGTTGAAGCGGTTGTATTCGCTCAAACCCTGAGCCTCCAGGTAAGCGGCCACACTGCGTTCGCAGTTTTCGGCAAAGCCATGGCAATGCCGCTCCTGCAACAGCACGAGCCGTTCGCTCAAGCTGCCGTCGCCTCGGAAGGATGCGCCCCGGCCTACCGGATAGGCCCTGCAGGCGGCAGGGCGATCAGCATAAACACTGCACCCCTCCCGACGCACAAAGACGCAGCTTGCCCGGCCGTCGTCCACCATGCTGAGCCGGCAAATCGGGAAGACCTGGCCATCTTCCTGGGTCACCAGCACATATTTTTTCATGAATTCGCCGGAGGAAATGCCCAGCGCCCTCCTGAGCCGGAGCACGTCATAGGGAAAAAGCGCCAGATCCAGCTCACGGCAGCATTCGTTGAAGCAGATCACCCCCGGCCGGCAGGCAAAACGCAGGCTCGTTTCCGGCCGCAGCGGCTGCATGGCCGGCATAGTGTGGCTGGTCGTCGCACTCATGGCGTGGCTGCCACCGGTACAGGGCCTATCCAGACGGTGACTGTGCGGATGGGGCCTGGAAAAGCCGGCCATGCGCCCCGAGAGGGCAGAGCCCTGCCACACCAAGCAGTCTTTTGGCGTATTGCAAGGCTGCTCTCCATGCAGACTGCCTTCGGCTTTGCAAAACGACAGGCAGCCAGAGGCCGGTTGTAGCCTCCGGCTGCCCGGAGCCCAGCCGGGTGGGCATTCAGTACTTGCAAAGATAGCTTTTGATCTCCCAGTCGGTGACCGCAGTGCGGTACTCGTCCCATTCCCGCTCCTTGCCTTCCAGATACTTATCGAAAATGTGCGGCCCCAGGGCCTTTTTCATGACCTGGCTCGCTTTCAGACATTCCAGCGCCTCGTGCAGGTCAACGGGCAGGATGGCTATGCCTGCGGCCAGGCGTTCCTCCTCGTTCATTTCGTAGAGATCGGCCGTGCTCTGCTCCGGCGTGGGCAGGTTGTTCTCGATGCCGTCCAGACCCGCTGCCAGCATGGCGGCAAAGGCCAGATAGGGGTTGCAGGCCGGATCGGGATTGCGCACCTCGGTACGGGTGCTCATGCCTCGTGAGGCCGGAATACGTACCAGAACCGAACGATTGGAGGCTGACCAGGCGATATAGACCGGCGCTTCATAGCCCGAGACCAGCCGTTTGTAGGAGTTGACCAGGGGATTGGTGACTGCGCAGAAGCTGCGGGCGTGCTTGCAGAGGCCTGCTATATATTTCATCGCCACTTCACTTAGTTGCAAGCCGGCATCCGCATCGAAAAAGGCATTTTTGCCGTCCAGCGTAAACAGTGACTGGTTGGTGTGCATGCCGGAGCCGCTGATGCCGAAAACCGGCTTGGGCATAAAGGTGGCATGCAGGCCGAATTCTGCCGCAATGGTGCGCACCACCCACTTGAAGGTCACGGTGTTGTCCGCTGCGGTCAGGGCGTTGGCGTATTTGAAGTTGATCTCGTGCTGGCCGATGGCCACTTCGTGATGCGAGGCCTCGATTTCAAAACCCATGGCCTCGAGCGTCTGGATGATCTTGCGGCGGCAGTCGGTGCCCGCGTCGGCCGGGTCGGTGTCGAAGTAGCTGGCCACGTCGTCGGTGATGGTGGTGGCCTGGCCATTGGCATCCTGCTTGAAGAGAAAAAACTCGCATTCCGTGCCCACGTTCATGGTATAGCCCTTTTCCCGGGCTTCGGCCAGCACCCGTTTCAGGTTCTGCCGGGGACAGCCGATAAAGGGGCTTTCGTCGGCATTGTGCACATCGCAGATGATGCGGGCCGCAGCCGAACCGTACTTGTCGCGCCAGGGGAGCAGCGCGAAGGTGTTGAAGTCAGGCTTCAGGTACATGTCCGATTCGTTGATACGGACAAAGCCCTCGATGGAGGAACCGTCGAACATGATCTTGCCGTCCAGCGCCTTTTCAATCTGGCTGAGCGGGAAGGAGATATTTTTCATGAAGCCGAAAATATCCACAAACTGCAGCCGGAAAAAATTGACGTTTTTCCTGGCAATAATCTCCTTAATTTCTTCTCTCTCCATATCATACCCCTTATTGTGCCGAATAGGCTGATTGATTGTCCGGTTCAAGGCCAGGCGGGCCGCAGTCTTTCAGACAAAAAAATGCCGCCCGCTTTCATGCCTTCGTCACTGCGGGAAAGAGCCCGGATTTTCCCGGACGCTGCCCACGATCTTTGCTTCCGCGGGCAAGGTCCGAAAAAAAGATTGCCCTTGTTCCGTAAACACTATAACTATATCACGACTTGTCCGCTTCAGGAAGTTGCTTGCCCTAAACGAATGTGGAATGCTCCCATGAACAGAGAACGCAGAAGAGACAGCCGGCCACAATCCCTGAACCTGCTCGATTTTGTCGTGGTGGACGAAAGAGGCCGCCATGGGGAATATACCATGGCCAGAACCCTGAACGTCAGCAAGGGCGGCATCCTGATGGAGACCCATCTTGCGCTGGAAAGGGGGCAGAAGGTGATGATCACGCTCGAGTTGAAAAACACCCTGGTCGACATCATGGGCAGGGTGGCCTACTCGGCGTTCATCCATCCGCGCTACCGTTATGGCATCGAATTTTTTTACGTGTCCGAGGCCGATCAAAAGCTTCTGGACGCCTATGTGGACGCGTTCCAGGCCTTTGCCCATCCGCAAGGCGATCTGCAACACCTGACAGCCTGATCCTGGCTCTTCTCTCGCAGGCTGCGGCCGCCCCGCACAGCGCATACCCCGGCGGGCATGGCCTGTGTCTTTTTCGTCCTTCAGTCCGCACTGCCGCTGCGGCGGCCATATGCATCCTCGAAGCGCTCGATATCGTCTTCGCCCAAGTAGCTGCCAATCTGCACTTCAATGATCTCCAGCGGCACGCTCTGGTTGTTGGCCAGCCGATGCAGGGTGCCGGCCGGAATATGGGTGGATTCGTCTTCATGCAGGGTCAGGGTGTCAGTGCCGTTCTGCACCGTGGCCATGCCCGACACCACGACCCAGTGCTCATGCCGGAAGCGGTGCTTCTGCAGGGACAGGCTGGCCCCCGGATTGACCGACAGCCGTTTGATCTGAAAGCGCGGCTGCTCCTCCAGCAGTGTATAGCTGCCCCAGGGCCGGAACACCTGCCGGTGACAGTGATATTCGCTCCGCCCCCGCTGCTTCAGCTCCGCAACCATCTGCTTCACCTCCTGCGAGCGGGCCAGCGGCGCGACCAGCACCGCATCCGCGCTCTGCATCACCAGCATCTTTTCCAGGCCAATGGCGGCCAGCAGGCTGTGGTCCGCACGAATCAGGGAATCGCGCACGCCGGAGAGCAGCACGTCGCCCGTGACCGCATTGCCGTTTTCATCCTTGTCCAGGACTTCCCAGAGGGTCTGCCAGGAGCCGATGTCGCTCCAGCCCAGCTCGCAGCGCACGACAACGGCATGCTCCGTTTTTTCCATCAGCGCATGGTCGATGGAGATGGACGGCGATTGGGCCATGGCGGCCTTGGCAAAGGTAAAACAGGCCCCGCCCTCCTCCTGACTGCCGTCACGGACGGCAGCCGTCATGGCGGCATGGATCCCGGGCGCATGACGTGCCATTTCGGCCAGAAACGTATCGGCCCTGAAGGCGAACATGCCGCTGTTCCAGAGATATCTGCCGCTCATGCAGTAGGCTTTGGCAGTCTCCAGATCGGGCTTTTCCACAAAACGCTCCACCTGCCCCCCGGCATCCGCCGCAATATAACCGAAACCGGTTTCCGGCCGGCTGGGGATCAGGCCAAAGGTGACGAGATGGCCTTCCCGGGCGCGCCGGGCGGCCTCGGCCACAGCGGCCAGGAAGGCTTCGGTCCGGCGGATGAGATGGTCGGCCGGCAGGATGAGCAGCACGTCGTCCGCGGCCCCGCAAGCGCGATGGAAGGCCGCCGCGCCGCATACGGCCGCGCCGGTATCCCGGGCCAGGGGCTCCAGGAGCATGCGGGCCGAGCGGCCCAGACTCTGCACCTGATGCTGGATCATGAAGCGCTGCTGTTCGCTCGCCACCAGAAGCGGCGCCCTGGCTTCCGGGATGAGCGCCGCCCTCAGCAGGGTGTTCTGCAGCAGCGAATGCTCGCCCAGAAGCCGGATCACCTGCTTGGGATACAGCTCGCGGGAAAGCGGCCAGAGTCGGGTGCCGGTGCCCCCGGCCAGAATGACGGGTTGAATGGCCATAGCGGTCCTTTCGGGTTACGACTCAGACGAGGGGCTGGAGCAGCGCCAGGAGCTCCCGGGTTTTGTCGTGCAGCAGGCGCTCATCCCCTCGTGTCTCCACGTTCAGGCGCAAAAGCGGCTCGGTGCTGGAGGGCCGCAGGTTGAAGCGAAAATCCGGGTAGCTGATGGACAGGCCGTCGCTTTCGTTGACCACTCCATCGGCGTAACGGCTTCGGACTGTGTTCAGTATGGCCCCGGCCGGCGTTTTGAGCCTGAGACTGATCTCTCCGCTGACCGGAAAAGCGCGGATGCGCTCGGCCACCAGTGCGGACAGAGGCTGCCCCTGCTCCGCCATGAGCCGACAGACCAAAAGC
Organism: Desulfobulbus oralis; assembly: GCF_002952055.1. Taxonomy (NCBI): domain Bacteria; kingdom Pseudomonadati; phylum Thermodesulfobacteriota; class Desulfobulbia; order Desulfobulbales; family Desulfobulbaceae; genus Desulfobulbus; species Desulfobulbus oralis. Next base: position 855,780 of record NZ_CP021255.1, on the reverse strand, counting down.
CAGGGCAGGATGCCGGAATCGCAGCAGCCAAAGTCCCGAAAATAGTGGTGCGCCGACATCTCGCCCCCGTAAATCGCACCGCTTTGCCGCATGGCGGCCTTGATAAGCGCATGGCTGCTTGGCGCCATGATGGTCCGGCCGTGGGCCCGGGCCACCATGTCTTCCGTGTTCCAGACGACACGCGCGTCGTGCAGAATGGCGGCTCCGGGATGCAGCGCCAGCATGGCCGCAGCCAGGAGCCCGACCACATAGGCGCTTTCGATGAAACGGCCTTTCTCGTCAAAGAAAAAGCAGCGGTCAAAGTCGCCGTCCCAGGCAATGCCCAGTGCGGCCCGCTGCCGGATGACCGCCTCGGACGTATCCCTGCGGTTTTCCGGCAGCAGCGGGTTGGGCACACCGTTGGGAAAACGGCCGTCTGGCCTGTGGTGCAGGCGAATCAGCTCAAAGGGCAGGTGTGGGGCCAGGGCGTCAATGACCGGCCCGGCGCAGCCGTTGCCGCTGTTGACCACTATCCTGAAGGGCGGGAGCTGTTCCGGACGGGCAATGTCCAGGATGCGCCTGACATAGGCGCTTTTGTCCGGCTGTTTCGCATAATGCCCGGGGTTTGCCGCGGTGTCCGGCATGGCCGTCATACCCGCCGCCAGCCGGACAATCTCCGGCAGCCCATTTGTCTGGCAGATGGGCGCTGCCCCAGGGCCCACCAGCTTCATGCCGTTGTATTCGGCCGGATTGTGGCTGGCCGTGACCATGATGCCGCCGTCGATGCCGGCAGCCTCCCCGTTGAACACGGCAAAATACAGCTCTTCGCTGCCCGAAAGACCGAGATCCGTGACGGACACGCCCTGGGCCAGCAGGGCCTTGCCGATCGCCCGGGCCAGTTCCGGGCTGCTCGGCCGTACGTCCCGGCCCAGCGCCACGTGCCGGCTGGCGGTGTATCTGACAAAGGCCAGGGCAATACGGGCGGCCAGGGCGGCGTTCAGCTCATCCGGCACCCTGCCGCGGATATCTGAAGGTGTTATGCAGCGCAGGCTTGCGGCCATGGTGAAAAGAGGGTTTGAAAGAGAGGGCAAATACAGTATATGCCTGTCACGATAGCAATCAAAAGTAGCACAGACACAGCGCACCCTGCAAGAGCTGTGTCGTCTGCCACAGGGAGCAACCATGAAAGGCATCATTCTCGCGGGCGGCTCCGGCACCCGTCTCTATCCGCTGACGCGCGTGCTTTCGAAGCAGCTTTTACCGGTCTATGACAAACCGCTTATCTACTATCCGCTGTCGGTGCTGATGCTGGCCGGCATCCGCGACATTCTCATCATCTCCACCCCCCAGGATCTGCCGCGCTTTCAGGCGCTTTTTGGCGACGGCACCGGGCTGGGGCTGAATTTCAGCTACCTGGAGCAGCCGCAGCCGGAGGGTCTGGCCCAGGCCTTTCTGTTGGGCGCGGACTTCATCGGCAGGGAGCCGGTGTGCCTCGTTCTGGGCGACAATATCTTCTATGGCCACAATTTTGGCCGGGTACTGCAGCACTGCAGCCACCTGACCGAGGGCGGCATCATCTTCGGCTATCTGGTCAATGACCCGGAACGCTACGGGGTAGTCGAGTTCGACGCGAACAACAGGGTCATCGGCATCGAGGAAAAGCCCGCCAGGCCGAAATCGCGCTACGCAGTGCCGGGCCTGTACTTCTATGACAGCAACGTGGTGCAGGTGGCGCGCGCCATCAGGCCTTCGGCCCGGGGCGAGCTGGAGATTACCGACGTGAATCGGCACTATCTGCAACAGGGCCGGCTGTCGGTGGAACTGCTGGGCCGGGGTTTCTGCTGGATGGACACCGGCACCCACGAATCCCTGCAGCATGCGGCCAGCTATATCGAAGCGGTGCAGGAGCGGCAGGGGCTCAAGGTGGCTTGCATCGAGGAAATCGCCTACCGGATGGGCTATATCGACGCGCTGCAGGTGGAGCGTCTGGCCGCGCCCATGCTGAAAAACCAGTATGGCCGCTACCTGATGGACATGCTGGATGGGCAGGCGGCCCTGCGGACCTGAGGCGGACATGAAAATCGTCATTGTTGGCGCAAACGGCCAGCTTGGCCAGGACGCCCGGGAAATTCTGGGCAGAAAACACCAGATCTGGGCCGGCGGCTCGGCGGAAGTGGACATCACCGATGCGGAGCAGGTGGCAGCCCTGTTTGCGCGGGAAAAGCCGGCAGTGCTGGTCAACTGCGCGGCCTTCACCGCCGTGGACGCCTGCGAGACCAGGGTCGAGGCCTGCATGGCCGTCAACGCCAGGGGTCCGGAGCTGCTGGCCCGCTCGGCCCGCAAACACGGAACGCGGCTCATCCACGTGTCGACCGATTATGTCTTCGACGGTGAGCGGCCGGTGCCCAGGCCCTATGTGGAGACCGACCCGCCACGGCCGCTGTCCGTGTATGGCAGGAGCAAGCTGGCCGGCGAGCGCGCCGTAGAGGCGGAAACGGCCGACTACGCCATTCTGCGCACCGCCTGGCTCTACGGCATGGGCAACGGCAATTTCCTCAAGACCATGCTGCGCCTGGCTCTGGCCAACCCGAAGCGCTGCATCCGGGTGGTCAACGACCAGTACGGTTCGCTGACCTGGTCATGGCGGCTGGCCCTGCAGATCGAGCGCCTTTTGGCCAGCGATCTGACCGGCATTTTTCACGCCACCAGCGAAGGCTACAGCACCTGGTACGAGGCTGCGCGTTGCTTTCTGGACTGCATGGGCCTGCCCTACAGCATGGAGCCCTGCACCACGGCCGAATATCCCACGCCCACCAGGCGGCCGGCCAATTCCATTCTGGAAAACAGCCGGTTGAAGGCTGCCGGCTGCAATGTCATGCAGGACTGGCAAGAGGATCTGCGATGCTTTGTCGGCCGCTGCCGGGACGCGCTTCTGGCCGAGGCTCTGGGCTGATCAGCGCGGTTTTCCGGCGGCCTTCGGCTCTGCCACATCCGACCGTCCCGGCTTGCCGGGGCCCTGCCCCTGGGTCCAGCCGGGTTCTTTGTTTTTTTCCCCGTCCGGGTTCATCAGCTCCGGCGGGATGGCCGGCGCGTTTTCCCTGAAGTAGTCGCGAATCTTTTGATCGTGGATCAGGGTCTTGAGCAATTCCGCGCCCTCGCGGAGAAAGGGTGCGGTGCAGGAGCGGGAGAGCAGGGTGTTCGATGCGGAAAGCGTGCTGGCCAGCGCCATATAGAGCAATGAGGCCAGGATGCCGGCCTTGACGATGCCCAAAAGCAGACCCAGCAGCCGGTCGAACCAGTCCAGAAGCACGACCTGCACCAGCCTGTGCAGAATTTTTCCGGCCAGACTGAACAGGATCGCGGCAGCCAGAAAGAGCAGGACAAAGCTGACCAGAAAGACCAGGGCCGGCCTGTCCACGAAATTTCTGGTCCAGGGCAGAAGCAGGCCCACATAGCGGGCGGCAATGACATAACTGCCCACCAGGGCGAAAAAGGCGGCAAGCTGGCGAATCAGTCCTACCCAGGCGCCGCGCACGATGAAGAAGGCCAGCAGGATGAAGACGACCAGATCGAGCCAGGTGACAGCATCGTTCATGATATTCCGGGGGTTGAGGTGAAAGGGCAAGCGGCTTGTCCTCCCCTGTTGCCGCCTCCATGGCAAGCAGCCCCTGGCTGGCCTGAAAAAACTGCTGCTGCCGTCTGACGCGGGGAGAGGAGATGTTTCAGGGTCTGCGCCGCTTTGCTCCTGAAGGCCAGCTCAATGCCCATAAAATACTAGGACCAGCCAGATTGTCCACCACTGAATACGGGCGCCTGGCTGCGCCCGCAGGCCTCAGGGCCTGATGACTCTCGCCCCGCCTATGATAGAAGCTGGACTTTCTGCCACAGAGCTCTGGCCGCTGCTGTGTCAGGGCATGCAGGATATGGACGGACTCTGGGCCGGCATGACGCCGCCCGCTGCCGCAGACATCCGGCTGGCAGCGCTGCCGCTGCAACTGCTTGCGGAGCTGGCGGCGCCGCCCGGTGTCGGGGCTGCGCTGTCAGGGCTCCTGACCGAGGCGGAGAAGCGGCGTTTCTGCGGTCTGAAACTGCCCAGACGGCGCCAGGAGTGGCTGGGTGGCCGGCTTGCGGCCAAGTTCGCCCTGATGCAACTGGCAGCAACGAAGGCATTGGTCCCAGCACAGATCGGCATCGTCAATGACTGTCACGGCCAACCCCTGGCGCAGGCTGCAGACCAGATCTGCCGCCCGATGCCGCGGCTTTCCCTGTCCCACAGCGGCGGTCTGGCCGTGGCAGTTGCCGCATATGCAGCCTGCGGGCTGGATGTGCAGGAACGCAGCCCCAGGCTTGTGCGGGTGCAGGAGCGCTTTGCGGATGCCGAAGAACGGGCGCTGGGCGCCGGCACGGATGCCCTTTCCTGGCTGACCCTGCTCTGGGCCGCCAAGGAGGCGGTGAAGAAGCGTGTCTATGCCAGCCAGCCGACGTTCATGGAGCGCATCCGGGTCACGGCTCTCGAGGGCAGTCCGGCGGCCGGAGCACCCGTTTTACTGTACTGCGCCCTGAGCGACCGGCCCGAATCCGTGGTGGTGCGGGCCGCGCTCCGTGCCGGTCATGCCCTGGCCCTGACTGCGGAGGATGGAGAACATGCCTGAACTGCCGGAAGTGGAAGTGACCCGTCGGGGTCTTTTGCCCGCGGTGGCGGGCCGGGTGGTGCAGGCGGCCTGGACGAGCCGCCTCCCGCTCCGGGCCACGGTGAGTGCGGCGCGGCTGAAACGGCATCTGCTGGGCGGGCGGATCGTCGGCATCGACCGTCGCGCCAAGTATCTGCTCTTTCGTTTTGCCGGCGGCGCGGTGTTGGTCCTGCATCTGGGCATGAGCGGCAAGCTCTCGCTCTTGCCTGCCGCTACGCCGCGCCGCAGGCACGATCATCTGGAGCTGGCCCTGGACAGCGGCCAGCTCATGCGTCTCAACGATGCCCGTCGTTTCGGCGCGGTGCTGCTGTGGCCTGCCAAAGACGCGGCCACAAGCGAGCAGGCCTTTTCCGCCGCCGAGGGGCTGGAGCCGCTGGGGCCGGATTTCACGGCCGAAACGCTGCTGGCCCTGGCAGCCGAACGCCAGACGCCGCTCAAATCCTTCCTGATGAACAGCCGCCTGATTGCCGGCATCGGCAATATCTATGCCAACGAAATCCTCTTTGCCGCCGGCCTGCATCCGGAGCGGCCGGCTGCCACGCTCCAGGCTCCCGACTGGGCAGGGCTTATCCACGAGAGCCGCCGGATTCTCGAGGCCGCCATTCAGGCGGGCGGTGCCACCATTGCCGATTTTCTGGGCGCAGACGGTCATCCCGGCTATTTCCAGTTGCAACTGCAGGTATACGGCAAAAGCGGCGAGTCCTGCCCGAGTTGCGGCACCCCCCTGAGCCACACGGTGCTGGCCGGTCGTTCAACCTGGTTCTGCCCGCACTGTCAGCCCCGGTTCAGATAAGCTGGCCCTTGAGACCAGGGGCAGCAGGTACCCGCCAGGCGGCCTTGAGATCCAGAATTGGGGTGCCGTCTATGGCCTCCAGCGGGAAGACCAGCAGGCGCGTTCCCTCGATCCGGCGGACTTGCACCCGGTGCAGGCCGATGGGATTGGGCCGGTTCGGCGAGCGGGTGGCGAAAACCCCGGTCAGGGGACGGCTGGGATCGGAGCGCGGATGACACAGCAGCGTGTCGCGTCTGGCCCTGTGCAGCCAGGTGAGCAGCACCAGCTCCTGCCCAATCCTGATCCCGGTCAGGGCCGGAGCCAGCGCTTCGTCGAGCTCAAGCCAGGCAGCAGATCCGCCCTCTTCGCCCTGAGGGGGCGCTTCATCCAGGCTGCCGAGCCCGGAACGCACGCGGCCCAGAATCCGGAGTACGGGCGGGCTCATGGCCAAACGGGCCAAAGGCGGCGCGGCCGCAAGCCGGGGCCAGGGGCCGGCTGCCGCATGCTCCCGTCCAGATGCCGCCGTTTGCGCCATACCCGCTGTCCCTGCCTTTTCGGCTCACGCTCGAGTACGCTCTGAAGCAACATAGGCAAAATACTCTCCTGATGAAATGCAGAACTGCCTGCCCTGCGCTCCACGCCGCTATGCCGCAGCCAGGGACGCTGAGGCCGCAGGCGGCGCTGGTGGCCGCTACCCAGCCACATGTTTTGCAATGCGCCGGATGATCGCCGTGGTGGAGCGCCCCGGGCTCAGGGGGATGCGCAGCACCCGGCCGCCCGCCGCCAGCACCTCGGCCGCGCCTGCGATCTGCTCCTCCGGCCAGTCTGCACCCTTGACCAGCACATCCGGCAGGATGGCCCTGATGAGGGCGAGCGGCGTGGGCGTATCGAAGGGCACGATAAAATCCACACAGCCCAGGGCCGCCAGCACTCGCGCCCGGTCGGCTTCGGGGTTGACCGGCCGTTCCCGGCCCTTGCCCTGCGCACGGACCGAAGCGTCGCTGTTCAGCCCCAGGACCAGACAGTCTGCCGAGCGCCTGGCCTCTTCCAGATAGGTCACGTGGCCGGCATGCAGGAGATCAAAGCAGCCGTTGGTAAAGGCGATCCGGCTGCCCTGGCCGCGCAGGGCCGCAAGCCGTGGCAGCACTTCGGCCAGCGTGCAGAGCTTGCCGCTGTCGCTCCCGCGCCAGGGCCGTTCCGCCGGCGCGCAGAAGAGATGACGCTGGGCATCCAGTGCCGCGGCATCGAGGGGCGCGACCACGAGGCCCGGTTCCTCCCCCGCCTCGGCCAGCACCTCGCCGCCCGGCCCCAGGATCCTGGAATGCCCGGCCATGATCAGCCCGCCCGTCTGCCCGCAGGCATTGCAGGCCACCACATAGCACTGGTTTTCAATGGCCCGGGCCTGGGTCAGCGCCCGCCAGTGGGCCAGTCGCGACAGGGGCCATTCGGCAGCGACGATGAGCAGCCGGCAGCCGGCAAAGGCCAGCTCGCGGGAGATCTCGGGAAAGCGCAGATCATAGCAGACCAAAGCGCCCACCGGGCCCATTGGCGTTGCCATGGGCAGGCAGGCCCGGCCCGGCCGGAAATGCCGATCCTCCTGCCATGCGGCAAAGAGAAACTGCTTGTCCGCCTGCCCGAGCAGCCCTTCGGGCCCCACCAGATAGAGGCGGTTCAGGGGCAGGCTCCGGCCCTGCTCCAGGGCCGTCAGACTGCCCGCCAGAAAAATGTGGTAACGGGCCGCGAGTTTTTTCAGGTTCTCCAGCAGCTCTGGAGTTTCCGCGGCGAGACGGGCCGTTTCTCCAAAGACAAAGCCGCTCGCCCACATCTCGGGCAGCAGCACAAGGCTGTCCGGGATCGGCGGCCGGGCTGCCAGCAGCCCCTCGAGTGCGCTCAGGTTGGCGCCGGCATCGCCCAGGGCGATGTGCAACTGGGCACAGGCCGCGGCCGGAAAAAATCGCTGCGCTGTCTTGCTCATATCCGCTCCATTGCTCCTGTGGCGCAGGCGCCTACGCTCGTTTGCACAAAGGCCCCCTCTGCCGTGTAGAGGCGCACCGGAGCCCTGTCCCCGGCCAGGGCTTGCAGGGCAGCCCGCGTCGTTTCGAGCCCCAGATTGCCCAGGGCGATGCAGTCGAGCGCCCGGGCCGTGGCCTCCGGCGCAGCCAGAAAAGGCAGCAGTTCCGGGCCGGCACCGAGCTGCACCAGCAGGGCTTGCCGGCAGCCGCTCAGGCGGGCCAGACCCCAGAGCACGCCCTGCTGCAAAAGCGGATGCTCCAGATAATTGCCGTCCTGCCAGGGTTCCGCACCATCCTCCCGGAGATAGGAGAGCAGCATGTGAGCGTATTCCAGAGCCAGTCCCTGGTGGCGGCACATAGCCTCGGCCATGCTTTCCGGCGCGCCCCAGCCAATGCCGCCGGACTCGTCATTCAGGCTCCAGAGCAAACGCCGCATCACAATCCGGGCGGCCTCCATGTCGGCATCGGCCAGCCGGGCCAGAGTCGCGCCCATGCAGGACACGCCCCGCCAGCGCAAGAGCGCTTCCGGCCGGCACAAGGCCGAAAACAGGGCATGCACCGCCGCCTGTGCCGGGTAAGCGGCCAGCCGGGTCAGCAGCTCTGCCAAAGACAGGCCCGTATCGGCCACCAGGGCCAGAATGGCCTGTTTGTTCTGCCGCATGTTCATGGTCTCCGCCTCGCCAGGCCCATCCGGGCCTGGGTCCCGCCCTGCCTGGGCAGCTTGACTTGCGCTTTTGCGCGCTTTTGGTAGACTGTGGCCCCACACGGCAGCTGTGGGGGTTGCCGTGCCCATGTTTCAGAGCGGGAGAACATCATGCGACGGGCCGTCATCACGGGTATGGGCATTGTTTCCTCCTTGGGCGACAGCCTGGGCGAGGTGCTGGAATCGCTGCAAACGGGACGTTCCGGAGCGGGCTTCCACGAGCCGTACAGGGAACTCGGGCTGCGCGCCCAGATCGGGGCCTTCACCAGAATCAATCCTAAAGAGCATCTGGACAAGAAAAACCTGCGCTTCATGGGCGATGCGGCAGCCTTTGCCGCCATCGCGATGGGGCAGGCCATACAGGACGCCGGGCTTGCCGAAGACGAAGTCAGCAATCCGCGCACCGGACTCGTCATCGGCTCCGGCGGCACCTCGGCGGAAAATGTGGTTGCCACGGCCGACATCATGCGCGGCAAGGGCCTGAAACGGCTCAGCCCCTTCATGGTGCCGCGGACCATGAGCAGCACGGTTTCCGCCTGCCTGACCAACGCCTTCCACATCAAGGGCCTCAGCTATTCGCTTGCATCCGCCTGCGCCACAGGTTCCCACTGCATCGGCACCGCGCTGGAGCAGATCCAGATGGGCAAACAGGACATCGTGTTTGCCGGCGGCTCGGATGAGGAGCACTGGACGCAGACCGCCATGTTTGACGCCATGGGCGCGCTTTCCACCCACTTCAACGACCAGCCGGCGCAGGCCTCGCGCCCCTACGACAAAAACCGGGACGGCTTTGTGGTGGCCAACGGCGCGGGCCTCGTGGTGGTGGAGGAGCTGGAACGGGCGAAGAAACGCGGCGCCAGAATCTACGGCGAAATCGTGGGCTATGGCGCGACCGCCGACGGGGTGGACATGGTTTCGCCTTCCGGCGAAGGCGCGGTGCGCTGCATCCGGCTGGCGCTGGCGAGTTGCACGGGACGGGTCGACTACATCAACGCCCACGGCACTTCCACACCCATCGGCGACCTGGTGGAACTCTCCGCGATCCGCGAAGTCTTTGGCGCAAGCAGCCCGCCCATCAGCTCGACCAAGTCGCTTTCCGGCCATTCCCTGGGCGCGGCCGGCGTGCACGAGGCCATTTATTCGCTCCTCATGCTCCAGCATGGCTTCATCGCCGCCTCGGCCAACATCGAAGACATGGAGCCCGAAGCCGCTGCCATGGACATCGTCACCGCCCTGCGGGAATGCCCGCTCGCCACGGTGATGAGCAACAGCTACGGTTTTGGCGGCACCAACGCCTGTCTCATCTTCCGGAAGCTGTAAAGGGGCCTACCTGCTCCGGCCCAGCATCGGCCTCATCCGGCGCTTTTTTGCGGCATGGCTTTCATCTATCTGCTGCATGCCTTCCATGATCAGCCCCATGAAGCCGCCGACAAGGGGCAGCCCTTTCTCCTCCTCGCTCAGGCCGGAAACGAAGGTAAAGGTGCCGTCATTCCGGCCCAGCAGGGAGTAAAAGGCCTCTTTCCCCGACTCCCTGCCGTGCCTGGCCCCGATCAGCTCGCCCCCGTTGAAGAGCAGTTCGCCCTTGGTATCGTCGTCCAGCACCAATGTGACCCGACCGCTTTTCCGGCTGGTATTGATGAGCTGGCAGAGTTCCACGACCATCATCTCCCTCAGGCTGGCGCTGAAACCGCTGGCCGCTTCCATCCGGGACAAACTCAACTTTTCCAGACGTTTGGCGAGTTGCGAGTAAAAGAAAATGTGCAGAGCCGGGTGCTGGCTCAAAAACGCTTTGACCTGTTCCACCGGCATGGTCAAAAGACTGGCCGGCTCCAGACAGTAGCAGTCGAAGGCATAGACGGTGTCGGCCACCAGCCCCATCTCGCCGATCAGTTCGCCGGGCGCCAGTTCCACCACAGTTTCTTCTTCGTCGTGCTGATCCTGCTCGCTCAGCACCACCCGGCCCGTCAGCATAATAAAGATGCGGTCCGCCACTTCGCCGCGGTTGACCACCCGCTCGCCGGGCTGAAAGCGCTGCACCTGGCCAATGGTGCAAAAGCTGTACAACAGCTCGTCCTGCAGCTCGGCAAAGGCCGGCAGTTGCCGCAGCACGGCAAAGCCGTTGTCGGACTTGTAGAGCTGGGCCTGACGCTCGGCCACGGCCATGAGGCGCATTTGCAGGGTGGTAAAGGCGCCGTCTTTTTTCGACTCCAGACGAATCAGGCCCTCGCAGCCGCCGCATTCCACCCTGTCCTTCCTTCTGCCACGCGCATGGGCCGAGGACTCCGTTGACAGGAGCGGCATCAGCTTCTCCAGCATCGACAGGCAGACCGGCCTGCCCCGTGTGACACTGAGGATCAGGTCCTTGGCCCGGACCTCGTCGCCAACGCTGTACAACGGGCAGGATCGCTCCTCGGTCACCACAAAAACACTGTTGCGGTACTGCATGATGGCTCCATTCCTGCTTCAGGGGCAGGCGGCATTGAATGACAAAAGGCGCTCCGTTTTCAGTCGCCCCTGACGAAGAGCAGATAGATGATCAGGCCCAGTTGCGCTGCCGCGCCAAATATGATCGGCAGGATCTTGTTGATCTGCAGCTGATCGCCCACAATCAGGGTTCTCATGTATTCGGTTCCCGAGAGATACCAGTCGGCCATGAGGAGGGCCAGAATGAAGAGGTCCCGCCAGGCCTGCTTGTAGATCCACCAGCCGACCAGGGCCACCAGGGGCACCATGAACCATGGGTTGGTGAAGATGGCCACATCAACATCCTTGAACTGCTGCGGTATCTGGGTGCTGTCAAAAAAAGAGAGTATGGAAAGGGTCAGCATGCATGCCTCCTGTGTCATTGGCCCGCTTGCGGGTCAGAGATAAAAAAGGTCCAGGCGGGTGGCCGACAGGCGCCGGGCAGCCGCCTCCCTCGGCCACGCTCAGTTGCAGCGGAGCATGGCCGCCTGCACAGCGAGCGGCCTCTGGTACAAAACATCCTCCCGCCCCCATTCGCTGTGGCCCAGATTCAGCCAGTCGCCCTGCTTTTTCCAGACGCTGTAGCCGGAACTCCAGTTGCTCCAGCCCCGGTCCATGGCGTACTCCCGGGCTGGACCCAGGTACAGAAAATAGGGCTCGTCCTCATCCTCCGCCGCTTCCCGGCTCTGGCCGATGAGCAGGATCTGCGCGCCGCGCACGCGGGCCTCGCCGGTCAGCACGGCGGCAATGGTCTGGGCCGAGACATCTGCCGGATAAAAGGCGAGGAGCTCGGCAAAAACCCGGCAGGAAGGCGCTATCTGCCCGGGCTGGAACAGCACTTCGACCCGGGCGCTTTCCGGATACTGCGGGCCCTGGTAGGCGGCAGGCGGGGTCGTGTCCGCACATCCGCCCAGCAACAACAGTATAAAAGCCAGAAAAGGCGCTAAAGCTTGCATAAAGGTATCCTGCAGAAAAGCGAGAACTGTCCGGCGTCTGCCCCTATATTACGCGCCTGTGCACAGGGCTTCAACCACCTTTTTTGTCGCCGGGCCGGAGGTCGCCTGGGGCAGCACGATACCGTGGCGAGCGTAGAGCCGGGTGAGTCGCGTCATCATGGCGGACAGCCCATAACGCGCGGCAATCAACTGGTGTTGTGCTGCCATCTGTACGGGATCGCGTCCAGGCCGCGGGGCCAGTTCGAGAACGCCAGCGCAGGCGGCCCGGACATCACCATGGTTCACCAGCTTGCTGGCCGTGACGCCTGCCAGCGCCTCCTCTGTGGAAGCCAGCCTGCAGGCCAGGACCGGCAGGCCGTTCAGGAGCGCCTGCACCAGAGCCTGGGACACCCCCTCAGCCGCATGGGATGAAAAGAAAAACAGATCAAAGGCCTGATAGAAGTCCTCGGGGCGCTCCTGATGGCCGGCAAAAATTACCCGTCCGCCCAGATTCAGCTCTGCAGCCCGCTGTTCCAGCCCGCCCCGCAAATCGCCATCGCCCACCAAGATGGCCCGGTACCGCTGCGGCAAGGCGGCCAGGGTGTCCAGAATGAAATGCTGCCCCTTGTAGCCGCGCAGAAAGCCCACGTTGCCAACGAGCAGCTCGCCTTCCCGAATCTGGTAGCGGGCACGGAGTGCCTGTCGTTTGTCTGCGGAAAACCGAAAACGCCCTTCGTCGTTGCCCGTGGGGATCACGCTGATGCGCCCCCTGTCCAGCCCCTGCCGGACAAGGCCGTCGGCAATGGCCTCGCTGCAGGCCACCACAGCGTGAGGCAGGCGGTAGAGTCCAAGGCATGACACGGTGGTCAGGACATGGCGGGTACGCAACACCAGGGGCACGTCCAGCAGCCGGGCCAGGGGCGCGGCGGTCCACGAGTCGTCGGAAGAGTGGGCGTTCACGACCGTGGGCCGGAGCCAGCGCAGGAGTCGCCACAGGCGCATCCAGGTAGCCGGATTCATGTCCCTGAAGCCCGGCAGCTCGTGAACGGCAATGCCGGCCGCAGTCGCACGTTCGGCCAAGGGCGCGCCGGCAGTGGCCAGGAGCGCCACCCTGCAGCCGCGCGCCCGCATGGCCAGGAGTTCCGTGAGCACGCGGATCTCCTGCCCGCCCCAGGAGCGGCTGGCTTCGGTGTGGACGATGAATGGTGCACTCATCTTTGCCTCCTCGATGGGACAGGCAATGTGCTGCGCACTGCACAGTGCGGCCTGCCCGGCCCTGCACCCGCAACAGGGATGAAAAAGCAGCCTTGCCCCCCAATCGGGCCTTGGGTTCATGTGCGGGCTTCATTTCTCTGCACAATGCCCATCAGTGCGTAGACAAGCTGGGCTGCGGCAAAATCCGAAACGCGGTCGCCCGCCTGGGGAGCCAGTTCCATCACGTCAAAGCCCAGGACTTTGCGGCCGGCAAGGGCGCGTTGCACGAAGGAGAGACAGGCCCGCCAGCCCGGGCCGCCGGGAACCGGGGTGCCGGTGGCACGAATGACTGCCGGGTCGAGCCCGTCCACGTCAAAGCTCAGGTAAACCTCGTCCGGGAACTCCGGGGGCAGGAGCTGCTCCGGGAAGCCAGCTGCGGCAAAGTCGGCGGCATCCAGAAAGTGGATGGCCGGATGATGTTTGCGAAACTCCGCCTCGGCCCCCGAGAAGGCGCGGCAGCCGAACTGGAAGAGCGGAAGCCCCAAATCATCCACGGCCCGGCGGGCGATGCAGGCGTGGCTGAACTTCGTGCCCTCGTACGCCTCCCGCAGATCGGCATGGGCATCGATCTGGATCAGGCCAAAGGACCTGTTGCCGCGCAGTCTGGCCAGCGCCCGGAGCGCGCCCAGGCTGGCCGAATGTTCGCCGCCCAACAGCACGGGCAGGCGCTTTTGCGCCAGGATCGCCGCAGTCGCCCTCTCTATGCGGGCAAGCGCCGCCTCCACCCCGCCGCTGCAGTCAACAGCCGCGCAGGTGTGGATGCCCGCCTCCAGCGGACAGGAATGGCCGTCCCAGTCCTCGAGCTGCTGGGAGGCGGCAAGAATCGCAGCCGGTCCCCCGGCCGTGCCGCCGCCGTAGGAAACCGTGGCCTCCAGCGGCACGGGCAGCACATGAAAGCGCGCCTCGGGCCCCCGTTTCGTACATTCAGAGGCAAGAAAATCCGGCATCATGAGAGCCTCATGCGGAAATCTTCGTAGCCAAAACGGCGCACCAGCTCCAGCTCCTTCGTTTCGGGGTGGAAGAGCACGATATCGGGCAATTGCACGCCATTAAAGGTGTTGGTTTTCACCATGGTATAGATGGCCATGTCGGTAAAGACCAGCCGTTCACCGCATGCCGGCATGTTCGGGAAGGCATAGTCCCCGGCCACGTCCCCCGCCAGACAGGAGAGCCCGCCTACCCGGCAGGTGCAGGGGAAGGCCTCTGTACCCGGTGCCGCGCTGCCCACGATATGGGGCCTGTAGGGCATTTCCAGCACATCCGGCATGTGGGCCGCCACGGAGGTGTCCACAATGACGTTGGCCGCCTCGCCGCCTGCCGCGGGCTGCACGTCCAAGACCGAGGCCACCAGATAGCCGGCATTCAGGGCCACGGCCTCACCCGGTTCCAGATAGACCTGCACGCCCCAGCGTTCCTGAAAGCGGCCAATGACCGCCATCAGCCCTTCGACGTCGTAGTCGGGGCGGCTGATGTGATGGCCGCCACCAAAATTGACAAAACTCATTTTGGGCAAAAATTCGGAGAAATGGGCCTCGACCGCTGCCACGGTGCGCTCCAGGGCATCCGCGTTCTGCTCACAGAGATTGTGCCAGTGCAGGCTGCTGACCCCATCCAGCGCATCGGGCGAAAAATCCCGCCGCCTGATGCCGAGCCGGGAGCCGGGCGCGCAGGGATCGTAGAGCGGAACCGCCCCTTCCGAATGCTCCGGATTGATGCGCAGGCCAAAGGCCAGCCTGCGGCCGTGTTGCGCGGCCCTCTTCCGGGCCCGCGGCAACAGGCGGCGTTTCTGGGCCAGGGAGTTGAAAACCAGATGGTCGCTGCTCAGGGCCAGTTCGTCAATATCTGCATCGGAAAAGGCTGCGGCGAAGCAGTGCACCTCGCCGCCGAATTCTTCACGACCCAGCCGAGCCTCATGGGGGGAGCTGCAGCAGACGCCGTCCAGCGTGCCGGCGAGCAGGGGGAAGACCCTGAACAGGGCAAAGCATTTGAGCGCCAGGAGAATTTTGCAGCTCGTGGCCGCCCTGACCCGGGCCAGAATCGAGAGATTCTGCCGCAGGAGGCCCAGATCCACCACAAAGGCCGGCGTCCGCTCGAGCCCGGCCGGATCAAAACGGCAATTTTTACTGCCGTCAAAGGCGGTCACGGCCAATCGACGGCCTTCCAGGGCAGGCCGTAGCGGTTCAGATCGGCCATGAAGGGATCCGGATCGCATTCCTCCATATTCCACACGCCGGGCGTTTTCCATTTGCCCTCCAGCACCATCTTGGCGCCGATCATGGCCGGCACGCCGGTGGTGTAGGAGATGGCCTGCGAGCCGACCTCCTCGTAGGCCGCCTCATGGCTGCAGATATTGTACACGTACATCCGCTTCTCGCGGCCCGCCTGTCTGCCCTGCAACACGCAGCCGATGCAGGTGCGGCCATGGGTGAGCGGGCCCAGCGAGGCCGGCTCCGGCAGCACGGCCTTCAGAAACTGCAGGGGCACGATCTCCCTGCCCTGAAATTCGACCTTGTCGATGCGGGTCATGCCCACGTTCTCCAGCACGCGCAGATGGTTCAGATACTGCTCGGAAAAGGTCATCCAGAAACGCGCACGGGTCAGGCCCCTGATGTTTTTCGTCAGGGATTCCAGCTCTTCATGGAACATGAGGAAGCACTTCTTTGGGCCAATGCCCTCCGGAAAATCAAAGAGCATGGCCCAGGAAAGCGGATCGGTTTCCACCCACTCGCCATGCTCGAAATAACGGCCCCGCTGGGTAATCTCGCGGATATTGATTTCCGGGTTGAAGTTGGTGGCAAAGGGCTGCCCATGATCGCCGGCATTGCAGTCGATGATGTCGAGCTGCCGGATCTCGTCAAAGTGGTGCTTTGCCGCCCAGGCGGTGTACACGTTGGTCACGCCGGGGTCGAAGCCGGAACCCAGCAGCGCGCACAGGCCCCGTTCCGCAAAGCGCTCCCGGTAGGCCCACTGCCACTTGTACTCGAATTTGGCCTGATCCGGAGCTTCGTAGTTGGCGGTGTCCACATAGTCCACGCCTGCGGCCAGGCAGGCCTCCATGAGCGGCAGGTCCTGATAGGGCAGGGCCAGATTGAGGAGCAGATCCGGTTTTTCCCGCTGCAAAAAGGCCGTTGTTTCAGCGACATTGTCGGCATCCAGCCTGGCTGTGGCTATGTCCGCCCCCAGCCGCTTTTTGATGGAAGCGGCAATCGCCTCACACTTGGCCAGTCCACGGCTGGCCAGGGTGATGCGGTCAAAAACGCCTCCCGCTTGCTGCACCTGGGCGCACTTGTGTGCTGCCACCGAACCAACCCCGCCCGCACCGACTATCAGAATATGAGCCATGAGCACTCCTGCATTTGCTGAAAAATGTCTGTTTACTTTTCCCCGTTCCGGTCCTGCGGCCTCTCCACGACCCGGCCCAGTATTTTCCTGCCAACATCGCTCTGGGCCAGCCCTTCCAGCATGGCACCGAGCTGCACGCCCCCCTTGGCGCTGATAATGTCCTTGATGTCATTCATGCCCTCGCCGATGCTGCCGCCGTTGGCAATGACCTTCAGGTCTGCCTGGCTCATGGCCTTGGCCTGCTCCACCCCGATCACCTCGCAGGCCTCGAGCTGCCTGATGGCAATCAGGTAGCCCTGATACCCGCCATTT
This sequence comes from Desulfobulbus oralis, assembly GCF_002952055.1. Classification (NCBI taxonomy): domain Bacteria; kingdom Pseudomonadati; phylum Thermodesulfobacteriota; class Desulfobulbia; order Desulfobulbales; family Desulfobulbaceae; genus Desulfobulbus; species Desulfobulbus oralis. The sequence continues at coordinate 839,317 of NZ_CP021255.1, read as the reverse complement.
TCGCCAATCGCCCTGGCCAGTTCAATCTGCGCGCTGATGGGAGCCAGCTCCTTCAGGCGCAGGGCCTCGGCTTCCGCCTCGCCGATTTTCTGAATACCCTGACTCTCCTTGTTTTTCATCTCCAGCAGCGCTTCGGCGGCCAAAAACTGGCTTTCCTTCGCCCCCTGCGCCACCAGAATCTGGGTTTCCTTGTTGGCCTGCGCATTCAGGATCTGTTTTTCCCGGTCGCCCTGCGCAATCAGGATCTGGTTTGCCCGGTTCGCTTCCGCGTCTTTTATTTTGGCGTTTTTCTTGGCTTCCGCATCGATCTCCACCTTCTGCTGCTCCTGCTCTGCCTGGACAATCTCCACCTGCTTCTTGATTTCCGCCTTTTTCACTTCCTGAACCTGCAGGACTTCCATGGCCTTTTCCTGCGTAATCTTCTGCTGCGCATTAATGCACTGATTGGCCTGCTCGCGGGAAATCTGCACCTCCCGCTCATTTTCCACGGTTTTCAGACCAACGAGCTTATGGGCTTCCTGCTCCTTGATATCGGTTTCCCGTTGTGCTTCTATTTCCGCGATTTTCGCCCTTTTCAGGTTTTCAGCCACCTCGACCCTGCTGTCCTTCTCAATGGCTGATTTCTTTTTCTCCATGATGTTGTGAATGACTCTCTCCCCATCCCGATCCTTGATGTCCATCAATTCGATATTTTTGACCGGCGCCACCCCCCAGTTTTTCAGTTGCGTGGTCACGGCTTCAGTGAAATCATCACCAAGGGCTGAGCGAATGGCCAGAATTTCTTCCAGCTCCCTTTTGGCCAGAATGGAACGAATGGAACCCTGAATAATGTTGGTCAACTGGCTTTCCAGATCATTGATATCCCGAACCCGCTGCGCCGCCAGGTTGGAATTCTCGATTCTGAAGAAAGCCGTCACATCAACGATAAAGGGCAGGCGGCCAACATCGTAAGCTTCATATTCGTTGATTTTTATGGCAAAGACCGACATGGGCAGAACGATTTTACTCACGCCAAACAGGGGAACCCAGCTTGGAAACTCATAATAGACGTTGCCGTTTCCCGTATCCTTGCCATAGGAAACCGTTTTATCCGCACTTTGGACAATATGCACTTCATTGGTCTCGACCACGGTGCGGAAGCACATGGCAAGGACAATGAAAAGGGCCAGCGCGCCAAGTACTATGAACACCAAGACCACCAGCAAAGCTGCCATCGAACTTTCTCCTGCCTCGATTTTTGGAAATTTCCGGCTCCCGGCCATGGTTCGCAGCCAGCAGACCTGTGCCGTTCGCCAACAAGCGCCCTGCCGATGCACCACGGCAGCTCCCGCTCCGGGGCGGATACGGCGAGCGTCCTGCTCATCCTGCTCATGCCCAGACCGGCGGCAACCGCCGCCCCCTAGGCCCCGCCCAGATAGGCGTCCCTGACCTGCGGATCGGCGAGCAGCTCGTCTGCGGGCCCGGAAACTGTAATATGGCCAAGCTCCAGCACATAGCCCCGGTGCGCAAGCCGGAGCGCCGCCCGCGCGTTCTGCTCCACCAGCAGCACGGTCACGCCGGCCGCATTGATTTCCCGGATGGTCTGGAAGATGGCCTGCACCAAAAGCGGTGCCAGCCCCAGGCTCGGCTCGTCCAGCAGCAAGACGCGCGGTCTGCTCATCAGGGCCCGGCCGATCGCCAGCATCTGCTGCTCGCCGCCGGAAAGCGTGCCCGCGAGCTGGTGCTGCCGCTCCTCCAGGCGCGGAAAAAGCTCGTAAATCCACTTTCTGTTTTTCGCCGCCAGGGCCTGATCACGCACCGTGTATGCGCCCAGATTGATATTTTCCCGTACCGTGAGGGTGCCAAAGACCCTGCGTCCTTCCGGCGACTGGCTGATGCCCGCCCGCAGAATGCGGTGCGCCGGGAGCCGGTGCAGCGGCTGGCCATCAAAGAGAATCTCGCCCCCTGTGGGCCTGAGCAGCCCGCTCACGGCATGCAGGGCGGTGGATTTGCCTGCGCCGTTTGCGCCCAGAATGGTGACGATCTCGCCGGCCTCCACAGCCAGGTCGATGCCGTGCAGCGCCTCCACATTGCCGTAGCTCACGTGCAGGTTCCTGATTTCAAGCAGCGTCGTCATCGTCCGTATCCGCGCCCAGATAGGCCTCTATCACTTTCGGGTTGCTCCGAATTTCCGCGGGCGTGCCCTCTGCAATCTTGCGGCCATACTCCAAAACCACCAGATGGTCGCAGGAACGCATCACGAGCCGCATGTCATGCTCGATCAACAGAATGCTCAGACCCTGTACCCGCAGCCGGGCAATGAGGCTGGCCAGCTCGGCGGTTTCCTGCTCGTTCATGCCGCCTGCCGGCTCGTCCAGGATGAGCAGACTGGGCCGGGTGGCCAGTGCCCGGGCGATTTCCAGGAGCCGCTGCTTGCCGTAGGACAGGTTTCCGGCCACTTGGTTCGCAGCCGCCAAAAGCCCCACGAATGCCAGCACGCGCTGGGCCTCGGCAAGGGCGGCCCGCTCCTCCCGGCGCTGGCCCGGGGTATGGAAGAGTGACGAAAACAGGCCGGCCTGCATGCGGCAGTGACAGCCGGCCAGCACATTTTCCAGCACACTCATGCCCTGAAAGAGCCGGATGCTCTGGAAGGTGCGGGCAATGCCCAGCGCCACAATCCTGTGGGGTGCTTGTCCATGCAGATTCTGGCCGCGGAAAAAGACCGTGCCCGCATCTGGTCTGAGGTTGCCGGTAATCAGGTTGAAAACCGTGGTCTTGCCCGCCCCGTTGGGGCCGATCAGGCCGACCACTCTGCCCTCTTCCACGGCAAAACTCACCCGGTCAACGGCTAGCAGTCCACCAAAACGCTTGCTGATGCGCTCGAGAGCGAGGAGGCTCACGGTGTTTTCTCCGCCAGAGCCGTGAGCGGCGCGGCCGCCTGGTAGCGCCGCGTTTTGGGTGGCAACAGCCCCTGGGGTCGTACAATCATCATGATCATCAGCGCCAGGCCGAAGACGAGCTGCCGGGCATTGTCAAAACTTCTGAACAGTTCCGGCAGGCCGGCCACCAGAAAGGCGCCCAGAATCACGCCGGGAATGCTGCCCGAACCGCCCAGGATGACGATCATGAACAGCAGCACCGATTCCCAGTAGTTGAACGATTGCGGGGAGATGATGGTCATCTTGGCGGCAAAGAGCGTACCGCACATGCCGGCCCAGCCCGCGCCCAGTACAAAGGCGGCCAGCCTGTAGTGGGCCACATCGATACCGCTGCCTGCGGCCGCCACCTCGTCTGCGTTGAGATACCTGAGGGCGCGGCCAAAACGGGAATTTTCCAGCAGGGAAAAGAGCAGGACCGTCAGCCCGGCAAAGGCCCAGATCAGGTAAAAATAGTGGACGGGTTTTGTCAGCCTGAAGCCGAAGAACCTGATGCGCTCAATGCCAAAAATGCCGTTGGCCCCGCCGGTCAGGCCGAAGACGTCGTTCATCAGCGCAATGCGGACGATTTCCACCATGCCAATGGTGACAATCAGCAGATAATCGCCCCTGAGGTGGATGATGGGCCGGGCCGTCATCAGCGCGAAGACGGCCGCAGTGCAGCCTGCGAGCGGCAGGGTGGCCAGGACGGGCACCCCGAAGCGGGTGTTCAGGATGGCTGTCGTGTAGGCGCCGATGGCGTAAAACACGGCATGGCCCATGTTGAACATGCCGGCATAGCCCAGGATGATGTTCAGACTGAGGGCCAAAACGAGATAAAGGCCCACGCTGTTCAGCACATCCACCCAGTAGCGGCTGTCTGCGCAAAACCGGTTCAGGAGCAGCGGAGCGGCGGCCAGGAGCGCGAAAAGGGCGAGATATCCAAAGAGCCGTTTCATATCTTTTCCGCCACCCGTTCACCCAGAATCCCGGTGGGCCGCACAATCAGAATCAGAATCAACACGAAAAAGGCGATGGCGTCTTTCCAGGCAAAGGAAATGTAGGCCGCGCCCAGAGCCTCAATCACCCCCAGCAAAAGCCCCCCCAGCATGGCGCCGGGGATATTGCCAATGCCGCCGATGATGGCCGCGGCAAAGGCCTTGAGGCCATAAATCCAGCCCATGGTGAAACCGATCTGGCCGTAGTACAGCCCCACCATCAATCCCGCCGCGCCGCCCAGGGCCGGGCCGATGAAGAACACGATCATGATGACGAAGTTAACGTCGATGCCCATGAGCCGGGCCGCGTCCTGATCGATGGCTGCCGCCCGGATGGCCGTGCCGATGCGGGTCTTCTGCACAAACAGGTAGAGCGCCACCATCATCAGGAGGGAGGCGGCCAGGATGAGGATGCGCATGAGCGGCACGGAAAAGCCAAAGAGCTGCACCGGCGTTGCGGGCAAAAGCCCCTGGGGAAACACGAACTTGCCCGGCCCGTAGATGAGCATGACGGCATTCTGGAAAAAGATGGAGGCCCCCAGGGCCGACACCACGGCGGAAAGCCTGGGTGAGGTGCGCAGGGGCCGGTAGGCGCTGCGCTCCAGAATGATGCCGATCAGGCCGACCAGCACCATGACCATGAGGGCCAGCACGGCAATGCCCGCGAAGGCGCCCAGATGCTCGCCCAGAGCCAGGGAGCCCAGCAGGGTCAGGCCCAGGTAGGCGCCAATGGTGAAGAGGTCGCCGTGCGCGAAGTTGATCAGCTTCAGTACGCCGTAGACCATGGTATAGCCCAGCGCCACCAGGGCATAGATGCCGCCCACCGCCAGACCGCCGGTCAGTTGCTGAAAGAGCTGCTCAAAACCGCCGCTGGCCGCGAAGCCGTCGGCAAAGTGCTGCAGAAAAGATCCCATCAAAAGGTCCCTGGGCCGAAAAGCGGGATCGCATATCTGGCGAACCCGGAAGCATCTTCAGTTTTCGGGCACAAACAGGCCCCTGGCGTCAACCCTGTAGAGCCGGTAGACATTACCCGCCCGGTCACCGCTTTCGCTGAAGGCGAGCGGGCCGGTCAGCCCGGAATAATTCTTCAGGGCAGATTTCAGATAGGCAGACACCTTTGCGCTCTCCGTAGTGCCTGTCTGTTTAAAGGCCTCGACCAGTACGCGCAGGCCGTCGCCCGCCAGCACCGGATAGATGGATTTCGGCGCATTGCCGTACTTTTTCGTAAAGGCCTCGACAAAACTTTTGGCATCCGGCGTGTCCAGATTGGCCGGCAGCAGCGGGCTGACAAAGTAGAAGCCCTCGGCAGCGGCAGTGCCGGCGGTTTCGATCAACGCCGGATTGTTCACGGCATCGCCGCCCATGAAGGGCACATTCCAGCCCATTTCCTTTTTCTGGCGCAGGAGCAGCCCGGCTTCCGGATAGTAGCCGGTGAAAAAGACAAAGTCCGCATCAGCGGCCTTGAGTTTGGTCAGGATGGCGTTGTAGTCCAGTTCGCCCGGCGTCAGCGCGTCGAAAAAGATGACCGACACGCCTGCTGCCTGCAGGTGTTCCCGGCTTTCCTCGGCCAGTCCCTTGGCGTAGGAGCTATTGTCATGGAGAATGGCCACCTTTTTTGCGCCCAGCTTTTTCAGGGCGCTGGCCGCCATTTTACCCTGGTCGTCATCCCGCGGGCAGGTACGGAAGAAGTTGGGCATGCCCTTGGCGGAGAGGCGCACGGCCGTGGAGCCGTTGGCAATCTGCACGATGCCGGCCTCGTCGAAGATGCTCTGGGAGGCCTCGGTGATGGAGGAACCATAGGTGCCGATCACGGCCACAATGTTGCGGGTCGCGAGTTTGTTGGCGGCCAGTGACGCGGTACGGGGATCGCTGCCGTCATCCTCGGTGAGGATTTCGATTTTTCTGCCCAAAACGCCGCCCGCCTGATTGTACTGCTCGGCCAAAAGCTCCACCACCTGCTTCATCTCCTGACCTTCGCTGGCCCAGGAACCGGTCATCGGGCCCATGAGACCGATGCGGATGGCCTCGTTGGCATGACCGGTCTGGACAAAAGCGCCCAGAGCGGCGAGACAGAGCGCCAAAGTCAGGGCCGCAAGGCCCGTCAATTTCTTCATGGCTGTTCCTCCTGACAGCGAATGCGCGAAAAGCGCCCCGACCAACCGGAGCGCAAACGCCCCGTATATTTTCGGAAACGCCCCTTAAAGTCAATGGCATTTGTGCGCAGCAGCCGCATTCTGGCGCCGGAGCCGCTTGCTGCACGTGCAACGTGAATTCATCAAGACCTGGTCAGCGGGAATCGACAAAGCCCTGGACCGCGTTTCTGCAAACGATGCCCAGGGCTGGTTCAGATCTTGTGGCTCTATACAATCTTAAGGTTGCAATGCTTTAGCCGCCGCCCATGAGCCAGTTCATGGGCACGATGGACAGTTTCGGGAAGAAGAGCAGCAGGAAGAGCATCCCTATTTCCACCAGCAGAAAGGGTATGAGCTTGACCACCAGATCGGTGAACTTGATGTTCCCCACGCTGCACACCACGTAGAGTACCGTGCCCACTGGCGGGGTGATAACGCCGATGCCCAGATTCAGAATGAAGAGCAGGCCAAAGTAGTACTCGTTGATGCCGGCCTGCTGGATGAGCGGATAGAAGACCGGCGCGAAGATGAGCACATTGGGCGTCAGGTCCATGACCATGCCGATCAGGAACAGGAAGACGTTGATGCACAGGAGCAGCAGAATCGGCTTGTCGATCAGGGGCGTGAACAACTGGGTCACCTGGTCCGGAATCCGGGCTATGGTGATGAACCAACCCACTGCCGTGGCCGTGGCCACAATCAGCATGACCACTGAGGTGGTGCGGGCCGCCCGGGCGCTCACGCGCAGGAGTTCGCGGAGGTTCAGCTCCCGGTAGTAGAACACGCAGACCAGAATCGCATAGACCGCCGCAAAGGCGCCGCCCTCCGTAGGGGTAAAGAAGCCGAAGCGGATGCCGCCCAGCAGCAGCACGGGCATCAAAAAGGCGGGGGTGCAGTCAATAACGATGCGTACCGCCTCCCTGGCGCTGAACTTGATGGTCTCGTTGTAGCCGTCGTGGCGCACAATGAAAAACCAGACTATGCAGAGGGCCAGGCCGATCATGATGCCGGGCATGAGGCCGATCATGAAGAGCTTGGTAATGGAGAGGCCGCTGATTGTGGCGCCCAGGAGGATGAAGTTGGTGCTGGGCGGGATGATGGGGCCAAGAATGGCGCCCGAGGCCACCACTGCGCCGGCCCGGCCGGGATGATAACCCACCTCCCGCATCATGGGGAGCAGGAGGCCGCCCAAGGCCGCGGCTTCGCCAACCGAACTGCCCATGAGTCCGGCAAAGATGATGCTGGCAATGACGGCCGCATAGCCCAGACCGCCGCGCACCCGGCCGATGATGAGCTGGGCCAGTTGCACCACCCGCTTGGACAGGCCGCCGGCTGCCATGATTTCGCCTGCGAACACGAAGAAGGGAATGGCCATGAGCGGGTAGTTGTTGGCGCCGTCCAGCATGCTGCCGGGAATGATCATGGCGTCCCACATGCCCGAATGCCACATGAGCACAATGGCGCACAAGACCAGGACCAGGGCCAGCGGCACGCCCAGCAGCATGAAAAAGAACAGCGACCCGAGGAAGATGAGGAGTTCCATGGCTCACCCCTGTCCCTTGTGAAACAAGGCCGCGGGCCGGCGAATGATTTTCCAGAGCGAGCGCAGTTCCACCAGAATGGCGGCTATGGCCATGAGGGGCAGGGTGCCGTTGATCAGCGCCATGTTGACGCCCGTGGCCACGGATCTGGTGTCCATGGTCTGCTGCACATTGATCAGGCCGCCGTAGAGCAGCAGCCCCAGGGCCAGCAGGCTGAACGCCGAAGCCAGGATGTTGACGGTCTTGCGCGTGAGGCCGGAGAGCAGGTTCACCAGGAGGTCGACCGCAATGTGCTTGTGGTGAATGAAGGCCTCGATTGCGCCGAAAAAGGTGATGTAGATGAAGAGGAAGCGAGCCCACTCCTCACTGGGTGGGAAGCTCGATCCGAAAAATTTGCGCAGCACGGCGTTGTAGAACACCAGCCCGATCATGCCCAGAAAGATGACGGCGCAGAAAATCTCGAACAGCAGCTGCGCCGGATTCGACTTCTGCGGCGGAGACTGGGTTTTGTTCTCTTGCATGGCTTCTTTTCCCCTGGTCTCGGAACGGACGAATAAAAAAGGCCGGGAAGGCAAGATTCCCGGCCCGTACGGGCAAAAAATTATTTGCTGCGGTAGCTGGCGGCACTGTCCAGAATGGCCTGGGCATTGGGTACCGTGTCATAGAAGAGCTTCCAGCTCCGCTTGCCGGCCTCCACCATGTAGTCATGGAATTCGCTGGTCGGCTCGGTGATGCGTCCGCCGCCGGCGGTGATGGTTTCCCTGGCCTTGAGGTCGCCCTCCTTGACCAGTTGCCACACGTCGTCGGCCGAACGCCTGGCCGCCTCGTCAAACCACTTTTTGTCTTCTGCGGGCAGGCTTTGATAGAACCTGTCGTTGATGTAGAGCGAATGGATGACCAGAATATGACCGGTCAGGGTGATTTCCGGCGTAATCTCGTACATCTTCAGGCTCACAATGTCGGCCAGCGGGCTGTCGCCGCCGTCGATCACGCCCTGGTCCAGCGCGCCGGGCACCTCGGCAAAGGGCATGGGCTGACCGCTGATGCCGCATTCCTTGGCGAAATTGGTGTACAGCGGAATGTTGGGCACGCGCATCCTCAGGCCTTTCAGGTCATTGATGCTCTTGATGGGTTTTTTGGTGTAGAAATGACGGAAGCCCAGCGGGAAGGCGTTCAGGGTCCGCAGGCCGGATTTTTCCGTGAAGCCTTCGTTGATCAGCTCAAAGGTCTTGCCTGCCATGGCACGGCGGGCGTGGTCCAGATCATCGTACAGCATGGGGGTTTCCAGCATGGCCATGGCCGGATGCAGGGCCGAGGTCTGGGTGCCGGTGGCGCACATCTGGATAACGCCCTTGCGGGTGCTGGCGATGTAGGCGTCTTCCTTGCCGAGCTGGCTGTTGGGGAAGACCTGCACCTTGTACTTGCCCTGCGACAGCTCTTCTAGATACTTGCCGAACTGGTGCATGCCAATGGTTTCCGGCTCGCCCTCTGGCTTCATGCCGGCAATCTTGACGATGAGGGGCTTGGCTGCCCGGGCGGACGGCGCGACGGCAAGAGCCAGGCCACAGATCATCCCCAGGGCGACAAAGAGCGCAATACTCCGTTTCATTTCCGAACCTCCATTACAGGAAAGGGTTGGGGCAGCCCATGTCCCGCCCAGAGCGAAGGGTCATGGGCAAAAGCGGGGCCGGCTGCTCCGGCCATGGCCTCAATGTACGTGACCAAACGGGAAAAATTCAATCGGAAAGTGCATGTCTTGACAAAAGAAGCCGGAAAGCACGGCCTTTTCCGGCAAAGGCCGGAAAAACGCAAAGCCCCTTGCTCCCGGGCCTGCACTGTGGTTTTCTGAGCGGAGCTTGCCCCCTTTGGATCTCAAGAGGACCGACCAGCATGCCCGAAGTGAAGAGCGCCCTGCCGCCCGCATTGCAACATCCCCTGCTGCAAACGCCGCACGCCATGTTCTGCCGTCTGGGCGGGGTGAGCGCCGGGCCTTTTGCCACGCTCAATCTGTCCTGCCATGTGGGCGACAAGCAGGATCTGGTGCAGGAAAACCGGCGACGGGCGCTGGCCGCCCTGGGCCTGAGACAGTTGGTCGCCCTGCAGCAGGTGCATGCCGACCGAGTACTGCTTTTGGACCACATGCCGGAGAGCGGGGAATTTTCCGGATTTGACGCCGTCATCACGAATGTGCCGGGGCTGGCGCTTTTGATTCAGCAGGCGGATTGCCAGGCGGTTTTGCTGCACGCGCCCGGGCGACGGGTCGTGGCCGCGGTGCACTGCGGCTGGCGCGGCAGCGTGGCGAACATCATCGGCAAGACCGTTGCCCGGATGCGGTCCGCATTTGGCGTGCGTCCCGCAGAGCTGCGCGCGGTCGTGAGCCCCTCTCTCGGGCCCTGCTGCGCCGAATTCATCACCTACAAACAGGAATTGCCGGCATGGATGCATGCCTTTGCCGCAACCGGCAAGCCCGCGCATTTCGACTTCTGGGCCATGAGCGCCAGACAGCTTGCGACAGCCGGCGTACCGGCCGCCCAGATTGGGATCATGGGCATTTGCACGTGTTGCAATCATGGGTATTTTTCGTTCCGCCGCGCGAAACGGGAAAACGGCGGCCTGTGCGGCAGAAACGGCTCCATGATTGGACTTGCCGCCCGATAGCGCCGGGCCGCAAGATTGCTGTGGCCGAGAGTGGGCGCGCCCCTGGCTCCCGGAAAGGAAATCGTGCGCTGCGAAATGCCGCCTAACAAGTCATGCACTCTCGCCGGATTGGGCCGCCGCCTCTTCCCCATTCCCGCGCGGAGCTTTGCGGGCACGCAGACACAGATTGCCCCTCCTGCCGGTATCGCTGTCCATGTCCGTGAAACCGGCCGCTGCCAGCAGGCCGCGCAGGGTATCTTCAGTGTAGACCTGCATGCCCTCGATCAACGCAGTCCAGCGGCATTCCGGATTCGTCGCTTCATTGCAGATGAGGAACAGGCCGCCCGGCTTCAGCACCCGATACGCCTCGGAAAAGGCCTGGGGCAGATCGGGCCAGAAGTACAGGGTTTCAAAAGCGGTGACCACGTCAAAGCGGTCCTCGCCATAGGGGATGGCAGACGCGTTGCCCAGTCTGACTTCACAGCGGCCCGCTGCGACGGCATCGGCATTTTTTCTCAGGCTGTGGGCCACGCTGACCGTTGAAAAGTCAATTCCGCACACCAGCCCCTCGGGGCACATCCTGAGGAAATGGGCGAGGTTGGCCCCGCCGCCGCAGCCGATATCCAGGATATGCGCATCCCGGGCTGGTGACAGGTGGGCCCTGCCCCAGGCCGAATGTGGGGCATGGCCGATATTCATGAGACTCAGGACGCAGCGTCCGACAAGGCCCGCTGGTTGACGTAAATTTCGAAAAAAGGTCTTTGCCATGCTGTGCATTTTGCGCTCCATGCCTTGGCGGTTCCGGACGGAATGGCAGCAGAGCGCTGCGATAGAGTCCAGACCCCGCTTTTTTTTAGCCAAGCTGGTTCAGGCGAAAAGCCCGGAGCAGGGACACCTTCTCGCCGTTCCGCCGGCGGGCGGCACGGCCAGGTGATTCAGGACGCTGGTTTTCTGCACAGACCAAAGACGCCGCCCGGCTGCCTGCTGAACACCGGCGTGCCGCTGCCCCGGCCATGGGAACGGGAACTGGGCGTTTCTACCGCGCTGATGACCGTGACCACCCGCTCTGCCGCCTTGGGCTGCACAAAGTCCTCCGCCGCAATTCCGGCGCTTCTGTCGCCCAGACCAAGCTGAAACAGATCATAAAAGCGTTTGCATTCGGCATAGTAGCTCTTGCCTTTGAGCCACCGGGGCGGCTTGCCGCCAGCGCTGGCGTGATGCAGGGTCGGGAGCTGCATCAGCAGAACACAGATGCGATCCTTAGCCATGCGCTGGATGTTGAACGGCGTGCCGAAGCACTCCTCCACACCTTGGCGCAGGGCGAGCGCGAGTTCGTGGAAACGCGCTCCCTGCAGCCGCTCCGCACCGGGCAGATCAAAGGCCGTGATGGCCCAGGGCAAAAGCAGGACGGCAAAGAGGAAATGGTCGTCCATGTGCACCGGCTTTTCTTCGGTACCACTCTGGTTGATCCGGTCGATTTCCGCAAGCATCCTGAGCAGCATGGTGCGCATTTCACGCACGCGCCCCTTCCCGCCTTCGCCCAGAAAGGGGAACAGTGTCAGCCAGAGCGGCGTGGCCATGCACTGTTCGGCCCAGGCGCGGCTGGCGCCGGAGTGCAGGTCCTTCAGAATTTCGTCGCGTAAACGGGAGGGCGGGCACAGCATGAGTTCGGAGGCATGTTCGCCCAGGGCGGCAAAAGTTGCCGGGTCTATGCTGAAGCCGGTGCGGGCCGCATGGCGAATCGCCCGGAGCATCCTGACCGGATCGTGGTGGAAACGCAGGCCGGGGTCGCCCACCATGCGGATGATGCCGCGGTTCAGATCCGCCACACCGCCCACGTAATCGATGACCGTGTGGTTTTCTATTTCGTAGAACAGAGCGTTGATGGTCAGATCGCGACGGAAGGCGTCTTCGTCAAGCGTGCCAAAGGTGTTGTTGGCAGCCAGAACGTCGCCCTCGCCGTTTTCGGCGCCTTCGCTGTGGGAACGCAGGGTGGAGACCTCCACAATCCTGTTGCCGTGGAAGAAGACCTGCACCAGCCGGAAGCGCCTGCCGATGGTGCGGCTGTTCCTGAAAATCCTGCGCAGTTCGCCGGGACGGGCGTCGGTGGAGACGTCAAAATCCTTGGGCTTTTTGCCGAGAAACAGGTCGCGCACGCCGCCGCCCACCAGATAGCCCTTGAAGCCGGCATCGCGCAGGCGGTACAGCACCTTCAGGGCCTCCCGGTCGAGCAGTTGCTCGCGGATCGGGTGCTCGCCTTCAGGGATAATGGTCGCCGTCGGGGGGGATGCCGGTTTTGTTTCGGGCACTGTGTCTGCTGGCCGATGCTCGCTGGACATGCTTGAAGAATGGAACGCAGAACGTTGAGGCTCAGCCGGCGTTGCTCGTGACCGTGGCCAGTTCGCTTTCCTGGGTCCGCTCTTTGTACACCGACTCGGCCGCCTTGACGAAGCGGTCAAAGATTTCCCGCACCGGCAGAATTTCCTTCATCTTGAAGGCGTTGGCGCCGGAGAAGACCAATCCGTTTTCCACGTCGCCATCCCGCGAGGCCAAAAGCCGCTCGCTGATGCAGTACTTCCGGTCGCACTTGCGCAGGCACTGGAAGCGGCATTTTCTGGAGACGATAGACTCGTCGTGGGCCAGCATCTTGTCCACAAAGGGATTTCTAATGGCCCGGCCCGGCATGCCGACCGGCGAACTCACCAGGACAATGTCGTCCTTGCCGGCCTGCAGGTAGCTTTCCTTGAATTTCTGAGAGACCGAACATTCCTCGCTCAAGACAAAACGGGAGGCGAGCTGCACGCCGTCGGCGCCGTACTGATCCATCATTTCACCCATTTCATAGCCGTTGGTGATGCCGCCGGCTGCAATCAGGGGGATTTTGGAAATCATTTTGCGGATGGAGGGGAAGAGTTCGCGGAGCGGCGTCATCGTTCCCAGATGACCGCCCGCCTCGGCGGCCTCGACCACCACTGCGGCCGCACCCAGCTTTTCCGCCAGTTTGGCGAAGGACAGCGAAGACACGATGGAGACGATGGGGATATTGTGTTCCTTGCCGATCTTGAAAATGTCCCGCGAAAAGCCTGCCCCGGTGATGATCATGTCGGCCCCGGCCTTGATGGAACCCATCACCAGATTGTGAAAATCCCGCATGGCGTACATGATGTTGACCGCAATCACACCCTTTGTGGCCTTTTTCGCCTTGCAGATGTCTTCCTGCAGTTCCTCAACCGGAATGCCGGAGCCGCCGATGGTGCCAATGCCGCCGCATTCAGCGACTGGCACGGCCAGTTCGGAGGTGGATACACGCACCGACATGCCACCCTGGATGATCGGAATCTTGGCAATCAGTGGACCTATTCTCAATTCGGGCAGTCTCATGCGAATCTCGTTTGAACAAGAGGCTTCAGGACCTGCCCCCGGCCATGGGGGCAAAAGACTATCCTAGCATTATAAAAGCGATAGGCAAAATAATCCACATCGACTTGACGCAATGCCAAGTTCTGAGGTAAATTTTTTGGCTTTCCGTGTTTTCGCCCCATATTTTTGCCGCAATCAAGCCATGACGACACTTCAGGCCATCAACGGTTTCAAGGACATTCTGCCGGATCAGATCCATCTGTGGCAACGGCTGGAGTCCTGCGCCACCGGGATCTGCCGCCGCTTTGGGCTGCGCGAGATCAGAACGCCCATTCTGGAAAAAACCGAACTCTTCGTCCGCTCCATCGGTGAGGCCACCGATGTGGTGGAAAAGGAGATGTATACCTTTGCCGACAAGGGCCTCACCATGCGGCCCGAGGCCACGGCCTCCATCATGCGCGCCTTTATCGAACACGGCATGCATGTCCAGCAGCCGGTGCAGCGCTTCTACACCTTGGGCCCCATGTTTCGTCATGAGCGGCCGCAAAAGGGGCGGCTGCGCCAGTTCCATCAGTTCGACGCCGAAATTATCGGCCCTGTCGAGCCAGAGCAGGACGCGGAGCTGATCGCCATGGGTCACATGCTCTTTCACGAGCTGGGCGTGGACGTCAGTCTGGAGCTGAATTCCATGGGTTGCCCCAGGTGCCGGCCGGCCTTCCGGCAGGTGCTGATCGAACGGCTGGCAGGCGTGCAGGATCAGCTCTGCGAGGACTGCCGCCGCCGGCTGCACACCAATCCGCTCCGGGTGCTGGACTGCAAGAAGCCCGGCTGCCGGGCCCTGGTGGCCGACGCGCCCTCCATCCAGGACGCCCTCTGCGACGAGTGCAGGGCGCACTTCGCCGCGGTGCGCGAGACCCTGGAGATGCTGGGCATTCCCTACAACCTGAACCGTTTTATGGTGCGCGGGCTGGACTACTACACCCGCACTACCTTTGAATTTGTGACCGACCGCCTGGGCGCCCAGTCTGCCGTGGGCGGCGGCGGCCGCTACGACGGCCTGATTGCGGATCTGGGCGGGCCCAAGGTTGCCGGCATCGGTTTTGCCATCGGCATGGAGCGCCTGATTTTGCTCATGGAGCAGAACGAGCAGGCTGCCGGCTCAGGCGACACCGACCTGTATCTGGCTGCCCTGGGGCCGGAAGCCCTGCGTCACTGCACGCTTTTGGCCCAGCTGCTGCGGCAAAAGGGCCTGCATGTGGCCATCGATTACAGCGGCCGCAGCCTCAAGGGGCAAATGAAAATCGCGGACCGCCTGCAGGCTCGGTATACCCTGATTGTGGGCGGGCAGGAATGGGAAAGAAAGGAAGCTATCCTGCGCGACATGCGGACGCAGGAGCAAAGGCCGTTTTCGCTGGCCGAGGAGGCGGAAGGGCAAAATCTGCGACTGTGCGAACTGGTACGAGCGATGGGCGCTGCTTGACATGCTGGCTCTATTGGCCACCATCTTGCTGATTGCCCTGGCCTTTATGCTGCCCATTGGGCTGACCGTGTTTTTGGCAGTGCGTTTTGTTTTCGCTCTTACCGTTATCAAGCTGGTCACCCAATTCATCACCCGCTGTCCGGTCAGTGCGGGTGATGCGGCGAAGGCTGTTATTTACAGTCTGTTTTTTACTGCATTGGCCCTGCTCGCCTTGCATCAATCCGGCTTGGACTCAAGTTTCGGCACCTTGGCGGGATTTTTGGAACTAGCCGTGTATTTTGGTGCACAGATGGTCGCCTACAGCATGACGCTGAACATCACCATGGTAACTGCCTTAACCGTTTCCATCCTGACCACGCTTATTTATACATGTGTGACTAGGGCCCTTGTCTACGTTGGTTGATAACTGTGGTGGCACTGTCCTGGCCGCAGGCAAATTTGTTTTGGTTTTAAGGCGGCACTCATGCCGCAGCCGTTTTTCTGGAGAAAACTATGGAATCAATGGGTGCTTTAAAGCGCACACACACCTGCAACGACCTGGGCGTACAGGACCTGGGCAAAGAATGCGTTCTGATGGGTTGGGTCTTGCGTCGCCGCGACCACGGCGGCGTCATCTTCATCGACCTGCGTGACCGCTGGGGCATCACCCAGGTGGTCTTCAACCCGGAGGTGAACGCCCAGGTCCACGCCAAGGCCCACCAGCTCAGGAGCGAATGGGTGCTCGCGGTGCGCGGCCATGTGGAAAAGCGGCCCGCGGACATGGACAATCCCAAGCTCTTGACCGGCGCCATCGAGGTGATGGCGGACGAGCTGCGCATCCTCAACACCAGCGAAACCCCGCCCTTCCCGCTGGACGAGGATGTGGAAGTTTCGGATACGCTGAGACTCCAGTACCGCTACCTCGACCTGCGCCGGCCGGAAATCGCCAATAACCTGATTCTGCGGCATCAGGCCATGCAGTGCGTGCGGGCCTATCTGAACAGCCACAATTTCCTGGAAATCGAAACGCCCATGCTCACCAAGTCCACGCCCGAGGGCGCGCGCGACTATCTGGTGCCCAGCCGCGTGAATCCAGGCAAATTCTACGCTCTGCCCCAGTCGCCCCAGCTCTTCAAGCAGCTTTTGATGGTGGCGGGCATGGACCGCTACTACCAGATCGTGAAGTGCTTCCGCGATGAAGACCTGCGCGCCGACCGTCAGCCCGAGTTCACCCAGATCGATATGGAGCTGAGTTTTGTGGACGAGGAGGACATCATGGGCCTGGTCGAAGGCCTGATTGCCGAACTCTTTGCAGGCATCAGGGGCCAGCGGCCCAAAACGCCTTTCCCGCGCATGGACTATGCCGAGGCCATGCGGCGCTTTGGCAGCGACAAGCCGGACACCCGCTTTGGCCTGGAACTGGTGGATTTGAGCGAGGCCCTCAAGGGCTGCGGCTTCAAGGTCTTCCAGAGCGCGCTGGAAAAGGGCGGCCTGGTCAAGGCGATCAACGCCAAGGGTTGCGGTTCCTTTTCCCGCAAGGAGCTGGACGATCTGACCGCCTATGCGGCCCGCTTCGGCGCCCGCGGCATGGCCTGGATCAAGGTCAAGGAAAACGAGTGGCAGTCGCCCATTACCAAGTTCTTCAGCGAGTTGGAAATCGCGGCCATGCGGGATGCGCTGGACGCGCAGCCGGGCGACCTGATTCTTTTTGGCGCAGACACGGCCAAGGTGGTGCATCAGGTGCTCTCCGAGTTGCGGCTGGAACTGGGTCGTCGTCTGCATCTCCTGGACCCGAAGAAGGACAATTTCCTCTGGGTTACGGACTTTCCGCTTTTGGAGTACGACAGCGAGGCCAGGCGTTACACCGCCGTGCACCATCCCTTTACCGCGCCGAAAGAGGCAGATCTGCCGCTTCTCGAGACTGAGCCCGGCAAGGTCAGGAGCCGGGCCTATGATCTGGTGCTGAACGGCAACGAGGTGGGCGGCGGTTCCATCCGCATTCATACGTCCGCCATGCAGCAGCAGGTCTTCAAAGCGCTGGCCATTGGCGAGGCGGAGGCCAGGGACAAATTCGGCTTTCTTTTGCGGGCACTGGAACTGGGCGCGCCGCCCCACGGCGGCATCGCCTTTGGGGTGGACCGGCTGATGATGCTCCTGACCGGCGCCAGCTCCATCCGTGATGTGATTGCCTTTCCCAAAACCCAGAAGGCGACCTGCCCCCTCACCGACGCGCCGTCCACGGTCAGCCGTGCGCAGCTCACCGAACTGCACCTGCGGCCGGACTGGAAAGAAGAAGGCAAGGCCTGAGCCATGGCCGGATTCAGCGCCGGACAATGTGTGCGGACTCACCGGAGCCGCTTCTGTTCCGGCCCCGAGCCTGGAGGTCTGGGCGGACGGGACAGGGGCAGCCTGCCCGGAGCGCTCCAGCCCCATTTTCCGGCGGGTGCCGCTGTTCGCTTTTGCAGGCACGGACAAGAAACACCAGCGCCTGTGGTCATGCGACCCAGGCGCTTTTTTTGCCTGCGGGCTTCGGCGCTTCCGCCTTGGTCTTGCGCGGGCCTGATTTCAGCACTATGGTGCAGGCATCATGTGCATCGCGGCGGCCCGGATTGGCAGGGCCGGCGGCGGGGCTCAATGACAAGCACGGAGGGGCATCATGGCCAGCAGCTTTGGCGATCTGTTTCGGGTCAGCACCTTTGGCGAGTCCCATTGCCGGGGCGTCGGCGCCGTTGTGGACGGCTGTCCGGCCGGCATGGCGCTGACGGAAGCGGACATACAGCCCCAGCTCTCGCGGCGGCGGCCCGGTCAGAGCAGCATCACCACCCATCGGGACGAAGAGGACAGGGTCGAGATTTTTTCCGGCACCGAAGGCGGCAAGACCCTGGGTACGCCCATCATGCTGCTGGTGCAGAACACGGACCAGCGGCCGGGCGATTATGGCGAAATGCGCAGCATTCCGCGGCCCTCCCATGCCGACTACACCTACCAGATAAAATACGGCATCCATGCCGCGAGCGGCGGTGGCCGGGCCAGCGCCCGGGAAAGCATCGGCCGGGTGGCGGCCGGGGCCATTGCGGAAAAATGGCTGCGGCTCAGGTATGGGGTGGAGATCGTCGCCTGGGTAAGCGCGGTCGGTCATATCGCAATGCCGCAGCCGGACCTGAGCTGCATGAGCCGGGACCGGGTGGATGCCCACATCACCCGCTGTCCCCATCCGGAAAGCGCTTCCCGGATGCAGCAGCTCATTGAGGAGCTGCGGGCAGCGAAGGATTCCACCGGCGGCATTGTCAACTGCCTGTGCCGTCAGGTGCCCGCAGGTCTGGGGGAACCGGTCTTTGACAAACTGGAGGCGCGGCTGGCCCAGGCCATGCTGTCCATCCCGGCGACCAAGGGCTTTGACATCGGCTCCGGCTTTGCGGGGATAAGCCTCAGAGGCAGCCGGCACAACGATCCCTTTGTCAGCAAGGGCCAAAGGCTCGGCACGCTGACCAACAACAGCGGCGGCGTGCAGGGCGGCATCAGTAACGGCGAAGACATCGTCTTCCGTGTGGCCTTCAAGCCGGTGGCAACCATTGGCCTGCCCCAGGAAACGGTGGATTTTGACGGCAGTCCGGCGACGCTGAGCGCCAAGGGCCGGCACGACCCCTGCGTGGTGCCCCGGGCCGTGCCCATTGTCGAGGCCATGGCCGCCCTGGTGCTGATGGATATGGCCCTGCAGCAGCGGGCGCATGAGCAATGAACATTTTCCCACGGCCCGCATCGGCGGGAGGCGGTGTTTTGCGTGCACCCACGTGAAACCGGGGCAAAGCCGCCTGAACAGTCCAGCCGCAGAAGCGGCACAACCAAGGAGCACATCATGGCGAATTTGAAGGGCAGTAAAACCGAAAAGAACATCCTCACCGCCTTTGCCGGCGAATCCCAGGCGCGCAACCGCTACACCTTTTTTGCCAGCCAGGCCAAAAAGGACGGCTTTGTGCAGATCTCTACGATTTTCGAGGAAATAGCGAATCAGGAAAAGGAGCATGCCAAGCGGCTGTTCAAGCTGCTGGAAGGCGGCGAGGTGGAGATTACCGGCAGCTTTCCGGCAGGCACAATCGGAACCACTTCCGAGAATCTGGCGGCAGCGGCAGGCGGCGAGCATTACGAGACCAACGTGATGTATCCCGAATTTGCCAAAACGGCACGGGAAGAAGGCTTTGAGGAAATCGCCAAAATTTTTCTGGCCATTGCGGTTGCGGAAAAGCAGCACGAAAAGGTTTTTCTGGCCCTCAAGGCCAACGTGGACCAGGGCACGGTCTTCAAGAAGGACAAGATCGTGGTCTGGCGCTGCCGGAACTGCGGCTATATCCACGTAGGCACCGAGGCGCCGGCACGCTGCCCGGCCTGCAACCACCCAATCGACCACTTCGAGATTCTGTGCGAGAACTGGTGAGTTGATCCTGTCTGACGAAAGATGTGCAAAGGGCGGGCCGCCGGGTTCGCCCTTTGTTGTTTTTGTCACGTGGCTGCCATCTTGCAGAGCTCACGAAGGTTTTGTTCACGCGCCACATACGGGCGCTCGCTTCACTCCTCGTCGCAACAAGTGGGACAACGTATAGCAGCCCGTTGAAGAGAGGTTGATTTTCCGAAGGGGATGCAAAGAGGCTATTATGCCCGTGCGTGTCATTTGTTCCATCTCGAACAGGCAATGGGTGCGGCCATCGTTTAGGCTCAGGCCTCATAAATTGTCAAAAAGCAGAAAATCTGGTTGCTTGTGCTCAAGGAGGACGCCATGAGCCAACTTTTCTCCCTTTCTGCCGAACAACCCGAGCGTATCAAGCCCTTCTTTCCACGTTCATATGGTATTCCGCGGGTCGATGACCGGAAAGTCATCAGCGGCATCATTTATGTCATCAAACATGGCCTGCAGTGGCAAGATGCGCCGCGCGAGTATGGTCCGTACAAGACGCTCTACAATCGTTTTTTTGCGCTGGAGCCGGATGGGCGTCCTCAACAATATTTTTACCGAATTGGCAAAAACAGCGGGACAGGATGGCCAGGTGATGATCGATGCGAGCCACCTCAAGGCGCATCGTACCGCCGCCAGTTTGCTCAAAAAAGGGCTCTTTCCCGCTGCATCGGACGCACAAAGGGTGGGCTGAACTCCAAAAACTCCATGCCCTTTGCGACGGCCACGGCAGGCCAGGTGAGCGACTACAAGGGAGCCGCCCTGCTTATGGATGCCATAGATGCTTTGCCCGAGACCAGGGAGCTGCTGGCAGACCGTGCTTATGACGCGGGCTGGTTCCGTGATGCCCTGCGCGCCAGAGGCATTACACCCTGCATCCCTCCCAGACGGAGCCGGAAGAGACCCTGCTCGTACGATCAAGATCTGTATAAACAGCGGCACAAGATCGAGGTTATGTTTGGCAGGATCAAAGACTGGCGGAGAAGAGCCATGCGTTATGACTGCTGCGCGCATACCTTCTTTTCAGCTCTGTGCCTCGCGGCTTCCGTCATATTCTATCTCGATTAATGAGGCCTGAGCCTAGTTTGGCTCTGCGCGCTGCCTCGTCCGTGGTCGATTGCCAATCCTTGTTGGATGTCTTTTCGCCCTGGCGCCTGCGGTCAAAGGCGAACAATTCCGCCTGGGTCGGCGTCCTGCTGCCGCTTGCCTCTGCCAGGCGACAAGCACTTCCTGATAAATCTCGCCCCTGTCCCTGCTGCGCACAATGGCGCTTCATGGCCGCATTCGCCGCCATGGCAGAGGCGTCGATCCCCTCATCTTTGCCATGCAGCAAACTGGCTTTTTCCAAAATGTGCAGCATAGGGAGGAGTGAGCGGGCACGGATTCACCAGAGGCAAGGCCCAAGAATTCCCGCAGGGACAGGGCATCGCGAACTGCGCCGGCAGATGCCGGGCCCAGAGTCGATGCCCCGAAACAGCCGATCATGAGCATGCGGAAAGAGCGGCCCGGCGGGATGGAGCTGCGGCCAGATTTTTCGACGGAGAATGGAGCGCAGAGCTTTTCGGGGAAGGTATCAAATCCTTCCTCGTGCAGGAGCTGTTGCAGCCGCTGGTACAAGACCTGCCCCTGACTCTGGGGCCGTTGATCGTACGAAAGCCACAGGCTCTTCTGCCGTGCCTGCCTCCGGTCAGGACGCATGGACCCCTCCCCTCGACAACGTTTGATCGCCTGGGCACCATTATGCCCTGCCTGGAGGCTTTTCAACAGGCTGGTACAACAGCAGAGGGCACACAGGTAGTCGCGCTGATTGACGGTGTTACTGCGGAAAGGCTGCTGGCCGACAGGGATCTGACACCGATGCGATTTTTGAGCAGGCGGCAAGACAGGGGATATCGCCGCTCATTGTGCCCAAAAGCAGGCGTACAGAGCGGCGTGGTGAGGACAAAGAGCCTGACAAGGCCAGGCACCTGACAGCAAACGCCTTTCCGCGCCTGAAGCGGTGGCGTGGCATAGCCACCCGAGATGCGAAGCATACGTCTTCATTTCTCGCGGCGTTCATATCAGGTGGCTTGTTTTATGGCTCCAATTTCGTGACTGCACGGTCTGGACCGTCCATGGCTGTCACTTTCCGCAGCACCCTGGGCAAGGGCCGCTCCCCACGCTATTTTGCCAACTGACGCTCCACCTTCTGGTCGATGCTGTTCAGGGCCAGGGTCAGGACCTCGTTGCCCTTGCCCGAGGCGGTCTTCAGCTCTTTGCCCCATTGCCGCAACATGGTGGTGTCAATTTTTCTGGTCCTGTTGTCCTTGCACCACTCCCGGCCGATTTTGTCGCCCAGCTCACGCAGCCTCTCCTTCTGCTCAAGCTGCTCGCTCAGGGGCAGGCGGGAGAGCAGGTCCTGGGAAATACTCACCCAGCCGACAGCCAGAGCGTTGCCTTTCTGAAAAATTTCGTACCATTTTTTCTCCTGGTCACTGAGTTCTGCCGGCACGGTATAGGTCACCTTGACCGGCTGCGCTTGGGCTCCAGCGACGACCGGCGCAGCCACAGCCACGATCAGGGCCGCGGTGATGCAGAACAAAATGGAATGCAGCATAAAGATTCTCCTCTTGAACATGGTATGTTTTGATAAATTAGTTTTTTCTGGCAGTGCTGACACTGGCCTCTGCAAAGGTCGCCATCTGGGTCAGCACCCGGGCCGCCGCCTCGACAAGGTTGAAGGCCAGCGCCGCGCCTGTACCCTCGCCCAGGCGCATCCCCAGTTGCAGCAGCGGTTTTTTGCCCAGGAAAGCGCACATGGGGGCGTGGCCCGGCTCGGCGCTTCCGTGGCCACAGACGATAAAGTCTCGCACAAAGGGCTCCAGCTTGTAGGCAATGAGCGCGCCGGCCGTTGAAATCAAGCCGTCCACCACCACCGGCTTGCGTTTGGCCGCTGCACCCAGGATCAGCCCCGCGATTGCGCCCAGTTCAAAGCCGCCGACTTTGGCCAGTATGTCCAGACCATCCTTGGCATCTGGCCGGTTTTTCTGCAGCGCCGCCTCAACGACTGCCACCTTGTGCGCCAGACCGGCATCGTCCAGCCCGGTGCCACGGCCCGTGAGTTCGATCACGGGGCGGCCCGTAATGACTGCCGCCACGGCGCTGCTGGGCGTGGTGTTGCCAATGCCGATTTCCCCGGTGGCAAACAGGTCTGTCGAATCGGCCAACTGGTTCGCAATTTCAATGCCCGCCTCCACCGCCATGACCGCGTGCGTGCGGCTCATGGCCGGGCCAAGCAGCATATTGTCCGTTCCGTGACCGATCTTTTTGGCAATAAGGGCGCCACTGGCCACCAGATCCGAAAAATCCTCCTTCGCGCCCACATCCACCAGCGTAATCTCCGCACCTGCCTGGGAGGCCAGAGCATTGATGCCCGCGCCGCCGTTCACCATATTGCGCAGCATCTGGCCCGTCACTTCGACCGGATACTGGCTCACCCCCTCGGTGGCAACCCCGTGGTCGCCCACCATGACGACCACGCGTTTTCGGGCCACGGGCGGATGCAGCGAACGGGTGATGCCGGCGAGGTCCACAGCCAGATCCATCAGATCGCCCAGGGCCCAGAAGGGCATGGTGAGTTCCGAGAGGCGGGCTCTGGCCCGGTCGCGCCATTCGTTGTCCTGCGGGCAGATTGCACGAAAGGTGCGGTCCAGAAAGCTGGAAGCTGAGATTTGAGGCATTGTCGGTTCCTGTCTGTCTGATCGCGGTTCACTGGGCCAACAGGCCGTTTTGCCGCAGAATATCCTGAATCTGCCGGGCAAGATCCATGCTGTCCTGGGTGCCAACCGTGATAATGTGGTGCGCATTCTGGCGGTACAGGGGCAGCCGTTCGTCAAAGCGTTTTTTGGCGGCCTCAAGGTTCTGGAAGAGCGGGCGCATCACGGTCTGCTGGTCACCGGCACAGACATGCAGGTGCCGGCAGATGGTGTCGAAGTCAGCGTTCAGGAAGCAGACCTGGCCCAGCTCCATGAGCCCCTGCACCTGGAAAAAGCCCCCACCGGTAGCGACAATAGTATGATCGACCGAAGAGGCGAGCCAGTTGGCCAGCCGCTGCTCCAGCCGGCGAAAGGCGTTTTCCCCATGGCTGACAAAATAGCTTTTGATGGAGCAGTGGAGCAGCGATTCGATCAGATCGTCGGTGTCCACGGCAAAGAGGCCGGTCAACTCGGCCAGTGCCCGGGCAACACTGCTCTTGCCCGCACCCATGAAGCCGGTGATAAGGATATTTTGTTTCATACCTGCTACGGGGAAGCGCCAGATCTGATTTTTCCAGGATCGTTCCATTTACCATGACTGCGAACCGCTGTCCAGCTTTGCCCCGATTCGTGCAGGTGCCGCAGTCCAAGGCCGGCCTCATTTCCCTAAAAAACCGCCAGCAGCCTGTTTTTTACAACAAAAAGTTGTATAACGAGAATCATAAACCAGCAATCGTGTCCGGCAGAGACAAAGCCTGAGGCCGCTGCGCCCTGCGTTTTGCCCGATGTATCCGCAGCCTTTTCCAGCATTATACCGCACCGCTGCCTGGGATTCGTGAAGCCGGGGCCGTCGTCCCGCAGGATGAGTCGAAGTGATCGGGGCCTCCTGCCGCAAGCCTCTTGGTCCCTTGCCCGGATACAGCGCAACCTGCTCCTCCATCGCACCTGTTCAGAGGTTCAAGCATGACCGCATCGCAAAGCCGCCCGACCCGCTACGCCTGGCTTTCCATGGCCACGGCGCTCCTGACCATTGTGCTGAAGACCGGGGCCTGGATGCTCACCGGCTCGGTGGGCCTGCTTTCGGACGCTGTGGAGTCTATCGTCAATCTGGCGGGCGCGGTTTTTGCGCTGGTCATGCTGAGCTATGCGGCACGGCCGGCAGACGAGGGCCACCCCTTTGGTCATGACAAGGCGGAGTATTTTTCGAGCGGTTTCGAGGGCATGCTGATCATCTTCGCTGCCGGCGCGATTCTCTATGCCGCAATCGACCGGCTGCTTCATCCGGGCCCTGTGCTGGGCCAGATAGGCGTGGGCCTGGCCGTCTCGGCCGTGGCCTCGGTGCTGAACTTCGTTACAGCCCGCATCCTGCTGCATGCCGGCAGGGTGCACGAATCCATCAGCCTGGAGGCGGATGGCCGGCATCTGATGACGGATGTCTGGACTTCGGCGGGCGTGCTTGTGGGCGTGGCCTGTGTATGGCTGACCGGCTGGATGCAACTGGACGCCTTGATTGCCGGGCTGGTGGGCCTCAATATCCTGTATACCGGCTACAGCATTGTGCGCCGCTCCTTTGACGGCCTGATGGATTCGGCTTTGCCGGAGGAAGAGATGGAACGCATCAAAAAGGCCATGCAGCCCTACGAGCAGGAGGGCATCGTTTTCCACGCCTTGCGAACCCGGCGCGCCGCAGCCTCCCGCTTCGTGACCGTGCACATGCTTTTTCCCGGCCACTGGACCGTGCACTGTGCCCATTGCCAGGCCAGCAAATTTGAAAACGCAGTGGCGGAACTCCTGCCCAATACCACAGTCAGCACCCATCTGGAGTCCCTGGAGGATTGGCGCTCCTATCAGGAACTGCCGGAAGTGGAGCGGCCGGCGCTGCCAGGGTACCGTGAAGGGCTGGGCAAAACATGTCCAGGACGGGCCCACTGTCCACCGAACGCGGAAGAACAACAGTGAAGGGGTCTTGAATCACTGCTGTCCCACAGATTTTTTCCATGGTGCAGGCTGTGGAGAAACAGGATGTCGAGCAGGTGATGCGTGCATTTGGATTGCAGAGGCATCGGGCTTCGGTTTTTATTGGGTCATGGCGAAAAACAACGCGCTCGGGCAGTACCTGTGCCGTGGTACCTGATGAGACCGGGTCGCCACTTATGGGGCGCATATGTCCAGAAATCCGGAGGGAAAAGGTGGATAAACAAAATGGTCGGGGTTGGCACCGTTTGCTGAGAGCGAGCGCATGCACCTGGGCCGGGCTGCGCGCCGCCTGGGTCAACGAAGCGGCCTTTCGTGAGGAGGCGCTTGCCGCACTCGTTTTCCTGCCCCTTGGCCTGTGGCTGGGCGAAAACGGCGTGGAGCGGGCACTGCTTGCCGGCAGTGTGCTGGCCATCCTGCTGGTTGAACTGCTGAACAGCGCCATTGAGGCCGTGGTGGACCGGATCGGCCCCGAGCGGCACGAACTTTCCGGCCGGGCCAAGGATCTGGGTTCGGCGGCAGTCGCCTGTGCCATCGCCCTGGCCTGTCTGGTCTGGGTCTGCGTCCTGCTACTGTAGCGCCGGTTACCAGGTGCGGACTCTGCCGGTGTCCAGATGCACAAAATCGGAATCAGGATAGAAGCCCACCCCGCCGGCCTGGAGGTCAATGGCGTAGTCGCGCAGCGCTTCGCTGGCCACTTCGGAAAAACGCACGTCAATGGCCTTGCCCTGCATGTGCAGACTGTTCCCCGCGACGCCGCGGCTCCGGCGTTTCAGGGCAGCATTGGTGTGGGGCGATCTGTAGCCTGAAATCACGGAAAAGACGCCCCTGCCGCCAATCCGCTTTTGCAGAGCCCAGAGGATATCCATGAGTTGGGGATCAATGGGGTGGATCTCGCCCGTACGGAAATCGCCCAGATAGGCGTTGAGCTGATTCATGGCCACCGGGTTGTATATGCGGCCGATTGCATAGGTCAGCTCCAGATTCTTTTCGGTATGCGTGTGGTAGAAGGCCAGGCGGCGCCGGACCGGAGGGACGGCCGCCCTGACGCTTTGGGGAACCGGGCACAGCAGCAGCCCCGCGCCCGCGGCCAGGGCTCCCCGGAGAAAGGCGCGGCGTGAAAGGCCTGCGTGCCCGTCGCTTATTGCTTCTCTGTCCATAATGCGTTTCTTTTTACCATTACGAAAATTTCCTCTCCTCAAAACTTATTAGAAAGCAGGATTGCCGCGCTTTGTCAAGCCTGCGGCCCGAGTTTTTCGGCCCAATGGTTTTTTCCGAACGTGTCCGGGTCACGCCATTCAGAGCAAACCGTCCAGCAGGCGGGTGCACATGTCGGCCCGATTGAGGGTGTAGAGGTGCACGCCCGGCGCTCCGCGCTCGAAGAGTTCCCGGACCTGAGACCGCGCGTGGGCGATGCCGACTTCGAAGGCCGCTTTCGGCCCCTCCCGCTCTTCCGCATCCAGCAGCTCGTTGATGAGGCTGCCGGGCACGCGGGCGTTGCAGAGCTTCAGGGTAAAGCGCAGCGAGGCCAGACTGCGCACCGGCAGGATGCCGGGAATGACGGGCGCGGTGACACCCAGTTCACCCAGACGTTCGACATAGTCGAAGTAGCTGCGGTTGTCGAAAAAAAGCTGGGTGATGCCAAAGTCCGCGCCAGATTGGAACTTGTCGCGCATCACTTTGAGGTCTGACGAAAAGGAACGGGCTTCGGCATGGCCCTCGGGAAAAGCGGCTGTGCCCACGGCAAGCCCCGGGCTGTGCTCTCTGATGTGGCGAATCAGGTCGGCCGCATGGGGAAAGGCCGCGAACAGTTCCTCATCCGCACCGGTGAAGGCGGCTGGCCGGTCGCCGCGCAAGGCCAGCACATTGTCAATGCCGATCGCCTTGATTTCATCCAGAAAACGGTCGATACTTTCCGGACTCGCGAGCACCCCGGTCAGGTGCGGCATGACCGTGAAGCCGCAACGCTCCGCCAGCAGCCGGCAGATTTCCAGGGTGTTGCTCCGGGAAGAGCCGCCTGCACCATAGGTGACGGAGACGAACAGCGGCTTCAGGCCGGCCAGTTCGCGGGCGGTCTGCAGAAAGGCCGGCCAGTCCTCCCGCTTTTTCGGCGGAAAAAACTCCAGTGAAACAAAAGGTCTCTTTTGAGCGATTGCTTCCGGGATGCGCACGTGTGTTGCCCCTTCTATTTGCTGTTGCCCCGGGGATCCCGAGCAAAGCGGGCCAACCACCAGTCCCCGGGATCGTAAGCTGCCCCTTTCACCGCAGAAGCCAGACCGTTCAGGGGAAAAGGTACCGTTCGCCGCAGCCTCCGAGCACGCTGCAGGCCGCGGTCATGCGGCACATCCGCGCTTCGTCTGCGGTGTTTCCGGAGCCAGCCGGGTGGCCCTGGCGGCACAGACGGTGACAGCCCCCTGATGTCTGCCATGGTAGTGGCCGCCCCCGGTTCCAGCAGGCCGGCTGCCACCTCAATTTCCTGCCATTACTGCCGTTTCATACCTTTTTCCAGGGTTTTTCCGTCCCCTGCCGCAGCCGTTCGATATTGCCGCGGTGCCTGCTCCAGATCAGCGCCATCACGACCAGGGCCAGTGGAATATGCCAGGAGCTGCCGCGCAGGATCCAGATCCAGAGGGGCAGGGAGGCCGACGCGGCCAGGGAAGCGACGGAAACATAATTCGTGCGCCAGAGGGCGATGAGAAACACCAGGAGGGCCAGCGCCACGGCACAGGGGTCGAGGAACAGAAAAAGCCCCAGCGCCGTAGCCACGCCCTTGCCGCCGTGAAAGCCCAGATACACGGGAAACATGTGGCCCAGGACTGTGGCCGCGCCAGCCAGCCCCAGAACGAGCGGCTCCCGGGTGCAGAGGCTGAGGCAGGCGATGGGCAGGAAACCCTTGCCTGCATCGCAGAGCAGGGTCAGCGCGCCCAGTTTTTTGCCCAACAGTCTGGTCACATTGGTGGCGCCGATGTTGCCGCTGCCCTGGCTGCGGATGTCGATGCCGCTCTTTCGTGATAAAAGCAGGCCAAAGGGAATGGAGCCGACAAGATAGGAAAGGATGATACTCAAAAGGCCAAAACCGCTCATGCTTGCTCCCTGAAAGGGGGAATTCCCGTGTGATTGGCTGGGCATTCCGGGCCTGCCGCTTTTGGGCAGCGGTAAACGGAGTGCTAATCTACTGTATCGGCCCGGAGAAAACAAGCGCAGGAACCGGCAGCGGATCTCGTGCGACCAGGCGGACCAGCCGGCCATCGCTGCCCGGCCTCGGACAGTGGCTATCCTGTCTTTACAAGCCCGGCCAAAGGGATTACATAACATCCGGATTGTACGTAGCACAAGTTTCCTCCATTCCACAAAAAAGATGGCCTTGCGAAAGATTATAACCTACCCCAACCCGATTCTGCGCCAGCAGGCCAGACCGGTGACCGTTTTTGACGAGGAACTGAAAAAGCTGGTGGCCGACATGGGCGAAACCATGTTCGCTGCGCCCGGCGTGGGTCTGGCCGCCAACCAGATCGGCCTGCCGGTGCAGGTCGTGGTGGTCGATCAGTCCACCAAGGAAAAAAAGGACTATCTGGCGCTCATCAACCCGGTGCTGTCGGGCGGTCAGGGCACGGTGGCCGACGACGAAGGCTGCCTGAGCGTGCGCGAGTACCACGCCTCGGTCAGGCGCTTCTACAGGATTCATGTACAGGCTTTGGACGTGGCGGGACAGCCGCTGAACTTCGACGCGGAAGACCGCTTTGCCCGCATCATCCAGCACGAGGTGGATCACCTGCGGGGTATTCTGTTTCTTGACCATCTGAGCGGCCTCAAACGTGCGCTTTACAAAAACAGACTCAAAAAGATCCTGGCACGGGACGGGCAGGAAGCGGCATGAGTCGACCCCTCCGCCTGATTTTCATGGGCACGCCGGACTTTGCCGTGCCCTGTTTGCAGGCGCTCCTCGAGGGTCCGGACGCGGTGGCTGCTGTGGTCTGTCAGCCCGACCGGCCCCGGGGCCGCGGCCGGAAACTGGAGCCGCCGCCGGTCAAGCGGCTGGCTGCGGCCAATGGCCTGCCGGTGCTGCAGCCGGAAAGCGTGAAGGCCCCGGAGTTCCTGGCACAGCTTGAGGCCTTTGCGCCGGATTTGCTGGTTGTGGTTGCCTATGGCAGGATACTGCCCGCAGCGGTTCTGCGGGCAGCCCCGCTGGGGGCCATCAACGTGCACGCCTCGCTTTTGCCCAGATACCGTGGCGCCGCGCCGATTCAGTGGGCGCTCATCAATGGGGATGGGGAAACGGGCGTGTCCATCATGCAACTGGATGCGGGCATGGATACCGGCCCGGTACTGCTCACGGCCCGGGAGGCGATTCGACCGGAGGATACGGCAGGCACCCTGGCTCCGCGTCTGGCCGCCTTGGGGGCGCAGACGCTCGTGCAGGCCGTGGCGGGCCTGAAGACGGGGCAGCTCAGCCCACGCCCGCAGGAACAGGCCCTCGCGACTCAGGCCCCCATGCTGGACAAGGCCCTGGGGCATCTTGACTGGACCCAGCCCGCCGCCCGCCTGCACTGCCTGATTCGCGGCTGTGACCCCTGGCCCTCGGCCTATGCCTTCTTGCAGGGCCGGCGCTACCGTTTTTTCAAGCCCGTATGTGTGGAGCAGAGCAGTGACGCCGCTCCGGGCACCATCTGCCGCGCCGATGGGAGCGGCCTGTATGTGGCCAGCGGTCAGGGCCTTTTGTGTCTCAGAGAAATCCAGCCGGAAGGCAAAAGGCGAATGCCGCTTGCCGCCTGTCTGCATGGCACGCCGCTTGCGCCCGGCCTGATCTTTACCTGAAAGGAAACTCCGTGGACAAAATCCTGCTTCGTCTCGCCACCTTTGGCGGCATCGGCTTTCTGCCCGGGGCGCCGGGCACCTGGGCCTCCGCGGTCACGGCCCTGCTGTGGCTGGCCATCACCTATTTTTTACCCATCCGGCCCGCACCCTACTGGCTCATCGTGGCCATCCTCTTCGTCGTGGGCCTGATCAGCGCCGGGGCGGCGGAGAAGATTCTCGACCAAGCCGACCCTGGCTCGGTGGTGATTGACGAAGTAGTGGGCCAGCTCATCGCCCTCTATGCCGCGCCCGCCCACCCCATGGCCGCCTGCGCCGCTTTCCTGCTCTTCCGCATCTTCGACATCTGGAAGCCCTTTCCCGTGAGCTGGCTGGACAGCCACCTCCACGGCGGCATCGGCATCATGCTGGACGATGTCATGGCCGGCATCTATGCCCTGCTCGTGCTGCAAGTGGGCCTGTTTGTGGTCCGCCTCTTCTGAGCGTCCATGCCCTGCATCGATTGCCACACCCATGCCTTCCCGGACACGCTGGC
Organism: Desulfobulbus oralis; assembly: GCF_002952055.1. NCBI lineage: Bacteria > Pseudomonadati > Thermodesulfobacteriota > Desulfobulbia > Desulfobulbales > Desulfobulbaceae > Desulfobulbus > Desulfobulbus oralis. The sequence goes on along the minus strand of NZ_CP021255.1, from coordinate 808,794 downwards.
GCCCCGGGCCATCGGCGCCCTGGCCCAAAAGGCCGGCAGTTCCTTCAGCGACGGCACCATCAGAGGGCTTCTGGCCTCCATGGACAGGGCCGGCATCGACCAGGCGCTCATCTGCTCCATTGCCACCAAGCCGGCCCAGTTCGACCATATTATGGCCTGGTCACAGAGCGTGCGCAGCGCCCGCCTCATCCCGCTGCCTTCGGTGCATCCCAAAGACCCGCACATGATCGGGCATGTGCGGCAACTGCACGCGGCCGCTTTTCCGGGCATCAAGATGCACCCCTACTATCAGGATTTCACCCTGGACGACCCGGCGCTCTTTCCGCTCTACGACGAACTCAGCAGGCTGGGGCTCATACTGGTGCTGCATTCGGGCTTTGACATCGCCTTCCCCAGGCTGCGCCGCTCCGACCCGGCAAGGACGCTCTGGCTGGCCAGAGGCTGGCCGGAACTCAGGCTGGTCGCCACCCACCTGGGCGGCTGGGATGACTGGGACGAGGTGGAGCGTCTGCTCCTCGGCCGGCCCATTTATCTGGAGCTTTCCTTCGGCCCGGAGATGCTGCCTGCGGAGCGCTTCCGCAGGATGCTTCTGGCGCACCCGGCGGATTACCTGCTCTTTGGCAGCGATTTGCCCTGGACCGACCAGAAAAAGGGGCTGGACGCCCTCCGGGCGCTGGATTTACCGGAGCCTTTGTTCAGAAAAATCACTTCGGAAAACGCGAAGCGGCTTCTGAACCTGTAGCGCCCGGGCCCGCCTGGTGCGCATGGGCCACTGCCAGGGCCTTTGCGGTCCTGGCAGTTTTGCCTTTGACTCGCCGGCCAAAGGGCCGCCTGCCGCATGCAACAGGTTGCTGCTTCGTACCCGATGCGCCCCCAGGAGGCAGCAGGGCGGCCTTCAGGCCTTCAGCATCCTGGCTGCCCCGGCCAGGCGCTCCATGGCCTTCTGCACATTTTCCCCGGAATTGAAGGCCGAAAGCCGGACATAACCTTCGCCGCAGCGGCCAAAACCGGCGCCGGGCGTGCAGACCACGCCCGCGTGCGTGAGGAGCAGATCGAAAAACTCCCAGGAATCCCGGCCGCAGGCAACCCAGATATAGGGCGAGTTGCTGCCGCCCACATGCTGGTAGCCAAGCTCGTCCAGCGCCTCTCCGATCAGCCGGGCATTTTCCAGATAGCCGTCGATGAGCGCCCGGCACTGGGCCTGGCCTTCCCGCGAGTACACCGCTTCGGCGGCCCGCTGCACCGGGTAGGAGACGCCGTTGAACTTGGTGCTGTGGCGGCGATTCCAGAGACCGTGCAGGCTCTGCTCCCGGCCCGCCGCGTCCCAGGCCCTGCAGTCCCTGGGCACCACGGTATAGGCGCAACGGGTGCCCGTAAAGCCCGCACTTTTGGAAAAGCTGCGGAACTCGATGGCCACTTCCCGGGCGCCGGGAATTTCGTAAATGGTGTGGGGCAGCCGCTCGTCGCGGATAAAGGCCTCGTAGGCCGCGTCGAAGAGAATGAGCGCCTGATGCTTGTGGGCATAGTCCACCCAGAGTCCGAGCTGCTCCCGGCTCACCGTAGCGCCGGTCGGGTTGTTCGGGAAGCAGAGGTAGATCAGGTCCGCCTTTTCCGCCGGCAGCTCCGGGACATAGCCGTTTGCAGCGGTACAGTCCAGATAGATCAGGCCCTGGTAGCGACCCTGCGCCCAGACCCCGGTGCGTCCGGCCATGACGTTGGTGTCCACGTACACCGGATACACCGGATCGGGCACGGCAATGCGCGCGCCCTGGGCAAAGAGCTCCTGAATGTTGCCGGTATCGCATTTGGCGCCGTCGGAGATGAAGATCTCACCGGCGTCGATGTCGGCGCCCCGGCTCTGGAAGTCGTGCTCGGCAATGGCCTGACGCAGAAATTCATAGCCCTGTTCCGGGCCGTAACCGCGGAAGGTAGCGGCTGCGCCCATTTCGTCCACCGCCTTGTGGAAGGCCGTGATGCAGGCCTGCGGCAGGGGATTCGTGACATCTCCGATACCCATGCGGATGAGTTCGCGCTCCGGGTGCTTTTGCTGGAAGACGGAAATCCGGTGCGCAATGTCGGCAAAGAGGTAGGAGGCCTGTAACTTGAGATAGTTGTCGTTGATGTGCAGCATGGCGTGTCTGGGCTTGAAGGGATGAAAAAACCGTGGCTGCAGGATAGCAGGCCACAGTCCCTTGTGCAATCCCGGCCTGCATTTTTTGTTATCCTGCCTTGTCTGGAACGGTTACGCAGGTACCTGATCATGGCCTGCGTCGCCTTTTTGCAGGCAGAGGCTGTCCAGCCATTTTGCGGGCGCGAACAGCGAGGCAGCGCCGGCCGGTGCGGCCATCAGCCGGGCTATCCCCGCGAAGGGAGCCCATGAGCTCTGCTCCAGTTCGCCAGCAGCGCTGCTGCAAGCTACATTCAGCCGCTGTGCATGGGCCTGCCATCCGATTACCGCAGGCCTTGCAGCGCCAGGTTCAAGCCGCCAATCAGAAAGCCCAGCACCGCGCCAAAGAGATTGATATACCGGAACTGCTCGGCCATGATGCCCAAAAGCAGTTGCTCCAGTTGCAGCAGATCCAGCGCATCGATCTTTTCGCTGATCAGCTCCCGGAAATTGAGCGCCTGCACCAGGCCGGGCAGCTCGCGCAGCAGGAGCTCCTTGCCGAGCCGGACCAGCCGGGTCTTGACCAGCTCGCGCGTCGAGTCCGGGAACTGGCGGAACAGCGGGCCCAGGATGGGGCCCGGCGCTCCGCTAAAAAGCTGCCGCACCAGGGCGGCGGCCATGTCCCGCAGCAGCGCCTGGCCCGCCTCTTCCCGAAAAAAGGCTGCAACTGGGGCCGAGAGACTGGTTTTGCCGTCCGGCGCTGCCCGCAGCAGCCGGGTGAGGCCCAGTGCCAGTTGCCGTGCCAGATGCGCATTCGCCGCCGGGCCAGGCAGCGCCGCCACGAGGCGCTCGCCCAGGTTTCGGCACAGCGCGTCCAGCTCGCCCGGCGGCAATTCGTTCAGCAGATCGGCAAGCGGTCTGCGCAGCAGCACATCCACGCTTTCTTCCAGTACCGTGGCCAGTTGCCGCTGCAGGGGCGGACTCGTGAGCCAGCCTCTGACCTCGTCGCCGTGGCTGTCCAGATAGCGGTCGATTTTGCCGGCCATGGCGCCGGATTCGAAAAAGCCCTGGGCAATCGCGCCCAGGGCCCCAAGCGATCCCAGAACCTGATAGACCAGGGCGACCAGCAGCTCCAGCACCTGGGGCCGCCTTTCCTGCGCCAGCACTTCATCCGCCACACGCTCCAGAATGAGCGGGCCCTGGGCCTGCATGAACACAGCGAGCCTTCGGCTCAGGTCTTCCGGCACCAGATCGATCAGTGCCAGGCCCTCAGCAGCGGCCTGCCGGAGCAGGGCCTGACAGAAGCGGCCCAGACTTTCGCCGCTCCCGGCAAGGGCCTGGGCCAGCAGGCGCTGCATGAACGGCTCGAGCGACGCCTCTTGCAGCCGGGCGCCCGTCCCGGTGAGCAGCGGCGCCAGCCGCGCCTCGGCCCCGGGCCCGGTCAAAAATGCCTGCAACCAGCCGGCAAGCGCCTTGCTGGCCTGTTTCTGCAGGGCCGCCAGCTCGTCTGCATGATCCGGCAGGAACAGGGCGGAAAGCGGGGGCCAGTCCCGCCCGCAAAAGGCCGCAATCTGCCGCGCCATCAGGGCCTGGAGCTGCTGCTGAAAGGTTTCGGCGGCAATGGCCCGGCTGATGGAGTCGGCAGTGAGCAGACGAGCGCCCACCATTTCACCGATGCGCAGGGCCAGGGCATGGCGCTTGGCCGGAATGATCCCCGGCGTGAACGGCAGGCGCCAGCCGCACAGATGCCAGGGCCGCAGCGGCCGAAACAGCATCCGGATGGCGACTTTGTTGGTGACATAGCCAATCAGGGCGCCCACGCAGGGCGGGGCCAGCAGGGCCAGCAGCTCAGACATCAGAGGCTTCTGTCCAGGTAGCGGAGGATATCCCGGGCCGCTCTGCCAGCACATCCGCACCCGCAGCCCGCAGTTCATCCGCGCCGCGGAAGCCCCAGAGCACGCCCACGGCGCTCATGCCTGCATGCTTCGCGGTCAGCATGTCCACATCGCTGTCGCCCACGTAGAGCATTTCAGCGGGCGCGAGCCCCAGCAGCCGGGCCGTCTCCAGCGCCCCTGCCGGGTCCGGCTTTTTGGGCACCCCTTCCCGCTGGCCCAGCACCGAACGGAAGGGCCAGGATGGCAGCAGCGTCTGCACGCAGAGTTCGGTAAAGTGCTGCGGCTTGTTCGAGAGCACCGCCAGCTCCAGCCCACGCTGCACCAGGTCATCCAGCAGGTCGGCAATGCCTGGATAGGGCCGGCTGTGCTCGTGCCAGCACCTGGCATATTCCTCCCTGAAGGCGCCGAGCGCAGTCTCCACTGTTTCGACCTCCCGGCCCAAAGGCGCGGGCAGCATCCGTTCGACCAGAATCCGCACGCCGGAGCCCACAAAGAAACGGTATTCCGGCACGGCATGGGTTTTGTGCCCCATTGCCGCCAGAACGCGGTTGCAGGCGTTCGCCAGATCCTCCAATGTGTTGAGCAGCGTGCCGTCCAGATCAAAAAGCAGCGCCCGATACGCCATGAAACACCTCCACTTGTGCTGTTCGCTTCCAGGAGCAGGATGGGCGGAACTATACCCGGCTCCCTGGCCCCTATCCAGCAGAAAGCCCCCTGCCGCACACCACCGTCCGGACACGATGGCGGTCCCCGGTGCCGCAACCCCGCAATCTCTCCAGAAAAAACGCTGGACTTGCCTCACGAGATGCTATAGTAAGAAGCATGCTGGTCAGTGCCGGGGTGTTCTCTTGTTGCCTGGCCGGCAATTTTCTTTTTTGTCTGCAGCCCGCGCTGCCTCAAACCCTGCCATGCCCATGAATCAGGAACTGCCACCGCCTCCGGTGATTGAAGTCATCAAGGTCTCCAAGTTTTATCCGCCCGATGTCGAAGCCCTCTCCGATATCTCCTTTGCCATCAACAAGGGCGAAATCGTATACCTGACAGGCATGAGCGGCGCCGGCAAGACCACGCTGATGCGGCTCATCAGCCGCATGGAAAAGGAAAGCAAGGGGCTTCTGGACGTGGCCGGTTTTGACCTGAGCAAGCTCAATCACAAAAATATCCATCTCCTGCGCCGCAAGGTGGGGGTGGCCTATCAGGATTTCAAACTGCTGGCGGACAAGAGCGTGGCCGACAACATTGCCCTCAGCATGGAGGTCATGTACGAAAAAAAATCGGTCATAGAGGAGCGGGTGCGCAGCCTTTTGGAGCAGCTCAACCTGAGTCGCAAGTACGATATGCTGGCCGGCGAACTCTCCCGCGGCGAGCAGCAGCGGGTCTCGATCGCCCGCGCGGTGGCGAACAACCCGGAGATTTTGCTGGCCGACGAGCCGACCGGCAATCTGGACGCTGAAAACACGGCCCGGGTGATGAGCCTGTTCTACCAGCTCAACCGGCAGGGCTGCACACTGCTGATCGCCACTCACGACAAGAGCCTCTACCGTGGCCTGGGCCGGCGGATCCTGGAGCTGCGCGGCGGCCGCCTGGTGGGCTCGGACACGTCCTTTGCAACCGGGGCCGCGCCTGTGGAGGGTCAGGCATGAGATTTCTCGCCACCATGCTGCTGCACACCGGCCGCAACCTGCTTTTGACCTGGAAATCACAGCTCATGAGCTTTTTCACGGTGCTGCTCTCGGTGCTGATTTTCTCCTTTTTCTATCTCACCTATGCCAATGCCATTCAGGTAGGCGCGGGCATGGGCAACGACCTCCGGCTCGTGGTCTACCTGAACGAAGACCCGCCGCCGGCGCTGCAGGAGGAATACCGCCACCGGATCGAGCAGTTCGACGCGGTGGACCGTATCGAATTTGTCAGCAGCGATGAGGCCTTGCAGCGTTTTTCAAAGCAACTGGGCAGTGACAGCGACGTGCTGGGCGGCGTGCCCAATGACTTTCTGCCGCCTTCCATTGAAGTGTATCCGAAGCGCTCTCTCGACAGTCTGGCCAAGATCAAGCGCTTCTCCGACTATCTGGAACACCTGAACGGCGTGCAAAAGGTGCAGTACGGCCGGGAGTGGATAGACCATTTCCACTCCTTCATCCAGCTCATGCGCATCGTTATCACGCTTTCGGGCATCCTGTTGATCATGACCTCGACCTTCATGGTGGCCTACAGCATCAGGCTCTCCATGCTCTCCCGCATGAGGGAACTGGAGCTGCTCAGGCTGGTGGGCGCGACCACCCATTACATTCGCATGCCCTTTCTGCTGGAAGGGGCGCTCATGGGCTTCTGCGGTTCGCTTGCGGGCATCTCCGCGCTCTACCTGCTCTACCGCTGGATCAGGCTCCAGTTTGCAGGCCCCACGCTTTTTCATCTGGTGCCCTTCGACTTCCTGTCCTGGCCGGTTATGTGCGCCATTGTGGCGGCAGGCACGCTGCTCTGCGCCACGGGCAGCTTTCATTCCACCCGCCCGGTTCTTTATCTGTGATGTCTGGAAGGTTTTTTCTGCTCTGCACCCTGCTCTCGCTGCTTGCCCTGTCGCCCCAGGCCGAAGCGGCGAAGACCGGAAGAAGCGATACCCGGCCAGCCAAAACCACGCAGGCCCTCAGCGAAGAAGAGACCCGCATCAGCATCAGGCAGCTCGAGGAATCCATCCAGGCCCAGGAAGAGCGACTGGAGGAAAACGCCGGCAGAGAGCATGGCCTGCTGGCCGAGCTGCAGCGCCTCGACATGGCCATGGACGAACAACGCCGGCAACTGGAGGATCTGCAGGCCCGGCAGGATGAAAAACAGGCGCTTATCGAGGCCCGGGCCCAGGAACTGGCCCGGCTGGCCGGGCAGCACCGGCAACTCCAGGAGCATCTGATGAAACGGATGCGCGCCTCCTATCTCATGGGAAAAACGGGGCTCTTCAACGCCCTCTTTTCCAGTTCGAGCATGGGTGAACTGGTGCGCAGCAACGAGGCCTTCCGTTCGCTGGTCACCTACGACCGGGAGCATCTGCTCCGCTTCCGGGAAAGCATGCAGGAGGTTGAGCGGGCCAAACAGGCCCTGGCCCGGGAACAGGACGAACTGGCGCAACTGATCGCCGAGGCCGGCGAGCAGCAGCACCAACTGCAACTGGCAGCGGACCGGCAGAAGCAGTTCCTGGACAAGGTGCAGACCGAGCGTAGTCTCCACGAGCGGGCCATCCAGGAGATGAACCGGGCCCAGCGCGAACTGACCGACACGCTGAAGCGTATGGCCGATGAGGAAAGGCAGCGGGTTGTCCGCGCCTTTACCGGCAGCAAGGGCAAGCTGCCGCCGCCCATCGAGGGCAGCATCATCCGCTCCTTTATGGAGCCCGGCTTCGGGGACGAAGTCGATTCCGCGCCCTTTGCCCATGGCATTACCATTGGCGTTGACGGCGAACGGGAAGTCAGGGCCGTGTACGGCGGCGTGGTCATTTATGCCGACTACATGCCGGGCTACGGCAAGATGGTGATCATCGAACATGCCCAGCAGTACTACACGGTGACCGCCAAGTTCGCCAAAATCCTGGTCGGCGAGAAAACCCGGGTCGCCCAGGGCGATCTGCTGGGCACCACGGACACCTTTGCCACCCTGATCGGCAAGGGCCTCTATTTTGAAGTTCGCCACGGTTCGGTGGCCGAAGACCCGACGACCTGGCTCAAACCCGGCGCTTTATCCAGGGCGCCCAAAAAGACTGTGCTGCCGCCGGCCGGGGCAGGTCCGGAAAAGCCCGCTGACGCCCCGCCTGCGCCCTCGCCCGATGAGACGCCTCTGGTGCCCATTCCGAACCAGAACGATAACCAGGAAGCTCCGCCCGTCCCGCCAGACAAGCATGCCGAAACGACGCCGGAGGCCGAATGAATGCATCCGTACTGCCTATGTCTGCCAGACCCTCAGCTCCCGCCCTGCCGCCCTTGAGTGCACTGCTTTCGCTGCGCTGTGGCACTGCACATGCCGCCTTTCTGCTCGTGGCCGTCCTGCTGGCATTGCTGGCGGCGCCCGCCTGGAGCGACGCCAAGGAAAGCGGCGACAAGCCGGGCGGCGACAAGCCGGATGCCTATCAGGAGCTGGAAATGTTCGCCAATGTGCTGACGCTCGTGCAGCAGTACTACGTGGACGAGACCAACATGAACAGCCTGATGAAGGGAGCGGTCAACGGCATGCTGAGCTCTCTGGATCCCCATTCCGGCTATATGACGCCCGAGGATTACCAGGAACTTGAGGAGGAAACCAGCGGCAGCTTCACCGGCGTGGGCATAGAGGTCACCCTGCTGGACGGCGTGCTGACCGCGGTTGCCCCCATAGACGGCACTCCGGCCGACCGTGTGGGCATCAAGCCCGGCGACCAGATTCTCCGCATTGACGGCCAGCCCACCAAGAACATGAGCCTCGTCGAATCGATGAAGAAGATGCGGGGGCCCAAGGGCAGCAAGGTCACCCTGTCCATTCACCGGGCCCAGTGGCGGGGCACCCGCGATTTTACGATGGTTCGCGCTGAAATTCCGCTGCTCTCGGTCAGGGCGAGCCAACTGGCGCCGGGTTACGGCTATATCCGCATCTCCAACTTCCAGGATTCGACCACCGACGACACGCTCACAGCGCTGGACAAGCTTCGGGCCCAGCAGCCGATCAAGGGGCTGGTGCTGGATCTGCGCAACAATCCGGGCGGCCTGCTGGAACAGGCGGTCAGAGTGGCGGACATCTTTCTGGATCACGGCACCATTGTCTCCACCAGGGGGCGGGGCAACCGGGAGCAGATTCTGTATGAAGCCCATCCGGATACCCGGGTCGAAAACTATCCGATGGTGGTGCTGATCAACGGCGGTTCGGCCAGCGGCTCGGAGATAGTGGCCGGCGCGCTGCAGGATCACAAACGGGCGCGCGTTCTGGGCACCACCTCCTTTGGCAAGGGCTCGGTGCAGACCATCGTGCCGCTGCCCGACGGCGCGGCCATCCGGCTCACCACCGCACGCTACTACACGCCCAGCGGCGCCTCCATCCAGGCCACGGGGATCCGGCCGGACATCGTGGTCCCGCTGGATACGCCCGGAGATCAGGACAGCGCGGCGGCGGGGCAGGAGATCCTTCGGGAAAAGGATCTGCCCGGCCATCTGGACAACGACGCCAAACCAGCCCACGCGGCAACGGAGGCCGCACCCGACGGTTCCCGCCAGGAAGAGACCTTCCAGCGCGTCAACAGCATTATGGACATGGGCAAGCGGCTGGAGCAGGACAACCAGCTCAGACGCGCGCTGGAGCTGCTCAAAAAAGATTGAGCCGGGCTATTCCGGCAGTCCCAGCCGGGTCAGCGCCCCGTTTTTTTCCGGCCAGTTTTTCTGCACCTTCACCCACAGCGCCAGGCGCACCGGTCGGCCCAGCATCCGGGCCAGTTCCCGGGTGGCCTGCCGGCGGATCTCGCCCAGCATGGCCCCGCCCCTACCGATCAGAATGCCTTTTTGTGAATCCCGCGCCACTATGATGGTGGCCACGATGCGGTTGGGGCTGACCGTCTCGTCGAAAAGGTCGATCAGCACTGCCGTGGCATACGGCACCTCATCCCGCGTGCGCAGGAAAATGACTTCGCGCACGGCTTCCGCAGCCAGAAAGCGCTCGCTCAGGTCGGCCGGCATATCCTCCGGGTAGTAGGGCGGCCCCTCCGGCAGATGGCTGACAATGGCCTGCACCAGCGCGTCCAGGCCCTCGCCCCGGATTGCCGACAGGGTCAGCACGCCGGCAAAATCGTGCTGCGCCCGGCATTGCTGCGCCAGCCTGTGCAGGGCATCGGGCGGCACCTGGTCGCTTTTGTTCAGGGCGAGCAGCAGCGGGCAGTCCGGCAGCCCGGCTGCGCCGGCTTCCGGCGCCGTCAGCAGGGCCAGTTGCCTTTGCAGATAATCGGCCTTTTTCGCCGCTTCGGCCGCATCTGCCAGAAACACCGTCACATCGGCATCCCGCATGGCCTCCCGCGCGACCCGGACCATGCGGCGGTTCATTTCCGCCCTGGCCTTGTGCAGGCCCGGGGTGTCCAGCATGATAATCTGGTAGTCGTCCCCATGGACAATGCCCATGATGCGGTTGCGGGTCGTCTGCGGCCGGGGCGTGACAATGGCGATTTTCTGGCCCAACAGGCGGTTCAAAAGGGTGGACTTGCCGGCATTGGGCGGCCCCAGCAGGGCGGCGACGCCGGAATGAAAGGCAACTGCCATCAACAGTTCTCCGGAAGCATTGATTTTTGTGAAAACGGGTGACTTTGAGCAACAGGCCGGATAGAGTGAATCTTTTACACTGTATGCCGCATTCCCTCAAGAAAGCCATGATTCTCCCCGGCACTCTCATCGAATATATAGATAACGGCGTCTTTCACTGTGCCCTGGTGATCGCCGGCAGCGAACGGAAACTCCGCCTGCTCGGCCACAGCGGCCGGGAATTTCTTTTGCCCGAAAGCCGCATCCTGAGCGCCTCTGAAGAGCGTTTTGCCTGGGAGCGGCGCAGCGCCACCCAGACGCTTTTGCAGGAACGCTGCGAGAGGCGCAGGGCCCTGGCTGCGGCCATCCGGCTGGACGAGCTGTGGGAACTCGTAAGCGACGAGCCGGAAGGCGGTTTTGCCCCTGATTTTCTGGCTGGGCTGCATTTTGGCAGGGATTTGGACGATGACCGGCGCGCCGCCTTTCTCCGCGCGGTTTTTGCCGACCCCTTCTACTTCAGGTACCGAAACGGCCAGATTCATGTCAACAGCGCCGAGCAGGTGGAGCAGCTCAGGCGCCAGCGTGAGCAGGCCGCCATCCGTGCACGGCAGGTGGCGGACGCGGCCCGCTGGCTGAGCCGGATGCGGCAGGGCGAAGCGGTGCACGCCGAGCAGTGGCCGGAGCGCGACCAGACCATCGGCATGGTGCAGGACTGGGCGCTGGAACGTGCCGACAGCGGGACGGCCGAGCTGATGCGCGACATCTTCAAACAGGCCGGACTGACCGCGCCGGATGCGGCCCGTCAATTGCTGGTGGCCGCCGGCGTCTGGGATGAGGACGAAAATCTGGCGCTCCTGCGTTCGGATTATCCCCTGGTCTTTTCGGCGGAAAGCATGGCCTGCGCGGCCCTGGCGCAGGCGCCCGACGCGGCGGCGCTGCTGGCCGCCCCCAGGTGTCAGGACTTCCGCGACCTGCCCCTCTTCACCGTTGACGCCGAAGACACCAGGGACTTCGACGACGCCCTGCATGTGAGCATGCAGGAGGGCCGGCTGCAGGTCGGCATTCACATCACCGATGTCAGCCGCCATGTGGCGCCAGACGGCCCGCTCTTTGCCGAGGCCCGGGAGCGCGCCACCTCCATGTACTTTCCGGAAGGGCAGGTGCCCATGCTGCCGGAGTCGCTCTCTCAGGGTCTGTGCAGCCTCATCGAGGGCCAGGTGCGGCCGGCCTTCAGTTTTCTGGTCACCCTGAACGAAGACTGCGACATTCTGCACAGCAGCATCACCCCTTCCGTCGTCTGCGTGCAGCGCCGCCTGAGCTATCACGAGGTGGACTCGCTCATGCGCAGCGAACCGGCCTTCAGGCTGCTGAACCGCCTGCGCCAGCGGCTGCGCCAGAACCGGCTGAAACAGGGCGCGCTCTTTCTGTCTCTCCCCGATGTGTGCTTTGACCTGAGCGACCGGAAGCATATCGGCGTGCGCCTGGAGCCCGCGGACAGCCCTGCCCGCTCCATGGTCGCCGAGCTGATGATCCTGGCCAACGCCATGGCTGCGGACTACTGCGCGGTGCGGGAGCTGCCGGGGCTGTTTCGCTCGCAGCCCCCGCCGCGCCGCCGCCTGCTGAGCGGTGCGGACAACACCATCCTTGACATTGCCTGCCAGCGCCAGTGGCTTTCCCGGGGCGAGCTGACAACCTTTCCCAAGACCCACAGCGGCCTGGGCCTGAACAGCTACACCACCCTGACCTCGCCCATCCGGCGTTTTCTGGATCTGGTCATGCAGCACCAGCTTGGCCACGCGCTGGCCGGCAGGGGCATGCTCTTTTCGGCGGAGGAGTGCAAGGCCTTTGCCGGTATCCTGCAGCAGAATCTGGCCCGGGCCGCGGCCATAGGCCAGCAGCGCCACCGCTACTGGATTCTGCGCTATCTGGAACCGCGGGAAGGCGAGCGGGTGAAGGCCATGGTGATCAGCAGCAATCCCAGACGGGTCTGTTTGCTGCTGACGGATTGCCTCTTTGAGGTGGATCTGCCGCCCATGCCCTCCTTTCATGTGGAGCCGGGCGACACGGTGCGTATCCATCTGGCGCGCGTGCGGCCGGCGGAGAACATGCTCAGGGTGGAGTGGTAGGAAAGCGCCCCATGCCGCCAGCCGGCCCAGGGCATCGTCTGCCCCGGCATGCGGCGAGTCCTGCAGAGCCGCCCTTGCAAGCGGCCGGATCGTGCATAGCTTCACGGCAGCACGGGCCGGGCCGGGAACCGTCGATTCCGGCCTCTGCATGATCCGAACCGAATGAAAAGCTATGGCAACAAGGCACAGCCCCGCTGATGCTTCCGCGAAAACCGGCGACCTGAGCACCAGCCCCCGCGTCGTCTGGAGCCTGACCTGGCCCCAGATGCTCATGATGTATCTGATGTTCTTCATGGGCTTTGTGGCCGTCTGGGTGGCCGGCCGGATCAGTGCGGACACCCAGGCCGCCCTCGGCATGGTGAACCAGTGCAGCACCTTTCTGATGGTGGTGGCCATGGCGCTCTCCAGCGGCGCCATGGCGGCGGTGAGCCAGTCTCTGGGTGCGCGGCGGCGTGATCGGGCCCGGCGCTATGTGGCGGCCACGGTAATCGGCTGTTTCACGCTGGGGCTGGGAGTGGCCTTTGCGGGCTGGTTGTGGCACGATGCCATTCTGCGTCTCCTCAGGGTGCCGGAGAGCATTTTCCCCCAGTCCCGCGAGATGTGGCGGGCCAGCATGCTGGCTCTGCCGGCCCAGTATCTCTATGCCGCGACCGGCATGATGTTTCGCGCCACCCGGCAGGTGCTGCCGGCCCTGGCCGTGGCCATGCTGGTCTGCTGCGTCAATCTTGTGCTCTGCCTCGGGCTGGGACTGGGCTGGATGGGGCTGCCGGACTGCGGCTACATGGGACTCATCTGGGCCATGGTGGGCTCGGTGGCCCTGGGGGCGCTCTGCAACTGCATACTCCTGAACCGAACCGGTTACCTCTCCGGCAGCGCCCTGCCCACCCGGCGCTGGCTGAAGGCCGGTCTGCCCTATCTGATGAAGGTGGCCTTGCCGGCCGGCGCGGCCCAGCTCGTCTGGCATTCCGGCTACCTGACCCTCTTTGCGCTGGTGGCCTCGCTGCCCCATGACAAGGTCAATGCCCTGGCCGGCCTCACCGCCGGCATGCGGGTGGAGGCGCTGCTCTTTTTACCGGGCATGGCCTTCAACATGAGCGTGGCCGTCCTGGTGGGCAATTCCCTGGGCGCCGGCAAGCCGGCCCAGGCCAAACGGGTCGGCCTGAACATGGTTTGGGTGGCAAGCCTCATGATGAGCGTGGTCGCCGCCTGCCTCTGGCCCTTCCGGCAGACGCTCGCCGCAATGCTCGCCTCTGACGCCGGCGCACAGATGCAGATTGTGAACTATCTCAACTACAATCTGCTGTCCACGCCCTTCTCCATCGCCAGCACGGTCATGGGCGGCATTATGGTGGGCGCAGGCGCCACCCGCTACAATCTCTTCATCTACGGCGGCACCTTCTGGCTGCTGCGGCTGCCGCTGGGTTGGCTGCTGGGCCACAGGCTCTGGGGTACGGCGGATGGCGTCTTCCTGGCCATGCTGGCCTCGCAGGCGGTGCAAACCAGCATCATGCTGTACGTGCTGCTCCGCCGCAACTGGACACGTTTCGCCATGCGCGTCAGCCCTTCGGCGCAGCGGGCTGGCGTCGAAAAAACCTGAAATCCCAAGAGGAGCATACCGGTGAGCAAGGCATTTACCCCCGTGACCCTGGCGGAAAGCGAACGCTACTATGAACTCTGGCAGCAGACCCCGCGCCGCTCGCTGGACTATACCCTGGCCAATCTCTGGGGCTGGCAGCGGCACTACGGTCTGGAATGGGTCTTTACGGACGGCCTGTGCTGGATTCGCCAGACCCGGCCCAGACCCTGCCTCTGGGCGCCCATTGGCGCATGGGATGCCGTCAACTGGCAGGATCTGCCGGATTCCGGCCTGGGTCCGGAGATCATCCGCGTGCCGGAGGAGCTGGCGCAGCTCTGGCAGCGTGATCTGCCCGAAACGCTGGACATCGAAGAAGACCGGGGCCAGTGGGAGTACCTGTACAGCCAGGAAGAGCTGGCCACCCTGCCGGGCAGGCGTTTTCACAAGAAACACACCCACCTGAACAACTACATCAAAAGCTACGGCGAGCCAGACTACCGCCCCATCAGCGATGCCATGGTCGAGGATGTGCTGGGCCTGCAGGATGACTGGTGCCAGTGGCACGAATGCGAGGGCTCGTTGTCCCTGCGTGCTGAAAACGAGGCCATCAACCGCGTGCTCAGTCACTGGAACCAGTTCCGGGGGCTGGTGGGCGGTTCACTGTACGTGGACGGCCGGATCGTGGCCTTCAGCGTGGGGGAGAATCTGGACGGCAAAAGCCTGGGAGTGCATTTTGAAAAGGGGCTGGGCGGCTTCAAGGGCGTCTATCAGACCATCAACTGCGCCTTTTCCCGCCATGCGGGCCGGGGCTTCGCCACCATCAACCGGGCCCAGGACCTGGACGAGGCTGGCCTGCGCCAGGCGAAGATGACCTACAATCCCGTGGGCTTCCTGCGCAAGTATCGGGTGCGGCTGGCGTGCTGAAAGCCTGGATCAAGGAGCCAGGCAAAGCACAGCCGTTCCTTCATGAACACGGTGCCGCGACGCTCCGGTCGCCTCAGAAATCACTTCAGCAGCCCGTTGAAAAAGTCTTCAGGCAAGGCATAATAGTGCACAGGCGATCAAATTATGTTGAGGAGGCGTCATGAGTCTTGGCCGGAAGCAGGCAGAGCAGAAGAGCATGTGGCTGATCTATGATCAGCTGCCCCAAAGTCAGGGGCATGTCTTTTACGAGCGGCTGCAGAAGCTCCTGCACCAGAAAGCATTTGACGCCTTCCTCGAAAAGCTCTGTGCGCCCTTCTACGCCGAAAAACTCGGCCGCAGGTCCATCCCGCCGGGGCGCTATTTCCGCATGCTTTTGATCGGCTACTTCGAGGGCATCGACTCTGAACGCGGCATCTGCTGGCGCTGTGCCGACTCCCTTTCTCTGCGCGAATTCCTCGGGCTCGGCCCCACCGAATCCGTGCCCGATCATTCCTCCCTGTGCCGCATCCGGGGGCGCCTGCCACTGGAAGTGCATCACGAAATGTTTGTCTTTGTGCTGCGGATTTTGGAGCAAGCCAAGCTGCTGAACGGGAAATATCTGGGCATCGAAGCCTCTAGCATGGAGGCGAATGCGGCCATGAAGAGCATTGTTCGTCGGGATACAGGCGAAACCTACCAGGAAATGCTTGAACGCCTGGCTGAAGAGAGCGGCATCAGGACGCCGACCAGGGCGGAGTTGATCGCCTTTGACCGCAAGCGCCAGGGCAGAAAGACCTCCAACAAGGATTGGCAATCGAGCACCGATGAGGACGCACGCATAGGCAAACTCAAGGATGGCCGCACCCACATGGCGTACAAGCCCGAGCATGTGGTTGATCTGGAATCCGGGGCCATTGTTTCGGCTGTGGTGCATCCTGCGGATCAGGGTGACACCACAACGCTTGCCACCACACTTGACGACGCCCAGGCCAGGCTGTGCGTGGTCGGGGACAAGGAAGGAGCGCCCAGCATTGACGAGCCCTTTGCCCTGGTGGCGGACAAGGGCTATCACAGCCGGAAAGTGCTGAAGGATTTGCCGGATTCTTGCACAAGCCGGATCAGTGAACCGGCGCGCAAGGGGCGATTGCGCTGGAAAGGCGACATGGATGCCCGGGATGCGGTGTACGGGAACAGGAAGCGGATCAGTTCCAGTACGGGCAAGGCGCTTTTGCGGGCGCGGGGCGAGCGGGTGGAGCGCAGCTTTGCCCACTGTCTTGACCGGGGGCTGCCCTGCCCTTTGGCAAGACCCAGGTCAACTCGGCACCGTGCAGAACAACCTGCGTTCCCCGGCACTGCTGTCCCACTA
The DNA here is from genome assembly GCF_002952055.1 of Desulfobulbus oralis. NCBI lineage: Bacteria > Pseudomonadati > Thermodesulfobacteriota > Desulfobulbia > Desulfobulbales > Desulfobulbaceae > Desulfobulbus > Desulfobulbus oralis. The sequence goes on along the minus strand of NZ_CP021255.1, from coordinate 792,588 downwards.
ACTTTGGAATAGCGATAACTGGTTGTTATGTAATGGTATTTTTTGTTTTTTCCGGACAAAAAGGTTTGTCTAGGCTCAGGCCTCATTAATCGAGATAGAATATGATGGAAGCCGCGAGGCACAGAGCTGAAAAGAAGGTATGTGCGCAGCGGTCATAACGCATGGCTATTCTCCGCCAGTCCTTGATCCTGCCAAACATGATCTCGATCTTGTGCCGCTGTTTATACAGATTTTGATCGTACGGGCAGAGTCTCTTTCGGCTCCTTCCGGGCAGGATGCAGGGCGTAATGCCTCTGGTACGCAGGGCATCACGGAACCAGTCGGCGTCATAACCACGGTCCGCCAGCAGCTCCCTGGCCTCGGGCAAAGCATCTATGGCATCCATAAGCAGGGCGGCTCCCTTGTAGTCGCTTACCTGGCCTGCCGTGAGCGTCGCAAAGGGCATAGTTTTGGAGTTCAGCCCGCCCTTTGTGCGTCCGATGCAGCGGGAAAGAGCCCTTTTTTGAGCAAACTGGCGGCGGTACGATGCGCCTTGAGGTGGGTCGCATTGATCATCACCTGGCCATCCTGTCCCGCTGTTTTTGCCAATTCGGCAAAAATGTTGTTGAAGATGCCCATCTGGCTCCAACGCAAAAAACGATTGTAGAGCGTTTTATAAGGGCCATACTCGCGCGGCGCGTCCTTCCACTGCAAGCCATGTTTGATGACATAAATGATGCCGCTGATGACTTTCCGGTCATCGACCCGCGGAATACCATGTGACCGTGGAAAGAAGGGCTTGATACGTTCGAGTTGCTCGGCAGAAAGGTAGAACAGTTGGCTCATGGCGTCCTCCCTGAGCACAACTAACCAGATTTTCTGCTTTTTGGCAATTAATGAGGCCTGAACCTAATCTGCTATGCCCGGTAGATTCTCATTCCAAATTCACCACTTGGTAGGAACCTGAAAAGTTAAAAGGACAGGGCGGGATTCTGGTAGAGTTGAAAGTAGCAATAGCCAAGCAGCCAGAAGGAGCCCGCCATGTCCCATACCCATCTTACTCTGGAAGAACGCATCGGCATCAAATTATTTGTATCCACAGGCTTGAGCTACGGGAAATTGCCAGATGCCCTGGTCGAAGCCATACAGCCTTTGCCGGGGGCTGCGCCATTACCGCTGCATGAGCCGCTCCGATCTGGTCGTCTGGGTCGATAAGAAACTCCGTAGCGACTGGTCGCCCGAACAGATTGCGGGCTGTCCGCGGCTGGACTATCCAGAGGATGCAGGCATGCGCATCAGTGAGAGACCATCTACCGTTGGATTTATGCAGCCCCACAGCTTGGCGATACCAACTATCGCCATTTACGCCGCCCCACAAACGCCGGAGGCGGCAAGGCCGGGGCGGAGGCCGGTTTCCCGGGCCTATCGATATAGCCCGGCGGCCGCAGCCTGTTGTAGGCAGATCCCGCTTTGGGGCGTGGCGGCGGATCCGGCCTGCGCCGCCAGGGGCAAGGCGGCCCATCGGCCGCATAGACGACCTCGCAACCGCTCAAGCTACCAGACTCCCGCTGAAGTGTTGAACCCTGCCCTCACCGGTACGCTTGCAAGTTGCATTATCGGCTGGGCTGTCTTGCAGGCCCAGCGCAGAAGCAGTACCTCAAAAACAGGGACTGCCCTGTCATGGCCGATCCCCCCTGCCCCTTGACGGCCTCTGGACGGGCGGTATGGCACAGGCGTTTTCACCTTCGCCCAGCCTGGAGTAGATAGCGGTTAGGGCCTGGGTTTCGGTGGCAAAGATATTCTGCTCCCCACCGATAAAGCCAAACAGACCTGTGGCGCGCAGCACATCCAACACCTGCTTCTTCAAGCCGGAGAAAACCACCTCCACCCCCGAGCGATGGAGCTGGGCGACCACACTGTGCAGCATGCCCTCGCCCGAAGAATCGATGAAGCTGATCGCATCGCCCACGACAAGCAAGTACTTGATGTCGCGGTGATCTGCCACTGCTGCCAGCACCGCGTCCTGAAAATAGGCGACATTGGCGAAATACAGGGCGCCATCAAAGCGAAGGGCCACCACCCTGGTGGAAATAACCAGATGCGGGATGACGGTCACATCGCGAAAACTGCCGTCTTCATGCCGGCCAAGAATGGCCACCCTGGGCGCCATGGTACGGTAGAGACTGTGACCGATGGCCAGCAAGGCACCGATGATGATCCCTTTATCGAGATGGGGCGCGGCCAGCAGGGTGAGCACAAAGGTGGCCACAGCGACACAGGCATCGGCCCGGCTGGCCCTCCAGACCTGCAAAAAGGCCCTGGGGGTGATCAGGCTGGCCACGGCAAAGGTGATGATCACTGCCAGCACCGCCTTGGGCAAATGGTAGATATAGGGGGTGAGAAACAGCAGGGTTATGGCGATAAAAAAACCGTTGAACACCATGGCCAGGCCGGTTTTCGCCCCGGCCTGCAGGTTGATGGCCGAACCGGTGAAGGAGCCGCTGGCCGGATAGGCCTGGAAGAAAGAACCGCCGATGTTGGCCAGACCCTGTCCGATCAACTCCTGGTTCGGATCGATGCGCTGCCTGGTTGAGGCGGCCATGGCCTTGGCCATGGAAATGGATTCCATAAAGGCCACCAGGGCCACAACCAGGGCAGCGCTCATCAGTTGCGCTATGCCGTTGAGGCTGATCGCGGGCATTTTCAATGAGGGCAGACCGGCAGGCACGGCGCCCACCACCTCGCCACCACCGTTTAGGTACAGTTGCCCCTGGCTGATCTTCTGGATATGCCACAGGCGGCCGTCAGTCTTGACCCCCTGGGGTACCGCGTTCCACTGGTGGAACCGGACCGGCTCTCCGGAGAGCGTACGCACGAAATAGGTTTTGCGCAGGGTGCGCATGCTGGCACGGCTGTCCTTCTGTGCCGCCTCGCTTTCGATCTCCAGCAGGTTGAGGCGAAAGCGCAACTCGGCGGCTGCCCGGGAGTCCCTGTTTTTTTCCGCCTGGCGCAGCTCTGCGTTCAGGCTGGTGATGCTGTTGGCGATCGCTGCCATGTGCCGCAGGGAGGCATCGTGTTTTTCGATGATCTCCCGGGCAACCGGGGTGGCCACATCGTCTATGCGGGCCGTTGTTTTATGTTCAAAGCCGATGCAGAAGCTGATCAGGGTGGTGAGCAGCACCACCAGCAAGACCCCGGATTTGGCCAGGAAACGGATCTGCTTGACCCCAAGCAGCAGCAGCGCGGTACCCACCGACATGGCCAGCGTCGGCAGATGGGTCAGGGGCAGGTAGCCCAGCATCTCCCAGACATCCATCAGGAAAAAATCGCTGCGGCCCTTGGGAATGCCAAGCAGCATGTCCAACTGGGACAGCCCGATGATGAGGGCGGCTGCGTTCATGAAACCCAGGATGACCGGATGGGAAACAAAGTTGACCGCATTGCCCAGTTTGACCAGACCAAGAACGAGTTGAATGCAGCCCGCCATCAGGGCGAGCAGCAGGGCCAAACCGATATAGTCCGCGGAACCTGGAGCTGCCAGGGGCGTGACCGCCGCCGCGGTCATCAGCGAGAGGATGGCCACAGGGCCCGTGGCCAGTTGCCGCGAAGAACCCCACATGGCCCCGATAATGGCCGGAACCAGTGCGGTATAGAGGCCAAACTGCAGGGGCAGGCCAGCCAGCTGCGCATAGGCCATGGCCTTGGGCACCAGCACCAGGGCACCGGTAATGCCGGCAACGAGGTCTGCGCGCAAAAGCAGCGGCGACAGGGGCAACCAGGCGACAAAGGGAAAAAGACGCAGGATGAGGTGACGGGTCATGACGCAGCGCCGGTGGCATCAGGGGACGGATCGCCGGCACCTTCCTGTGCGGCAACTATCAGCACCGCACAATGCGCCCGGCCAATGACATTTTCAGCGACATGGCCGGGCGAGAACCTGCACTGGCTGCGCTGGCCCTCTGCCCGCACCTGGGCGCAAAAGGCCGGCACCGGGCTTTCGGCCTCCTGCCGTTTTGCCTCCCGCTGCATCACGGACAGGATGCTCATCTGCTGAACGGTTTTCCTCCGGCAACTCAACGGGATATGGGTTCCGCTCGGAATCGCCGCCCCGGGCACTACGAGAACCCGGGGAAAGCCAGGGCCACGCCGCCTGCCTGCGCCATGCTCCCGACGTGGTCGAAAGAGGGCGCCAGGGCCGCCTGAGCCCGGCGAAGGGCAGAATCCGCCGCGCAAAGCGATCCGCGCTGGGCAGGCAGCACGTGCAAAGCGATCCGCTTGGCCAGGCAGGTCTGGCTGAAAAAAAGCCGCCTGCATGGCGCCCTCGCCCAACCAGGAAGCATCGGTGACCAGGCGCAGGCTCTTGACCTGAGCAGGCAGGTTATCGGCAAGACAGGCCATGGGCATTCCTTGTGTGGGATGATCGTATGCCGCGCGCGGCAAGGCGCTCAGGCTCCCGGAACCGCCGGTGCTCCGCAGGCGGCCCTGTTGGCCCCGAGCCCTGTGCCCGAGGTCTGCAGCCGATGATACTCCTTTTCCGTACCCATGGGAGGAATTTTTCCCATCGCCGGGTAGATTCCCGTTGCCAATGCAGCACTCGGTCAGGGAGAGAAAAGGTAAAATGGGCAGGGCAGGATTCTGGTCGAGGGTGAAAGCGTCAGGCACCAGGCAGCCGGAGGGAGCCCGCCACGTTCCATGTCAGCCTGTTGCAGAAGGCTTGATTTGCCGAAGGGCTGCAAAGAGGCCATTGTGGCCATGCGTGTCAGTGGCGCCATCTTGAAATGACAATCATGGCACAATCCGGGACATCAACCTCATTCGGCAGCCAAATGACCAGGATGGGCAGCTTCAGCTTGCCAGTCGGGCAAAAATCGGCCCGGCTCCGGCATCGGCCCAGCCTTTTGTGCGTCCGATCCAGCGGGAAAGAGTCCTTTTTCAAGTATACTGGCGGCGCTTCGATGCGCCTTGAGGTGGGTCGCATCGATCATCACCTGGCCATCCTGTCCCGCTGTTTTTGCCAATTCGGTAAAAATATTGTTGAAGATACCCATCCGGCTCCAGCGCAAAAAACGATTGTACAGCCTCTTGTACCGGGCCATACTCACGTGGCGCGTCTTGCCACTGCAGGCCATGCTCGATGACATAAATGTGCTGATGACTGTCAGGTCATCGACCCGCGGAATACCATGTGAACGTGGAAAGAAGGGCTTGATACGTTCGAGTTGTCCGGCAGAAAGGTAGAAAAGTTGGCTCATGGCGTCCTCCTTGAGCACAACTAACCAGATTTCCTGCTTATTGGCAATTAATGAGGCCTGAGACTAGCAATGCGCATTGCTGCAACTTTTTCAAGTGGCTACGATGGTCTCGACGCAGGGTGCACTCCAATTATACTTGTTGGTAAATATAGCATTACATTCTCATATAATGAGATTTTGTAATCCTATTTAAAACTTATGTAAGCGTATTCTGTATGTTAATCCAAATTAGACATGAACATATCATCCAGTAGTATACAATGCCTCACCTCAGATGCATAATTAATGCGCCTGTTTAGATATGGTGGCCTGCCGCTCAATGGATTCTATGGTTGCGGCAAGGCGCTTTTTGACCCCATCAAAATCCATACTGTCAATGTAATATTTTTCAAGAACGCCATGTTCTGCTTTGATCTGCGCTAGGGTTTGCATTGCAAGAGAAAGAGTCTGTTCATATCTGGCCACGTTTTCTGAAATTTCGTCCTGAAGCTCTGTTTGACGTTTAGTCTTCTTTCCCTGAAGCGTAAAGGATTCTTCGATAACCTGCGTCGACAACTCGTCAGGTTGCGTTGTCACCAGAAGATTCAGTGCGGGAATGTGCACGTGATCCAGCAGATGATGGTCAATAGGTCTATGGTAATACTCCACATCAAAACCAAGGAGTTTCGCTTTTTCGGCCACGCCCGCCAGAATTTTTGTCCGGCCCATGCCCGCTTCTCCCTTCACAGCAAAAGCCGTAGTTTCTGGGCGCAACAGACTGGCGATGTTGTGAATGGTTCCTTCCGGTGTATTGGAAGAAATGTAGGCATGGCGTTCCGCACCGTACATTTCCGAGTTGGAGCGAAGAAGAGCTTCTGCAATGATACACTCTGTTACAGTGGACAGCTCTCTAGGATCTTGGTGAGCAATATGAATATCTTCCACATTGGCAAGGAACTGTCTGGCTGCGTTCAAGATCCGGAAAGCTTTACGGAAAAGCCTCTCCGCTTCCTGGTTGATTTCTATAATTTCTTTGGAGTGCTGACGGATTCTTTCGGTGTCCCAATGGTCACCAAGGTTGAGAATTTCATCCACTGCACCGGGATTTTTGGGATCAAAGACATGGTGACCTGTGGCAGCAGTGACTACGGCTTTCAATGCCGGAACGACAACAGCGTCATACGATTGAGGGTCAAGGGAACAATGTTGATACTCCAGATCATAACCCTGTTGAGCAAAAGTCTCTCCAACGGCACTAATGAACGTAGATTTTCCCGTCCCTGGCCCACCTTTGACAATAATAATACGTGCTCTTTCAAGCCTGGGTAAAAAGTTAAAAAAAGTATGAAAACCATTGCCTGCATTGCAGCCGAAAAAGCAGCGTGTTGTGTGTTGATTCGTCATGCTCAAACTCCTATTCTATTATATTCTATTTGCAAATATTCTGTAACAGTCTGCCTCACGAACGCGATTAGCAATCTCACTCATCCGTGTTGTGTAAAGACCTTTTACTTTCATTCTGTCGAAATACTCTCCTCCAGAAAATGTATAGCGTTTTACGAGGCCCAACTCAGAAGAAATGCCTTCCTGTTCGGCATGAATAATGTCACCACAAGCAAGAATTTTCGGTAGCGTAATTGCATGTTTTCCCTGCAAGGTCCGCACTGCGTTATGTCCGGCAAGAGATCCTGTCGCTATAGCTTCGGTGTGACCCACAAAAAATCCGGATTTTTCACCAGCACAGAAGAGATTACAAAAGGTATCCACCTTTAGTGAGTTATCCCGAGGGGCTCTAGACAGAAAGCGTACCGAGTTTGCATATCCGCTCCCCGTGGCAATCATAGCGTTTTCAAATCCGGCAATACATCGCATATCTTCCAGTGGCAAAAACGGTGTCATAACTTTAGCCGTGTCTCCGGTATCCAGGAGAATCACATTAGCCGCATACTCCTGCAGAGCGTATTGCTGGCAAGATTTGCTCCGCAGCTTCTCCCGGTTGATCAATGATTTTGGCAACGGAGCAATGGCAAGCCCTCGCGTATTCAATGCCTTTTGGATGTCCACAGAAAGAGAGTTCTTACGGAGTTCAAAAGAACCGGAAAGGGAGCCTACTTCACCGTTGAGTCTCATACCGACGTAATCAGTCAGCCCAGCGCAGGCCGTCAGACTAATCCTAGGTCCAAACATAGGGCAGCGCAGAACGCACATAGCGCAACCGTTTCCGTATCGTGTGCAATTGCTCAACGAACCCGCAGAGCCTGTAGCGTCTACGAATACGTCACCTTCGAGCCTTGACTCTGTCAGATCATGCAACGTCACGCCGCAAATGGTTGAGCCGCTAGCCAGAAATTCAACCACACGCGAGCGGAATCGTATCTCAATACCACACATTTCCAGAAAGTTCCGCACCGCCGGTTCGATTTTAGTAGTAGAATAGAGCCAAGCGTGTGCATGCCCCGGGAAATTAACATTTTTGTGCGTCGCGACACTGTCGGTGATGCTGAAAAGTCCTCCCGCACCCATGGCTGTCAATTCCTCCGTTGCCGTTTGCCGGCCATTATTCCGCATGATTCCACCCGCCAAACCGCAGCCAAGAAGCATGTCCGTACGCTCCAGAATGACGACCCTGTCGGCTCCACCTTGCTTTGCAGCAAGTGCCGCCGCAGAACCTGCCCACCCGCCTCCGATAATAATCGCCGTACCTTTCATGTTCTGCCCGTCCTTACCGAGTAGCGCACCTTAGCGCAGTGTTTTGCACACTCTGATGGATTCACAACCAATTACATCATGGCATGCTCCACATATGCCTTCGCCGCAGCACATGGTTCGCCTGACAGCGCCAAAAAATAATGCAGCCACACCAGCGCGAGCCGAAATATCCGCCGTCATTTTGGTCAAAAGCTCCCCTCCGGCACAGAACACCATCTGGCAAGATATTTCCTTCATCAGTGTATGGAGAGCTTCTTTTTCGTCAGGAAAGGCCATTTCAAGAACGCGCATCTCAGATGCCGGCAAAAATTCCTTTATAAATGCACATTCTGGTTTTCCAAGCACCGCAGTGACTTGATTTCCACCACGTAGCAGCGAATCAGCAACATTGGGTAGGACAGAAGCTGCAATACCCCCGGACACAAGAAGGCAAGATTCGCCCCTCATCGCCATAATACGTCTACGGCCTGTTATCCCATTCCAGTACGGGCCGCGTATCCACAACTCAGTTCCGGATCCACGCAGGCTTATAGTCTTCGGACCTATTATCTTGTATGCGAGTATGATAGTTTGTGTTTCTGGGGATGCTCTAACAACGGCAATAGGGGTATCAAAATGCGGATTTTCGTTACCACGAGCGAAAACAAAGCTTCCTGGCGCACGCAGCTCAGCCGCAAGGGACGGCGTAACTCGTACAACAACTATTATCGCACCCTCATGGTGCTCCCATTGTTGAAGGATTGGAAACTTGCAGCTTTGCCGGATCTTACCTCTCCCCCACTGGCTGTGAGACCAAATGCACGATCCGGCCCAATGGCAACGGCATTCGTCTTCACCGCGTAGCAGTGAGCACTCTATACATTGTCCAAGTTCCGCGAGTTGGCACGGGCAATAGGCGCTTCCAGCATCCACACATTCTACAGGTCGTTTCACTATGGAGCGTGGGGTAATTTCGAACTTCGGTTTTGATAAGAACTCATGTCGAAGCATGTTCGTCTCCGGTGCTTTCCTCTGGCATGATTCTGTTCAGACCAAGTACATACGCACCAGCCAGAATGAGGATTATTTCCTCGTAGCATCCAACATATCCAAAAATCTTAGGAATATTGACCAGAACCCAGGCAAGCAACATAAAAACAATGATATTATCCACACGTGGTATTGCTGCGCTGAGAAGAGCCAGTGTAAAGATTGCTAATGGGCATGGCACACCTGGCAGAGCAATCATGCCATGGCCGCTGAACATACCAAATACTGGAAACAAGAAAGTAAGAATGATAAAGGTAAATGCCAAGAAACGTCTCAAAGGAGAAATATTGAATGTAAAATGAATTCTTTTAGCCATAATATCTACAAGAAATAGATATCCTATAGCTAGATACAGTGGGCCAGCAAAAAATTTAGCCATGGGTAGTTCACTGAAGTAGATCAAAAAGCAAACAATACTGTTAAAAATAAATATACTACTCAATATAATTTTGATAATAGCATCAGTTCTAGACCCCTCTTGTTTGGCAATTAGAAACAATATGCACAAGTACGCAACGATGATCAGTATCTGCACGATAAATGTATCATCTCTAAAACTCTGAAGCGTCATCCAGAACGGTTCCACGTTTTTCATATTTGTGTCCTTTTTTGATGGCATTCAACATTATGTTGACCCAACATCATAATGTGTGCCGTTTTTATGAATATATCTTCATTGTCATGTGCAATCTGCATCATTCCAGCTCTAGATTGGGAAAGGAAATCAGCCAAATATTGTTTCATTTCGGCGCGTAGAGCGGGATCAAAACCGACAAACGGTTCATCGAGAAGCAATAGTTCCGGGTTCACAGCTAGCGCCCGGGCCAGTGAAACGCGCTGCTTCATGCCGCCGGAGAGTTCCTCGGGCACCGCCTCCAGAAAATGGGCTAACCCCATATGTTCCAGCATATTCGTCGCCTTTTGTCCGGCTTGGGCGGGATCCATCCCCAAGCTGAGCAAAGGTAGCATGACGTTCTGGAGTGCGGTTCTCCACGGCAGCAGACGGGGTTCCTGAAAGACAACACCAATGCGTTGCGCTCCGATGTGGACATATCCACTTGTGGGACGCAAAATGCCCGCAGCCAGACGCAATAACGTTGACTTGCCTACTCCGCTGCAACCTTGCAAAACTATTACTTCTCCAGGATTCAGCTGTAGGGAAAGGTCACGCAAAACATCATGTCTTGCGTAGGCAAAACCCACCTGAGAAAAAAGCACCAGAGAAGTCATCTTGCCTTCCTCTGAGAGGTGTTGTGTCTGGTCAACAACAGCAAAGCCGCCTCAAGAACACCCACCAGAAGCATGCTGACCAGCGCCAAAGCGTAAAGCGCCGCAGTATCCAGATTGGTTCTGGCAATGGCTAAAGCATGGCCTAGCCCACAGGTGGCACCTATAGTTTCCGCCAGAATGGTTACACGCATCCCTCCCCGAGGGCGATAATGGAACTTGAGAGTAAAGGTGCTGTGATAGCTGGAAGATACACATGCCAGAAGCGTTGTAAGCGGGCAATGCGGTAAACGGCGATCATTTCTTGCAACCCGGAATCCACGGCACGGATACCTTCCACAACACCTACGTACACCGTTGGCACTACCGTTAGGGCCACAACGAAAATCACCATTTCAGAGTCAATACCGAACCAAAGCATGCCGAGCATGACCACAACTACGCCAGGCACGCTGGAAAGCATCCAGCGGGCGGGGGTAAGCGCCAAACGCAGCTGTTTGTAAAACCCAGCTGCCAGCCCTAAGCAGATCCCCGCACCTCCACCTAAAGCGATACCGCACACAAAACGCTCAAAACTGATGCGGAAGTCATCGCGCCAGAAGTCTGGCTGCGAAAGGATATCGCACAGGGCGATAAGCGTCGCCGCTGGCGATGGCATAACAAATCCCTGACTGCCCCGCGCCGCAACCTCCCACGCTCCTATAAGAACACCGCAGCCCACCCCCCCCCAGAACATATCAGTGGCGCGCATTGGATAACCTCAGGAAGCCTTCTCCAGGCATACGCCCTCCAATGGAGGCCGGAGAAACTTCAAGTAACTGGGTGAGAAAAAAAGTCACCATCATCGCTGCGTGGTCGCTGTCCATAATGTGTATGTCGCAAACTCGCTCTACACCCATTCCTTCAAGACTCCTGCCCAAAACAGGAAAAACAACGCCCGTAGTTTCAAGCGCCATGCGGGGGTGCTCCCTAGCATGGATCACGCCCTCAACATAACTCGCACGGATGGCAGTTAGAGCTTCTCGGCTGTCCGCCAGCGAACCAAAAACGGCAAGCGCCCCCAGTGGCATATAGGGAGACTGAGGAAACGTTTCGGCCCACAGCGCACGGATATCAAGACAGCCCCGAAGGGGATTTCCTGCGGCATCAATCTGAATTCCAAGGGCAGATATGGCCTTTCCTGCCGCCGGTTCCACCAGAAAGGCATGCTTTGCACGACTGCTACGCAGCATACCCACAGCCTCTAGAGCGCTACCCACATGGCGGGGCATGAAGCTCAGCCCGTGTTTTTTCATGAGTATGCGTAACACAACTTCCGGCATTTCCCCTGGCCCGAAAGGCAACAGAATCTCCTCCCCATTCAGCATGTTCACGCTAGAAAATTCCTGATTCGTGGAAACAATCCAAGCTGGACCGGAAAATACGGCCACTACAGTGCAGTGCACGCCCTTGTTGTGAGAGGTGGCCCCTGAAAATTGGACAGAGTGTTAAGGTGGGTTGCACATCCCAAATCAGGAGCGACACCCATGAGTACCACACGACGCAGACGCTTTTCAGCCGAGTTTAAGGCTAAGATTGCTCTGGAGGCGATTCGTGGCGGGCAGACCATTGCCGAACTGGCCAGCCGCTACGAACTCCATCCCAACCTGATCACCAGCTGGAAGCGTCAGGCCATGGACAATATGGCCGCTGCCTTTGCTGGCGCCAGCGAACGCAAAAGCAAGACCTCAGAGGCGCAGATCAAGGAGCTTCATGCCAAAATTGGCCAACTCACGGTGGAACGTGATTTTTTGGCCAATGCCTTCGAGCGCTGTCGCTGAGCTGCGAGAGAAGGAAAAAACTGGTTGATCCAAACCATGAACAGCTCAGCATTTCCAGGCAATGCCGTTTGCTGGCCCTGTCACGCTCGGGCTGGTACCATCGCCCGACTGGAGAAAGCGAGGAGAACCTGCGCCTGATGCGACTCATCGACGAACAATATCTGCACACGCCCTGGTATGGAGCCCGGCAGATGATGCGTCATTTACGGCGTGCAGGCTATCGGGTTGGCCGTAAACGAATCCGCCGTCTGATGGGATTGATGGGCCTGAGAGCCATCTACCAGAAGGCCAACACTTCCAGACCGCATCCGCACCACAGGGTATTTCCCTATCTGTTGCGCGGCCTGCAGATCAATCGGTCCGGCCAGGTATGGACTGCGGATATCAGTTACATTCCAATGCAGCGCGGCTTTTTTTACCTGGTAGCCGTGATGGACTGGGCCAGCCGCAAGGTTTTGTCCTGGCGTTTGTCCAACACTCTGGAGGCTGATTTTTGTATTGAGGCGCTTGAAGAAGCCCTGGACCGTTATGGCGCGCCAGATATTTTTAATACGGATCAGGGCAGCCAGTTTACGAGCGATGACTTCGTTGGCACCCTGCAGGCTGCCGGAGTTCGCATTTCCATGGACGGCAAGGGAAGCTGGCGCGACAATGTGATGATAGAGCGCTTGTGGCGTTCCCTGAAATACGAATGCGTGTATCTGCATGCCTTTGCTGACGGCAGGGAACTCAGGCAAGGGTTGAAACATTGGATTGATTACTACAACAGCAAACGTCCTCATTCCTCGCTGGACAGCCGTACCCCGGATGAGGCATATTGGCAACTTCCTCTGCCCGGCTATGCCGGAGAGCGGGAACTTGTCTTGGTGGCTTAACTATGACACAAGCCCACCTTAAACTTGCCGCCAAACTGTCTGAAAAAGGGAACCACCTCTCCACCTCTGTGCAACGCGGCGGCGGACGCCACCGTCATGAGTGCCACATCTACCTTTCCTTTGGCGATGAGAGCGCGAAGCTGCTCTGGTGAATTCCAGGGCGTGAACACAGCCCCTTCCCTTCCTGGTACGTGGGGAGGTAGAGTGTGCATTAACACTAGCGGAATGGCCTCGCGCACGGGTGGACCGGCAAGGCGTAGGGGAGGTTGCGCCGCGACAGAGATAGTCCAGCCCCCGTAGACCACCCAAGCAAGAAGAAGCGCGGACGCGCACGAACGGATGTTCATGCCGCACCTTCCGTCAATGTCCCGGACTTACGCAGGATTGCCACTTCATTTTCACCAAAAAGCATGTTGATAGTTCGCCGTTCCAGAGAGGCGAAACCAGCCTCAAGTGCCAGCCCAGCTATGCGCCCCTCCTCGAACGAAACATCTTGGCCTTCCAACGCCAGAGAGAGGCGGGAAATAACCACCTTCTCCGGGGCGGTGCGCTCTCGATTCAGTCCCTCGTGCAGACTGACAAAGACTCCACCGGGGTTCAGGGCGTCCAGCAGCTTTTTCATGAATGCAGGGAGGTCTTTCACAAAATACAGGCTCTGTCCAGCCCATATGCAATCATAGCCACATCCAAAGTCGATCTGGTTGTAATCACCGGGATAGAACTCCGCACGCTCTTTCATACCCGCAGCCTCGACCTCCTTTCGGGCCAACTCCAGTACAGGCGGCAAATCGCAGAATGCTCCCCGTAATGCTGTATTACGGCCCATGATAGACAAACCAATAATACCTGGTCCGCATCCAAGATCGAGCATATGGCGGAAATGCCAAAATTCTGGCAGCGACACCGCCATGTCCGCCAGTCTGCGCGATACCTCGCCCTGTTGGTAAGCAATCATGTCGCGGCTAGATTTTTTCCACAGATTTTTTCCGTCAATACGATCATCTTCTTTTACCGGCTGCGGCCCAAAATAGAGCAGTTCCTTCATGTTACGGAGATTCCGGTGCTGCATGGCCTGGAGTCTACGCATCAGGTGGCCTAGGTAGGTATTGGTTTCTTTGCGAAGATACATTTCGGCAAGTGCAGAATTGGCGTAGATCCCATTCTTTTTTGAGGCAAGGCCGAGAGCTGCCATAGCATCAAGGACATGAGCGAGATTTTCAGCATGCGGATTACCGAGGTGTGCTGCTATACCTTCCAGCGTACCCGTCTTGTGAAGAATATCGGGTAATTCCAGCTCAATGGCCAGATCAAGCAAGGCTGTGCGCACTGAGCCGAGCATCCATTCTGTGAGGATTGAAACATCCGGTGACGTAGAATGTTCGGATGCAATTTTTTTTTCATCGTGCATTCTAAAAACTCCATGAAACAGTTGTACCGAAACTGAAGGGATTGCCGTCCTCCTCAATTTTGTTACCATTAGCCACAAGTTTCTTTGTTATATAATGTGTATCAAAGATATTCTTCCCCCAAATAGCCACGGTAAGATTTTCTCCACGGTATCCGAATTGAAGATTTACTGTATTATATCCAGGATCGCTAAGTGTATTTTCAGCATCGAAATATTGTTTCCCAGATCCGAGATATTCAGTCTGTGCGAAAAATCCGGATGGATGTATATAACCAACACCTAGGTGATAAGTGAGCTCTGGTGCCCAAGTCAGACGATTGCCGCTGTAGTTTTTTATTCCACCACTTGGAGTAGACACCATCCAGTCGTCAATTTCAGAACGAGCATATCCAACGCCACTACGCAACTCCCAGCCCTCAAGTGGGTACAACCTGACCTCTAGCTCAATGCCTGAGGTATGAGCCTTTGCAGAATTTGTGAATTTCCATGTACCGATGCCTGCAGATGGAACTTCTTCCCGAACCTGTTTGTCTCTGATGTCAGAATAAAAAGCGGAAACATTGGCTTGTAATTTGTTATCCATCCATTGCGTTTTCAACCCAATTTCGTAATTTGTGCTGTATTCAGGATTATAATAAAATGTATCTTTTGAACTGTATGAAAAAACATTAAATCCTCCTGGTAGATAGCCTTGAGACCATGATGCATACGTAGTCAGATTGTCTGTAACATCGAGAGAGGTTGAAACCATAGGAAGGAATTCAGTATAATCAAAATCTTTTTCATACATACGATTCCCTGCAGTGGTTTTATATGTTTGTTCACCGTCTAAGTTGGTATATTCAGTTCGTAGGCCTGCGGTCAACCGAAAAACGTCCGTAATGGCATAGGTGCCCTGCCCGAAAAGTGCTCCAGTTGTTTCCGTGTAGTCTGTATGCAGATATGTGGTTGCGGCGGACTGTCGGAGAATCCGGTTTACATTCGTAGTCATGGGAGTTTTTCCCGCAAAGAGCCCAGCTACCCAAGAAAGCCTCTGCTTACCTACGGAAGAAAAGCGCAGCTCTTCCGAGATATTGCATTGATTAATGTTTATCTCGGACTCGCCTTGAGGCAAAGGCGTTCTGTCGAGATCAGACAACATCTTGTATTTATAATCTAAATAACTGGTTATTGATGTCGTTCTAACATACTCTCCAGTATGTGTGATGGTGAACGCAGGAATCACAAGATCAGACGAAGCTTCGTCTGGGGCGTCGGAGCGAATTTTATACCGTCCGCTACGGTATGGGCCGGTGGACAGGCGCATACTGCCTATACCATCGTCACTGTGTGTGGCATCCAATGACATGCGTACATCCAACGCATCCGTAGGGGTGAGTCGTAACACCACTCGTCCCGAATCAGCCTTGTGCCGTGCCGCCTGATCTTTCTGTTTATATTCGTTGAGGACAAAGCCATCCGTTTGATGGCGAAGATAGCTTCCTGAAAAGTATATTTTGTCTTCAATCAATGGTCCGGCCGCGGAAGCTCCCAGACGCAAAGTGTCATGACTTCCTAATTCCGTAAAAAGCGAACCTCGCAACCAATTGTCCGGTGTACGCCGTACCAAGTTGATTACTCCTGACTCGCTGTTCCTGCCATAAAGCGTCCCCTGCGGACCACGCATTACCTCAACGCTTTCTATTTCATGGAGATAAATGTTTTGCATGTATGACAAGGGATACGGGACCCCATCCACATAAAGCCCCGCAGGAGACTGCAATGCCGTATCCCAGGTGGACATGCCGCGAATGACAATTTCGTTACCGGAACTGGTGCTTTTCATGTGGACGTTGGGAAATATTTTTGTGGCGTCCTGCAGGGTTTCAGCCCCCTGATTTTCCAGATCGATATCCGAAGCTGTGGAGACGCTGCCTGCAATCTCCCGGAGCGTCTGTTCACGCTTAGTAGCGGTAACGGTGATCGTTTCCAGCATGTAGGTATCAGCGGGTTGCAGCTGTGATTCTGCCGCATGGGCGCTTTCGAATAGAAGAAAAAAACTTAGGATCCCTCCAAAAATATGGTGTCGCATGGCCTGTCTCCTTTCCGGACGTGTGCTGCTTTTAATTGAATTTGATGTTTTTTTCATTAAACTAAAAAAAGGAGTCTTGCTAACCGTGGAAGGGTCAAAAAATATCCCCAGCGGGGTATCGCCGGGGTCGTTGAGGAAAGTATGGGATTAGGACAAGATTTGACACTCTTCGCTGGTCCTGGTTTTTACCGAACCTGCGGAACCGATTCTTTTATGCTCAGACCGGGACTCGTGTTGCAACTTTCCCAACTTCCACCCACAAATCCATTGTGTGTGGAATTTGAAATTCAGAGTTCTCCGCTCATCTTCGGGTTTATGCTCACTGGATCAAACCATTGTAGCTACAAACATGGAGCGCTGAGCGGAACAAAGCAGTTACACACCAGTGGGAGTAATAGCATCACATATCTTTCAGACACAGTAGGGAATATGAGATGCAAAGGTGGCATGCGTAGACTAAGTATTATCATGAATAAAGATTTCCTTTATCCCTATCTTGTTGCGGAACATAGCAACATCACAAAGCAACTGGAACGTGTGCTTGAAGGCCGCAAAACTGCATTTCAGTGGATAGGCACTCACAGTACTCGAAAAATGCGCCTTGTAGCCGACATTGTAACCAGCGACTATTCAGGAATATTACACAAATTATATATGGAAACACGAACTCTTGAACTCATTGAAATACAACTTATTGAATACCTTTCCAGTAATAATAGTTATGAACGGACAATATCACTATCGGCTTCAGATATACGGCGCATAAAGGATGTTAGAGAATTGTTGGTACGGGATATGGAAAACCCACCAAGCCTTGCACAGTTAGCGAAAATGGCAGGCCTTAGTGAAAAAAAATTGAAAATGGGCTTCAAGCAGGTTTTCGGCCTGCCTGTGTTTGAATACTTTAGAAATTATCGTCTGGAGATTGCTCGTGAATTGCTTGCCTCTGGCGGCATGAATGTCACGGAGGTCGGCATGCATATCGGTTACCAGAATCTGAGTCATTTCAGTCATGAGTTCTTCAGACGGTACGGTGTAACGCCCAAAAAATTCCATCGTAAAAGATAAGAACATTCCCAGAGTACCAACGAACCTTGGTTCACTGAACGTATTTCAGAAGGGCTGAGACCATTGGACTCATGCCTGCTAGGCTTGAAAAGCCTTTAAAAACAGCAAATTAAGTCAATACCAAATTGAAAAAATTCTTAGGCTCAGGCCTCTTTATCCCGGGGATTTTTTTGTGGCATGGAAAAGACAACATGGTATACTCACATCCCATATAGTGGATTTACGGAAAAATCATCCGTAATACGGTATCTTAAAGGAGGTCAACATGAACATCAGCGCAAGAAATATCTGGCCCGGCACGGTCACCCACATTGAGACGGGCGCGGTCAACGACGTGGTCAGCGTCAAACTGCGGGGCGGAGCGGTTGTGACTTCAGTCATTACCAAAAACTCGGTGCAGCGTCTGGGGCTGAAGGAAGGCAGCCAGGCCATGGTCGTGATCAAGGCCAGTTCGGTCATGCTGGGCCTGGACATCCAACCGGCAAAAATCTCGGCCCGCAACGTTCTGCCCGGCACGGTCAAGGCCATTGAGCCCGGCGTGGTCAACGACGTGGTCACCGTGGATCTGGCCGGCGGCGACCTGCTGTGTTCGGTCATTACCGCAAACAGCGTCAAGCGCCTGGATCTGGCCCCGGGCAAGCTGGTGGTGGGCATCATCAAGGCCTCGGAGGTCATGCTCGCCACGGAATAATCCCGGCGTTTCCGCCATGACCTTACCGGCACTGCTTTCGGAGGAAAGCGGTGCCGGGCATTATCCCAAAGCGTGTCCCATGCTGAGAAAGGAGGAAAGATCATGAGAAAAGCTATGATTGGAGGGGCCCTGGCCCATACCCTGTTGCTCCTCCTGACCCTGAGTGTCATGTGCCTGCCCGCTGCCGCTGCCGAAATGACGGTTTCCGCCGCAGCCAGCCTGACCAATGCCTTCACCGAGCTGAAAGGCCTGTTTGAAAAGCAGCAGGCCGATTTGACGGTGCACACCAACTTTGCTGCTTCCAACCCGCTTTTGAAGCAGATTCAGGAGGGCGCGCCGGTGGATGTCTTTGCCTCCGCCGACCAGGCCACCATGGACAAGGCTGTGGCGGCCAAGGTCGTTGATCCTGCCACCCGCAGGAATTTCGCCCTGAACGATCTGGTGCTGATTGTGCCCAAGGGCGGGAAAAAGCCGGTTGATCTGGCGGATCTCAGGAACTTCAAAAAAATAGCCCTGGGCAATCCGGAGTCCGTGCCCGCCGGCCGTTATACCAAATCCGCCCTGAGCACCGTGGGACTGTGGGAGGCCTTGCAGCCGCAGTATATTCAGGGCAACAGCGTGCGTCAGGTGCTGGACTATGTGGCCCGCGGCGAGGTCGAGACCGGTTTCGTGTACCGCACCGATGCCCTGCAGATGGCCGACAAGGTGGATGTGGTCATGAATGTTGCAGGCCATGACCCGGTCAGCTATCCGATTGCAGTGGCCACTACCGGCAAGAATGCCGCAATGGGCCAGAAATTTGTGGACTTCGTGCTGTCTGCGGAAGGCCAGGCCGTACTGGCCAAGTACGGTTTCAGCAAACCCTGAGTTTTCCCCCGCGGCATGACAGCAGGCTGGGCCGGCTGTCATGCCCTCCCTTGCCGGCATGGATGCCACTGCCCCTGTTCTCTGGACGCCGCTGCGGCTTTCCCTCCAGGTGGCCGCGACGGCCACCTTTTTTTCCTTTGTGGCGGCCACACTGGCCGCTTGGCGCTTGTCCCGGACGCAAGGCCCTGTCCCTGCCTTCCTGGACGCGCTCTGCTCCCTGCCGCTGGTCCTGCCGCCCACCGTTTTGGGCTACTACCTGATTTTGCTGGTGGGCCGGCGCGGCGTCTTTGGGCACTGGCTGAACAGCGTGGGCATCAATCTGATTTTCACCTGGCAGGGGGCGGTGATCGCGGCCACGGTGGTGGTCTTTCCGCTGATCTACAAATCCGCCCGGGCGGCCCTGGAGCAGGTCGACCGCAGTCTGGAGGATGCGGCCCGCACCCTGGGCGCCTCGGAATGGCGTGTTTTCGTCACGGTGTCGCTGCCTCTGGCCTGGCGGGGTCTTTTTGCCGGCGTGATGCTGGCCTTTGCTCGGGGCATGGGCGAATTTGGCGCCACCCTGATGATCGCGGGCAACATTCCCGGCAAGACCCAGACCCTGGCACTGGCCATCTATGACGCCTTTCAGGCTGGCGAGGACGCCCGGGCGGCGCTGCTCGTCATCGTGACTTCGGCGGTGTGCGTCGCCCTGCTTATGTCTGCGGAACTGCTGATGAAACTGCGGAGGCGGCACTGATGCTTTCGCTCAGCCTGATCAAGGAGTTTCGCCATGTTGCCGCACCCTTTCGCCTGGAGGTGCGCTACGACATCGGCGACCAACACAAGAGCGCTGTGCTCTTCGGATCCTCGGGCTCGGGCAAGACGCTGACCCTGCAGTGCATCGCGGGGCTGGTCCGGCCGGATGCCGGATATATCCGCGTGGCTGCGCGCACGCTCTACGACAGCGGGACCCGTGTCTTTGTGCCGGTGCAGGAACGGAAGATCGGCTACATGTTTCAGGCCTACGCCCTCTTTCCGCACCTGACGCTGCTGCAGAACGTGGCCTATGCCCGTTCCGGCGCTCTGGGCCTTGTGGTGAGAGGCCCGGAGCGGGAGCGGGCGCAGGCCATGCTGGAACGCTTCGCCATCGGCGGGCTGGGGGATCATTATCCGGCCCAGCTTTCCGGCGGGCAGCAGCAGCGTGCGGCGCTGGCCCGGGCGCTCAATGCCGATCCGCAACTGCTCCTTCTGGACGAGCCCTTTTCCGCACTGGATCCCCTGCTTCGGGACCGCCTGCGTCACGAGCTGTTGGAAATGCTCTCCACCCTCACCATTCCCACCATCATCATCACCCACGACCCGGACGACGTGGACGAGTTCGCGGGCGCATTGGTGCTCTACAACAGGGGCCGGGCGCAAAGCATCCCGGATTATCCCGCCCTGCGGGCGGCCTTTCCTTCCGCCGGGGCCTGTCTGCGGCACCTGCAGGCCAGCACGCAGTAACAGCCCTGGCCCTGCCACCCTTGCCCAGTGCCCGATGCCCCTCCGCTTTTCCGGGAGGCTGAACCCACTATGGGCGCTTCCGCTGTCATGGCACTCTGGTCGCAGCCGAAAGGCTGACGATCCGCCCGGAGAACCGGGAAGGCAATACCTGCCTGACCCTGTTGCCCCCGGGGAAAGCCCGGAAACTCTGGTTCGGGCGCCTCAACGCTGCGGCCTCTGTCCGGAAGGAGGAAGGCCTTGATCTGGCCCCGGCCCTGCACCGCGTGAACGCCTGCCTGGTGGCGGCCGCCGCTTCTCGCCCGCCTTCTGTGCGCGCCCGGACAGGCGGCCATCTGGCAAAGCGAGCCCTGTCCCGGCTCGCTGTTTTCTGATCGTATCCGCAGCAGCGGCTGCAAGGCATGAGGCGACTGGTTCGACGACTCTTCAGGCTTGCAGGCTTTTTTGTGCTGGATGCCTGTGGTGCCCGAATCCAGGAATCAGTTTCCAGTTTTTCTTATAACCAGTTGATTTTTATTCCTATAGCAAACGCGCTCTCCGGATAGCGGTCAGATATCCAAATTATGATATGACATTGTATAAAAATACCGTATAGTGAATAAGCTCTCTCATCCGATATCCCCAGTTCAGGAGATGCTATGTCCAAGCCGCTGATGACCACCATTCCCGTCCGCGACGCGGTCGGTACTGTTTTGTGCCAGGACATCACCCGCATCGAACCTGGCAAGAGCAAGGGCCCGGTTTTTCGCAAGGGCCATGTAGTGCGGGCGGAGGATATCGATATCCTGCTGAGTGTCGGCAAGGAACACCTGTATGTCTATGAGCCCCGGGCAGGCCTGGTGCACGAGAACGATGCCGCGGAGAGAATCGTGGCGGCGGTGGGCGGAAAGCATCTGGAGCGCACCGCGCCCAAGGAGGGCCGCATCGATCTCAAGGCCGCCTGCGACGGTCTCTTGCGCATCGATGTGCCCACACTGACCGCTATCAACAGTCTGGGCGAGATCACCGTGGCCACGCTGCACAGCCTGCACTTTGTCAACAGGGGCCGTGCCGTTGCCGGCATGCGCGTGATTCCCTTGCTGATCGAGGATGCCAAGCTGCAGGCCATGGAACGACTCGTTACCGGGCCGGTGATCGAAATCCTGCCCCTGAAGTCTGCACGAGTCGGCGTGGTGACCACGGGCAGCGAAGTGTACAGCGGCCGTATCCAGGATGCCTTTGGTCCGGTGCTGAAGAAAAAATTCGCCGCTCTGGGCAGCACGGTCATGGGGCAGATGCTCACGAACGACGAGGAGCGCATGACCGCGGAGGCTATCCGCACCTTTCTGGCCCAGGGCGCGGACATGGTGGTGGTAACGGGCGGCATGTCGGTCGATCCGGATGACCGCACCCCCAGCGCCATCCGCGCATCCGGCGCGGATATTCTCAGTTACGGCGCGCCGGTGTATCCGGGCGCCATGTTTCTCCTCGCGTACGCGCAGGGCGCGGCGGGCCGTGTGCCTGTTCTGGGCCTGCCCGGCTGCGTCATGTACCACAAGGCCAGCATTTTTGACGTGGTTGTCCCACGTTTGCTTGCCGGGCTCGAGCTCAAGGCTGAAGACATCATTGCCCTCGGCCACGGCGGCTTCTGTTCCCAGTGCCCGGAGTGCCACTATCCCGTTTGTCCGTTTTGCAAGTAGAGAAGCGGGCCACCCCGCGGAGTTCCGCGTTGGCATATACATTCCCTTTTCCAAGGAGGCTGTTATGGAAACAAGAACCCTGGTCGTCAACGGCGTGCCCCAGCGTGTCCTGGTCGATCTGAACGACACCCTGGTGGATGTGCTGCGCAACCAACTGCACATCACCAGCGTCAAGATCGGCTGCGGCAAGGGCCAGTGCGGCGCCTGCACCGTGCTTGTCGATGGCAAGCCGACCCGCGCCTGCATTGTCAAGATGAGCCGCGTAAACGACAACGCGGCTCTCACCACGCTGGAAGGCGTCGGAACCGCGGACCGCCTGCATCCCCTGCAGCACGCGTGGATTTTCCACGGTGCGGCGCAGTGCGGCTTCTGCACGCCCGGCTTCATCCTTTCCGCCTATGCCCTGTTGCAGGAAAACAAGAGCCCCAGCCGTGAAGAAGTGCGCGACTGGTTCCAGAAAAACCACAATGTCTGCCGGTGCACGGGCTACAAGCCGCTGGTCGATGCGGTCATGGACGCTGCCGCCCTTATGCGCGGCGACAAGCGCCTTGAAGATCTGACCTGGAAGATGCCCGCCGACGGCCGCATCTGGGGCAGCACCATGCCACGGCCAAGTGCGGTGGCCAAGGTCACGGGTTCCTGGGAATTCGGCAACGATTCCGCGCTGCGAATGCCTCAGGACACCCTGCATCTGGCCCTGGCCCAGGCCAAGGTTTCCCATGCCAACATCAAGGGCATCGACACCTCCGAAGCCGAAAAAATGCCCGGCGTTTACCGCGTCCTGACCCACAAGGACGTGAAGGGCAAGAACCGCATCACCGGCCTCATCACCTTCCCCGACAACAAGGGCGACGGCTGGGACAGGCCCATTCTGAACGACAAGAAAATCTTCCAGTACGGCGACGCCCTGGCCATCGTCTGCGCCGACACCGAGAAACATGCCCGCGCCGCCGCGGACAAGGTCAAATTCGATCTCGAGCTTTTGCCCGAGTACATGAACGCTCCGGAAGCCATGGCCCCGGACGCCATCGAAATCCACCCGGGCACGCCGAACGTCTACTATGAACCGGTGGAGGAAAAGGGCGCGGACACCAAGCCCTTCTTCGACGACCCGAACAACGTGGTGGTGGAAGGCAGCTACTACACGCAGCGCCAACCCCATCTGCCGATCGAGCCTGATGTCGGTTTCGGCTACATCAACGAGAAGGGTCAGGTGGTCATCCACTCCAAGTCGGTCGGCATCCACCTGCACGCCCTGATGATCGCCCCCGGCCTGGGCCTGAAGTTCCCCGAGGAGCTCGTCGTGGTCCAGAATCCCACGGGCGGCACCTTTGGCTACAAGTTCAGCCCGACCATGGAAGCCCTCCTGGGCGTGGCGATCATGGCGACCGGCAGGCCCTGCCATCTGAACTACAACTACGAGCAGCAGCAGAACTACACCGGCAAGCGTTCGCCCTTCTGGACCAACGTGCGCATGGCGGCCAACAGGGAGGGCAAGATCCTGGCCATGGAGACGGACTGGACCTGCGACCACGGCCCCTATTCCGAGTTCGGCGATCTGCTCACCCTGCGCGGCGCCCAGTATATCGGCGCTGGTTACGGCATTGCCAATATCCGCGGCAAGGGCCGTACCGTGGCCACCAACCACTGCTGGGGCGCGGCCTTCCGCGGCTACGGCGCGCCGGAGTCGGAGTTTCCCTCCGAAGTGCTGATGGACGAGCTGGCCGAGAAGCTGGGCATGGATCCCTTCGATCTGCGTGAGAAGAACTGCTACCGCCCGGGCGACACCACCCCGACCGGACAGACGCCGGAGGTCTTCAGTCTGCCCGAGATGTTCCAGAAGATGCGGCCCTACTATGAGGCGTCCAAGAAGCGGGTCAGGGAACGCTCCACCGCAGAGGTCAAACGCGGCGTGGGCCTGTCTTTGGGCGTTTACGGCGCCGGTCTGGACGGCCCGGATTCTTCCGAGGCCTGGGTCGAATTGAACCCGGATGGCAGCGTGACGGTGGGCAACTCCTGGGAAGATCACGGCCAGGGCGCGGATTCCGGTACCCTGGGCACGGCCCATGAGGCCCTGCGGCCCCTGAACATCGAGCCGGATCAGATTCATATGGTGATGAACGACACCAGCAAGACCCCGAACTCCGGCCCGGCCGGCGGTTCCCGCTCCCAGGTGCTCACCGGCAACGCCATCCGCGTGGCCTGCCAGATGCTGGTTGAGGGCATGAAGAAACCGGGCGGCGGCTTCTACACCTACGACGAGTTGAAGGCTGCCGGCAAGCCGGTGCACTTCGACGGCAAGTGGACGCAGCCTGCCACGAACTGCGACGCCAAAAGCCAGGGCTCGCCCTTTGCCAACTACATGTACGGCCTGTTCCTGACCGAGGTCGCGGTCGAGGTCGCAAGCGGCAAGAGCACGGTGGAGAAGTTGGTCTGCGTGACTGACATCGGCAAACTGTGCAACAAACTCATTGTTGACGGTCAGATCTATGGCGGTCTGGCCCAGGGAGTGGGCCTGGCCCTGAGTGAAGACTATGAGGATCTGAAGAAGCACGCCACCATTGGCGGCGCCGGTATACCCACCATCAAGATGATTCCTGATGACATGGAGATCGTTTATGTGCAAACGCCCAGAAAGGATGGCACCTTTGGCGCCTCCGGCGTGGGCGAAATGCCTCTGACCGCTCCCCATGCAGCCATCATCAATGCCATCTATCACGCCTGTGGCGCCCGCGTGACCCATCTGCCCGCCCGCCCGGAGAAGGTGCTGGCAGCCATGCCGAAAAAGTAAGGACAAACCTGTCCGACCTCAGCGGGGGCCTTGTTCAAGGCCCCCGTTCTGTCGGAGTGCAGCCTGCTTGCCTCCGGCGGAACGGGGCAACCCGCCATCTCGCCTGTCACCTTTGCCGGAGAAGCGAAGCCATGTTGCTGGATCAGGAGAGCCTGCACAGAGTAGAATCCCACTGTACCCAGGAAAGCCCGCCGCGCTGTCGAGCGGCCTGTCCCTTTGACCTCGATGTGCGCGCCTTTATGGCCCGCATGGCCGAGGGCAGGCCCGGAGAGGCCCGTAAGGTGCTGGAGCGCCACGTGCCCCTGCCGGGCATTATGGCCTGCATCTGTGATCATCCCTGCGAAAATGTCTGCCTGCGCCGGGACCTGGGCGGCAGCATCGCCATCCATGGTCTGGAACTGGCCTGCATGTCGGCAGACGTCGCCCCGGGCCGGACCCTGCCCCTGCCGCCCAAGCGCTTCCGCATGGCGATTGTCGGCGCGGGCCTGGCGGGATTGACCGCAGCCTGGGACCTGGGCCGGAAATCCTATCCTGTGACGCTCTTCCATGGCGGTGCGCTGGAGAGCGCCATATTGGCCCAGTATCCCGGACTGGGCCGGCCTGAAGGTCTCAGGGATTTTCTGGCCCAGGATCTGGAAAGGCTGGGCCGCCAGAACGTGCGCTTTGTCGAGGCGGAGCTGTGCCCCGCGCTTGTGGAACGAGCCGCCGCCGAATACGATGCCGTTTTGGTGGATGCCTGCTCCGGACTCGCTCCGGAAGAAGGAGCGGTGGATGCCGAAACCCTGCTCTGGCACGGCAATGTGTGCTGCGCAGGCTGGCTGGGCCGAAGCGCCACGGGCAATGCCTTTGCCTCCGCCTCCGGGCAGGCCGGTCAGGGCAGGCGCGCGGCCCAGACCCTGACACGCATCACGGGGGGGACTTCCCTGACCGCTGCCCGCGAAAAGGCTGCAGGCACCCTGCACACCGATGTGAGCGGCATTGCGGCCGCTCCCCGCATCGAACCGGCCGCCGGGGCGGCGGGCGAGCCGCTGTACACGCCGGAGGAGGCCGCCGCCGAGGCGGGCCGCTGTCTCCAGTGCGAGTGCATGATCTGCGTGCGGCAGTGCGTGTACATGCAGAAGTACAAGGGGTATCCGCGTTTCTTTGCCCGGCAGATCTTCAACAACGCGACCATCGTGCAGGGTATTCACACGGCCAATGCACTCATCAACGGCTGTACCCTGTGCGGCCAGTGCGAGGAACTCTGCCCCGAAAATTTCTCCATGTCCGAACTCTGCCTCTCCGCGCGGGAAGACATGGTGGCGCGCGGCTTTATGCCGCCTTCGGCCCATGAGTTCGCGCTGGAAGACATGGAAAGCGCCTCCGGGCCCGAATGCAGCCTGATCGTGCCAGACAGCACGACGGCTGCACCTGCCTGGCTCTTCTTTCCGGGCTGCCAGCTTGCCGCCTCGCCGGGGGCGCAGGTGGCCGCCCTCTATGGCTGGCTGCGGGAACGGCTGAACCAGGGCAAGAGCCCAGGTCTGGCCCTCATGCTTTCCTGCTGCGGCATGCCGGCGCACTGGGCGGGCCGGGCGCGCATCTTTCGCGAGCACAGCGCCAAACTGCGTGCCTCCTGGGAAGAACTGGGCCGGCCCCGCATCATCACTGCCTGTGCCTCCTGTCTGAGCGCCCTGGGCGAGGCCCTGCCCGAAGCCCGGCCCCTTTCGCTTTGGGAGGTGCTGGACGGACTGGACATTGCCTCTTTGCAAGGGCTTTTGCCGCAAAACGGCTCGAAGCTGCCCGCTACCTTTTCCATTCAGGATCCCTGCACGGTCCGCCATAACGAGCCGTGGCTCAGAGCCGTGCGCAGTCTGGCGACCAAATGCGGGGCCCGGGTGGCGGAGCCGCTGCTCACGGGCGCCGCGACGGCCTGTTGCGGCTATGGCGGCCTGGTGTGGTGCAGTCAGCCGGAACTGGCCAGGGCTATGGCCGAGCACCGTGCCGCCCAGCTCGAACATCCGGGTTTGGCCTCCTGCATCATGTGCCGCGACCGTATGGCGGCGAGCGGCAAGGCATGCTGGCATATTCTGGATCTGCTTCTGCCCGGCGGCGCAGGCGCGGGCACGGAGCAGGGCCCGGGGCTTTCGGCCCGGCGCGCCAACCGGGCGGCCCTGCGGCGGCAACTGCTTGCGCGCTACGGCGGAGGCGCCCAGGATCCGGGGGAGGCCGCTGCCGCCGAACTGGCACGGGTGCAGGTGCCGGATGACATGCTGCCCAGCCT
The DNA here is from genome assembly GCF_002952055.1 of Desulfobulbus oralis. NCBI lineage: Bacteria > Pseudomonadati > Thermodesulfobacteriota > Desulfobulbia > Desulfobulbales > Desulfobulbaceae > Desulfobulbus > Desulfobulbus oralis. Next base: position 765,404 of record NZ_CP021255.1, on the reverse strand, counting down.
GGAAGAGCGGCATATCCTGCTGGACGACGTCCGTGGCGCAGTGCTGGCCGCCGAGGCCAGCGGTCACCGCTTTCAGGACAGGGAAAGCGGCCACTGGCTCGGCTCCTGGCGGCCGCGGAAGGTGACCTTCTGGGTCGAGTATGAAAAAAGGGACGCGGGTTTTGTGGTGCTGGATGCCTGGTGTCACCGCATGATCGTGCCGGGAGCCGGCGGGCAGGAGGCCGATGAGGTCATCCGGAGCAATCAGGTCACCACTGACGGCCGGCGGGAGGAACGGGTATGAGCCTTGGACCGAGCTATGAGGCGGATCACGGCCAGTGGATTTGCGGGCGCTGCGGTGTGCCGCTGGAATCGGGCGGACTGCCGGTCTTCTATCTCCAGAGCGCCTTTGACGTGCAACTGCCGCGCTGCCCCAAATGCGGCCTGACCCTGGTGCCGAAAAGTCTGGCCGAAGGCAAGATGAGGGAAGTGGAGGCTACGGTGGAAGACAAGTGAGCGCCCTTTGGGAACAACCAGGTTTTCGGGCCGTGGCCGGCAATGCCTGGCGGCCCGGGGGTCTCAAGCTCACAGAGGCGGCACTGGACTGGTGTGAGGCGGCGGCGTTGTTGCAGCCCGGACCGGAATCCCTGGTTGTGGACTGTGGCGCGGGCGCGGGTGCGAGCCTGCGGCTCCTGGCGGCACGCGGCTACCGGGCCCTGGGACTGGACAGGCAGGCCGGAGAGGATGAATGGCCAGAGCTGCCGGCAGCTGCGGCGCTCATCCGGGCGGATTGTTGCAGCATGCCGCTGGCCTCCAACTGCGCCCGGCTGGCGCTTTTTGAATGCGTCCTTTCTTTGGTGGCAAGGCCGGAGATCGCCCTGCAGGAGGCGCGGCGGATCTTGCGGGCCGGCGCTTTGCTTGTGGCAAGCGATGTGACCTGGCGGGCTGGCGCCCTGGCTGTGCCCGATGCCGACGCTGGCTCGTCCTGCCTGGCCGGAGCGCGATCGGTTGCCGCATGGCAGGCGCTTTTTACCGGAGCCGGTTTCCGGATTCTGCGCTATGAAAATCATGACCGGGCCCTGGTGGAACTGGCGGCGCAGATGATCTGGCACGGTGTAGGCGGGCTTTGCGCCTGCGGCGCCATGCAGCGCCGCCATGGCTATGGGTTGTGGATAGTCCAGAAGGAGCGATGACATGAATCCAGTGATGATGGCACTTATGCCCTGGGTGCGTCAGGGTTACTGTTGCGGTCAACTGCTGACCCTCCTCATGCTGCAGGCCATGGAGCGTGAGAACCCGGATCTGGTGTGCGCGGCCGGGGGGCTGTGCCACGGCCTGGGCCATTCCGACGGCCCCTGCGGCCTGCTGACCAGCGGGGCCATGGCCCTGGCCCTGGCTGCGGGCACGGCCCAGGACGGGGTCAGCCCCCATCCCATGCGGACGCCGGTGATCCACGAATATGCCACCTGGTTCTACGAGCGGGTGGCATCCTATGGCGGCCTGCGATGCTCTCAGATCGCCCGTGGCCTGGGCGCCGGCACGGGGCAGCAGGGCGAAGAGCCCAACCCGGTGGCCTGCGGCGAGCTGCTGGCCGAATGCTGGGAAAAGATGCTGGAACTGGTGCAGAACTACGAACTGGATTTGAGCAGGGAGACCTGATGCTGCGCCGCACCCAGAGCCTCTGCCCGCTTTGTCTGCGGCGGCTGGATGCCTTTTACGCCCATTCGGCTGATGGCAGGACAGTGGAACTGTGCAAAAGCTGTCCGGAGCACGGCCAATTCCGGGTGGCGGTGTGGCAGGAGCCGGAGGCGAATATTCCTTCGGCCCCGGCCTTTGCAGACTGGACGCGGCCCAAAAGTCCTTCCTATCCGCAACACCCGGCCACCGAACTCGAGGATGGCTGTCCCTTCGACTGCGGTCTCTGCCCGGTGCACGGCCAGCACACCTGTACGGGCCTGATTGAAGTCACCCTGCGCTGCAACATGGCCTGTCCGCTTTGCTATGCCTCAGCGGGTACGGCCAGTTCCCCCTCCGACCCGGCGCTGGCAGACATCGGTCAGCGGCTGGATGCCCTGAAACGGGCCTCCGGCGCCTGCAATGTCCAGATCTCCGGCGGTGAACCCACGGTACGGGACGATCTGCCCGGGATTGTGGATATGGTGCGGCAGCGCGGCTTTGGCCTGGTGCAACTCAACACCAACGGCCTGCGTCTGGCAGAGGAGGCGGACTATGCCGCCACCCTGGCGGATGCGGGGCTGGAGTCGGTGTATTTGCAGTGGGATGCGGTCGGCGATGCGGCTTTCCGCATGCTGCGGGGCCGGGATTGCCTGGCTTTCAAGCGCCGGGCGCTGGCCAACTGTGCCCGTGCGGGTTTGGGCGTGGTGCTGGTGGCCACCGTGGTGCGGGGCGTGAATGACCACGAATTGGGCGCCCTGCTGCGTCTGGCCCTGGAGCTTGGCCCCGCGGTGCGGGGCCTGCACCTGCAGCCGGCGGCCTTTTTTGGCCGCTATCCGTGGCCGCTTGCCGAAGCGCCGCGTCTGACCCTGGCGGAGATCATGAACGCGCTGGCCCGGCAGGCCCCGGAACTGGTGCGGCCGGAGCATCTGCGGCCGCCGGCCTGCGAACACGAACTATGCTCCTTCAATGCCGCCTACCGCCGCGTGGACGGTACGGGCAAGCCGGGTCTGGCCTGGCTGCATCAGGGCGGCTCCTGCTGTGATGCGGCCCGGCCCCTGCAGCGGCTCGTTCCGCCACTGCCCACGGCGGCCGAGGGTTCGCGTGCGGCCAGGCGCTTTGTGGCGCTCCACTGGAGGGGACAGCGCGGGCCGGCCCCGGCCGACGGGGCTGGGGACGCCTTTGACCGTTTTCTGGCCCAGGAAGGCGTAGCGCGGCATTTCACCCTCTCCGGCATGGCCTTTCAGGACGCGCTCAGCCTGGACCTGGACCGGGTGCGGGGCTGCTGCATCCATGTGGTCCGGCCGGCCGGACGGCTCATTCCCTTCTGCCTGCACAACCTCACCGCTGCGGGCGGCACCCGCCTCTACCCGCTGTGAAGCTGTCCGCCTGCGCCCCGTCCTGCCCGCTGGACGCATGCCTGGCTGCGGCATGCGGAGCCGCAGGCGCTGTGGATTGGCCTGCCCGTCTGGCCGGGCTGCAGGCCGAACTGCTGCGCCGGACCCTGGCCAGGGCACGGCGTTCCCGTTTTTACCGCCGGCAGCTCGCCGCGTATGATCTGAATCTGGCCACGCCCGCCGGGCTGAGCGCCCTGCCCTTCACCCGGCCCGAAGCGCTGCAGCGGCCCGAGGATTTCCTGGCGGTCTCCCTGAACGAAGTGGAGCGCATGGTGACGCTGCGTAGCTCCGGCACCACCGGACCGCCCAAAAGACTGGCCTTCAGCGCCGGCGATCTGGCCCAGACCCGGAATTTTTTTGCCGTGGGCATGGGCATGCTGGTGCGTGCCGGCGAAAGGCTGGCGGTGCTGCTGCCTGGAGCGGAACGGCCCGATGGCGTGGCCGACCTGCTCCGGCAGGGACTGAGCGCTGCGGGCGTGTTTGTGCTGAACCCGCCGCCGGAGTTCCTGCGGGAAGGGGAGGGCCTGCGGCTGGCCCGCTGGCTGCTGGACGAAGGCCCCCATGCCCTGGTGGCGGCCCCGACCCAGTTGGCGCGGCTGCTGGCCTTTTTTCCCCAGGCCGCGCCGCCGGGTCTTGCAGGAATACTGACCAGCACCGAGCCCCTGGGTGCTGAACTGCGACAGCGCCTGGAACGCGTCTGGGCCTGTCTGGTGCTGGATCACTACGGCCTGACCGAAACCTGCTACGGCTGCGCGCTGGAATGCCCGGCCCATGATGGCTATCATCTGCGCTGGCTGGATGTGGTGGTGGAGATCGTGGACATGGACGGAGACACGGTGCTGCCGCCGGGCGAGGTGGGCGAGGTGGTGCTGACCACCCTGCGCGAGGCCATGCCGCTGATCCGTTATCGTACAGGCGATGTCGCCAGCCTGCTGCCCGGCCCCTGCGCCTGCGGCAGTCCCCTGAAGCGGCTGGGGCCGGTCTTGGGCCGTATTGCCCGCGGCCCGGACGGCAGGGCGCACATCGTGCAGCCGGAGAAGGGCACTGCCAGACAAGTCCATCGAGAGAGCTTATGAATATATCTGTTGTTATTCTTGCAGCCGGTCAGTCGCTGCGCATGGGGCGGGTCAAGGCCCTCCTGCCCCTGCCGCTGGGCCCCTCCGGTGCGGACTGCTCCGCACTGGAGGGGCTGGCGCGCCTTTTTCGTGGTCAGGGCCTTACCGATATCGTGGTGGTCAGCGGCTATCATGCGGAGGCAGTGGAGGCTGAGGCCAGGCGACTGGATCTCGAGACAGTGCGCAATCCGGCTCCCGAGAGGGGCATGTTTTCCTCGGTGTGCACCGGCCTTTCGGCCTTTGCGAACAGAGCGGCACAGGGCGACACGGAGGCGCTTGTCGTCACGCCTGTGGATGTGCCGCTGCTGCGGCCGCTCACGCTCATGACCCTGCAGGCGGAGGCGGAGAAAGATCGGGCCCGGAGCGGCAGTGGCGCGCCGGTGCTCATCCCGCTTTTTTCAGGCAGGGAAGGCCACCCGCCCCTGATTCCAGCGGCCTACATCCGGCGCATTCTGGCCCACAACGGCCGGGAGGGCCTGCGCGGCGCCCTTGCGACCCTGCCCCGGCGGGTGCTTTCGGTGGCGGATGCCATGATTCTGGAGGACATGGACAGGCCCGAAGACTACAAGCGCCTGCAAAGGCTGGCTCCCGAGCGGGGGGTGCTGAGCCCCGAGGAGGCCTGGGTGCTGCTGCGGCAGCGGGATGTGCTGCCGAAAATTCTGCGCCACTCCGAGGCGGTGGGGCAGGTGGCCGCCCGTTTTGCGGAGCGGCTGGTCGCCAGGCGCGAGGCAGAGGGCCGACCCGCTGCATGCGACCCCAGGCTGGCACAGGCCGGCGGTCTGTTGCACGACATCTGCAAGGGCCTGCCCCGTCACGAGCTGGCGGGCGGCGAACTGCTGGACAGTCTGGGCCTGCCCCGTATGGCCAGGATTGTGCGCGACCACCTGGATTTGGAACTGCCGGATGACATGCCGCTGAGCGAACGGGAACTGGTCTGTCTGGCGGACAAGTACTGCGCGGGCGACAGGCTGGTGCCGCTGGAGCGGCGCTATGAGGAGAAGATGCGGCACTTTGCGGACGACAAAGCGGTGCAGGCCGCCATCCTGGGCCGTATGGCCCGGGCGCAGAAGCTGGCGGAGCGGGTGGCCAGGGAATGCGCTTGCGCGCCTTTTGCCATGGCCAGAGAGGTTTTGACTCCTGCCAGAGAGCCGGACCGGCGCGCGTGAAGGGCATTTGGCTGCTCAGACACGGCGCGCTGCCGCCCAATCCGGAGCGCCGCCTGACCGGCGCCCGGGATATCCCTCTGAGTGCGGCAGGCAGGGCGCAGGTACGGGCCCTGGCCCAGGATTTCCTGCCAGCCCTGGAGCCGGAGCCTGCGGCTGTTCTTTGCTCCGACCTGGGCCGCTGCCGGGAGACAGCGGCCCTCCTGCTGGATGGACGGCAGCGGGGCTGGCCCCTGCATGTGGAGCCCGATTTGCGCGAAATCGGCCTGGGCCTCTGGGAGGGCCTGACCTGGGCCGAGGTTCGCGATCTCTGGCCCGGCGCCTTTGAGGCCCGGGGCCTGGACATGATGAACTATGTGCCCCCGGGCGGCGAGAGTTTCCGCATGGTGCAGCGCCGCGCCCTGCACGCGCTGGCCCGCTGGCGGCAGCGCTACCCCGGGGGAACGCTGCTGCTGATTACCCATGCGGGCGTCATGCGGGCGCTGCTGGCCCGGTACTTCGGCCTGCCGCTCGAAGCAGTCTGGCATATTCCCGGACAGTGCGCCAGCCGCCGTTTCCTGCCGGGATGGTAGCAGGCCGCTGAAAATGAGCGAGTTCAAATGTCAGGTAATTTGCACGTGGTGCCTGGCAATGCGGCTGCCGGGATTTTTTTAACGGACGGATCGGCAGGAAGCGGCTGATCCGTTATTGCAGCGCCTGTTCACCAGGCCGGAAAACTTGTCACTATGAGGCGACTATGCAAAAGACTCAGGAGGAAATCCTGGACGATTTCGCCCGGGGCCGGGAATGCGCGGAGCAGGTGTGCATGATGCTGGCAGGGCGCCTTGGGGACGATGCGGACACGCTGCGGCGCTCCGCCGTGGCCTTTGGTTCGGGCATGGGCTGCGCCGAAACCTGCGGCTGCATCACCGCTGCCATGCTGATTCTGGGGGCGCGCTATGCCGCCAGGGCGGGCAGCGATGACGCGACGGTCATGGATGCCGGCCTCGTTCTGGCGGACAAGCGGGAGGCCTTCCTGAAGCGCTTTCTGGCTGCCCACGGCGGCGCGCTCACCTGCAAGACCTTGCTCGGGCACGACATCTTTGCGCCGGGCGGACGGGCTGCGGCCATACAGGAGGGCAAGTTCGCAAGTGTCTGCGCGCCGCTTGTGAACGCAACCGCCGCCGAATTGGCGAAGCTCCTGTGAAGGCGGCGGAACTCGTCCGGAAGGCTGTCCGCTCCTGCCGGGCAGGACAGTTGCTGGACAGGGAAACACTCGTGGAGCTTCTGGACATTGCGCCGGATTCCGAAGGGGCTCTGTTGCTGCGTCAGGCCGCCCACGCCGAGGCGCTGCGCATCACCGGCGGCAGAGGCTATCTCTGGGGTGCACTGGGCCTGGACAATGCGCCTTGCCGGATGAGCTGCCGCTTCTGCTCCCTGGGCGAAAAGTGGCGGCTTGTGCGGCAGCCCAAGGTTTATGACGATGCCGAAGTGTTGCGCGTCTTCCAGCACTATGCAGAGGCAGGCGTCCACTATCTGGTCCTGCGCACCACGGAATTTTTCAGCATCGAGCATCTGTGCAGGCTGCTTGCGGCAATCCGTGGGCTTGTGCCCAAGAGCTGCGAACTGGCGCTGAATACCGGCGAATTCGATCTCCAGACAGCGGAAAGGATAGCGGCTGCCGGGGGCTCCTGCGTGTACCATACCCTCCGGCTTCGGGAAGGCACGGACACGGCCTTTGATCCGCAAACTCGGCTGGCGACGATGCGCGCCGTGCAGGCCTCGCCGCTGCGCCTTGCCGCCATGGTTGAACCCATCGGTCCGGAGCACGGGAACGGGGAAATCGCCACTTCCTTTCTGGGGCTGGTCCGGGAAGGAGCGGAAATCTCCGGCCTGATGGCCCGGGTGCCCGTGCCCGGGACGCCGCTGGGCGACACGCAGATGCTTGCGCCCGAACGCATCGCCCAGATCACCGCGGCCCTGCGTCTGGCGGGAAGCGGTCATACCCCCGACATCTGTGTGCACCCGACCACTGACCTGACGCTGAGCTCGGGCGCGAACGTGGCCATTATTGACATGGGCGCCATTCCCCGCGACACGGTGCCGGCGGACAAGGCCTGGCGCGATTATGACTGCGAACGTGCGGCGGAAGCGCTGCAACGGGCTGGCTGGCATCAGTGTCAGTGAACGATGAAGCCTCATGATTGACCCGGCCGCATCCTTTGCCGAAGCCGCCCGCTACCTGCCCGCCTTGCTCTTTGGCCTGAAGGGCGACCTTGCGGGCGGTCTGGCCCTGAATATCCTGCTGGCGCTGCTGGCGCTGCCTGCCTCCCTCCTCCTTGGGGTGATTCTGGGCTGTTTTCGGGTCTTTTCGCTGCGCTTTTTGGCTCCGTTCGCCATGGCCTATACCGAGCTGGTCAAAAGCGTTCCGCTGGTGCTCATGCTGTTCTGGATGCACTATGCCTTGCCCCTTTTTCTGGGTGTCCGCTCGTTGCCGCCGGGACTGACCGCAGTGGCCGCGCTCACGGTGTACGGGACAGCGCAGGTGGCCGAGGTGTTCAGAAGCGGCGTCAAGGCGGTGGGCGCCGCCCAAATGGAGGCTGCGCTTCTGGCCGGCATGCCCAGGCGCACCGCGGCCCGGGTCATCCTCGCGCCGCAGGTCATGCACACCATGATTCCCGCCCTGCTTGCCGTCATGGTGTCGCTCTTCAAAGACTCGTCCGTGGTCTTCGTGCTTGGCTTGATAGAACTGACGCAAACCGGCATCTTGCTCGCCAATCGCTACCCGGCCACCCTGATTGCCATGTACTGTTTCATTGCCCTGGGCTTTATGGCCTTTTCCGGTCTCCTGACCTGGCTGGCCAGGCGTCTGCGCCTGCGGCTCGCGCGCCGATACGGGCAGGACGGGCTGGAAGCGGCGCAAAGCTTCTGAAAAAAAGCCTGCTCACCAGGTCCTGTTGGGAGCAAGGGCTGGGCGACCATTTGAATCCGCATGTCTCATCCAGGCCTGCTCCCTGCAAACAAGGCGAATGGCCGCAGATGTTTTTCGCTGCCGGATGGTCCGGCGGCTTTCCCGAACCTCAGAACCAGGAGGATGTGTATGAAAACCCGGTTGTTTGTCCCGACCTTCCTTTTGCCCCTGTTCACGCTTGCCTGCATGGCCGCGGGTTCCGCCCTGGCCGCTGAGTGGAAGAATCTGGACGAGGCCATTCAAAAGCGGGGCACGCTGCGCATTGGCCTGGGCTTTGCCACGCCGCCCATGAATTTTCTGAACGACCAGGGCGAGCCGGATGGCTTTGACGCCGATCTGGCCCGCGCCCTGGCCGCCAAGATGGGGCTCAGACACGAGATCATCAAAGTGAACGACAAAACCCGCATCACCTCACTGGTGAGCGGGGAAACCGACATGGTGCTCTCCAACATGAACCACACCATGAGCCGCGACGCCCAGATCGACTTCAGCGACACCTATCTGAATGACGGCAAGCGTATCCTGGCCGAAAAGGGCAGGTACCGGGAACTGAAGGATTTTGTCGGCAAGCGCATCGCCATTTCCCAGGGCAGCAACGCCCAGCAGGCCGTAGCCGCAGCCCTGAAAAAACTGGGCGATCCCGAGCCGAAAGTCCTGTCCTTCCAGAACAATGCGGAATGCTTTCTGGCCCTGAAGGCGGGCAAGGTGGATGGCTACACCAACGACACCATCATTCTGGCGGGCGTGTCCGGCGGCGATCCGGCCTACGAGCCGGTGGGCGAGGTCTACAGCCCCACCTATTACGGCATTGGCGTGCCGCAGAACCAGTCTGCCTGGCGCGACCGGGTCAACGCTGCGCTGCGTACCATGTTGATCGATGGCAGCTATCAGAAAATCTACGACAAGTGGTTCGGCGAAAAGGGCAGGTATCCGCTGCCGCCTGCGCCGCCACTCCCCATCTGGGCCGAGTGAGGAGAGCGCATGACCAAAGCTGGGGCAGCGCCCGCACCACTGCTTGCGGTGGCTGGACTGGTGGCCAGGCGGCAGGGCAGGCTCGTGCTTGACCACCTCTCCTTCACACTGGCGGAGGGACAGTGCCTGGTGATCTGCGGCCCCAGCGGCTGCGGCAAGACCACGCTGCTTCGGGCGATTTCCGGGCTTGACCCCGTTGACGGCGGCACAGTCCGGCTGGACGGCCAACTGCGCAATGGGCCGGGCCGCAGAGGCTGCGGCCGGGGCGAGGTGGGCATGGTCTTTCAGGGCGAGCAGCTCTACCGGCACCTTTCGCTTCTGGACAACATCACCATTGCGCCCCGGCTGGTGCACGGCGTGCCGCGCCGGCAGGCCGAGGCCGAGGCCATGGGGCTTCTGCGTGCCATCGGCCTCGAAGACAAGGCCGCTCGGCATCCGGGTCAGCTTTCCGGCGGCGAGCGTCAGCGTGGTGCGATCGCACGGGCACTGGCGCTTTCACCCCGGCTCATGCTGTTTGATGAACCGACCTCTGCCCTCGACCCCTCCTGTGTGCGCGAGGTGCTGGGCCTGATTCGGCAGATTCGGGAACAGGGGCAGACGATGGTTGTGGTCACCCATCAGACCGCCTTTGCCCGGAGCATTGCGGACAGCATTGTGGTCATGGAACGAGGCCGCATTCTGGATGTCGGCAGCCCGGAACAGGTCCTGCTGGAGCCCGGTACGGCCACCACACGACAACTGTTCAGCGGCGGCCTGCCGGAGGTGTCCGCGCTGGACCGGGTCAGGCTTTCGGGCACGCTGACCATTGGGATTGCAGCAGAGGGCCCGAATGTGGCGCTCGAAAGTCTGCGCTGCAACCCCGTGCTCGCCCTGCTGGCAAGACGCCAGGGCTGCACGCCCGCCCTGCGACGGCTGGATTTCACGACACCCCCGCTGCTGCTCCGTGCGGGTCTGGCCGATCTGCTGCTGGTTCGAAACAGTTCGGATCCTGCCGGGCTCGTCATGCTGCCGGAAAGCGAGGGGCTCCCGCCGGGGCTGGCACTGGCAGCCGCTGCGAACGATACGCTCTGGCTGAAAGCCTTGGGGCGGGGCTAACTGTCTGGCGCCTCTGTCGGCCAAAAGCCGGCTTTTGCGGGAACGAACAGCAACAGCCCCGCTTCATACGCCGCTTTTTTTCCTGAGGCGCGCCAGATGCGCATACAGCTCGGATGCCAGGTTCCACGGCGCCTGCTCCTCGCCCCCGGCCTGCTTTTCCAGCGCCGCCTTCACTTTGGCAGGTGTGGCTGGCAAGGCGGTGATGCGCAGGCCCACTGCATCGGCAATGGCGTTCAGAATCGCCACGCAACCCGCGCTCTGGAAGCCCTCGGCACAGCCGGTTGATCCGAACGGCCCATTGCCGCGCGGGCTTTCGACAAAATCGAGATTCATAATGTCCGGCACGTCACGGCACTGCGGAATGCCCGCGTCCAGCGGGCCAAGCTGGCCCGGCCCGTCGCAACCCCGCACAGTCAGGGCAAAGCCCAAAGACTGGGCAAAGCCGCCAAAAGCCTGGCCCCGCACGCTCTGTGGGGCAGCGATCCGGCCCGCATCCGCTACCATGTGCGCCGCGAGCACCGTGGTTTGGCCTGTGGCCGGTTCAACCGCCACTTCCACCACATAGAGCACAAAATTTTGCTCTGCCGCCCCATAACCTCGCCCGGTGTCCGGGTCGATGCCGGGCCAGTGCGCCTGATAGCGGCCCCGGTAGCGCATGGCCAGGCCTGCCGCCCGCATTTCCGCCCAGGTGCGAAAGGCGCCGTCCGGCCTGCGCATGGCGGCCAGCAGGCTGTTTGCCGCGTCGATGATGGCCAGACCCGCTGCATGGTGGGAACGGTTGCTGGTGGTGGGGCCGGTGTCAGGACAGCAGGCGCTGTCATTTCGCGCCAGATGAATCCGCTCGGCCTGCAGCTTCAGGGGGCGAAGCGCCTCATGGACCAGCATGAGCGAGCCGAGATCCGCGCCCTGACCCAGCTCGGCCCAACTGCTATAGACGGTCACACTGCCATCGGGGTTCAGTTCCACATCGGCTTCAGCGCGGTCGGCGCCGCCGGAAACCGTATCGCCGCCCCAGGCGACGCCCACCCCACGCCGTCGTTCCGGGCGGCTTTCGCGCCGGGCGGTGCTCAGCGCCCCTTGGTAGGTGGGTCGCATTTTGTCCATCATGGCGCGCATGGAATACACGCGAAAGGGCACGGAATTTGGCCCGGTGTCGCCGGGCTCCGCAAGATTCTGCCAGCGGAACTCGAAGGGATCCGCGCCCAGTTTCCGGGCCAGCATATCCACCAGCGTTTCGCCCAGGATGTGCGCCTGTGGCGTGCCAAAGGCGGAGGCGCCGAAGTTGCCGTTGGTAAAGGCGGTGCGCGCCAGGCCGCGCAGCTGGGGAAGGCGATAGGGGGCGCCGAAAAAGCGCAGCATCTTGGTGGTCAGGCTCCCGGCGGCTTCGCTGTAGGCGCCCTGGTCAATGTGCACGAGAAAATCTCCGGCCACGAGCCGGCCTCTGGCGTCGCAGGCCAGTCGGCCCAGGCCCTGTACCGCTGCGCGCTTGCCCGTGGTGAGCAGGTGTTCCTCATAGCTCATGACCAGTGAGACCGGCGCGGCCAGAGCCAGCGCGCAGGCCGCGGCCACGGCGCAGTTGGCGGGTGACAGCGCGGCGCCGAAACTGCCGCCCGCCGGAGTGGCGATGATACGGATCCGCTCCGGGGCGAGGCCCAGGGCTGGCGCCATTCTGCGGGCCATGCCGTGGAGATCCTGGACCTTGCCCCGAATGACGACGCCGCCGGCGTCCGGCCAGGCCAGAATGGCATCCGGCTCCAGCGGCAAATGCGGCTCGCGGGTGGTGCTGAAAGCCGCCTCGACTGCGCAGGCGGCCCCCTCGATCACCGGGCGGGGGTCCTGGCCTTTGTACAGCGGCTGCTCCATGAAGACATTGGGTATGCCCTCGTGCACGGACGGAGCGCCGGGCCTTGCGGCTTCCGCAAAGTTCAGCATGGCGCGCAGCGGCCTGCAGGCGATTTTGATCCGGGCGGCGGCCTCCCGGGCCACAGGGCGCGTGCCCGCGGCGACCACGGCGACAATGTCGCCGTAGCGGCGGATTGTATCGTCGCAAATGACAGGCTGCTCAAAACCCCTGTTCAGACTGTGCGGTGTGCCCTGTGGCGCAAACAGGCGGTTTGTGCCCCGCACATCCCGCGCGGTCATGACCCGCGCCACCCCGGGCAGAGCCATAACCCCGTTGGCGTCGATGCCGAGGAGCCGGGCGTGATGGATCCGTGCCAGCACCAGCGCCAGATGCAAGAGGCCGGAGCGGTCGGGAGCAGGCGCTGGCCCGTTTTGCACCAGGTTCCGTTGTTCTTCCTGCACGATGCGCGTTCTCCTGCTATAATGGCTGTGGTCCGGCAGGGACCAAGGGGCGCTTCAGGGCTGGGCCCCAGGCGTGGCAGTTTAACCACGGGAAAATCCCATGTACACACCCCACTGGTCTATTTTGATCGAGCCTGTCTATCTGCGCATTCTCCTGCACGGCGTGGCCCTCACGCTGAGCATCGCAGCCCTGTCCTCGCTGCTGTCCCTTGCCCTGGGCGTGGCCCTGGCGATTGGCAGAACCCGGAGTCAGAGCACCCAAGCTGTCGTCTGCGCCCGCCTCTGCGCGGGCTTTTGCCACGTGGTGCGCAGCATCCCCGGCGTATTCTGGCTGATTTTGCCCTTCTACTGCCTGCCCTTTCTCCTGCCGCAGGGCGCCTGCCGGGCGCTGAACGGCTGGGAGCATTTTCCCTTCTGGGCTGCAGTGGCCGGGCTGACGGTCAACAATGCACCCTATCTGGCCGACATTCTGTTTTCCGTGATGCACACTACGGGCCGGGACGCCCTGGCCTGCGCCCGGCTTTCGGGCTTCACCGGCTGGCGCTACTGGTTTCGCCTCGTCCTGCCCCTGGCCTGTTCGGCCTCGCTGCCGGCCCTGAACGCGCGCATGGTGCATAACCTGAAGAACAGCTCGCTTGCAATGTTCATCAGCGTGCCGGAGCTGACCTGGGCTTCGCAGGAGGTGGAATCCCTGAGCTTTGCCGGCCTGGAATCAACCACCGCAGCCACAGTCCTCTACATGGGGCTTGGTCTTGGCCTTTCGGGTCTGCTCCTTTTGGTGCAGCGCCACATGGAACGCCGTCAGCGAGGAGAGGCCCGGGCCTGAAGGCCCGCGTCGGGCGGAACAGGAGCGGACAGGTCGGCCGCCTCCCAGGGCGCAGGTATCGTCGGGTGACAAAGCGCTCTTCACCCACAAGCGTTCAGCGCAGCCCCGGGTGTTAGAGGACAGCGCCAGGGAGGGCCGGCATTCCCTGGCGGGAAATCGGCCCCGGGTCTGGCACAGGCCGTCCATATATGGTAAAAGATCACGCATAGGGGCAGCCTTTCCCGAGGCAGCCTGCACGGGGCACTGCGTTTTGCAGCTTTCACCTTGAGGAGCTTGGCCATGAAAGATCGGGCAACAACCGCGAATGAGCAGTCAGGCGGCCTGTCCGCCACCACACCAGAGGCTACGCTGGAGGCGCGTGCAGCCGCTCTGCTGCAAGGAGGCGAGCCGCTTGTTTTGGTGACGGTTGTGGCCAGTGCGGGTTCCGCCCCACGCCATGCGGGCACCAGGGCCCTACAGACCAGGGGCGGCTTTGAGGGCACGGTGGGCGGCGGAGCGATGGAGGCAGCCGCCATGAAAGCGGCGCGCCAGTGCCTGAACGATCAGCACTCAGCGCGTGAGGTCTTTGTTATGGACGCCACGGCCGCGATGGACAGCGACATGATCTGCGGCGGCCGCATGGAAGTGCTGTGCGAGGCCCTGCAACCCGGGCAGGCAGGCCTGTTTGCCCTGGCGGACGCCAGCATTCGCCAGGGGCGGCGCGGCGCCTGGCTGGTCAGGCTGGCGGGAAAGGGCCGGCTCGTCCCGGAGCGCCGTCTGTATGTGGAAAAACTGCCAAGGGCAGCAGCCAGCTCTGAACTGGTGATCGAGGGACTCGATGAGGTCGCGTCCTTTCTCGATACCACCAAACAGCGTCCTGGCCTCGTCGCGACGGAGAGCGGCGCCGAATACTATGTCGAGCCTCTGGAGGCTCCGCCGCTGCTGCTGCTGTGCGGCGGCGGCCATGTTGCCCTGGAAGTGGCCCGCCTGGCCCATGCCTGCGGTTTTGTGGTGGACGTGGTGGATGACCGCGAAGAATTTGCCAACAGGGGACGCTTCCCCATGGCCCGGCATTGCCACGTTTTACCCGGTTTTTCCGGCCTGGAGGCGGCCTGCGGCCTGGAGCCCAGGCACTATGTGGCCATTATGACCCGCGGCCACGCCTTTGACCGGGAGGTGTTGGAACAGGCGCTGCGCGTCCATCCCCGCTATCTTGGCATGATAGGGAGCCGCAGCAAACGGGAGCACGTGTACCGCCTTCTGCGTGCAGAGGGCGTGCCTGCCGGGGAACTGGCCAGGGTGTGCTGCCCCATCGGCCTGGGCATCTATGCGGAAACCCCCCAGCAAATAGCGGTTTCCGTGGTGGCGGAGCTTCTGGCCGCACTGGCTGGCACGCTGCCGCAACTGCGCGGCAAGCTCCAGCCTGCCGATCGGTGAGCGCCACTGTGCCCGGGAGCGCTCCCTGTCGGATGTCAAACGCTGAAAAACCCGCGGGTGCGGGAGATGCGCGCGAAGCGTCTGCAGCGCCTGGTCCAGAGACATCGGCACTCCGGACGGGCTGCCGGCTCTCGGCAAGCAGTACGGCAAGACCGTGCGAGAGGCGGATATCCCGATCATGACCGCCGATGTCTGGAAGGATGCCTGCGCACTGGCCGAGCCCCGCATCGTAAGGGATGATTTGAACGACCCGAATCGCTTCAGAGGTGCCAGTATGACAGAAGCACAGAAGAGCGGCATCATCATTGCCGTGTGTACCAGCTCCAGAAAAGGCATAGCCAAAAGGGATGTCGGCGAGGCCCTGCTGGTGACCGGTTTTGGCATTGACGGCGATGCCCATGCCGGCAAATGGCATAGGCAGGTCAGCCTGATTTCCTGGCAAAAAATTTTGGCCTTCAAGGCGCGGGGCGCGCAGGTGGAGCACGGCTGCTTTGGCGAAAACCTGATAGTGGATGGCATCGACTTGGCCAGATTGCCCATCGGTACGCGTTTTTCCTGCAACGAGGTGCTGCTGGAGCTGACGCAGATCGGCAAGGAATGCCACAGCCACTGCCAGATCTTTCAGGCCATGGGCGAATGCATCATGCCGACCCAGGGCGTGTTCACCAGAGTGCTGCGCGGCGGCCGCCTGCGAACCGGCGACACGCTGGTTGTCCTGCCTGTCCAGGACTGAAGAAGCGCCGTATGCAGACGAAGCCAGCGCTTGCCCCCCTGCCGGCTTGCCGGCTCCCGCAGCCCCTGATCGATGGCCACGGCCGGCCGGTGCATTATTTGCGCCTTTCCGTGACCGACCGCTGCAACCTGCACTGCCTGTACTGCCGCAACCTCGGACGGCAACAGTTTATCCCCCACCCGCAGATCCTGCGCTACGAAGAAATCGTGCGTCTGGTAGGCCTCATGAGCGCCGGCGGCGTGACCAAGCTGCGACTGACCGGGGGTGAACCCTTTGTCCGCAGGGGCTGCGAGCATCTGCTTGTCATGCTGCGAGAGCGTTTTCCACAGCTCGACCTGCGCCTGACCACAAATGGCACGCTTTTGGAGCCCCATGTGCCGCTGCTCGGGCGGCTGGGGCTGGGAGCGGTCAATCTGTCCCTGGACAGCTTTGATCGGCAAACCTTTGCACAGGTTACGGGCCACGATCTGCTGCCCGCTGTCCTGTCGGCGCTGGATGCCCTGCTGGCCGCGGGCATTCGGGTCAAAATCAATGCGGTGGCGATGCGCGGCATCAACGACCGGCAGTTGGATGACTTCATCCATGCGGCCCGCAGCTTGCCGGTGGACGTTCGTTTCATCGAATTTATGCCCATGGGCGCAGGCACGCACTGGTCGCCTGAAAGCTTCTGGCCCGCAGCCGAGATCTTCCGCGAAGTGGCAGCGCGCGTGGCGCTCGCGCCGGAACAGCAGGTTTTGCGGAACGCCGGCCCGGCCCGCATGTACCGGGTGCTGGGGGGCAGAGGCCGGCTGGGCTTTATTGCGGCGGTATCCAATCATTTCTGCGCTTCCTGCAACCGCCTGCGTCTGACCTGCAACGGCAACCTGCGCACCTGCCTCTTTGACGATCACGAATACCGCCTGCGCGGGCTCCTGCGTCATCAGGCCTGCGATGATGCCCAGTTGGCCAGGGTGCTGCGCCTGGCCTGCCTGAAAAAACCCGTGGGCGCGGAACTCCTGCGGAATCGGCCGCAGGGTCAGGCCGTGGCTGGCACGCCGATGGCGGCCATCGGCGGTTGAAGTCTTCATTCCGGCGGCTGGAAGCCGGGTACGTTGAACACGCCGCTCTTGCCGCCGCTCTTGTGCAAAAGCCGGACCTTTTTGATGACAATGTCCCGCTGCACCGCCTTGCACATGTCATAGATGGTGGCTGCAGCCATCTGCGCCGCCACGATGGCCTCCATTTCCACGCCGGTGGGGCCTGTGGTGCGGGTTTCGGCCGTGATGCGCACGCAGCCATCAGTGATGGCAAAGCGGATATCCACAAAGCTCAGGCCCAGCGGATGGCAGAGCGGTATGAGTTCGCCCGTGCGCTTGGCCGCCAGGATGCCTGCAACCTTGGCGCAGGTCAGCACGTCGCCCTTGGGCAGGGCCTGAGTACGCAGAAGCTGCATGGTCTCCGGAGCCAGCGCCACCACGGCTTCGGCAATGGCCCGGCGTTCCGTGGCGGCCTTGCCGCCCACATCGACCATGCTGAGTCGCCCCCTGGCATCCAGATGGGAAAATGATTCCTGCATACGTCCTCCTCTTTCGTCGGTCTTGTCAACTGCCCGTGCCCGGCTCAATGGCCGGAACGCGGAAATAATTTTTGGAGCCACCCATGAACATTCGTCTCCAGGTCTGTGCCTGCGCACAAGATGCCTGCCTGCCGCTGTTGCCTGCAGCCGTGCAGGGCAGTCCGGGTCATCGGCTGGAATCGCCCGACTTTTGCGCCCTGCCGCCCCTGGCTGTGGGCACGCGTCTTCTGGCCCCGGACGGCGCGGCCCTTTTCGCGGTGTCAGGTCGCATCTGGCTGCCGGCCGCTCCGCACGCGGTGGCCTGTCCCCTTTTGCAGGCGCTGGACCACCTGCCGGCCGGCCCTGTGGATCTGGCGCCCCGCAAGGAGGGCTTCAGCCTGGCCTGGATCACCCTTTCGGACAAGGGCGCGCGGGGCGAACGGGAAGACAGTGCTGGCCCGGCCATTGCGGAGCTTGCAGCCGCACACCTGCCGCTCTGCCATACCCAGGGCTTTCTTTTGCCGGACGAACCGGCAGCGCTCCGGGCACTTTTGCCTGAACTGGCCTTGGGGCAGGGCTATGACCTCATCTGCACCACCGGCGGCACGGGCCTTTCGCCCCGCGACCGCACCCCGCAGGTGACGGCGGCACTGCTCGATCTGCCCCTGCCCGGCTTTGTCCAGGCCATGATGGCGGCCAGCCTGGCCAGAACGCCGCATGCGGCCATTTCCCGGGCTGTCGCCGGGGTCCTGGGACAGAGCCTTGTCCTCAACCTGCCAGGCAGCCGCAGGGCAGTGACAGAAAATCTGGCCGCCGTGCTGCCCGCCCTGCCCCATGCCCTGGCCAAAGTTCATGGCGACCCGGCCGACTGCGGCGCCTGAGGCCGGCCCCTGCCGGGATCGGGCGCTCCTGCCCCAGGAAGGGCTTGCCAGAAAGCGCCTGCCGCGGTTATGATCGCGATGACTTTGCGGAGCTGGCCAGCAGTACCGCAAGACCTGCATGTTCCTCTGTCCCCTGCGCTTGCCCCATGCCGATTCCTGTCCTTTTACTCGCGTTGCTGCTGTCCCTGACCATGGCCCCCGCCGCCCGGGCGGAGGTCCCGGCGGCCCAGGTCATGACCCTCTACCGTTTCAACGGCCCGGCCGCAATCCCCTATTACGAGATTGCCAGTCTGCACTCGGGCGGGCCCATCCGGCCGGCCGGCAGTCTGGCCCAGGGCTCCTCGCTCATTCCCTGTGTGGTGGTGAGCGGCGGCGAAGCCCTGACCGACCGGAACGGCGTACCCTATGTGGGCTTCAAGGTCGTGGTGGATGCGGCCAGGGCCACGCCGGCATCGATCGCCCGCTTTCAGGGAACCCGCCGGGCACGCCAGCACCTGATGGCCGCCAATCATCACTGTCCGGCCGGCACACGGTATGCACTGAGCAGCCGTGACCTCTACGACATGAAGAAACCGCCGGTCTTCGAGCCGCCTGCTGCGGCCTCGGAGCCTGAACCGGCCAGATCACGGGGCACGACCGACCAGATTGTGCGTGCCTTTCACAATTCCGCCTCCTGTGCGGCGGTCAATACCCGGCTCATGGGCCGCCGTGCCGCTCTGCAAGAGGCCTGGGCCAGCTTTAGCCGCATGGCCCGAACCCAGTGGAGCCCGGAGGCCATTGACCGGGCCCGGCACCTCGACTACACCATGCGCACCGCGATTTTCGAAGGCCATCTGGGCCGCGGTTGCAGCGCCTACGGCACCTGCGAGCGCAACATCATAGCACTTTCCATCCGAAACCGGGCCCGTGAATCCTGCAGCAAACACCACGGTTGCGTGAGTCCGGGCGATTTTACCAGCGTGGCCAGCGCGGTTTCCCAGTACAACATCTGGGACGAATACGTGACCCAGACCTCGAGCCTGACTTCCTGCTTCCTCCGAAACAGCGGTGGCGCGGGCCGCGAATACCCGCTGTATCGCAATCTCTACGAGCAGAATGTCTCCGATGTCGAGCGCATCCTTTACGGCGGCGACAGCGATCTGGCGGAAATCTTCCCCGGCAATCCGCTCCCGGCGCTCAAGGCGCTCAAGCACTATTACCACGCTCCGGCCATGGGCAAGTGCTTCCCGCAGTACGATCGGGTGGAGTACCTCTCCGGGGCAGTGGCCAGAAAAGGCAATAATTTTGTCCTGCTGGCCGACACGCGCATCAAGGTTGGCGCGCGGGTGCCTGGCGGCTATCTGTTCCAATCCTTCCTGGCGCGGAGTGGCGCTGACCGCGACACGGCGCAGGTGGTGGACAATTATCCCGGCTTTGTGGTGGATGCCCGCCGGATCAGCCTGAAAAAGACGACCCGCTGTGCGCCCTATGGCATTCCGCAGGGCTGCACCTTCGAGCGTGTCGGCCGCTATCGCAAAACCCCCAGTTGGGTGAACGAGGGCCGTCCCATTGAGGTCAGGTGCCGGGTGCAGAACCGCGGCGAGCTGTGTAACGCGGCGCCCAGGCAGGAATCGGTGCGGGTCGGCGGCACCTGTGATGTGGAGATGAGGCCCTTTGCCGGCGTGAAATAACGGACTTGAACGTTGGCATGCCGCGAGTTGCATGAAAAAGAGGGAGAGACACCGGCGCTTGCGCGGACCGTGTCTCTCCCTTTTCCCTTCCTGCGGCGCTCGGAAAAATCAGGAAAGATCAGGAAAGCTGTGACGCGGCAAAACCGCTCTGGTAGCGTTTTGGCTGCACGCCGTAGCGGCCCAGAAAAGACCGTGAAAAATGGCTGGGTGTGGCAAAGCCGCATTCATAGGCCACCTCGGTGACGCTCTTCCGGTTGTCCTCCAGGAGCTTTCGGGCGCATTCCAGCCGTTTGTCGCGGAGGACGCCAAAAACGGTATCGTGGTGCAGCAGGCGGAAGATGTGGTTCAGCCGCGTGTGCGTGAGACCAACGGTTTTCGCCAGATTGAGCAGGGAGGGCGGCGAAGCCAGATCATGCAGGAGAATGTCGTAGGCCCTTTGCGCGGCCCCAAGCTCTGCCGGAGTGATCTGCTTCTGCGCCTCTTCTTCTGACGAATCGAAGAGGCTCAGTTGGTTGTAGAGGAGCTCCATGGTCTTGTATTCCAGAAAGACCGGCGCCAGGGCGGAAAGAGCCGGGCAGTCGAAGATCTGTTTCAAGGTCATTTCCAGCGGCAGGGGGAGGATGTCTTCCTGATGAAAGGCCTGCTGCACAACGCCTGCCACCAGATTTCTGACGCAGGAGCGGCACGAGGAAGCGCAGGACTGCTGGCAACTGCCCTGCTCCCTGCACATGAGTTTTTGCAGACTCTCCGGCTGCACCAAAAGCGCAATCACCTGCAGGTTGGCCTTGCGCTTCGAAATACAGGTGGACACAGCGCCTGGAACATAGGAAACCGCATAGTTGCGGGCAGCGACCTGTCCGGTCACCACGCTGCCGTCCGGTCGGGCAATGCTGATGCGGGCCTTGCCGGAAAGACAGTAAAAAAACTGCACCGGCGATTCGTCCGCTCTGTAGTCAAACTGCAGGGGCTCGTCGACCCAGTCCCGGTTTTGCACCAACAGCCGGATATCTGGCCGAATCTGATGTTCGCTGAACGCCGATGACGACGATGCCTGACTTTGCGGGCGCGTCCATTCGGCCTGACTCTGTCCGGAGAACGCTCCGGAACCTTCGGTATACATGATTGTCCTCCGTATATTCTGAAGTTCTTGCCTGCGAGTTTCATGCAGCTCGTTTGCGGCCATGTTAAAAAACCGAATACGTTATGTCAATTATTTTTAGCCACTTCTAAAATTGACAATTCAAACAATCGCCCCTTTCGCCGTCTTGAAAAAATTCCGGCCCTGGGCAAGGTTCCGGCCCATTGACGGCTGGACGGCTGTGAGAGGCAAACCTGGAGAGCAACATGCACGAAATGCGGAAAAAAGAGCGCCGGTTGCAGGATGAGGAGACACGGGCGCTTTTGCGCAATGGCGAATACGGTGTGCTGGCGACCATCGGCCAGGATGGGCAGCCCTACGGCGTGCCCATGAGCTATGCCTTTGCCGAAGATCATATCTGGTTGCACAGCGCACAGGCGGGCCACAAGGTGGCGAATCTGGCCCATTGCGACAGGGTTTCTTTCTGTGTAGTGGGCAAAACGGAGCCGCTGCCAGCCGCATTCGGCATGCGCTACCGGAGCGCCATGGTTTTCGGCGCTGTGCGCCTCTGCTCAGGAGAGGAAAAAATGATCGGGCTGATGCATCTCGTGCGCAGGTATGCGCCTGACTTTATGGAGCAGGGCCGGAGATACGCGGAGTCCGCCCTGCACAAGACCAATGTCTACTGTCTGGACATTGAGTGCATGAGTGGAAAAACAAACAGGTACTGACTCAGGGCGGCAGCGGTGCGAATTGGCCTGGTCAGACCCAAAGATGCGATTCGCCTCCTGGAGATTTATGCGCCCTATCAGCCCGTTGAAATCATATTTCAAACCCCATGCCACAGGAATTGCCAATGCCAGGCAACATAGAATCAGTGAGTTGTTCCGCTGCCTTACGAAGTTGATGACTCGCAATGCGCATTGCTGCGACTTTTTCAAGGGGCTGTTAGTCGGGACATTCAGGGCAGAAACCATACCACCTGCCAATAATGTTGAGATTGTACTTGTCTTCAGGGAACACAACGGAAAAATTTTCATCTACTTTATAGGTTCTGAAAAACCGGTTGGACCAGGTAATTGTTCATGGTTTTCTCCTTAGTGTTGTGAATAAAAACAAAAAGGCACTACTTTGGACAGTTGGGGCAAAATCCATAGGATGTACGATGCTTTCTATATGCATCATCTGGAAAAATTACAGAAAACTTGTCATCTACCTGGTATGTTCTGAAAAACTGGTTGGCCCTGTGGATAATTTTGCGCTCACCTCCTTTTGACTGAGCCTCTGTTACCAGAAATTCGCAGTACAGGCACGACTTTGCTATGGATGACTGCATCATGAGCCAGTATTCGTAAATGCGACCATTATACTCCTCTTGATAGTCGCACCACAACGCACTACGAGCAACAGCGCCATTATAATTTGGATCATACTCTGGAAATTGACCA
Source organism: Desulfobulbus oralis (assembly GCF_002952055.1). Lineage (NCBI taxonomy): Bacteria > Pseudomonadati > Thermodesulfobacteriota > Desulfobulbia > Desulfobulbales > Desulfobulbaceae > Desulfobulbus > Desulfobulbus oralis. The sequence continues at coordinate 743,169 of NZ_CP021255.1, read as the reverse complement.
AACTCCGCAAGTTTTTTTATCAATCTTTGTTTTGGCATGAACACTGGCCAACTGATACCAGACTCCCTGAAAATGCGCATCAATAACAACGCCATACGCCTCACTTCCCCTTTTATCATAGAATTTTTCTACATCACGAATTCTTTTTCTATTGCTCTTGTCTTCGCTGTTGTAATAATTGGCCAGGCCATGCTTGATAAAATCTATGTTTGCCGCATACATTTCCTCATACGCTGTACGCGCCATCTCAGGAATCCCTTTCTTATAATCATAGTAGTTGCGGAAGCATGGCACAAATTCTTCCTGCACCGATGCTGTATTCTCAGTTCCATGCTGGGACGCAAAAGAAGTAACTGGCATACTACCAAGGAAGAGCAGCAGAAGAAAAACGCAGCGTAATTTTCTGTTCAGAATCCTGAAGCTGAAATACAGTTGGATCAGGTAATTGTTCATGTTTTCCTCCTTCGTGTAGTGAGTAACTACAAAAAATACTACCGAGGACAGTTGGGGCAAAAGCCATATGCCCGTCCGACAATATGAAGATTGTATTTGTTTTCAGGGAAAATTACAGAAAACTTGTCATCAACCTGGTATGTTCTGAAAAACTGGTTGGCCCTGTGGATAATTTTGCGCTCACTTCCTTTTGACTGAGCCTCGGTTACCAGAAATTCGCAGTACAGGCAGGCTTTTGCTATGGATGACTGCATCATGAGCCAGTATTCGTAAATACGGCCATTATACTCCTCTTGATAGTCGCACCACAACTCACTACGAGCAACAGCGCCATTATAATTTGGATCATACTCTGGAAATTGACCAAACTCCGCAAGTTTTTTTATCAATCTTTGTTTTGGCATGAACACTGGCCAACTGATACCAGCCCCCCTGAAAATGCACATCAATTTCAATACCATATGCCTTACTTCCTCTTTTATCATAGAATTTTTTTACATCACGAATTATTTTTCCATTGCTCTTGTCTTCGCTGTTGTAATAATTGGCCAGGCCATACTTGATAAAATCTATGTTCGCCGCATACAGATCCTCATACGCTGCACGAGCCATCTCAGGAATCCCTTTCTTATAATCATAGTAGTTGCGGAAGCAGGGCACAAATTCTTCCTGCACCGATGCTGTATTCTCAGTTCCATGCTGCGACGCAAAAGAAGCAACTGGCACACTACCAAGGCAGAGCAGCAGAAGAAATACGCAGCGTAATTTTCGGCTCAGAATCCTGAAACTGCTGTACAACTTCATCAGATACACGTTCATAGATTCCTCCAAAATAAATGGGATGTTGTTGCCAACCCTCAATTCGGGCAAAAGGGGCAATGTGTATAGCTGCCACGAATATGATTTATGTACTTGTCTTCAGGAAACACAACGGAAAAATTTTCATCTACTTTATAGGTTCTGAAAAACCGGTTGGCCCGGTGGATGATTTTGCGCTCTGCCCCCCTTGACTGGGCCACAGTCACAAAAAACTCGCAGTACAGGCAGCGGGTCCCCCAGGCCGACTGCATCATGTACCAGTACTCATAGATACGGCCATTGTACTCCTCCTGATAGTCACAATACAGATGACTGCGGGCAATTTCTGTATTGTAATCAGGTCTGGGGCCGGGGAACTGGCCGAGCGATGCAAGCATCTGGATGTCGCTTCTGCTTTTGGCGCTGATATCGACCAGTTGGTAAAAGCCCCCGGGCGCATATCAATATTCAGCCCAAAGGCATGGCAGTCTTTTAAGTCGTACAATTTTTTAACATCATCGAATCTTCTGCTCACGCTCTTGTCCTCGGTGTTGTAGTAGTTGGCCAGACCGTGTTTGATAAAGTCCATATTTGCCTCGTAGAGCTGGGCGTATACCTCCTGCGCCTTGGGCGGTAATTTCTTATACGAGCTCTTGCTGTAAAAGCAGGGCACCGGGGCTGGCTCTGTGCCCTGTTCCCCCGCAGGGGCCGCCTGCTTTTCCCCGGCCTGCGCCACGGCCGGCGGAGTCAGAGCGCAACACAGCGCCAGCAGCAAGGGAAAGACCAGACTGAGGACTCCCCGCGCCGAGGGCCTGATTACCGGCAGATGCAGGGCAGACGCCGTACCCGGGCTAGTCCGGAAAAAGGATGGAGAAGAAGAAAAAAGAGCGTACAAACCGGAAGGAACACTGTGAAACATGGCATCCCTCACAAAGTATGGTTGAACTGACGCCTCGCTTGTGATCGTACAGATATCCTAAAAGAACCTATTCGTTATGGTGGTGCGGCGTGTCACCCAATGGGTGGCTGTGGAAATGCTGATGCATCCGGGAGTAATTGCAGCGGACAAGCTGGTGACTCGCTGGTGGCTTCATAAATCAGGAGGCGGGCCAGCTCATTGGCCACGGGGCGGAATTCGTGGGTGGCAGTGGACGCCATACGCAGGATGCCCAGCTTATGGCGCACAAGAGGATGATCGACCACACAGACAGCCATGTCGCCCCTCCCGGAAAAAGGATGCAGAGAATATAATGGTTTGTTTTTACTGCAATTATTGATTCGTTAACCTATCAGCCCGTTGCAAGACTATATTTCAGGTTCCATGCTCCAGGATTTTCAAATTCCAGGTAACGCAGAAGCAGTGGGTACCCCTCTGCCTTACGAAGTTTTTAACGGGTTCTTATCAGGGCATAACGAAGATCCTGATACTGCTGATCTGTCAAAATGCGTTCATTAATTGCCATGATTTACCTCCGGCGTCATGGTTGGAGTACTTCTTCGCCAGTAATTGCACAAATATCTTTAAACATATGGTCATTCATCCGGCAAATTGTACGGTTTTTGGATATGGAAAATGCCCGGCCTTTATATAAAAAGAGTTGACGCCCGTCACATTGGCTTGGAAATCTTCTGCTATTCTCATCATTTGGTATAGCCTCATAAGATTCGTGCGGATTAAATTCGTTTACAGGCACATGCACATAAAGAGAATCTTCTACCAACCCGGTAGGATTCCCGTATGGCATGCCGAGAGGAGCCCAAAGACCATCAACAAAACCAAATTTTTTTTCCACAGCTGCCACACAGTTGGCATAATCCCGTCGGTAAGGCTCACGATCCATATGCAAAAAATCATACGAACAAGTCGTGTAGAGCGTCTCGCAAAAACTTTCCTGTTCAGCCAAAGACCGATAGGTATAAGACACTACCGTGACCAATGGACCATTTTGCTCAAAACGCACTTTTGCCCTGCGCAGGCATGGACGGAAAGGGGAACGGCAGTGCCATGGCCTGCCGCCGTAAATTCCTCGCAGCTCTCTATAGCCAGCCCGCATATCGTGAATATATTGCGCCTGCCATTCCGCAAACGACGGGTGTTGATCAGATGTTCTATTCCACTCGTGCTCCAGGTCGTAAATCATCTGCAGGTTGTTTTCTATCTTCAGCTCTTCCCAGTCAGGTTCGCTGAATTGCGGCATATCCGGATGAAAACGCAGCTTGCACCAAAACGAGACTCGTGAAGGTTGCAGCTTGTTCAGATTCTTCACCATGTCCCGGCATACGTTCCAGCCGGTATCTTCGACCTGATAATACTTCACGCGCGGTTTGACTTTGGCCTGCTTCTCCCCGGCCTGCGCCATGGGTGGCAAAGCCAGAGCGCAACACAGCGTCAGCAGAAGAAGAGTGAAAAGAGCCCAGCCCGGACATCTGCCCGCCGCAGGTCTGGCTGGCAGCCGGGCCAGGGCAGGCTCTGTGCCCGGGCCATTCCGGAAAAAGGATGGAGAAGAAGAAAAAAGAGCGTACAAACCGGAAGAAACACAGAGCGACATAACATCCCTCACAAAGTATGTTAGAGGAATCTTAAGCTCTCGCCAGCATACCCCCCTGCTGCCCACTGGCAGGCCCTGATGTATAACAGCCCGTTAGTGCAAACCGGACAGTCGCTGGCGGACGAGGCTCAGGGGGTGTGGGCAGGGCAGACCGCTGCCGTGGGTGATCTGCAGCCGGCAGGTGCCGCATTCGCTGGCCGCACATTCCGCCCCGCTGGCACGCACCCGGGCAAAGAGCCGCTCGCCGATCTGCTGGCTGATGGCATATTTTTCCTTCTTGAAGCCGTAGCTGCCGCAGAGGCCGCAGCAGCCGGCATCGGCATTCTCCGCCTTGAAGCCCAGACGCCGGAGCAGGCTCAGCCCCGGCAGACCGCAACCCTGGGCACGCAGATGGCAGGGCGCGTGATAGATGATGCTCCGCGCCGCTTCCCCGGTTTCCGGCGCCTGCAGCAGGCCGGAGTCCACGCAGTCCAGAAGGAAGGCGCAGGCATCCTGCACGGGCAGAGGACCGTACTGCGCCTCCAGCTCCGGAAAGAACAGCGGCAGTTCGGCGCGAAACATCAGGCGGCAGCTCGGGCAGATGGTGAGGAGCGGCAGGCCCTGCTGCTGCCAGCGGGCGAGTTCGGCCATATTCCTGACCGCATTGGCCCGCGCCTCGGCCTGAAAACCGTTGGCAATGAGCGGCAGACCGCAGCAAACCAGCCCCCTGGGCACGATCACCCTGAAACCTGCCCGGTTCAGCAGCCAGACCAGATCCAGCCCGGTGGCCGGGTCGTAGATGTCCATATAACAGCCGGAGAACAGCACGACCTGACGCGGCAGCTCGGGCTGGCTCAGCGCCGCTGCCTGCCTGCGGAAGCTCTGGGCGGCATAGGCCGGGAGCGTGGCCTGACGGGCAATGCCCAGCCGGTCCAGCACGGCACGGGTCAGGGGATTGTTCATGCCCAGATTTTTCAGCCAGGCCGGCACAAGGCTCAGGAGCCGGGCCTCCTTGTCGCCATGGGCCAGCACCCACTCACGCAGGCCGGGCCGCTTTTTTTCGCACTGCGCCAGCCGGGCCAGCATATTGATATTGGCCACCGGCACGCCCTGCGGACAGGAGATGTCGCAGTTCTTGCAGTTGGTGCAATACTGCAGCGAGGGGTCTTCCTCGAGCCCCATGCGGCGGAAGCGCTCGTAGGCCGGGCCTATCATGCGTGGGCCCGGAAACTTCGGGGTCGCCTCTGCCACCGGGCACTGCACCAGACAGGTGGTGCAAGCAATGCATTGGTCAGGGTTGATCTGCACGCTCATATCCGCACCCCGCTCATGACGGCGCCAGCCGTCTTGCCGGCCTCCTGCGCCAGCCGGGCCGCGCAGAGTCCGGCCTGCCAGCCGGTCGCACAGGCCACGCCGTGGCCGCTTTTTTCAAGGGCGAAATCATAGCCGCCCACAGTCCGCCCGGCAAAGAAGACATTGTCCCAGAGCGGCCGGCCGGCCGCATCCTGGGGCTGTACAGGCTGCATCCGTCCATTCACCGTGACGCCCAGGCGCGAGAAGCGGTGCGGGCCGAAAATATCCGCTTCGGACAGGGCCTCGACTTCGGCAGGCACCGGAATGTCGATGCCCAGCACGCTTTCCCGGGCCCGGCCCGGATCCAGTTGCAGGCCGCCGCTCAAAATGCCGCCGGTTGCCAGCACAAAGGCCCGGGCCTCATAGCGGCTCTCGCCGTCCACATTGCCGGCGACCAGAGCCCGGCAATGACCGGCATCGCTTTCAGCGCGGAGGATTTCGGTATTTTCCACCATGCCGAATTCGTATCCGCCCAGCTCGCGCAAAAGGGCATCCCGAAGCCTGAGACCGCCCACCCCGGGCGGAATGCTGGCCATCTCGACCAGCGGACAGTGCAGGGCTTCGCTCACATGCCGCCAGATCGAGGCATCGGCCCGGCTGCCCAGGACAGGCGGCAGGAGCAGCAGATCGGCACGGCCGACATGGGGCAGAAGCGCCTGCACCAGCCAGTTCCGGCCCTCGGGCCGATCCAGCATCCGGGCCAGATCCAGCGCATTCAGACTGCGCTCTCCGCTGTCGCATTCCGGGGAGGCCAGCTTGACCGGCACGAAGTCCCGTCCGCGCCAGCGGGGCTGTTCCCTGAGCTGGCGGATGACCAGGGCCGGCTGGCAGTCGCGCAGGCCCTCGACACTGGCCACCACCACGCGATGCGCCCCGGCCAGCGCCTCCGGATTGAGGGCCGCGGGCACCAGATAGCTGGGCCTGAGCGTGCCCATGACGGTAGGCAGCCAGGTATTGCAGGGCTCGCCGTCCAGGGTGGCGTTATGCAGGGGCAGACCCTGCCGGGCCGTGCAGGCCTGCAGGGCCGCAAGTGCTTCCGCCACCCGCTCCCGGCCCAAAAGCCGGTAGGGATGCTCCGGCGGCAACATGGCCATGGCAGTCCAGGGCAGGTCCACAGGGTCTCCGCCCACTGCGCCCAGAAGATCCACCGAGCCGCCGCTGATGGCCAGCGAGCCCACGCCATTGCTCAGCAGTTCCACCCGGCTGCCTGCCTGCGCCGCGGCCAGCGCCGCGCACAGCCCGGCCATGCCCGCACCCACGACCAGCACTTCAGTTGCCCTTTGCATGCGCCACTCCGTCAAGATTCAGCACACAGCCATACACGGCGCGTCCCAGTTCCAGCTCCCGGGCCTGCGTGCCCCAAAGGGCCGGCCTGAGCCCACGCCAGCGTTCCTGCAAAAAGCTGCGCACATTGTCCACCGGCGACAAGTCCAGGGGCACATCCTGATCCACCAGGGCGCCGATGCTGCGCACCGAACAGAACGTGCCCTGACAGGTGCCCATGCCCAGGCGTGTGCGCAGGCGAATATCGGTGAGCGAATGGGTGGCGGCATCACGACCCACGCATTCGATTTCCGCAAGCGTCACCATCTCGCACTCGCAGAGCAGCGGATTGCCTGCCCCGGCGTTCCGGCCGGGCAGCGTGTGCCGCGCCCTCGCCGCGGCCCGCTCGATGACCGCCGGCAGCTCGTCGCCCAGACGGCCGACCATCAACTGCAGGCCCTGCACCGGAAAATAGCGGGCTGCCCGTTCGAGATCGCCCCTGGCCGGCTCCGGCACCAGCGCTTCCTCCGCGGTGCGGCAGGCGGCCTGCAGCTCCAGATAGGCTGCCACCCGGTCGCAGACCTTTTCGGCCATCAGGCGGTAGGTGGTGAGTTTGCCGCCAAAGATGGAGAACATGCCCAGGAGGCCATCGGCGCCGTGATCCCGCACCTGAAAGCTGCGGCTGGCCTGACGGCCGGTGGCGCCATCCGCAGCCATCAGCGGCCGCGTACCGGCAAAGGCACGGAGAATGCGGTACAGCCGCAGCTCCGGGAACAGGGCCTCGCCCAGGTCCAGAAGACGCAGCACCTCTGCGGAAGTGGCCCGGGTGTCGGAGGGCCCCGTGGCCGGACTGGAGGTGGTGCCCAGCATGGTGATGGAGCCGTGGGGCACGAAGATGTCGCCGTCCGCGCCCCGGTGCAGCCGGTTCAGCACCCGCGAGGCGAAGCGATGATTGAAGACGATGAGCGTGCCGCGATCGGGCGCAATGGGCACCCGCAGCCCGGCCAGCTCCGCCACCCGGCCTGCCCAGGAACCGGCCGCGTTGACCAGGGCCTGGCAGGCAATGGCCACGCTCTGGCCGCTGCGCTTGTCCAAAACGGTCACGCCGCTGATCCGGCCGCCGTTCTGGTGAATGGCCGTGAGTTCGTGGTAAGTGAGCACCCTGCCGCCGTAGCGTCTGGCCGACATGGCGTTGTGCACCACCAGCCGGAAGCCGTCTATGCCCGCATCGGGCACCCGGAACACCCGGCGGATCTCCGGCGACAGCCTGGGTTCAAGCCGCAGCGCCTCTCCAACTTCCAGCTCCTGCGCGTCAATGCCCGCCCTGGCGCAGGCCGCGACCCAGGGCTCCACCCAGGCCGGATCGTCTGCCGGCGTGAGCGCGAAAAGGCCCTCGCTGCCCTCCACGCAAAAACGGCCGATGCGGCGAAGGATGCGGTTTTCCTCAATGCATTCCCGGGCCGATGCATTGTCAGTGACCGCATAGCGGCCGCCGCTGTGCAGAAGGCCGTGAAAGCGGGAACTGGTGCCGTGAGCCAGCCCGCCCTGCTCCACCAGTATGGCCGGGATGCCGCGCATGCACAGGTCGCGCAACGTGCCCATACCCGTCGCCCCGCCGCCGATAACGACAACCGTAGTTTCCAGCATGGCGCCTCGATCTCGGGAAAAGTGCCTGTGCAGGCCGTACCGGGTTGCGCGCGACCCGCAGGCAGGTTACAAAGACCAGTCTATCTTAACGTAGGAAGCCTCCGATTCCAAGCGGGGAAGACGAAAAACCGCCTTTCCCCCGCAATCCATTCCAGCTCCAGACCCATGACCATCCGGCTTTCCGATCAGTTCAGCTACAAGCGCCTGCTCCGCTTTACCTGCCCCGCCATTGCCATGATGCTCTTCACCTCCATCTACAGCGTGGTGGACGGCTACTTTGTTTCCAATTTTGCCGGCAAGAGCGCCCTCGCGGCCATGACGCTGATCGTGCCGCTTCTGGGCATGCTGGGTGCCATCGGCTTCATGCTGGGCACGGGTGGGGCAGCGATCGTGGGCAAGCTCCTGGGCGAAGGCAGGGCAGCGGAGGCCCAGAGGAGCTTTTCCCTCTTCGTGTATGTGGCGCTCGGGGGCGGGGCGCTCCTGGCCCTGGCGGGCGAGGCCGTCATCGGGCCGCTCGCCCGGCTTCTGGGCGCGGAAGGCGAACTGCTGGCAGGCAGCCTCGTGTATGGCCGCATCTGCCTGCTGAGCCTGCCCTTTTTCATGCTCCAGTTTTTGTTTCAAACCTTCTTCGTCACCGCGGAAAAACCCAAGCTGGGGCTGGCCGTCACGGTGGCGGCCGGCTGCACGAACATGCTGCTGGACGCCCTGCTGGTGGCCCTGCTGGGCTGGGGCCTGACGGGCGCGGCCCTGGCCACCGCCATCAGTGAATGCATTGGCGGGGGCCTGCCGCTCCTCTACTTCGCCCGGAAAAACACAAGCCTGTTGCGGCTGACCCGGCCCGGATTTTCGGCCAGGGTGCTCGGGAGGGCCTGTGGCAACGGCGCCTCGGAATTCCTCAACAATATCGCCTTTTCCTACCTGATTGTGCTCTACAACTACCAGCTCCTCAGGCTGGCCGGGGAAAATGGGGTCGCGGCCTTTGGGATTCTGCTCTATGTCTCCTTTGTCTTTTCCACGATCTTTGCCGGTTACGCCATTGGCGTTGCCCCGCTCTTCAGCTACAACTTCGGCGCGGGCAGGCGGGACGAACTGAAAAACCTTTGTGCCAAAAGCCTCGTTCTGAACGCAGGCGCAGGGCTTTTCGTCGCGCTCTTCTGCGCCTGGGCCGCCGGGCCGGTGGCGCGGGCCTTCACCGGCTACGACCCGGCACTCTGCCAGTTGAGCACCCGGGCGATCCGCCTCTTCGCGCCGGCCTTCCTGCTCCTCTGGGCAAACGTCTTCGCTTCCTCACTCTTTACCGCTTTGAACAACGGCAGGGTTTCAGCCCTGATCGCCCTGCTCCGCATGTTCGTCTTCGGCACGCTGAGCCTGGTTATCATGCCCCTGCTCTTCGGGCTGGACGGCCTGTGGTGCGCCTGGACCATGGCGGAACTGGCCTCGCTGGCAGTGAGCCTCCCCTGCTTCCTCCACCTGCGCGGGCGCTACGGCTACGCCTGAAGCTCCGGGCAAAGGCCCGCTCTGTATCCGCATGGCCGCTCTGGAAACAGGAAAGCGCCCTGTCCCGGCACGGGCTCAAAGCTCGGGCATCACCGTGGCCTGGCCCCTTTGCAGGGTGATCAGCTCGATTTCCGCCGGTACCCCCAGCCTCAGCGGGTAGCCCGACCACAGCCCCGCGCCGTTCGACACGTAAAGCGGCATGCCGGCAACCCTGTACCAGCCGCGCACCAGGCCCTGGTTGTAGTGGGCCACGATCCTGTCCATGCCCAGGCACTGGCCGCCGTGGGTATGGCCGGAAAGCTGCATATCCGCGCCGGCCTGGGCGTTCAGCATGGCCGTGTTCGGCCGGTGGGCCATGACCAGGCGGCAGGCATTGTCCGCCCGGCCTGGCAGACCCGCCAAAAGCGCCGGCACATCTGTTGCCACCGGATGGCCGAAACGGCCGCCAGTGCGGTCGTCGAGCCCCAAAAGCACCAGCCTGGCCGCACCCCGCGGCAGCAGCACGGCTTCGTTATGCAGAACCCGGATGCCGCTCCGGGCGTAGAGCGCCATCCAGCCCGGATAATCGCTGTAATACTCGTGATTGCCGGTGCAGGCGAAGACGCCGTATTCGGCCCTGAGCGCGGCCAGCTCGGAGAAGGCCCGGGCCCGGCTGCCGCCATCTGCCGCCCGATATTCCGGCCGGCCATCGCTGAGGTCGCCGCTCAGGCAGACGAGATCGGGCCGGAGCCGCATGGTCAGGGCTGCCACCTCCCGCACCCATTCCCTGCTCGTCAGGGGGCCGATGTGCAGATCGGCCAGATGCGCGATGCGGAGCCCCGCCAAATCCGGCGGCAGGTCGGGCAGGGCCAGGCTCAGTTCCCGGACTTTGGGCAGCGCCAGCCCCTGCGCCATACCCACAGCCGAAGCGCCCAGAGAGAGGGCCAGCGCCCCGCCCCGGCGCAGGATGCGGCGGCGATCGGGCGCAAAGTCGGCCCTGGTCTGCACGGCCGCTTGCCTGAAGAGCCGGCGCAGCAGCCAGAGCGTGTCCCAAAAGAACGTGCAGCAGAAGAGCAGCAGCATGGCCGTGTAGAGCCAGAGCTGCGGCATGAGCAGCCAGGCCGGCATGTCCGGCCCGGCAATACTTTGAAAGAGCCAGCCGTCAATGGCATGGGCCTGCGAAACCAGCACCAGGGCCAGGGCCGCAAGCAGGCGCAGGGGCCAGCGCAGACCCCTCCAGCCCAGCACGTGGGCCATCAGCCAGAGCGGCGGCAGAAACAGGATCACAAAACGAAGCGGGGTCATGGACAGGTTCCTGAAGGTATGGGTGGCGAAACGGTGCCGCCTGAGCTATACCAGAGCGGCGGCCAAAAGCCATCATTTTGCGGAACAGGGTGCACTATGGACTGGAGCGGAAAACGCTGCGTGGTGCTGGACATGGACGGCACCGTCTACCTGGGCCATCTGCCGATTGCCGGCGCGGTGGCCTTCATCCGGCGGCACTGGCAGGATCTGGACTTTTATTTTCTGAGCAACAACACCTCGAAATCGCCCCGCAGCTATGTGGCGCGGCTGAACCTCATGGGCATTCCGGCCACGCTCTCCCGGTTGCTCTCGCCGGTCAGGCCGCTGGTGGATTTTCTGCGTGCCCGGAAAATCGGATGCCTGTATCCGGTCGGCAACACGGAGTTTCAGGGTTATCTGCACGAGTGCATGCCGGAACTGGAATTTGCCGAGGCAGGCGCCCAGGCCGTGGTGCTGGCCTACGACACCGAGCTGAGCTACCACAGGATCGCGCGCGCGGCGCTGCTCCTGCAAAAGCCCCAGGTGCTCTTTCTGGCCACGCATCCAGACCTGGTCTGCCCCTCACCCGAAGGCCCGCTCCCGGACGTGGGCAGCTTCATTGCCCTCTTTGCAAGCGCCACCGGCAGGCAACCCCAGTTCATTTTCGGCAAGCCGGATCCCCAGGTGCTGGCCCCGCTGCTGGCCCGCTATCGCAAGGCGGAAATGCTCATGGTGGGCGACCGGCTCACCACCGACATGCAGCTCGCCCGCAACGCCGGCATCGACTCCATCCTGGTTTTGAGCGGGGAAGCCACCTTAGAGGATGTGGCCAAAGAACAGTACCAGCCGACCCTCGTGCTGAAAGACCTGGGCGAGGCGGAAAAGGACTGGCCGGGTTCGGCAAGTGAAGCCGGCCAGCAGGATGTGTAGCTCTCTGCAGGCCGGATGCGCTGGCCACACCGGCCACCGTGCCGCCTGCACCTGTGGCGACGGCCGTTTCCGCTCTCCGTTGCGGCCGGCTTGCCGGTACCTGAAACGAGGAAAGGCTATGGCCAAAAAGGAAGTCAAGACCAATGCCATGCGGCTTTTGGAGCGCCTGAAGATTGCCTACCGGCAGCACGAATACGAGTGCGCCGAGTTCAAAGACGGCATGCAGGTGGCTGATCTGCTGGGCCTGCCGCGGGAAAGGGTGTTCAAAACGCTGGTCACCGAGGGGGCTGACCGGAATCACTATGTGTTCGTGCTGCCGGTGGCCGAGGAACTGGACATGAAAAAAGCCGCAAAAAGCGTCGGTGTGAAGGCGCTGGCCATGCTGCGCATCACGGATCTGACCAGGGTCACCGGCTATATCCGTGGCGGCTGCACAGCAGTGGGCATGAAAAAGCCCCTGGTCACCCGAATTTCCGCCAAGGCACAGGCGCTCCCCCGCATCGTGGTCAGCGGCGGCCGACCCGGCTCGCAGATCGAGCTGGCGCCGGATGACCTGCTCCGGGCCAGCAATGCCCAATACGCTGACATCACGCTCTGATCGGTGGACCTGTCCGAAAGACATCCGGATTCCGGCCGGACCTGTGCCCCGTTCTGCGCCGCCGGCTGCCGGGCTCCGCGTGCCTTCAGGACTTTTTATCTCTGATAAGGATTTTCGTTTCGGTTAATCCAGCGTTCTCTTGAAAAACCGCGCCGAAAGGCCCATCACCACCACACAGAAGACTGCCACGGGCCAGATCTGCGGCCAGAGTTCGCTCCAGCCGTTACCCTTCAGCAGAATGCCGCGTACCGCCCGGTTGAAGTGGGTGAGCGGCAGCAGGCTGCCAATGGCCTGCGCCCAGCCGGGCATGCCGGCAAAGGGGAACATGAAGCCGGAGAGCATCATGTTTGGCAGAAAATAGAACATGGTCATTTGCATGGCCTGCAACTGGTTGCGCGCAAAGGAGGACAGTGCCACGCCCACGATGAGGTTGCCCGCGATAAAGAGGAGCGAGGCCACGTAGAGCGCCAGCGGGTTGCCCAGAAAGGGCACCTGGAAGAGCAGCCTGGCCAGCGCCAGGATGATAAACACCTGAATGTGGGCAATCAGAATATAGGGCGCAATCTTGCCGGTCATGATTTCCAGCGGACTGAGCGGCGAGGCCAGCAGGTTTTCCATGGTGCCGTGCTCCCGTTCCCGGGTCACGGCAAGACCGGTCATCATCACGGTGGTGAGCGTCAGAATCACGCCGATGAGACCCGGCACGATGTTGTACCTGGTCAGGCCCTCTGGGTTGTACAGCCGGTGGGTGATGACGGAGAAGGCCGGGGCCTGGCCGCGCAGAGGGGCGAGCGGGCCTGTGAGTTCCCGCCTGGCCACGGCAAGTGCCAGCCCCTGCAGCGTGCCCAGGGCGCCGCTGGTGGCGGTGGGATCGGCAGCGTCGGCCTCGACCAGAATCGAGGGCCTTTCGCCCCGTAAAAGGCGGCGGCTGAAACCGGCAGGAATGTTGACTACAAACTGCACTTCACCAAGCTTCAGGGCCCGCCGGGCCGTGGCCTCGTCAAGCCGGGTGATGACGCGGAAATAGTCGCTGTTCTTCAGGGCAGCTTCGAAGCTGCGGGCAAAGGCGCTGTTTTCGCCCAGGATCAGGGCGGTCGGCAGGTGTTTGGGATCGCTGTTGATGGCATAGCCAAAGAGCAGCAGTTGCATGACCGGAACACCCACGATAAAGGCGAAGGTCAGCCGGTCGCGCCTGAGCTGCAGGCACTCCTTGATGACCACGCCCCACCAGCGGGTGAACGAAAAACCTGTCATGAGGCGGCTCCAAGGTTGTCTGTGGCCCGGCGCATCAGGGCGATGAAGGCGTCTTCCAGGCCGGTCTCTACGGGCCGGATCTCCTGGCCCGGCCAGGCGGTCTGCCGCAGCGTGGCCAGCAGCGCGTGCTCGTCCCTGCCGCTTACGTGCAGGGCCGCGCCGAACATCACGGTCTGCTCGATAGCGGGCAGCGTCTTCAGACGTTCCGCCAGGGCGTTCAGACCCGACCCGGTCACGGCCAGGGTCGCCAGCCCCTGCGCGGCCACAATCTCCTGGGCCGTGCCGGTGGCCAGCAGTTGGCCAGAGGCAATACAGGCCAGCTTGTGGCAGCGTTCGGCCCCGTCCATGTAGTGCGTGCTGACCAGGATCGAAATGCCGCTGGCCGCCAGCCGGTGCAGCTCGTCCCAGAAATCCCGGCGCGCCATGGGGTCAACGCCTGCGGTGGGTTCGTCCAGAAGCAGCAGTTCCGGCTGGTGCAGCATGCAGGCCGCAAGGGCGAGCCGCTGCTTCCAGCCGCCGGACAGCGATCCGGCCAACTGCTCGGCCCGGCTGCCAAGCCCCATCTTTTCCATGGTCGCCGCCACCGCGGCCCGGCGTTCTTTCATCTCGAAGAGCCGGGCCACAAAATGCAGATTCTGGCGGATGCTCAAGTCGTCCCAAAAGGAGAATTTCTGGGTCATGTAGCCGACCCGGCGTTTGATGGCGGCGCTTTCCCTCAGAATGTCAAAGCCCAGACAGGTGCCACTGCCGGAATCCGGGGTCAGAAGGCCGCACATCAGGCGGATGCACGTGGTCTTGCCGCTCCCGTTCGGGCCAAGGAAGCCATAGATTTCGCCGTGCTCCACCCTGAGCGAGACCCGGTCCACCACCAGCTTTCTGCCGAAGCGCTTGCTCAGATCATGCACGTCAATGGCAGCCGCATCTTGGTTGGTTTCAGGCATGGGCTTGTGAGCGGTGGGCGTTTGACGGGATTGCTCTGCGGGGCAATGCCCCTCTATTGCAGCAGCACCTGCACGGGCTGGCCCGGGTGCAGCCGGCCGGCAAGTGCCGGCTCAGCTGGCCTGGCCTCCACCATGAAGACCAGCTTGCTCCGGGTTTCGTTACTGTAGATCACCGGCGGCGTATATTCGGCTTCCGGCGCGATCCATACGATCTGAGCGGCCACCGGCTCCGGCCTGCCGTCCACCAGGCAGTGCAGCGCTGTACCCAGCCGCAGGCTGCCCAACCGCGTCTCTGGCACGAAAAAGCGGAACTTGACAGCCTCGGGCGGCAAAAGCTGCACCACCGGACTGCCTGCCGAAACCCATTCGCCCTTGCGGAACAGCGTGTCCACCACCAGCCCGGCAGCCGGGGCCTGACCGCCTTTCCGGGCCAGCTCCCATCTGGCCTGCGCCACCTCTGCCTCTGCCGCCGCGACCGCCGCTTCCTGCGCCGCGATCCTGTGCGGCCGCTCCGGCAGCGTGGCGACCGCAAGCTGCTGTTCCAATTCCTGCACCCGTTCAGCGGCACCGTGGGCTGCGGCTCTGCTGTCGTCCAGGTCGCGCTGGGACACGCCGCCGTTTTTGGCAAGCCTGTGCAGGCGCTGCAGGAGCGCCGCTGTCCGCCCGGCCTCGGTTTGGGCCTGGGCCAGGCGGGCCTGAGCCACTGCCAGCTCCGCGGCTCTCTGGCCGGTTTGCATATCGGCCAGCACGGCTTTGGCCTGGGCCAGCGCAGCCTCCTTCGCTTCCAGTGTCCGCACCTCGTCTTCCACCTCGAGCTGAAAAAGCCGGGCGCCCGCGCTCACCCGCTCGCCCCTGTGCACCAGCAGCGCATCCAGTCGTCCAGCCCGGGCCGGGGCCAGATACAGGTATTCGCCCTCCACGTAACCCTGAAAGCCGCTGTTTGCCTCCTGCCGGCAGGCGGCAACAGGCAGGAGCAGGGGCAAGACCGCCATCACGAGCAGCAGGCGGCGGTACGGCTTGTCTTCGCTTTTGCCGGGCATCATGGTCCTCCTGTGTAATCGCGGCCCGGGTCTCCTGCTGTACCTCAGCCGCTTCAGCATGAGGTACAGCACCGGCACAGCCGCTATGGCAGCGCTGATGCGGGCGGCAAGCAAGCTGCTCCATGGCTGCCGGGCCGGGGGCCATTGGCATGGCGCTCCTGTTTAAGAAGTCAGGTGTGGTCGACAGGAGCCTGTCCTGGAGGCGGGGCACCTGGCAGCCTGGCAAGTGCCACAATGCATTCAAGCCCTCAGGTGCACCGGTGAGGGCGAGGTGAAAGAGCTCGGCTGGAGTCTGGTAGTCCAAACATTGGTGAGGCCTACCATTCAGTTGCCATGCCCCAGCAGTTCTTCCTTCAGGGTCCTCTGAAACAACTGGGTCACCGCCTCTCTGCAGCTTTTGCCCTCGTACAGCACGGCGTACACCTGCTCCAGAATCGGCATTTCCACAGCCCTGGCTTTGGCGAGCTGAAAACAGGACTCTGTCGTTCTGACGCCTTCCGCCACCATGGTCATTTCTGCAAGCACCTGCCTGAGCGTCTTGCCTGCGCCCAGTTTCAGACCGACGCTGCGGTTGCGACTCAAATTGCCGGTACAGGTCAGAACCAGATCCCCCAGACCGGAAAGTCCGGAAAAGGTACGACTGTCCGCTCCCAGGGCCGTGCCCAGCCGGATGATTTCGGCAAGACCTCTGGTAATGAGAGCGGCCCGGGTATTCAGGCCGTAGCCCAGACCATCGGAAATACCCGAGGCAATGGCAATCACGTTTTTCATGGCCCCACTGATCTCAAGTCCCAAAACATCCTGTGAAGAATACACCCTGAAGAAGCGGGTAGAGAACAGTTCCTGCACGCGGGCAGCCTGTACTTTGTCTGCACAGGCCACGGTCACGGCGGTGGGGAGGCCACAGGCCACCTCTTCGGCAAAGCTTGGGCCACTGAGCACACAGAGGGCAAGCGGCCTGCCAGCACTTTCCTCCTGCATAATCTGGGTCATGGTGCGGATGCTGGGGAATTCTATACCCTTGACCGCCGAGACCATCGGAATGTTTCCGGGCAACAATGGCACAGCCTGCCGAAAGACCTGCCTGAAACCGTGGGACGGAACAACCATGAGCACACAGGCTGCCCCTGTCAAGGCAGATTCCAGATCGCCCGTGGCGATCAGGCTTTCCGGAAAAGGATGGCCTGGCAGATAGCGTGTATTTGCCCTGGAGCGCTGCATGGCAGCCATTTCGGCTGCGTCCCGACCCCAGAGCCACACTTCATGCCGGCCCGCCAAAAGCATTGCCAGGGCCGTACCCCAGCTTCCGGCACCTATGACCGCTACTTTCTGCATCATGCCTCATCCGGGCTGTCGCTGTCTGCCGACCTATCGCTGCCCATGCCTTCTTCTTCGCTGTCATCCACGCCCTCTTCCCGCGCCAGCATGGACATGTCGGTTACCAGCTCATCCTTGGCCAGATTGATCAGACGTACGCCCTGGGTATTGCGGCCGATCAGCCGCAAGCTATTCATTGGCATACGGATGATCTGCCCGGAGTTGGCGATAATCATGACCTGATCTTCGTCGTGCACGGTGAGAACCCCCACCACCTTGCCGTTGCGCTCGCTGGTCTTGATGGCCAGAACACCCTTGCCACCACGGCTCTGCACCGGATATTCCGACTCTGCCGTTCGCTTGCCGTAGCCGTTTTCCGTGACCGTAAGAATGGAAGCATCGCTATTGATAATGGCGGCTCCGACCACTTCGTCATCCGCCATAAGATTGATGCCCTTCACGCCCGAGGCCATGCGGCCCATGGTGCGTACATCATCTTCGTGAAAGCGGATGGACTGACCATTCTTGGTAACCAGCAAAATATCGTCGTGACCGCTTGTAATAGCCGCAGTCAGTATTTCATCTTCTTCCCTGATGGTAAGTCCCACCTTGCCTTTTCTGAGCGGTCGCTTGTATTCGGAGATAGAAGTCTTTTTGACCTGACCCTTCTTGGTAATCGTGAGTACGGTCAGGGAATCGTCCATGCTGGCGAGATCGGCAACCGGCAGAATGGCTGCTACCTTTTCACCTTCGCCCAGCTCCAAAAGATTGACGATAGCCCTGCCAAGTGCAGCTCTGCTGGCCTGGGGCAGCTCATAGACCTTGCGCCAGAATACACGGCCACGGTTGGTGAAAAAGAGGAAGGTGTCAAGCGACGAGGCGGTATAGAGACTGCATACAAAGTCGTCCTCCAGGGTGCCCATGCCCTTGATCCCCTTGCCGCCGCGGTGCTGGGCGCGATAAAGGCTCAGGGGGTTACGTTTGATGTAGCCGCCGTGGGAGACGGTGACGACCATTTTTTCCGGTGCAATCAGGTCTTCCGGAAGAATTTCATCCGGTTCATCCATGATTTCAGTACGGCGTTCGTCACCATAATCTTCCTTTATTTTCTCGAATTCTTCCCGAACTATCTCAAGGAGCAGTTTACCGTCTGCCAGTACTTCCTTATACCATTTGATCTTTTGCAGAATCTCCTCATAATCCTTGATAATTTTTTCCCGCTCAAGGCTGGTTAGCCTTTGCAGTTTCATATCGAGGATGGTTTGTGCCTGAATATCTGTCAGGGAAAATCTGGTCATGAGTCTGGATTTTGCTTCATCAGGATTTGATGAAGAACGAATAAGCGCCACAATTTCATCAAGGTTGGTGATGGCTATCCGGAGTCCTTCCAGGATATGGGCACGCTCCTCCGCTTTCCGTAATTCATAGCAGGTACGGCGGTAGACGACCGTGCGCCGATGCTCCAGAAAATGCTGTAATACTTCCTTAAGATTCAGAATTTCTGGTTTGTTTCCGACAATACAGAGAAGGATTATACCAAAGCTCTTTTGCAATGGTGTCATCTTATAAAGCTGATTCAGAACTATTTCCGGCAGTTCTCCTTTCTTCAGCTCCAATACTACCCGTACACCGTGGCGGTCAGATTCATCCCGAATTTCGGAAATGGAAGTAATACGCTTTTCTTTAATCAGCTCCGCAATTTTTTCCACCAACAGAGATTTATTCTGTTGATAAGGTATTTCTGTAATAATTATAGATTCATCATTACCATGCTGCTCAATATGAGTACGTGAACGGATAATTACTACACCCCGACCGGTTTCATAGGCTTCACGGATACCGGCTCGTCCGCAGACGATACCACCGGTAGGAAAATCCGGGCCGGTAATATGCTGCATCAATTCATATATCGTTATATCTGGATTATCGACCAGAGCGATCAGGGCATTGATAGTCTCCGTAATATTGTGGGGCGGTATTTTTGTGGCCATGCCAACGGCAATGCCTTCCGAGCCGTTGATCAGGATATTGGGTATTTTTGAGGGCAAAACCGATGGTTCCTGCAAGGAATTGTCGTAATTGGGCATGAAATCGACGGTTTCCTTGTCCAGGTCGCTGACCAGCTCCTGATCGAGTTTGGTCATACGGGCCTCGGTATAGCGCATTGCCGCAGGCGGATCGCCATCCATGGAGCCAAAGTTGCCCTGGCCATCTACCAGCGGATAGCGCATGGAAAAATCCTGCGCCAGTCGCACCAGCGTATCATAGGCCGCGGTGTCGCCGTGCGGATGGTACTTGCCGATAACGTCTCCCACAATACGAGCCGATTTGATGTAAGGCCGGTTATAGGTATTGCCCAGCTCGCGCATGGCGAACAGCGCACGCCTATGGACAGGCTTCAGTCCATCCCGCACATCCGGCAGCGCCCGGCCAATGATGACCGACATGGCATAATCGAGGTAGGAGCGCTGCAGCTCCTTGTCAATGGCCACACTCTGATGGGGGTTCTGTCCTGCTGAAAGATCTTCTGCACTCATAATGATCAAAAAAAGATGCCGTCAGGGCTTTGCCGGCGGCTTTGTGGAAATTTCAGATATCCAGGTCCACGGCAGAGAGCGCGTTGCTCTGAATGAACTCGCGTCGGGCATCTACCTTGTCACCCATCAGGGTAGTGAACATGTCGTCACTGACCGCCATATCATCGACATGCACCTGGATCAGGGTACGGTTGGCCGGGTTCATGGTGGTTTCCCAAAGCTGTTCGGGATTCATTTCACCAAGACCCTTGTAGCGCTGTAAATGACTGCCCTTGAAGGTTTCATCCCTTACCATGGTGAGCAGCATACGCCAGTTGTCCGCCTGCAGAAGCGAATTGGCATCGTCTCTTTTGGCAATTTCAAAACTACCTTCCAGATAGGGCCGAATATTCTTGTAGAGCACTGCTGCCTGCCGGTATTCCGGCAAGAGCGGCACTCCTGGTCCCATAACCGCTGCCTGCCGGGCCTGGCCGGAAAAAATAACGTCACATTCAAAACAACTGTGACGCCAGGAACAAGAACGCAATTCGCTGCACTGAACCTGCTGCTCCTTCAGTTTCGCCACCAGATTTTCGACCACAGCGCTGTCTTCGAATTGCCGGGCACTGCGAATATCCTGAGCCAGCAGAAAAAGCACCAATGCTTCTGGTACATTCAGGCGCTGCAGATAGTCCAGAAGTTGAGCAAAACGGGATAGATCATGCAGAAGCCGGATCATGCTCTCCGATTCCAGCTTTTCTTCATTTTTTTTGTTGATCTGTAAGGTAGTGCTGGCCTGGGTATAAAGAAATCTGTCCAATTCCTCGTCATTCAGGAAGTATTGCTCCTTTTTGCCCTTTCCCAGCCGGTAAAGTGGGGGTTGACCAATATAGATATGACCCTTTTCTATGAGCGGCAGCATCTGTCGATAAAAGAAGGTAAGTAAAAGCGTGCGGATATGGGCGCCATCCACATCAGCATCAGTCATGATGATAACTTTATGGTAGCGCAGCTTTTCCAGATCAAATTCGCCTTCTCCAATACCGGTGCCAAGGGATGCCACCAACTGCTTTATTTCCTCTGAACCGAGCATTTTGTCAAAGCGGGCCTTTTCCACATTCATTATTTTGCCACGCAAGGGCAAAATGGCCTGAATACTGCGGTCACGGCCCTGTTTGGCCGAGCCTCCGGCAGAGTCCCCCTCCACTATGAAGAGTTCGCGCTCCTCCGGTTTTTTGCTTTGACATTCAGCCAGCTTACCGGCCATCATCACGGACAGGGTGCCTTTTTTTCGGGAAAGATCCCGTGCGCGCCTTGCTGCCTCACGGGCACGGGCGGCTTCCACTGCCTTGCCAAGTATGGCTCTGGCCACAGCCGGATTCTGCTCGAAGTATATGGAAAGTTTGTCCGTACAAATGTTTTCCACAATGGATTTGACTTCCGAATTCCCCAGCTTGGTTTTAGTCTGCCCCTCAAACTGTGGATTTGGCACACGCACGGAAACTATACAGGTCAGGCCTTCGCGTACATCATCTCCCTCCATCTTTTCCTTCAGATTTTTAGGAGCATTTTCGTCATTGGCATAACGATTGATGCACTTGGTCAAGGCAGCGCGAAAACCAGCGATATGGGTACCACCCTCCCGGGTATTGATATTGTTGACAAAGGAAAAAAGTCGTTCAGTATAACCGTCTATATACTGTAAGCAGACCTCTACCTGTACATTGTCTTTTTCACCAGATAAAAAAATAGGCTGTGCATGAACTGCTGTACGGTTACGATTCAAAAATTCTACATAGGAAATAATACCACCATCATAGTAAAAAGTATCTTCTGCGCCATCCCGTTCATCTTTTAAATTTATACGAATATCCTTATTCAAAAAGGCTAATTCACGAAGCCTAGTTTTGACAATATCATATCGAAAAATAGTTGTTTCGGTAAAAATAGAGGGATCTGGAGCAAAAAATATAATTGTTCCTCGACCATCACATGATCCTAAATCTTCCAGTTCGCTTGTTCGTTTACCATATTCATAGCTTTGTCGATATATATGACCATTACGCTTAACGGTGGCTACAGTTTGGGTACTGAGAGCATTAACAACGGATACACCCACTCCGTGTAAACCTCCTGAAACTTTATAGGTGGAATTATCAAATTTACCACCTGCATGTAATGTAGTCATGACCAGTTCCAGCGCAGAAATCTTTTCTGTCGGGTGTTTATCTACTGGAATACCACGACCATTATCTTCAACCGTGATCGAATTATCTTCATGAATAGTAATACTGATCTCGGTACAATAACCAGCTAGAGCTTCATCTATGGAGTTATCGACCACTTCATAAATAAGATGATGCAGGCCTTCTTCAGCAGTATTACCGATATACATGGCAGGCCGTTTACGAACCGCTTCCAGCCCCTCCAGTACCTTGATCTGTTCAGCATCGTAGTTGGTTTTTGACATAATCAATCGATTTTATAGTTTCATTGGCATAATGACACAGAGAAAACCCTCATCCTGATCCGAAGTAATCATACAAGGGCTTTTTTCATCTTTAACCGTTAATTTTATAATATCACCCTCCATAACTTGTATAACTTCTATAAAATATCGACAGTTAAAAGCAAGATCAATATCTTCTCCTCCATATTGTATTTCAAACGAATCAGTTGCAGATCCGTATTCCGTATGTTGTGAATTAAGAATAATCTTGTTTTGTGTTAGGCTTATCTTTATAGCATGAGAAATATCTTCTGTAAAAAGGTTTATTCTTTTTAATGCTTCTAGAAAACGGATACGATTTATATGTACAATATTTTCTTGTGATATACTTTGTAATAGTGAAGCAAAATCAGGAAAATCGCCTTTCATAAGGCGAACAATTAAAATAGAGCTTTCGTCTTTTAATACAATTTGTTTTTCCTCAATTCCCAAATTAATAATATCAATATTTTCACAGAATTTACGTATTTCCTGTATCCCTCTACGTGGTATTAAAGTAGAAGAATTTAATTCTAATATATCTATATTAGTTTCAATTTTCTTACTGCATAAAGATAGACGATGACCATCACTTGTCACCATTTTTATATAGGTATTTTCTTCTTCTTTATATTTTTGTAATAATGCAGCCGTAAGAGAAAAGATACTCTCTTTATCTTGTGCTATGGAAAAATAAGTTTTATCTATAATTTCTGTAAATATTTCACTTTTTACAGCAATTTGTGCTTTTTCGTCATAAAGGGGAAACTGAGGAAATTCGTCTGCTTGCATACCTGCCAAACGATAATGCCCTGAACCGGCTTCTATTTCTACCCAAGCGTTATCCTGTTCTTTCAAAACGATATCATTTCCCCCTGATTCACGGGCAAGCTCGAAAAGTTTTTTCGCCGGAAGCGTAATTTTTCCCGCTTCGATAATTTCAGCGGCAATAATTTGCTTTAGTCCTATTTCCAAATCAGTACCAGTACAGATCAGGTGATTGTCATCCGTTTCCAAAAGCAGATTACTGAGAATGGCCATGCTGCCCTTTTTCCCCGTAATATTCTGTTGAGCGCTGACCGCCTTCAAAAGATCGTCACAGCGAACTATGCAGTGTAATCCCATAATTTATTCCTATTTTTATAGATTTGTTGTAATTGTTATGCTGGTTACACGGTGGATTTACATGTTAAGCTCTTGGAATATCATAAACTTTTATGATATTCCTTTTTGTGTATGCATGGTGGATAACATGGGAAAACAAGGCATTTTTCTTCTTTGAACACCTTATCCACATTATTTTGGCCACAGAATTGGCACAGCCCATTAAACTACCTTAATTTATTAAAAAAATCAAATGTTCCCTCAAAAAAAATATATAAGAAACCATGGAAAAACAGCAAGATGAATTCCTTTTTTCGCTGTGCCGGCAGGCCGTTTTGGAAAAGGTCTGCTCAGGTGCCTCCTCCTTTGTGGCCTTTAGAAAAAAAAGCAGGTGGAAAAAGCTCATTGCAGCCTGCGGCCAGACGCAAAATGGAAGAGAGGACCAGAAGCTTGATGGCGATACTCTTTTCGATTTGGCCTCCCTCACCAAGCCGTTGTGCACGGCACTTTGCGTAGCTGCTCTGGTTAGCAAAAAAAAACTGGATCTCTCAACTCCTCTGGCCAGTCTTTTGTGTTGCCGGGATTATCCGGTCCACTGGCAGCAGATAAGGATTTCAGACCTGCTGAGCCATAGCTCGGGCCTGCCTGCGTACCGTGAGTACTTCAGACAATTTGCGCCGCTACAGCAGGCAGATAACCAGGAATGGCTTTTTAACCTGATAGCTCGGGAGGCCTTTGAATATGAATGCCGGACGAGCTGCGTGTACAGTGATTTGGGTTATATGGTGCTGGGCCGGATAGTCGAAGAGGTAGCCGAGGGCTCGCTTGCCGATTTTTTCAGAGCAACCATAGCAGGCCCCATAGGCTTAGAAGAGGGGCTCGCTTTCCGGCCAATAGGCGCTGTGCCTGCTCAGACAAGGGAGAATATAGCGGCCACGGAGCATTGTCCCTGGCGCGGCCGTTTGCTGGTGGGTGAAGTCCACGATGAACACGCCTGGCTCCTGGGGGGAACGGCCGGGCATGCGGGTCTTTTCGGTAAGGCTCCTGCGGTGGGTGAGTTGTGTATCCTGCTGGCGGATATCTGGCACGGCCGGCAGAGGCACCCGTACATGGACAGTGAAGTTTTGCGCCTTTTTCTGGATTACACCAGTCCTGCCGGGCCCTGGGCCCTGGGTTTTGACCGGCCAAGTGCCGCCCACTCCAGCAGTGGCGACTGTTTTTCCCAAACAACAGTTGGTCATTTGGGTTTTACCGGTACTTCGTTTTGGATTGATTTGCAGCAGGACAAAGTGGTGGTGCTGCTCACCAATCGTGTACATCCCAGCCGGGAAAACAACAAAATCCGGCAATTTCGGCCCTGGTTCCACAACTGCATCATGAGGTTCTTTTTCGGATAGCGCTGTCGTTTACCACCAGCAGACCGTTTTATCGTTGGCAAAAATTTTTCGGACCAGGAGGTCATAATCGGGATCATCGTCGTACAGGCGAAATTCGTCGGCCACGCGGTCCCGATTGAGAATTTTTACCAGCTTTTTGACCTGTTCAGAAGGCTCAGAGCGGTACACCTGTAAAATTTTCATCCCCTCTCCCTATTTCTGCTGCATGCAGGTGGAGCATAAGAGGCGGTGGGCAGGCCGTAAGGAATAATGAAATCGGCGTCCCGCAAAAGCTCGCCCAGTTCTTCGAGAGTGATACAGCTCAGTTTGAGGTCGGCAGACTCTTCATCAGTTTCAGTGGCGCAGGTAAATACCTGCCCTCCCATTTCGCTGATCCAGTTGATGTTTTCCTGCATATAGCCGGACAGCAAATCAAACTTGTCATTCATGACCACCGGGTAGACATAGTGATTTTCCAATGTCAGGCCCAGGCCGGAGCGAATGCCGTCGTGGAAAAGCCTGTTGGTGATCAGGATATAGACTTTGAGGGTTCTCATAGAACGACATACCTGCCGCACTCGGCCAGGATCGCTCCCAGAAAAGCCTGGGTGCGCATTTGTCTGCAGCTTATGCCGTGGGGGATGTCTGCAACATCGTAGCCTTCGCAGGCGTAACTGTCGGCGCAGATCGCCAGATCATCCACTGCGCACATCCCGGCCAGTACCGAAAATTCGGCGCATTTGGTGAGATGGACAGCTTTTCCGGTCAAAAAAACCTTGATACCTTTTCCCGCGCGCAGGGCTGCCTGCACTATCCCGAGCACGTGGCGCAGGTGCTCGGGCGATGTGACGATAATTCCCAGTTTGTTGGGATCAGTGGTGATGCTATTCCTCACAGGACAAAGCGGGCCAATCAACCCTTCCTGATATAGTAGGTGGTGTAGTTGATTTCCTGACGTTCACCCAGATATTCGTGTCCGATACGGGCACACCAGTCGGGAATATCGTTGCGTGAGCCAGGGTCAGTGCTCTGCACAAGCAGAATCTGCCCGCTTTTGATGCGTTCGATTTCCTGTTTTACGCGCAGAAGCGGCATGGGGCAACTGAGGTCCCGGGCATCCAGAACAGCGTCGGCAGAGATTTCTCCGGATACCTGTTTGATCATGGTACTTCCTTGGTTTGGGAAATAAAGGCGTGGGTTGGCAAAAAGGCTAAAAAGAATGCCCCGCCTTGTCAAGCAGGAATATGCATCTTTTTCCATTCCAGACAGGAAAAGAGAAAAGGCAAAAAAAAAGGGGAAAGGCTTCCAACCTTCCCCCTTTTTTTAGTATACGCAAAAATTACTTCTTTTCTTCGCTGTTATTTCCTGCTTCCTGGGTCTGCTGGGCTTCCCAGATTTCCCGGGCCTCTGTTGCCCAGTCCACCATTTCCATTTCACCACAGCCTTCCCAGATGGAGAAGGGGTTGACGTTCGTCATGGCATTCACGATCAGCTCCACCAGGCCGCCATAGGCCAGACTGTTTTTGGTAAAGAGCTTGTTGACGCCCAAGATGTCACGAATCTGGCCCTTGCAGTTAGAGCAGGGGGCGCAGATATACTTCTTGGTTTCCGGGCCCAGACATTCCTTGAAGGCCTCGCTGATCTGCCACATCTTTTTGCGGCCGGAAATGTTGTTGCGCCACTGCTCTAGGTTGTTGCGGGTCATGATGGCGAAACCGGAGCCACCGCCGCAGCAGTAGTTGTGGACACCATTGCAGGGCATTTCCCGGAATTTGGGAGCGATCTTGCGCAGAATTTCACGCTGCGGCTCCACAATACCCATCAGTCGAACGATGTTGCAGGGATCGTGCAAGGTCACCGGGAAGAAGTTGCGGGACGGGTCGAGTTTGAGCTTGCCTGACATGACGATGTCGCGCAGGGTGACATAGCAGCTTTCCCGTGGCACCTGCATGTCGTAGGGAACCGTGCGATCTCCTATAACGCTCATGGCCTTGGTGGCATGGCCGCATTCGCCGATGACAATTTTTTTGACCCCCAGCTCCTTGGCAGCTTCCATGTGCTTCAAAATGATACGGGCGAGCTGGGTATCGTCATAGAAGAGGCCGTAGTTGACACCGTCATAGGCCAGCATCTTGCTGGACATTGTCCAGGACAGGCCGGCCTCCTGGAAGATGATGGAGAAGGCGGCGACATTTTCGGCCCAGGTCACGACTTCTCCGGCATTGTGGATCAGGAGAACGTCGGCGCCCTGGACGTCGAAGGGCGTCGTGAATTTCACTCCGGTGAGTTCGCTGAAATCCTCGTCAAAGCTGGCCACCGTGTCTTTGATCACTTCGGGGGTCAAACCGGTGGAAGAGCCCACTCTCATCTGGAGCATGGTACCCTTGTCGTGCAACTCTGGCGGGTGAATACCAAGTTCCTGGCTGAACAGCTTGCGAATCTCGCGGGCGATGAGGCCGTTGTCCACGCCAATCGGGCAGACCTGCGCGCAGCGGCGGCACAGGTTGCAGCGATAGGACAGTTCACCCAGGCGGGCCACGGTTTTCCAGTTGAGGCCCATATCGCCGTAGCGCCACTTGGCCAGCGGTTCTTTCTTGACGTACTGCTTGTAGATGCGGCGCAGGATTTCCGAGCGGTAGTTCGGCCGGTACATCTCGTTTTTGCCCGACATCTCATACAGATGGCAGGCTTCCGAGCAGGAATTGCACTGCACGCAGTTGTCCATGCTCGTTTCCAGCATGGGCAGGCAGGTCCAGTTGTTTTCCTTGGAGAAGAGCTTGCGCATACCGGTCAGGAACTTGTTCACCAGATCCTCTTCTTCAGCCGGGCTTTTCGGCATTGGAATGTTCAGAGCGCAAACCTCATCGAGAATGCAGGCGGTGTTTTCCTTCTGGGCGTCTGTAAAGGGCTTCCACGGCATCGGCTTGACGTCAAGCGGCAGAATGGGCAGATCTTTAATGTCGATACTGACCATCTGGTCTTTAACAGTGGAAACGTCGGTTATTTTCAAATTATCATTCATGGCGTGAACGTCCTCCTCATTATCCACTAGTTGTCCGTTTCAGAAGCAGCGGGATTGGTTGTGGCCACATCGACCCAGGTTTTCTGGCCATTGCCCTGGATATGATCGGCGCTCCAGGATACCTTGAGCTGCAGGGCTTCCATCAGCTTCTTCTGATTCCGGGAGCTGAACGGAGTTGGAGTATCTTCCCAGCGGATATTATGATACATGTCGTACTTCAAAATCAGGTGCTGCATATTGGTCATTGGGATCATGATCAATAGAGCAAAACCTACGAGCATATGCAGGCTGAACAGGGTATTGTTCATTGGTGTAAAGGTCAGGGTCAGCAAGCCATGCATAAAAGTGCTTGCCTGATCAAAGAAAGAAGGCGTGAAAAGGCAGGCCAGGAGACCCAGAACACCAAACAGGATAAAGGAGCCCAGATTCAAGTAGTGCTCATTGGTTGTGTAGCGTTTCAGACCAGAATCATGGCGGCGGCGCTGGATCAGGGCAATGCCACCTACAATGATGCAGAAACTGCCAAAAAGCGCACTGCCATTGATTATATGGCCAATTGCTGTTATCAGGGCGCTGTCCGGAGCAATACCAAAGATCTGCAGGAGAGTGGAGATGATAAGTATAATGGTGCCGCCCATCAACAGGTACATGCCCAGATGGAAGGGATAGGTGCAGGCCCAGAGTTTGAGATTGTGCTTAAAGGTGGCATGCAGGAAGAGCACTTCTTCCAGAATACCTTTGATGTCTTCCAGATGGCTGAGGTGGCGTTTTTTCTTCCACCAATCCACTTCTTCCATATAACTGCCCCCGTGCTTCGCCTTGTCGCCTTCGTGGGGTACAGGGTACAATTCCCAGCGTACATGCAGGGGGGTGGCTTTACGAAAGGTCCTGAGTCTCCTGATGGCCAGGCTGATAAACCCGATAAAAGCCAGATAGCCAAGCAGGTAAAACAGTGCTGTCATGCGTTTCCTCCTGTTGCTCGAAAAAGTGGTGCAAGATTGTGATGTTGCCGGTTGTGCCTTCCGGGTTGACCATGACCTGTCCAGCCCGTTCTCCGGCCTTCTATCCGTGGCTTGCCGGGTCGAAGCGCCCTGCCTTTGCATGTGTACAACACAAGTTGAGAACAGTCCCTCTGAGCTTGTCCGGCAGGTTTTCAGTAGCGTAAATAACAGGAAAACTCAAGAAAAGTAAAGCAGCCAGGACAAAAAAAAATTCTTCACTGGCAAATGAGAATTTTCGCACATAAAAGTCGGTCTGAGCGGTATCTTTTTCCAGGTATCAGTGGCTGCTCTGGCGGTAACAGGTAGGGGGCGCGGCCTGACCCGCTTTTGGTAGAGCCGTTTTTTAAAGGGAGCTTTGGTCATTGCTGGTGGAATGCGTGAAGGGGCAAGAGCGGGACAAGATGCGTGTTTGGGCGAGAGGTCAGCGGGATGGGCTGGACCGGCTGGATCGTGCCAGGGCCAGTGCCAGAATCGGTGCGCAGGCATGCGCTCTTCCCGAAGTGCGGGCGGCGAAAAGCGTATTGCTCTACTGTGCCTTTAGAAGCGAAGTGGCGACGGTCGCGCTGGCGGAGCGACTTCTGGCCTTGGGCAAAACGGTATGCGTGCCCCTGACGGTGCCCGAGAAAAAGTCCATGCTGCCTCTTGTGCTGCATGACTATGAGGCACTTCAGCCCGGCTACCAGGGGATTCCAGAGCCCAGGTGGCGTGAGGCGGCCCTCTTTCCGGCGCTCAGTCTGGACATCGTGATCCTGCCCGGCCTGCTTTTTGACCGCAGGGGCAACCGGCTGGGTTATGGCGGCGGCTACTATGACCGTTTTCTCTCCGGCAATGCGCCGCAGGCCCTGCGGCTTGGACTGGCCTTTTCCTGCCAGCTTGTGGATCTCATTCCGGCCGAGCCCCACGACATGCGGCTGGATATCCTGATCACGGAGCAGGAGACCATACGCTGGCCGCAGGAAAGCGGCGGTCCCGCTACAAACAGCACCTGAAAAATCGCGTAATGCTTGCCGCCAGAGGCGCTGGCCGTTAATTTGGACGGTTACGCGCTTAATGCATCCATGCCCGACATTTTCTGGAGCGACCATTATGAGCATCCGGGCCGGTGTTCTCTCTGATACCCATATCACAACCGTTGATCCGGTTTTCCAAAAACTGGCGGCCCGCTGTTTTGCGGACTGTGAAATCATCATTCACGCGGGCGATCTTGTCGATCCCGGCATTTTGTCGGTTTTTGCCGGCAAAAGCGTGTATGCGGTGCACGGCAACACATGCCATGCCAGCGCCCGTCTCGCTCTGCCCGAGCGCCGGCTGTTCAAACTGGGCCGTTTTACCATCGGTCTGGCCCATGGCGCATATTTGCAGGATATTGAAGACAGCCTGTGGACTGCCTTCCCCGAGGCGGATTGCATCATCTATGGTCATACCCACCGGGCTGTATGTCACAGGGAAGGCGCCAAAGCGGGGCAAGGCGGTGTACTTTTCCTGAACCCCGGCGCCTTCAAAAACGGTTCCTATGCCATTCTGGAAGCGGATGATGAACTCCAGGCCACACTGCTGCACATATGAAAAGCTTATGGACACCCTGGCGCATGGAGCACGTGGCGGCTTCGGCTCCGCGTGCAACAGGCTGCCTGTTCGAGCCGCCAGGCGAAGGATCCAGCGACAAGGCGCATCTGCTCTTGTTCCGTGACCGGCTTTTGGTCGTGCTTCTGAACCGCTTTCCCTACGCGAACGGTCACTTGCTCGTGGCCCCACGCCGCCATGCAGGCGATCTTGCCGACCTCACGCCGGAGGAAAACAGTGCGCTCATGGCCATGCTGGCCTTTTGCAGTCAGACGCTTCGACGGCGTTTTCATGCCGAAGGCCTGAACATAGGTCTGAATCTGGGGGCATGTGCGGGCGCGGGCATCCCCGGACATCTGCACTTCCACGTGGTGCCCCGCTGGCCGGGCGATCACAATTTCATGACCGTGCTGGCCGAGCTGCGCACCATTCCCCAGCACATCGAACGCAGCTTTGATGTGCTTCTGCCCGATTTCCAGAACTATCGGCCCTGATTTATGCACAGCGCCCCTACCCCCAAAATCACCCCCATGCTCCAGCAGTATCTGGAGATGAAAGCGCAGTATCCGGACACTGTGCTCTTTTATCGGATCGGCGATTTTTACGAGATGTTTCTGGACGACGCCGAGCTGGGCTCCCGGGTTATGGGCATCGCCCTGACGACCCGGAGCCGGGATAACGAGGCCAAAGTGCCCATGTGCGGGGTGCCCTACCATGCCTTGAGCGGCTATCTGGCCAAAATGATCCGCGCAGGCTACCGGGTGGCCCTCTGCGAGCAGGTTGAAGACCCCAAAGCGGCAAAGGGCATTGTCCGGCGGGAGGTGGTGCGGGTGATTTCACCCGGCGTGACCACGGAAGACCAGCTTTTGGACGAAAAGCGGGAATGCTTTCTCTGCGCGCTCGTCCTGGGCCCTGCAAAGGCCAGAAACCGGCTTGCCGGTCTGGCCTTTCTGGATGTGTCCACCGGTCGCTTTCTGGCAAGCGAGGTGGACATTGCCGCCGGTCATGACGCCCTTTTGGATGTCCTGGTCCGCATGCAGCCGGCCGAACTCCTGCAGCCGCAGGAACAGGGCGAAGCGGAAAGCAGCCTCGCGGAGGCCATCAGGGCCAGGCTTGCTGCCCTCTGCCTGACTTTCAGACCGGCCGCCCTGTTCGAGCGGGCCTGTGCGCAGGCCACGCTGCAGGAGCATTTCCACACCGTCAACATGGCAGGTTTCGGCTGCGCGCAGTTCACGCTGGCCCTGCAGGCCGCGGGTGCGCTTCTGGCCTATGTGCAGGAGACCCAGAAGACCGGGCTTGGTCACATCGACAGGCTGAGTCCCCTGCAACCCGGTGATTTCCTGATCATAGACGAATCTTCCCGCCGCAATCTGGAACTGACCGAGACCATTGTGGGCGGCCGGCGGGAGGGCTCGCTCCTGGACACGTTGGATATGAGCGCCACGCCCATGGGCGCGCGGCTCTTCCGCAACTGGCTGCTTTTTCCTTTGAAAACGGCGGATGCCATCAAGGCACGGCTCGCGGCGGTTGAGGAGCTGGCCCAGCGCAGCAAGCTCAGGGCGCGGCTGAGAGAACTGCTCTCCCACATCACCGACATGGAGCGCCTGTGCAGCCGTCTGACCCTGAATCAGGGCAATGCCCGCGATCTGAATGCGCTTGGCCTTTCACTCGCCCGATTGCCGGAATTTCAGTCCATGCTGGCTGATGCCTCCGCCCCGCTTCTTTCGGAGATTTTCAGCGCCTTCGACCCCCTTGCCGATGTGCACGGGCTCATTGCCAGCGCCATCCGGGACGATGCGCCGCCCGCTCTGAAGGAGGGCGGCATGATCAGGGAGGGCTTCGATGCCGAACTCGACCGGCTGATGCGCCTCCTGCGGGACGGTAAAAAGCTCATTCTGGAGCTGGAGGGCAAGGAACGGGAAAAGTCCGGGCTGAGCAAGCTCAAGGTCGGCTACAACCGGGTCTTTGGCTATTATTTCGAGCTGAGCCGCACGCAGTCCGGCCAGGTGCCCGATTATTTCATTCGCAAGCAGACCCTTGCCAATGTGGAGCGCTACATCACACCGGAGCTGAAGGAGCTGGAAGAGGCCATCACGAACGCGCAGGAAAAGCGGCTCGATCTGGAATTTGCGCTCTTTTCCCGCGTGCGCGGGCAGATTGCCTCAGAAAGCCGCCGGCTTCTGGCCATGTCGGCGCACCTGGCCACAGTGGATGTGCTGGCTGCCCTTGCCGAAGCTGCGGTGCGCTTTCGCTACTGCAGGCCCGAGATCAACGAGGGCCGCAGCATCAGTATCAAAGAAGGCCGCCACCCGGTCATCGAGCGCAATCTGGAGCCCGGCCGCTTTGTGCCCAACGACCTGCACCTTGACCATGAAGGCAGCCTGCTGCACATCATCACCGGCCCGAACATGGCGGGCAAGTCGACAGTGCTGCGCCAGACCGCCCTGATTGTGCTCATGGCCCATCTGGGCAGCTTCGTGCCTGCCGACAGTGCGAGCATCTGCCTGGTTGACCGTATTTTCACACGAGTCGGCGCCATGGACAACCTTCGGAGCGGCCAGTCCACCTTTATGGTGGAAATGAACGAGACCGCGAATATTTTGCACAATGCCACGGAAAACAGCCTGGTCATCCTGGACGAAATCGGCCGCGGCACCTCCACCTATGATGGCCTGGCCATTGCCTGGGCCGTGGCCGAAGAGCTGGCCGGCAAAAACGGCCTTGGCATCAAGACGCTTTTTGCCACCCATTACCACGAGCTGGTGGATCTGGCGGCCACCTGCCCGGGGGTGCGTAATTTCTCCGTGGCAGTCCGGGAGTGGAACGAGAGCATCATCTTTCTGCACAAGCTGGTCGAAGGGGGCGCCAGCCGGAGCTACGGCATTCAGGTGGCCTCTCTGGCCGGTGTGCCTGCGCCGGTCATCCGCAGGGCCAGCGCGATTCTGAAAAAAATCGAGCGGCACGGCCAGCCAGGAGATGCAGGTTCCAGGGCGGATCCGGCGCCCCGGCAGATGTCGCTTTTTCCCCGGCAGGAAAGCCAGCTGGACGAGTTTTTGCGCACCTTGGATCCAGACGCCATGACGCCCAGGGAGGCCCTGGATACGCTGTACCGCATCCGGGAACTTGTCAGAGAGGCAAAATAGGAGCGAGCGGCATGCATAAAAAACAGCCATGCCCTGTTTATGGTACAATTTCTTTTACCTCTTCGGGTAAATCCTGTATATAACTGCAAAAGCAACGGGTACCCTGGATCGGTGCGGGCCTTTCGCACATCCTTTTTTCAAAAATGTCATCCTTTCACTATATCAAGGCAATGCACCTCCAATATGCAAGACCTGCGTTTTTTGTTCTGTTTGCCGGTCTGCTTTTCCTAGGCATCCCGCCTTGTTTGCTGGAGGCCGCGCCTCCGGTTCGAATTATGCCCCTGCCCCAGGTTCGGGTTTTGGCCGGTTCGGCCGAAGACCTGTATGCCCGGGCCAAGACAGAGCACGAGCGTCTGGAGCAAAACGGCGAGCAGGCCCAGAGCCGGGACAGGTGGCTGGCCTGTGTGCGGCAGTTTCGCCGGGTGCAGCTCATGCGCAAGAACGAGGAGCTGACCGCCAACAGCCTGTTCATGCAGGGCCGCCTGTACCGGCAGATGTTCGAACATTTCCGGATGCCGCTGGATCTGGACAATGCCATAGATTCCTTTTACGACGTGGCCGCCTCCTA
Source organism: Desulfobulbus oralis (assembly GCF_002952055.1). NCBI lineage: Bacteria > Pseudomonadati > Thermodesulfobacteriota > Desulfobulbia > Desulfobulbales > Desulfobulbaceae > Desulfobulbus > Desulfobulbus oralis. Next base: position 709,506 of record NZ_CP021255.1, on the reverse strand, counting down.
TCCGGCCAACTCCCTGGCGGATGACGCCCTGTACTATGCGGCCGAAGCCTCTCTGATGCATCCGGCAAAAAAGGTGCAGGCGCCGGAGCTGCTGCACAAGATCGTCAAAGACTACCCGGGCGGCGACCATGCCGGGCTTGCGGCTGATTTGCTGCGCCGCCTGAACCGTCCGCCCGTTCAGGCCCAGGCAGCGCCCCCCCCCGCCCCCCCGCCTCCCACGGCGCGGCCCGCAGACACAGGAGCCAGAACTTCTGAGTCGCCGGCGGCCTCGCCTGCGCCCCTCGGCCAGGAAAAGGCCCGGGTTCAGCAGATCAAGCACTGGTCTTCCGACGACTATACCCGCATCGTCATTCCGGCCACCCGGGCGGTCGCCTATACCCACAGACTGCTGGAAAAAAAGGACGGCATGCCGCCGCGGCTGCTGATTGACTTTGCCGACAGCCTGCTGGCGAAGGACAACAAGGAGCCGGTGGCCATTGGCGACGGTCTGCTCAGGCAGGTTCGTAGCGGCCAGTACACCATGGATACCGTGCGCGTGGTTTTGGATATTGAATCCATTTCCGATTACAAAATCTTCAGCCTGCCCGATCCGTTTCGGGTGATTGTGGATGTGCGCGGCGTCAAGACCGTATCCAGGCCGCGGCCAGAGGCGCCCCGTTCCAGGCCCTCCGTGCGGACCGCTTTGGATGCGCCCGCCGGAACGCTTGTCAGGGGGGTGGGAGGCACCTTTGTCGCTCCAGGCGCCCCCCGTCCCGGCACAGCGCCGTCGCAGACAGCGGGGAGCACGGCGTCGACGCCAGAAGCCGGGGAGGAACAGCCCCCTGCCGGAATCCCCAATCTGACCGAGCAGAAGAAATGGGCGGCCAGCGCTACTGAGGCCTCTGGCGGCGGCAAAGCGGCCACGCTGTCCCTGGCCCAGCAACTGGGCCTGGGCGTGCACCATATTGTGATCGATCCTGGTCATGGCGGCAAGGACCCGGGCGCCATGGACTATGGCGTGAAGGAGAAGGACGTGGTGTTGCGGCTTGCCCGGATCGTGGCCGGGAAACTGCAGGAGCAGTATGGCTACCAGGTATCCTTTACCAGGAACCGCGACATATTCATCCCCCTGGAAGAGCGGACCGCCATTGCCAATGCCAAGAAGGCCGATCTCTTCCTCTCCCTGCATGCGAATGCCAATTCGGACAAGCGGGTGGGCGGCGTTGAAACCTATTACCTCAACTTGGCCACCGATGCGCATGCCATGCGGGTGGCGGCACGGGAAAACGCCACTTCTACCCGCAATATTGGAGAATTACAGGATATTTTGCGGGATCTGCTGAAGAATGCCAAAATCGACGAATCGTCCAAGCTGGCCCATGCCATTCAAGCCTCCCTGTCCCGCGGACTGAAGCAGAAGTACAACATCAGAAACCTGGGGGTCAAACAGGCGCCCTTTTTCGTGCTGATCGGCGCGGAGATGCCGGCCGTGTTGGTGGAAATTTCGTTTATCACCAACCGCAACGAAGCCAGGTTGATGCAAAATCCAGCCTATCTGGAGCAGATTGCCACAGGAATTGCCCAGGGCCTCAACTCCTATGTGCAGCACCATCACAGCGCCTCGCTCATGAACTGATTTTGCCGGTGCAGGCAAAAAAAGAACAGCCCCGGCAGCCGCAAGGCGCCGGGGTTTTTTGCGCCTGGCTTGGGCCTATGGCTTCGGACCAGCACCGAGAGCGGTCGTTCGGAGTCCGGGCCCCGGCAACCGCTTGACTGCCCTGCCAGGGCCTTTCTTTTCAGGCCGAGCCGTAGCTGTGCAGGCCCGAAAGCAGGAAGTTCACGCCAAAATAGGTGAAGAGCACGGCCACAAAGCCAAAAAGCGCCATCCAGGCCAGAAAACAGCCGCTTTTTCCGCCCGTAAAACGGGCGTGCAGGGTGAAAGCGTAGAAAAACCAGGTGATGAGCGACCAGGTCTCCTTGGGATCCCAGTTCCAGTAGGTGCCCCAGGCCTCGTTGGCCCAGACCGCACCGCTGATGATGCCGGCTGTGAGCCAGAGAAAGCCAAAGATGATGGTCTTGTGCACGAACTCGTCCAGGTCGTTCAATTCCTGTACCAGAGCGTTTTGCCGGTCGGCCGCGTTCGGCGAGGCGGCCCGGTTTTTCAGCAGATACATGGCGCCCAGCCCGGCTGCAACCGCAAAGGCGCCGTAACCGATGAAGCAGGTGACCACGTGACCTATCAGCCAGTTGGATTGCAGCGCCGGCAGGAGCGGCTTGATGCTGGCATCGACCCGATCCGAGAAAGAGGCGTAGGCCATGGACACAGCCGCCACCGGCATGACAAAGGCGCCCAGGGTATGGAGCCGGAAGCGATGTTCGAAAAACAGATTGATCAGCGCCACAGAGAGGGCGAAAAAGACCAGCGACTCGTACATATTGGTGAGCGGCGCGTGACCCATGCCCACCTGGTGGCTTGCGTACCAGCGGAGCAGCGTGGCGAGCAGGTGCAGCATCACGCCGCAGACGCAGAGGATGCGGCCGGCCAGCCAGAATTTTTGGGTTTTGAACAGCAGACCGCCCAGATAGGCGGCCGAAGCCAGGATATAGGCCAGCATGGCAAGGCCGAAGAGCTGGGAACTGCCCATGGTGTCTCCTTTTCAGGGGGAATCGGTGGGGGTGGCGAGCGTGTTGGCAAGCTCCGCAAAGTGGACGGCAAAGGCGGCCCGGTTTTTGCTGGCCATTCCGGCCAGCAGCAGGCGACTGCCCCTGGTTTCGGGCGCGATCAGCAGGAAAATCTGCCGGTGGGAGAAGAAAAAGGCAACGGTCAGTCCGAACAGCATCAGCAGGCAGCCGGCATACACCAAAGCTACGCCCGGATCCTTGGCAGCCTGCAGCACCGAGACATAACGCGGTTTGATGGAAACAGTGTACTGGCCGCTCGGTCGCTCGATCACGGTTTCCTGCCCCACGTTCATCCACAAAAGTGCGGCCTCGCCCTGGCCGTCCGAGAGCCAGAGTTTGACCTTTTCGGTGATTTCGCCCCGGCGCTCCCGGTTGACAATGCCATAGCTTATGCCCCCTTCCGGCCAGAAAAATTCGGTGGCGGCCGTGATGATAGCCGTGGTGCGCATGAGGTCCGGCTCTTTCCGGATCTGCACCCGGTACTCCGGCGAACTCTGGTAACTGGCCTGATAAAAGGTGAGACCCTGGTAGCGGAGGGGTTTGTTGACCGCAATTTCCGCCTGCTGTTCATGGCCCTGATCCAGAATCGTGACCCGGGAGCGGTAACTCTTGGGCATGCCGTTGTCGTACACTTCGATGTCAAAGCTGTCCAGCCGCAGGGCAAAGCCCGGGTCGAGCGGCTCGCCGCCGCGCAGGGGCATGATCCGGCCGGACACACTGCCTTCCGCCAGCGTGAGCGAACCCTTGTAGGCAAAGTCCGGTTGCTGCAGGATCCGGCGGGCGAAGCTGGGCGAGCCCAGCACCGCTCCGGCCAGAATCACCAGAATGGAGGCGTGCACCACGTACACGCCCAGTCGGGACCATGGCGCCTTTTCGGCGAAGAGGATGATGCCGTCGTCCCGGTGGCGCTCCCTGGGTCGCCAGCCCTGTTTTTGCAGCAGGAGCCGCAGCCGGGTGCTTTCGGCGTCCGCTGCCAGCGGACTGGCCCATGTCCTGTGCAGCGGCAATGCGGCCAGTTGGGTGGCACTGGCGCTCAGATGGTCGCGGCGCAGCAGCCGGAGGACCGGGGGCAGACGTTTGGCGCTGCACATCAGAAGATTCAGGCAGAAGAGCGCCAGGAGCCCCAGAAACCACCAGGAATTGTACATGTCGCCGAGGTCCAGGAGTTCGAAGAAGCGGGCTCTGGCCAGACCGTAGCGCTCCGTATAGAACATGGGGTCGGCGTTTTGCGGAATAATCGTGCCGATGATGGCGGTTGAGGCCAGCAGGCCCAGCAGGAAGAGCGCCAACTGCACCGAGGCGAAGAAAGCCAGAAGGGAATTTTTTGGAGCAGACATGGGACTTGGCTCAGGGTTGGATGGCATCCGCCTGGGCCTGCTCCAGTGCAGCCCAGGCCAGGCTGATGCTGTGCGCGGCCTGCAGGGAGAGGCCCTCCATGTGGATGATATAAGAGATCTGCAGGAGGCAGCCGGGGCAGCCGGTGGCTACCAGTGCCGTGCCATGTGCTGCCGCGGTTGCCAGGGCCGCTGCCTTGCGGCCTGCAATTTTTCGGCTCAAAGCGGCCTGGGTGAGGGCAAAGGTGCCGCCCAGACCGCAGCAGAGCGCCGCGCCGGCCTGGTCGGTAAAATCCACATTGGGCAGAGCCCGTAAAAGCGCGCGAGGCGCCTCGGTGATACCATGGTTCTTCAGGTGGCAGGGGTCGTGCCAGCAGACCTGCGACCGCTCCCGCCATCTGGGCAGGGCGGCAAAGGCGGCCAGTTGCCCCTCCTCCTGCAGGAACAGGTGGATGTCTTTGACCCGGGCGGCCAGTTGCCTGGCCGCCTCGTCCTCCCCTTCGGCGTACAGATGACCGAGCATGCCGCCGCAGGAGGCGCAGGCCGTGATCACCGTGTCCGCCCCGGAAAAGGCTTGGCTGTTGATCTGCATGAGTTCGGCCGCGAGTGCGCCCCTGCCGGAACTGGTGGCCGGCATGCCGCAGCAGGCCTGGCTCTGTGGCAGCAGTACGGTGTAACCCAGACGGTGCAGCAGTTGGATCGCGGCCACACCGATGTCTGGATACAGGTAGCTGATGCTGCAGCCGGCAAAAAAGGCCACGGTGGGTTTGCCGGGCTGGCCTGGCAGCCGCTCCGGCACAAGGTCAAAGAGGCTCTTTTTGGGTAAGGGCGGCAAAACGCGGTTCCGCAGGGCCTGGCCGGCAAAACGCAGACGCAGGCCGCTTGTTTCCGGCACCTTTTTCAGGAAGAAGGGCGCCAGAAGGCGGGCGCTGCCGAAGAGACGCCGGGTCAGCCGGGGGTGCCCGGTCAGCGCGGCCACGCCCCGGCTGACGCTGCTGCTGTGGCCTGCCATGCCGCTCTCCCGCCGCAGGGCAGCCACAATGGCGGCAGTGGGCACCTGATTCGGACAGGCTGCCGTGCAGGCTCCGCAGAGCAGGCAGGCGGCAAAGGCCCTGCGGTTGTCCTCATCCAGCGTCATGCGACCTGCCAGGATCTCGGCGGCCAGTTCGATTTTGCCGCGGGCAACCGTGCTTTCCCTCCCCGTTTCCCGATAGGTCGGGCAGACCGCCTGGCAGGCGCCGCAGCGCACGCAGGCGGCCAGCCGGGCGCGGTAGGCGCTCAGATCCCGGAGCGCGTTCATGAGCGGAGATTCTCCGGGTCATCCGGGAAAATCTTGCCGGGATTCATGATGCCAAGGGGATCCAGCGCCTGTTTCACCGCGCGCATAACGGCCAGGGTGTCTGCATCCAGATTGAGGCCGATATAGGGCTTTTTGGCCATGCCGATGCCGTGCTCCCCGCTGATCGCGCCGCCAAGCGCGACCGTATTCCTGAAGATGTCCTCCAGCGCGCCGTCCACCCTGGCCTGCATACCGGGCAGACCAAGGTCCACCATCACGTTCACGTGGATATTGCCGTCGCCCGCATGACCGAAATTGATGATGGGCACGCCGTAACGCGCTGAAATTTCAGCCAGCCTGCGGATCATCTCCGGCACCTGGGCACGCGGCACCACAATGTCCTCGTTGAACTTGTCCGGCCCCAGTTGGCGCAGGCTGGGGCTGACGCTGCGGCGCACTCTCCAGATGGCCTCCGCCTCGGCGGCGTTGCCCGCGATGGTGGCCTCCAGGAGGCCCAGGGGCCGCAGCAATTCGCAGATACGCTCCAGCTCTGGGCCCAGTTGCGCCTCCTCGCCGTCCACCTCGATGATGAGGAGCGCCTGACAGGCGGGCGGGAGCGCAATGTCCTTTACGCCGCGCACGCAGTCTATGGCCGAGGCGTCCATGAATTCCAGAGTGGCGGGGATGATTTTGCCGCGGATGATGGTGGAGACTGCGGTGGCCGCGTTTCCCATGCTGTCGAAGGTGGCCAGCATGGTGCGCCGGGCCGCGGGTTTGGGCAAAAGCCGCAGGATGATTTCGGTGACAATGCCGAGCGTGCCTTCGGATCCCACGAAAAGGCGGGTCAGGTCGTAGCCCACTACGTTTTTGACCACCCGGCCACCGGTGCGGATAACCCGGCCCGTGGGCGTCACCACGGTCAGGCCCAACACGTAGTCCCTGGTTACGCCGTACTTGACGCAGCGCGGCCCGCCTGCGCATTCGGCGATATTGCCGCCCAGGGTGCTGAAGGCCTTGGAGGCCGGATCGGGCGGATAAAAGAGTCCTTCAGCCTCCACCGCATCCTGCAGCGTGGCGGTGACTACGCCGGGTTGCACCACGGCCAGGAGATTGCGGCTGTCGATTTCCAGAATACGGTTCATGCGGGTGAGCACAACCACAATGCCGCCCTGTACCGGCAGGGCCCCGCCGGAAAAGCCGCTGCCCGCCCCGCGCGGCAGCACCGGAACGCGCCGCTCCGCTGCCAGCCGCACAATGGCCGCCACCTCCTCCGTGCTGTTCGGATACACCACCACGTCCGGCAGAAAGCGGCGCTGGGTGGCGTCAAAGGCGTGGGTGACGCGTGCTGTCCGGCTGTCCGCCACCTGCTCCGCGCCCACTGCTTCCCGCAGGGCGGCAAGCATTGCATCGTCCATCATGCGGCCTCGTGCACAAGAACAGGGCCGGGCTCTGCTGCAGGCGCGCCATGCACCACAAGCTGGTCAAAGGGGATTTCCCAGTGGTTTTCGGTGCAGCAGTCCACGCACCAGCGCCATATTGCCCGGCGCAGACGGTAGTAAAGGGCCGCCATCTCGCCGGTAAATTCCAGGGAAATGGACAGATCGAGGCTGGAGCTGCCGGCAGAGCCGAATTCGCAGCTCAGGTTCGTGCACTTTTCCGTATAGCCCTCCTGTTCGAGTTTGCTTTGCAGGAAGCTGCGCAGGGTGCCGGGAATCTTGCTGGTGATCTCTGCCTGCAGGTCATAGGAGAGGCCCAGGGTGACGGAAACCAGGAACTTCCGGCTCATATTGCTGATGCCCATGCCGAGAAAGGCCGCGGTACTGCAGCTGTTGGTCATGCCGGTGCCCAGATTGGCCAGCACCACCTGCTCGCTGGAGAGATGGGTGACCTGCGCTACACTGCCGTCCGCCAGACGGAGATAGTCGCCCTTCCGGCACGGGAACCAGGGTTCGTCCAGATTGTAGGGCCGGGAAACCTGTTTCAGCAGCAGCTCGATGGGCAGGCGTTGCACCTCATCGAGGGCCGGGTTGGACAGCCAGCAGAACATGCCCAGTTTGTCGATGCGCCAGGGGATGCCGTTCAGGGTGAGTCGTTCGCCTTCCCGTGCCGGGCCCAAGTTCAGCAGAAAGAGGGAGCGCTCCCACTGCTTCGGCAAGGTCTGACGCAGGCCCCAGAGCACTCCCAGGCAGATCAGCAGCACCAGGCTGATCATGAACCAGTCGGCCACGAGGAAAAACACGGTCAGCATCGCGGCGATCGCGCACAGCAGCGAGACGAAGTGGGAGAACACGGCAACGAGCCGGGCGTACATCTGCCGTCTGGGGCTGTCTGCCTGATGGGCGAGCAGCTGGTGGAGCGCCAGTTTCAGGAGCAGGCGCAGGAGGAAAAAGGTGCAGGCAAAGGCCAGAATGGCTGAGAGCAGATAGAGCCCCCGGGTTTTGAAAAAATCCTTCAGCCGCTCCGCCACCCGCCCGAGCATGGCGCCTCGGCCTGACGCGGCCTTGAGCTGGTGCAGATCCAGACGGCTCAGATCCAGCTTGCTTTGCAGGCGGTTCTGTTCGTTTTGCCAGCTATTCCGCAGTTGGTCCAGTTCCCGGATCAGGGCTCTGTCCCCGCCGGCCTTGCGCAGTTCCTTCAGATTGGCGATCGCCTGCTGGGTCACCTGTATCTGTTTTTCCAGCCGCATGATGGCTGCGCGGAGATCGGCCTTCTGTTTGGTGGCCGCAGTGAGGGTGCGCAGTTCCCGGATGATGGGTTCGACCAGCGCGGTGAGTTCCGTTTTCCAGTCAAAGGCCTCCTTTTTCTGTTCGGCAGGCTGCAGGGCTATGGGATTCACGCCGGTGGCGATGCGCTCGAAGTCGTTGTCAGTGTCGTTGAGCTGCTGGTTCAGGTTGTTGAGCTGGGCTGCAAGTTCGGCTGTCTCCGCATATGGCGGGCTGCTGGCAATGCTCTTTTTCAGGGCCGCGATATTGTCCTGCAAATTTTTTTTCTGTGCGAGCAGGTCGTTCAGCAGGGCGATCCTGGCTTCCGGCGTCGTGGCAGGAGCCGCATCCTCCTTTTTATTCGGGGCAGCCTTGCCGTCACTGGCGGCGCTGATCCCCTGATCGCCCTGACCGGCTTGATGCTGTTTCGCCTCCTGCCCAGCGGCCACGACAGGCAGGAGCACCAGCAGCGCGCACAGCACAAGGGCTGCAAGGCGATGGCAGCAATGCATGATATTCGGCATCAGAGAGGCCTGAATGCAGCGTTCAGGGCGCGAGTCGTTCGATGACCCAGGCGCCGTTTTCATCTTTGCGATAGCGAAAGCGGTCGTGCAGACGGCTCGTCTGCCCCTGCCAGAACTCGATGCTCTCTGGCGCAATGCGGTAGCCGCCCCAGAAATCGGGCAGCGGAATTTCACCGTTCACAAATTTCTGTTTCAGCTTGTCGAACTGCTGCAACAGGAGCTGGCGGGAAGAGATGACGGCGCTCTGGTGCGAGACCCAGGCCCCAAGCTGGCTGCCCCGGGGGCGGCTGGCAAAGTAGCGGGCCGACTCCATGGCGCTCACCTTGGCGGCCGGACCGGTGATGATCACCTGGCGCGCCAGATCCACCCAGGGAAAAAGCAGGGCCACTTCCTGGTTGCCGGCGATATCCTGCGCCTTGCGGCTGCCGTAGTTGGTGAAGAAGACGAAGCCCTTGGCATCGAAGAATTTGAGCAGCACCATGCGCAGGCTGGGTTTGCCGCTGGCCGACACGGTGGCGAGGCTCATGGCGTTGGGTTCATGAATGCCTGCGTCGCAGGCCTGCTGGAACCAGCGGGCAAACTGCTGTATCGGGTCGGCGTCGAGATCGGTCTTGCTGAGGGGGGTGTTCTGATAGTCCTGACGAAAAGCGCTTATATCCATTATGGTATGCCTTTTGCTGCCTGTACAGGAAAAGGCCGGTACGGTTCCGGCCAGGGAAGATGCTACCCTTTTTTGTAGATGGTTGTGCGGTTTTTTGCAACAGCAAGATGTCGGGACAAGACTGTGGGGGAAAAGAGCTCCAGAACGACTCTGTTCAGGATTTTCCTTGCGCCGGGGGAGGCCTTTCTTTACTTTGCAGCATGTGTGCTGTGCCACCAAGGATGCAGGCTGAACCAGGGAGGCTGTGTAAACCATGAAAGTACTCTGTCTTGCTCCGCCGGACAATGCACAGCGTCTCTTTGTACCCAGCAGCGCCGTTTTCCAGCGTGGAGCGAGGAAGGTCTGCAATGCCCGCCCTGCAGAAGCGGTTTTGCCCCCTGGGCAGCGGGTCGCCGGATTTTGCGCCGGGCTGTTGGACGCTTGGGAGGCGCGCCTTCCCGGCCAATCCAGCCCGCCGCTTTTGAGCCGCCCTGGGGCGCCTGTTGCCGACAGGGGCCGGGTGAACCGGTAGTCTTCATGGCAGTGGAAATTGAGCGCAAATTTCTGCCCGCAGGCGACGGCTGGCGCGGCCTGGCGGCAGGTACCCATTATGTGCAGGGCTATCTGGCTGCGGATCGGGCCTGCACCGTGCGGGTACGGCTGGCCGGTGCAAGCGCCTTCCTCACCGTCAAGGGCCACGGGGATGGTCTGGCCAGACCGGAATTTGAATATCCCATTCCGGCAACAGATGCGGCCCAGTTGCTCGATCTCTGCCCACTGCCGCTGGTTGAGAAAACCCGTTTTCGCATTCCCCTGAATGGCCTGGTATGGGAGGTGGACGAATTTGCCGGAAATAACTCGGGGCTGGTGCTGATTGAAGTGGAATTGGCCAGCCCCGATCAGCCGCTCGAAAAACCGGACTGGGTGGGCGAAGAGGTGAGCACCGATCCCCGCTACAGCAATGCCATGCTGGCCCGGTATCCGTATTGGACCTGGGCCGGAAGCTGAGCCCCCGCGGTGCTGGTGATGGACAAGGGGATACCGCCACCTGCCGGCTGGTCCTTTTTCGACCGGGCCTACTGCATTTCGCTGAGGAAACGGGCCGACCGCCGGGAGGCGGTGCGGGCAGAGTTTGCCCGGGTGGGCCTGGTTGTGGAGTTCGTGATGGCCGACAAGGCCGCGAACCCGGAGCAGGGTATTTACGAATCCCACCTCCTGTGTTTGCAGAGAGGACAGGCGGCTGGTGCGCAGCGGATTCTGGTTTTTGAGGACGATGTGCTGTTCCGGCGCTTTTCGGCAGATCGACTCGCGCAAATGACCGCTTTTCTGGAGACAGCGGAGTGGGACGCCTTTTTCCTTGGCTGCCTGGTCAAAAGCTGCCACAAGCTCAGGGGATTGCCGGTAGCCCGCATCCGCTACCGCAGTCTGACCCATGCCTATGCCGTGAACCGGCCCTTTGCCGCCTGGCTCGTAGAGCAGCCATGGCGCGGGCTCGCCTACGACGATTTTCTGTGCTCCCTGCCCGCGCCCCGCTTTTTTGCCGCCTGCCCGGCCTTCGCCTTTCAGAGCGATTCCCCCTCCGACAACGATGCCTGTCTGCGTTTGGACCGCCTGCGTCGTCGTTTTGGCGGCCTGTTGTTTCTGCAGCAACTGAGCGAGTTTGGTCACCGTTTCTGGTGGCAACTGATGCTGGTGAACACTGCGGCTCTGGTCCTGCTGGCCTTCGCGCTTTGGCGGGCCCTTGTCGGATGACCGGCCTGGTGCGCAGTCCGGGTCGGCCGCTTTCGCCTGCGGAACAATGCGGCATGGCGGCTTTTGCCCTGGCCGCGCTGCTCTGGCTCTGTGCCCCGTTTCTGGCCGTCTTGCCCCTGGCGGGCTTTGTGGGGGCCTGCCTGCTGGCCCCGGCCTTTCCGGGCTGGGCTTTCTTCTATCCGGTACTGTGCCACGGTGCGCGAGGACCGGAAAGTGCCGGCTGCATCGCCCTGACCTTTGACGACGGCCCGGATCCGGTCTCTACGCCGCTCTTATTGGCCCTGCTCGCCCGCCACGGTTTTCCGGCCACCTTTTTTGTCGCAGGCCGCAGAGTGCGGCAGTACCCGGCCCAGCTCAGCGCTATCCTGGCTGCGGGCCACGAGATAGGCAACCACAGCTTTACCCACGCGCCCTGCATCATGTTTCGCGGGCCAGAGCGCCTGACGCAGGAAATGCGCCTGACCCGCCGGGCGCTGTCACGTTTTGGCGTGCAGCCGGCTTTCTTCCGGCCGCCGGTGGGCATCAACGTGCCTGCCTATGCCGAGGCGCTCTCTCGGGAGCAGCTTGCGGCCGTCAATTTTTCCTGTCGTGGGCGGGATATGGGTAACCGCCGCGTGTGCGGCCTTTCGGCCCGTATGCTGAAAAGGCTTCGGCCAGGCGATATCGTGCTGCTGCACGACAGGGCGCCCAGGGGAGGCAGCGGAGGACTGGAACGCTGGCTTGCCGAAGTGGAGAGCCTTTGCCTGGGCATCGAAGCAAAGGGCCTCAGGCCCGTTTTGCTTTCCGAACTCTGTGGCCTGCCTGCACACCGGCACAGTGCCCAGGCTCCTCGTCACTCATTGCCATAAAAGCCGAAGTCCCTGCACACAGCAAGTTCCCGACAAGCCGGCCAGAGAAGCGGATTTCTCCTCTGATCTCCCGGCACCGGACGAGGATGACGGCCTTGCAGTGAAACCCGATACCTGGACCGTGCCAGTCAGGAGATTGGAGCCATAACGCAAGGCAGCTATATGCAGGATGGCCCCTGAAAAGGTGGCCCATGGGCCGGAGCAAAGATTTTTCATCACTTCCCAGGAGGCAGCATTATGGCCTTTGTGAATGAGTACGTTTCAGACGAAGACGTGGAAAAGTATGACCTTTTGGGTTTGGAAAAAGCTTTTTATCGCGATGAGCCGTTAGGCCGCTATACCTGGACCCGGGACAAGGAGCGCGACATATACCTAAGAAAAGGAAAAGGCCCTGGCAAAGAAAATGACATTCCTGTCTGGGTGCTCTATCGCCAGGGAAAATTGAGCACATTTCAGATTTATGAGGGCGAAGGGAGTAGTCGAAAAGTTTATGAGCGTCCCTACCGGATTGTCTGGCATTTTGAGGGTTTTTGGCAAAACGGGTCCAGGCTTTTTTCCGTTCCGCCTAAAGGAGAACTGCCCGAATTTTTTCAGGCGCTCAAGGAAGCCCTGACGGAGTATGGTGCTTTGGGCGTAGTCGAGCAAATTCCGGAGACTGTTGTTTCTTTCGATGAGTCGTTTAACGCAGCGTAATTTCAGGAGGTATTTATCATGACTGTACTTGAAACCGAACTGTCGTCAAAAAGTAATCTTACGTGCGATGAGGCCAAAGGCTTTTTGGCCAGGCTGTCAAACAATGCCAAAGAAGCCAAAAGAGAGTTAACCGCCCTTATCGACAAGCTTGATGTAAGGGGAGCCAAGTCCATGGTCACAGCGCTCTGGGGAGGCCAGGGCGCAGAAAAGCTGGCCGAAGCGTTGAAAAAGGAAGAGGAGCAACTCACCGATTCTGCATTACCAGGACTGTGACATTCCTGCAGCATGGGGTCTGAATCATAGTTTTTCAACAGGCCCATGGGCCGGAGCAAAGATTTTTCATCATTTCCCAGGAGGCAGCATTATGGCCTTTGTGAATGAGTACATCTCGGACGAAGACGTGGAAAAGTACGGCATCGCGCAACTGCGCGATGAGCTGCATTTCGATTACGCGCGTCGATGTGACTGGGAATGGACCCGCGACCGGGAGCGGGACGCTTACCTTGTGCAGATACATCATCTGGGCCGCGATTTGGAACCGGAGTATTGGCTGCTGTACGAGAAAGGCCGGTATTGTGTGGTCATGCTCTATCGGGGGGGCGGCTCTAAGAATTATTCAGAACGGCCATATCGCAGGCTATGGCATTTTGACGGTTTTAGCGGTGGATGGCTGAGGAGCCCTGTTCCGCCAGTGGAAGAACAGCCGCATATTATCCAGCTCTTGAAGGAGGCCCTGACTGCGTATGGTGAGGGAGGGGTGAATAGTTATGTTTCAGACACACTTGTTTCCTTTACCTTTTAATGAAAACAGGAGGCAACAAGGGCCATTTCATACAGCGAAGCTCTGGCACAACTGGCAACAATTACAGATGAAGCTGGTTGCCTGAGCTGATCGACACACTTGATCCGAGCGGGAATACATCCAAAATCACTGCCCTTTGCTCAGGCGAACTCTACAGCGGCAAATCTGTCAGCAAGCCAGTTGCCCGCTCCACTGCTTTGAACCGGGCCATTTCCGAACCGCTGCCCAGCGTTAAAGGCCGCCGCAGAGACCGGGGATCCGGCCCAGGCGGGAGAGAAGCACCGCCTTGAGGGCAGTGGCCGTCTTGTTCTCAAGCTTGGCCAACACCAGAAACCGGCTGTTGCGCTCCTTGCCACTCCCAGGCGCAGGAGGCCCGCAAAATCCAGTTTTCATAATCTGGCAGGGATGGTGTTTTTGTCTTTCCTGCACGAAGTGTTACCTTTGCCGATTCCTCCAGGCTTTCTTCTTGACGCTGCTCCGCCCCCTCTGTAGCATATAAATAAAATTAGTTTCGACTAAAATTTATGGAGGAACAATATGAGCAAAATCCTGATTGTCTTTGGCTCTGCAACTGGGAACACGGAAAACATCGCGCACCTCATCGAAGCAAAACTGGCCAAGGCCGGCAATGAAGTCACGGTGCAGAACGCCGCGGCCGCCACGGCGGATCATCTGGCAGACGGCTACGATGCGGTGCTCATGGGCGCATCGTGCTGGGGCGACGATGAGATTGAAATGCAGGATGATTTCGCGACCCTGTTCGAACAGGCCGACAAGATGGATCTGAAGGGCAAAAAAGTGGCTGCCTTTGCTTCCGGCGACAGGGAGTATGTCCATTTCTGCGGTGCAGTGGACGTCATCGAGGCAAAGGCAAAGGAACTGGGTGCCGAGGTCGTGGCCGAAGGCTTGCGCCTGGAGGGCGACGGCGGAGGCAATGATGAGGAGGTGTCAAACTACACCGCATCCATTCTGCAGCACCTGTGACGTGGGCGCGCGCCGGCAACCCCAGGCCGGCGCGGGCAAACAGCAATTCAGGCAGCCCGGGGTCACGGCGACTCCGGGCCTGTTTTTTTTTTGCAGCACCGGACAGGAGGCCCCATGAACCACTGTACTGCCCTGCAATTTCTGGGCATCAGTCATCGTTTCAGTCAGCACAACCTGCACATCCGCTGCGGCCTTTTTGGCGTGCCACAGGCCTGCTCCGTGATGAATCTGCTTTTATTGTATCGCGACCACTGCAATCATATTTTCATCGATGTGCGCGAGGCGGCGCAGCCGCAGCCTTTGGCGGCGCAGGGCTTCAAAGCCGCCTGTCGGCAGACGCGGCTTTCGCCCCGGCAGATCGTCTTCAAGGGCCAGGGTGGCTTTGCCCTGGCCGTGGATGGCAACCGGGTCATCGTTCTGGAAATGGATTCGGCCGGGAAAAAGCCCGGCTGCTGCGGCAAGTGCGCAAGCTGCCCCCGTTGCGGTCAGAAGCGGGAAGCGGCAGCCCTGGCGCAGTCTGCAGCCCTTGCCAGCCAGCCGGTTTCGGCTTTGCCGGCACTGTGACGCGCTCGTTGCTGTAAACACGAACAGGCCCCATCCGTTAAGGATCGGGCCTGTTTTTTTACGCGCGTTTGGACAGGCGTTACGCGGCCTGTTCAGGGTGGGTGTGCCGGTTCAGGTGGGGGCGCATGGCGTTTAAGGATACGCCAAGGGTTGTCAGGTTGTGCAAAAGTGCAGACAGACCGGGCGGCAGCAGCATGGTGAGGCCACCAACCAGGAAGAGGCTGTTCAGGATCAGGGTCGCCGTGAAATTGGTGTGGATGCGCTTCAGGGTGCCGCGAGCCAGTTGCCTTGCCGTGAGAATGCCATGCAGATCGGATCGGGTGAGCAGGACATTGGCCACCTCACGGGCCAGAGCCGTGCCGTCGATCATGGCTATGCCCACGTGGGAGGCCGAGAGCGCGGGGGCGTCGTTGATGCCGTCGCCCACCATCAGTACCTTGCAACCCTGAGCCGTTAGTTCCTGCACTATGCCCGCCTTGTCGGTGGGCAGAATCTGGGCCCTGAACTCGGTGATCCCTACTCTGTCCGCAATCGCTTTGGCCGTGCGCTCATCGTCGCCGGTCAGCATCAGAACACGGTTGAAACCCATCTCCCGCAGGCTTGCCACCACTTCGGTGGCCTCGGGTCTGAGCGGGTCTTCAATGGCCAACATGCCGGCGGCCTTGCCGTCTTCCGCCAGATACAGCAGGGAGCGGCCAAGGGCGCTTTGTTTGGCGATCGCCTTGGCCAGCGAAGCAAGATCCACTCCCTCGTCATGTTCCAGATAATGACGGCTGCCTACCAGCAGCCGCTTGCCGTGCAGGTAGGATGCCACGCCGTGGGCCACCACGTATTCCACCTGGGCGTGCTCTTCTTCGTGCTGCAGATTTTCCTGCGAGGCCCGGTTGACCACGGCCCGTGCCACCGGATGCGGAAAATGCTCTTCCAGGCAGGCCATGATGCGGAGGATGTCGTCGCGCTTCCGCCCCCGTACCGGAATGACCTCGGCCACCTGCGGGCAGGCGCCCGTGAGCGTGCCGGTCTTGTCGAAGACCACGGTGTCGGCCTCGTTCAATGCTTCCAGATAACGGCCGCCCTTGATGATGATGCCCTGATGGGCGCCCTCGCGCATGGCTGCCAGCACGGCCAAGGGCGTGGCCAGCTTGAGCGCGCAGGAGTAATCCACCAGGAGGACTGCGGCGACGCGACGGAAATCCCGGGTGAAAATCCAGACCAGCGCCGCCAAGGCAAAGGTGAAGGGCACGGCCATATCGGCCAGACGCTCGCTTTTGCCCTGAATGCTTGCCTTGAAGGATTCGGATTCCTCGATGAACGCCGCGACCTGACGGTAACGGGTGTCGTCGCCCTGCTTGGTCACACGCACGACAATGCGGCCCTCTTCCACGACGGTGCCCGCAAAAACCGCGCCGCCCTTTTCCCTGGCCACGCCCTGGGGCTCGCCGGTCATGGTGGACTGGTTGACCACTGCGACGCCGTCTTCCACCACGCCGTCCACCGGAATGGATGAGCCGGCGGCCAGCACGACCAGATCACCCACTGCAACTTCCTCGATCGGGGCCAGCACTTCCTTCCCGTCACGCAAGAGCCACACGTTCTGCACGTTCAGGCTCAGGCTTTCGGCCAGTGTATTCAGGGAATGATAGCGCGTCCAGGCGGCCAGAATGTCGCCCAGCCCGAGCAGGAGGGTCAGGACCGAGACGGTGCGGAAATCCCGTAGCAGCAACGACGCCAGGATCGCCGACGCATCCAGCACATCCACGTTGATCCGACCGCGGGCCAAAGACTGCAAGCCTTTGACCAGAAAAGGCACCGCGGCCCAGACCGCTGTCACCACGCGCCAGAGAGTGGGCAGAAAGGGCCGGACCACAAAGAAGCGCATGAGCGGCCAGAACGGACTTTTCGGCCTGACCTCGGCTTCCACCGCTGCCCCTTCCTCTCGCCGGGCAGGCAGGGTGTCTGCAACCGCCAACAGCCGGAGAACGGCGGTACGGCTCTCGGCGTCTGCATAAAACAGCAGCACGCTGCCGGACCTCGGATTGACCTGTACGCCTTCAATGCCGGAGATGTTCGCCAAAGCATGGTTCAGGTCATTCGCCCGGGCCGCGGTAAAGGCCAGATTCGCGCGGAGCCGGATGCGGCCCCCATGCCCGTCCGCCAGCCGAATGAGTTCATGCACAATGTAAAAGGTCATGTCCGCCCCCCTAATCGCGGCGTTTCAAAAAAAAGCCCTGCGACGCCAAAAGCCATCGCAGGGGCAAAGCCAGCACATTGAGGGGTTCAGGCCCCGGCAACTTTGGCTTCCTTGCGCTTGTCGGAAGCCTCGCGGGCCTCGGCGGCCAGATCGGCCACATCTTCCTTGAGGGCATCGACCTTGCCCATGATGGCGTCCTTCACGTCAATGCCCCGGCTGAGCAGGTCGGCGGCTACGGGCTTGATGTCGAGCTTGCCCCGGCTGAGGGCAACCGCACCCAGCGTGCCCAGCAGCACGCCACCAAGAAATGCAAGACCGAGCTTCAATCCATCGTTCATGTTGTCCTCCCTTGAAAAGAGCTACGTGTTTACGTGCCCGTCTTTTTGGGTTAAAGTCCAAACTGGGTCTAGAGTCCTGACTTTAGCCCCAATCAAAAAGATGCTTTAAAAATATCGGTGAATTTATTTTTTTCAAGTAAAACACAAAAATGTTTGCCTCATTCCGAAAATGCAAATATTCTTTTGTTTCTTTGTAAAATTTAGTCCCTGCTAAAATACCAGCCATTTGAGTGTGGTCAAGAAAAATCTGCTCAAGCAATCAGGAGGAAAAACGATGCTGTTCCCTGCGTATGTTGTACATGCCATGGAAGGCCGGGTGCGCCTGCGTCACCCGGTTTTGGGTACGGAAATGGGTCGGGCCAGGGCGCTGGAGGTCCTGAAGGGCGTGACCAGAGTGAAAGAAGCGGTGCCGGGAAAGGCATCGATTCTCGTGTATCTGAAGAAGAACGGGCACCTGGAAACAGCGGTCGCGGCCCTGTGCAAAGCCCTTGAAAGCGAGCTGCCGGAACTGGCCAAAACCAGAGCGCCCGAGCCGCATTTTCTCAGGACTCTTTTGGGCGGCGTGCCACCGCGCAAGCTGGAAAACCGCACGCTTTTTGCGGCCTTGGGTACCAGCGCGGCGCTTGGCATTATGGGCAGCGAAAAGGCTCACGTCTTCACCGCCGCGGCCTTTGGGCTCCTGGTCGCGCACCATATCTGGGTCCGCCGGCGCGCGCTGTAAAAAAACCGGGATACCTTCTCATTGCACAGGCATCGCGGGAAAGGGGGCGAAAAAATGCCGGGCCTGCCGATGATCCTGCGGCCATGGCAGATGGTGCATGCAGCTTGCCAGTGCAGCAGCGAGGGTCAGGTTACGAGCTTCAGCAGAACGCTGGCAGCTCACCATTTGCGAGGCCGCCTATTCAGCCGATGAGCAGCCTTGACGAGCGGCTTCTCCCTGATCTTGTGCAAACTGATGTCCCTTGGGCAGTACTGTCGCAACAGGCCACCCTCGTTCTCGCTGGGGCCGCGCTGCCAGGGCGAATGCGGCCTGCAATCTGTTCTGGCGAGCAGTCGCGGCAGAGCTGCTCATCGATCCAGGCGACCTGGTCGGGCCGGCTCATGAGCGGTCATGGCGCGGCATCTTCGTCTTGTTCGGGCCCGACAGCCGGATTTGGAGCTGTGGCGGCGCAGCTCCAGGCCAAAGCATGTATGGCTTCGGCCTGGATACGTGGTACTGTTTCGGCAACTCGTTCCATGGCTGACAATCATTCGATCACGATGCATTCTTCCAGGGTCAGGTGGCTATGGGACATGTCGGCTCCCTTCTGGTTGCTTGCTGCTTGACACTGCCAAGTCTCCCAGAATCCCGCCCTGTCCCTTTCACCTGTTCTCCCCCTGAGCGTGCGGGGCATTGGCCATGAGCATCTACCCGCTCTCACTCCTGCACCACCTACACAACCCACCAAGTTGCTGGCCCTTCGTAACCAATGCGTTTTGAGCTTGGGCGCCTATCCTGAATAGATCCTTGCACAGACAGCCTGAGAAGAGGAACAGGCAAGCTGAGCAATCCCCATTTTCTGCCCGAGCACAAGGGACAGCTCCGAGCCCACCAGTATCAACGAGAGAACGGATCATGAAAATCGTCCTGTATTCCCACGACACCATGGGCCTTGGCCACATCCGCCGCAACCAGCTTATCGCCAGGGCCCTGGCGGAGTCGCCTTTGGCTGCCAAGGTGCTGCTCATTGCCGGCATCCACGAGGCGGGCGCATTCCGCATTCCAAAGGGCGTCGACTGTCTGACCCTGCCCGCCTACCACAAGGATCGGCACGGGAACTACTCGCCCCGCTCCCTTTTTGTAGAAACCAATGCCCTGGTCAATCTGCGGTCCCAGGTGATTGGGACGGCCCTGACCCATTTCAACCCCAACCTCTTTATCGTGGATAATGTGCCGCGCGGCGCTCTGCAGGAATTGAGCCCGGTTTTGGAGAATCTGAAAGATTCCGATACCACCAGAACCGTGTTGGGTCTGCGAGACATAATCGATCATCCGGAGGCGGTGCGCAGGCAGTGGCAGGAGCAGGAGAACGAGGCCTTTATCGAGCGATTTTATGAAGCGGTCTGGATCTACGGCGATCCAGACGTGTACGATCAGACCTCTGCCTACAGTTTTTCCCCCTCCCTGAGGCTCAAGACGACCTTCACCGGCTATCTCGACCCCATGGACCGTCTGCCGTCCGGCGAAGAAGAGGACGTGGATCCGGAGTCGGCGCGCTGGGTAGAGCTGGATGTGCTCCAGCAGGACTTTACCCTTTGTGTCATTGGCGGGGGGCAGGACGGCCTGGCCGTGGCGAGCGCCTTTGCCAGGTCGCAACTGCCGGAGGGCGAGTACGGCATCATGGTTACCGGACCATTTTTACCGGAGGAGAAAAAACGGCAACTGCGCTCCCAGGCCAGAGAAAATCCCCGTCTGCGGGTACTGGAGTTTCTGCAGGAACCCATGGGCTTGATGCAGCGGGCCAAGCGGATCATTGCCATGGGCGGTTACAACACGGTGACCGAAATATTGAGCCTCGGCAAACCCGCTTTGATCGTGCCGCGCAACAAGCCCCGACTCGAGCAGACAATCCGCGCCGAACGCCTGCAGGCTCTGGGTGTGGTCGACGTCATCTGCCTGGAAGATCTGAATCCGGCCGCTCTCTCCCGCTGGCTCCATAAGGAGCAGGCCTTCAAACCTGCCCGCAATGTGATCGATCTTGGGGGGCTAAAGAAGATTCCGGCTTTGGTCAGCGCCATGTTCGGGTCCGCCCATGTTGCCGCCGACCCTGCCTCTTCCGCCTCCTCCACTCGTTCGAGTAAGGTTGCATCATGACGACACCGCAACAGCCCGCGCTGGCCTATGTGCTCAAACGCTACCCGCGCTTCTCGGAAACCTTTATCGTCAATGAAATTCTCGAACACGAAAAGGCCGGGATGAGAATCCACATCTTTGCTCTGCGGCCGGTCCGGGAAAGCCATTTTCAGGATATCCTGGCCCAGGTCAGGGCGCCGGTCACCTATATCCGCGACATCAGCGCCGCCACGCACAGCCTCTGGGAGATGATGAGCCTTGCCCGCAGGGAACTGCCGGGTTTCTGGCAGGCTCTGGATGAGCTGGGCGACATGGAGGAGGGAGACCTACTCCAGGCCATCAAGCTGGCCCTGAAGGCGCGCGAGCGCGGGATTGCCCATTTTCACGCCCATTTTGGCACGCTTGCGGCGACGGTCACCCGCATTGCCTCGAGGCTTGCCCGCATTCCCTATACCCTGACCGTACACGCCAAGGATATTTATCATCAGGCAGTCGATCAGGAGGACATGCACAGGAAGCTGGGCGATGCCGCGGGCGTGATCACGGTCTCCGGCTATAACCAGCGCTATCTGCAGGCCACCTATGGTCAGGCGGCCGAACAGGTGCGGCGTATCTACAACGGCCTGCATCTGGACCGTTTTACGTACCGGCCCCCCAATCTGAACAGCCGGGAAATCCTGGCCGTGGGCCGGCTGGTGGAGAAAAAGGGTTTTGATGTGCTGGTCGAGGCCTGCGGCCTGCTGCGGGAGCGGGGCATTGCTTTTCACTGCAGCATAGTGGGCGAGGGCATGATGCGGGAGGCTTTGCAGCAGCGAATCGAGCGGCTTGGTCTGGCTGAGCAGGTCTGCCTTGCCGGGCCCAGAGCCCACGCGGAGCTGATCAGGATTTTTCGTGAGGCCGCCTTTTTTGTCGCTCCCTGCGTGATCAGCTCCGACGGCGACCGCGATGGCCTGCCCACGGTGCTTGTGGAGGCCATGGCCCTGGGGACGCCGGTCATCTCCACCCAGGTGGTGGGCATTCCCGAACTGGTGCGGCATAACGACACCGGTCTCTGCGTGGCGGAGCGCGATCCCGCTGCCCTGGCCGATGCCATGGAGCGGCTGTTGCAGGATGCGAATCTGCGGTCATCCCTGGCCGGCAGGGCCCGGGCCCTGGTTGAAGAGGATTTCGATATCCGGAAAAACGCGGCGGCCCAGCGTGAGCTCTTCAGGGCC
Source organism: Desulfobulbus oralis (assembly GCF_002952055.1). Classification (NCBI taxonomy): domain Bacteria; kingdom Pseudomonadati; phylum Thermodesulfobacteriota; class Desulfobulbia; order Desulfobulbales; family Desulfobulbaceae; genus Desulfobulbus; species Desulfobulbus oralis. The sequence continues at coordinate 688,147 of NZ_CP021255.1, read as the reverse complement.
GCCATGGCCACCCCCCGTCTGCCGGAAACGGCCGCCGCGACCCCGGCGAGGAGGGCCTGATGCGTCTGGCATATGTCTGCGCCGACCCCGGCATTCCGGTCTTTGGTGCCAAGGGCGCCTCCATCCACGTACAGGAAGTCATCCGTGCTTTTCGGCGGCAGGGGCTTCAGGTGCAGCTTTTTGCCATGCGCCTGGGCGGGGAGCCGCCCGCGGATCTGAGAGACCTGCCGGTACACTGCCTGCCGGAGCCGCCGCGGGGCGACACCGCCCGGCGCGAGCGGGCGGCCATGGTAAGCGCCGGCACCGTGCAGGACGCCCTGAGGATCGCCGGGCCGTTTGACTGCGTCTACGAGCGCTATTCCCTGTGGAGCTGCGCCGGCATGGAGTATGCCGAATCCCAGGGCATCCCCGGCATCCTTGAGGTCAATGCGCCGCTTATCGAAGAGCAGATCCGGCACCGGGAACTGGTGCACCGCGAGGAGGCGGAACGGATTGCGGCCAGGGTCTTTGCGGCGGCCCATGCCATCATTGCGGTGTCGCCGGGAGTCGCCGCCTATCTCGATGGCTATCCGCAGAGCCGGGGACGGGTGCGGGTGCTTGCAAACGGCATCGATCCGGCCCGCTTTCCGGCCGAACTCTTTGCGGATCGTCCCCAGCCGGATTCGCCGGCAACCTTTACCATCGGTTTTCTCGGCTCCCTCAAGCCCTGGCACGGACTTGAGCTGCTGCTCGATGTGTTCATCGCCATGCACTCACAGGATCCGGGCCTGCGCCTTCTGCTGGTGGGTGATGGCCCGGAAAGGGCAGGCATTGAGCGGAGCATTGTGCAGGCCGGAATCTCCGACAGTGTCACTTTGACCGGCGCGGTTCCTCCGGCGGAAGTCGCGAACTGGCTGCGGCAGATGGATGTGGGCGTCGCCCCCTATCCGGAGATGGAGCCCTTTTATTTTTCGCCGCTGAAAATTTATGAATACATGGCGGCCGCTCTGCCGGTGGTGGCCAGCCGGGTCGGCGGGCTCGACCGGGTTGTGCGCGAGCAAAAGACCGGTCTGCTCTATCCGCCGGGTGATGCGGCCGGACTGCAGGCCGCTCTTGCCGGCTTGCGCGCCGATCCGGCCCTCTGCCGCAGGCTGGGGCAAGCCGCCAGAGACGAGGCCCTGAACCGGCACAGTTGGGACAGCGTGGCGGCCCGTATCCTTGCCATCGCGGGTTTACAGATAAAAGAGCAGGGAAGGCACGAGGACCCAAGCGAAAATACCCGCAAGACCGGGGAGGGCCTGTCGACGCCTTCCAAGGCGCCGGCCGGCATATCCGCGGCCCTGCCCAGTCTGCGCCGCATCTTCGCCTGTTTCGGCCCCTATCTGCGCCGTCATACCGCCTTGCTCGCCGGCTCCCTTTTGGCCCTTCTGGCCGGTATCGCCGCCCAGTTGCTGGAGCCCTGGCCGCTGAAAATCGTCATCGACTGGATCGTCTCCGACAGTCCCCACAGCGGTTTTGCAAAAATTCCCCTGCTGGCCAGCCTCGACTCCATGCAGTTGCTGATTCTGCTCGCGCTCAGTCTGGTGCTGATCATTGCCCTCAGAGGAGTCTTGTCCTATCTGAGCAGCATCGGCTTCGCCCTGGCAGGCAGCCGCACCATGGCCAGGATCCGGGACGATCTCTACCAGCACCTGCAGGGGCTCTCCCTTTCCTTCCACAACCGGGCCAAAACCGGCGAGCTGACCCTGCGCGTGGTCAGCGATGTGAACCTGATCGGCGAGACCATGGTGACCGCCATCATGCCGATGCTCGCCCATCTGCTGATACTTGCCGGCATGATCGGGGTGATGTTGTGGATGAACTGGCAACTGACCCTCTTTGCGCTGCTGCCTTGGCCCCTGCTCTGGCTCATCAGCACCCATCTGGGCAGAAAGATTCACCAGATGACCCGCAAACTGCGCAAACAGGAGGGGGCGATGGCGGCCACCGCAGCCGAATCCCTGGCCGCCATCCGCGATGTACAGGCCCTGTCGCTCGAAAAAAACTTTGCCGACGTCTTTGCCCGAGTGGGGCAGAAGAGCCTCGGTACCGGGGTGCAGGTCAAGCGCCTCACCGCCAATCTGGAACGCAGCGCCGATGTCATGATCGGCCTGTCCTCGGCCATTGTTCTCTGGCAGGGCACGCTCTTCGTGCTGGTGGGAGAGCTTTCGCCGGGCGATCTGATTGTCTTCATCACCTACCTCAAGAGCACCTTCCGGCCGATCCGCATGTTTGCCAAGTATACCAGCCGGATGGCCAGAGCCGTGGCCGCGGGCGAGCGCATCGTCGATCTGATGGCAGAAAAGGCGGATATCGAGGACCTGCCCGATGCGGTGGCCGCCCCGCCCTTCAAGGGCTCTCTTTGTTTCGAGGGGGTGAGCTTCGCCTACGATCCGGCCCATCCCATCCTGCGCGGGATTGACCTCTCTGTGCCGCCGGGCCGCCATGTGGCTGTGGTCGGGCCTTCGGGCATGGGCAAATCCACCCTGGTGAGCCTGATTCTGCGTCTCTATGACCCCAGTCAGGGCCGGGTGCTTATCGACGGGATGGATATCCGCGGCTTTCGTCTCAAATCCCTGCGGGAGCAGATCAGTATCGTTCTGCCCAACAGCCTGCTCTTTGCCGCCAGCATCCGCGACAATATCGGCTACGGCGCGGCCAGTGCCAGCTTCGCCGAAATCGAGCAGGCGGCCAGACTCGCCAACGCCCACGATTTCATCATGGCCATGCCCAATGGCTACGACACCGAACTGGGCGAGCGCGGGGTCACCCTTTCAAGCGGCCAGCAGCAGCGCATCGCCATTGCCCGGGCCGCCCTGCGGCAGAGCCCGATCCTCATCCTCGACGAGCCGACCACCGGTCTGGACCGCAGCAACGAACAGGCGGTGATCGAGGCCCTTGGCAAGCTCGCCCGGGGCCGCACCGTGATCATGATCACCCATGATCTCGATCTGGCCGCCCGGGCGGATCAAATCGTGTTTCTCGAAAACGGCAGTATCATCGAACAGGGTTCCCATGCGGAGCTGCTCGGCCGGGGCGGGTCGTATGCCGCGCTTTTTCGGGCCCGCAACCCGTCCGCTTCGCAGGGGCGCGAAACCGCCGGAGAATAAACCATGCTGAACGGCCATGATCTGGAGGTGATTGCCAGAGAGCCCGGCCTGCCGGGACTGAGCATCCTGCTCGATCCGGAGCGGGCGCTGGGACTTTTGCAGCGGCTCTATCCGGAACAGGCAATCCTTGATCTTACCCTCAGCTATCTCAAATACAAACCGCACACCAACTGCCTGGCGGGTTTTGCCGCCGGGGTCGGCGCTCAAAAGGCAATACGGATTTCGGCCAAGGCCTATCCCGAAAAGGAATACGCCAAAGAGCGGGCCCGTTGCCAGAAGGGAAACGGTGCCGGGCAGGGTGGTCATGAGCCCCATTTTGTGGATGCCTGGCAGTTGGCGGTCTGGTCTTTTCCACGGGATCGAAAACTGCCGGGCCTGGCGGCGCTGGGGGAGGCGGATGCGCGCCGACGGCTTCTGCAGGATCTTCTGCCCGCAATGCCCGAGCTGTGGCCGGCCGGAATGGAGACCCTGCGCTATAAAAACGAGCGCAGATACGTGGGCAAATTGCTGGTGGGCGGTGCAGCCCGGGCGCTCATCAAGGTTTATGAGGCGCGGGACTTCAAAAACGCCTGCAGGGCCGCGCGGACCATCGGCGCCTTTGCCGCGGATGACGGCCTGAGCGTCGCCGGGCCTTTGGGCATTTCCCAGGATGAGCGCATCATAATCAGCCGCTGGCTGGACGGCCGGCCGCTGCGCCAGCTCCTGCACGAGGCTCGGGAGCTGAGCCGAAAGTCTGGCCAATTGCAGGCCGTGGGCGCGGCCCTGGCCGGCTTCCATCGAGAGAGCCCTGGTTCGCTGGCCAGGGCTGTGCCGGAAAACGAGGCGCTCTCGGTTCTGGCCGCCGCCAATGCAACGGCCTTTCTCTGCCCAGCCCTGGCAGTCCGGCTGCGCCGTCTCGCCGCCGGGATCGGCGCGGAGCTGCTCTCCATGCCCTGCCCGCATCACCCCATCCATGGAGATTTTTCCAGCGATCAGGTGCTGGTCGATGGGGCGGATGACGGCGGAATCGCCATCGTCGATTACGATCAGGCCCGCATCGGTGATCCTGCCGCGGATCTTGGCTCTTTTACCGCGCAACTGTTCTATGACGAGGCGGCGGGAGCCCTTGCGGCCGGTACCGCCGCTGTACTGGCAGACGTGGTGCTGAAGGGCTACCTGGAGGCTTGCGGACAACGGGAAACTCTTTTGCGCTACAGCCTCCACACAGCGGCAAAACTGCTGCAGCTCACGCCCCAGGCTTTTCGTACCCGTCACCCGCAGTGGCCGGAGCTGATGGCCCGGCTCGTGTACCACGCAGTGGCGTTTTGGAGAAACCATGCCCGGCATGAAACCGGAACATAGGGCCGTGCCGATTGGGCGCGGCACGAGCGCTCCCGTTCCGGTTCACGATCCGGAGAGCAGGATTGCCGATTCCAAAATGCCCATGCTGGTCCAGGCTCTAGACCCGGCGTACATGACCCGCGCCCTGCGGGAACAGGTGGAAGCATCCGGGCGCAATCCCTTTGCCGGCACGGCATGGCAGGTGGCGGCTATTTACGTGCGGCGGCACAAACCGGGCCGCCGCTGCCTGATCGAGTATGAGCTGACCGACCCGGAAAAGGGCGGCCGCTTTTCGGTTCTGGGCAAAATCAGGGCCAGGGGGCTCGACCGGCGCAGCCATGCGGTGCAGCGGCATCTGTGGGAAAACGGTTTTGACGGTTCCTGCGCGGATGGCGTCTCGGTTCCCGAGCCCCTGGGCCTGTTGCCGCATCTTTCCATGTGGCTGCAGAAAAAGGTGCCGGCAAGGCCGGTTATCGAAGGATTGCACGGGGAAAATGGCCCGGCCCTGGCCGGGCGGATCGCCGGGGCTCTGCACAAGCTGCACCGGCTGGGGCCATTGTCGGAGCGGGTGCACGGCGTGGAAGATGAGCTGCGCATCCTGGAGACACAACTGACCGCCGTGACCTGGCTGCATCCGGCCTGGAAAAACCGCATCGACGAGCTGCTTGCGGCCTGCACGCGGCTGGGGCGCAGCCTGCCGTACTGCCCGCCCTGTCCCAGTCAGCGGGATTGCTATCATGACAATATTCTTTTTGACGGCGACCGGCTCTTTCTGGTGGATCTCGATCTCTACTGTCAGGGTGACCCGGGGCTCGATCCGGGCAACTGTCTCGCCCATCTCATCGACTACGGCCTGCGCAGCCAGGGCGAACCTGATCGTCTCAGCGGAATTGAACAGGCACTGGCCGCACGCTTTGGCGCATTGACCGGTCATGTCCATGACCAGCGGGTGGCGGTCTATACCACGCTTTCCCTGGCCCGGCTCATTGCCGTCAGCACCCGTATCCACGGCCGTGAACAGTGGACTGGCCGGCTCATGGATCTCTGTGAACTTCGCATCAAGGAGCTGCATTCATGATGTGCAAGGAAATCAAGAGTTGTTGATAATCTCCCGAGAGAAAGATATAATAGCCCTTTGCAAACTATATTTCAGTTCCATACTACAGGAATGGCAAATTCCAGGTAAGGCAGAATCAGTAAGTTACTCCTCTGTATTATGCAGTTTTTTACTCACAATGAGCATTGCTGCAACTTCTTCAACAGAATATTGGCGGAGATCCAGTAAGACATGGTGAGTGTCGAGATCCATGTAAGGCTTTGAGAGATCAGCTTAAAGAGTATCAAGATAAGCTGCGGCAGTACACTAGAGATCTTTTTCAATGGAGAACAAAGAGCTTATGCTCAATACTCATCCAGATCGACAAGAGCATATTTTCACTGGTCGAATTAAAAGTCTTCTCGGTCAAATAGAGAATTTTAAGAGGATACAGGAAGAATGTGAACGAAAGAAAGGACGCAAGTAATGCAGATAGACTTATCTGAATTGAAACAAACCATTGACCGCCTTTTCAACCATATTATGGATACAAGAGGGGTAAAATTTTTTGAATTTGAAAAGGAGAATTACTGGAATATTCCCAGCAGAGATGTATATGAGTTCGAGGAACCGAAAGAATTGGATATCGGTAACCTTTCTGATGATTGGGAGTTCTTGTCGAAATTACTGCAATCTGAGAATCAGCCAGTTGCATATCAACTCACTCAGGTGGCTCCGTTACTGCGATACATTGGAGAGCGACTAGGAGCGGATCTTGCCAAGGATGGAGGATAACGGTGATTTATGATCTATTTTATGCATTCAACTTGCAACTGCACCAGTGAATTTATGCTTAAAAAATTCAGCGAGATTCTGGTAATTTTACCATTTGCGAGGCCGCTTATGCAACCGTTCTACTACGTTCCTGATCTGTTTTTCCGTGATTTTGTGCAAGCTGATGCCTCTTGGGCAGTACTGTCGCAGCAGGCCCCCCCATTCTCGTTGGTGCCGCGCTGCCAGGGCGAATGCGGCCTGCAATTTGCCCAGGAGACCAGTCGCTACGGAGCTTCTCATCAACCTAAGCGACCAGATCGGAGCGGCTCGTGCAGCGTCATGGCGCAGCATCTTTCGTTTTTTTCGGGACCGGCAATCAGCAGTCCGGGTACGACAGCCGGATTTGGATCTGCCTTGGCGCAGCTCCCGGGAAACAGTGCTGTGACTCCTGCCCAGGCGTCTGGCCATTTCCCGGCAGCTCAGGCCCATGGACACAAATATTTCGATCCTGATGCGTTCTTCCAGAGTAAGATGGCTATGGGACATGGCGGGCTCCTTCTGGCTGAGTGGTTGTTGGTGCTGCCAACTCTACCAGAATCCCGCCCTGTCCTTTGTACCTTTTCTCACCCTGACCGAGCGGTGCATTTTGGCAGTGAGCATCTACCGGATTTGAGCATCCAAGGCAACATCCACATACCCTTTGCCGATTCGGAGCAGCGGCAACCTGTGGAGTTACTGAAAAAATGGCTGTACGATAAAATGCTGGACACCTGTGGCCACCTGCACCGGGCCTAGGCAATGTCGCCGGGGCAGTAGAAACTCGGCAAAATCATCAACTACACCCACAAGAGGCAAAAAACATGAAAAAGGTATTGGGCATCAATGCCAGCCCCAGAAAAAACTGGAATACCGCACAGGCTGTGGGAAAAGCATTGGAAGGAGCGACAGCAGTGGGCGCAGAAACAAAAATGATACACCTTTACAGTCTGAACTTCAAGGGTTGCTCCAGTTGTTTTGCCTGCAAGCTTCTGCATAATAACGCAGAGATTTGTGTGTTGAAAGACGACTTGCAACCAATTTTGGTGGAAGTTATGCAGTCAGACGTATTGATTCTGGGAACACCAATATATTTCAGTAACATTGAATCGTCCATGATTGCTTTTTTTGAACGACTGCTCTTCATGAATTCTACATACAACCAGAATGAAATCAGCAAATTCAAGGGGAAAATTGCCAGTGGGCTTATATGTACCATGAACGTAGATGCACAGATCATGGAAGAATTTGGTTATCATGCAATCATCAAAAATTATGTTAAATATCTGGGCATGCTTCTGCACGGTCCATCCGAATGGATGACCATCAATGATACTTTACAGTTCAAAGATTATTCCCAATACATGCATGGGATGTTTGACCCGGAGAGCAAAAAGCGGGTGCATGAACAACAGTTCCCGCGTGATTTGGAAAAAGCCTACCAGCTAGGTCTGCGGCTGGCGAAGGCCTGAAACGCTGTCCCGGGCATTGCATCGCCGCGCCCGTACCCGGAACGGATAGCGGACCTGTGAGATTACAGCGGCGGCGAGGTGGCGCGCAGCACGCATGAAAAGAACAATAGATTTTTGCGACAATATTTTCCAAAGGGCGGCAGTTTTCAAAGAGAACGGAGCAACTGATTGCCAGTGCCCCAGGACGACTGCACAAGCGCACAAATACGATGTTTGATCAGGTGCCCAGTACTCAAATTGCAACTTGCAGATCCCTCCTTTCGCGCACTGTGCGGGGCACTGCTTTCCTGCTCCTGCCCCTGCCAGCCAAGGGCTTGGAACGTCGGCAGGCCCAGGATATCCCACACTTTAGAGCTTGACGCCAGGTGCTTTTTTTTTTAAATAATTGTTTCATGTTGGGTGCTGAATCATTGTACATTGCCGATCAACATTGAAGCGTCCCGGTGCAGGCTTCTCGTCCGCCAACGCGCATGCAATATGCGACAACCGTTCTGCAAGGCACCTCATGAACCCGCAGTGTATGCTTTCTTCCGCCCCTCGTATCCGCTCACTAGGGAAGCAGTCCCTTCAACCTCCCCTGGCAGGCTCCCTGCTCTGGAGTCGCCGCAAAAAGGATGGCGTCTATGAAAATTCACGAGTATCAAGCCAAGGCACTGTTCCAGAAGTACAATGTCCCCACACCCAGGGGCAAACTGGCCCTGACCTCAGCGGAAGTCGAAAAGATTGCCGATGAATTCGGGCTGCCGGTCGTTGTCAAAGCCCAGGTGCATGCGGGTGGCCGCGGCAAGGGCGGCGGCGTCAAACTGGCCAAGACCAGGGCCGATGTCAAACCGGTTGCCGATTCCATTATCGGCATGAAGCTCGTCACCAAACAGACAGGCGCGGAAGGCAAACTGGTGCGCAAGGTGCTGGTTGAGGAAGGCCTCAACATCAAGAAGGAGCTGTATTTCTCCATCATCCCCGACCGCGCCACCGCAACGGTTGCCATAATCTGCAGCCAGGCCGGCGGCATGGAAATCGAGGAAGTGGCGGCCGAGAGCCCCGAGCAGATCATCACCGTAAATGTCAACCCGGTGACCGGCGTGCAGAGCTTCCACCTGAACCAGATCTGCTTTGGCCTGGGCCTGGAAAAGGAACTGCACAAGCAGATGGGCGCGCTGGTCAAAAATCTCTACCAGCTCTTTATGGACTACGATTGCTCCATGGTGGAGATCAACCCGCTCATCATCACCGCCGAAGGCAATATCCTCGCCTTGGACGCCAAGATGGACATTGACTCCAACGCTGTGTTCCGCCATCCCGACATCCAGGAAATGCGCGATCTCGACGAGGAAGATCTCCAGGAAATCGACGCCTCCAGGTACGGGCTGAACTACATCCATCTGGACGGCAATGTGGGCAACATGGTCAATGGCGCCGGACTCGCCATGGCCACCATGGACATCGTCAAGTTCGCGGGCGCATCTCCGGCCAACTTCCTGGATGTTGGCGGCAGCGCCAGCGAAGAGGCCATCGAGAACGGCTTCCGCATCATTACCACGGATCCACGCGTCAAGGGCATCCTCATCAACGTGTTTGGCGGCATTCTCCGCTGCGACGTTTTGGCCCACGGCGTGGTCAACGCGGCCAGAAAACTGAACCTCTCGGTGCCGGTCGTGGTGCGCATGGAAGGCACCAACTCGGCGGAGGGCCGCAAGATTCTCTCCGAATCCGAATCTGGCCTGAAGCTGACCCCGGCCAAGGATCTGAACGATGCTGCCGAAAAAGTGGCAGCCATGGTGAAGTGAGTTCAAGGCCCACTCGCTGTTCAACAGAACCCCATACATTGAGAGGATAGCATGAGCATTTTCGCTGACAAGAATACCCGTTTGCTCGTCCAGGGCATCACCGGCTCGGAGGGCATGTTCCATACCCGCAAGTGCATTGAATACGGCACCAAGGTCGTAGCAGGCGTAACGCCCGGAAAAGGCGGCCAGAAGATGGACGATGTGCCGGTTTTCAACACCGTGCGCGAGGCCAGAAAGGCCAGCGGCGCCAACGCCTCCATGATCTTCGTACCGCCGCGCTTTGCCGCCGACTCCATCATGGAAGCCATTGACGCAGGCATCGAGCTGGTGGTCTGCATCACGGAAGGCATTCCGATACTGGACATGATGAAGGTCAAAAACTACCTGCTGACCCGTCCGCAGACTCGCCTGATCGGCCCCAACTGCCCGGGCCTGCTGACCCCGGGCGCCTGCAAAATCGGCATCATGCCGGCCTCCATCGTCAAGCCTGGCGGCCCCTGGGGCGTTGTCTCCCGCTCCGGAACGCTGACTTACGAGGCGGTCAATCAGCTCACCCTGGCCGGCTTTGGCCAGACCACCTGCATCGGCATCGGCGGCGATCCCATCAACGGCACCAGCTTTATTGACTGCCTGAAGGAGTTCAAAAAGGATCCCGAGACCAAGGCTGTGGTCATGATTGGCGAGATCGGCGGCAATGCCGAGGAAGACGCCTACGAATGGATCAAGGAAAATATGCCGGACAAGCCGGTGGTCGGCTTCATTGCCGGCCTCACCGCGCCTCCAGGCCGCCGTATGGGGCATGCGGGCGCCATTGTCAGCGGCGGCAAGGGCACGGCGGCTGCCAAGATCGAGGCCATGAAGCGCTGCGGCATCCATCATTGCCAGAACCTGGGCAAACTGGGCGAGCTGTGCAAGCAGGTTTATAAGGTCTGAAATATTTTAAGGTCTGAACTATTAGGCCTGCTCCGGCGTGTCCGGGGCAGGCCCCCTTTCTTCTGTTGGACCCCGCAATTCCCGCAACATCTGCAAGGTGAAAGCATGAGCACAAGAGAGAAGTTAGAGGAACTCAAACAGAAACGCGCCCTATCTCTCCAAGGCGGGGGGCAGGCCAGAATTGACAAGATGCACGCAGCCGGCAAGAAGACCGCCCGGGAACGCATCGCAGCCATGGTCGATCCCGGCAGCTTCGAGGAATACGACGCCTTCAAGCTGCACCGCTGCCACAACTTCGGCATGGAGAAAAACAAGTTTCTGGGTGACGGGATTGTGACCGGCAGCGCCAGAATAAATGGCCGCCCGGTGTACATCTATGCCCAGGATTTCACGGTGCTGGCCGGCTCCCTTTCCGGCACCCTGGCCGAAAAGATCTGCAAGATCATGGATCTGGGCATGAAGAACGGCGTTCCGGTGATTGGCCTGAACGATTCCGGCGGCGCCCGCATTCAGGAAGGCATCGAGGCTCTGGCCGGCTATACCGAGATCTTCACCCGTAACGTGCTGTCTTCAGGGGTCATCCCGCAGATTTCCGGCATTTTCGGTCCCTGCGCCGGCGGCGCGGTCTACTCGCCTGCCCTGACCGACTTCATTGTCATGGTCAAGGAGCAGTCCTACATGTTCCTGACCGGGCCCAAGGTCGTCAAGACCGTGCTGCACGAAGACATCAGCACCGAGGCCCTGGGCGGGGCGGTCATGCACACCACCACCAGCGGCGTGACCGACTACGCGGCCGAGGATGAAGACGACGCCATCCGCTACATCAAGGAGCTGCTCTCCTACCTGCCGCAGAACAATCTGGAAAATCCGCCGGACACCCCCTGCGACGACCCGATCAACCGCCCGGCTCCGGAGCTGAACGACATCATCCCGGACAATCCGAATGCGGCCTATGACATCAAGAAGGTCATCACCGCCACAGTGGACAACGGCATCTTTTTCGAAATCAAGAAAAACTTCGCACCCAACATCGTGATCGGCTTTGCCCGCTACAACGGCAAAAGCGTGGGTATTGTCGCCAACCAGCCCGCCTACTATGCGGGCGTTTTGGACATCAACTCCTCCGACAAGGGCGCGCGTTTCGTCCGCTTCTGCGACTGCTTCAACATTCCGATCATCACCTTTGTCGACGTGCCCGGCTTCCTGCCCGGCTCGGCCCAGGAGTTCGGCGGCGTTATCCGCCACGGCGCCAAGCTGCTCTACGCCTATGCGGAATCCACGATTCCGAAGGTCACGGTCATCACCCGCAAGGCCTACGGCGGCGCCTACTGTGTCATGTCGTCCAAACATCTGCGCACCGACATCAACTACTCCTGGCCCACCGGCGAAATCGCGGTTATGGGCTCCAAGGGCGCGGTCGAAGTGCTCTACGCCAAAGGCGCCAAGGAAGCCGGAGACGCACAGGCCTTTCTGGCGGAAAAGGAGGCGGAGTACAACACCAACTTTTCCAACCCCTACTGCGCGGCTGAACGGGGCTACATTGACGCAGTCATCGAACCGGCAGAGACCCGGGCCCGCATCATCAATGCCCTGGAATCCATCCGGGGCAAGCGGGACACGCTGCCCATGAAAAAACACGGCAATATTCCGTTGTAATTTTGGGAAGCTGGCCTTTGGCCCATTTCCCGAACCCACTCCATCAGGAGGCACGAATGGCAGACCTGAAAAAGAAAAAAATCGCAGCGATTGCCGCCGTGAACGCCTATCTCCAGGATGAGGAAGCCGCCGCCGCGCTCGCTGTCCTGGATGCGCCTGCGGAACCGCTTGTGGGGCCGCCCCTGTGGGCCCTGTCCGGCCGCCAGGAAATCATGCAGATGCGCCGGTTTATCCAGATGAAAGCGTTCTGATGCTGTAGAAACCAGTACCCAAGACAATGAATTGCAGGAGAATTCGACCATGAGCGATCAAGTGCAGATGACCACAATGAATTATGCTCCGGACCGGCCCAAAGCGGAGAACCCCGTCAAAATAGAGGATCTGAGCCTGCGCGATGGGCATCAGTCCCTGTTTGCCACCCGCGGCCGTACCGAGGATATGATCCCGGTTGCCGAGCAGATGGATGAAATCGGCTTCTGGGCGATGGAAACCTGGGGCGGCGCCACCTTCGACACCATGCACCGCTACCTGCAGGAAGATCCGTGGCAGCGTCTGCGCACCCTGAAGAAATACATCAAGAAAACCCCTTTCTCCATGCTGCTCCGCGCCCAGAATCTGGTCGGCTACCGCAACTATGCCGACGATCTGGCCACTGCCTTTGTCGAGCGCTCTGCCGAAAACGGCATGGACATCTTCCGCACCTTTGACGCCCTGAACGACTACCGGAACTTCGAGACCGTGGTCAAGGCCATCAAAAAGGCCGGCAAGCACTTCCAGGGCTGCATGTGCTACACCATCACCGAGCCCCGTCTGGGCGGAGATGTCTACAATCTCGATTATTATGTGGGCAAGGCCAAGGATCTGGAAAGCATGGGCGCGGATTCCATCTGCGTCAAGGACATGGCCGGCCTGCTCGCGCCCTACGACGCCTATAACCTGATCAAGGCGCTCAAGGCGGCAACCAGGCTCCCGATTCACCTGCACAGCCATTTCACCTCGGGCATGGCCGACATGACCATGCTCAAGGCCATTGAAGCCGGCGTGGACATCATCGACACCTGCATGAGCCCCTATGCGCTGCGCACCTCCCACCCGGCCATCGAGCCGATCGTGATGGCGCTGCTGGGCACCAACCGCGACACCGGCTTTGACATCAGGAAACTGGTGGCGATCGACACCATCATGGAACGCGAGATCCTGCCCAAGTACCGGCATCTCCTCGACAACTCCAAGACGTCGGTCATCGACATCAACGTGCTCCTGCACCAGACCCCGGGCGGCATGCTCTCCAACCTGGTGAACCAGCTCCGTGCCATGGATGCCCTGAACCGCATTGACGACGTGTTCAAGGAGCTGCCCCGGGTGCGCAAGGACCTGGGCCAGGTGCCGCTGGTCACCCCGACCAGCCAGATCGTGGGTGTGCAGACCGTGAACAACGTTTTGCTGGATCCTCCGGGTGAGCGCTACAGCAAGATCACCGACCAGGTCAAGGACCTGTGCTACGGTCTCTACGGCAAGACCGCGGTGCCGATCAATCCGGAAGTGCAGAAGAAGGCGCTGAAAGGCTATGCCCGGGGCGAGACGCCCACCACCAAACGTCCGGCCGACGAGCTGGCGCCGGAATTGGAAAAGGCCAAGCAGGAAATCGGCTCACTGGCCAAGGATCTGGACGATGTCATTCTGTATGCCCAATTCCCGACTACAGGCCGCAAGTTTCTGGAGTGGAAGTATGGCAAGACCGACGTGGCTCCGGGCGACAAAAAGATTACCCTGGAAGAAGCCAGGAAAATGCAGGATCTGGTCAACAAGGCGCGCCAGGGCAAGGTGATCGAAATTCCGGAGAAGGGCATGCCGGAGAAATCCCCCAATGTCCGCACCTTCAACGTCTTTGTGGATGGCGAGTACTTCAGTGTGGATGTTGACCCAACCGGCGACTATCAGCCCGTGGCCGTCGCTCCGCGGGCAGCGGCGGCAGCACCCCGACCTGCAGCGGCAGCCGCCGCCAAGCCCGCGGCAGCAGCACCGGCCCCGGCGGCGCTTGACGGCACGCCGCTCACCGCGCCGATGCCGGGCCTGATCATCAAGTACGACGTGGCAGTTGGCGCCCAGGTCAAGAAAGGTGACGCCATTGTGGTGCTTGAAGCCATGAAGATGGAGAACAGCCTGACCGCGCCCTGCGACGGCACGGTCAAGTCCCTGCCCTGCAAGGCTGGCGACTCGGTTGCCAAGGATGCGGTGCTGGCCGTGATTGGCTGATCCCGCTCTGTCAAGCCGGCTCGAAAAAGAGGGCGCCCTGATTTTTCAGGGCGCCCTTTTCTTATCCCCAGGCACAAGGTTTTTTTACTGCGGCAGGGCGACCCCTGTGGCGGCTGCGCAATACAGCGAACGGGGTTCATTCCTGCGCTGCACCCATGCCGCCCCCGGGGCACATGAGGCAAGGTCTCCGCTGCAACACGCCGCAACGGGCTTTCTCCCTGCCGGACGGGGGCCTCGTTTTCCGTTTACCGGGGAAGCGGCTCTCCGGCGTTCCTCAGTCTCTGCCGGGCCTTTTTCCGGAGAATGCCGCGCCGCAGGTGCGAGTTTTTCGCATGCCAGGGTTCCGGTCAGGCAAAAACAAGGTCGCTCCTTGCGGAGCGACCGGGGCAGGAGCAGGCATGGCCGCCTGGCAGGGCTCATCCATTACTTCTTGGGCATGGCGTAATCAGAGCCTTTCTGGTCAGAGGCAGGGGTGTTTTCCACCTTCGGGGCTTCGTCGCCGTTGGGGGAAGGCTTGTATTTCAGGAGAGTCTGCCAGTCGGGGCAGGAAGGCGCAAGTTTGCGGATGGGCTTGAGATCGCGACCCCTGAGTTGCGGAGAATCGGCCGCATAGCGGAAGGCACGGTGAATCTGCGTCCAGGGATTCTTGTCCTTCCTCACGCAGTAGGGTTCGTCGCCAGACATGGGGTTCACGAATTCCCACACCACTTCCCCGTCGGGCGTCACTTCGAACACGTGACCGTTGTTGGTGGACGTGATCTGCCAGTTACCGTTGGGGAGCTTCTGCGCCGCGCTCTGGTAATCGGAATAGAAGCTGTTCGAGTCCTTGGTCTTGAACGACCAGACGATCTTGCCGCCGTTGAAGGTGCCGTCGCGTTCTATCTCATAGACGGCGCTGTGGTTGCCGCTGGGACGCATGGTGCCGTTGTCGAAGATGCTCAGGTTACCGTTGGGCAGCCAGTTACAGTCGTGGGAACCGAAGAGGATCTGATCGCCGTTGCGGGCATAGCCCTGTTCCTTGCTGCCCGCGCCGTAAGCGTAGGGGTTGCCCCAGCGCCAGACCATTTTTTTGGTCTTGCGGTCGATGATGTACATTTCACCCCAGTCGCGGGAGTTCACCAGATACTGGTCCGTCTTGGGATTGTAGCGTACGGAGTTCCAGTGCGTCCAGTCCGGGCCGGCGAAGTACGCGGGTATATAGCCGAAGGGTAGATGATAGTTCGGATCCCACTGGTCTTTGGCCGTGCCGATATGATCCTTCACATGGAATTCCCACACGATCTTGCCGCTGGGATCTACCTCGATGATGGCATCGGGCCATACGCCTTCCAGCACCTTGCCGTCGGGGTATTTGAAACCGTCCTTGTAGACGGTCGGGTCCTTGGGGTCGCGCCCCTTGGCGATCATTTCATCCCAGCTCATCTTTTCCCAGATGAGCATGGCGGTGTTGCCGTTGGGCAGGCGGTCGAAGCCGTGATGGGCCACCCTGTTCTTGTCGCGGATGGTGTATTCCCACACCACGTTGCCGTCCCAGTCGTATTCGCGCAGAGTTCCGTGCCAGCCGCCAAAGGTCACCGGGGAACCGGGGCCCTGTTCGACGCGCAGCAGGTGCCCGTTGGGCAGAAGTTCGGCCATGAAGGCCTCACGGCCGTGATTCCATTCGTGCACCACGCTGCCCTCAAGATTAATGAGGTAGGTCCTGGTGCCGCCCCGATGATTGGTGTAGAGCACATAACCGCCGTAGGACTTTTCTTTCTGGTAATGGAGTACACCCAAGGGGCCGCAGATGGCTTCGTAGGCCTGGGAAGAAACGGGAACGGCGCAAAGAGCTGCGCCAGCCAGAAAGGCGACGAATTTACGCATGGCGATCTCCTTCATGTTGAATGGGTATCAGACTGGCTCATTCAGTTTTCACACTTCAAAACAAAAGGTGGCACTCAATGAAAGTCAGCAGTCTTGATCGGCACACGAGCCAAGCAGATCTTGAGCCGGCACAAGATTTTTTTACAGCGCAGGGCAAGTCGCTCCCATGGAAACGGCCTGGGGCTGCCCGAGCCCTGAAGCCGCTGCGCTCACCAGGACCACATCTTGCCGAGTTTGAAGTCAATACGGATGTCATCCGTTGCCGTGGGCGCGTCATAATCCCTGAAGACCGGAAGGTAGGCCCCAATACCCACCCACATGCCCCAATCCGGGAAATTGACGTTGATGGCCGGGCCGGCGTACATTTCGGTGTAGCCGTTATGCATGTCCACACCGTTTTGCTGCCATTCCCGGCTGTTTTCCACAGTAAATTCCAGGCCAGCATCGAAGTTGGGATTGAAGATGTAGCGATAGCTGCCGGTCAGGGTGAACGAGGTATCCTTGCGCACGCCCAGGTTGCCGGTTTCCGTAGGCTGGGTAAACCCGACCGCCCCGTCGATGCGGTGGCCGGATGGCCAGACCTTTGTGATGCCCAAAGCGGCGTTGTAGGACCAGACATCGTTGCCCGGCGGGTGCCTGGCTCCGGACTGGCCGGTCGGCAGGTTGAGGCCAAGCGTCAGGCAGAGGCTCAAAGGATCGCCCTGCTTCTGTTGCAAAATCCCGTAGTTGATGCCTAATTTGGCATCATTCGGGCCACCCAGATGGTCGCTGTCGAAACGGTCGTAGGCATCCCGATGGACATAGATATAACCGGGCACCAAGAGCGCTTCCAGATTATCGGTCAGGCCATAACGCAGCTTCAGCAGAGCAATGAGCTGTTTCGAGGTTCTGGCGCCTGCTCCGGCATTTTCCACGATATCATCCTTGTCCCGGAAGGAACTGTTCACCTGGGTGAGCAGCTTGCCCCTGGCAATAACCCCGCCGCCGCTGATCATGGTGTTGACCGGTGTGCCGCTCGTGGGGCCGATGCGGGTGGATGCCTGTTTTTGGGCTTCCGCCATCTCCTGGGTCTTATGCGGCGTCTCGTCCGCCGCAAGGCTTTGGCCAGTTGTCAGCAGGCAGATGGCAGCGGTGCTGTAGAACGCATATTTTGCCCTTGTTCCCAAGCTCATGTTTCGTTCCTCCCATGCGTTAAAAACGTATATCGCAATCAGGCGCTTCATGCGGCGTTCAGGAGGAATTAAAACCTGAGAGAACGCTTCTGAATACTCGAAAAATTACCGGGTTTTGCAGATAAATTTACCGGTGTCAGGAACCAAGAGAGCAGCAGCCTGTCCTGGCAGGAGGGAAAAATGGGGGGCCTATAGCGGTGCATGGAGCGGTCAGGCAACAGGCGGCTGCGCTATTTGACCCCGTGTTCCAATGCAAAGCGCAGCAGTTCCGCCGAGCTTTTCAGGCCCAGGCTGTCCATCATGCCGTACTTGTGAAATTCGACCGTTCTTGCCGAAATGCCGAGCACCGCCGCCGCTTCCTTGGCCGAAAGCCCCTCGGCCAGCAGTTGCAGCACTTCGCGCTGGCGGCAGGTCAGCCGGGAAAACGGGTCTTGCTGCCCGTCCTCTGGCCGCCTGCGTTGGTAGTCGAGCAGTTCTCCGGCCAAAAGGGGCGTGATGTAGGTGCGGCCCCTGAGAGCGCAACTGATTGCTGTCAGCAGCTCGGCAGGCGCGGAATGCTTGAGCACATAGCCCAAGGCGCCTGCTTCAAAGGCGCTGGCCGCGTAGGCCACGTCGATGTGCATGGTGAGGAAGACGACAGCGATGGCCGGGTGCCTCTTCTTCAATTGGCGCGCCGCCTCGATGCCATTCAAAAGCGGCATGGATACGTCCGCCACCACCACATCTGGCATCAGGCGGTCCACCGCCTCAAGGAGCGCCCGCCCGTCTTCCACAATCCGCACGAGCTGGTAATCCGGCTCCAAAAGACCTCGCAGGCCCTCGGCCACCAACCGATGATCATCGGCCAGGACGATCCGCGCTTTTTTCATGATGATATTCCTCCGACAGAGGCACCGTGACCCGGATCACTGTCCCCTGCCCCGGCGCAGTTTGGATGGTGAACGTGCCCCGAACATACTGCACCCGCTCGCGCATGCTGGCCAGTCCGATGCCCGGGATATGGCGCACCCTGTGCGGATCAAAACCGGCTCCGTCGTCCGCTATGCTCACCGACAGGCGGCCGGTCGTATGCCGAATATCGATATCCACCCGCTGTGCATGGGCATGCTTGGCAATATTGCGCAGGCCTTCCTGCACAACCCGATAGACGCAAAGAGCTATATCCTCGGGGATGTCGTCACTGTCTGCGTCGATACGGCAGATCGCCGGACAGCTCTCCCGGTCGGAAAAGTGCCGGCACAGGGAATGAAGTGCCCGTGACAGGCCCAGATCCTTCAGAATTCTGGGATGCAGCTCCCGGGACAGGGCATGGACATCGTCGGACAGGTTGATGAGCCGGTTTTTGATATGGCCAATCCGACCCGGCAAGGCCGGCCCGATATCCTGGCACTGCAGTTCCAGCGCCCCGGTCTCGATGGCCATGGCTGCCAGCCGCTGGGCGTAATCGTCGTGAAATTCCCGGGACAGACGACTCAGCTCCTCTTCCTGCGAGGAGATGAGACGACCGGCCAGTCGCTCCAGTTCCTGCTGGTTGGCATACAGGGCCGCCTGGGCCCGCTGGCGTTGGCGCAAAGTGCCCACCAGCCCGACAATGAGTGCCGACTGCAGAACCAGCAGGAGGCCGACGCCAATGAAGTAATGCCTGTACTGGTCCCAGACGCTGATTTCCTGGAACAGCACGGTGGCGCCGGCAGGCAGAAGCCGCATGTCAATGCCATGACGCCGTAGCTGCCTGGCGTCGTACTGGATGGAGCTCGTGTCAGCGCCGATCAAAAAGGATTGTTCAGGAAAACGCCCCTGCAAACAGTCCAGCACGACCCTGCCCATCTTCCTGCCTGCCTGCCGCATGGAGAACATGGGCCCACCCACGATGCCACTGCCTAGGTACTGATCGTACTGGGCGAAGACAGGGGCGCTGGCAGAGGCAGAAAGCGCCTGCAGCACTGCCTTGGGCACAAAGCTCCTGCCCTTGGCATCAACGAAGAGGGTGGAAAAGAAAACAACCGAGTCCGGCGGCAGGGTGGCGCAGCGATCCAGGATATCCCCCAGAGGCAGGCCACTCAGATCAATGAATTGCAGCCTGTCCGCAAGACTGGCAAAGGCCTGCCGGATGGCGCCGGCACGCACCCGGTCGCTTTCACTGATACCGGAAACCAGGTAAACCTGCCGGGTACCCGGCCTGAGCCGCAGGATCGAGTCACGGAGTGCGTGCAGGGTGCTGTTCGGCTCGACGATGCAGCTCAGCCTGTCCCGCAGGGCAGAATGCCGGAGACGTTCCCCCAGCGTTTCCGGAATGCCGTTGAGCAGGACCGGGGTTCCCGGAAAGAGGCTGTCGTATTCCATGAGGAAGAGGGCGGCAGCCACACCGACGCCGATGACAAAATCCACCTGACCGCTGTAGCGCTGGCGCAGCAAAGAGACAAGAGCATCACGCTGCGCTTTGCCCCGAAAGCGGGTCAGACTCAGATACTCAAAAGAAAGTTGTAGCGCCAGATTGGGCTCGGCGGCCAGGGCCTCGTGCAGCCCCTGTTCCACCAACAGGGAGGCCGGGAAATCCCGGGCATTGGAATCCAGCACCAGCACTCGCATCCCCGGTTTTCCGGCGGGTTGCTGCAGGCTGTACGAGTTGCCCGCAAGGGGCAGGAGCAACAGCACCAAAACGGGCAGAATACAGCGGCACAGCGCCAACACACAGGCGCAACAGATACGGCCCGAATCATGCGGCCGGGCATGACATCGCTCATGCCGGCAAAACACCACAAAACTCCTCTGCAGCCGATGCCGGACAGCGCTTTTGACCAGCCGCTCTCTTGCGCAAGCCTTGCCGCTCTTGAATGTCGCGGTGACAGGATTTCATGCCGAGATTATTTTTCTGCTCCCCACCGGTAGATTCACCTTGCAAAGGCACCCGCTGCGAAGGTGGCAAAAAGGTTACCAGTCCAGGATTCTGGTAGAGTCGGCGGTATCAATACACAGTCTACCAGAAGGAGCCCGCCATGTCCCACAGCCATATTACCCTGGACGAACGACTCTTAGGATCCTTGCTGCGGTTTTTTTAACCAGGCTCCCACCGGTGCACCTGCGCCTTTGAATGCGCCCTCGTTGCAAAAGCATCAGCCGCACCGCACCGTCTAGAACAGGACGCGGGCCAGGGGTATGCCAACCACAATGACGACCAGCACCACCAAGGCCGAAGATATGACCGTATAGCGCCCGATGTCGCGTCTGTCGATCCAGTCGGTCTGCCCGTACAGCAAGGCGGCAAAGGGCGAGGCCGCCGGCGTGCAGGCGGCGATGAGCACGGCGTAAATGAAACAGGCCATCATGGGAGCGGAACTGATGTTAAAGGCATTGGCCACAGCCAGCAGGACCGGGGTCAGCACCAGTCCCAGCACCACCGAGTTGCAAAAATTGGTAAATATAATGCCGATGAGTACCACCACAATAGAGAAGGTGGTGGCATCCATGTTGCCCAGCAGATTACGCAGCGCATATTCCATATAAAGGGCAACATTGGTGCCGGGGCCGGTCATCACCCCGCCCAGCAGCATGGCTACGGCAATGAGCAGAAACACACGCCAGGGGTATTGCGTGTTGGAGGCGTGGATATCCACCACAGGCCGCCCCTTGACGAAAACCACCGTCAGGAGCGTGGCAGCCAGCAGGGAACCGGCCATGCTGTTTTTCTGCAGGAAGGCCCCTACAGGATTGCCTGTGCCGATAATGGCGGGCAGGAGCAGCCAGAGCACATAGAGCAGAAAGTCTATGAGCACCAGTTTCTGGACACCGTTCAGGGGCGGCAGGGGCTCCTTCCTGAGCGCCGCCGGATCGAGCCGCTTAAGCGGCGTCACATCCGCCCGGAAGACAAAACGCAGCAGAAACAACAACAGTGCGATACAGCAGACCGAAATGATCAGGCCAAAGCACAAATACAGGGCGATGTTCAGTGGAGGTGCCGCCAGCCCCGAGTCGCTGGCAGCCAGGTGCTGCAGATTGCTGACCAGGTACATGGCTCCGCCCTTGAAGGGGTCGGAGGCAAAGCAGAGCAGGATGACAATGATGACATAGACAGTCATGATCGTCACATAGCGGTCGCCCTTTTTGAAGCCCACTTCCCTGAAAATGGCGTACAGAATGGGCCACATGAGGAAGGTGGCCGAAACCTGATCCAGAAAGGCCACCAGGTAGGTGGTGATCAGAAAGGTCGTTGTCAACACCCAGGGGCGGCCTTTGATGAAGTCCCGCGTCATCAGATAGCGGGCCAGCCAGCCGGCCAGATTGCTGTACACTATGGCCGCCGCCACCATGAACAGGAAGAAGAGCATGACCACCATGGGATTGCCCAGAAACATCTGCATCACCTTGGGCGCAGGGGCAAAACCGCTGAAGATCAGCGCCAGGAGCCCCACAAGGCCTGGCCATATCGTGTCGACAAAGGTCCAGAGATAGATGACGCCGAAAAAGATCATGGACACGATCATGCCGGTGCGGGTAATGCCAAGTTGCAAACCGCCGTCCACCTGTGGCAGATTCAGGGCCAGGAGCTTGTCGCTGGTCTCCACCACCATGGCAGGGCAGGGCAGGAAATGCCCGGAAAACATGATGGTCAAGCCGATGAGCGTATGCACCAGGGGAAGCAGGGAACGCTTTGGTTCTTCTTGCATATCATCTCCTTGAAACGGCAAAATGGAAACTGAAAGGGCCCTGCCTGCGGCTCGCCACAGAGGACAGCGGCACGGCTTTGCCGGCCCGGCACAGGAACTCAAATCGTTCGCCGGGCCGGCGTTTACTTTACGGGCAGCAGATGCTGATGCCGGTTTTGTAGATTTTGTCCTCCACCAGCACCTTGATCTCGTAGATGCCCGCCAGGCCTTCCTTGCTGATGTTCTTCTTGATGACCCGCTCGTCGTTCTCGAGGTAGGCGCCGGAGCACATGGCCAGTGCCCAGGTAGCGGCGGTGTTGATGAAATAGGGACGCGTTTCTCTGTCGCTCTGGAGCAGCAGTTGCACCAGAGAGCCCCGTTCGAAGCGGCCGTGGAACACCAGCCGGTCTTCGTCCTCTTCAATGTGGATCTGATGCCAGGAGTCGATGACCGTATTGGTCTCACTCGCCTCGGCAATGGTGTCAAAGGTGGGCGTCACTTCCAGCCTGCCTACCAATTTGCCTGCACCAAAGGCGGCATTGTCGCCGTCGTGATAGGGGGCCAGTTTTTCGGCACGGTAGAAATTGCCGTCCACCTCCATAGAATACATAACGACGCCGTCTTTCTGCTCCACGGTCTTGGAGCAGATGTCCGTACCGGGCATGGTCTTGGGGTTGATAAAGGCGCCCAGCATGTCGGAGGCATAGCCGTCCTGCCAGCCGATCCCGCCGGAATGAATCAGATAATGGCCCTCGGCGTAGTATTCCACATTGCAGATATAGGGGGAGAAAAAGGCCTCGCCCAGTTCCTTGCCGTACTGCCACACCTGCTCGATCTCCATTTTCCCGGTGTCGATACGAAAGCGCACGCCACGGGAAAAGTTGTCGCGATTCCTGATGTATTTGGCCTTGTCCTTGGAGCGATACTGGCCGTTGTCAAAACACATGACATCGCCGTCCGGGCAGATCACACAGGCATGCTGCTCGTACTGCCAGTCGAATTGGGACAGATCGCCCACCGGCTTGAAAAAGTATTTTTTCTGCATCGCCTCGGGCCAGCCTTCCGGATCGCCGACAATCCACCTAAGCTCACCGGTTTCGAAGTCCAGGTTGATAATGGCGTCCTGATGGCGGCCGGAGAAGCTCAGACTGTGGGTCTTTCTGTCGTACCACACGGCATTGTTGTGGAACCAGTCGTGCGCATCCTGAGAACCGGAACCCGCCGCATCCGTGGGCAGCACCTTGCGGTAGTCCCAGGTTTTCAGGATATTGCCGGTCTCGCGGTCAAGCAGCACACACATGTCCTCCACCGTGTCCCGGGTGAAATCCTGGGTCAGCGCCAGGATATTGCCATCCTCCATCTCAAAATGGTCGTGATGGTAGCAGCCGGGGAGGCGGTATTCCCGGTAGATCTTGCCCAAAAGGTTCAGCTCCACCAGACCTGTGCTGTTGTAGGGCATGTAGCAGAAGCGGTGTGAACCGGTCATGATATTGCCGTTCTTCAGCCGCTTGATGTCGAACATGGTGTTGACGGTCAGAAGCCAGCGGATATCGCCCATGTAATCGTAGGCTGTGGGCAGGTTCTTTCCGGCAGGCGTGAGAAACATGAAGTTTGTGCCGAAATAATTCATGGATGTGCTGATGTTGCGGCAGCGGCACACATCTTCGGGCAGGGGCTGGCTGGCGATGGCAAAGGTTTTGCTTTCCCCGCTGGACAGGCTGACCGTGACACGAGTGCTCATACCCTCATAAAGCCCGATCACCGGCAGAACGTGGCTGGTTGTCTGGGGAAACACATGCACAATGTCTTCGCGGCTGTTGCGCTTGCCATGCACGGTCAGTGTGGCCGAGGCAGGGGTTTTGCTCCTGAAAAGCAAAAGCGCGCACAGCGGGTTTATAAGGTAGGGATTGATCAGCACATGGGCATTTTCAAGTTCCGGCTTGTCCTTTTCAAAGGCAGCCAGAAATGCCTTCTCCGCACGGTTCTGTCGGGTGATGAGATGGTCTTCATTGGTGTAACGAACCTTGTAGTCCATGCTTTCCTCCTGTTCAGACAAGCGCTTCTATGGCTTTGATAATGGCTGGCTTCTGCTGCAAACCCTCCAGGCGGCTGACCTCCCGGCCGTCCTTGAAAAACAGCATGGTGGGGAAGCCTTTGACGCCGAGCCGCTCTTTCAGCTCCTGATTCGCATCGAAATCAATGGGGTAAATGGGAAAATCCGGCTTCTGCTGGGCAATGGCCTTGAGCACAAAAGACAGCATTTTGCAGGGGCCGCAGGTCTTGGAATAAAATTCGATCATCTTCGGCGTGGCCGGATCCAGCGACTCGTAGTCCTGGGCGGTGATTTCGGTAATCATGATAGCTTCTCCTTGGCCTGGTGACCCTTTTATCTGAGAGATTCGACATAGGATGCGGCGCTGTTGGCCGCTACCGCACCGTCTGCACAGGCGGTCACGATCTGCCGCAGGTGCTTGACGGTAATATCGCCGGCGCCAAAGATGCCCGGCACCCTGGTGCGCATGCGCGCGTCCACTTCGATGCAACCGCTGCGGTCCAGAATACCGAGCCTGGCAAAGGCCTCGGAGCAGGCCTGGAGGCCGATATACTCGAAGACCCCGTCACAAGTGACCAAACACTCGGTCGCATCTTCCCTGGTTGACTTGAAGCGGACGCCGGCCAGCCGCTCTTCACCGGTGAATTCGAGCACATCCTGATAGGGATAGACACTGACATTGGGCATGCTGCGCAGCCGGTCGCAGGCCTTGGGATCAGCGGTCAGGTCGAACAGGGTGACGATGCTGACCCTGGTGCAGATGCCAGCCAGGTATATGGCCTCCTCCACCGCCGAATTGCCGCCGCCGATAACCACCACATCCCTGCCCCGATACTGGGCCCCGTCACAGATGGCGCACCAGCTTATGCCGTTAGCCGCCCACTTCGCCTCACCGGGCACATTCAGGCGCCGGGGTACGGTACCGGTGGCCAGAATGACAGCCCGCGTCTTGTACGTCGTGGCGTCTTCCTCACAGGTGACTGTTTTCACTGCATCACCCACGGCAATATCGACAACGGTCTTGTAATCGAAGGCCACACCCAGTTCCTGGGTATGCTCAAACATTTTGATCGCCAAGTCCGCTCCGCTCAATCTGCCCGCGCCAGTGTAGTTCTCGACCTCGTTGGTATTGATCATCTGGCCGCCCGGAGACAGACGGTCGAGCAGCAGCACCCGCATATTGGCCCGGATGGCGTAAATGGCTGCGGTCATGCCAGCTGGCCCGGCACCGACAATGACAATATCGTAGATGTTTTCCATAGACTTCTCCCGGCCGTTCTGGTTCGGCTGACAGGATGCAGCAGGACGGCCGTACGGCGACGCTGTTCCCCTGCATCCCGGAAAGGATAGTTTCGCCCGGATGTGACCGAGGCGCCTGAAACAATATTTAAGGGGAAATCCTGCGCTGCAACAACTCGTAAAAATACGGGGTTTTCATATTTCTTGTTCCGGCCCTGCCCTGGAGCAGGGAAAGGTGGCAGGACCGGGCATCAACCGACAGCTCATGCTGCCAAGGCCAGAGACGACGCATAGCGGTCGCCGTTCCGCCCCACACGTCTTTTGATCGTCGAAGTTCATAACGAGTGACTCGCCCAACCTGAACAGTGAGGGTTGTTTTTACCGGCTAGCAGGCCATTGAAAAACTATATTTCAGGTCCCATGCTACAGGCATTTCAAATTCAAAGTAACGAAGAATCAGTTGGCTACACCTCGGCCTTGCGATGTTTTTTACTCGCAATGCGCATTGCTGCGACTTTTTCAATGGACTGCTGAGCCTAACCTGCCAGACTTGCGCTGAAGTTTTTAACCGGGCCTCACCGGTGCACATGCAACTTGAATTCATCAGCCAAAAATACTTGACAGGGCAAACGCAGGCCGGTACTAATGGTAATATTATTTTAAAAATTATACGCTATAACTGCGTACGATTTTTTCAAGATTCCTTTTCCTTTCTCTGATCGGGAGGTCGGTATGCGTTGCTCGTCGTTTTTATTTGCCGCTGCCTTGTTTGTTTGTTCCTTGCCAGTTGCGGCCTCTGCCCATGAATTTGTTGTGATGCCCGAGGCATGGGACAGCTACCACGCAGAGCAGGTGGTGCCGCTGTCCGTGTATTCTACCCACGTTTTTCTGAGATCTGAAGAACTGGAGGACGAAGGCTATTCCGAAGTTTTCTATCAGGGCAAAGCCTTGCCGCTCACTGCCAATCAGAACTGGCTGACCTATGATACCAAGGTGACGCTGGCAGGCGGCGGGACGGCCATCATCACCGGACACCGCAAGCCCATGCTGTATGAGAAGGTGCAGTATGAAAAATTCTCCAAGCTGCTTTTGCCGGTGGACGGTAACAGCGCCGGCTATGATAAAGTGGTAGGCCAGCGCCTGGAAATCGTCCCCATGAGCGATCCGTTCGCGGCCAAAGTGGGCGATGAAATCGAGTTCAAGGTTTTGCTCGACGGCAAACCGGCCAAATTCGATACCATCTATGCTACGTACAGCGGTTTCTCTGACGTACCCAATGCCTGGGCCTATACCGCCTCTCCAGTGGCCCATGGTCGAGCCACGGTGAAAATCACCAGTCCGGGTTTCTGGATGGTGCGTACCATGGTCAAGCTTGATGAAAAAGGTGCAGGATATGAGGGGGTGAGCCTCAGATCGATTTTGTCCTTTCCGGTGAAATAGGCAGTTTCGCCGGGAATTGTTGGGGCGCCGGGCAGCCTGTGGGTGGGCTGTCCGGTTTTTTTGTTTGTACTTTTTTTAGTTCTTGAGGCGAATCACCAGGAGACTCGCGGCAAAAAAGCCGCAGGCAATCAGAATAATCGTTGCGCCTGTGGCCGTCTGGGCCCAGTCCTGAGCGGAGATGATGAGGCCCGTTCCTGCGGAAATTTCGCTTACCACCACTGCCCACCAGAACATCCCGCCTGCGCTGCCAGACAGATTGCGCGCTGTGGCTGCCGGCACCACCAGCAGTGCAGTCACCAGAAAGACCCCAATCGCCTGCACCGCGAACATCACCAACAGCGCCAGGATGCCGCAGAATACGTACTGCAGCGGTAAGACCGAAACCCGGTGCGTGCGCGCCAGCGTTTCGTCCAGGCCCGCATAGAGCAGCCGGTTATAGCTCAGGGCCAGAAAGACCAGCACCACGCAGGCGAGCAACAGCAGAACCCAGAGTTCCGTCTCACTGATGGTGAGAATATCGCCGTAGAGAAAGCGCTGCATGTCACGGGCAAGGGAGCGGTCACGGCTGACCATGGCGAGACCAAAGGCCACCATGCCGGAAAAAAAGACGCCAATCACCGTATCACTGGCCAGTGAGCTGTGATGCTGGGCCGCCACGATTCCCAGACCCACGGCCAGGCCAAAGAGCGGCATGGTGAGCTCCGGCGACACAGTCAGCAGCATGCCCAGCGCCACGCCGGTAAAGGCGGAATGGCTGATGGCCTCGGCAAAAAATGCCATACGGAAATTCACCACCAGAATGCCCATGGCAGCGGTCATGGGTGCGAGCAGGAGCAGTGCCAGAAGCGCCTGCTGCATAAAGCGGGACTGCATGCAGTCAAGGGGGCAGATATGGGCCAACAGTGTGTAGAGAGGGGTCAGTTCAGGCATGATTACGGGGCGGATTGCAGCAGGTAGCGGTGCAGGCCGTGAGTCCGGAGGGCAGGGAGTCCGGTTTGACCAGACCCATATGCAAGCCAAAGGTGATGCCCAGGTTGGCTGGAGTGAGCACTTCCTTCGGCGGGCCTTCGGCCACCACGCCATGCTTCAGGCAGATGACATGGGTGGCGTGATGCGTGATCGTGGAGAGATCGTGGCTGACCATGAGCTGGGTAAAATGCTGTTCCTTCCGCAGGCTGTCCAGGAGTTCGCAGAAGATAAAGCCGCCATGAAAGTCCACACCCGCCTCGGGTTCGTCCAGAACCAGCAATTCAGGCTCCTGGAGAAGCGCCAGCGCCAGCAGCACCCGTTGCAGTTCACCACCGGAGAGTGCGCCCAAACGTCGGCTGGCCAGATGCAGGGCCTGCACCTGGGCGAGTTTATCGTGGGCCTTCCGCCGCCACCTGCCTGCAACGCCGAACCACAGAGGGCGTCGTTGCAGGCCGAGTGTCAGAAATTCTCGTACGGTGATCGGCTGGCCACGGTCAAAGTCCAGCTTCTGCGGTACATAGCCGATGCGCGGCCGCTGGCCCTCGGCCCTTCCCGGAAAGTCGATACGGCCAAGGTAGGGCAAGTCGCCCAGGAGAGCCAGCAGCAAAGTCGTTTTACCCGCCCCGTTGGGGCCAACGATGGCGGTACAACTGCCCCTGGGCACGGTGGCACTGACCGCATCCAGGATGTGCAGCCCGCCGCGCATGACGGTCAGCGCTTCGAAGCGTAGCGCCGCCTCACCCCTGGCCGCCGCTTCTGTGGGTCTACTTGGTGCCAAGGGTATCGGCCATACTGGCCAGGTTGGCGCGCATGATGCGCTCGTAGTAGTCCAGAGGGGCATTTTCAGGGCCGCTGGCCACCGGATCCAGCACCGAGCTTGGAATGCCGCTTTCTTTGGCAAGGGTTCTGCCGATGCCGTCCGGATATTGGGGCTCCGTAAACAGAGCGCCCGCCTTTTCGTCCTTGATGGTCCGCACCAGCTTCAGCGCTTCGGCTGCCGATGGTTCCTGACCGGGATGAGCGGCGATTACGGCCACAATGTTCAGCCCCATGTCGCGGGCCAGATAATCAAAAACACCGTGCTGGGTGACGATACGCTTGTTGGCGAGCCGTTTGCCCAGCTGTTCGAAAGCCTCGTTGAGTGCATCGAGTTTTTGGATGTAGGCCTGCGCATTGCGGCTCAGGAGTTCCCTTTCTCCAGGAGCCGCGGCTGCCAGAGCCTTGGCGATATTGGCTACCTGCAGGGCGGCCATGCGCGGACTGGCAAAGAGGTGGGGATTGGGCCCGGAGTGGTGATGATGGTGTTCATCATGCCCGTGATGATGTTCGCTGTGTTCATGATGGCGCTGCTGTGCATCATGTTCATGACTGTGCACATGGGCGGCTTCGTGGTGTCTGTGATCATCATCAGCCTCTTCCCCCTCGGCTGCATCGCTGTAGTTCAGGATATCGCCGATACCGGCGCTGCTGTCCACCACCTGCAGTTTCGGGTTGGCCTTTTTCAGCGGAGCTCCCAGGAATTCCTCCATGCCAAGCCCATTGATGATGAAAATTTGAGCTGATTCCAGCTTGCGCATATCCTGGGGCGTGAGGGCATAGTCATGGGGGCAGCCGAGCTGTGCCGGCAGCATCAGCTCGATTTGCAGGGCTGTGCTGCCCTGCGTGATGTTGCGGGTAAATTGGTAAACAGGGAAAGTGCTGACCAACACCCTGATGGGCTGTGCAGTGGCCAGACCGGGCAGAACAAGAGCCGCGAGCAGAACAAGTGGCAGGAGCACAGAGAGAACAGGGTAACGGATTTGCTTCATGGTCATCTCCTCAATCAAAGAAAAAGTAGCCGTAGCCGGAGAGAAAAATACAGGGCCTTTGCGCAAAGCGGCAAAGGCCCTGTATTGTCGGGTCGGGAAAACAGCGGAATTTGTTACTTCTTGGCTTTGGTCTCTACAGAAATTTCATCCCTGATCTTGTCCAGCATTTTGGGGCCAATACCCTTGACCTTGGTCAAATCATCCACACTCTTGAAAGAACCGTTTGCTTCCCGGTATTTCACAATGGCTTCCGCCTTGACCTGCCCAATCCCGGGGAGTGCGGTCAATTCCTGCACTGTTGCGGTGTTGATGTTTACCTTGGCAAAGGCTGCAGTTGCAAAGCACAGTAAAAAAAACACGGTAAACAGTAATTTTTTCATTGTGTCCTCCTTGCAATGGTCGGATGAAAGAATGCTCTTTCGGAAAATCATTCTCCGGATCAAAGACAGAGCATGCAAAAGGCTAACGGACTGTCCCCCAATTTGCAACAAAAAATGGCGCCCAACCGTGCCGGTCCAGGCGCCTTGTGTTCAGACCACGGATTCGACCTGCTCTCCTGCCAGGAAGGCTTTCGTGGCTTTCGCCACAGTGTGGCCCAATTCGACGCAGTCATGCAGGTTGGCGTGGGTTGGCACGTACTGCACCCTGAGCCCGGGATGACAGATGGTCATTTTCAGCTCTTGCAGAATCTCGGTCATCATCTTGACCGATTCACCGGACCAGCCGTAGGAGCCGAAGCAGGCGGCAATCTTCCGGCTTGGTCTGAGCCCCCGCATATACTGGATGTAATCGGCCATGTGCGGCGTCATGCCGTTGTTGAGCGTGGGGCAGCCCAACACCAGCGCGCTGGCATCCAGGACAGCGGTCATGACATCGCTTCTGTGGTGAACCGCCAGGTCGAACATGTCGTACGGAACACCTGCCTCCAGGAGACCTTCGGCCACAGCAAAAGCCATTTTGCGGGTGGATTCCCACATGGTGTCGTAAATGACCAGCGCGCGTCCGTTGCTTTCATAGTTGCTCCAGCGCTTGTATGAGGCAATGATGCGACCAGGATCCTTGCGCCAGATGACGCCATGATCCGGTGCAATCGTTTTGATGTCGAGTTTCAGCTCCGCCACCTTGGCCAGCAGATTTCTGACCTGCTGCGAATACAGCGTGAGGATGTTGGCGTAATACTTGGTGGTTTCATGGGCCAGCACACCGGCATCCACCTCGTCGTCAAAACGCTCGCTCGTGGCCAGATGCTCCCCAAAGGCATCATTGCTGAAGAGCAGTTGCTCGTCCTTCACATAGGCGAACATGGAATCCGGCCAGTGCAGCATCCGGGTTTCCAGAAAGCTCAGCGTATGCTCGCCGAGCTTGATTTCGTCACCGCTGCCGACCACCTGATAGGGCCAATCCTCGCGATGAAAGTGCTGCAAAAGAGCCTTTTGCCCCATTTTTGAGCAGATAAGCTTCTCAGGCTGCACTTCGGCAATGACCTCGGGCAGGCTGCCGCTGTGATCCATCTCGACATGATTGACCACAATGTAGTCGATCTGCTTCGGGTCACCAATGATACTCCGGATACGGTGCATCAGTTCGCCTTTGAACTTCGCCTTGACCGTATCCACCAGGGTGATTTTGTCGTCGACGATGAGATACGCATTGTAGGTGCTGCCACGGTTGGTTGAATAGCCGTGGAAATCGCGGATGTTCCAGTCAATCGCACCAACCCAGTAGATGCCCTTTGCGAGTTCCGTGTTTTTCATGATGTCTGCCTCAGATGCCGGCCTTCCACACGCCGTGCAGATTGCACAATTCGCGGGCCGACACCTGACTGGCTGCTACCATGAAGGTGGCCTCCGGCACATCGCCAGGTTTCAGATCCCTGCGGTAAACCACGCCATCGGCAATCAGCTCGATCCATTCGATCAGATGCTTTTCCTCCATCGGGTGTAGAACAGAGCCGACCGCGACCTTGTAGCCGCCGTCGATTTTGGTGATAACCGGCACGTGCTTTTCCTTGGCCGCATCCACGGTGTTTTCCTGCATTAACTCCATGGGCTTGCCGCAGCACAGGGGGATACAGGTTCCGGAGTGGAGAACTTCGATAACATTGCCGCAGCCGACGCATTTGTAGATTTCGTTTTTCTGGGTCATGACGTGCTCCTTGGTTTGGTTAACTTTTTGAAGGACAGGAGTGTGGGGTATTGTGGTCATCGAGTGTTATCCGTGACTGCTGCATTACTTTTCTGCAGGCAGTCCGGGCAGATGCCAAAATACTCCACGCTCCACCCGGTCAACCGGTAGCCATGCCAGGCAGCAGATTGCGGCATGGGCGCTTGTCCTTCGTTGAGAGGATGGACAATGTCGTCTATGCGTTGACACACAGTGCAGGTGATATGGTCGTGTGGTTCCGTGTTGCCGTCGAAGCGTTTTTGCCGGCCTGTCACTTCCAGCTTGCGCACGAGGCCGCTGTTGGCGAGCGTCTCCAGATTGCGGTACACCGTGGCCAAGCTGATGTGGGGGATGCGTTGCTTCACCGTGCTGTAGAGTTCATCCGCAGTGGGATGCGTTTTCGTTTTCTTCAATTCCTCGAGGATGATCTCTCGCTGATAGGTCATGCGTAGCGGGCTTTGCTCCATGGTCACTGTACTCCAAACGGACGGCAAAACAGATGGTTATTTGGGCACAGGAGCCCAGGCTTTCGCGGAAAGTTCGGCCAGGGCACTGATGAAAGCCTGGGTGCCGTTCCTGCCCTGGCCATGGGTCTGCATGCTGCGGTACATTGTATCTGCCAGCTCCGCGCCTGGCAGGATCAGGTGCATCCGGCGGCATTCCTCAAGTACCAGGCCCAAGTCCTTGATGAAATGGTCGATAAAAAAGCCGGGCGCAAAGTCGCCGTCCATCATGCGGCTGCCCAGCGTCTTCATGGCAACCGATCCGGCCGCTCCCACAGAGACCAGCTCGTGCCAGCGCCGTACATCGAGCCCGGCTTGCTGGGCATACAGCAGGGATTCGCACACACTGAACATGACGCCGGCAATGGCAACCTGGTTGGCCAGCTTGGCCTGCTGACCCATGCCGGCCGCGCCGCAGTACATGATTTTCCTGCCCATGGCTTCAAGGCAGGGCAGAAGCCGCTCGAAACCGGGCCTTGCCCCACCGACAAAGATGGCAAGCGTGGCTTCTTTGGCCCCCACATCCCCGCCTGTGACCGGGGCATCCATGCCGATGACATCTTTTTGTGCCGCTTGCTCGGCAATGCGGGCCGCCAGCGTCGGGCTGGATGTGCTCATGTCGCAGAGGACAGACCCAGGCCGCATCCCGGCCAGGGCCCCATCCGGGCCGATGCTCACAGCCTCGACGTCAGCCGGATACGCAACCATGGAAAAGACGATGTCGCTTGCCGCACCGACTTCTTTGGCAGAAGCGGCCGGCTTCGCTCCACGCTCCACCAGTGGCCTGGCCTTGGCCGCTGTACGGTTGAACACGGTCAAAGGGTAGCCTGCATCCATCAGGTGGCCGCACATGGCAAGCCCCATGACGCCGGTGCCTATCCAGCCAAGCCGTATATTTTTTCGTGTATCAGACATAGCTTCATTTCTCCGGAAAAGCGCGACAATGGTGAGGGCGCTGTTTCGGGCCGCCCTCTGCAATGCCCCGCATTATAAGACAGAGAAAAAATTTTTCCAAAGGTTATTAGGAATAATTTTCAATTATATACTGTCGAGCAAGTCCGCCATGTTACTTTTATCCAGAACGGAATCCCGAAGGAAATTGCCGTCGTCCCGGTTTGGATAGTCCCGGATGTAGTGCAGGCCACGGGATTCTTTGCGCCACATGGCACTGCAGACGATAAGCTCGGCAATCACGACCAGGTTGCGCAATTCCACCAGATCCGGTGTAAGCAGGTAGTCGTAAAAGTGCGTTTTGATTTCCCGGCGCAAAGTGGTCAGGCGTTCCCGCATGAGCTGCAGGCGCTTGGTGCGTCGCACGATGCCCACATAATCCCACATCTGACGGCGGATGTCATCCCAGTTACGGCTGATAAGCACGCCCTCGTCGATGACTGCGGCTCCACCGGTCTTCCATGGCTGCACCGTGCCAGGGACCGGCAGCTTGTGCAGGGCTGCCAGTATTTCCGGCAGCTTCCGTGCCGCCCGGTCGGCATAGACCACGGCTTCCAGCAGTGAGTTGCTGGCCAGACGGTTGGCGCCGTGCAGGCCGGTGCAGGAGGTTTCGCCCAGCGCCATCAGGCCGCTCAGGCTGCTTTGGCCCCAGGTATCCACCTGCACGCCACCGCACATGTAGTGGGCCGCCGGCACCACGGGGATCGGCTCTTTGGTGATGTCCACGCCACCCCTGAGACAGGTTTCGTAGATATTGGGGAAGCGCTTTCTGACAAAATCTGCTGCCTTGTGGCTGATGTCCAGATACACGCAGGCTGTACCGCTTTGTTTCATCTCTGCGTCAATGCCACGGGCAACGATGTCCCGGGTGGCCAGGTCGCCCCGGGGGTCATGGCGTTGCATGAAGGCTTGCCCGGCTTCATTGAGCAGAATGCCGCCTTCACCGCGGACAGCCTCGGTAATCAGAAAACCGGTGATCTCCTGGTTGTAAAAGCAGGTTGGGTGGAACTGGATAAACTCCAGGTTGGCGATCCTGGCGCCAGCCCTGTAGGCCATGGCCACCCCATCTCCGGTGGCGATGGCGGGGTTGGTGGTGTAGAGGTAGACCTTGCCGCAGCCTCCTGTGCAGAGCACGGTCACTTTGGCCAGGCAAGTCTCCACCCTGTCGGTTTGGTGATTCAGCACATAGGCGCCCAGGCAGCGATCTTCGCTGGGGGGGGCCAGGCCCGCGCGTGAGGCGATCAACAGGTCCACGGCCATGTGGTTTTCCAGAACCTCAATATCCGGGTGCGCGGCAACCCGGGCCAGCAGGGCCCGTTCTATCTCCCTGCCGGTCAGATCGGCGTTGCCGGTTACACCGGCGGCATGAGCTACGCGCCGAGCAGAGTGTCCGCCTTCCCGGCCCAACTCGAAGGTCGAGCCGTTTTTCTGCATCTGGAAGCGCACGCCCAGATCCGCCAGTTCCCGTATCCGGTCCGGTCCCTCGCTCACCACCATACGCACCACGTCTTCATGGCAGATGCCATCCCCGGAAACCAGTGTGTCATGCACGTGGTCTGCCACGGAATCTTCCCCCGAAAGCACCGCGGCCACCCCGCCCTGTGCCCGGTTGGTGGCGCTGTCGATCCTGTTTTTTTTGGTCACCAGTGTGACTCTGGCGAACCGGGAGGCTTTCAGCGCCAGGGAAAGGCCGGCAACGCCGCTGCCTACAATCAGAATATCAGACGAGTATTCCGTACTCAATGGTATGCACCTTTTGTGATATGAGGGGAGCTCAGTGTTTCACGTGAAACATTGCTGGCAAAGAGATGTTCTCGTCGGCAGGATAATGGTGTATTATGCGGCCGGACTTTGGCGGAGAACATGTTTCGTGACACAGTGGCGCCGGAGCATCGCCTGCGAAACGGCACCCGTTCGTATAGCTCATACCACTGTGTCAGCAGGAGGAAAAGGAATTTCCGTGAATGCAAAAATTGTGGCCCTGGCCAACCAGAAAGGCGGCGTGGGCAAGACCACCTCGGCCCTGAACCTTGCGGCTGCAGTGGCCCTGCGTAAAAAGAGGGTCTTGCTGGTGGATTCCGATCCGCAGGCCAATGCCTCCAGTGGCGCCGGTATCAGGGTGGACGCACAAAAAAATATCTACCACTGCTACCTGGGCGCCCAGGATGCGGCACAGTGTGTCGTGGACAGTCAGGTGGAAAATTTCCGGATTCTGCCTGCATCCATTGATCTGGTGGGTGCCGAGGTGGAACTGCATGGGACCGAGCAGCAGGAGAAGCACCTGAAGCGGGTGCTCCGTCCATTGAAAACGGATTATGACTATATCTTCATCGACTGCCCGCCCTCCCTGGGCATTCTGACCATTAACTGCCTGACGGCTGCCGATTCCATTATCATTCCCATGCAGTGCGAATACTTTGCCATGGAGGGTCTGGCTCTGCTGGTGCAGACCGTGCGCAGGGTGAAAAAAAATTTCAACCGTGATCTCTATATCGAGGGCCTGCTGCTCACCATGTATGACCGGCGCAACAAGCTGACCTTCTCGGTAGCCAAGGAAATCCAGCGGTATTTCGGCAACCAGGTATATGAAACCGCCATTCCGAGAAACGTGCGACTCAGCGAGAGCCCGAGCCACGGCAAAACCATTCACGAATACGACCCGACAAGTGCAGGGGCAGAAGCCTACAGGCGGCTGGCCAAAGAATTTCTGCAGCGCAACGCGCAGCAGAGAGAGGAGGGAACGAGCAAGTGAGCGATAAAGCAGTTCTGGGGCGCGGGGTTGCGGCTCTGCTGTCCAATGCCGATGAAGCCGAGCGGGAAGATCGATATTTTCTTTGTGATATCGATAAGATACAGGCGAATCCCAATCAGCCCCGCGTTTTTTTCGATGCAGAGAAACTGCAGGAACTGGCCGCCTCCATCCGCGAAAAGGGGGTCATTCAGCCCCTGCTGGTGACCAGAGGCCCCGGAAATCAATACACTTTGATAGCCGGTGAACGCCGTTTGCGGGCCGCTAAACTGGCGGAGCTGGAGGAAGTGCCGGTGATCCTCCTGGACAGGGCCGGCCAGGACGAGAGTCTGGAACTGGCCTTGATTGAAAATATCCAGCGGCAGGACCTGAACCCCATAGAAGAGGCCCAGGCCTACGCCCGGCTCATGGAGGACTTTCAGCTCACCCAGGAAGAAGTGGGACGCAAGGTGGGGCGGCAACGTTCCACAATCGCCAATGCCCTGCGTTTATTGGCCCTGCCCTCTGCCATTCAGCAGGATGTGGCCATGGGCGCACTCAGCGAAGGCCATGCCCGCGTCCTCCTGCGTGTCAAGGACGACACGGAAAGACTGCAGAGCGTGCGCGACAAAATTCTGAACGAAGGGCTGTCCGTGCGTGCGGCCGAACGGCTCTGTGCGCGTCACCCGGGCCTGCCCACAAAAAACGCCTCCAGCGGCAGCGCCACGGCGGTTCAGGCTGGCTTGCCTGCGTCATATTGCCAGGATTTGAGCATCCAACTGGCCAACCATCTGCACAGCCGGATACGTATCGTGCAGCAGGGTCAACGCGGCAGACTGGAAATTGAATACTACTCCCGAGACGATCTCGACCGCCTGGTTGGACTCATCCTGGAATAGCCAGACCTGCTGGTTTTTTTCGGAGACCCGGTTCATGACAAGAGGTCCTTGCCACTTGCCGGACAGGGCTTTGCGTCCCCGGATTTTTTCATTTTTGTGACGCCATGAGCAGATTTTCCGGAGATTTTGCGGCTCCCCTGCCCAAGCGGGCAGATGTGGTGATTGTCGGCGGCGGTCCGGGCGGCCTGACCTGCGCGGAGCGCTTGGCCCAAAAGGGGGTGGGGGTGCTGCTTCTGGAACGGAAAAGCGCCTTTGGCCACAAGGTCTGCGCAGGCGGCGTCACGAGCCAGGGCCTGCTGCCCCGCGTGCCGACGGAGCTTCTGGAACGCGTTTTTTCCGAGCAGCATCTGATCAGCCCACGGCAGCGGATCGTGGTGCGCGACCCGAAAGCGGCTCCCATTGTCGCCACCCTGAGCCGTCGGCGACTGGGCCAATGGATGGCCAGACAGGCAGCAGAGGCCGGTGCGCAACTGAGAGGCGGAGCACAGGTGTTGGCCGTGGAGCCGGGCCGCGTGACCGTGCGCGCCGCAGGCGGGGTACAGGTCATAGGCTGCGAGCATGTGGTTGGCGCGGACGGCGCCCGTTCTCTGCTGCGCCGGACTCTGGGCCTGCCTTCCAGGCTTTTTCTGGGTCTGAACGCCCGGCTGCCTTTGGTGCTTCCGCGCATGGAATGGCACCTGGCGCCCAGACTCTTTGGCGCTGGTTATGCCTGGATTTTTCCACACAGGGACACAAGCTCTGTGGGGGCACTGGCAGATGCCGGCCGGATGGGCGCTGCCTGCCTGCGGCAGCATCTGGCGCATTGGGCCGCCGGCCAGGGGCTGGCCACTGAGGGTGTTGCCTGGCAGGCCGGCTTTATCAATGCCGCGTACTGCGGCCTGTGTTTTGGCCGGCAGTGGCTGGTAGGGGATGCGGCCGGGCTGGCTTCGCCCCTGACCGGAGAAGGCATCTTTCCGGCATTTGCAAGTGGAGAGGCGGTTGCGGAGATGATTGTGAGCCGACAAAGCATGACGCCTGCGCTGGCCGCCCTGATACAAGGTCAGCGTCGCCACTGGAGGATTTTGGACTGGTCGGGCCGGAATCCGCTGTTGACCGGCATGTTGGCGGAAGTGCTGCTCCTGCTGCTGCGCCTGCGTGTGCTGGATTTTCACCAGCTCGAAATGTCCGCGCTGCAGCGGCGAAACATGAGCCGACCGAGGGGCCCCGCGCCTGCGCTTCATGACTGAATCCAGCGGGCATATTGCATCTGGGGCCGGGTGCCGCAAAAAAAGAAAAATCTGGCTTCTGAACCTGCTCTTCCTGCTGGCGGGTGCGGGCATTCTGTTCCTGCTCTGGCTGGCCCCTCCGGCCTCCACGCCGGCCATGCCCAAAGACGAGCACCATGCGCCCTACCAGACCGGGTCCAAAAGGGCCGCGGAAAAACACTGCCAGGAATGCCACGGGCCGGAAATGTCCAATCCCCTGCCCAAGCAGCATCCACCGCCGTACCGCTGCCTCTTTTGCCACCGCAGGGCTTGAAAGGTACTGAGACTTGAGGCTTGTTCTTTGGCCGGAAGGTGAATAAGATAGGAACGGCTTCCGGGGCCTTGAGAGCGCCCTGATTGCAGCAAAATCACCAGAAAGGTGCGGCATGGCAAAACAGCATACACTCAGGCACGGCTTTTTCTGCGCGGCGGCCCTGGCCGCGCTGGTTCTGACCGCCTGCGGCGGCCAGGATACCCGCGTGGTGCAGAGCGGGCCCCCGATCCAGTCCGGCAACACGCCCTCTCCAAAGATTCCCCGGCCCGATCTGATTCAGCCGGCCCTGAATACCATCTCCAGCCGCATTCGCTCCTATGAGGCCAGGCTGGGTGAAATCAAGGCGATCGAAAACAGCCCATCCTCCATGATGATTCCCCACGGGCAGATGGAGCGGCTCTCCAGATGCAAGTCCGAACTGCTGGACATTCTGACCGGCTATGATTCCCTGCAGAAGCGGCTGACCCGGGAAAGCGACCTGGACATGGCCCAGAACATAGCGAACAACATGCTCCAGCAGGTGAATCAGCAGGACATGCAGTTTCTGGAAGGCGATTGCGGCCGCCTGCTCTCGGACCTGAAAAACGGCAGCTACCAGACGACCCCAAACCAGATGGCCCCGCCCCCCAGCGCCTCCCTGTCGCCGGCAGCCGCCCCGGACCCACAGATTCAAGCTGCCTTTGACTCGGGCGACTACCCCAGGGTCATTACCCTCTACAATCAGAACTGGGCGGGTACGGGCCGGCAGCCGGCAGCGGCGACCTCTTTGCAGTACAGCCGGGCGCTGTTGAAGAATTACCAGTTTGAAGAGGCCCAGAACCAGCTTGCGGCTCTGGACGCGGCGCTGGGCCAGCAGAACGACCCGCTGGCGGCGGAGGTCCTGCGCGTTCTGGGTGATCTGGCCTTTGGCAACGGCAACTATCAGGCTGCGCAGCAGTACTACGGCAGGCTGGCGCACCTGCCGTCCGGCCAGAGCGATTCCTGGTCGCAGCGGCAGTTGGCCGTACTGCAGCAGCAGACGGCCAGCGGTGATGAGCTGGCAGCCTATACCGTGCTCGTGCACAGTTACCTGGCCTACAACCCCGCACGTGACGGCAATGCGGTGGCCACCCAGGCGGAGAAGTTTCTGAACGACTATCCGGCCTCCCGTCTGGTGGCCAACGTGAACGACATCATCAAAAACACCCGCAGGGATACGGCTGGCCCGCTCGATGCCAACGCTGCCCCGGCTGTGCCGGGCGCCCCGTCGCCCGATGCGCCCGCGGGCGGGAGCGGCGCGCCGCAGGCCCCAAGTCCTGCGCCGCTCAGCGCCGAACAGATTGCGGCCCGGGAGCAGGCGCTGAAGGAGCAGTATGAACATGGCGTGGCCCAGATGAGCGGCAGCGACTATGACGGTGCGATCCAGACCTTCAATTCGCTGTTGGGCAGCAGCTTCAACCAGCAGGCCAGGGAACGCATCAGGGAAGCGGCGACCATGGCTGGCGATGTCAAGCGGGCGCAGGCGGCCGAGCTGTTCGTGCAGGCCATGCAGACGGGCAATATCGGGACTCGCAAGCAACTGCTGCTGTCTTCCCGCCAGTTGCTTTTGGATGTGCGGAACAACTATCCCGAGGCAGGGCTGGGCAGCAAGGTGGAGCGCAATCTGGACAGTGTGGAAAAGGCTCTGAGAGCGATTGATCCCAGCCTGCTGCGCTGAACCGCCGGTGCGGCCCGGAGTTGACAAAGGCGCCGCATCCGTTTACTTCTGTCGCCCACCGCCTTCCGGATGGCCTGGAAAACGGTGGGCACGTCCGTTTCAGGCCTGTGACACATGTGCGCAAAACGCGCTTTTTTGTATGGGAAAGACCTTGATCATTGCGGAAAAACCCAGTGTGGCGGCCGATATTGTGCGCTGCCTGCCGGGCAGGTTCACCAAAACCAAAACCCACTACGAGGGCGAGGGCCATATTGTGTCCTTTGCGCTGGGTCATCTGGTCACCATCGCCTACCCGGAAGACATTGACCCGGCTCTGCAGAAATGGAGTTTTGACAATCTGCCGATTCTGCCCAGCGAATTTCCCCTGGCCGTGCTGCCGGACACCAAAACCCAGTTCAACGCCCTGAAAAAGCTCATCAAAAGCAGGGAGGTGGATGTCATTGTCAATGCCTGCGATGCCGGCCGGGAAGGTGAACTGATTTTCAAATACATCCTGAAGGAGGCCCTGGGCGGCAAGAGCCCGAACAAGGGCATCCGCCGGCTCTGGCTCCAGTCCATGACCCGGGAGGCCATCCGCAGCGGCCTGGAGCAGTTGCGCGACAATCAAGAGATGCAGCCGCTGGAGGACACGGCCCTTTGCCGCTCCGAAGCCGACTGGTTGATCGGCATCAACGCCACCAGAGCGCTCACCTGCTACAATTCCCGCTTCGGCGGCTTCCGGAAAACACCCTGCGGCCGGGTGCAGACCCCCACGCTGTCCATGCTGGTGCGGCGGGAGCGGGAACGCCGCGCCTTTGTGCCCCGCACCTTTTGGGAACTGCGCGGCCATTTTTCCTGTGGCCCTGTGAGCTATGAGGGGCTCTGGATCGACCCGGCTTTCGAGAAGGATGAGCAGAATCCGCAGGCCCGCAAGAGCCGCATCTGGCAGAAGGACAGGGCCCTGGCCATTGTCCGGCGGTGCAGCGGGCAGCCGGCGACGGTCACGGAGAGCAGCAAGAAGAGCAGCCAGAGTGCGCCCGCGCTCTACGATCTGACTTCGCTGCAGCGCGAGGCCAACAACCGCTTCGGCTTTTCCGCCAAGAATACGCTGGCCCTTGCCCAGAGCCTCTACGAACGCCACAAGCTCTTGACCTACCCCCGCACCGACAGCCGCTTTTTGCCGGAAGACTACCTGGGTACTGTCAAAAAAACCGTGGAGAGCCAGTGCGGCTGGCACTTCGCTGCCTTTGCGAACGAGGCGCTGGCCAAAGGCTACCTGAAATTTGACCGCCGCATCTTCAACAATAAAAAGATCAGCGATCACTTTGCCATCATCCCCACCGCCCATGTGCCCGGCAGCCTGAGTGAAGCGGAGCTGAAGCTCTATCAGTTGGTGGTGCAGCGCTTTCTGGCCGTCTTTTTCCCGCCGGCCGTGTATTTGAACACGACTAGGCTTTCCCTGGTGGCTGGCGAGCATTTTCTGACCGAAGGCAGGATTCTGGTCGAGCCGGGCTGGCGCGCCATTTACGGGAAAAGCGGCGCCGGCGAGGATGCGGAGCAGGAGCTGCAGGCCTTGCCGAAAGGCGAGGCGATCCAGTGCGGGGACATAGAGCTGGCAGAGCAGGAGACCAAGCCGCCGCCCCGCTATACCGAAGCCACGCTGCTCTCCGCCATGGAGCATTCCGGGAAGCTGGTAGACGACGAGGAACTGGCCGAAGCCATGAAGGAGCGGGGGCTGGGCACGCCTGCCACCAGAGCGGCCATTATTGAAAAGCTTTTGAACGAAAAATACGTGGTGCGGGAGCAGCGCGATCTGGCGCCCACGGGCAAGGCTTTTGAACTCATAAGCCTCCTGGAAGCGCGGGAGATTGACGTCTTGGCCTCGCCCGAGCTCACCGGGGAGTGGGAGTACAAGCTGAACCAGATCCTGAAAGGCGCCATGACCCGCCCCCAGTTCATGGAGGAAATCCGCCGGATGACGAGCGCAATTGTGGCGCGCGTCAAGGCCGGGCCGAGAAACGAGGCGCCGGAGGCCGGCTTTTCGCCGATTGGGGGCAGCCGGTTTTTCGAACGCTCCGATGCCTACGAGTCAGAAGACAAAAAGCTGGTCATCCGCAAGGTCCTGGGCGGCCGTGTCATGCGGGAAGAGGAAATAGCGGCGCTTATCCGGGGCGAGACCCTGGGGCCTTTCGACGATTTCCGCTCCAAGCGCGGCAAACCCTTCACCGCATCCCTCCGACTCCAGAACAGCAAGGTGGACTTTCTCTTTGCCGGCGCGGTGGCCGAGGACGACCTGGACGCCATCCGCGCTCAGGAGCCAGTGGGCGTCTCGCCCGTAGACGGTACCCCGGTCTTTGAAACGCCTGCCGCCTATCTCTCCGACTCGGCCCTTGCCGGCGACGACAGGAACGGGCTGCGCATCGCCAAGATCATCCTGGGCCGGAACCTGGAGCGGGAGCAGATTGCGGCACTGCTGGCCACCGGCAGAACGCCCCTGATCAGGGGCTTTATCTCCAAACGAAAAAAGCCCTTTGACGCCTACCTGCTGCTCGACGGCAAGGGCAGGATATCCTTTGAATTTCCGCCCCGGGAGCGCCAGCCCCGTGCGGCGGGCAAAACAGCCCTGGCCCAAAAGGCCGAAACCGCCAAAAGCTGAAGAAAAGACGAGAAGATGCGACAGTTGAAACAGGAGTGCAGAAACCTGGATGGCCGGGCGCTCGCCGCTGCCTGCGTGCGTATTGCGGAAGAGGCCAAGGCCGAGGATCTGGTGGTTCTGGATGTGCGCGGCCTGGCCAGCTTCACCGACTACTTTCTGATCATGAGCGGCCGTTCGACCCGGCACGTGCAGGGCCTGGCCGGGGCGATCGAAGAGGCTTTGAGCGCCAAACGCGCCAATGCCAGAAGCAGCGAGGGACTGAACGAGGGCCTGTGGGTGCTGCTGGATCTGGGCGATGTGGTGGTGCACGTTTTTTATCACGAGCAGCGCAAATTCTATGACCTGGAAGGCCTGTGGCACGATTCGCCCCGCCTGGACGCCACCGCGCTGCTGGCTGAAGCCAGCCAGGGAGAGCTGCCATGACCAGCACACCGGTTCTCCTGATCATTATGGACGGCTGGGGCCTTGCGCCGGATGGCCCGGGCAACGCTCCTTTTCTGGCGAAAACGCCCGCTCTGGATGAGCTGCGCCGCGAGTTTCCGGCCACACGGATCACGGCCCACAACGGTGCTGTCGGTTTGCCCGAAGGCCAGATGGGCAACTCCGAGGTCGGCCATCTGAACATCGGCGCAGGCCGGGTCGTGTACCAGGACTTCACGCGCATCAACAAGGCCATTGCGGATGGCTCCTTTGCCACGAATCCGGTCCTGAACCGGCTCTTTGACACCGTGGCCTCGGCAGGAGGACGGCTGCACCTCTGCGGCCTCTTGTCCGATGGCGGCGTGCATTCCCATATCAGGCACCTGGAGGCGCTGCTGAAACTGGGCGCGCAGAAAAAGGTGCCGGTCTTCATCCACTGCTTCATGGATGGCCGTGACACGCCTCCGGAGAGCGGCAAGGGCTATATGGAAGCGCTCGTGGCCATCATCGGGAGCACTGGCTGCGGTACGGTTGCGAGTATCACCGGCCGCTACTGGGCCATGGACCGGGACAGGCGCTGGGAGCGGGTCGAGCAGGCCTGGAAAGCCCTGATGCAGGGCGAGGGTGTGGCGGCGGCAGATCCGGTGCAGGCCGTGGCCGATGCCTACAGCCGGGGTGAGAGCGACGAGTTCATCAAGCCGATTGTGCTGCGCCGGGCTGGGCAGCCAGTGGCCACCATCCAGGACGGCGACAGTCTGCTCTGCTTCAACTTCCGGGCCGATCGGGTACGGCAACTCTGCCATGCCCTGCATGATGCGGACTTTGCCGGCTTTGACGTCAGCGCCCGGCCCAGACTCAGGCAACTCGTCACCATGACCGAATACGAGGCGGATTTCCCTTTCCCCGTGGCTTTCCCGCCCCAGAGCCTGCAGCAGATCCTGGGCGAGATCGTGAGCAATAAGGGGCTCAGGCAGCTCCGCATTGCAGAGACCGAGAAGTACGCCCATGTCACCTATTTTTTCAACGGCGGCCGGGAAGAGCCCTATGCCCGGGAGGAGCGGGTGCTCGTGCACTCGCCGCGTGATGTGGCGACCTATGACCTGAAGCCGCAGATGAGTGCCGAGGAGATCACGGACAGGCTGCTCCTCAAGGTGGCGCAGGCGGAAGAGGAAGGCGCGCCCTATGATCTGATCGTGCTCAACTTTGCCAATGGCGATATGGTGGGCCATACCGGCGTCTTGCCGGCAGCCATCAGGGCCTGCGAAACCGTGGACTCCTGCGTGGGCCGGATCTGGGAATTTCTGCGCGGACGCGGCTGGACCATGCTGGTGACTGCCGATCACGGCAACTGCGAAGTCATGATCGACAGGGATGGCGGCCCGCACACAGCCCATACCACCAACCCGGTACCCTTCATCGTGGCGGCGGACAGCCTGAAGGGTGCAAAGCTCCGGGAGGGCGGCGCGCTCCGGGACATTGCGCCCACGGTGCTCCACCTGATGGGGCTTCCCAAGCCGCCTGAAATGGATGGCGACAACCTCTTGCCGGATTGAGCCGCACAAAAAAGCCCCGCCAGGTTCTGGCGGGGCTTTTTTGTGCTCAGGAACAGGGCGAAGCAGCGCTTCGGCCTGCGCCCGTCTTCACAGGTGCAGCGAAGCTTCTTTCATGGCTTTTGCTCT
Organism: Desulfobulbus oralis; assembly: GCF_002952055.1. Classification (NCBI taxonomy): domain Bacteria; kingdom Pseudomonadati; phylum Thermodesulfobacteriota; class Desulfobulbia; order Desulfobulbales; family Desulfobulbaceae; genus Desulfobulbus; species Desulfobulbus oralis. Next base: position 643,370 of record NZ_CP021255.1, on the reverse strand, counting down.
TCTTTCACACTCATGCGGGAAATATCCGCCACCTCCAGCATCATGGCCAGGAGGGCGGTGAGCAGGTTCAGGCGGTTCTGGCGCTGGGCCGGGTCGCTGGCCATGACCATGACCTGATCGAAGAAGCGGTCAAGCGGTTCCTTGATGAGGAGCATGGCGGCCAGAGCTTCGTGGTACCGGGCCCGTTCGAGGAGCGGCCGGCTCGCCTCCTGCGCTTGGCCCAGGGCGGCAAAGAGTGCCTTTTCCGCCTCTTCCACAAAGCACTCGGGCCGGATTTCCGTATTCCGGTTATCCTTCACAATATTCCTGATACGCTTGAAGGATGCGGTCAGGATACGGAAATTCTCTTCGCCACGGAAGGCCAGGAGCGCTTCAATGCGCTGCATGCAGTCGCAGATGTCGTCGAAGCGGGGGGCAGTGGCGGCCTCAACCACCTCCTGCGGCCGTCCTTCGGCAATCTGTTCGTTTTCGAAGCGGAGCCGGATAAAGGCCAGCACGTCGTCCACAGTCTTTTCGCCAGCCTTCTGCACTGCCGCGACCCCGCTGTACAGGGCCAGCGCCTTTTCTGCCAGGGCTCGCAGCGAAAGCGCCAGATGCTGTCTGCGGATCACGCTGACCAGACCCAGCGCCTGCCGTCTCAGCCCCAGGGCATCCTTGTTGCCGGTCGGTTTTTCGCCCACCGCAAAGCAGCCCACCAAGGTATCCATGCGGTCAGCCAGACTCACGATGGCTCCGGCGAGCGAGGCCGGCGCGGCGCCACCGGCGTGCAGCGGCAGGTAATGCTCCTCTATGGCCTGGGCCACGGCCGGGGACTCTCCATCGTGCAGTGCATAGACCCGGCCCATGACGCCCTGCAGCTCCGGGAACTCGCCCACCATGCTGGTGAGCAGGTCTGCCTTGGCCAGATGCGCGGCCCGCCGCACGGTGTCGCTCAGTTCCGGCGCCAGCCTGTCGGCCAGAAAGCCGGCAAGCGCCACGATGCGTGCCGACTTGGCCTGCATGGTGCCGAGTTTCTGGTGGAACACAATGCCGTCCAGACGCTGGCAATGGCTCTCCATTTTTGCCTTCCGGTCTTCGTTGAAGAAGAAAAGTGCATCCTCAAGCCGGGCGCGCAGTACCCGTTCGTGGCCGCTGACCGCAAGGCTGCGGTCTTCGATGCGGGTATTGTTGACCGCCACAAAATACGGCAGGAGAGCCCCCTTGCCATCCTTGACCGGAAAATATTTCTGGTTCTCCCGCATGGAGGTGATGATGGCCTCAGCCGGCACCTGCAGGAATTTTTCATCGAAATGGCCGCAGATGGGATAGGGGTATTCCACCAGATTGCTCACCGTGGCCAAAAGCCCTTCGTGGAGCTCTGCCTGCGCATCCGCCACCGGCACCTGCTCGGCCACGGCCTTTTTGACGCCCGCAACGACCATTTCACGCCGCCTGCCGGGGAGCGGCAGCACAAAGCGCTGCGGCAGGGCCTGCAGATAGTCGTCAACACCGGTGACAGCGAAAGCCTGCGGGGCGTGGAAGCGGTGGCCGTAGCTCAAATTGCCGCAGGGGATCTGCTCGATCGCAAGCGGCACGATCTCGCCGCCGTAGAGCGCCAGAAACCACTCGATGGGGCGGGCAAAGGTCAAGGTGGTGCTGGCCCAGCGCATGGATTTTGGGAACACGGTTTCGCGAACCAGCGACTCCAGCAAGCCAGGCAGGAGTGTTTTCGTCGCCTCACCCCTGATGTCTTCCACAGCCATGAAGTACGGGCCCTTCGGGGTATCCACGATTTCGAGCGCTTCCGGATCCAGCCCGTGGGAACGGGCAAAACCTGCGGCCGCCCTGGTCAGATGGCCGTTGGCGTCCAGCCCCGCGGCTTTGGATGGGCCGATGTATTCCCTTTTCCGGTCCGGCTGCTGGTCCTGCAGGGCGCGGATGACCAGCGTCAGCCGCCTTGGGGTGCCAAAGGTTTCCATACCTGTAAAGCTCAGGCCCAGTTCGTTCAGCCGGGCGGCTGACCGTGCCGCCATGCTCGCCAGAGCCGGCTCGATATAGCCGGAGGGCAGCTCTTCAACGCCGATTTCAAATAAAAGTTCACGCAGTTCGCTCATGACGGCACACAGGAAAAAGTTGGAGACCAAAAACCGGATCAACTGCTCGGGGCTGTTACGATTATGCCCCCTGCCGCCTGCTGGCAGGGAAAGCGGCCGGCCTTTTACACGTTCAGGTCGCTGATCGGCATCTCCGGCCCTGACCCAAAAAGGGAGAGGGCGTGAACGGGCTGGACCGCCTCCGGTGGATCGGGCCATTCGCGCACGGCAAAGGCAAGGTGGTCGAGTCCCTGTTTGGTGACCTGGACCCGGAACCAGATCAGCGCCCCAGTGGCCGAGAGCGCCGCTGCTATGGCAGAACTGGCCCGCTCCACGGAAAAGGCCCCGCCCGGATCTGCCAGCGCAGCCTCGACAGTCTCAATCAGATCCTCAATCCAGAAGAGCTGCCGCATCCGCACCGCCACCACGGCCATGGCCCCGCCGCCAGGGGCGACAGCCACCGGCACCCGCACTTCTGCCACCAGTTCCAGCCTGTCGGCCAGCGTGCCGAAGAGCCGGCATTCGTAACGCACAAGCTGTTTTCCCCCACTTTGGTCCGGAACGAAAAAGTAGGGAAAGGCCATTTCCAGATGGGCGGCTCCGGCATCGAGACGCTCCTTCATCTCTTCCAGAATGCGCTGATAGGCGGACAGGGTAAAACGCTCGTGAAAGCCGTTCAAGATCTCCACGAAACGGCTCATATGCGTGCCCTTGAACTGGTGCGGCAAATTGACGGACATGGCCACCGTGGCCACGGTCTTCTGGCCCCGGTGCGCCTTGTCCAGCACAATGACCGGGTAGCTCAGCCCGCGGATGCCCACCTTGCGGATATTGATGCGCCTGCTGTCACACTGGTTCTGGATGTCTTTCATGGTGGCCGGCTCAGGCCAGAAGCCGGCGGACGGTTTCCTTCAGCTCGTCGATGTCGTAGGATTTGACGATGTAGGCATCGGAAGCCCAGGCGCCCAGGTCCTGCTTGAACTCCTGGTAGGCCGAATTGAGGATCACCGGCACATCGGGCCGCTGTTCCTTCATGCGCCGCAGCACCTCGATGCCGTTCGGCCCCGGCATGTTGATGTCCAGGATGACCAGATCCGGGGGATCTTCGGTAAAGGCGGCCAGGCCCTCCTCGCCGTTGTAGGCGCTTGCCACCGTGTAGCCCGCATCGACAAATTCCTCGTTGTACAACATCTGGATGGCGGGTTCGTCATCGATGATCAGGATTTTTTTCGGTGGCATAGGCCCTCCTTAAAGATGAACCGCCTTCAGACAGGCGCAACTCTGCTCCGGTGGCATGGGGTTGATGTAGAAGCCCGTACCCCGCTCGAATCCCGCTATGGAGGTCAGGGCCGGCAGAATCTCGAAATGCCAGTGGTAGTGTTCGAGCGCTTCACTGCGGAGCGGTTGGGTGTGCAGCAGGAAATTATAGGAAACATCGGGAATGCAGCCGTCAAGACGGCGCATGGATTCGGAAAAAATGGCCGCGAGCGAGGACAGCCGGGACTCGGGCAGGTCGATGTAGGAAGAGCTGTGCTCCTTGGGCAGAATCCACAGCTCAAAGGGCGAGCGCGGGGCAAAGGGCGTCAGGGTGACAAAGTGCTCGTTCTGGCAGACCACGCGGATGTTCTGCTGCAGTTCCTGCCGGATGATGTCGCAGTAGATGCAGCGGTCCTTGTAGCGGAAATAGGAAAGCGCGCCGGCCAGCTCGGCATCGGTCATCCGGGGCAGGACCGGCAGGGCGATGAGCTGGGTATGGGAGTGTTCGAGAGAGGCCCCGGCAGCGCAGCCGTAATTCTTGAAGACAAGCACGTAGTTGAAACGCCGGTCCTGCGAAAGATCGCGGATCCGGCTCTGATAGGCCGCAAAGGACAACTGTATCTCGTCGGGCGGCAGATCGACGAAGCGGGTGTTATGGTCCGGGGTGTCAATGATGACCTCGTGCGCACCGATGCCGTTCATGCGGTCGTAGAGGCCTTCCGCCTGCTTGTCCAGATTGCCTTCGATGATCAGGGCCGGAAACTTGTTCGGCACCACCCTGAGCTTCCAGCCGGGGCTGTCTGCCGGGGCCCCGCCGTCACGGCCGTAAACCAGCACCTCGTGCGGCGTGGTGTGCTCGTTGCCAGGACAGAGGGGGCAAAAGCCCCCCATTGTCCGGGCTTTGTCCGGAATCAAGAAATCCGAGGGCCGTTTGCCCCGTTCCTGGGAGATGATGATCCAGCGGCCAAGGATAGGGTCTTTGCGCAGTTCGGGCATGGATCAGCGCCCCTGTTCTTTTTCCCGCTTTTCCTGCCGGGTTTTACAATCGATGCACAACTCGGTCACCGGGCGGGCCTCCAGCCGCTGCCGGGAAATCTGCCGGCCGCAGCTTTTGCAGATGCCGAAGGTGCCGTCGCCGATCCGTTTGAGCGCCGCGTCAATCTTGGAACCCAGCTTGCGGTCACGTTCGCGCAGGCGCAACTCGAAGCTCAGGTCGGTTTCCAGACTGGCCCGGTCGTTGGGATCGGGAATGTTGCCGGCAGGGGCGTTCAGCGTGTCCAGGGTTCGGTCGACTCCGGCATTGATCGATGCCTTCATATCTTCCAGCAGTCTTTTAAAACTCAGCAATTCTTCGTTGGTCATGACCATTCTCCTTCTCCTGCGGGATCCAGGCATAGGCCCAGGTGTGCAGGAAACGATGCCTGGGACGATGTGCCTGTTCTGTTCACGCACACCATAAATGATCCCGTCGGCCTCGGCAACGGCAATGCCGCTTGCCGAGGGCGCTGCCAACCCGGCATGGCACTAGTTCTGTGCCTTTTGCTTTTTACCGCTTTTGGGGTTTGGCTTCTGGCCCAGACCCTGAAAAAGACGGCCAAAGAAGCCACTTTCCTCCTGTTCCGGCTTGGCGTCCCTGCTCAACTCGGCAAAGCGCCGCAGCAGCTCGCGCTGCTCGTCGCTCAGCTTTGTAGGCGTTTTGACCCGCACCTCGACCAGCATATCGCCCCTGCCGCCGCGCAGGCCGGGCACACCCTCGCCCTGCAGGGTGAAACGGTCGCCGGACTGGGCGCCTGGCGGAATTTCCAGTTTGCTGGTGCCGTGAATGGTCGGCACATCCACGGTACAGCCCAGAGCGGCGTTGACCATGGCCAGCGGCAGCTCCAGAAATATGGTCTGGCCTTCCCGCTGAAAATGCTCGTGGGGCTCGACATGCAGCACCACATACAGATCGCCCGAGGGCCCCCCGCGGCGTCCGCCCTCGCCCTCGCCGGAAAGCCGCATTCTGGAGCCATCGTCCACCCCGGCCGGGATATGCAGCTTCACGGTCTTGGTCTTGCGCACCAGCCCGGAACCGCCGCAATCCTGACAGGGCTGGGCAATGACCTGACCCGTGCCGCCGCAGTGCGGACAGGGGGAGCTGACCTGAAAAAAACCCTGGGAGCGGAGAATCTGGCCTCTGCCGTGACAGGCCGGGCAGGTCTGGGGCTTGTAACCGGGCCGGGCGCCCGTGCCTTCGCAGGTCCAGCAGGTTTCGCGCCGGACGATTTCTATATCACGGTCTATGCCGTGCACCGCATCCATGAAGGAAATGCGCAGATCGTAGCGCAGATCCGCACCCTGCACCGGCACATTGGGATCGCGCCGCCGGCCGCCGCCAAAACCGAAGATATCGCCGAAGAGGTCGTTGATGTGCGAGAAAATGTCTGCATTGCCGCCCGGCCCTCCGTAGCCGCTGTTCTGCAGGCCTTCCTTGCCATAGGTGTCGTAGATACGGCGTTTTTCCGGATCGCTCAGCACCTCGTAGGCCTCGGCCGCCTCCTTGAAATGCAGCTCCGCTTCGGGATCGCCGGGATTCCGGTCGGGGTGATACTTCATGGCCATCTTGCGATAGGCCTTTTTAATGACTTCGGCGGTGGCCGTCTTCCCGACCTCGAGAATTTCGTAATACGTCTGGCTCATCACATTCAAGCGGTCGGGGCCTGCTGTTTGGCGTCCTCTTCGGAAGCGGCCTCGGTCTTTTTGTCTTTCTTCAGCTTCGCAGCCAAAGTCTGAATATTGTCGACCCGTACCTTGCCGGCTGCCACTTCACGCAGGGTCATGACCACTTCCCGGTTTTTGTCCTTCACCAGATAGGGTTCGCCCTTGCGGTGCTGGCGAATCCGCTCCACCACCAGATGAATCAGTTGAAAGCGGTTGCCATTCACACTGTCCAGACAATCTTCCACGGTAATACGTGCCATTTTTCCTCCCCGGAAACCGCTCGGGCCGGTTTCCGTTCAATGTTCTGGGTCCAGCCGCAAAAGTACGCCAAAGCGCCGCTGGCTCATATCTCGCCCGCCCTGCTGAATAAGCATTCCTGCCTCTTTGGCAAGCAGGTTTCAGACAGGCTCAAAAGGGTTCTTCAACATAATGGTGGCCTCCCGGTCCGCTCCGACCGAGACCATGGCCGGGCTGACTTCGCTCAAATCTTCGAGCCGCTTCAGATAGTCGCGGGCCGCTGCCGGCAAATCGGCCAGTTCGCGCACGCCGGAAATGTCTTCGTCCCAGCCGGGCAAGCTTTCATAAAAGGCTTTTGCCTGTGCCGCCTTTCTGATGTTTTCCGGCATCCGCTCATAGCGTTCGCCCGCCACCTCATAATGACTGGCCAGTTGCAGCGTCTTCAGGCCCGTGAGCACGTCCAGTTTGGTGATGGCCAGACCGGTCAGTCCGTTCAGGCGCACGGCATCCCGCACCACCACGGTGTCAAACCAGCCGCAACGGCGGCGCCGACCGGTGGTCGCTCCGAATTCGTGGCCTTGCGTCTGCAGATGGGCGCCGATGGCGTCCTCTTCCGGCAGTTCGGTGGGGAAGGGCCCGCCGCCGACCCGCGTGGTATAGGCCTTGGCAATGCCGATGACGGCATCCACATGCACCGGGCCGAAACCGCTGCCCGTGCAGGCGCCGCCGGCCACGGTGTTGGATGAGGTGACAAAGGGATAGGTGCCGTTGTCCACATCGAGCTGGGTGCCCTGCGCGCCTTCGAAGAGAATGTGCCGGCCGGCCTTGCGAGCCTGGTCCAGCAGCACAGAGGCATTGCCGACAAAGGGCGCCAGGCGCTCGCCCAGGGGCTCGAACTCGGCGGCAATGGCCCCGGCATCCAGACTCTTCTGTCCGTAGAGTTTGGTGAGCATGAAATTCTTTTCTTCCAGCGCTGCGGCCAGCTTGTCGCGGAACAAGGGCATGTCCAGGAGATCGCCCACCTTCAGGCCCACGCGTCCGACCTTGTCCATGTAGCAGGGGCCGATGCCGCGACCAGTGGTGCCGATTTTTTTGCCGGAAGAGAGCGCCCCCTCCCTAGCCTGATCCAGCAGGCGGTGGTAGGGCATGATGAGGTGGGCGCCCGAGCTGATGAGCAGTCGCTTCGGATCGACCTGCAGGCCCTGCGCTGCAAGATCGTCCAGTTCGCCCAGCAACACGGCCGCGTCCACCACCACGCCGTTGCCGATGACACAGACTTTGTCTTCGTACAGAATGCCGGAGGGCACGAGGTGAAACACATATTTTTTTCCGTCCACCACAAGGGTGTGGCCGGCATTGTTGCCGCCTTGGTAGCGAACCACATAATCGGCATAGCGGGTCAACAGATCGACCACCTTGCCTTTGCCCTCATCTCCCCACTGCGCCCCAACAACGACTACACTGGCCATGGATGCCTCCCGATTGACACGAAAACAGCCCGCGCATGCAGCATGGCGGGCCTCAAATGGAATGGGTGATCATAGCAAAATACCGAAAAAAGGGAAAGCTTCGATTTTCGACCTCTCCTGTTCACGACAAAAGCGAACAGGCTCCGCTGCGGAGGCAGCGAAGCCTGGGTCCAGCCAGATTTTGGGGCAGGCCTTTATGCAGCCTGGGGCCCCACGTGCCGATTACAGCTTTTCCGTGGCCTGCCTGTCGGGAGTCTGCTCCCCGGCAGCCTTGGTCTCCATGGGCGCCTTTTCCGTGGATCCGTCCTCCGCAGGCACCGGCCAGGCGGAAATGAAGGGGATCATATCCTGTTCGCCCTGCGGGTCAAAGACCCCCTTTTTCTTGGCCTCGTTGAACCATTCCTTGCGGACCGTATTGAGAAAGCGGGTCTTTTCCCGGCTTTCCTTGAGCAGGTCAATGCCAGCAAGGGCCTGGGCCTTTTCCTTGGTGGAGAAATCGGGCGCCACGTAATCGCCAGCGCCGTATTTGGCCAGAATGGCCCGCAACTTGATACGCGCCTCCTGGCCGTAGTGGGTAGCGTCGGCAACGATGCGCAGCATTTCCTCAGGGGCATGGAAGAAGGAGCCATGGGAGGCCAGGGCAAAATCCCAGCGCCACTGGCCCTTGCGGATGTCCATGAGCGCGGGCCGCATTTCCTCTTCGCTTGCCCCCAGTTCCCAGGCCTTCTGCGCCTCGAGATGGGCGGTGGCGATGCTCACCGTGGCCTGTTTGGCCAGCTCGTATTTTCGCTCCAGTTTCCGCTTGATGATGGCGCGAAAACCCTCTTCGCTGTCATGATGGCAGTTCAGGCAGGTATTGCCTATGCTGTCCAGCGGATTGCCCAGAATTTGATGGCTGGTATACTTCACACCCCCTTCGCGTACATAGGGCATATGACAGTCGGCGCAGGCCAGACCACGTTTGAAGTGGATGCTGGTGCGGAAAAGCTCGTAGTCCGGGTGCTGGGCCTTGAGGATGGGCGCCTTGCTGAGTTTGTGGGTGTAATCGGTGAAGCCGATTTCATCGTAATACTGCTCGATCGCCTCCACGGAAAGCCCCTTGTCCCAGGGCAGGGTGTTGACTTTGGCCACCTTCTTCTCGCCGTTTTTGTCCGTCCATTCCGTGGGCTTGAAGTAGTACTCGATATGGCATTGGGCGCAGACCAGGGAGCGCATATCCTGCTGGGTGGCCTCGTCGTACTTGAGGATGCCGCTGGCATCCACGGCGCGTTTCAGATGGGGCCGCGTGGTGACCAGCTTCATGGTCTTGGGATCGTGGCAGTCGGCGCAACCCACCGGATTGACCACTTCGCTGCCGTACTTGTCCCAGGTGCCGGTGAAGAATTCCAGCTCGCCGTCCCGGGCGATCAGCCGGGACACATCCGGCCCCTTGCAGGTCCAGCAGGCGGTCGGCTGGGGGCTGGGAATACCTTTGGCCGGATCGGGCGCGCCGGTACGCAGGGTGACCGCCTGATCCTCCAGCATGTAGTAGTGCCCGCGGGGCCGGCTGTAATCCTTGGAAAAGGCATAACCCGCCCAGTTGATGACCAGGCCCGGTTCCAGATCCCCCAAAACGTCTATGAAGGCGTCGCTTTTTTTGGTCTGCATGTAGGTGGAGTACTGGCGGGGATAATGCCTGCCCCATTCGGAAGAGCGCACCTCGAATGCTTTGATTTCCGGCGTGGCGGCGATTCTCGCCTGATCCGCCTTGTTTTCCCTGACGGACACGGTCAGAAGCAGCATGGCCACAATGGCGAGCACCGATACGGACGTCACAACCTGATATTTCTTCATATCGTTCCTCCCGGGGGTTATTTGATGTCCTGCTCAAGAAAGTTGTTCTGGGTAGCGGCCAGGTTGCGCATGCGCCCGTGAGGCACGCTGCGATGACATTCCCAGCAGCGGCGACCCGTTTGCACCGTGTCGTCCCGCTGCTTGGCGTACAGTGCGCTGTTGTCCAGCATCTGGGAAACCGCGCTCTCGTGGCAGCGAATGCAGTTGGCCTGAATGCGGCCCGCCGCATCGTCGGTCACGTGCAGGTTCATGCCGTAGTTTCTGAGCGTCATGGCCGTGGAGTGGCGCATGCCGTCACGGGCCTTGGCCATCCATTTGTTGACGAAGCCGTCGTTGGGCAGGTGGCAGTCGATGCAGACCGTGCCGTTCCGGTGGGAACTGTGCTGCCAGGTGGCGTACAGGGTGTTCATCGGATGACAGACGATACAGGCCTCCGACTCGTGCGACAGAAGCGTCAGCATTTTCGTTTCCCGCATCAGATTGAGAAAGACCAGAAGCGCTACCGCCACCGAACACATGGCGATCCAGGGCATGATCGTGCTCTTTTTTTTCATAGGCATTCCCCCCAGTTTGCTGAGCCCCGAACATCCGCTCTCCAGAGATCTTCCCGCCGCACAGCAGGGAATGTTCCGCTTGCTTCCAGGAAAAGCGCGACCATCCGGTGAGACAATGCTGGCGCTGTGGACAGAAAACAGGTACACCCTGATTGCCACATATACCCTATACAGGGGGAAAAAGCAGTTGCATTTGCAACAAGGGCCGCAAAATGAAAATTTCCGAATTACGGACGCGCTGCCGCCTGTTTGCAGGCATCGAGGCCGGCGAATTTGCTCCCGTGCTGCGCTGTCTGGCAGCGGTCCGTCGGAGCTGCTCCGACGGGGCCGCGATTTTCCGGGCCGGAGAGCGAAAGTTTTCCGTGGGCATTGTCCTTTCCGGCGGTGTGCGGATAGTGCACGAAGATTTCCGGGGCCGCCGGATGATCCTGGCCCAGGTGCCCGAGGGCGAACTCTTTGCCGAGGCCTTTGCCTGTGCCGGAATAGGGGCCCTGCCCTTTGACGTGGTCGCCTGCGGGCGCACGGAAGTGCTGTTGGCCGACTATGAGCGCATTGTCACCAGATGCTCCAACGCCTGTGCCGTCCATGCCCGGATAATTGCCAACATGGCCTGTATCCTCGCGGAAAAAAATGTGCATCTGGCCACGAAGATGCAATGCCTGTCGCTCCGCAGCACCCGCGACAGGCTCCTGGCCTTTCTGTCCTCCCGGCTCGACAAGGGCCGTGACACCGTGGAAATTCCCTTCAACCGGCAGGAGTTGGCCGACTACCTCAGTGTCGACCGCAGTGCCCTTTCCCGCGAGCTGGGCCTGATGCAAAAGGAGGGCCTGCTGCGCTTTCACAAAAACCGCTTTACCCTGCTATGAGGTGGCGGCAAGGGACAGCAACCTGTTGGAAAAGGGCAAAGCCTGTGGCCGCTTTTTTCGGCAGCGGCTCTGGCCGCCTTTCGGGCGCGTGTCCCGGGAAAATTGCTATACGCTGGGACAAGACTGTGCTACAATAACTAAATCTGTACTGTAATATATTGTTTTTATTTATTTTTTGTACGGCCACACCACCAGTGGCGTTTCGGGGGTCTCGCCCCCCTGTCCCACCATGTCTCTTTTGCTCAATCCGTAGTGACAGCCTTTTTTCTTTTCTGATGGACTATTCTGAATCCTGCGCGTACCTGGACAGCCTGCAGATGTTTCGCATCAAGCTGGGACTTGAGACCATGCGGCTGCTGCTGGCAGGTCTGGGCCATCCGGAACGGGGACTGGCCTGCATCCACATTGCCGGAACCAACGGCAAGGGCTCGGTGGGCAGTACATTGCGTTCGCTCTTTGGGGCGGCTGGCTGGCGTGCAGGCTTGTATTCCTCGCCACATCTGGTGAGTGTGCGGGAGCGTTTCGCCATCGGAGAGGAGCTCATCAGCGAAGCGGAATTCGCTGCCCTGATGACAGCGCTGCGCCGGGAGATCGCGGCGATTCCGGCCGGCCCGGAGCCCACCTGGTTTGAATGCGCGACCCTTGCGGCCTTCCGCTGGCTGGCCGAAAAGCAGGTGGACGTCGCCATCCTGGAAACCGGGCTGGGTGGCCGGCTGGATGCCACCAATGTGGTGCAGCCGCTCGTATCGATCATCACCGATATCAGTCGCGATCACGAGGCCTATTTGGGTGCGGACCTCAAAAGCATTGCCGCGGAAAAAGCGGGCATCATCAAGCCCGGGGTGCCGGTGGTCTGCTCCGGCCGAAACGGCGACAGCAGGGCAGTCATAGAAGCATGCTGTACACGGAACGCGAGCCCGCTCTACCTGTTCGGCCGTGATTTTTCGGCGGCAATGCGGCCCCATGGTCTGTATTATCGCGGCATTCACGGCCGGGAATTTCGGGATCTGCCGCTTGTGTTGCCGGGCGAGCATCAGGTCCTGAACGCGGCTTTGGCCCTGGCCGCGCTGGAACTCGTGGCTGGGCGCCTGCCGGTGGACGAAGCGGCCATCCGGCGCGGCATGGCGGCAGTGCACTGGCCGGGTCGCATGGAATACCTGCAGGCACGAGGCCGCCGCATTGTTCTGGATGGAGCGCACAACGAGGCGGGCGTGGCGGCCCTCTGTGCGGCGCTGGAGGCCCTGGAGGCAGGGCGCCGCATCGTGCTGATCTGGGGCAATATGGCGGACAAGAACATGGCGGCAGCGCGCAGCCGGCTCTTCGCGCTGGCCGGCAGCATCATTCTGACCCGGGCCGAAACCCTGCGCTCGGCCAGGCCCGGCGAGTTGCAGCAGGGGCTCGCTCCTGCCGAGCGGGCCAGAACCCGGGTAGTGGAGCCGGTGGCCGCGGCGCTGAACGCGGCCTTGGCGGATACCGGGCCGGAGGATTTGCTCTGCGTGGCTGGTTCCCTCTATTTGGTGGGCCAGGTGCGGTCACTGCTCAAGCCGGGGGCTGCGGTATGAACGAACAGGAAATGCTGCGGGCGCTCATGGGCATGAGCGAGCCGGACGAGGCGGAGCTCCGGCGGGAGCGCGACAAGGCCCGGCAACTGCGGAAGACCCGCTGGTGGCAGCAGAAAACTGCAAGCGGCGAGTGCTGGTACTGCGGCAAAAAGGTGGGCTACGCCAATTTGACCATGGACCACGTTGTGCCGCTTTCACGGGGCGGCCGCAGCACCAAAGACAACCTCGTCCCCTGCTGCAAGGACTGCAATACCAAAAAACAGAGCCTGCTGCCTGTGGAGTGGGCAAGCTACATGCAGCGACTCGACGGCAGGGGCGGGTGAGCACGGCCTGCAGCCTTCCCTTCCGACTGTTTCGTCTGATTCAATATGCTGACTCTTTTCTTCGCCATTCTGCTGCCGGCATGCTGGTTGGCCGGGCATGCGCTGTTGCGGCACGACTGGTCCTGGCCCCGGCGGATTGCCGCCATTCTGGGGCTGGCAGTGGTGTCGCAGGTGTATGCCATCGATTCGGCCCTGTTCCGCAACCTTGCCGGACCGGATATACCGGCCTGGCTCCTGACGCTGCAGATCTGGCTCTTTACCGCATTGATTCTGCTGTTCCTCTGGACCTTCTGTCTGGATGGCCTCCGCCTCTGTCGCTGGCTGTTTCGCCGCCTTGCGCCGCCAAACGCGAGCCATGCCGCTTTTTCGTCCAGCCGCCGCAGCTTCCTCAGGAAAAGCGGCACGCTGGTCTGTTCGTTCGTGCCGCCGGCCTTTTCCCTGGGTGCCTCGGCAGCCGGTCTGTACAAGGGCACGGAGGTGCCCTCCCTGCACCGGATGGTGCTTTTTCTGCCAGACCTGCCGTCGGAACTCGACGGTTTCAAAATCGCGCATCTGGCCGACATCCACGTGGGACCGCTGACCAGCATCAACTGGGTGCGGACGATTGTGGAGATAACCAATGCCACGGCCCCGGATGTGATCGCCCTGAGCGGCGATCTGGCGGACGGCCGCTGGGAATACCGGGTGGCCAGGGGCGGCAACCGCATCCAGGCGGCTTTGGAGTATGCGGGCCTGACAGCGAAACACGGGGTCTTTGCCTGTACCGGCAACCACGAATATTACAGCGATTATGCGGGCTGGATGCAGCTGTACCACAAGGTGGGCATCCGGGTTTTGCACAACGAGGGTCTGGTCCTGAAGCATGGCCGGGCCAGGCTGGTGCTGGCCGGTCTGGACGACCGCGCGGCCCGGCGCATAGGCCGGCAGCCGCTCGGGGTGGAACAGGTGTTTGCCGGCCTCCCGGGCAGAGCCGAGGGTGCAGTCCGCGTTCTGCTGGATCATGGTCCCAGACGCGCCCGTCGCAATGCCCGGGCCGGCATCGACCTGCAGCTCTCCGGCCACACGCATGGCGGCCAGTGCATCGGCATGGACAGGATCGTGCAGCAGGCGAACAGGGGCTTTGTCCGGGGTTGGTACCAGGTCGCAGACATGGCGCTCTATGTGACCAGCGGCGCCGGTCTGTGGGCGGGTTTTCCGGTGCGGATGGGAGTGCCAGCGGAAGTTGCGCTGATTACCCTGAGGCCAGGCAGCGGCAAGGCCCCCTGCTGGCAGGAGCTGTGAATGGGTCCCGTGTGCCTGACAAGCGGAAGCCCGGAATTGGACGGATGCATGGGGTGCCGCTTGCCACCACGGCAATCGTGCTTATGATGGCGGACACAGCCTGAGCCGCCTACAAAAAGCTGGTCATGGCTGCTGGCCTGTGGTATGAAAACGGCAATCAGATCTGTGGACGGGTAGCTCAGCTGGATAGAGCGTTGGCCTCCGAAGCCAAAGGTCGCGGGTTCAAATCCCGCCTCGTTCACCACAGGCATACAACTGTTGCGGTGTGCTGCACCGCCTGCATAACGATACTTGGGTTCAAGCGCTTCAGGGAGTGAAAACATGGCAAACGACAAGGTAGTGCACGTATCGGACAGCGAATTTGAAAACAAGGTGTTGGCGAGCCAATTGCCCTGTCTGGTGGATTTCTGGGCGCCCTGGTGCGGGCCATGCAAAAGTATCGGTCCAGTGGTCGAGGAGCTGGCGGCAGAGTATGACGGCAGGGCCGTGATCGCCAAGATGAACGTTGACGACAACCCGACCACACCCGGCAAGTTTGGCATCCGCGCCATTCCTACGCTCATCGTGTTTAAAAACGGCGAAGCGGTGGATCAGGTGACCGGCGCTGTCGGCAAGGCCCAGTTAAAGGCCATGATCGACAAGATTCTCTGATTCGGTTTTTTTATGCCCGAGAAAGCACGCCTCCGCACTGCAAGCGGGCGCGTGCTTTTTTTATGTTGGGAGTCTCTCCTATGACTGCATCGCACTATCAACTGCTGATTGTCGGCGGCGGCCCCGCAGGGCTGACCGCTGGTCTCTACGCCGCACGGGCGCGCATCACGACCCTGCTCATCGAGAAAGCGGCCTTGGGCGGGCAGGTGCTGATTACCGACCGGGTGGAAAACTACCCCGGTTTTGCGGACAGCATTTCCGGCTACGATCTGATGGACAAGATGGCTGCCCACGCCGATCGCTTCGGGCTGGAAAAGAAACTGGCCGCCATTGCATCCTTTGCCCTGGAAGGCCGGGAAAAACGCTGCACTCTGGAAAACGGCGAGGTGATCACCGCCGATGCCATCATCCTCTGCAATGGCGCACGGGCGCGCAAACTGGATATTCCGGGCGAGCGCGAATTCGCCGGGCGGGGCGTTTCCTACTGTGCCACCTGCGACGGCCCCTTTTACCGGAATCAGGAGATTGCCGTGGTGGGCGGCGGCAACACTGCCGTTCAGGAGGCGCTGCATCTGACCAGGTTTGCCAGCAAAGTCACGATCATCCATCGCCGCGACGAGCTGCGTGCCACCAAGGTGCTGCAGGAACGGGCCTTTGCCGAGCCCAAGATCGAATTCCTCTGGAACTCCCGAGTCAGCGCCATCCAGGGCGGCCAAGGTGGCGTGGAGGCGCTGATTGCAACCGACAATGCCGGCCGGGAACAGCGGCTTGCCGTGACCGGCGTGTTCATGTTCATCGGGATTCAGCCGAACAACGAGGGCCTGCCGCTGGACAAACTGCAGCACGACCGCTCGGGTTTTCTCCTGACCGACGAGACTATGGCCACCACGCTCCCCGGCGTGTTCGCCGCCGGCGATATCCGTAGCAAGCGCTTCCGTCAGATTGTCAATGCCACCAGCGAAGGGGCGGTGGCAGCGCTTTCGGCCGAACAGTATCTCGAACAGGAAAATGCCCCACAAGAGTGAATTCATGAAAAGACAGCGTTTGCGTACCCCACAGGTCCTGACCTGCACCCGTATTGTGCTTGCGTGCCTGGTCGCCTGTTTGCCTCTTTTGAGCGGCTGTTCCGTCTTTGACGGGATGTTCAGCAATGTAACGGTCGGCGAGGAAGAGGAAGTCCTGAAGGGCGTACCGCCGGAAACCCGGCTGCAGGAAGGCATGACAGCCTATGAGGTGGGTCATTACAAGACTGCCGCCAAAGCCTTCTCCAAGCTTCTGGAAGAGCATCCCTTCAGTCAGGAGGCCATGCTGGCGGAGCTGAAGCTGGCCGATGCCTACTATTACGACGGCAAGTACGACGAGGCCAAAAAGCATTACCAGGCCTTTGAGAGCAGGCATCCGACCAACGAGGCCATCCCCTATGTCCTCTTTCAGTATGGCATGTGCGACTATTCGCGGGCCGACCGTGTCGATCGTGATCCCGGAAGCATGCGGCTGGCCGTTGAGTCCTTCACCCGCCTGCTGAACGCCGCGCCCAACTCACCCTATTCCCAGGAGGCGACCCGAAAGATCAAGGACGCGCAGGAATTCCTGGCGCATCATGAGTATCGGGTGGCGGAATTTTACAGGCGCACCGGCAAGGAAGGCGCAGCCAAACAGCGCTTGCAGTATCTGCTGAGCAGCTATCCGGAATCCGATCTGGCGCCCAAAGCCCAGCGCATGTTGCAGGAGCTCGAGGGCAAGCCGGCAAGTGAAAGCGACAGGGCAGATGCTGCCGTTCCACCAGACGCGAGCACTATTGAGGCGGATACCGGCAAGACCATGGAGTGATCTCCCCGATGCATGCAAGTTGCAAGTGCAGCGGTGAGGGCAAGGTTAAAAACTTCAGCGGGAGATGGTCTCCCACTGATGCGCATGATTTGATCCTCTGGATAGTCCAGGCGAATAGGCCCTGCAATGTGCTCGGGAGACCGGTCGCTACGGAGCTGCCCATTGCCAGGCGACCAGGTCGGAGCGGCCCATGCAGCGGTAGCGGCTCGGCATCTTTCGTTTTTTTCGGGCCCGGCAATCAGCAGTCCGGGCACGACAGCCGGATTTGCCGCTGTCAACTCTCCCAGCATCCCGCCCTGTCCTTTTAAGCTTTTCTTTCCCTGACCGAGCGGTGCATTGGCAATGAGAAGCTACCGGTAAAATATCCCACTTGGTAACTTGCATCGCAGGATCTCCCCCTCAGGTGGCTCAGAAAGATATCCCGCCCAGGACGCGCACCCATTCAGGTTCTCTGGGGAAACGGCGAATCTCCGCTTTAAAACGCTCCCGCAGCTTGTACTTTTGAAGGTCCTCTTCCGAGATGTACCCATTCAAAAAGGCCATGGCTTTGCCTCCCAAAACAGGCCTTTTTCTGCGTTCAACCGCCCCTGCACATGGGCAGACTGCCCATCCTGTTTACTCCTTGTATTTTTCCCCGACAGCAAAAGAAGCGTGCCGTGCCCCTGAACAGGCCTGAGGCTTTGCAATGCATTTCCAGAGCCGGCGCCGCTCCGGCAGGCCGTGGCCCGGGAACATCGGATTGACACCACCCGGCGGGCAGGGTACTCTCCTTGCCACCTTTAACCCGGTTTTTCCGCCATGTGCATAGATCTGCATACCCATTCATCCTATTCGGACGGCAACCTCTCCCCCAAAGAGCTGGTGGCCATGGCGCTGGCCAGGCGGCTGAAAGCTCTGGCCCTGACCGACCACGATACCGTGGCCGGCGTGCCCGAACTGCTGCGATACGGCCAGGAAGCCGGGCTCACGGTGATAAGCGGCGTGGAAATCAGCACCACGCTCCGGGAGCACACGGTGCATATTCTGGGCTATGGCATAGACCCGCACCACTCCGAACTGCACACGAAGCTCAAACCCGTGCAGCATGGCCGCAGCGAGCGGAACCGGGCCATTCTGGCCAAACTGGACGACCTGGGCATTCACATCAGCGCAGAGGAACTCCAGGACATTTCCAGACACGGTCAGACCGGTCGGCCCCACTTCGCCCAGCTTCTCGTGGCCCGGGGCGTCGTGCCCTCGGTGGATGCGGCCTTCGATCAGTATCTGGGCCACGGCAAGGCGGCCTGGGTCCCGCGATTCAGCTACACGGCGGCTGAGACCATCGACATCATTCACCAGAGCGGCGGCAAGGCTGTGCTGGCCCACCCGGGCGTGCTCTCGCCAGACCACGAAGTGATGCTGAGGCTGAGCGCGGAACTGGTCGAGGCGGGCATCGACGGCATCGAGGTCTGGTATCCGTCCCACGGCAGGCAGCTCCGCCGCGCACTCCTGGAATTTGCCCAAAACCATGGACTTCTGGTTACCGGCGGTAGCGACTTCCACGGCGCGGTCCGCTCCAACCGTCCCATGGCCGGCTGGAAAAGCAATTTCTGCCCGCCCTGCAGACTGCTGCCGCCGCTCCTGGCCGCGCTCGGATTGTAAGCTCCGTTCACCCGAAACGGGTTTCCCCTTTCCCAAGAACGCACCCGTGTCATGCACAGTATTCTTGTTGTCGACGATGAACCGAATTACCAGATCGTGCTTTCCGAACTGCTGAAGGACGAGGGCTACGAGGTCTTTACCGCGGACAGCGCCGAGGCGGCACTGCCGCTGCTGCGCACGACAGATTTGGATCTGGTGCTCACAGACATGAAGATGCCCGGCATGGACGGCATCGAATTCCTGAAAAAAATCAAGGAATTCGACCCCGAACTGCCGGTCATTCTCATCACCGCCTATGCCGAGGTGGAGCGTGCTGTCGAGGCCATGCATCTGGGCGCCTTCACCTATCTGGCCAAACCCTTTTCCAACCGGCAGCTGCTGGCCAATGCCGCCAAGGCCATCGAGCACTACAGTCTGGCGCTGGAGGTCCGGCGGCTCAAGCAGGAAGCCAGCCCCCGCGCCGGCTTTGCCGGCATGATCGGCAAAAGCCCGTCCATGCAGACGGTGTACCAGTTGATTGAAAAGGTCGCGCCCACCGGCTCCTCCGTGCTCATCACCGGCGAATCCGGCACTGGCAAGGAACTGGTGGCCCGGGCCATCCACTTCCTCAGCGACCGCAAGGATGCGCCGTTCATTTCGGTCAACTGCGCGGCACTCTCCGAAACGCTGCTGGAAAGCGAACTCTTCGGCCACGAAAAAGGGGCCTTTACCGATGCCATTTCCATGCGCAAGGGCCGCTTCGAACTGGCCGACGGCGGCACACTCTTTCTGGACGAAATCGGTGAAATGGCCCCGCGGCTCCAGGCCAAACTCCTGCGCGTCCTGCAGGAAAAGGTTTTTGAGCGGGTGGGCGGCAACCAGACCCTGCACGCGGATGTGCGCATTCTGGCCGCCACCAACAAGGATCTGAAGGATGAAATCGAACGCGGCACCTTCCGGGAAGATCTGTACTACCGCCTGAACGTCATCCACATCCATCTGGCCCCGCTTCGGGAGCGGCGCGACGACATTCCGCCCCTGGTGACCCATTTTATCGGCAAAAGCGGCAAAAACCTCGGCAAGCAACTGGACCTCTCGGTGGAGGCGCTCCGGCTGCTGATCAGCCTGCCCTGGGAAGGCAATGTCCGGGAACTGGAAAACACCATCGAGCGCGCAGCCATCCTCTGCGAGGACAACACCATCAGGCCGGAAGACGTGCAGCCGGACGGCGGCTGCCGGCGCGGCAACCGCCAGTGGAGCGAGACCCTGGATCTGGGCCAGTTCATACCGGACAATCTGACCCTGAACGAAATCATGGACGGCATCGAGGAACGACTGGTACGCCGGGCCCTGGAAGAGGCCGACGATGTGCAGGCCAGGGCGGCGGAAAAGCTGGGCCTGTCCAAGAGCCTCCTGCAGTACAAGATGAAAAAATATCATATCCAGCGCAAAAAGAGTGCCAACTGACATGGACCTGCGGGCGCTTGCCTTTACCCTGGGCCGTCCCTTCGGCCCGCTCTACGCTCTGGCCATGCAGGCCAGAGCCCAGGCCTATGCCCACGGTCTCATGCGCGTACGCAGGATGCCGGCGCCGGTCGTGAGCGTGGGCAATCTGTCCATGGGCGGCACCGGCAAAAGCCCCCTGGTGCAGTATGTGGCGCGGCTTTTGCTGGCTCATGGCCACAAGCCGGCCATCATCAGCCGGGGCTACGGCGGCAGGGCCAGAGGGCCGGTCAACGTGGTGTCGGAG
Source organism: Desulfobulbus oralis (assembly GCF_002952055.1). Classification (NCBI taxonomy): domain Bacteria; kingdom Pseudomonadati; phylum Thermodesulfobacteriota; class Desulfobulbia; order Desulfobulbales; family Desulfobulbaceae; genus Desulfobulbus; species Desulfobulbus oralis. The sequence continues at coordinate 623,365 of NZ_CP021255.1, read as the reverse complement.
GGCAGGGGGGCGCTGCTGTCCGCGCAGGAGGCTGGAGACGAGCCCCGATGGCTGGCCGATACCCTGCCGGGCGTTCCGGTGCTGACCGGCAAAAAACGCCATCTGCCTGCTGCGGCAGCGATCAGGATGGGCGCAGAGGTCCTCATTCTGGACGACGGTTTCCAGCATCTGGCCGTGGATCGGGATGTGAATCTGGCGCTCTTCAATGCCGACCGGCTGAGCGGCAATGGCCGGGTCTTTCCCGGCGGCGAACTGCGCGAGCCCCTCTCTGCCCTGAAGCGGGCCACGGCTTTTGTCCTGACCACGGTGGGCGAGGGCAACCGGGCCGGAGCCACGGCCTTTGGCGAGGCCCTCACGCGGCGCTTTCCGGACAGGCCGGTCTTCCTGGCCGCTTACACGGCGGCAGGCGCCATCCGCCTGAATCCCGGCGGCGATTGCGACTGCCTCCCCCTGGCTGTTGCCCAGGCGCAAATGGCCACAGGCCTCTTTGCCTTCTGCGGCATTGCCGAACCAGGGGCCTTTTTCCAGAGCCTCGCCTCGCTCCAGGTGCCGCTCAAGGGGGTCTGCGCCCTGGACGATCACCACGCCTACAGGGCCGCCCACCTGCCGCTCCTGTGCGCCAAGGCCCGGCGATGCGGGGCCCAGGCGCTCGTCACCACCGAAAAGGATCTGGTCAAGCTGGCCCCCCTTGTCCATACCCTCGAACTGCCGCTGTACTGCCTGCGCATGCAGGTCGGTCTGGACGCGGCCTTCGACGCCCTCATCCTCGCCGCTGTCAGCCGCTCGTGACTGCTCGAACAGGCCCCACCTGTGGCAAAAAAAACACGGCGCTGCCGACAAAGAGGGATTGTGCCTTTTTTGCCACAGATTCACCCTGTAAAAAACTGGGCACGCATCTTGGCCCTTTTTATGCAACCTATCAATATCCTTGGCAATACGGTACAAATCCAAAAAAAATTAGGGCCAGTCTGCTTTGGCGTGTTTTTTGCTCTGCTCCCGTACACAGGCATCACCAGCCTTCGTTACGCCAAACCAACGAGCACATACATGGAAACAACTTTGGAACAGCATCAATATACTCTGCGCCAACCCGCATTCTGCACCGGTATCGGGCTGCATTCCGGCCAGAAGGTACGTATTGGCATCTATCCTGCGCCAGTGGACAGCGGCATCAGCTTTGTCCGCACCGATCTGTCCAGACAGCCGGTCATTCCGGCCCGCTATGATCTGGTGGGCGCGACCATGCTGGCCACCCGGCTGAGCGAAGGGCAGACGCAGGTCTCCACGGTGGAACACCTGATGGCTACCCTGCGCGGCCTGGGCATCGACAACGCCCGCGTGACCGTGGACAATCGCGAGGTGCCCATCATGGACGGCAGCGCCTGGCCCTTTGTGGAGGCTCTGCAGCAGGCGGGCCGCAGCCGTCAGGATGCGGAACGGCGCTATCTGCGCATCACCAAGCCCCTGGAATACCGGGAAAAGGGCAAGAGCATGAGGGTGGAGCCGGACGACGACTTCAATATCAGTTGCACCATCGACTTCGAGGCTGACCTGATCAAAACGCAGCACTACGACGCCACGGTCAACCGCAGGAATTTCATCGACAACATCGCCAAGGCCCGTACCTTCGGCTATGTGGAACAGGTGGAGGAACTGTGGCAAAACGGGCTGGCGCTGGGCGGCTCACTGGACAACGTGGTGGCCATCCACTGGAACCGCCGCAGCGTGCTGAACGAGGGCGGGCTGCGCTACCAGGACGAGTTCGTTCGTCACAAGATACTGGATCTCATCGGCGATGCGGCCCTGGCCGGCGCGCCCATTCTGGGGCATATCACCGCCACCTGCTCCGGCCACAGCCTGCATCAGGCCTTTCTGCGCAAGCTCTTTGCCAATCCGGACTGCTGGGACTACGTCACATGCAGCCAGATGGCGCACTAGGAAACGGCTTCGGAAAGGGGGCGAAAAGGGAGGCAGGCAGTGCTTTGCCTGCACTTTTTTGTGTGCTGCGAACGGATTGTCGCGGGGCCGGAACGGGGGCACAAGTCCCCAGCCCGCCAGGCGGCGGGCCGGCCTGGCGCTTCCTGCCGCAGAAGCCGAGGGCCAGCTCCGTGCGCCTTACTTCACGGGCACATCGCCCTGGCCGAGCTGCTGGTTCAGATAGCGGGCGGCGGTGAACAGATAATCCGACAGCCTGTTCAGATAGACCTGAATGGCAATGAGCCCTTCGTGCTGCGAGCCCGCTTCGCTTGCCATCAAGAGAGTCAGTTTGCGCTCCGCCCGGCGGCAGACCGTGCGGCCCACATGCGCCCAGGCCGCCACCGGCACGCCGCCCGGCAGGATGAAGGAGCGCAGCTCCGGCAGATGGGCGCTCAGGGCGTCGATGCGCTCCTCCAGTTCACGCGCCGCTGCCGGTGGAAAGGGCGTCAGATGTTGTTCCGCGGACGAGCCGGGCGTGGTGGCGAGCCACGCGCCTGCGGCAAAGAGCCGGCGCTGGATGCCGGCCAGGTCTTGCGCCAGCGCCGCCTCGTTCTGCGGGCTGAGTGCGGCGATCGCGCCCACCAGTGAATTCAGCTCGTCCAGATCGCCGTAGGCGTCAATGCGCACGTTGTGCTTGGCCACCCGCTCGCCGGAAAACAGATTGGTCTGCCCCTGGTCGCCGGTGCCGGTATAGACTTTCATGCTGCCTCCCCGCTGCTTGTATGATGGCTGGCCCCGGGCAAAAGGAGAGCGCGGAACCCTTCCTTCCTTTACCTGAAAAGGGGTGGGCGTACAAGCCCGGCCTTGCCCTCCGGCTCTTTCCCGTTGACAAAATCCGGCCGTTTTTTTTATAGGTACAGGAGCTGTGTGGACCGCAGTCACCCTGTTTTCCGGCCCATGCGACGGCATTTCGTTTTTCAAGCCCGGCATCACCTTCTGGAGTAAGTGCAGCAAAGACCCGTGCGCGCAGTTCCACTGCGTCTTATTGACCCGATCATCCGCAACGGCATCATGGAGCAGAGCTCCCCTGGACGGAGAACAGGCACGAAGACCGACTGGCAAGGCCCCCTTGCCACCGGTCTTTTTTTGTACGAGGCAGCCGGCGCTCCCGCACCGGCGTAACAGGAACCACCTGATTCAAGTGAGGTAGCGCATTGGAAAATTCAGAAAAGATGTTCTGGACTGGCCTGTCGCCCGATGAGGCCAGAGCGGCACTGGTCAAAAAAGACAAATCCATGCGCGACAAACGCATGAGCCTGAAAGAGGCCATTGACCGGTTTGTCAAACCAGGCGCCAATGTGGCCTTCGGCGGCTTTGTGGACATTCGCCAGGCCATTGCCAGCGCCCACGAGCTGATCCGCCACGGCTTCCGGGATCTGACCCTGTCCTTTCAGTCGGCGGGCATGGGCCCGGACGTGCTGGCCGGGGCCATGATCGCGCGGCCGGATCACTGCAGCATCAGGCGGGTGGAACTCGCCTACTGGGCGCACGAGGGCTACGGCCTTTCGCCGGTCTGCCGCGTCATGGCGGAACAGGCGCTGATCGAGTTCGAAGACTGGAGCAACTACAATATGTCGGCCCGCTTCAAGGCCGGCGCTCTGGGCATCCCCTTCATGCCCTGCCGCGGCCCCATGGGCAGCGATATTCTGAAAACCAGCCGCACCAAGGTCATCGACTGCCCCTTTACAGGCCGCAAAATCTCGCTGGTGCCGGCCAGTCATCCGAATGTGGCGCTCTTGCATGTGCAGGCGGCGGACAAGTTCGGCAACTGCGTCATCCGCGGCAGCGAGGGCACAGATCCGGAAATCGCCATGGCCTCGGAGCACACCATCATCACCTGCGAGCAACTGGTTTCCCACGAGCTGATGGCCACACGCCCGAACGACATCGTCATCCCCTTTGCCGCCGTGGACGCGGTGGTGCAGGTGCCCTTCGGCGCCTATCCGGGAGCCTGCCACCGCCACTACTACTTCAGCGAACGATACATCCACGAGTTCACGAACCTGGTCACGCCCATCATCAGGGGCGGATCCACTGAAGCCCTGAAAGCCTGGTACGACGAGTATGTCTTTGGCGTGAACAGCTTTGAGGAATATCTCGCCAAACTGCCCTCTGCCGAACTCCTGAAAGCGCAGCTCGCCGAAAGGGAAAACTACGAGGCCTTTGCCTGAAACCACAGGGAGCGATCATGACTGCTGCAAGAGACTATACTGCCCAGGAAATCATCGTCGTGGCAGGCGCAAAGGCGCTGGAAGACAAAAAAATCGTGTTCGTGGGCACAGGTCTGCCCATGGTGGCCGCACTCCTGGCCATCCGCACCCACGCGCCGGGCCTGCTGCCGGTCTTCGAGGCCGGCGCGGTCGGTCCGCCCCTGCAGTGCGGCCTGCCGGTTTCGGTGGGCGATTCCAAAACCTTCACCGGCGCTTCCTACCTCAAGGGCCTGTGCAGCGCCTTCGAGCTGACCCAGCGCGGCTTTGCGGACTACGGCTTTATCGGCGGCGCCGAGGTGGACATGTACGGCAACCTCAACTCCACCATGATAGGCCAGTTTCCGGAGTCCTACCGCAAGCCAAAAGTCCGGCTGCCCGGCAGCGGCGGCGCTTCCGACATGGCGGCCTCCTGCGAACGGACCATCCTCATCGTGCCCCACGACAAGAAAAAGTTCAGCCAGAAGCTCGCCTACGTCACCAGCCCCGGTTTTCTCGACGGGAGCCCGGAGGCCCGCTTCAGGGCCGGCATGCAGGGCAAAGGGCCCTACCGGGTCATCACCACCCGCGGCCTCTTCGACTTCGAGGAAAAAAGCCACCGGATGCGCCTCCTCCAGACCTTCCCGGGAGAGACGGTCGAGAGCATTCAGGACAACACCGGCTTCGAGCTGCTGGTGTCGGACAGGCTGTCGGAATTTCCAGCCCCGACCGAGGAAGAGATCCGGCTCATCCGCGAAGAGATCGACCCGACAGGCGTGTTCGTGAAAAGCGCCTGATCCTGCGGGCCGGCCCATTCATGGAACAGACACTCTATATTGCGAGCATCTCCACGCTGCCTGTGGCAGTCATCAGAAAACATCCCACAAAGGAGACAGGAGCATGAACATTTTGCAGATCGACCATCTGGGCATTGCCGTCAATAGCCTGGAAGAAGGTCAGGCCTTCTGGTGCGACATCATGGGCTTGAAAATGGCCGGCACCGAAACCGTGGCCGAACAGAAGGTCACGACCGCATTCTGCCCGGTCGGCGAGGCCGAGGTGGAGCTGCTGGTCGCCACCCAGCCGGACAGCCCGATTGCCAAGTTCATCGAGAAAAACGGCGGCCGGGGCGGTTTCCAGCATGTGGCCTTCCGGGTTGCCAATATCGAAGAGGCCCTGGCCGAGCTGAAGGCCAAGGGGATCAAACTGATCGACGAACAACCGCGCCTGGGCGCAGGCGGCTGCAGGATCGCCTTCATTCATCCCAAGGCCACGGGCGGCGTGCTGGTCGAGATCAGCGAGCGCCCCTGAGCACAGATTTGAGCGCAGACAAAAAGCCCCTGGCCGCTGCTTCGGTCAGGGGCTTTTTTGGCAGTGGCAGCGCAGCTACTCGCCGGCCAGGCCGTCCACTTCCTCGTAGGTGCCGCCCGGCCCGTACAGCAGTTGTAAAAAGGCTTCGTCCTCGGGGCCGAGCTTGGTGAACTGCACCCCAAGTCGGTACTGGCTGCCCAGCCTGTTCCGGTTTTTGATCAGGCCCTGGGCATGCATCCGGTGTTGGCCCACATTGAGATCCAGATCAACCGGCAGGTTGAGCGGCAGGGAAAGGGGCGCCAGCATGGCCATGCCGCCCGCGCTCAGGTCCAGCAGCGGGCCCTCATAGCGACTCTGCCCGGTACTGATGCAGGCGTCGATCCTGTCCACATTGTACATGCGGGCCGCCTGCGCATGCTCCAGACGGACAGTCTCGCGCTGCTCGTCCATCCCCTTCATGCCGTTCATGTTTTTCCTCTCCTGTGCTGTCATGCCAAAGTCCTCCGCAACCCGGGCCAGCCCCGGCTACCGTTTATGGCCGCTCGCCCTTCAGGAAACGCAGCGCCACGGCCACATCCTGTTTGCTCCCGATAATGAGCGGCACCCGCTGGTGCAGCCGTTCCGGCACGATGTCCAGAATGCGCCGGCCGTCGTCGGTCACCGCGGAGCCGCCGGCCTGTTCCACAATCATGGCCAGGGGTGCTGCCTCGTACAGCAGGCGCAGTTTGCCTGCCGTTTTATCCGCGCTTCTGGTGTCGCGCGGGTACATATAGATGCCGCCTTTCACCAGATTGCGGTGGAAGTCGGAAACCAGGGAGCCGATGTAGCGGGCGCTGCAGGGCACGTGCCCCTTGTCGCTGCCGCGCAGATAGTCGACAAAGTCCCGGATATTGTCGTTCCAGTAGGGCCAGTAGGCCTCATTCACGCTGTAATACCTGGCCAGCTCGGGGATCTGGATATTCGGGTGAGAGAGGAAAAATTCTCCCACACTCGGATCCAGCGTAAAGCCATGCACGCCGGATCCGCTCGTGTACACGATCATGGTGGAAGAGCCGTAGACAATATAGCCTGCCACCACCTGCCTGGAGCCCGGCTGCAGCAGATCGGCCTCGGTACCCGGCCCGCCCGGGGGGGAAAGGCGGCGATGGATGGAAAAAATGGTGCCCACGCTGACGTTCACGTCCACATTCGAGGAACCGTCCAGGGGATCGAAGGCGATCGTGTAGTTGCCCTCGTAGCCCGGCAGGGCCGGCACCGGGTCTTCCTCCTCTTCCGAGGCCATCACACAGATATGGCCGCACTGTTCCATGCGGCGTTTGAAGGTCTTGTTGGCAAAGACATCCAGCTTCTGCACCTCTTCGCCCTGGATGTTGGTGCGGCCGGACTGCCCTAGGATATCGGCCAGTCCCGCCATGTTCACCTCAGCGCTGATAATCTTGCCCGCAACCACCAGATCGGCCATCAACGCGGTCAGCGCGCCTGTCGCCTCGGGAAACATCCGCTGCTCGTCCATAAGCTGGCGGCTGATGGTAATGCCTTTCCGTTTGACCAAAGCCATGGCGTCCTCCATCGTGACATGAGAGGGCAAGCCCGCGCACGGGGCAGACTTGCGTGTTCAGAGATTGCGGCGCCCTTCCCGCTTTGCAAGGGGGTTTTGTGGGCAGCCTGCCTCTACATTTTTGCCCCAATCCAGCAAAAACCGCAACAACGTGCGTACGCCCACGCCCGAAGCTCCTTTGGGCACATAGGATTTTTCCGTGAAATTCCAGGCAGTTCCTGCAATATCCAGGTGGGCCCACGGCGTCTCGCCCACAAATTCCTGCAGATAACAGGCCGCGGTAATGGTGCCGCCACTGCGGTCGGCCGCATTTTTGAGGTCCGCCACCGTGGAATCGAGCTGTCTGCGGTACTCCGCGCCCAGGGGCAGCCGCCAGACCGGCTCGCCCGTGACCCGGCCCGCAGCCACCAGGCGGCTGGCCAGCTCGTCGTTGTTGCTCAAAAGGCCGCTGTAGTGATGCCCCAGCCCCACCACGGCCGCACCGGTGAGCGTGGCCACATCGATCACCACCTGCGGTCTGAACGTGGCAATGCCGTAGGCAATGGCATCGGCCAGCACCAGCCGGCCTTCGGCGTCGGTGTTGACCACCTCGCTGTAACGGCCGCCGAAATGTTGCAGCACATCGCCGGGCTTGAGTGCCGCAGAGCCGGAAAGATTTTCCGCGGCCGGCACCAGGCCCACGACATTCAAGCCGGACAGGCCCAGCTCCGGGAGGGCCTGCATGACGGCCATGACCGCCGCGCCGCCGCACATGTCATACTTCATCTCGTCCATGCCTGCCGGCGGTTTCAGGCACAGTCCCCCGGAATCGAAGGTCAGCCCCTTGCCCACCAGCATCAGGGTCGGATCTTTTTTCCGCGTATGGTATTCCACGACCGATAAGGTGGGCGGCCGGGCCGAGCCGCTGCCCACGGCCAGAATTGCATTCAGGCCCTGCTTTTCCAGTTCGTCCTTGTCCAGCACCGTGGCCTTCAGCCTTTTGCCCCTGCCCAATCTGGCCGCCGTGGCCGCAAATTCCGCAGGTGTCCAGTAGTTGGCCGGCGTGTTGGCCATGTCCCGGGCCCGCACCACGGCGCTGGCAGCCACGCTGGCCTCGTGCACCGCCGCCTGCAGATCCTGGGCCCCATCACCGCCGTAAAGCCGGAAACGGCAAGTCCGCCGCGCTTCGCCGTCCTTGTCCGCAACGCTCCTATAGCCGGCAAAGGTGTAGCTGCCCAGAGCCAGTCCTTCCACCAGCGCGCGCAGCGCCCCGGCTGGCTGCAGATTCAGATCCCGGGGCCAGAGCAGCAGCGCCTCTCTGGCCTGGACCTGCTTGAGCTGGGCAGCGATGAGACCGCCGCAGAGCCGGAGCCTTTCGGCCAGCAGGTCCGGGTCGGCATCATCGCCTGCCAGGGCAGCCACAAGAATGCGGCCAGCCTGGTACGGCGTTTCCCGGCGCCAGTTCATCAGGGCCGGATACAGCCACAGCAGCTGGTCCGGCCGGCTCAGCAGATCGCCGCATGCCGCCACATGGGCAATGGCCGCCGGCAGCGTCTTGCCCAGGTCACAGCCCAGATCGCTGCGTGCGCCCTTTTCGCGGCTCAGCACCACAACCAAAGCGGCGCCCGCGAAATCGCGCGGGGCCGCGTCATCGACTTCAAAAGCGAACATCATACGGCAGTTCCGGCCTCCCAGCCAGGTTGACAGAGAACAGGACTTTTCAAAAGCCAAGGAAGCGTTTAAGATTTTTGCACTTTTTCAGGTGCTTTTCTTACCCCAATCCATGGGGAACCACAATCCGCAATCCGCTTCATCCGCCCGAAAACGCCAAAGCCTTCACAAGGAGGTCACCTTGCTCTTCGTCTTCATTGCCGCCGTGTCCTGTGCGCTGATCACATCCGGCTTCTGCTCCCTGTTCGAGGCAGCCCTGCTGTCGCTGTCGGCAACGCAGGTCGAATTGCTCGCGGAAAAAAATCCGGGCAGAGGCGGCCAGCTCAGGGCCATGAAGGCCAGCATCAACCAGCCGATTACCGCGATCCTCACCCTGAACACCCTGGCCCACACCATTGGCGCCTCGGTGGCCGGCGCGGCCGCTGCCGCGCTCTTCGGCCAGAACGGGCTGCTCTGGTTCTCCCTCTGTTTTACCCTGGCGATCCTGCTGTTCACGGAGATTCTGCCCAAGACCATTGGCGTCAATTTCGCCCAGCAGATAGGCCTGCACATGGTGCTGCCGCTCCGGCTCATGATCTTCGTGCTGAAGCCGCTTGTCATCGTGGCGCAACTGATGACCCGGCTCGTGCCCGGCGGCCAGGTCCAGCACCGCTTTTCCGCAGAGGAGCTGAAAACCATCGCCAGTCTGAGCCGCAAATCCGGCGTCATTCAGGCAGAGCAGGAAAAGGTGATCGCCAATGTCCTGCAACTGGGCCAGATCACCGCCCGGGACATCATGACGCCCCGCACCGTGACCTTTACCGCCCCCGTGAAGCTCACCATCAGGGAAGCCGCCGACATGGAAGACCCGTGGCGGCGGCACAGCCGGGTGCCGGTCTACGATGGCGAGCCGGACAATGTGGTGGGCATCGTGCTCAGCCAGGACGTCCTCATGGCCGCTGCCGAACAGCACTTCGAGAAAACACTGAAAACCCTTATGCGGCCGGTGCATTTTGTGCCGGAAAGCGCCCCGGTGGACCGCATCTTTCTCGACTTCTTCGAAAAACGCCAGCACCTCTTTGTGGTCGTGGATGAATACGGCAGCGTCACCGGCGTGATCAGCATGGAGGATATTCTGGAAGAAATTCTGGGCCGCGAGATCGTGGACGAGTCCGACACGGCCCGCAACATGCAGGATCTGGCACGACGCTGGAAAAACACCCGCTGGAAGAAATGACGGCCCCTTGAGCCCAAACCGTGAAAGCGGTTTTGGCAAAGGAGGTTTTTATGGTATCCTGCCCCGATACCCCAAAAAGAGGCGGAAACATCAATCCGCAGCAACCAGAGAACACGATATGATACAGAAATCTTTTCTTTGTCCCAAACGAACGCTCTGCTCCCTCCTGCTGCTGGTCCTGCTGGCCGCGGGTCTCGCCCTGCCCCTCGTTCCGGCCCCGGCACAGGCGACCGATATCCGCTATGCCAGGCCGCTGCTGCATATCTCCATCCGGGAGCAGGCCGCGCCCAAAAGCAAGATTGTGGCCAACATCAATCTTTCCGAGCCGCTGGAGGTGCTGAAGGAAGTCGGCGACTGGGTACAGGTCAAGAGCCAGTCCGGAACAACGGGCTGGGTCGCGGCCAAGTATCTGGGCACCGCGCCCGTGGTGCCGGAAGACTATTTCCAGCCCGGCTCCGGCAGCGGTCAGGTGCTCATCGATTCGGGCAATGTCTTCAAGGAGCTGAGCACGGCCAACGACAAGCTGAAGCAGGATCTGGCCTCCTGCACGACCGATCTGGGCACCATCCAGGACAAGTACGATACCATGACCCAGGACCCGGACAGCATCATACACACCAAAACCACCCTGGAAGAGACCCGGGCCCGCCTGCGGGAGCAGGAAGAACAACTGGCCCAGTTGCAGATCGACTACAAGGCCCTCAAGATGAACCAGTCCATCATGTGGTTTCTGGCGGGCGCCGGGGCCCTTTTTCTGGGCTGGCTGATCGGCCGCTTCTCCAGCGGCCGCAAGCAGCGCAGCTCCCTCTACTGAGCAGGGCAGCCTGCGGCTGTTTTCAGGGCCCGTGCTGTTTGCATAAGGAGAACTTTTGCCCATGACCGTTCCGAACAGGCCGGAAACGTCGCCCCGGACCACAGAGCTATCGGCCGGGCAGCCGGCATTTCCGGACCAGATCAGCCACGAAATTCGCACGCCGCTCAACGCCATCATCGGCTACGCGGAGATGCTGCAGAAGACGGCGCTGGACGACAGGCAGCGGCACTATGCCGACAATATCGTCAAGAGCGGTCTGGCTCTGGTGGACATCCTGGACGGCTGGCTCGTCCAGGCCAGAGACAAAAAAGGCAGGGGAATCAAGCCAGCAGGTGCAGCGACCGGCAGGGCTGCCGCCATGAGCGCCCCGGGTACCGAGCCCTTTCGCATTCTGGTGATCGAGGATTCGCCTTTGATCCGCGATCTGTTCACGGATATCTTCAGCGAAGGGCACTACAGCGTCCAGACCGCGGCGGACGGCGCTTCCGGGCTGGAATGCGCCGTCACTGGCCAGCCGGATCTTATCTTTCTCGACCTGCACCTCTCCGACAGCGATGGCTGGCAGATCGCCCGGAACCTGCGCGGCAACCCGGCAAGCGCCCGCATTCCGCTGGTGCTCATGACCGGCCAGACCCTGGCGCCGGACAGCTTTCGTCCGCTCTTCGACGATCTGCTGCAAAAACCCTTTCAGCTCGCGCAGTTGCGTGCCACGGTGGCGACCTGGCAGGCCAGACTGGCCTCCGGCCAGGGCCCGGCCGGCCCCAGCCTCGCCCGGACTGTCCGGCCTTTCTGGGAAGCGGAAATGGGCCGGCTTTTGACCGCCATCGTTTATACCGGCAGTCTGCCGCTCACCATTGAACTGGGACAACTCCTGGAAACCAGGGGCGAGGAGCGGAACTGTCCCCCCATGCGGGATGCGGGCCGGCAGTTGCTGCACTGCGCCACGGCCCCCGACATTGCCGGCATCGACGCCATTGTCAGCCAGTTGACACCACTCCTCGAGGGGCACAAACCGTGAACTCGTCCAGCTCGCTTGTCTTCATCGTTGACGATGTGGCGGAAAACATCCAGATCGCCATCTCGCACCTGCAGGAGCTGGGCTGCAATTTTGCCTACGCCCTCTCCGGCGAGCAGGCCCTGGCCCGCATCCCCATCGCCAAGCCGCAGCTCATCCTCATGGATGTCATGATGCCGGGCATGGACGGCTTCCAAACCGTGGTCCAGTTAAAAAAAGACCGCCATGCCGGCAGCATCCCGGTCATTTTCCTGACCGCCCGCACCAGTGTCGAGGATGTGGTGCGCGGCTTTGACCTGGGCGGCGTGGACTACATCACCAAGCCCTTCAACGGCATGGAGCTGCGCGCCCGGGTGCGCAACCACCTGGAACTCTACAGCTACCGCACCGAGCTGGCTGCCCTGGTGGAAAAACGCACCTATGCGATCGAGCAACTGCAGGACGTGGTCATCGAGGCCATGGGCGAAATGGCCGAGTACCGCGACCAGGAAACCGGCAGCCACATTCGCCGCACCATGGAGTACGTGCGGCTGCTGGCCGAAGCCACCGCCCTGAACGGCCATTACACCGAGCAGCTCACCCGGGAATACATCGGCATCCTGTACAAGAGTGCGCCACTCCACGATATCGGCAAGGTGGGCGTCCCGGACCGCATTCTGCTGAAGCCCGGCCGGCTCACGCCAGAGGAATTCACCCTCATGCAGAAGCACACCCTCTACGGCGAGACGATCATCAGCAACCTCGAACAGATGGCGGGGCAGAACACGGCTTTTCTCCGCTGCGCCAAGGAGATCAGCGGCTCGCACCACGAACGCTTCGACGGCAGCGGTTACCCCCGCGGCCTGAAGGGCGAGGCGATCCCGCTGTCCGGCCGGCTGATGACCATTGCCGACATCTATGACGCCCTGGTCTGCAAACGGATATACAAACCCGCCCTGTCCCACGAAGTGGCCATGGAGATCATGACGCGCGACAACCAGGCCGCCTTTGACCCGATTCTCCTGAACACGCTTGTGCAGGTTCAGCATGAATTTCATGCCATCGCCTGCGACTATGCCGAGTGAAGGCCTTCAGATCCAGGAGGATCGGGAAGAGCTGTGTCAGGGAACTGACATTCAATACGCCCACCCGTACGGCTCCTGTCGGCATCTCCTCCGGCAAGCGACATGCAAAAAGGGCCGGCCCTGTGCAAGGCCAGGTCGGACAATGCCGATACCCACCCGAAGCGGCGGCTCATGGGCCGGGCAGCGGCGGCGGCCCGAACCGGGGCTCAGCTCCATTTCGCCCCCTGGACATGTATCTGCTCCGGCGGGTTCGACGGCCGGCGGCCCAAGGGGGTGCCCGTCAAAATCATCGGCCAATAGACAGGATACGAAAGGCCTCTTCTTTTTGTTTGCTTCCGCCAATCATATCCTATACAACAGTGAGGATACGCTTTTTACAAGGCGCGTCTTATGCGGCGTATGGGCGCCGATCAACCATCATCTGCCTGGGGGAGCAGGCACAACAATCAGCAGGACGGGACTCGTCCGGGGTTGAGAGCCATGTTGGTCATTTGCGAGGAATGTGCACAGAAATACAAAGTCGACGAGCGCCAGATGAGGGGGGACCGGGCTCGTTTTACCTGCCAGAAATGCGGACATCCCGTCATAGTGCGCAGGGAGGATGCCGCCCCGGGCCGCCCGCACGGGGAATCGCGGATTCCCATAGTCGAAACTTCATACTGAGCGCGAAGCCCTCACCGGCGCTTTGTTGGTTCAAGGAACGCAACGCATGACGACCATCGTTGGAACGCTCGGCTGCATCGGCGGCGGCCAGATGGCGGAAGCCCTGATCCGCGGCCTTTTGAGCGCGCAGTTGGTGGCGCCGGAAGCCCTGTACGTGGTGGAACCCAGCGGGGAACGGCTTGACCTGCTGCGGAACCGCTACCACATTCAGCCTGCGCGGGACGAGGCCGATCTCTGCGCTCACTGCGCCACGTTGCTGGCCGCCATAAAGCCGCAACTGGCCGCCACGGTGCTCGCTGGCTACAGGCCCTATCTGACGGAAGAGCATCTGCTGCTCTCCATCATGGCCGGCGTGTCCCTGTCTGGCCTGCGCCGCTTTGCCGGCCCCCAGCCGCGTCTGATCCGGGCCATGCCCAACACCCCGGCTTTGGTACTGGCCGGGGCCACGGCCTTCAGCCCCGACGACTCGGCCACGGAGGCGGACCGGAAGCTCGCCAAAACGGTTTTTGACGCGGTGGGCACCAGCCTGGAAGTACCGGAAAAACTGCTTGATGGGGTCACCGGCCTGAGCGGCAGCGGGCCAGGCTATGTCTTTGTCTTCCTCGAGGCCCTGATCGACGGCGGCATTCTGGCCGGCCTGCCCCGGGAGCAGGCAGAGCAGCTCGCCCTGCAGACCCTGTACGGCAGCGCCAAACTGGCACTGGAAAGCGGCGAAACCGCTGCCACGCTGAAAGGCCGGGTCACGTCGCCGGGCGGCACGACCATCGAGGGCATTCAGACCCTGGAGCAGGGGGCTTTTCGTGCTCTGGTGATGGCGGCCGTGCGTGAGGCCAGCCGCCGCTCCCGGGAGCTGGGCCGATGAACCTGAAATTCGTCGGCATCCACGTCCGGCCAGACAGCCCGGATGCCGAGCGGAAAGGCATCGAACTGGCAGCATGGCTGCAACGGCAGGGCATTGCCACAGGCGACCTGAATGCAGCGGAACCATCGATGGATCTGCTGATAGTGCTGGGCGGAGACGGCACGCTGCTGCACGCGGCCGATCTGGCCAGCCGGTACGGCATACCGATCCTGGGCGTCCACATGGGCAACCTGGGCTTTCTCACGGAAATAACCGTGGACGAACTCTACAAAACCATCACCATGCTGTTGGCCGGCGAGTACCGCCTCGAACGGCGGATCATGCTCAGCGCCGCCGTCGTCAACGGCACGACCGGCGCCATCAGCGAAGCGGTACGGGCACTGAATGAGGTGCTTATCGTCAAGGACAGCGCCTCCGCTCTGATCCGGCTGGGCTGTTGGGCCAATCAGGAATACATCACCACCTACAGCGCCGATGGCCTCATCATTGCCTCCCCCACCGGCTCCACCGCCTACAATCTCTCTGCCGGCGGCCCCCTGGTGCATGCCGAACAGAAGAGCCTGATCCTGACCCCGGTCTGTCCCTTCATGCTGAGTTCACGGCCGGTGCTGCTGTCCAGCGAAACCCTCGTCACCGTTCATCCGCTGGCCCCGGCCAGCCAGGTCGGGGTGATCATCGACGGCGAGCTGCACTGGCGCATGGCGGAAGACGACTATTTGCTGGTCCAGCAGGCGGCACGACCTCTGTTGATCGTGAGTTCCCCATGGAAGAGCTATTTCAAAATCCTGCGAACCAAACTCCACTGGGGCGGCGATCCGGTTGATCTGCCCTTGCCGGATCCGGTCCGCCGCTACTGCTGAATCCGCCGCTCCGGTCGCGGTGTCGCCGTTCTGTCGTTTCGTGCCAGCCGGTCACCCCTTTCCATGAACAAACGCCATCTGCTTTTTGTCATACTTTGCCTGTGCCTGTTGATCCTGCCTCTGCCCTGGCTCGTGCGCGTAGAGCCTGTACGGCAGGCCATGCTGTCCCGCCTGGGCGGCCCTCTTTCCGGCACCATATCCTCTGGCACTTGCTCCCTGGGCTGGTTTTCCGGCCTGCGCTGTCAGGACTTCCGCTATCAGGGCCAGAGCGTGCCGCTTGCCCTGGAAAGCGCCGAACTGCGCAGCAGGCGCGGCCTGCTGCCGCTGCTCCTGGCCCCGGGCTCCCTGGGCGAACTGTATCTCCAGGCTCCGGTGCTGACCCTGAGCGGGGACAGGACGGCCACCACAGCACCCGACGATTCGCTTCGTCCGGAGCTGCCGAGCTGGCTGCTTCGCTGGTGGAATCGGGGCTCCTTCCAGTTGCGGGCCACGGGCAGCAGCCTGCGGCTCGAGCGGAACGGCAAAAGCTATCCGCTCATCAGCCGCGGCGATTTCGAAGCCGCGCTGGAAAACGGCTCGCTCCGCTACGCGCTCAAGGCCAGCGCCGGACAGGGGGAGGACTATAACGTGCAGGCAGGAGGCTATGTGAATGCCCCGCCCGAGGGCAGCAAGACCCAGCACCTGCTGAGCACCGGCACCATTCTCCTGGAAGAGGTGCCGGTCGCGAAGCTGCCGCCCCTGCCCTTTGCTCCCGGCTTTTTCTCCGCCAGTGCAGGCAGGGCCACGGGCAATTGCCGCTTTGTGCACAGCGCGGACGGCAGCGTACAGGGCGAGGGCGCGCTGTTCCTGCACGATCTGCGCCTGCCCGCCTTCTCGCCCCACGACCAGCGCCTGACTCTTGACCGTACAAGCCTCCTCTTCAATCTCAGCCGCCAGGGGGCAGCGGCCTGGCAGGTGCGGCAACTGCGTCTGGAATCACCGCTGGCGAACCTCGACCTGCACGGTGCCCTCCAACCCGGGGAAAGCGATTTCACCGCCAAGGCCGCGCTCGCCCTGCCGCTGCTCAGCGAGGGACTCAGAGTCCGGCTGGCCCTCTATCCCGACGCCAAAATCACGGATGGCCGGCTGCAGTGCAGCATGCAGGCAAGAGGGCCGGGTGAGAGATTGCCCATGGCGCTGGACTGCCGGATTTCGGATATCCACGCTGAACGGGGCGGCACCGACATCGTCTGGGCCAATCCCCTGACCCTGCATGCGAAGTGGCTCATGACAGCCGGCCGGCCACACCTGCAGCAGATAGAGGGCAAAGGCGCCCTTTGCGCCCTCAGGGCGAAGCGGGACGATGCCAGCAGAGCTTTTACCCTGGAGGCCAGTGGCGAACTGGGCGCCCTCAGCCGGGAAACGGGCCGGATCATGCAGTTGCCGCTCACGGCCGGCGGCACGATGCAGCTTAAGGCCGGCAGCAGCCCTTCGGACACAGGCTACCAGGACGAGCTGGACCTGGAACTCCAAAAATTTTCCCTGGAAAACGGCCGTACCCGGGAAAGGCTTTTGCCCACACATCCGCTGACCGTGAAAATGCATGGCAGCCGCCAGTCTGAGCAGGGTCCCTTTTCCGGGCAACTGCAGGTATCCGGGTGGCCGGGGACCCTTGAAGCCCGCTGGCAGGACATTGCGGGCCAGGGCCGCGAACAGCGGGGCACATACACTGTGGGCAGCACCCTGGCGCTGGCCCGGATACAGCCGCTCATCCGGCATGTTCTGACCGGGCTGTCCGAACTGGACATGACGGGCGCCCTGCAGTTGGATCTGAAGGCGCATATCCAGGACGGCAGGCACGAAATCAGGAGTGCAGAGGCCGTGCTCACCCAGGCGGAAATGACGGGCAGCAGCCAGAACCCACCCTGGTCTTTTGCCGCCGCGCGAACGGCCCTGGCAAGCGGCGAGGCCGCGGCCAGCATGCGCCCACCGGCACAGAAGGTCCAGCCCAAAGCGGTCAGGACCGGCAGGGGTAGAAAGGGGCGGCCCGCGCCACAGGCCCTGCAGCTTTCCGCCCTGCAGTTGGCCGGAACTCCTGCCCCGCCGGCAGCCCCGCAGGACGCTCCGCCTGCCTGCTTCGATCCCCTGACAAAAAGCCTGCACCTGCAACCGCTCGTGCTTGTCTCCGATGCCCTCCGGCTGGACGGCGAACTCAGATTCACGAATTGGGGTCAGCAGGACGAAAGCCGCGCGCTGCGGCTGGAAGGTGATCTGCAGGGGCAAGCTCTGGAGACTTTGCTGCGCGCCGCCGGTCGCATGCCCAACGGTGTACGTCTCAAGGGGCCGGCCC
Source organism: Desulfobulbus oralis (assembly GCF_002952055.1). NCBI lineage: Bacteria > Pseudomonadati > Thermodesulfobacteriota > Desulfobulbia > Desulfobulbales > Desulfobulbaceae > Desulfobulbus > Desulfobulbus oralis. The sequence continues at coordinate 605,860 of NZ_CP021255.1, read as the reverse complement.
GTCTTGCCTGCACGTACGCTGCTCCCGGCCATGCCCCAGCCACGGCCGAAATCGCCGCCAGACTCGGCTGGGCCGGTTTCGGGCAGGAACACGAGCTGCTCCTTGCAAAGCAGGACCTCAACCTCTTCGCCCATTTCGAAACCGCTGGCGACGGACAGAGCTCGGCCTCCTGGGATCTGCCGGAATTCAGCATCCATGGCCCGGACTTCTGGGCCCAGGGCCAGGGCTTCCTGCTCAACGAGGGCCGGGGTGCTGTCCTGCTGAGTCTCTCCGGCCGCTACCGCGGGGCTGGAGCGGCCAGGCCCTTTCAACTGGCCTTGCCCCTGCAGTGAGCCGCACCCGACCGGGACGGGCCATCCATTCGGGCGAGCGCAAAGGCCTGCCGGCAGCGTGGTGAAAAACATGCGGCTTCTGCTGCGGGCTGAACCCTGTCGCCCGCATGAGCGCGAGCTGGCGCGTTCAGGAGGGACTACGGACGAAGAGCTGCCAGATAGGCAGGCAGTTGCTCGAAATAGCGGCCGACTTCTTCCGGATCATGGGCATCCGAGCCCGGGGTCAGGGGAATGCCCATGCCGATGGCTTCGCGGATGATCCAGTCCGTCGGGTAGGGATAGCCGCGCCTGGCAAAGCCTGATGTGTTGATTTCCAGCATCATGCCGCGCGCTTTCACGGTCGCCAAAAGCCTCCTGATCTGTGCCCGATGGCTGTCCTGATACTGCAGGTCGGGCAGGTGCCGCAGGCCCGCGTCCAGATGGCAGAGGACGCTGCAGTCCAGTTCTGCCGCCGCGTGCATCAGGTTGTCGAAATACCGGGTCAGCACCGTATCCGCACCGATCGCCCTGAAGCGGTTCAGGCTGTCCGGGTGCAGACCGAGGAGGTTCCAGTGCCGGTCTCCGTGCCAGTAATAGTGGCAGGACAGGCCCACCCGCTCGAAGGGGTACTGCCTGAGTCTGGCCCGCAGTTCATCCACGGCCGCCGGGTTGTAGCCCAGCTCCGCACCGAGCTGAATGGCCATTCTGCCCTTATAGGCCTTTTGCAGACGTTCGCCCTCCCGGAAATACTCGGCAAAATGACTGGCCTCCAGCCAGTTACGTTTGCAATAGACAATGCCCACTTCCAGGTGTTCCAGAAAACACATGCCAGAGAGCCCCCTTGCGAGGGCAGCCTGCACGTATTCTTCCATCCGGCCCACAGCGTGACCGCAGAGCAGGGTGTGCACATGGCCATCGTGGCTGATGTCGATAAGGGGATTCCGAACTGGATTCATGTTCTGTCTGCAAGGCGGGATAACAGAAACACCGCGGCTCCGGGCTGGGGCAGCGGTGTCGGGACTGGCGCGGTTTCAGGTCACACGGGCATCACGCATTTCCCTTGGGGAAAAAGTGGAGAACCCCATCGATATCCGTGGTGTCGCAAATATCGCCCAGTTCCATGTCAGGATCAAACAGCAGCTCGTTCCCGTCCACCTGCACCGACACGGCCGGGCCGTCCGGCAGATGATACACCAGGGTGCTGACCTTGCTCATGTCAACAGGCTGGTTGAACAAACGCGTTAGCATGGGGCCTTCTTTCATGGGAAGCATTGCCTGCAAAAGGAGGGAGGAGGGGAAAGGGGCTGGACGCTGTCACTCAGGTCGCCGTCGCAGCCGTCGACGCCCATATCATAAGCAGCCTGCCAAAATTTGGCAGCTAAAAAACGCCTGCTGTGGTAGACATCATTTTTTTAACATGGCAAAAGGCCGTCACTCATTGCATTCTGCCAAACGAGGCAATCATGGCTCATACAGGGCAACCCGATCCGGAAAGCATCTTTTCTGCAAAAAACACCAATCCTTCCAATATACTGCCGCAAAAACTCACGCTGCACTCACCGCTGCAGTTTCGCTGCCATCCCGGCGTCAGTTGCTTTACCGCCTGCTGCCATGCCATCAGGATCATGCTGACGCCCTACGACATCCTGATGCTCAGAAAGCGCCTGAACCTGCCGGCAGACGAATTCATAACCCGATACACCGAGCCGGTCTATCTGGAAAAAACCGACATGCCGGGCCTGATCCTCAAGCTGGTGGGCGACAACCAGGCCTGTCCCTTTGTCACGCCCGCAGGCTGCACGGTTTATGCCGACCGGCCTTCCGCCTGCCGCTACTACCCGGTGGGCATGGCCGATTTCCACGAGGGCCGGAACGAGGGCGCAGGCTCCACCGAACAGTTTTTCTTTCTGGTCAGGGAGCCGCACTGCAAGGGCCACGAGGAACCCAAACACTGGACCATCGGCGCATGGCGCGCCGATCAGGGCGTGGACAAACGGGATGCCATGAACCGGGAATGGCTCCGGCTGGTCATGCGGCGGAAATCCTTCGGCCTGCAGGCCTCGCTGAGTGAAGCCGCCAAGCGTATGTTCTTCATGGCCTCCACGGATCTGGACACCTTCCGCAAATTCGTGTTCGAAAGTTCCTTTCTGGACACCTACGAAGTGGATCCGGAGACCGTTGAGCGCCTCAGAACGGACGATACCGAACTCATGCTGTTCTCCTTCAAATATCTGGCCAGCACGCTCTTTGGCACGCCGGATCTTACGATCCGCCAGGAAAAGGTGGCGAGCAAGGCGGCCGAGCTGAAAAAAAATCAGGAAGAGGCTGTCAGGCGGGCCGAACGGGAATACCGGGAACTCAAGGCCGAGCACGACCGCATGTTGGCGGAGCGGGACAAGACCGGCCCCAAAGCCTGAACCGGCAGCCCGCCTCCGGGCTTTGCAATTGCATAATCAGAACAATTCGTGTATTTTTCAAAGGGATAAGTGATGTTTTGTTAGTTCCTCAAGGGGAGTGAAAGGCCTGGTCAGGGCCTGCACATGCAGTCCCGCGGGGTGTTTTCCGCCCGTTTTTCCTGCCTTTCCATTGCTGTCGAGCGTTCCTGTCTCTCGTCCTTCGCGGCGCAGGCTGCGAGTCAACACCCAAACTGCATTGTAGGAGAATGAGCTATGTCCCGGAAAATGGTCACCATTGACGGCAATACGGCCTGCGCGAATATTGCGTATGCCACCAGCGAGGTCATCACCATCTATCCCATCACGCCCTCGTCGCCGATGGCGGATATAGCGGACGCCAAGGCAACGGCCAAACAGGAAAACATCTGGGGTTCTGTCCCGGTCGTTTCCCAGATGCAGTCGGAAGCGGGCGTGGCGGGCGCGGTTCACGGCTCCCTGGGCGCGGGTGCGATGTGCACCACCTTCACCGCATCCCAGGGCCTGTTGCTCATGATCCCCAATATGTACAAGATCGCGGGCGAACTGACCCCAACGGTGTTCCACATCACCGCCCGCGCGCTGGCCTGCCAGGGGCTGTCCATTTTCGGCGACCACGGCGACGTCATGGCTGCCCGCCAGGTCGGCTGGGCCATGCTCTGCTCCCAGGACGTGCAGGAAGCCCAGGATCTGGCCCTGATCGCCACCCAGAGCACCCTGGCCTCCAGGGTGCCCTTCATCCACTTCTTCGACGGCTTCCGCACCTCCCACGAGGTCATGAAAATCGAAGATCTGAGCATGGACGACATCCGTTTCATGATCGACGAGGATCTGGTCATCGAGCACCGCAAACGCGCCCTGACCCCGGATCGGCCGTCGCTCGCCGGCACGGCCCAGAATCCGGATGTCAACTTCACCGGCCGCGAAACGGTCAACAAGTACTACGACGCAACCCCGGGCATCGTTCAGGAGACGATGAACAAGTTCGCCGAACTGACCGGCCGGCAATACCATCTTTTCGACTATGTGGGCGCTCCCGACGCAACAGACGTCATCGTCATCATGGGTTCGGGCGCGCTGACCGTGGCTGCCACCATCGAGCACCTGATCGCCCGGGAAGACCGCAAGGCGGGTCTGGTCATCGTGCGCCTGTTCCGGCCCTTTGACGCGGCTGCCATGGTCAACGCCCTGCCGTCCACGGTCGAGCGCATCACGGTCATGGATCGCACCAAGGAACCGGGCGCCATCGGCGAGCCGCTCTATGAAGACGTGTGCACCGCTCTGACCGAGGCGCTGGAGCGCAATCCCACCATGTGCATGCCTGCGGTTTACGGTGGCCGTTTCGGTCTGGGCTCCGCCGAATTCAGCCCGGCCATGGTCAAGGCCATCCTGGACAATATGGCCTCCTTTGCCCCCAAGAAGCATTTCTGCGTCGGCCCGCACGACGACGTGACCTTCACCAGCCTGAACTACGATCCGCACTTCAACATCGAAGGGGAGGACGTGTACCGCGCCATGTTCTATGGCCTGGGCTCCGACGGAACGGTCGGCGCCAACAAGAACACCATCAAAATCATCGGCACGGAAACCGACAACTCCACGCAGGGCTACTTTGTCTATGACTCCAAGAAGTCCGGGTCCATGACCGTGTCCCATCTGCGCTTCGGCAAGAAGCAGGTGGTCGCGCCCTACCTGATCACCAAGGCCAACTTCATTGCCTGCCACAACTTTGCCTTCCTGAACAGCTATGACATGCTGGCCAACCTGCACGAGGGCGGCACCTTCCTGCTCACCAGCACCTACGACAAGGACGAGATCTGGCAGCATCTGCCGGCCCTGGTGCAGAAGCAGCTCATCGAGAAAAAGGCCAGATTCTACATCATCGACGCGGTCAAGCTGGGCCTGGCTCTGGGCCTGGGCGCCCGCATCAACATGATCATGCAGACCGCCTTCTTCAAGATCTCCGGCATCCTGCCCGAACAGGAAGCCATTGACGCCATCAAGAAGGCCATCAAGAAGACCTACGGCTCCAAGGGCGACAAGGTTGTGCAGATGAACTACAGCGCGGTGGACGGCGCGATTGCCAACATCTTCGAGGTCACTGTTCCGGAGAGCGTCAATGGCCACGAAATGCCGCCAACCGTGCCGGAGGAGGCGCCGGCTTTTGTCAGGGAAGTCACCGCCCGGATGATGGCTGGCCGCGGCGAGAGCATCAAGGTTTCCCAGATGCCTGCCGACGGTCGCTGGCCGACGGCCACCACCCAGTGGGAGAAGCGCAATATCGCTGTCAAGGTTTCCTCCTGGGATCCGGAAGCCTGCATCCAGTGCGGCCGCTGCTCCCTGGTGTGCCCCCATGCCAGCATTCGCATGAAGGTGGCCACTCCGGAGGCCCTGCAGGCCGCAGGCGCGGACGAAAGCTTCAAAACCGCAGACGCCATGGGCAAAGAGTTTGCGGGCATGAAATTCACGATCCAGATCTCCACCGCCGACTGCTGCGGCTGCACGCTCTGCGTCAGCACCTGCCCCGGCCGCAAAAAGGATGCGAACGGCAAGCGCACCGATGAACCGGCACTTGCCATGGTGCTGAACACCGAAGAGCTGTACAGGCAGGAAGCCCCGCACTGGAAGACCTTCATGGCCCTGCCGGAAGTGGACGAGCAGCTCATCGACGTGGGCACCATCAAGGGCAGTCAGTTCAAGCGGCCGCTCTTCGAGTTCTCCGGCGCCTGCGCCGGCTGCGGCGAAACCCCGTACGTCAAGCTGGTCACCCAGCTCTTCGGCGACCGGATGCTGGCCTCCAACGCCACCGGCTGCTCCTCCATCTATTCCGGCAACCTGCCCACCACGCCTTACGCGAAGCGCGCCGACGGCCGCGGCCCGGCCTGGTCCAACTCGCTCTTCGAGGACAATGCCGAGCACGGCCTGGGCATGCGCGACGCTGTGGACAAGCTGGGCATGCAGGCCGGCGAACTGCTGGAGAAGGCCGTCGAAGCGCAAATCGTCGCCAAGGAACTGGCCGACTCCATCCTGGATGCCAGGCAGGATACCCAGATGGCCATCGAAGCCCAGCGCGCCCGCATCGACGAGCTGAAAAAGGTTCTGGAGCAATCCAGGGACATCATCGCCAAACGGCTCTACCATGTGGCCGATTATCTGGTCAAAAAGTCTGTCTGGATCATCGGCGGCGACGGTTGGGGCTATGACATCGGTTACGGCGGCCTGGACCACGTGCTGGCCTCTGGCAAAAACGTGAACGTCCTGCTGCTGGACACCGAGGTGTATTCCAACACCGGCGGCCAGATGTCCAAGTCCACCCCGCGCGCGGCGGTCGCCCAGTTTGCATCCAGCGGCAAGACCATGCCGAAGAAGAACATGGGCATGATCTTCTCCACCTTTGGCACCGTGTATGTGGCCCGGATCTCCATCGGCGCCAACCCAACCCAGGCGGTACGCGCCATCAAGGAGGCCGAGGCCTACGACGGGCCATCGCTCGTCATCTGCTACGCGCACTGCATCAACCATGGCATCGACATGGCCAAGGGTCTGGAGCAGCAGAAGAAGGCGGTCGAGTGCGGCCACTGGTCGCTCTTCCGCTATAACCCGGATCTGGAAAAGGCCGGCAAGAACCCGATGATCATAGACTCCAAGGAGCCGACCATCAGCTTTGCCGAATACGCCATGAACGAAAACCGCTATCGCCGTCTCAAGATGAGCAACGCCGAGCATGCGGCAGAACTGATGCAGAAGTCCCAGGAAGACGTGGATCGCAACTGGAAACTGCTCAAAGGCTGGGCCAAGGCGCTTGAGACCGAATAAACGGCATGCTGCCGTCACCTGAAAAAACGAGGCCCTGCCGGGAAACCGGCGGGGCTTTTTCGTCGCTGAACCAGGGAGGCAATCCATGATGCGCTGTTTCCTCTTCCTGTTCCTTGGCCTGGGCATGGCCGCCAATGCCCTGGCCGCCTCACCCGAGGCAAGCGCCCGGGACCTCATGCTGGCCAAGGAATTCCACGGCCAGAACATTGTCGGCTGGGCCATGAGCGAAAAGCTGGACGGCGTGCGCGGCCTCTGGGACGGCAGACAGCTCATCAGCCGGGGCGGCCACGCCTTTGCCCCGCCGCCGGGCTTTACCAAAGACTTCCCGCCCTTTGCCCTGGATGGCGAACTCTTCGGCGGTCGCGGCACCTTTGAGCAGACCGCGGCTGCCCTGCAAACCGGCGGCAGCGATTGGCAGGGCATCAAGCTCCACGTCTTCGACGTGCCCGAGGCCAGCGGCAGTCTCTACGAGCGGCTGCAAGAGGCCAGGGACTGGCTGGCCAGGCATCCGGCCTGCAATTTCACGGTCATTGAGCAGCGGCCTGTCCAGAGCATGGAGCAGGCCAGGCGTTTTCTAAAGGAAGTCGAGGCGCTGGGCGGCGAGGGGCTGGTGTTTCGCAATCCGGAGCTGCCCTACAGCGCTGGCCGCAGCGACGGCTTTCTCAAATGGAAAAGCCGCTTTGACGAGGAATGCACGGTTGTGGCCCATCATCCGGGCAAGGGCAAATATACCGGCCTGCTGGGTGCGGTCACCTGCGAAAACCGGCACGGCCGCTTCCGTATCGGTTCGGGCTGGAAAGACAGTGACCGCCGCAATCCACCGGCCATAGGCGCGGTCATCACCTACCGCTACCGGGGCTTCACCGCCAAAGGCTTGCCGCGTTTTGCCACCTATCTGCGGCGCTTTCAGGAAAACTGAAATTTGCATTTTCCAAAATCTCAGGCATGCACCAGCGCTTATAGGGATTTAGAGCATTTTAACAATGACTTTTACCATATTATTTCAACGGCACAGAGCTTATGAAAATAGCCGGTAAAGATTTTCGCCAGCGTGCGGTGGCAGTGTATCAGTCAGGGGAGTTCACGCGGGAAGAAGTGGCCAAAATGTTTGGCTACACCACGACCACCATTGGTAACTGGATGCGGACCTTCAAAAAGGAAGGCCGGATCACGTCGTTGCCGCGAGGCCACAGAGCGCCGGCGTTCACAGCCGGGGAGCAACAGCAGTTACGGGAGCTTGTGCGGAAACAGCCCGATATGACCCTTGAAGAAATCAGGACGCATTTTGGCAAAAACTGTTCTCTGCCCACGGTGTCCAATACGCTGGCCAGACTGGGGCTCACGTTTAAAAAAAGACGTTAAAGGCCAGTGAACAGGTGGAACGGGCAGACATTGTCCAGGCCCGTGAAGAGTGGCGCAGGGTGCAGGATGAAACGCCGTGCGAGCATCTGGTGTTTCTGGACGAAAGCGGCGCAAAAACGAATATGACGCGCCTGTACGGTCGTGCGCCTCTGGGCGAGCGGTGCTTCGACCATGCGCCGGATGGTCGCTGGAAAACGGTGACCATGCTGTCCTCCATTCGCCTTGATGGCACCACGGAATGTCTGGTGTTTGCTGGCGCGTTGGACAGGCGCACCTTTGAAGCATACGTAAAGGAGAGTCTTGCGCCTGCGCTGAAAGAGGGTGATGTGGTTGTGATGGACAATTTGCGTGCGCATAAATCTCCGACAGCGCAGCAGGCGATTGCAGCGCGCGGAGCACGAGTGCTTTTCCTGCCTGCGTACAGCCCGGATTTGAACCCGATAGAAAAGATGTGGAGCAAGGTGAAACAGCTTTTGCGAGGCTTCAAAGCATGGAACACAGACGAGCTTTTTACCGCCATTGGCCAGGCCCTGGACAAGGTCACCGCAAGCGATGCCAAAGGCTGGTTCGCTTCATGTGGGTATAGTAATTTTCAAAGTTAAAACGCTCTAATGCAAGCATCTGAACCTATTGAAAACAAATGATCTTTTTGCAATCTGCCACCGAATTCCCTGATTGAAGGTTACGCTGTTTCAATGAGATCCAAGCAGCTTGTATGGGCAAAAACAAGGGCAGAAAAGTCCAATAACAGGATATAAAAAGCTGTGGCAATCGGGAGACTGTAACATATGATGCAAGAACATCGCTTCACCCTCTACCAGATTAACGAAGGCGGATGAAAAAGGAGATGAGATTTGGCTACCTAATACTCGCACCCGCATCTTTCACAAAGCCCTGCGACTCCATAGCCTTCATAGTCCATTCCTGATTGTCGTAGGTCTTGAAATTTTCAGCATTCACACTCTGGAACAGACCGTAATCACCCTGTGTATAAAATAGCCGTTTCTTATCAAATCCCGTAATCTGAAACATATGATCAACATTCGTGGTGATCACAAAATAGTCCTTATCCTCAACAAGATGCAGCAAATCGGTATAAACCGGTCTTGAAGGCTTGATGTAACGATTATAATAAATATTCCTTGCCCACCATGCCCAGTATATTTCCTTATCAGGGAAGGGATAAAATCCGCCGGAATAGATATCACTGATGCCATATTTCTCTATAAAATCAAAAAAATACCGTTCAAATCGCTCGCCGCTGTAAGTAAAATCGGCAGAGGTGGAAAGTCCTGATCCAGCACCGATCAGAATCATATCGGCAGTCTCTATTTCATCAGCCAGACGGCGAATGTTTTCCTTCTCTGTACCTTTGTCATATGACATATGCCGGCTGAAATTCCTGACAGCAAGTAGTCCCTTTTGGATGCTTTCCTGGTAGCCGTTTGGCATATCACGATAGAATTTCTTCGTATATTCTTCTGTCATCGTCTTTAAAAACATTAAAGATCACCTTTTTCATCATTCCTTCATGTTTATTCATCCATGAATTCACGGTATGAACAGCAATCTCGGCAGCTCTTTTGTTCGGGAAACGGAAAACCCCTGTGGAGATACAGCAAAAAGCCACGCTCGTTAAGGTATTGTCTACACACATATCCAGAGTGTTCCGGTAACAGTCAGCGAGGTCTTTTTCCAGATTCGGAGTCACTTTGCCTTGAACTATCGGTCCCACGATGTGGATCACCTTCTTTGCCGGAAGATTATAGGCATCTGTCAGCATAGGAACCGCTGTTGGCTGTTCATAATCTTTTCCATAACAGATACGCAGTTCCTTCATCTGCCTATCGCACTCGGCTCTCAATTGGACTCCGGCAAAGGTATGTATGCAGTTGTCAATGCAGTTATGCATCGGTACAAAGCAGCCCAGCATCTGTGCGTTGGCAGCATTCACGATGGCATCAACGGCAAGTCTTGTGATGTCGCCCTGCCATACGGATATACCATTTCTTATGACAGGAATATCTGAAGGCTGAACAATACCCCTTGCTGCCGCACGCTCAGCCAAATATTCATCCTGAACTTGCAAGACATCCTCCCGAACCGCCATCGGCATACGGATATTCATGAGCGAACGGAGAAGACGCTGCTTTCCCACAGTATCTTTCGGTATTTCCACATCCTGATATGGATCCGAGTCCGCTTTGAATCGTTCTACGAGAAAATCAAGCCTTTCTTCCTGCTTCATACTGTATTTATCTCTCTTTCCATCTGGGGCCATGCACAGCTCATACAGAGATCACATCGAAAAACGCCTTATTTGTGCTTTCAGATATTTACATGTCAGGATGGATCAATATTTATTCAAGGGAATGCCATGCCGTGCACGACGCCTGATCGAGAGCGCCTTTTTTCAGCTCAAGAGATGGCGCGACATCGCCACACCTTATGAAAGCGACGTCTCTCTTTCCTTGCTGCTGCACCTACTCGTTGGGCCTCAGGCCCAGCACCCGCAATTTCTTGTACAGGTTGTTGCGCGAAATACCCAGCAGTTTGGCCGCCTTGCTCTTGTTGTTTTTGGCGCTCGCCAGGGCGGACAAGACTGCCTTGCGTTCGGCCTGGGCACTGGCCTGGGAGAGTTTCTGCCCGCTCCAGCCCGCCTCCCGTTCCTCGGGAGCATCTGCCATGTCTTTGAAAAAGCGCCCCGGCAAATGCTGCGCCGATACGACCTTTTCGTCCGCCTCCATGCTGTACAGGGCCGAGGTCAGCACGTTGCGCAATTCCCGCACATTGCCCCGCCACGGATAGCAACTGAACAGGCGGTACACCTCGTTCGAAATGCTGATCTCCTGCGCAGCCCTGGCTCCCATGGTCGCCTCGACAAAATATCTGACCAGAAGCGGAATGTCGCTCGTACGCTCGCGCAGAGGCGGGATCGTCAGCTCCAGAATGTTCAGGCGGTGATAGAGGTCTTCGCGAAAGACGCCCTCGTCCACCAGACTGAGCAGGTTCCGGTTCGTGGCCGCGATCAGGCGGAAATCCATGTGCAAGGTGCCCGACTGGCCTATCTTCTGAATTTCGCCGCTTTCCAGCACGCGCAGGAGCTTGGCCTGTACGGTCAGGGGCAATTCAGCGATTTCATCGAGAAAAATGGTGCCCGTGTCCGCCAGCTCAAACTTCCCCTTCATGCCCGAACTCTTCGCGCCCGTGAAGGCGCCGCCCGCATAACCGAACAGTTCCGACTCCACGAGCTCGTGCGGCAGAGCGGCGCAATTCACCGCGACAAAGGGGCCGGTGGAACGGGGGCTGGCCATGTGCAGGGCCTGCGCGGCCAATTCCTTGCCCGTGCCGCTTTCACCGGACAGCAGGACAGGTTCCGTATTTTTGGCAAAACGGCGGCCCAGCCTCTTCATCTCCAGCATGACGGCGCTCTCGCCCACGATGCTGTCAAAGGAGTAGAGCATGCCGCTTTTTTTCAGGAGCTTGTGCTCAAGGTAATTCGCCTTTTCTTCAAGATTTTTGATGGTGCTTAAAAGATTGCCCAGTTTGTCCCTGTCGATATTGGTGGGAACGGCTTCGATGATAATGCCAAGCAGATCGCCCTCGGCATCCAGAAGCGGATAACGGAAGGAAACGCCCTGCGAATTATTGGCGGTTATGCTGGAGCAGACGGTCATTTCCCTGGTGCGGATCGCCTCCATGACCCCCTGCTCCGAGGTCAGGAACAGTTGGGAGACGTGATGCCCGCGGATGTCTTCTGCAAAGCCGAACAGTTCCATAAAAGCGCGGTTGGCATAGAGAAAAACGCCCTGGTCGGAGAGGAGCGCGATGCCCGTATGCAAAAGCTCAAAAATTTCCGTATAGCGGCTGTCCGCCAGTTCTTCCAGGGAGGCAAAGAGCTGATTGCCTGCATGCTCCATACGATTCTCTCGTTAACACGGGGAAAACTTTATGCCGTTTTACCATACGTTGTCCCCGGATTGGTGTCAAACGCGGAAGAGGATTCCGCCTGCGTGCGGCGGAATTTAACCCAGGCTGTCGCCGCCAGACATTTTTTAGGGGCCGGATTGCGACGAATACAACCTGTTGCACCGACACTCCGCCGGAGGGCCGCGTGAACGCAAAAAGGGCAGTATGGCGCTGCCCTTTTTACATGCGGCCCTGTCACCGGTTACTTGAGATTTTGGCCGAAATGCCTGCACTCGGCCAGTTTGGCGGCGGATTTGTTTTCCGCCCCGTTCGCCGTGATAATCCCCATGTCCTGTCCCTTCATGAAGTTGACGAACGCGTCTCTGTACTGCTGGGTGGCGGCGCCGTACACGCCAGGCGAGCTGGAGCTGAGCAACAGCGCAACCTTTTTCATTTTCGGCGGCGCCTTGAGGGCATAGATGCGCGAAATGGCGCACTGCATCTGCCCGCTCATGCCAAAGTAATGAACAGGCGAGGCCAGAACGAGCATCTCCGCCTCTTTCAGCGCCGGATACACCTCCTGCATGTCGTCTTGCTGCACGCACTCGCCGTTGCCCCTGGTGTGGCAGAACTCGCAGGCCTGACACGCGGCTATCTTTTTGGTGCCGATCTTGAGCACGGTCACGCCGTTGCCGGCTTCTTTGGCGCCTTCTGCAAAGGCCTGCGCCATGGCGCTCGTATTGCCATCCGGATGCGGGCTGCCGTTCAATACCAGAATGTTCATACTGCCCTCCTGTGCTGTTGTGTCCCGCCGGGCTTTCCGGCAGGACCGGTTCATTCCAGTGCGGCATGCGCTGGAAATCCTTTACTCCGTTTTTCTTACCTGGTAAGAGCATATACTCGGCAACGGCCATCGCGCAAGAACGCAGAATTTTATGAGCAGGTCAGGAAGATATGAGCGAAACGCAGGAAAACGGACTGGGATGCCCGTCAAAGTGCCCGTGCAACGATTTTTGTCCCTTGCAAAATGCGCTGTCTCTCATCGGCGGCAAATGGAAGATACCGATCTTGTGTGCGCTCAGCCAGGACGGCAAGGTGCGCTACAACGCGCTCCGGGGCAAGGTGCAGGGCATTACCAACACCATGCTGGCCAGCTCGCTGAAAGCACTGGAGCGCGACGGCCTGATTCGTCGGAGGCAATACATGGAAATGCCTTTGCGGGTCGAATACACCATTGAAGAGAAGGGCCGCCAACTGATTCCGATTTTGTTTCAGTTGGCGCGCTGGGGCCTGCAAAATCCCTCCAGGGCCAGGAGCGACACTACCCCGGACGAATGAATGCCTACGGTCACAGGCAGGGAAGCGCCGCAGCCTGTCCGTTTCCTGGCCCGATTTTCGCAAGGGAAAATAAACCACGAAGCGGCTGCACGAGCACCTTGCCTGCGGTTGGCGTGCATCCGGGTCACGGCTGGAAGACCTGGTATCGGACAAGGCGGTTTCCGTTTTTCACGGGGAAGCCCCGTCTCTCACCACAGGAGGAGATGGCGATGGCGGAAGCATGTGGTGTCCATGCGCGCCTGCAGCAGCAGGCGCGGTCTGTGGACGAAAAACTGGAAATAGGCCCTGAGTACCGCCCTTGGCACAAGGCGAATCGCCTGCGAGCATACGATTGCCGGCCGCCACTCTGGTCTGCCTGGGCGCCGTGGGATACAGATCGAGGAGTAATACATGGTTGAAATTGTTTCTCTCAGAGAAGTGCAACACAGCCAGTCCGCTATCGTTCATGAAGTCACTGGCGATCCGCAGGCGGTGGAGCGCGTTATCAGAAGGGGCATTGCCGCTGCTGTGCCGGTGACGGTTGTCGGCCCCGGTGCGGAGCCGGATTCCGTGGTTGTGCGCCTGCCAGAGAGCACATTCATGCTGACCAGGGAGGAGGCCGAGGCCGTCAAGGTCTCTGTTGGCATGCCGGATGAACTGGCCGACTGATGTGAGCCGGGAAAGCATGCAGTCGGCGACCGCTCGCTGACCCTCAAGCCGGCGTGCGCTTTTGCTGATGCCGCCCGGACCTTTGGGGCCGGACTTTTTATCGCTTTCGCCGAAAGCACCTTTGCTGTACCCCCCGCGGGCAGATGAAGCGGGACTTATTCGGCAGGCCTGGTATCCGGGGCACTGGCCAGGCTGTTCCCCCTGTACGCAAAATGGATCCCTTTGGGGGTTTTCAAAGAGCAGGGCAGACGAGAGCAGACAGAGAGCAGACGAAAAACAAGACGAACAGCCTTCAGGAGGCGCTCCCGCCAGGGGGCGCCTCCTTTTGTTTGTTGGATCCTAGATGGTGCCGTCAAATTATTTCTGCCCACAATGAGATACATCTGATTTGCACGGCGGCAAGGAAGGAGAGGCTTCGTTTTGCATAACGCGTGGCGATGCCACGCCATCTCTTGAGGTGAAGAAAGGCGTTCTCGACCAGGTGCCGTACACGGTACAGTTCTTTGTCGTAATCGCGCTGTTCCTTGCGATTTTTTCTGGGTGGGATGACGGGCTGGCAGCCGGACTCAACAACCTTGTCTATAAGCTCATTGCTGTCATATCCACGGTCAGCCAAAAGCGCCTCCGCACTCAAACCGTCAATCAATGCGCACGCTTCCTTGCAATCAGCTCTGGTACCTTCTGTAACAACAACTCTGAGCGGCATACCATGCGCATCCACGGCCAGATGTATTTTGGTGTTGAGCCCCCTTTTGTGCGGCTCATCGCCTGGTTGCCGCCAACCGCTCCGGCAGCATGGGGATGCACTTTGCAATGGCTCGCATCAATCATCAGCCACTCATAGTCAGGCTCAACCATGAGCACTTCAAGGAGTTTTTCCCAAACACCCCGGTCACGCCAACGGCAAAACCGGCGATGGGTATTTTTCCAGTCCCCAAGGTCAGGAGGCAGATCGCGCCATGGCGCTCCTGTCCGCAATATCCAGAACACCGCGTTGATAAACAGCCTGTTGTCTCCGGCCGGGCGACCAACGCTCCCCTTTTTGCCGGGGAGATGCGCCTGTATGTTTTCCCAAACCCTGTCAGAAATATCATGTCGTCGATGTGCGTACATAGCCCCTCCCGTTATGAATGACATGAAGAGGTGTTACCACATTATTCATAGTTTGACGACACTATCTAGGCTCAGGCCTCATTAATTGCCAAAAAGCAGCAAATCTGGTTAGTTGTGCTCAAGGAGGACGCCATGAGCCAACTTTTCTACCTTTCTGCCGAACAACTCGAACGTATCAAGCCCTTCTTCCCACGTTCACATGGTATTCCGCGGGTCGATGACCGGAAAGTCATCAGCGGCATCATTTATGTCATCAAGCATGGCCTGCAGTGGAAAGATGCGCCGCGCGAGTATGGCCCGTACAAGACGCTCTACAATCGTTTTTTGCGCTGGAGCCAGATGGGCATCTTCAACAACATTTTTACCGAATTGGCAAAAACAGCGGGACAGGATGGCCAGGTGATGATCGATGCGACCCACCTCAAGGCGCATCGTACCGCCGCCAGTTTGCTCAAAAAAGGGCTCTTTCCCGCTGCATCGGCCGCACAAAGGGCGGGCTGAACTCCAAACTCCATGCCCTTTGCGACGGCCACGGCAGGCCCCTGGCCATGAAGCTCACGGCAGGCCAGGTAAGCGACTACAAAGGAGCCGCCCTGCTTATCAGCCCGTTGAAGAAACTTGTTTTTCCCGACCGGTTTGCAAAGAGGGCGATTGTGCCCCTGCGAGTCAGCTGTGCCATCTCGAAATGACCATCATGACACAATCCGAAGCATCAGCCGTATTCGGCAGCCAAACGACCAATATGAGCAGGTTCAGGTTGCCGATTCGGACAAAAATCAGCCCGGCTCCAGCATCGGCCCAGCCCCTGGGGGTGCCAAAACCAAACAAGGCCCGCAACAGAATCCCCAAATTGAACCCCGCAACATGGATAATGTAGCGCTTCTCCACATTGGTTAGCCCGCGAAGATGCACCCGTCGCATGCCGCCCCGCTCAAGGCAGTGGGCAAAACTGCGCTCCACCCGCTCGCCCCGCGCCCGCATCAGCGCCTTGCCCGTACTGGAACTGATCCGCTTCCTGTTCCCGTACACCGCATCCCGGGCATCCATGTCGCCTTTCCAGCGCAATCGCCCCTTGTGCGCCGCTTCACTGATCCGGCTTGTGCAAGAATCCGGCAAATCCTTCAGCACCTTCCGGCTGTGATAGCCCTTGTCCGCCACCAGGGCAAAGGGCTCGTCAATGCCGGGCGCGTCTTCTTTGTCCCTGACCGCGCACAGCTTGGCCTGGGCATCCTCGAGTGTGGTGGCAAGTGTTGTCGTGTCGCCCCGATCCGCAGGATGCACCACAGCCGAAACAATGGCCCCGGATTCCAAGTCAACCACATGCTCGGGCTTGTACGCCATATGCGTACGGCCATCCTTGAGTTTGGCTATGCGCGCATCCTCATCGGTGCTCGATTGCCAGTCCTTGTTGGAGGTCTTGCTGCCCTGGCGCTTGCGGTCAAAGGCGATCAACTCCGCCCTGCTCGGCGTCCTGATGCCGCTCTCTTCAGCCAGGCGTTCAAGCATTTCCTGATACGTTTCGCCCGTATCCCGACGGACAATGCTCTTCATGGCAGCATTGGCCTCCATGCTAGAAGCGTCGATCCCCAGGTATTTCCCGTTGAGCAGCTTGGCTTGCTCCAAAATCCGCAGCACGAAGACAAACATTTCGTGATGCACCTCAAGCGGCAGGCGCCCCCGGATGCGGCACAGGGAGGAATGGTCGGGCACGGATTCGGTGGGGCCGAGCCCGAGGAATTCGCGCAGAGAAAGGGAGTCGGCACAGCGCCAACAGATGCCGCGCTCGGAATCGATGCCCTCGAAGTAGCCGATCAAAAGCATGCGGAAATAACGGCCAGGCGGGATGGACCTGCGGCCGAGCTTTTCGGCGTAGAAGGGCGCACAGAGCTTTTCGAGGAAGGCGTCAAATGCTTTCTGGTGCAGGAGCTTCTGCAGCCGCTCGTAAAAGACATGCCCCTGACTCTGGGGCAGCTGATCATAGATCAGCCACATGCTCTTCTGCTCTGCCTGCCTCCGGCCAAGACTCATGACGCCTCCTCAACACAATTTGATCGCCTGTGCACCATTATGCCTTGCCTGAAGACTTTTTCAACGGGCTGTTATGGATGCCATAGATGCTTTGCCCGAGACCAGGGAGCTGCTGGCAGACCGTGCTTATGACGCGGGCTGGTTCCGTGATGCCCTGCGCGCCAGAGGCATTACACCCTGCATCCCTCCCAGACGGAGCCGGAAGAGACCCTGCTCGTACGATCAAGATCTGTATAAACAGCGGCACAAGATCGAGGTTATGTTTGGCAGGATCAAAGACTGGCGGAGAAGAGCCATGCGTTATGACTGCTGCGCGCATACCTTCTTTTCAGCTCTATGCCTCGCGGCTTCCGTCATATTCTATCTCGATTAATGAGGCCTGAGCCTAGATGGCAGTCACGGGACAATGTATCGGGATGATTCATTCATGGAACAATTTGTATCATGGTGTTTCAAAAACGGCCACTTTTCGGGCCGCTCCGGGAGCCATTTGCCATTTCTACAAGAGTCTATTGAAATTATTGAATGTTTGATGGTTATCCGCTGCAACTGATGCGGCAACTTCCTGGCATGCCCTTTGCATTGACAAGGCATGACCGGTGGTCTTTCTCCATCACTCTTTTTTCAGGAGGTTTTCGCATGGCTACAATTGATGAATTGAAAAAGGCAGTCCTGGAGTATGATGAAGACGCAGCAGTCAGTGCTGCGCAAAAGTGTGTAAAAGAAGGAGTCAATGCCCTTGATGCGGTCAATGCAATGGGAGATGCCCTCAAAGAGTTGGGAGATCAGTTCCAGAGGATGGAGGTCTTCCTGCCTGAAGTGCTTTTGGCTACCGACGCCTTCAAGGGTGCGCTTGCCATTCTGGAGCCCGAACTGAAGAAGGCCAGCGGCGGCGATGCAGGCGCTGGCAAAAAAGTGGTTATCGCCACTGTCAAGGGCGACGTACACGCTGTTGGCAAGGATCTGGTCGCCACCATGCTCACCGTCGCCGGTTTTCAGGTGAAGAATCTGGGGGCTGACGTGGACAGCGAGTTCATTTGCGACGCTGCCGAGGAGTATGGCGCGGACATCATTGGGCTGTCCGCCCTGATGTCCACCACCATTCCGCACCAGAAGGAGGTTATCGAATTCCTGAAGGCCAAGGGCATCCGGAACAAGTACAAGGTCATGGTAGGCGGTGGCTCCACCACCCCGCAGTGGGCCGAGCAGATTGGTGCTGACGGCTATTCCAAGGACGCGGTGGGGGCGGTCACCCTGGCACAGAATCTCACCAAGTAACGCGGTTTGATGGGAAGAAAGACAAGCAACCCACTACGAATGGCATACCCTTACTACGGAGGATAGCGATATGTTAGTTGGCGCCCGCGGAAGAATGTTCGATTTCTGGCAGCGTGCTGAATCCGGCCCCATCGCCTTTGTCGACAATTTCGACAAAAAGATCTTCTGGCCCAAGCTGAAAGAAATCACCAAACGCTACGAGATCAAATACGATCCGATGAAACAGGTTCCGGCCACCAGGGAAGACGACGATCAGTTGGACCGTCTGTGGCAGGCCGGCGTCGATCTGGTCGCCGAGGTGGGCTGCCTCTGCACCGATACCCGCAGAATCATCGAATTTTCCAAAAAGGAAATCAGGGACGTGGTTGACAACGTCGGATCCAGCCTGACCTTTGGCAGGGGTCGCGACCAGATGACCTGCTACCATCGCGGCTTTGAGGATTACGGTCACGAGAAGAACCCGGTTGTCCTGCTTGGCCGCATTCTTGGCCCGGCCGATGCCGACTGCTACTGGCCCATCGCCATGAGCTACGCCCGCGTTCCGGAAATGGATCTCTGCCATTTCCAGAACAACCTGCTCGAGTGGCACGGCATGCCCATTACCCCCGAGTCTCCCTGGGAGGTCATGTCCGAACTGTGGATGGTCGCCCAGATTAAAGACGCCTGCCGTCAGGTCTGCCGTCCCGGCATCTCCGACGGCGGCATTCGCTGCATCTCCCTGCACGCCATGCAGGCCGCCATGGACAAGAGCTGGGGCATGAGCGAAGGCGATCATCGCTGCTGCCTGTTCCTGCCCCACAACAAGGTCGAGTACAAGCACCTGTCCCGCGCCATGGTCTGGCATACCTACGGGGCGCCGTTCTACGGCATCATGTCCTCCTATCCGGGCGGCCTCTCCGGCGGTCCTGCGCAGTCCGCGGTGGTCGGCGTTGCCGAATGGATTCTGGGCAAACTGCTGTTCGACATCCCGATCAACGGCTCCTGGTCTGTAGACGCCATGTACTTCAGCAACACGAGCAAAACCGCTCTGTGGTGCAACAACTGGCAGAACGCGGCCGTGAGCAAAAACACCCACTGCGAACCGCTGGTTGGCGGCGGCTGGCAGATGTGCCACGGTCTGGGCGACATCCGTTACTTCTACGAGCATGCGGCTGGCGCAATCAGCGCGGTGCCTCTGGGTCATGGCGTTTCCGCCGGCACGGGCGGCCAGAGCGGCATGATCAACCAGCAGGGCGGCTACGGCGTGAAGTTCTCCGCCGACGTGGCCAAGGCTGTCGCCAGGGCGAAACTGACCCGCGTCCAGGCAAACGACCTCGTCTGCCAGTTGCAGGCCAGGTATCAGCCGACCATTGACGACCATACAGCGCACAAGCTGGGCGGCGATTTCCGCGAATGCTACAACATGAAGACCGGCGAGCCGCTGCCCTGGTATGTCAAACTGGCGGATCAGGCGAAGAAAGACCTGACCAGGATGGGCCTGGATATGTCTGACTACTATGTCACCGATTAATCAGGCTGTAGCGATGCTACAGTAAGCGGTCTTGTTTCAGTAAGCCCACTGTCTTCGCTGAATTGGCGAGGCAATGGGCTTTTTTCCGATAGGCGATACCTATTGCTTCTTGCCCTTTTGCATTGAGATCTTCCGAACGGCTGACATGATCTTTTTGCTTCACTGCAGGAAAATGCGAGCAAACCTGTCCATGAAACAAAGGTATTCAAATGCACCTGGATGACCTTCGGAGTATACCTCCCGCAAAAGGGAACAAGAAGCATGCTCTCATGATTATGCACCATAAGGAGAACGTGTATGCCTGCTATGACCTCTAAACAACGGGTTCAGGCCGCTTTTGCGCATCAACCCGTGGATCGCATTCCCGTGATGATCCTCCTGGGCGAATCCTGGCTCATCGACCGGGAAAAGCTGTCTTTCAAGCAAATGCGGGAACTCGGCGACCTGGGCGTTGACCTGATTGTCAGCATCTACGAGGAAATACACAGCGATTCCGTGACCTCTGGTCTGGGCTGCTGGACCGGTGTTCTGGAAGCTCTGGGATGCCCCATAAAGAACACCGATGTGGGTGCGCCCATTGAAACCAAACCCTGCATCACCGATCTGGAAAAATACGTTGCCGCACTGGATCACACAAAAATTCGTGCCTGTCTGGAAGAAAGCGAAATTATCCAGAAGATAATGGAGCAGACAAGGCGGCTCAAAAAGGCCGTGGGCGAAAGCAAATATGTCTGTGGCCAGATGCAGGGGCCCTTCTCGGGCGCAAGCATGATGGTGGATGTGAAGGCATTCATGATCCTTTGCGCCAAAAAGAGTCCGTACATCAAGCCGCTTTTGGACTATCTGGCCGACTTCTACGCCGAACTGGGCAACATGTACTGCGAAAACGGGGCGGACATCGTGCAGACCTGTGATCCCTGCACCTCCGGCGACATGATCAGCCCCAGGATGTTCGATCAGTTGGTGGTTCCCTCCCTGCAACGGATGAAGAGCCAGTTCAAGGGCCATGACCGTACCATGGTGCACATCTGCGGCAAGGCGGGGATGCGGATCCCCATGATCCGTGATCTGGGCTTTGACGGGTATTCCGTGGACGCCCCGGTCGAACTGAAGGATTCCCTGGAACAGGCCGGCCCCACTCTGACCATGATGGGCAACATCCACCCGATCGAGGTCCTGCGCATGGGCAGGCCTGAAGACGTGTACAAGGCGGCTATGGCCAACGCCAGGATCGCCGGTTTGCAGGGCGGCTATATCATGATGCCGGGCTGCGATCTGGGCGGTATGACGCCAACCGAAAACATACAGGCCATGTACCGGGCCTCCTGCGACCACGCTGCGCAGGCATAAAAAAACGAACAGCCCATTGTCTTCGCTGATTTTGCGAGGCGATGGGTTATTTTTTGACGGAATGCCGGTAGGAAACGCAAAAAAGACTTAGCAGCCCGTTGAAAAACTATATTTCAGGTTCCAGACTACAAGAATTGCAAATTTTAAATGGCGCAGGATCAGCAAGTTGCTCTTCAGCCTTACGAGGTTTTTTACTCGCCATGAGCATTGCAGCGGCTTTTTCAACGGGCTGTTAGCAGGGCTTTTGTTTGCCCTAGAGACTTTCCCTTATCAACACGTATCAGAGGAGAGCAAAGGCCATGACTGGAAAAGAACTGCTGTTCAAATGCCTGCACCACGAAACTACCCCGCGCCGTCCCTGGATCCCCATGGCCGGCGTGCATGCCGGTTTCATCAAGGGCTACCGTGCCGACGAGGTCTATCTGGATGTAGACAAGCTGGTTGAATCGCTGACAGAAGCTCACAAGCTCTATGAACCCGACGGCCTGATCCTGCTTTTCGATCTGCAGCTGGAAGCTGAAATTCTGGGCTGCACCATCAAGTGGGAGCCGGACAGTCCGCCAAGTGTGCGCTCACACCCGCTGGAAAAGACGGATGAGATGCCCTCGACGAAAATCACCAAAGCTGCGGGTCGCATCCCGCTGGTCATCGAGACGGCCCGCCGTATGAAAAAACTGGTGGGTGACACCACCGCGCTTTACGGTCTGTTCTGCGGCCCCTACACGCTCTGTTCGCACCTGCGCGGCACGAATTTCTTCCGCGACATGCGCCGCAATCCGGATTACGTGCACAAACTCATGGACTATGTGACCGACATCGCCATCCAGATGTGCGATATCTATCTGGACGAGTGGGTGGACGTCATTGTGCCGACCGATCCGGTCGTTTCCCAGATTTCACCCGACCATTTCAATACCTTCGTGGCCGGGCCCTATAAGAAAATTTTTGAGCATATCCGCAAACGCAAAGGCTATTCCGCCTTCTTCGTGTGCGGCAACGTCACGCATTTGCTGCCCCATATGTGCCTGACCGATCCCGACTGCATCGCGGTTGACGAAAATGTTGATATCGTTGCCGGACAAAAGGTGTGCGACGACCACAACGTCGTTTTACAGGGCAACGTGCCGCTGACCACCTGTATGCTCCTGGGCAATCAACAGGATAACATGAAGATGGGTGTCGATATCCTCGACAGCATCAAGTCGCCCAAGAATTTCATTCTGGCCCCCGGATGCGACATGCCCTACTCGACTCCGGTGGAAAATACCATTGCCGTGTCTTACGCTGTACACAACATCGACAAGGCGCGCAACATGGTGGCCAACTATGAAATGAGTTCCTTCGATATCGACATCGAACTGCCGGACTACAAAAATCTGAAAAAACCACTGCTGGAAGCCATGCTGCTCGATCCGACCGCCTGTGCTGCCTGCACCTATATGTGGGCGGTTGCCGGCGACGCCAAGAAGCACTTCGGCGACAGGATCGACGTAGTGGAATACCGCTACAACACACCGGAAAACATCGCGCGTATGAAAAAGGTGGGCGTGAAACAGCTGCCCAGTCTGTATCTGAACGGTGAGCTGAAGTACTCCTCCATAATTCCCAATCTGGACGATCTGATCAAACAGATCGAGGAAGTGATGTAATGAACGCAAGCCAGCCTATCGCCCTGTACTTCATAACCGGCTTTCTCGGGTCTGGGAAGACGACGCTTTTGAACCATGTTCTGGACGAGGCGGCGGCAAGGGGGAAAAAGCTTGGCGTTATCATCAACGAATGGGGCCGAGTCAATATTGATGCCGGCCTCATTCCCGCCAGGGACATCGAAATCAGGGAACTAAACGACGGGCAGGTTTTCTGCAGCTGTCTGGCCAGCGACTTTGTCAAGGCGCTGGCCCTGCTCGCCGAACGGCCCTTGGACGCCGTGGTCGTGGAAACCTCCGGCATGGCCAACCCCTTCCCTCTGAAGCATCTCCTGGCCGATTTGCAGCAGGTCACCGGTAGCCAGTATGTCTACCAGGGCATGACCGCCCTGATCGATCCGGAGAATTTTCTGGAGCTGGCCGGTGTCATCAACGCAGTGGAAGAGCAGATTATCGCCAGCGAACGGGTCATCATCAACAAGATCGATCTGGCCCCGCCCGAATCTCTGCCTCCCATCAGGGACCGGATCAAAAAGCTGAATCCCAAAGCCCAAATTGTTGAGACCACACAGGCGCGGATTGACAGCTTTTTTGACAACGCTCCGCCACCGCCCCAGACAACGGGTTTCGGCCTTGCGCCCATGGTCCATCGCCAGGCCAAAGGTCAGTATCCAAGGCCGGGCCAGTATGTCATCGTGGCCCGGGACCCTGTGGATCTGGACGAGGTCCAGGCCTTCATGCGGGCCATTTTACCCCGTGCGCTGCGCGTCAAGGGTATTGTCCTGTGCCAGGAGGGTGCCTTTTATGTGGATGGCGTCAACGAGCGGGTGGCGACACGGCCCATACGCGCCTTGGGCACGGAATCCAAGATCGTGGTCATTCCCAGGGCGGAAGCAGCACTTTCCGAAACGGATGTGGCTGAGGCTTGGAAGGCGCAGTGCCGAACGCAGGCTTTTGTCAGTTAAAAAAACGGCGCCATATCACGGCGCCACTCATCAGGGCAAGAGGCGAGGAGGTCCGGCATGACAGCCCGGAGCGTATCAAACCTCCTGCCTTGAAAGGGCACCATCTGTAACGGCCAAGAGGAGTGAGTTCCATGGCGGCATTACTGCAAGCTCTACCCACTGTAACCCCCCTCCACAGGACCATCATCCAGACCTGCATGCAGCGCTGCGCGGAGGGCAAGACCGCACTTCTGGACACGCTGGAATGTCTCATGGACCTGGAAGGCGTGCCCATGCATGGACCGGTGCATCATTTTATTGTGCCAGCCGCGCTGCTCACCGCTGCCGCAAAACAGAGCGGGCTTGCGGCTGAAATCCTGGAGCAAAAACTGCATACTGCCTCGCAGCGGGCGGAAAAAGTATTACCTGGCTTTTGTGGTTTGTGGGCTTGCTGCGGTGCGGCGCTGGGCTGCGGCATTTTCGCCTCGGTCTGGCTTGAGGCCAATCCGCACCAGGAACAACACTGGGGCACTGTCAATCTCTTTACTGCAGCCTGTCTGGCGCATGTCGCCTCGGTGGGCGGCCCGCGCTGTTGCAAGCGGACTTCCTATCTCGCGCTGGACAAGGCCGCACGTCTCGCACCGGAGCGGCTGGGAGTCGGTGTCGGTGTATTTTCCAAGCCGGCATGCCGGCGCAACGAAAGCAACAAGGCGTGTCGGAAAGAGGGCTGCCCGTTTTATCCTGTGAAGACCTGAAAAGGCGCACCCTTAAGGAGGATTGAAGGCCATGCATATTGAAGTCATAGCAGGCGGCAAACGCCACTGTCTTCAGGCTCAGGCGGGCGCCATGCTCTCCGGCTGTCTGCTCGACGCCGGTCTCATGGAAGGCACGGAGTGCGGCGGTCAGGGAGTATGCGGCAAATGCGCCGTCAAGGTGCTTTCCGGCGAGCTGGAGCCGATCGACGAAACCCAGGCGGTCTTACCCGACGGCAAAGTGCTTTCCTGCAGGGTCCGGGTGGCGGGTGACGCCGTGGTCGAGATCGCCTCGGGGCAGGATGATGTCAAACGGAAAGTCGGCCTGTTTGAGCTGTGCAAAAAGGGCAGGCCCGAAGATGGCCCGGTGCAGAAGCAGTTTGTGACATTGGCGGAGCCAACGCTGCGCGATCAGCTTTCCGACCTGGAACGCATCCTGGCCAAGGTGGGCAAGAACAGAAAATTTTCCCACTCCCTGCTGCCGGAACTGCCGGGCGTGCTGCGCCAGGCCCGATTCGCGGTGACGGCAGTGCTCATGGAAGACGAGCTGATCGCCGTAGAGCCTGGCGACACCCGAGACCAGTGCTACGGCTTTATTGTTGACATCGGGACGACAACCATTGCCGTTTATCTGGTCGATTTGAATTCGGGCGCGGTACTGGAGGCTGAGGGTCTGGCCAATCCCCAGCGAATTTTCGGCTCCGACGTGCTCACCCGGATCACGGCGGCCGCCACGCCCGAGAGCCGCAGAAAAATTCAGAAGCTCACCGTTGACGGCATTGCCGAGGCCATGCAGCGGCTCATGCGGAAGCGCGACCTCAGGGCAGAACACGCCTACATCGCCACGGTCGTGGGCAACACCACCATGAGCCACCTGTTTTTGGGCGTGGATCCGGCCAATCTGGCGGTCGCCCCTTTTATCCCCTGCCACCGCTCGCGCGTGCAGCTCAAGGCCAAAGCAATCGGCCTGCCCATGCATCCCGAAGCTGCGGTGCACGTGCTGCCCAACATCTCCGGATACGTAGGTTCGGATACGGTTGGCGTGGCCATGGCCACGAAATTCTGGGAGCAGAAAGGCGTTTCCATTGCCGTGGACATTGGCACGAACGGCGAGATCATTCTGGGCTTCAAGGGCCGGGTTCTGGCCTGCTCGACGGCCGCAGGCCCCGCCTTTGAGGGCGCACATATCCAGCAGGGCATGCGGGCGGGCGAAGGCGCGATCGAAAAGGTGCGCCTCGATGACGACAAGGTCGAACTGGGCGTCATCGGCAGCGCTCCTCCGCAGGGCATCTGCGGCTCGGGCCTCATCGACGCGGTTGCCGAGCTGCTGCGCGTGGGCCTGCTCGACGAGAGGGGCAAGCTGGTACAAAATGCACCGGACTCCCCCCTGGCCAAACGGGTGCGCGTAGGCGCCAGGGGCATCGGCGAATTTGTGCTGGCCTATGCAGGCGAGCTGGGCAACGAAAACGATCTGGTGCTCACCCAGAAAGACATCCGCGAGCTGCAACTGGCCAAGGCTGCCATTGCGGCGGGTATCCAGGTGTTGCAGAGCGAAGTCAAAAACATTCTTGCCGGGGAACCCGTCATTGACCGTTTGTATCTGGCAGGCGCTTTCGGCAACTATCTGGACCGGGAAAAGGCCGTAGCCCTGGGGCTTTTCCCCGGTATTGCGGCGGACAAAATCATCCCCATCGGCAATGCGGCTGCAGAAGGTGCGGGCCTCTGCCTGCTTTCCCTTGGGCAAAGGAAGATGGCTGACCGCATCTCCATGTTTGTGACGCCTGTCGAGCTTTCGGCCCGTGCGGATTTCAACGCACTCTGGATACAAGCCATGGCCTTTCCGAAGCCGGCAGCCTGAAAACGAAAGCTCTGGCCACAAGAGGAGGAGCTGGCCGCTTTGCAGCACCTGTCCCCATATTCAGAGGGCCTTGCCCTGTTGTTGAAGCGTCCGCCGCCCGCACCTGGTCTTTGCGAGCTGGAATGGCCCTGTGCAAACAATGCTGTTTGAGCTGGGCGGCATCCCCTGAACATCCCGAGCGTGCGGAGCGTCTATGCATACCGTGCTTCTTGCCTGCGAAGTGCTGCGGCCCGAACTGGAAATGCTGGCGGCCAAGATGGCCGATCCGCCTGAAATGCATTTTCTGGAGCAGCGCCTGCACGACTATCCCGAGCAACTGCGCCTTCGTGTGCAGGCTGCCATCGATGCCCTGGAACAGGCGCACACAGGCGACCTGGCCATCCTCTGTGGTTATGGCCTGTGCGGCCGCGGTCTGTGCGGGGTGAGCACGGGCCGGGCAGTCCTGATTCTTCCCCGCCTGCACGACTGCATTCCGCTTCTGCTGGGCGAGAGTCAGGCGGCAACCAACGCTTCATCACGGGAGGGAGCGACCTTCTGGATAAGCCCCGGCTGGCTGAAGTACCTGCTGATTCCCTTTTATGCGGAATCGCACAGGCGCTTTGAACTCTATGCCCAAAAGGCCGGGCCGATCAAGGCAGCCAGGATGGTCAGGGCGGAAAACGCACTGCTCTCCGCATACAAGACCTTTTGTCATATCCGCTGGCCGGAAATGGGGGAGGACTGGGTTGAGGAAGCGCAAAGGATAGCCGGGCTCGCCAATCTGCCCTATGCGGAACGCCCCGGCCGATCCCGCTACATGGCGGAATTTCTGGCCGGCGGGAAAGACCCGGAAAAATTTCTGCATCTGGCCCCGGGCGAAAGCGCCGACATGGACGCGGACGGCCTGGTGATTGCAGTGGCCTGTCCCAGGCGCTCCGTGGTGCCTCTGCCAGAAAAGAGCAGGAGAGCAGCGCCATGACCACGCTCATGCTGGCCTGCGGGATGCTGCGCCCCGAGCTGGAAATGCTCTGCGCCCGGATGGCAGCGCCTCCGGCTATAAGCTATCTGGAAGTCGGTTTGCACGACGTGCCGGACAGGCTGCGGGCCGCCCTGCAGAATGCGGTGGACACCGTGGAGCGCGAAAACAAGGGCGAACTCACCATTCTCTGCGGCTACACCCTGTGCGGACGCGGCCTGTGCGGCGTGCATGCCGGCCGGGCCACACTCGTCATTCCCCGCCTGCACGACTGCGTGCCGCTCTTTCTGGGCATCACGCCCAGGGAGGCGCTTGTGCGCGTGCCCGGGCCAAGGCTCTGGATCTCCGCCGGGATGCAGGACAGGCTGACCCGCTCCCTGCTCAACATTGACGAGCGCCGCGCCGAATATGAAACAAAATTCGGTCCGCTCAAGGCCGCCCGGCTTTTGCAGGCGGAAAGGCGCCTGTTCGAGAACTACACGGAGCTGTGCTATATCCGCTGGACAGATTTGCTGCCTTCCCGCGCAGCGGACGCGAAGAAAATTGCCGACTATCTCGCCCTGCATTACTCGGAGACCGAGGGCGCCACCGGCTATCTGGCAGAGCTTTTGGCCGGCGGGAAAGACCCGGAAAAATTTCTGCATCTGGCGCCGGGCCAAACGCTTGCCATGGATGCGGATGGCGTGATCCAGGCAGCCTCATGTACGCCGGACGGCATGCCCCTGGACAAGGCCGGCCATAGAGGCGGGTAAAGGCAGGGGCCAAACAGGGAGGACTGACATGACGGTGGGTATGATCAAGGACTTTCACTGCGGCTACGACAATTTCACCGGCATCAGCGCAGATATCGTGCGCGGGCTTGACCTGCAGTTTCCGGACGCCTATGTGCAGAGCGAGCCCATGGCCCGGCTCGCCCAGGCCGTGAAAAGGCACCTGAACGCGGCCTTCTGCTGTCTGCCGTACTGCCACACCACCGAAGGCGACGCCATGGGCGCAAAGGTTGTCTACGGTGACGCCGCAACCGGCCCCCGTGTGCGGGAATTTGCGTACCGGTCCCTGGAAGAGGTGCTCGCGCTGCCGGACATCGACTTCAGCAGGGGCCGCATCCACGAGACCCTGCTGGCCTGCCGGCGACTGCACGAGGCGGGCGAACACGTGGTCCTGAATGTATCGGGCCCCATCACCATCCTCGCCACGCTGGTGGACATCACGGTTGTGGTCAGGACCGCACTTAAAAATCGGGCCCTGATGCAAAAGGTGTACGCCAGGATGGGCGACAATATCTTTTGCTACATGGAAAAGGCCAAGGCATACGGCGTTGATCTGCTGGCCTATGCCGACCCCACAGGCGGGGTGAATATTCTGGGTCCCAGACTCGCGCTCCACGGCGTCGAAGACTTTACCGCAGGCTTTGCCAGCAGGATGGCAGGATTGGCCGATAGCGGGACGATGATCCTGCTCTGCCCGAAAAGTGCCCTGGCGCTTCAGGGCACGGGGCGGGCGACCATCAGGGAAGTGCCGCTCCCTGAACCCGGGATGCGCTACGGCGAGGCCTGCATCGCCATGATCGGCAAAGTCGGGCTCGCCGCTCAGATGTGCATCAAGAACATCGACTACCGTATCAAAAACGGCCTGTTCCGGGAGCTTGTCCTGAACGCATAGCCGCAGCGCTCCGCAGGCCTTTTCCGGAAACGCCGCGGATGCCCCATGCGAGCAGCGCGAACGATTGACGCCGCTGCCCGCAGCAGGTAGAGTGGCAGGCATCGAGGAAGAGGCCCCCATGTTTTCTTTGACCCGTCACATCCTTTCAGTCCGCAAGACCGGCTTCACCTGAGGCACTGCCGCTGTGGGGCTGGAGATCCCGCGCGACATGAGCGCAGCCCGATTTCTTTGTTTTCTCCGCTTGTTCTAGCGCTCGCTCCACCCCCAGAGACAGGCCCCTGTGCACCGGTATCTGTGGTGCCCTATGCCCGGGGCTGCATGGACTGTGCCCCTTTTGGCCATGCCTGACACGCCGCCAGGCGGCATAAACTTTCCTGGGAGAACGCTATGAAAAGCCATTTCAATCCCCTGGCCAGCACGGCAGGCATTGTCGGCGTGGGCGCGCTGATCGGCGTGCTGGCCATCCTGTTGCAAAAGGCAGGCAATCCCGGCAACATGGGCATCTGCGTGGTTTGCTTCAACCGCGATCTGGCCGGCGCCGTCGGCCTGCACCGAGCGGCGGTCGTGCAGTACCTGCGCCCGGAAATCATGGGCATGGTTCTGGGCTCGCTGCTCGCGGCCGTGGCTTTCGGCGATTTCCGTGCGCGTGGCGGCTCCTCGCCCATCACCCGCTTTGTGCTGGGAGTGCTTGCGGCCATGGGCGCGCTGGTTTTTCTGGGCTGTCCCTGGCGCGCCGTGCTGCGGCTGGCAGGGGGCGACCTGAACGCCATCGTCGGTCTGGCCGGGCTCATCGCAGGCGTGGGCCTGGGCACGCTCTTCTTTCGGGGCGGCTACTCCCTGGGCCGCAGCGTTGCGCAGCCGCCCGCCTCGGGCTGGATCATGCCGCTTGTCATGCTGGGCCTGCTGGCGCTGTATCTGGCCAATCCGCAGATACCCGGCCAGAACCAGAGCGGCGTGCTGTTCTACTCGCTGAAAGGCCCGGGAGCGGCCCACGCACCGCTGCTCATTTCCCTGGGCGCGAGTCTGGTCATCGGTTTCGTGGCCCAGCGCAGCCGCTTCTGCACCATGGGCGCCATCCGTGACCTCCTGCTGTTCAGACAGTGGCATCTGGCCCTGGGCCTGCTCGCCATGTTCGCGGCAGCGGCGCTCATGTGTCAGGTCTTTGGTTTCGCCAGGTTCGGCTGGACAGAGCAACCCATCGCCCACAGCGATCATCTGTGGAACTTCATGGGCATGGTCACAGCCGGACTGGCCTTCGCACTGGCAGGCGGCTGTCCCGGTCGCCAGCTCTTCATGGCGGGCGAAGGCGACAACGACGCTGCCATCTTTGTCTTTGGTCTGATTGTCGGCGCGGCGCTGGCCCACAATTTCGGCATGGCCAGCAGCCCCGGCGGCATCGGCCCCCACGGCGGCGCCGCAGCGCTGGTCGGACTGCTTATCTGCCTGCTCATTGGCTTCTTCAACTGCAGACGAGGGAACTGAAATGCCCACCGCCATCGATGCGCGCGGCCTGTCCTGCCCGCAACCTGTCCTGCTCTTCCTGAACCGGGTCAAGGCCGGGGAAGAGGGGCCCTTTGAAATCCTGGTCGATAATGAAGTCAGTCTGGAAAACGTCAGCCGCGCCGCCACGGCCAAAGGCTTTGCGGTCCAGGTCGAAAATACAACGGGCAGCGAGGCGCGCATTCTCGCAACCAAAAAATAACGTCCTGGGCAAGGGCCTGCCCAGCAGCCCGCAAAGAGCCGAGAGCCTGTTCATGTTCCTGCCTGGCCTCATCCAGCGCCTGTACAGAGGCGCGAAGCACAGGGCTTCGCCCGGCCGGCAAGGCCAGGGCCTGCTGGTCTTCGCCCACACCGGCGAGGTCATCCGCGCCGAAGCCCTGCTGCGCGCAGCGGGGCTCCCGGTGAGCGTCCAGGGGCCGCCGCCGGCACTGCGCACCGGCTGCGACATGGTTGTGGTTTTTCCGCTCATGCTGGAGCCGGCGGCGCTGGAGATCCTGGCCGGGGCCGGACTGCGGCCGGAGCGCATCGCCACAGCGGACGAGGCGCTGCTTGAACCGGTGGCGCTCTTCAGCACCGTGGATCTGGGCGACTGGCTCATGGTTCGCGCGGCCAATCTGAAAATCACCATCCGCAAGGCCGACCGCCGCATCGTCAATATCTCCGGCGGCGGCTGCCCGGACGTGCCCTATCTGGCGGCGGAGCTGAAGGGTCAGGCGCTCGACAGCGCGCCCGAACCCCGCAGACTCGGCCAGACACTGTGCTGCTACAGTCTGCAGAAGGCCTTTGAGGAGGCGAAACGCGTGCTATGTGGCTGATAGTCGGGACCGTGCCCAGCGATGCGGCGCCCGTGCAAGGCGCAATTCGCGTGACTGAGAGCAACCTTGTTTTGCCGGACGAGCGCCGCGTTCCCGTGGCGCGCGGCACGCCCGCGCTGGCCGCCACCGTCTGGACATTCTGCACGGCCCTGGGCCTCGAAGCACCCGAGCTGCTGCTGGTCGGCGACACCGGCCGCGGCGACGGCAGCCGCAGGCTCTACGTCTGGTTGTGCGCCCATCTGGAGCGGCTGGCCCCGCAGGGTCTGACCTTTCACTACCTCTTTCCGGATGTGGACTGGCACAACCGCGTGCTCAGGCCGCGCTGGCGCTGCCACGGCGGCCCCTGCTCGTGGCCGACGCGGGCTTCAGTACGTGGCCAAAATGAGCGGCTATGCGGGCGAGTACGAACTGTTCACGCCGGATGCAGGCGAAATGGCCTTTCTGGCCGACGAAAAAGCGCCGCATCCCTTCTACACCCGCGGTTTTCTGCTGGCCGAAGCGCGGCAGGTTCCGGAACTGCTGCGGCGCGCGGCGGATGGGGGCAACTGCGCGCGGCATCTCATCGTCAAAGGCGCGAAGGATGTTATCGCGCGCGGCGCGGAGATTCTGGCCACGGTGGCCAGTCCGAGTGTCCCGGCCATGGAATGCATCGGCGGCACGGGCGACATTGTAACAGGCCTGGCGACAGCGCTCCTCGCTGCCGGCCAGCCAAGCGCCCCTGCCTGTATCGCCGCTGCCCGGCTGGCCCGGCTTCTGGCCGCGCTGTGCGGGCCCACGCCGGAAACCCAGGCAGGCGAACTCATCCAGCGCATTCCGGAACTCCTGGGCACGGATGCAGCCCAGGAAGTGCTGTACACCGGCCCGGGTCTGGCCTCTGTCCGGGAAAAAGCCCAGCCCTCCTGAGGAAGCGGAGCCAAGAGCAGGCATACGCTACGTGAGCAAAGACAGGCAGGCATCCCTGCGCCACGGAGAGCCTCTGGGGCGGCGGGAAAGAGACCAGGCACGGCCGGAAGCTGTGAACAAGGTTGCCATATCAGACAAAGCAGAGGCCGGGAGCGCCGCAGGTTTGCTCTCGGGATGCCACCACAAGCGGAAACCGGCACCGGTTTTCAGGGAGACAGACATGAAGCTGAAAGAACGTGTTTTGCGCCGTCTGAACGGCCAGGAAGTGGACATGACGCCCGTGGGTTCCACCACCACCTATGGCTGTGTCGCCTTTATGAAACGCTGCGGCGTCACCCGCCCGGAAGTGGACAGCGACCCGCAGGCGCTGGCCCTCATGGCCATTGCCGGGCACACAGTGGGCGGCTTTGACTGGATCAGGGCCATGGGTTCGGACATCACGGCGGCCAGCGAGCTTCTGGGCTGCAAGGTGCACTCACCCGCCCCGGATGCGCCGTACGCCATCGCCTCCCATCCTTGTGAGCACGGGGATGTGGACAGGCTGGACTGCCCGGACGACCTGCTCTCGCGCGGCCGCATGCCTGCCTACAGGGAGCAGTTCAGGATTCTGAAGGCCAAGTTCGGCAAGGATCTCGCCATCTACGGCGCCTCCGAAGGCCCCTTTACCTGTGCGGCCAACCTGATGGACGCCGCCCCGCTCATGAAAGCCGCCATCGAGGCTCCCGGGAAGGTGGAAAAGGTCATGGCGGTCACAACGGAAACCCTCATCCGCATGATCCGATTCGCGGCCGGCGAAGGCGCGGACTATTACTGCCTGGCCGAACCGAGTTCCACCCCAGCACTGCTCAGCCCCAAATACTGGGATCGCTTCGTGGGGCCGTATATCCGGAAAATCGCCGAGTCCGTGCCCTGCCCGGTGGTGCTGCACATCTGTGGCCAGACAGCGCCCATCATCAGATCCATGTGCGGCACGGGGGTCGCGGGCATCAGCATCGAGGAAAAGATGGATATGCAGAGCGCCGTCCGTATCGCGCACGCCATGGGTGTTAAGGTTTTTGGCAACGTGGCCACGGCTGCCACGCTGTTCTCGGGCACGCCTGAGGAGTGCAGAGCAGAGGCCATGGCCGCGCTGGCAGCGGGCACGGATTTCCTCTGCCCCGGCTGCGGCATCGACCCGAATTCGCCCTTGGACAACGTGCTCCAGATGCGCCTGAGCCGCGACGAAAAATTCGGGCAGCCGAAGTTCACGCCGGCAGAAAGGGTGGCGCTGTGACAGCCTGAGCGTCCCGCCGGAGCGCAAAAAAAGACCCGGCGCAATACGCGCCGGGCCGCTTTGTGCCGCATCAATCCGCTCACCCACACTAGCAGGCCTGGGTTTTCTTCCGCGATTCTGCACTTGTCCGGAGGCGATCGCCTTGCTCGAGGCACATCCAGCGACAGGCGATCGAATATGGCCTGTGCAAACCTGGGTTGTGCGAACTATCCGGCCGGGAAGCGGAGCCAGCCGGCAAGGATCAGCCTGGCGGCCAGCCCATGGGCCTGCCGCCCAGGATGTGCAGGTGCAGGTGAAAAACGCTCTGGCCCACGCCGGCCCCGTTGTTGCAGACCAGCCGGTAGTCGCTCAGCCCCTCCCTGTCCGCAACCTGTCTGGCCGCCCGCAGCAGCCTGCCCATCAGGCTGTCGTCTTCCTCGGTTACAGCGGCTGGCCCTGTGAGGTGTTTTTTCGGTATCACGAGCACATGGGTCGGGGCCTGGGGCGCAATGTCCCGAAAGGCCAGAACCTCGTCATCCTCATAGACCTTGTTGCAGGGAATGGTCCCGGCAATGATTTTGCAGAAGAGGCAGTCGTTTGCCATGATTCCTCCCTGATTCAGCGTCTGACCTGCGGTTGCAGGAAAAAAACGAGGGCGTTGTCGCGGCCCACGATATTGGTGGGCCGCATGGCCAGGTGAATGGTGCGCCCGCCCACATCCAGATCCAGTGTTTTCAGGGCGCCCAGATCCAGCGGGTATTCCCGGCCGCTCAGGCCGGCCATCAGGCCGGCCAGGTCGCCATCCTGGGCATTGCCCTGGCCGCTGAAACGCGGGCTCACAAACAGCCGGCCCGTCTGACGGTCGAAGCGGGTCACCAGATCGCAACTCACGGGTAACTGCACCTCGCCCAGCTGCACGTGCAGGGGATTGCCCGCCACATGGGCGTTCAAGGCCATGTTTTTGCCGCTCAGCACGCCATGCACGGCAATGACATTGCCATTGATGCTGAGCCGGTCCAGGGATTCCAGGATCAGGTCGCCGCTCACGTTGCCGCTCTGGGTGGGAATGCGGAGGGGCAGGGCCTTCTGCACGGCTGCCAGCACGGTCTCGGCCGGTACGCTCAGGACCACATCGCGACCTCCGGCTGCAGCACTGCCCGGCAGCGGGTTCCCAAAAAGGCACAGCATGAGCAGCGCCAGCACGGTAAAAAGTCTCTTGTTCATGGAAGACCGGCAAGGTAGAGGAAATAGGAAATGCCGGAATGTACCTTTTCCGCCCGATGCGGGGCAACAGAATTTTCTTTTTTTTGCATGATGAAACTCACTGTCCGTGCCGAATGTTGTCTGAGCGGCGCGCCGCCGTTGCTTGTAAAAGCCGTGGAGCGAGCGCTCACTCTGGAAAACCCGCGCTACGAAGACGCCCTGCGCTATGGCCGCTGGATTGGCAAAAAACTGCAGCCCAGGCTCTTCTTTTTCCGCAAGGAAGGCAGTGAGCTCTATTTCCCGCGCGGTTTTGGCAACGATGCGGTACGCCTCTGCCGCCAGCTTGCCGGTGAAACCCCGGAGCTGGTGGACGAGCGCCGCACGCTGGAGCCGTTGCGGCTGCAGTTTTCCGGCACGCTCCGGCCCTATCAGGAAGAGGCGGTTGCCGCCACGCTGGCCCATTCCCTTGGGGTTCTGGAGGCGGCCACGGGCAGCGGCAAAACGGTCATGGCGCTCGCCGTGATCGCCCGCCGCAGCCAGCCGGCCCTGATTCTGGTGCATACCAAGGAACTCCTGAATCAGTGGCAGGCGCGCATCGGCCAGTTTCTGGGAACAGAGGCCGGGCAGCTGGGCGACGGCAGGAGGAATATCCGCCCGCTGACCGTGGCCATTGTCAACACGGCGCGCAAACATCTGGATGAACTCGTGCCCCGCTTCGGGCATCTGGTGGTGGACGAGTGCCACCGGGTGCCGGCCAGCCTCTTCACCGAAACCGTGGCAGCCTTCGACTGCCGCTACATGCTGGGGCTCTCGGCCACGGCCTTCCGTCGCGACGACGGCATGACTCGGCTCATCTACATCTACATGGGGGAGCGCGCCCACCGGGTGAACAGCAGTGTGCTCGAGGCCAGCGGGGCGGTGCTGCATCCCGAGCTGATTCAGAAAAATACGAGGTTCCGCTATGGCTTCATGGGGGATTACGCGAAGCTCCTGAAAGCGCTGACTGAAAACGTGGAGCGCAACGCGCAGATTCTGGACGATACGGTGCGTCTGGCCCGCCAAAGCCGGGGCACCGTACTTTTGGTGTCCGACCGGAGGAGTCACTGTGAATTCTTCGCCGACAGACTGGCCGGATTGGGCATTGCCGCGGCCCTCCTCACCGGTCAGACGCCGAAAGAGGAGCGCGAACGGGTGGTGAGCAGCGTGCGGGCCGGCAGGGTACAGGTTCTGGTGGCCACCGTGCAGCTCATTGGCGAGGGTTTCGACTGCCCCGGACTGAGCACCCTGGTGCTGGCCACGCCCATTAAATTCGAGGGCCGGCTCCTGCAGGTGGCAGGCCGTGTGGTACGACCGGCTGCGGGCAAAAAGGCCGTGATCGTGGATTACGTGGACGCTGCCGTGCCGCTTTTACGTCGCTCCGCCGCTGCCCGACGGCAGGTGTTTATGGCGTGGTGACGCGGGCCAGGACATCATAAGAGGAGCCGGAAAGGAGGCCGGCACGGCTCCGGCTCAGCTCAGTCCTCCAGGCGGGGCAAGGAGCGGCCTCGCGCCCTCGGCAGATCCCCCCGCTTCCGGGGAGCCATGCCATTGGCCAATATTGTTGTTTACGGGCAAGGGCCTGCCGTATATTATAAAATTCCCCAATGACGGGTCATACACCAAAATTCCACAAGGAGGTACCGCTATGAAAGGTTATGCAATGCTCAGAATCGGCGCTACCGGCTGGATCGAAAAGGAGCGTCCCGTCTGCGGGCCCCTGGACGCCATCGTCAGGCCCCTGGCGCTGTCCCCGTGCACCAGCGATGTGCACACGGTATGGGAAGGGGCTCTGGGCGACAGGCACAACATGATCCTGGGGCACGAGGGCTGTGGGGTCGTGGATGAAGTCGGTTCTCTGGTGAAAGACTTCAAAAAGGGCGACCGCGTCATGGTGGCCGCCATCACGCCGGACTGGAGTTCCCTGGAGGCCCAGGCCGGTTTTTGCGCCCACTCCGGCGGCATGCTGGCGGGCTGGAAATTCTCCAACTTCAAGGATGGCGTCTTCGGCGAATACTTCCACGTCAACGACGCCGACGGCAATCTGGCCCACATGCCGGACAAAATTTCGCCGGAAGAGGCCTGCATGCTCTCCGACATGGTGCCCACAGGCTTTCACGGCGTGGAACAGGCAGACGTCCAGTTCGGCGATACGGTGCTGGTCATCGGCATTGGCCCGGTCGGCCTGATGGCCGTTGCCGGCGCGAATCTGCACGGCGCAGGCCGCATCATCTGCGTTGGCACCCGCAAGGTCTGCCGCGAGGCTGCCGCTGCCTACGGCGCCACGGATTTTATCGGCTACAAGGAAGGCAGCATTGACGAGCAGGTGCTCAGGCTGACGGATGGCAAAGGCGTGGACAAGGTGATCATTGCCGGCGGCGGCGTACAGACCTTCGAGCCGGCCGTCAAATGTCTGAAAGCCGGCGGCCGCATCGGCAACGTCAATTACCTGGGCAGCGGCGACTACATCACGATTCCCCGGGTCGAGTGGGGCTGCGGCATGGCCAACAAGGTCATCTCCGGCGGTCTGATGCCCGGGGGACGCCTGCGTCTGGAAAAACTGGGCAGCCTCATCGCCCTCGGCAAGCTGGACGTCAAAAAGCTCATCACGCATCGCTTCCAGGGCTTTGAACACGTCGAGGAAGCCCTGATGCTGATGAAGGACAAACCGGCTGATCTCATCAAACCGGTTGTCGTTCTGTAAGTTCACCGCTCTCTATGCCGCCGTGCCGGCAAGACCCGCCTGGCACGGCCTGACCCGTCTTGGGGCGCTCATCTCTTTAAGAGCGCCCCTTTTCAGTAGACCAACTGCATGCAAAAGGGGGAGGTACGCGTGGACATTTTGCTCGTCAGCGGCTTCCTGGGCGCTGGCAAGACAAGCTTCATCAAGGCCATGACGCGGGCCACGGGACGGCAGTTCGTGGTGCTGGAGAACGAGTTTGGCGAGCTGAACCTGGACGGTACCCTCCTGCAGAAGGGGGCCGGGCTTGCCGGGGAGGAAAAGCCCCAGATGCAGATCTGGGAGCTGACAGAGGGCTGTATCTGCTGTTCCATGAACCAGGACTTCTCCCTCTCCGTGGTGACCATCGCCAACACGCTCCGACCCGACTATCTCCTGGTGGAGCCCAGCGGCGTCGCCCTGCCGGGACGCATCATCAGGGGGCTGAAGAAGATCAGCTACGAGCATATCGGCCTGCTCGCCCCGGTGACCATTGTCGATGCGGGGCACTTCAGGGCCGCCCGCCGCGACTATCCGGACTACTTCAGCGACCAGCTCGCCGCTGCCGGCTGGGTCGTGCTTTCAAAGTCCGAGAGGATGACCGAGGACGAGTTCGCACAGCTCGAGCGGGAACTCGCCTTGGGCCCTGGCGTGGCCTTTCCCCACGAGCACTACGGCAAGTGGCCCAAAAGGCGATGGCTTGAGCTGCTTGCAAGACGCCTGCCCGATACGGGACAGGCGCCGATCCCGCACCCGGCCAGAGCGCCGGCAAGGGCGCTCAGCCACATGGCGCTGCGCGGCGTGGCCTTTGCCTCGCCCGCCTCGCTGATTCCGCGCCTCGATTTGCTTGTTTCCACAGTGTTCGGACGGGTTGTACGCGCCAAGGGCTTCTTTCAGACCGCCTTTGGCGATTGGGTCAGATTCGACGTGGTGGACGGCATCTACGAGATCAGCTCGGCGCCGGCGATGGACGAAGGGCAAATGGTCATTATCGGCGAGCATCTGGAGCAAGAGGGCCTGCACAGACTTTTCGGCGGAGAGATGGTCGCCGGAACGGAAGAGGTAGAGGGGGAGCCGGATGCAAACTGGTAAGAGACTCCAGCCCCGCACCCGGGAGTGTCACCCCTTGCCCAGCCCTGCCTCGAATCGCGGCCAGTTGCGGAGCTCCTCATAGCGAAAGCAGTTGATGAGGTGGTCGTTCACCATGCCAGTGGCCTGCATGTGGGCATAGATGACCGTACTGCCCAGAAACCTGAAGCCAAGCCCCTTCATCTCCCTGGCAATGCGGTCGGAGAGCGGCGTGGTGGCCGGCACCTCATCCACGCGCTGCCATGCATTCTGGATGCTCCAGCCGTCGGTGAAATTCCAGAACCAGCGGCAAAAACTGCCGTGTTTGGCGGCCAGTTCCAGAAAGACCCGGGCATTCTGCACCGCGCTCTCGATCTTCTTCCGGTTTCTGATGATGCCCGTGTCGGTCATCAGCCGTGCCACGTCCTTTTCGGTAAAGAGCGCCACCTTTTCCGGGTCAAAACCGGCAAAGGCCCGGCGGTAGCCTGCCCGCCGGCTCAGAATCGTGCGCCAGGACAGGCCGGCCTGGGCCGACTCCAGCACCAGGAATTCAAACTGCCCCCGATCCTCGTAACAGGGCCTGCCCCATTCCTCGTCGTGATAGCGGAGCATCTGCTCCGTCCCCTGGAGACACCAGGGGCAGCGTTCTTTTTCCATGGCTTCGACTCACGAAAAAGGCGCCTCGCCGGGGTGGAACGGCAAAGCGCCCGATGATGCGGACTGTTGGGTTTTCAGCTATTCCAGCACAAAATCGGCCCGGCGATTGCCCGCCTCATCACTCTCCGTGCCGCCCAGAAAGAGCGGCCGCTCTTCGCCGTAACTGATGGTGCGGATGCGCTGCGCCGCCACACCCAGCTCGATCAGATAATTCTTGGCGCTGGCCGCGCGGCGCTCGCCCAAAGCCATATTGTATTCCTGGGTGCCGTGGTAATCGGTATTGCCCTCGACCACCACCTGACGGGACGGATTGGCGTTCAGCCAGGCGCCGTTGTGCTCGATAGCCGGCACCTGATCGGAGCGGATGAGCGCGGAGTCGAAATCGAAAAACACCGGCTGCATTTCGGGCGAGGAGCGGCCGTGCTGCCGCTTCCAGGCGTCGCTCTGGGAATCGGCGTTGCTGTACAGACTGCCTGTGCCCCGGCCGCCGCCAGTGGCATCCAGACCCTCATTGGCCGGGCCATAGGGGTTGCCGGACATGGCATTGCCCCCCGTACCGGGCTGGAATTCTTCGGTAATATGGCCTTCGGGAAAGCCCCCCGACAGGCCGCCGTCGGGGCGGGCCTTGCCGCTGGGCGTATAGGGGCTGACCTGTTTGGACTTGCAGGCCGGCAGGATCAGCGTGCAGGCGACAAGAACAGGGAGCACGAGACGGGGAAGCATTCTGGCATACGTCATAGTTGACCTCATAAACAGGGAAGCTGACAAGGCTATATAGCGTTTTATGCGGAAAAAGGTCAAGCGAAAGGGCGGTTTTCGCCGGGAAAACGCGGACAGCCGGCGCAGCGCGACGCCCGAAGCGGGAAGGCAGGTTTTTCTTGCGCGGCCATAATCGCAATGGTAGAGACGTGGCACCGCCTCCGTCCCCCCTCTGCCACGGCCGCCTGTCATGGACGCTCCGAATCCCGCTCCGCTCACCCCCGCCCATCTGCTGGGCGTGTACCGCCATCAGGAACCAGGCTACCGGCCGCTGGTGGATTTTGCCTCCTGGCGGGTCGCCATCCTGAACTTCTCCCAGGATCTGCGGGTCGAAAACATCAAAAGGCTGCAGCGCCACAACGAAACCGACGAAGTCTTCGTGCTGCTCGCCGGCCGCTGCCTGCTCCTGACTGCGGAAGGCGAGGAGTGCGCGACCCGGATCCACGCCGAAGATCTGCAGGCAGGCCTGGTGTACAACGTGCGCCGGGGCGTGTGGCACAACCATGTCCTGAGCCCTGATGCCAGGGTGCTGGTGGTCGAAAACCGCGACACCACCTACGACAATTCGCCCTTCACCGATCTGAGCGCCGCCCAACAGGCGGAGCTGGCGCGCCTCTGCCGCCGGATCTGGCGCCAGTGAGGGCCCCTCCGCTTGTGCCCAGGGGGTGCATCGTGTATAGTTCCGCCAGTTCTTTCTTCGCCATGACGCTGAGAGGCATGCCATGAAGGTATCGTGCAGCAGGAAAACCAAATTCATTTTTATCACCGGCGGCGTGCTCTCCTCTCTGGGCAAGGGGCTGTCCGCCGCTTCCATCGGCGCTCTCCTGGAGGCGCGCGGCCTGACCGTCACCTTCCAGAAGCTCGATCCCTATATCAACGTCGACCCCGGCACCATGAACCCTTTCCAGCATGGCGAGGTGTATGTCACGGATGACGGCGCCGAGACCGACCTGGACATGGGGCACTACGAGCGCTTCACCAACGCGGTCATGGGAAAAAGGAACAACTACACCTCGGGCCGCATCTACTACAGCGTCATCATGAAGGAGCGCCGGGGCGAATATCTGGGCGGCACGGTGCAGGTGATCCCGCATATCACCGACGCCATAAAGGAGGCGGTCCTGCAGCTCGACGGTTCGGCCGACATCGCGCTGGTGGAAATCGGCGGCACGGTCGGCGACATCGAGGGCCTGCCCTTTATCGAGGCCATCCGCCAGTTGCGCATCGAGCTGGGCCGCGAATACTCGCTCTTCATCCACCTGACGCTTGTGCCCTACATCCGCAGCGCTGGCGAGGTCAAGACCAAGCCGACCCAGCATTCGGTCAAGGAACTCCTGGCCTCAGGCATCCAGCCCGACATTCTCGTGTGCCGCACCGAGGTGCCGCTTGCCGGTGAACTCAAGCAGAAAATCGCCCTGTTCTGCAACGTGGCCGCCCAGGACGTCATTGCGGCCCGGGACGTGGAGAGCATCTACGAACTGCCGCTTTCCTTCCGCGAGGAAGGGGTGGATGACCGCATTCTGGAAAAGCTGGGCATCTGGACCGGTGCGCCCAATCTCCAGCCCTGGCAGCGACTGGTGCACACCATCAGGCATCCGAAAGCAGAGGTGAGCATCGCCGTCACCGGCAAGTATGTGGATCTCAGGGAATCCTACAAGAGCCTGCACGAAGCCCTGATCCACGGCGGCATCGCCAACGACGCCAGGGTGGACCTGCGCTATATCAGCGCCGAAGACCTGGACAGCGACGAGGGGCTGGCCCGGCTCGAAGGCTGCCACGGGATTCTCGCACCCGGCGGTTTCGGCAGCCGCGGCATGGAGGGCAAGATTCATGCCGTGACCTATGCCCGTGAACAGGGTCTGCCCTTTTTCGGCATCTGCCTGGGCATGCAGCTCGCGGTGGTGGAAATCGCCCGCAATCTGGCCGGCATCACAGGCGCACATTCGGTGGAATTCAACGCCAATACCGTTGATCCGGTCATCTACCTGATGACCGAATGGATCGACAGCCGTACCGGAAAAACCGAGCACCGGGATCAGCATTCCGACCTGGGCGGCACCATGCGGCTGGGCGCCTGTCCCTGCGTCCTGAAGGCAGGCAGCCTGGCTGCTGCGGCCTATGGAAAAACTGAAATCAGTGAACGCCAC
The DNA here is from genome assembly GCF_002952055.1 of Desulfobulbus oralis. Lineage (NCBI taxonomy): Bacteria > Pseudomonadati > Thermodesulfobacteriota > Desulfobulbia > Desulfobulbales > Desulfobulbaceae > Desulfobulbus > Desulfobulbus oralis. The sequence continues at coordinate 563,889 of NZ_CP021255.1, read as the reverse complement.
CGCCACCGCTACGAATTCAACAACGCCTACCGCGCACGTCTGGAGCAGGCGGGATTGATCGTCTCCGGGGCCTCTCCGGATGGCAAGCTGGTGGAAATCATCGAACTGGCCGGACATCCCTGGTTTCTGGGCTGCCAGTTCCACCCGGAGTTCCGCTCCAAGCCCATGCAGCCCCATCCTCTCTTTCGGGATTTCATCCGGGCCGCACTCCGGCAAAAGGGATGAGGGCATGTCCGGCCTGCGCTGCTCACCTCGGTGGACAGCAACGGCGAGAAAACCGGCCTGGGTCTTGCAGGAGTGGGCGCTGACCTTTCTGTACGGGCCGATACATCGGCCGAGGCGGACAGTTATATCGTCTATGCCCGGCACAAAAAAAGCAGCCTTGTTTTCGCCCTGGATGCGGATGCCATGGCATCCTGGGTCTGCGAAAACGAAGACTGGGTCGACCATAGCAACATTCTGGCCACGCCCGCTCCGGTTACTGCCGGCCACAACGACCTGGACGGTACTGAGTGCGGCGGTTCTCCGGTCAGTACCTGGAAAAAAATGCAGGAAAATCCATGATCACAAGAGGTCAACACACTGGCGCCCATGAGCTCTGCAGCCATCGAACCCGTTGTTTTCACGCCCTTTGAGGGCAAAAGTCTGCGTATTGGTCCTGAGCAGCCGCTCCTGCTCCTGGCCGGCCCCTGCGTTTTGGAAAGTGAGGCGCTGGCCCGGGAAATCGCCACCGAGGTCAGGGCCATCTGCAGCCGGCTGGGCATCCAGTACGTGTTCAAGGCGTCCTTCGACAAGGCCAACCGCACCTCCATCCGCTCCTTCCGCGGCCCGGGCCTGCACAAGGGCCTGGGGATGCTTGCCCGGATCAGGAACGATGTGCAGGTGCCCGTGGTGTCGGACATCCACGAAGCCGCCCAGGCCCGGCCGGCCGGCGAGGTGCTCGACCTCATCCAGATTCCGGCCTTTCTCTGCCGCCAGACCGACCTGCTGCTGGCCGCAGCCAAGACCGGCAAGGTGGTCAACGTGAAAAAGGGGCAGTTTGTCTCGCCCCAGGACATGCAGCATGCGGTGGGCAAGCTTCGGGACGGCGGCTGCAGGAGCATTCTCCTCACCGAGCGCGGCGCCAGCTTTGGCTACAACAATCTGGTGGTGGACATGCGCTCCTTTCAGATCATGCAAGGCTTCGGCTGCCCGGTGATCTTCGACGGCACCCACTCGGTGCAGTTGCCCGGCGGCGCGGGTTCCTGCTCGGGCGGGCAGCGGGAGTTCATTGCCCCTCTCGCCCGGGCGGCCATGGCGGCCGGCATCGACGGTCTCTTTCTCGAGGTGCATCCCGACCCTGACCGTGCGCTCTGTGACGGTCCCAATTCCCTGCCCCTGAAAGATCTGGAGCCGCTTTTGCAGCGCCTTTTGCGCATTCGCGAGGCGCTGAGGCCATGAGCCCCCCGGCCACACGGGAAAACGCGCTTGCGCGCGGCCGGCAGATCCGGCTGCTCCTTCTGGATGTAGACGGCGTGATGAGCGATGGCCGCATCATCTACGACAGCGAGGGTCTGGAGCACAAGGCCTTCCACTGTCAGGACGGGCTGGGTCTCAGGCTGCTGGCGGACCATGGCATTGCCACCGGCATCATCACGGCCCGAACTTCGAAAGCGGTACGCTGCCGGGCTGCCGAACTGCATATGCGGCATGTTGTGGAAAACTGCAGGGATAAACTGGCCTCTTTCGAGGCAATTCTGGAGCATGACAAACTGGCCGCCACCGAGTGCGCCTACATGGGCGACGACTGGATAGACCTGCCGCTGCTCAACCGGGTGGGCCTGGCGCTGGCGCCGGCCAACGCGGTGCCGGAGGTGCGGTCCCGGGCCCATTTCGTCAGCACCCGGGCGGGTGGTCAGGGTGCGGTCCGGGAGGTCTGCGACCTGCTGCTGGAAGCCCAAGGTCTGCGCGAACAATGTCTGGCTCAATTCGACCGCTAAACATGCTGCGCTCGCCCCGCAACGCCCTGTGGCTGCTGCCGCTGCTCCTCCTCCTCGGCACGCCCCTGTGGCTGCCCTCGGTCAACCGTTTTCTGGCCCCGCGCGGCGGCTATGACCCACGCTTTGCCGAACCGGTCAAGTCCTCGCCCATCCAGAACTTCATCATGGATGAAGTGTCCATCACCCTGACCAGCAAGGGCCAGGAAGAATGGCAGATCGACGCCCGGCAGGCCTATACCGGCGCGCAGGACAACGAGATCGAGCTGATTGGGGTCAATGCCATGTACATTGGCAAACAGCGGCCCCCCACCAACATCGAAAGCAAACGCGGCCGCTATCTGGTGGCAGCCCGGGAACTGGTGCTCATGGACAATGTGCGCATCAGTAAACCCACGCAAAAAGAAGAGCTGCGCACCGATCTGCTGCACTACTACGACGCCACCAAGATGGCGGTCTGCCCGGGCGACGTGGAGATCATCACCCAGGATTTTCACCTGAATGCGGGCAGCATGACCTATGATCTCTCCACCAATGGCTACGATTTCGGGGGCCGGGTGCATATCAGACAATAGCCCATCGCCACGAGCCGGGGCCCAAAAACGGTGCACCGACTCTCAGCACGAGTGGCTGCGGTGCGGCCCTGCCAATACGCTTCAGTTTATCCCGCCATGAACAGCAAGAAACTTTGCGCCAAACTGGAAGGCTGGGTGGCATCCGGCCTGATCGCCCGCGAACAGGCCACGGCCATCGCAGCCTATGAAGAAGGGCGAAAAAAGGGCCCTGGCTGGGGCCTCCTGATTTTTGCCGGCTTCGGGGCAGTGGCCCTGGGCCTGGGGGTGATCCTGCTCTTTGCCTACAACTGGCAGGACATGCACAAGTTTGCCAAACTGGGGGTCATCTTCGGCGCCCTGTTGCTGGCCCACGGCGGGGGCCTGTGGCTGCGGCAACGGCGCTGTCCGGACGGGGTGGTCGAAGCCGCCCACCTGCTGGGCAGCATGCTCTTTGGCGCAGGCATCTTTCTGATAGCGCAGATCTACCATATCTCCGCCCACTATCCGGACGCCTTTCTGATCTGGGCCGGCGGCGCCCTGCTGCTGACCTGGGCGCTGCCCTCCATCCCGCAGGGGCTGCTGGCTGCCGTGCTGCTGGGCATCTGGGCCTGCACCGAGGCCATCGACTACAACACAGGGCCGGCCATCGCGCCGCTCCTTGTCCTCTTGGGCCTGGGCCTGCCGGCTTGGCGCCTTCGTTCTCCGGTACTGCTTGGCGCCTCGACGCTTGCCTTTGCCCTTGTCGTCACCGCAGTTCTGACGACGAACCAGAAGAGCTTTTTCCTGAGCCTGCTGGGTGTCAGCGCCCTCTACTTGGCCCTTTCCCGGCTGACCGCGCGGCATGCTGCCCTGCCCCAGGCCCCGACCGTCTTCCGCCGTTCGGGCCTGCTGCTCTATCTGCCCCTGCTCTTCGTCTTGAGCTTTCCAGACGCGGTCAACGCCTTTTCCCGAACAAGCTGCTTTAACGGGGACCTGAGCCGCTGGCTGATTGCGATGCCGCTCCTGTCCGCGGCTTTTATTCTGAACGCATGGGCCATAATCCAGAGCATGCGGGAGCAGGAGGCATGCGGGGCCGGCGAGCGCCTCTCCCTGCTCGCACCGGCTGCAATGCTGGCAGTTTTCCTGGCCTGCTGCCGGCCGAAGCACTATCTGCCGGACTATACGGAAGGCTCGATCGCCATCATATCGATTGCAGCCAATCTGTTTTTTTTACATCATGCTTTAAGTGAACTGTGGCGTGGCTGCAGCGAAACACGGGCAGGACTGGTCGCATTCGGCTCGCTCCTGCTGGCAGCCCTGGCCTTCGCGCGCTTCACCGATCTGTTCGAGAGCCTGCTGGCACGGGGCATGGTCTTTCTCCTCATGGCGGCGTTCCTCTTTTACGTTGCCTTCGAGTACCAGCGCAAAGGGCAAAAGCCACCCAGAGCGGAGAGGATGCCATGAGAAAAGCTGCAATCATCACCGCCATCCTCGTTCAGGTACTGGTTCTGGCCTGGATGGCCGGTCAACGCGAATGGATTCTGCGCACCGCGCCCAGAATCTGGCTGCGCACCGCGCCTCTGGATCCCAGGGATCTGTTCCGGGGGACTATGTGACCCTCCGCTATGACATCGCCGCCATAGAGGCGGAAAAATTCGGTCCGGCGCTGCGGGACAGGATAGCCGCCATCAGGGCGGAAGAGAAAGGGAGCGGCGAATCGGGGCAGGAACTGGTTATCTTCACGGCGCTCCGGCCAGGCGATGGCGGCGTGATGACGGTCGCTCAGGCTGATCTGGCCCCGCCCGCGAGCGGCCCCTTCATCAAGGGCCGGATCCGAAAACGGGCCATGTGCTCCGAGCCCCTGACCGGAGTGGCCTACGGGATCGACGCCTTTTTCGTGGAACAGGGCCGGGGGCGTGCGCTGGAGCAGGCGCCGGAAGGCAAGGGCCGCCTGGAAATGGAGGTGGCGCTCGGCAAAGACGGGACGGCCATGCTCACCGGCTATCGCTGGCCGGAGCCGGATACCCAAAAGGCTCGCCGTCGCCAGCCGGCAGAGGATAAGCGCCCGGAACAGAGGCCCTGAGGCCGGATCTGTACGATAGGATGAAGAAATTCACCACATTGCGCCATATTCTGCCGACCCTTTTTCGGGAGCGGCAGTGGCAGGATGCGTGGCAGGTGCAGGGCCTGTACAGCAAATGGCCGCACATCGCCGGCGAGGAAGCGGCGCGTCACAGCCGGCCCGTAGCCCTGCGTGGCCAAACGCTCTGGCTCTATGTCAGCCACGCCATCTGGGCGCAGGAACTCCTGTTCCGGCAGCGGGAGCTGCTCCGACGGATCCGGCCGCTGGCGGCAGACCGCAGCATTGCCGGCTTCCGCTGTGTGGTCGAGCCTTCGTGGTTTGCGGCCACCGGGCCGGCCCCTGGGCAGCAAGCGGCGCCCGCCCGGCCTTTGCCGTCAAGCTTTCAGGCCATTGCCGACCAAAGCAGCCGCGAAGCGCTGGGACGCCTCTGGCAGCTTTGGCAGGAGCGGCACAGCGGCCCGGCCAACGGTCAGGCAACAGGCGCCGGCCAGGGGTCGCCATGAAGCGGGAAAGCATACCAGCTCCTGCACCTCATCCCGAACTGGTCACCATTGTGGATCGGGACAATCGGGCACTGGGCGTGGTGGCCCGCAGCACCATGCGAAGCCAGAGGCTGATCCACCGCGCCTCCTATATCCTTGTCCGCAACCAGGCGGGCGAGCTTTTTGTCCAGAAACGCTCAGGCAGCAAGGATGTCTTCCCCGGCTACTGGGATCCGGCCGCGGGCGGCGTGGTTCAGGCCGGTGAAAACTATGAGGAATCCGCCCAGAGGGAACTCATGGAAGAGCTGGGCATCGCGGCCGGCCTGAGCCTGCTGTTCGACCACTTTTACGACGGCCCCGAGACCAGAGTCTGGGGCCGGATATACGGCTGTCGCCACGAAGGGCCCTTTTCCCTGCAAAAAGAAGAAATCGACTGCGGCCGTTTCATGGGCCTTGAGGAAATTTTCGCTCTGGGGCCGGCAGAAAAGGTCACGCCGGATGGCCTGGAGATTCTGCGGCGGCTCGAGCAAGAACAGCCTGCCGCATGGCTGCAGCGATAGGGCCCCGTGCCCCAGTTCGGGGCCTCAGAAAATCAGCAGCAAGAGGGCCAGCACCAGCCCGGCCCCGGCCATTTTGAAACCACGCCCGCGCTTGCCGCTTGCCCTGGGGAACATCCAGAAGGAGGAGAGGGCCAGGAAGAGCAGGCAAGCGCTGTAGAGCAGGGCAAAGTAGTGCTTGCCCGAGCGGCTGGGCGTTTTATGCAGGCGGACCATGGCCTTGAGCGGTACTGGCAGTTCCATGGCGCGATAGCGAACCTGCCCGTTTTCCCGGTTGTACGTGCCCTTTCGGAAACGGATCATGCCTGCGTCTTCGTCGATGACCTCCAGATCCCGAAGATGCAGGGCCCTTGCCAGCTCGCATGAACCGAGACCGCGGGCCAGGGTCTTTTCCACCTGCTGCTCACGCTTCAGCAGGCCCGTGTCCCGATAGGTCAATACAAGGCCGCTCAGCGCATACACCACGGTGAGTCCCACGACAAAAAAACCGATGTCCCGGTGCAGGGCGCGAATCCTTCTGAGCCTGTCTGTTTTGTGCTGTTCCGTTGCCATTTCCTGTTCTCCTGAAAATTATCTGCCCCGGGCGCCCCGCCTCCCAGACAGAGCCTGGCAGACCACAGAAAGCGGAGCATGTCCCGGCCAAAGGCCAGACGCCGGCCTGGTCTGCATCCGCTTGCAGCCTCTTCTCCGTAACGGCGCCGCAATTTCGCGCTGCTGGTCGTTATTGTTTTGGCATTCCCCTGTATGAAATGATACATACAGGAGTGAAGTCAACCTTTTTCATCGACCGGGGCCATGCTGGATACCATTCCCTCCATACGACTGCAACCTTTTTCATCGACCGGGGCCATGCTGGATACCATTCCCTCCATACGACTGCGGGATATTGTCGATATCCTGATCGTCTCCTATCTGATCTACCGCATTCTGCTGCTGATCCGGGGAACGCGCGCCGTGCAGATGGTGCTGGGCATCGCCTCGATTCTGATGCTGTACTTCCTCTCCGCCTTCTTCGAGCTCCAGGCCCTGCGCGTCCTGCTCAAAACCTTCCTGGGCTCGCTCCTGGTGGTGATTGTCATCCTGTTTCAGAGCGAGATCCGGCGCGGGCTCGCCCATATGGTTCTGCCCCGTTTTTTCCACGGCCGGCAGACGGAAGCCAGCGATCTGGCAGAGGTGGCCCGGGCAGCCTCGCTCCTGGCCAGGCGACATCTGGGAGCCCTCATCGTGCTGGAGCGGGACAACGGGCTGCGTGACTTTCTGGAAGGCGGCTTCCGGCTGGACGCCCGCATTCAGGCCGAGCTGCTGCTGGCCATTTTTCATACCTCCTCACCCATGCACGACGGCGGCGTCATCATCCACAAGCACCGCATCCATTCCTCCGGCTGCCTCCTGCCGCTCTCCCAGAATCTGAACATCGACAAGCGCTACGGCACCCGCCACCGTGCGGCGCTGGGCCTGTCGGAAGAAACCGATGCCATCGTGGTGGTGGTTTCCGAAGAAACCCAGACCATTTCCATAGCCCGCAACGGCCGCATCAACCCGGTTCCGGACGAAACCCAACTGTTCGCCATCCTGCGGGACATCTTCAACCTCAAAAAACCGGCGGCCCGCGGCGCGGCGGAACGGCCCAAGGCAGATGCCCCGGATGCCCAGTCATGACAAAAGAGATCCTCAGCCTGCCCTTTCGCCACTGGCCCCTCAAGGTGCTGGCCCTTTTCATTGGCGTGGCGCTCTGGTACGGCATTGCCGTGGAAGATCAGGTGGACACCGTGCTGACCGTACCGCTCGAACTGCGCAACCTGCCGGCCAGCATGATCATTGCCAACCAGTACCAGAAGGAAGTGGATGTCTCGGTACGCGGGCCCAAGCGGCTTTTACAGGAGCTCCGGCAACAGCAGCTCTCCCGGCCGGTCAATCTGGCCTCTGCCAGGCCAGGCCCTCGCCTGGTAGAAAACACACCGGATTCCTTCAGTTTTCCACGTGGGGTCACGGTACAGCGGGTGCAACCCGCCAATGTCCTTCTGGTAGTGGATCAGTTGGTGGAACGCCATATCCGCCTGCAGGCCCGGACTACCGGTCAGCCGGCCAGAGGCTTTACCCTGGAGGAGCTGCAACTGAAGCCAGATGTCATCACAGTGAGTGGCCCCTTCAGTCTGATTGGCAAGGTACAGTCCATCGATACGGCCACCATTGACGTGGAAGGTTTGACACAGAGCGGCACAGTGCAGGTGCCCCTGGTTTTGAACGGGCCCCTGCGCAAGCTGATAGGCGAACCCATGGTCGAGGCCAGAATCCTCATCCGGGAGCCGGTGAAACGCCGCACGGTGCAGCATATTCCCATCACTCTGAGGCCGGCGGGCAAAGGCAGGGCAGTCCTGCCCCAAACCGTCAGCGTGGACGCCGACATTCCGGTCAGCGTCATAAAGGACACGCCGGACTTGGACACACTCTTTCACGCCTCGGTCAACGCGGCCGAGGCGGACCAACACGGCCAGGTGCCCATTCGGGTGGAGGCAGTGTCCCTGCCCGGTCGCGCGAGCATCAACATTCACACGATCCTCCCTAAAACAGCCCGTCTGTCCAAAGAACAGACGGCTCCACCGGAGGAGGATCCCCGGCAGCCCCAGCCGTAAAAGGCCTTGCCGGCCTGGTCCGGGCGGCGCGGCAAGCACCAGGGTGGCCTTTTCCGGCACATGGTATGCCGGGCGGGCACGTCCCCATCTTGCCTTATGGACACAGCCTCGTTATACTTGCGAACACTTGCGCCGCGGCACCAGACTGCCGCGGCTCTGAACCCGAAAAATCGCTCAAAAGGATATATTTCATGCTGAAGAAACTGCTCTGCTGTGCCTTGCTGCTTGCACCCGCTGCCCCGCTGCTCGCTGCCGTGCCGCCCCAGGAAGGGCAAAAATCCGGCGCCACCGCCACGCCCCTGTCCACCGCCTCCGAGCAGGATCCACAGGGCAGCAGCGGCTCAGTCAACTGGAAGGTGAAAAAGACCTGGAACATCCCGGCCGGAGCCCTGGCTTTTGCCCAGACCCTTGACGAAAAACGGGTCTATGTGCTGACCGAGGACAGCAAGGTGCGGATTTTTACGGCCGAGGGCAAAGAGCTGGGCGCCGTGCCGGTTGCCGCCGGGGTTACGGCCATCGACATCGCGCCCCGGGGTGAGATGCTCTACCTGCTCAACACACGCGACAACCGCTACACCGCCATGAACATCAGCATCAACCAGACGATTGATGTGACGGGTGCGCCCGTGCGGGGCAAGCTTGATGCACCGGTGACCATTGTCGAGTTCTCCGACTTCCAATGCCCCTTCTGCATCCCGACTGCACCGGTGGTGGAAAAGGTTCTGGCCGCACATCCGGACACCGTGCGCCTGGTCTTCAAGCACTTCCCGCTGACCCGCCTGCACCCGCAGGCCGAAGCGGCGGCCCGGGCCGCCATTGCCGCCCAGAAACAGGGCAAGTTCTGGGAGATGCACGACGCGCTCTTTGCCCTGGGCGAAGACGGCTGGGGTGCGGATGACATCATCCAGACGACCGCCAAAAAAATAGGCCTCGACATGCGCCGCTTCACCGCCGACTGGAACAGCGAGGAGACCCGAATGGCGCTCGCCAAGGATATCATGGATGCGCAAAACGCCGATGTCAACGGCACGCCATCCCTGTTCATCAATGGGACACCGGTATCCGAGCGCACGCCGGAACTCATGAACGCCATGATCGAGGAGGCTCTCAGGAAGGCCAAGGAAACGGCTTCAGCGGAGCAGCAGTAACGGCAACGCATGGCATCCGGTGAACTGAACCGCCAGATCAGCCGCGATCTGGACTGCGAGGCCGGCGTCGCGCCGCTTTTATACGGCGAGCTGAACCGCAACCTGCAGCAGGTGGCCGGGGCCACGGGCACGGAGATTGCCGTGCGCGGCAGTACGCTGCACATCAGCGGCAGGGCCCATGCGGTGGATCTGGCCGCCAGCACGCTGACCCAACTGGCCGGGCTCATTGCCAAGGGCTATCCGGTTTTCAGCCAGGACGTGGCCTTTGCGGTCAATATTCTGGCCGCCGCGCCGGCAGCCAGACTGGAGGATTTTTTTCTGGACAAGGTGTGCATCACGGCCCGAAAAAAGGTGATCACGCCCAAGACCATCAACCAGAAACGCTACATCGAGGCCATCCGCAGCAGCGACATCGTCTTCGGCATCGGCCCGGCCGGGACAGGCAAAACCTGGCTGGCCGTGGCCATGGCGGTTTCGGCCCTGGCCCATGAACAGGTGAGCAGGATTATCCTGACCAGACCCGCGGTGGAGGCCGGTGAAAAGCTGGGCTTTCTGCCCGGTGACATGGCTCAGAAAATAGATCCGTATCTGCGCCCCCTGACCGATGCCCTGAATGAAATGATGGGCCAGGAACGGGCCACGGAGCTGGTGGCCAGGGGCGTGATCGAGATCGCACCCCTGGCCTTCATGCGTGGCCGCACCCTGAACAATGCCTTCATCATCCTGGACGAGGCCCAGAACACCACCCGCGAGCAGATGAAGATGTTTCTGACCCGCATTGGCTTCGAGTCCCATGCGGTCATCACCGGCGACGTCACCCAGATTGACCTGCCTGGCACGCAAAAATCCGGCCTGATTCAGGCCCGGGACCTCCTGTCCCATATCCGGGGCATTGCCTTCTGCAGCTTTGACAAGGGCGACGTGGTGCGGCACCGGCTGGTGCAGGAAATCATTCAGGCCTACGAGCAGCATGGCCATGAGCAGCCGGGCAGCAGCCCGGAAGCGGCGGGGAGGCAGGCGTAATGCCGGTACAGGTGCTGGATGAGCGTGCACAGAAGACGCCGGAGGTGGATACCGGCTCGCTGCGCCGGATCTGCCTGCGGCTGCTGACTGCTGCCGGGCTGGCACACAACGCAGTCAGCGTCGTTTTGCTGGACGATGACCGCATGGCCGAATACAACCAGCGTTACCGCAATAAGGCGGGCCCCACCAATGTGCTGTCCTTTCCGGCCCTTTTCCCGCCGGCAACGCCCGCAGAGCTGCGCGCCGATCTGGGTGACGTGCTGATTGCCGTTGCAACGGCCGCGCGCGAGGCACACGAAAAACAGGCGCCACTCATGCAGCGTCTGCAGGAACTGCTGCTGCACGGCATCCTGCATCTGGCCGGCTATGACCACGAACGCTCCGAAACCGAGGCGCTGGTCATGTGGGATCGGGAACGGGAACTTTTGACTCAAGCTGAAGCGAGGAGAACTGCCATGCCACAACTGAGCGTCAACGTCGATCACATTGCCACTCTGCGTCAGGCCCGGGGCGGACTCGAGCCGGATCCGGTACTGGCCGCCGGGATCTGTGAGCTGGCTGGCGCCAGCGGCATTGTCGTCCACCTCAGGGAAGATCGGCGCCACATTCAGGAGCGGGATGTGCGTGTACTCAGGCAGACGGTGAAGACCCATCTGAATCTCGAGATGGCGGCCACCAGGGAACTGGTGGCCTTTGCCGCGGACCTGAAGCCCGACATGGTAACGCTTGTGCCGGAAAAACGGCAGGAGCTGACCACCGAGGGCGGTCTGGATGTGGCCGGGCAGAAGAAAAAGCTCTCGGGCCGGATCGCCGCGCTGAAGGAGGCCGGCATTCGGGTGTCGCTCTTTGTGGATCCCGAGCCGGAGCAGTTGCAGGCCGCCACGGCAGTGGGGGCGACCCATGTGGAGCTGCACACCGGCCACTACAGCAATGCCGACAGCGAATCCGGGCAGGAGCGCGAATATGTGCACATCCGCCGTGCCGTGGCCATGGCCGCTGAGCTGGGCCTGCGCGCCAAGGCCGGCCACGGGCTGGATTACCGTAACACCGGCCGCATTGCCGGCATCGCCGGCATCGAAGACCTGAGCATCGGGCATGCCATCATGGCCCGCGCCGTGCTGGTAGGTTTGGAACGGGCTGTACGCGAGATGCTGGAGCTTATGCGGCAGGCTGCGGCCCCAACTGTCCTCCAGAAGGATTGAGGGCTTTTGTGACTTGCCTCTGGTCTTCGGCATCAAGTCTTTGACAGGAAAAATTCGGGCGGTTATCATCACGCCCATTGGCCTGGATGGTGAAACAGGTAGACACAAGGGACTTAAAATCCCTCGGCCGCAAGGCCATGCGGGTTCGATTCCCGCTCCGGGCACCAATACATGCAAGGGGTTACGGCGAGCAGTCGTAACCCCTTTTGCCTTATGGTGCATGCCATATGAGGCATTGTCGCCCCGCGCTTGATTTGGGCCCAGGCCTTATTAATCGAGATGGCATATGGCGGAAGCCGCGAGCCATGGAGCTGAAAAGAAGGTGCGCGCGCAGCGGTCATAACGCACGGCTCTTCTCCGCCAGTCCTTGATCCTGCCAAACATGGTCTCAATCGTATGGCTGCATGGAATCATTCATTTTTCGAGAGGTGAACAACCTGTTGAGGTGCAAAACCAGCTCTACACACCCCGAATTGGCGCGCCAAGAAATCCGCAGGCAAGGCCTGGTCGGGGCATGGGGAGAAAATCCGTAACTGCCCGGCCTTGCACTGTCCTGGCTTGACGCCACAGCCCTGACTGGTTATTAACTGAAGACCTGCGCGAGAGTGGCGGAATTGGCAGACGCACCAGACTTAGGATCTGGCGGTACACACCTTGGGGGTTCAAGTCCCCCCTCTCGCACCAGAGCCGGCATGCACCCAAGTAAGTGCACCCAAGGGCGCTGCCTTTCCGTCAACCAGCCGCGCTTTGCGGCCCGAAAGCAATGTAAGGATTATCCATGGATATTGCCGTTGAACAGGTCGCCGATCTCACCCGTAAACTGACTATCACCCTGCCGCCCGAGGTGGTCAAACCCAACCTGGACAAGGCCTATGCCAAGGCCAACAGGGAGTTGAGCCTGAAGGGCTTCCGCCGGGGCAGGATTCCCCGCCAGGTGCTGCAGCAGCATTTCGGCCCGCAGATCGAAAATGAAGTCGGCGAACAACTGGTACAGGAAAGCTATTTCAACGCGACAGAGCAGGAAAAGTTGGACACCGTGGTGCATCCCGAAATCCACGAGCAGCGCTTCAATGAGGACGGCAGCTTCACCTATGTGGCCATGGTGGATGTCAAACCCGTCTTCGAGCTGGGGCAGTACAAGGGTTTGGAGATCGAACTGCCGCCACTCTCCGTCAGCGACCTGGAGATTGATCTGGAACTGCAGCGCATCCGCCGCAGGCAGGCTGCGGTGCAGTCTGCGCCGGAGGGGCATGCCATTGCCATGGATGATCTGGTCACTGTGGACTTTCAGGGTTTCCACGACGGCAAGGCCATGAAGGCCGTGCACAGTGAAAATTATTTGGTCGATATGGGCACCAATCGCCTTGGTGAAGACTTTGAAAAGAAACTGTTGGGTCTCCACCAGGGTGAGAAGACGCTTTACGAGGTTGATTTCCCGGCCAAATATCCGAATCCGCTTCTGGCGGGCAGGAAGGTCGAGTTCAAGGTGGATGTGAAGGAAGTCAAGGTGCGCGTCATGCCCGATCTGGACGACGAGCTGGCCAAGGATGTGGACGAGAACTACAAGAGCCTGGACGACCTGAAAAACGCCATCAGAGCGGATCTGACCAAGGCCCGCGAGGTGGCCAGGCAGGGCGATCTGGACGATAAAATCATGAGCCGGCTGGTTGAGCAGAGCAGTTTCAGCGTTCCCAAACGCCTGGTGAACTATGAGCTCCAGGAGATCCTCAAACAGATGGAGGCTGATCTGAAACTCAGCGGCCTCAGTATCGAAACCGCAGGCCTCGATTTGAATGAGCTGGTTGAACGTAACCGGGGTTTTGCCGAACAGCGGGTCAAGGGCGATTTCATCCTGAAACGGATTGCCGAAGTGGAAGGCATCAAGTTGGGAAACGAAGATCTGGAGCGCGGCTACCAGCGCATTGCTGACCAGTACAACATGGGCATCGAGGAGGTGAAGAGTTACTTCAAGCGTCGGGAAGAGCTGCTGCCCATGATGCACGAGCTGCACAACGAGAAGGTGCTGAACTTCCTGCGCGAGCAGACGAAGGTCATCGACAAGGCACCCGAAGCGGCCCCTGAAGCATCCGGGGCCGAATAAGGATGGCCTTTCAATGGAGGCGAATATGAATCTGGTTCCCATGGTGGTGGAGCAAAGCCCCAGAGGCGAGCGCGCCTATGATATTTACTCGAGGCTTTTGAAGGAGCGTATCGTGTTTCTGGGTACGCCGGTGAACGACGATGTGGCCAGCCTCATCGTGGCCCAGCTTCTCTTTCTGGAAGCCGAGGACCCTGACAAGGACATCACCTTCTACATCAACTCGCCCGGGGGCGTGGTCAGCGCCGGACTCGCCATCTATGACACCATGCAGTACATCCGTTGCGACGTGGCCACGCTCTGCATGGGGCAGGCCGCATCCATGGGTGCGCTGTTGCTGGCCAGCGGTGCCAAGGGCAAACGCTATGCCCTGCCCCATGCCCGCATCATGATCCACCAGCCCCTGGGCGGTTTTCAGGGACAGGCCACAGACATCGACATCCATGCCAGGGAGATCCTGCGCATCCGGGAAGACCTGAACAGGATTCTCTCGGCGCATAGCGGCAAAACCCTGAAAAAAATCCAGGCCGACACGGAACGGGACAACTTCATGAGTGCTGCCCAGGCCTGTGAATACGGCTTGATCGACAAGGTGCTCAGCAATCGGGAACAGGCCGAAGGAGCGCGGAAAGCATAATGGACAAAAGCACCCAGAAGCGTGGCCGGCAGCAGGTTTGTTCTTTTTGCGGCAAGGGTCAGGGTCAGGTGAAGCATCTCATTGCAGGGCCGGATGCCTATGCCGGCACTCCGGTGTACATCTGCGACGAATGCGTGCAAGCCTGCAATGCCATTGTGCTGGAAGACCGGGATGCCGCGGCATCCGCGTCGGAGGCCCAGGAAGAAAGCCGATTGAAGCCCCAGCAGATCAAGGAGTATCTGGACTCCTACGTCATCGGCCAGGAGCGTGCGAAACGGGTGCTCTCGGTCGCGGTCTACAATCACTACAAACGCATCAACGCCAAAAAGGATGCCAGTGGCAGTGTGGAGCTGCAGAAGTCCAACGTCGTGCTGATTGGCCCCACGGGCAGCGGCAAGACGCTTCTGGCCCAGACCCTGGCGCGACTGCTGAACGTGCCCTTTGCCATTGCCGACGCCACCATGCTCACCGAAGCCGGCTATGTGGGCGAGGATGTGGACAGCATCCTGTCCAGCCTCCTGTTGAGCGTAGACTATGATGTGAAAAAGGCGGAGCACGGCATCATCTACATTGACGAGATCGACAAGATAGCCAGGAAGTCCGACTCGCCCTCCATCACCCGTGACGTCTCCGGCGAGGGTGTGCAGCAGGCCCTGCTGAAGATGATCGAGGGCACTGTAGCCTCGGTTTCCAAGCAGGGTGGGCGCAAGCACCCCAAGGAAGAGCTGGTGCGTATCGACACCAGCAATATCCTCTTCATTGTGGGCGGCGCCTTCGTGGGGCTTGAGGATATCATCCGCCAGCGCACCGGCGAAAAGGCCATGGGCTTTGGCGCCAATGTAGTCAGCCAGAAAGCGCGCAGCTACAGCGAACTCCTGGACGCCATCCAGCCAGAGGATCTGCTTAAATTTGGCCTGATTCCCGAGCTGGTGGGGCGGCTCCCGGTTATCGCTCCCCTGCAGGAACTCTCTGAAGACGAACTGGTCCGCATTCTGAAGGAGCCGAAGAATGCGCTCAGCAAACAGTACCAGTACCTCTTTGCCCTGGAAGACGTCCAACTGCACTTTACCGAAAGCGCCTACAAGGCCATTGCGCGCAAGGCCATTGCGCGCAAATCCGGTGCTCGCGGTCTGCGCTCGGTCATGGAGGAACGGATGCTGGATGTGATGTTTGATCTGCCCTCGATCGAAGGTGTCAGCGAATGCGTCATCAACGAGCAGGTCATAGCGAACGACGAAAAACCCGTACTGCTGTACGAAAAGGCCGAAGCGGCAGAAAACGGAACCCACGGGTAAACTGCCATGCAGGAAAACGACGCCGCTTTGTATCCGCTTTTGCCCCTTCGCGACGTGGTGCTCTTTCCGGGCATGGTCGCACCCCTGGCAGTGGGCCGGGAAAAGTCCGTGCAGGCCCTGGAACGCGCCATGCAGGAAGCCTCCCTCATCTTTCTGGTGACCCAGCGCAATGCAGCCGTAGAGGATCCGGGCCTGAACGATTTATACAGTGTCGGGATCCTGGGCAAGGTCGTCCAGCTCCTGCGTCTGCCGGAAGGCACAGTCAGGACGCTGGTCAAAGGCCAGGGTCGGGCGCGATTGGCGGATGTGATCGCTCCCACAGTCGGCGGCGCGGGTTTTGTCTATGCCCGGCTGGCCGCCGCCCAGGAGACGGACACGGATGCAGCCCAGATTCCCGCCTTTGTGCGGGAGCTGCGCAAGGCCTTTGAGAGTTTCTGCCAGATCAGCCGCAAGATTCCACGAGAGGTGTTGCAGGCCATCCTGGAGCAGGACAATCCATCCGTTATGGTGGACAGCATCTGTGCCCATCTGCCCCTTGCCACCCATGAAAAGCAGGCCCTCCTGGAACACCTCTCCCTGCCCCGCCGGATGGGCGCTACCCTGGAGCTTTTGCACCGCGAAATCGAGCTGTTGAACCTTGAGCAGGATATCAATGCCAAGGTCAAAAAGAAGATGAACGATGCGCAGCGTAACTTCTATCTGACCGAGAAGATGCGTGCCATTCAGGAAGAAATGGGCCAGGGCGACGCCGAGGAAATGGCCGAGCTGGAGGCGGCCATCGCAAAAAAACATCTGCCCGAGAGTGCCCGGAAAAAGGCGGAAAAGGAGCTCAAAAAACTCAAACAAATGTCGCCCATGTCTGCGGAAGCCACGGTGGTGCGCAACTACCTGG
Source organism: Desulfobulbus oralis (assembly GCF_002952055.1). Lineage (NCBI taxonomy): Bacteria > Pseudomonadati > Thermodesulfobacteriota > Desulfobulbia > Desulfobulbales > Desulfobulbaceae > Desulfobulbus > Desulfobulbus oralis. The sequence continues at coordinate 547,330 of NZ_CP021255.1, read as the reverse complement.
ATGTCATTCTGGGACTGCCCTGGCGCAGAAAGACCCGCGACCGCATCGATATCGGGCGCGCGGAAGCTATCCTGAACGAAGACCACTTTGGCCTGGAGAAGCCCAAGGAGCGCATTCTCGAATATCTGGCGGTGCAGGCGCAGGTCAAAAAAATGAAAGGGCCGATTTTGTGCCTGGTCGGGCCCCCGGGCGTGGGCAAAACATCGGTGAGCAGGTCCATCGCACGCGCCACCAGGCGGGCCTTTGTCCGCATTTCTCTGGGCGGTGTGCACGACGAGGCCGAAATTCGTGGTCACCGCCGCACCTATATCGGCGCCATGCCGGGCAAGATCATCCAGGCCATGCAGCGGGCCGATGCGATCAATCCCGTCTTTTGTCTGGATGAGGTGGACAAGCTGGCAGGAGACTACCGGGGCGATCCGGCTTCGGCCCTGTTGGAAGTGCTGGATCCGGAGCAGAACAGCACCTTTAACGACCATTATCTGGATCTGGACTACGACCTCTCGCAGGTGATGTTCATCACCACGGCCAATCACCTGCACGGCATTCCCGCCCCGCTGCAGGATCGCATGGAGATTATCGAACTGCGCGGCTACACCGAGGAAGAAAAGCTCCACATCGCCACCGACTTTCTCGTGCCCGCCCAGCTCAAGGCGAACGGCTTTGCTGCAGGAGACATAAGCCTGTCCAGGGAGACCCTGTTGGGCATCATCCGCTCCTACACCCGGGAGGCCGGCGTGCGCGGTCTGGAGCGCGCCATTGCCAAGGTATGCCGCAAGGTGGCCCACAGGCGCCTGAAATCCGGACAGGCCAAGGAGCGCTTCACCATTGCTCCAGCCGATCTGGAAAGCTATCTGGGGGTGGCCAAATACCGTTTTGCTCTGGCCGAAGAGCAGGACCGGATCGGTTTGGTAACAGGCATGGCATGGACGGAAGTGGGCGGCGAACTCCTGCAGATCGAGGCGACTGTCATGCCCGGCACCGGCAAACTGACCATCACCGGCAAGCTGGGAGATGTGATGCAGGAATCGGCCCAGGCAGCCCTGTCCTGGGTGCGCTCCCATTCGGTTCAGCTCGGCCTCGATCCAGCAGGCTACCAGAAACTCGATATCCACGTGCATGTACCCGAAGGAGCGGTGCCCAAGGACGGGCCTTCGGCCGGCGTCACCATAGCCACGGCCATCACTTCGGCACTGCTGAAGATACCGGTGCGCTGCAATCTGGCCATGACCGGAGAAATTACGCTGCGCGGCCGGGTCCTGCCCATTGGCGGCCTTACGGAAAAGCTTTTGGCCGCCCGGAGAGGCAATATCACCCGGGTGCTCGTTCCCCGGGAAAACGAGCGCAATTTGCGCGAGGTGCCGGCAAACATCGTCGAGAATCTGCAGATCGAGCTGGTTCAATGTGTGGATGAAGTGCTGGAAAAGGCCTTGCTTCTGCAGGAAGGTGAAAGCCTTTTTGCCCAGGCACCTGTGGATCCCCTGTACGACGGCCTGGCAGGAGGTGGCCGCAATACCGGAGTCGCACTGTAGACCTCGGTAAATATTTGGTGTAGTACGTGTTCTGTATGTGCTTTTTACTTGACGGCTGCAGGTGTTCCTGATAGAAAAACGCCTGTTCGTACACAGCGGTGGGGCGAATAGCTCAGCTGGTTAGAGTGTCGGCCTCACATGCCGAAGGTCACAGGTTCGAACCCTGTTTCGCCCACCACCACAAGATTGCCAGTAAGGGCGAATAGCTCAGCTGGGAGAGCATCGGCCTTACAAGCCGAGGGTCACAGGTTCGAACCCTGTTTCGCCCACCACGGAAGATATATGCGGGGTCGTAGTTCAGTTGGTTAGAACGCTGGCCTGTCACGCCAGAGGTCGCGAGTTCGAGCCTCGTCGGCCCCGCCAGCTACCAGTTTAAAGCCTCCTTGGAACGGAAGTTCCGAGGGGGCTTTTCCGTTATGCCCCTCTGTCAGGCCGCTTGATTGCGCAGCCCTGCCCGGCGCGGACAAAAAGCCCTCTTGGAACCTGATTCCGGAGGGCTTTTTCAGTTCTGGCGCTGGCTGCAGGAGCATCTGTCCCGGATCGGGACGCCTTCCCTGAAGCCCGCAAACGATTCATTTCAGCCGGGTTGAACAAACACCATGTAGCTGAGATTCGAGCTGCAGAAAACAGAAAGGCCAAGCGGTAGCACCCGCTTGGCCCTCCGTGAAGTCTTGAGACTTCTGTGTAGGAAATAAATGCCTACACAGGATACCCGGAAAAAGACGGGGTGTCAAGAAAATAGGGAGTTTTTTTGTTTTCTCCGGCCGGGGAGGAAAGGAAATAAATGCAAGTAATATCAATGAGTTCACTTGCCTACCGGAAACAGGCATGGACGCAGAAGCTGAATATTTCAAACGGCGCCAGAATTTTGTTCGATTTGATCGCTTCCGAAAGTCAGGGCAAATGCTTTGCCTGGCCCAAAAAGAGCTGGCTGATGGAAGAGATAGGCAGAAGCGAGCGCACCGTTCAGCGCTACCAGAATGAGCTGGTGGAGGCGGGAGTGATCGCGATTGGTACGATCATCACAAAAAAAACGGCCCGGTGGGGTATTGCCATCCTGCCACACCCGGCGCTGCTGGAGTGGATAAGAGAAACAACAGCCAGATTCAAGAGATCTGTGCAGGTTGTTATCAAGGACGTGGCAGGGAGTTTTTTGCCGTCAAAAATGGCGGAAAAAACGACAAAAATGTCACCCCTGTCTAACTATAAGGAAGGTAGTGAAGTATCTGCATTCCCCCCTACCCCCCAAAGGGGAGCGCCGCTGGCGCGGCGAAGGAGAGAGAACATGAGCAGACTCAAACGCAAAAAGGTTCGGCAGCCGAAGACGGACAGTTCCGCACGACTGGAAAGCTACCGCGAGACAATGCGGCTCTACCGGATGCTGTACCGGGAGATGCCGGGGGAGAACAAGGAAGTTTTCTGGGACCTGACCGATTATCTCCGTCGAACCGGTCGTTGGCCGGACATGGAACAGATGGCGTCGGGCGAGTACTGCTGCGACTACAGCCGACAGGAAATCCTGCACTATCTGGGAACGTTGGAGGCGGCGGGTTTTCTCTGCCTGAGCGAACGCCGGATGCGCTTTCCTATCGCCAGGCTAAACGCCGCTCAGGATGGTATGTATCTGAAATTGGTCGAAATTTGTGTCGAAAAGGGAGAGGCGACAGTAACGCTGGACAATGTGATGGCATACATTTTTCAAGAATATCAACAGGAACAAATGTTCTTCAAGGAGTTACAGAAGGATTGGGAGATGTTGAACTTTCTTCGCCGGAAAAGTCAGAGCGAACAGCTGGAACCAGAAGAACAGGAGATGCTGGATATGCTTGTTTACCACCACTCTCAAGAGCCAGAACAGCCAAGTGCTGCAACCAGAGAGGAAGTGAAGCGTCAACTGGGAGTGCTCAAGAAAAGAGGCCTGCTTCATGTTCAAAAGGCAAAGACGGAAAACGGCAAGACGTATGTGTACCAGCTTCTACCCACGGCAGAACTTGCGGAACAACTTGTCTTCAACGACTGGGACACCGAACCCTGGACGGAATTTTCTCTGCCAACGAACTGAACTGCGCAGCACTGACACCTGCGCCCTGGCAAGCGGCGCTGGTCCTACTGATGCAACAGATATCGGAAAAAGACTTTGATTTATGGATCAGGCCGATTAATGCCATGGAGACAGAAAAAGGCCTGCAACTTGACTGTCCTGACAGATACGCTATGGCATGGGTGCAGGAACACTTTAATAATGCAATAAGTGATGCATTAAAACATGCTGGAATAACAGACTTCTTTTTCACTTTTGGAGAACAGGCTAAGGAACTCCAGGAGAAGAAAAATAAGGAGCTGCGAGCAGAAGCAGCCAAAAATGCGGAGTGTCAGGCGAAAGTATTACAGTCATTGCCGATGAAAGAGCAGTTTGCTGTCCTGGTGTCGACCTATCCTCGTAAGACGAGTGGAAACTGGTTTGCCTGGAGAGCGTTCAGACGGTTGCATCGACGAGGGGAATTGCCGGATATCCAGCAATTGCTGCAGTTAGTGCAGGAAGAAAAATCTTCAGAAGATTGGCAGAGGGATGCAGGACGCTGGATACCATGCCTGCATAAATGGCTGAGAAACAAGCCGTGGTGGAGTTGTGGTAAAGAAAGGTGAAATAAATCCGGTAAGACTGGCGCATTCAGCAGCGAGAATTGAATTTATTGCCATAAAAGATGAAATAACAATGATGCTGAATAAAGGATACAGTGCAGCAGGAGTGTATATGATATTAAAGAAATCCAATAAGATAACCATGGCAAAGCGTACATTTCAAAAATTATGTCAGACAAAGATTAAAAAAACTTCTCTGAAATTAACCAATAAACCTCTTTTCCCGAGTAAAAAAAGAGAAGAACCGCCTGCATCAACAGGGCAGGACGATAGCTTTGGCATCATCAAAAAACCGGAAGATGAGGTGTTTTAGGTCTTAGTCTTAATCCCCTTGGTGTCGGGTCATGGCACACTGATTTATGACAGGAACATCTGATGCGAACCATTCATCTGATATTACAGGGCAAAGGCGGGGTTGGCAAGTCGTTGGCTGCCTCTGTGCTCTGCCAGTACCTGATTGAGCGTGGCCGTGAAATAACGGCCTTTGATACCGATCCGATCAATCACACTCTGGCTGGCTACAAAGACCTGCCGGTGAAAGAGCTGCAACTGCTGCAGGGCGATGATATTGACCGTCGCAGATTCGATCAGCTCATTGAGGAAATTCTGACCGCATCAGGCGATGTAGTTGTGGACAACGGGGCCGCCACCTTTGTCCCACTGAGTTCGTATCTCAAGGAGAATCAAACCGTTGATTTTCTGGAATCTTCCGGGATGCGGGTACTGATCCACACAGTGATCACCGGGGGTCAGGGCATGAAGGACACGGCCGATGGTCTGGTCTCGCTGGCCAGTCATTTTACAGTGCGGCTGGTGGTGTGGCTGAACCGCTATTTCGGTGAAATTGCGACAGACAATAAAACATTCGAGGAATTCAAGGCCTATAAGCAGCACCGGGACCAGATTGCGGCCCTGATCCACGTGCCGCTGAAATCGGCGCAGACCTTTGGCAGGGATCTGGAGGAACTGTTTTCGCGGCACCAGACCTTTGCCGCAGTACTTGCCGGCGAGACCCTGCCCGTTCTGCCCGTCATGACCCGGCAGCGGTTGAAAATCTGGTGGCATGAGATGTGCCAGGAGCTCGATCTGGCTGGGCTGACTGATGCGGAATACGCTGAAAATACTGAAAAAACAGAATGAGGCGTGCCATGAGTAATCAAAAGCCAATGCATTCTGATCCGGTTCTGACCGTCCAGGACGGCAAGGTCACGGCGTCATCCAGAGATATTGCCAGGAAATTTGGCAAACAGCATCGGGACGTAATTCGGGCAATTGATCTGCTTGACTGTTCTCAGGAATTTAAGGTGCGCAATTTTGCGCAACTAAAATTCACCTATCGTGGGCAGGAGTTCACCTACTACGAGATGACCCGTGACGGGTTCAGCCTTCTTTGCATGGGATTTACCGGCAGGAAGGCGGCCATCTGGAAAGAAGCCTACATCGATGCCTTCAACCGGATGGAGGAGACACTGCTCCAGGAAAAGATCTGGATAGGGGGTCTGACGCAGGCTCTGGAGCATATCTGCCCGACGCCGCCAACCGAAGCGGAGGCCATCCGCAATCAGCGGGCCGCGAAAACGCTGCGGGCTTTGGCCGCCTACTGGGCGATGCTGGAGGAGATGCCGTTTGCGGCGGCTGAATCTGCGGTCTGCGCTGTGGGCCGGCTGCGCCGTCTCGAAGACCTCGAACTGGGCCAGCACCAGTTTAGCGAGCTGTCCGACTTTCTGGAGCGGGCAATCATCCATTCCGACAAGGACACGCAGCCGGCCACGGAGGAGCAGATCGAGGCGATCAGGCGCCTGGTGGAGGCCTGCGCCCAGTTCAGATACTCGCGGGACAGGGACATCTACGAACTCCTGCAGGAGGAATACGGGGTCAGCATGGAGAGCATCATCGGCGCGACCAGCGGGGAAGCGAAACGCATTGCGGGTCTTGCCTACAACATGCTGCACCAGCACCTGGCGCAGACCATGACCATCAACGAGATCAAACGCCGCGCCCAGGAGGCGGACGGCAGAATGTCCGGACCGGCTGCCGGAGCGCGCCGGCTGGATGGTGGCGACGGGCAGTCATGAACGACAAACACGCAAACGCTGCGGCATCCTCCTCCGCCACGCCTCCGGCCATGCCGGCGCTGCCTGACGGAGTGGGGCTGTCCTATGAGGAACTGGCGAGCAGACTGGCGGAAAAGAGCCGGGTCATTGTCAGCCCTGACGATCCGATTCTGATGATGGTGCCGCTGTGCAACGCCTTTCTGGAGGAAGAAAGGCGGCTGATGGAACGGCATAAAAGGGCGCTGGCACAGGTAATGGCCGAGAAGACCGGCGGTTTTGTGGACTCGGTCAAACAGATCACAGATGATCTGGGCAAAACCCTGACCGCATCGGCAGTCGATTCGCTGAGTGCCGGCCTGGCGGCGCACAGGCAGGGCATGGAGCGGCAGAATGCCGCGCTGCAGCAGCATCAGGCCAATATCCGCTGGTGGGGGCTGGTGGCCACGGTCAGTGCGCTGCTCAACATCGTTCTGATCGTGTTCTTTCTTTTACATGGGAGGTGAGGAATGCTGGAACGCCTCATAACCAACAGGACCGCGAAATGTCCGGAATGGTAGATACGCGGTTGCTGGCCAATCTCGAGTACAACCTGGGCCCGGTGGTGATGGCGGCGCTGCATGATCCCCTGGTGATCGAGATCATCCTGAACAGCGATGGCCGGCTGTGGATCGAGCGGCTGGGGGAAAAGCTGTCGGAGGCGGGCGCGATGGCCTCCGAACAGGGCCGGCTGATCGTCTCGCTGGTAGCCAGCGCCCTGGAAACCACGGTCACGTCGGAGAATCCAATCGTTGAAGGGGAGCTGCCGCTGGACGGTTCCCGTTTCGAGGGGGTGCTGCCGCCTGTATGCACATCACCGGTGTTTGCGATCCGGAAGCGGGCCAGTCAGGTTTTTGACCTGGGCGCATACGTGCGGAGCGGGATCATGCCGGCTTCGCTTATTCCTGTTTTCAGGGAGGCACTTGCAGCGCGGAAAAACCTGCTGGTGGTTGGGGGCACGGGCACGGGCAAAACCACCTTTGTCAATGCGCTTATCCGGGAACTTTCCGGGCTGTGCCCTGACGACCGCCTGGTGATTCTGGAGGATACCAGAGAGCTGCAAAGCCTGTCGGCGAACACGCAGTTTTTCAGGACGTCGGACACAGTGGACATGACCAGACTGTTGCGTATGACCATGCGGGTGCGGCCGGACCGTATACTGATCGGCGAGGTGCGGGACGGCGCGGCGTTGGCATTGTTGAAATCGTGGAACACCGGCCACCCTGGCGGCGTGGCCACGATTCATGCCAATGGAGCGGAAGACGGGCTGTACCGTCTGGAGGAACTGGTGGCCGAGGCGACATCGGCGCCTAAAAACCGACTTATCAGTCAGGCTATAGATCTGGTTGTGCATATCGAAAGGGCTTCCGGCAACGCCGGCCGGCGTATAACGGAAGTCATGCAGGTGACCGGTTATAACGCGCGTGACCAGCGCTATGCCACAAAACAAGTGTATCTCTACAACAAGAGGGAAGCGGCATGAAGACGAACAGGATTCAGATTCTTTTTTTAGTGCTCTTTGGTGTTATCGCGATGTTGATGCCGGAGCTGGCTATGGCCTCCGACGACTTTGGCATGGGCGGGGTCTTTGAAACAGTCACCAAGGTCATAACCGGCAAATGGGGCAAAATGATCAGCATTGCCGGCATGGCCTGCTGCGGCATTGTTTTCATCTTTGCCCGGCAGGACATGGCAGATGGCTTCAAGCTCATGCTGCAGGTGGTTTTCGGCATCTGCTTCATTGTTTTTGCGGTGACGATTGTTGACGCCCTGTTCAGCTTCAGCAGCGCGGTCATCTGAGAGTGCGGTTATTGAGGTGAGGCAATGGCGGATGAACCGAGATCGATACCGATTCACCCCAGTCTGCATCGTCCGGAGCAGGTGATGGGCGGTGAACGTGAGCCGGTCATGTGTGCGGCGCTTTTGTCCATCATCACCGGACTGGTTGGCGCGGTTGATGCGGCCTGGCCTACGGTGCTGCTGGCCATCTCGTTTTATGTGGCTGTGGTTTATATTTTTCGCCAGATGGCCAGGTTTGATCCCAGCATGACCAAGGTGTGGCTCAGGTTTATCAGATACCAGAGTTACTACCCGGCCCGCAGCTCGTACTGGCAACGCAGGGGATACGGGAAATGATTCGTCTGAGGGGCTACAGAACGCGCGCGCAGGGCCTGCCGGATCTGCTGCCCTGGCAGCGGCTGGCCGCGCCTGGCGTGGTGGAGTGCAAGGACGGCAGCCTGGTAGCCGGCTGGCGGGTACGGGGTCTGGACACGGCCAGCTCGACGTACAGCGAGATGGACTGGATCAGCGGCAAGGCCAACGAAGCCCTGCGCGTACTGGGGAATGGCTGGATGCTGCACATGTCTGCCAGCCGGGAATTCAGCCGGGCCTATCCGCCGGAGGAGTCCAGCCGGTATCCGGACCCAGTCACGCAGATGATCGATGACGAGCGCCGGGCCTATTTTGGCGCGGACTGGTGCTACTCGACGGATACGGTCATGTGCCTGACCTACAAGCCGGACATTGCCGCAGCGCATCTGGCCCGCCAGGCCAGGAGCGCGGAGGCGGAGGCCTCGCTGGCTGACGAGACGCTGAAGTACTTCCGGCTCACCCTGCAGCAGGTGGAGGATGTGCTGGCCAGCGTGCTGCGCATGGAGCGGTTGCGGGAGCACGAGATGACAAGCGGCGGCGACACCTTTCAGTCTTCCGACCTGCTGAGCCACCTGCAGCTCTGTCTGAGCGGCGAGGGGCAGCCCATCCGGGTGTCGGCTGTGCCCATGTATCTCGATGCTGTATTGGGCGCGGGCGATCTCTCCCTGAACGGCACCACGCCCAGGCTGGGCGAGCGATACATCAGCTTTGTGTCCATAGGCAATTTTCCGCCGGAATCATGGCCGGCCATGCTGTCCAAGTTTGACAGTCTGCCCATGCCCTTCCGTTTTTCGATCAGGTATCAGTTTCTCGACCAGTGGAGCGCCATCAGGGAGATAGAGCGCTACCGGAAGGGCTGGAAGCAGAGCATGACCAGAGTGATCGACCAGCTTCTGAGCCGGAAGAATCCGCGTATCAACCGGGATGCGCAGAACATGCACGAGGACGCGGAGCAGGCGGAGACCGAGGTGCGTTCGGGGGCGGTGCGCGCCGGGTTTCTCTCTGCCGGCGTGGTGCTGATGCACGAGGACAAAAAGACGCTGGAAGAGATGTCGCGCGAGGTACGGCGTCTGTTTATGTCCCTGGGCTTTTCAGGCTGGATAGAGACGATCAACACCATGGAAGCCTGGCTGGGCAGTCATCCGGGGAACGGCCATGCCAACATCAGACGGCCGATCATCAATACGCTCAATCTGGCTGATATGTTGCCGCTCTCCAGCGTCTGGACGGGATTGCCGCATAATCCCTGTCCCTACTATCCGCCGCAGTCCCGATGTCTGGCAGTGCTGACCACGGACGGCAACACGCCGTTCAGAATGAACCTGCATGAGGGCGATCTGGGCCATACTTTGATTCTGGGCCCCACAGGCAGCGGCAAGAGCACCCTGCTGGCGCTCATCGCCGCACAGTTCAGGGCCTACGAAAATTCGTCGGTGTTTGTGTTCGATAAGGGACTTTCCATGTTTGCCCTGGCCCACGGGACCGGCGGAGATCACTACGACATTGGCCGGGGGGCTTTGTCCTTTGCGCCGCTGCAGCGGATTGACGAGTCGGAGGAGGAGTTCTCCTGGACAGCGAACTGGATCGCAGGTCTTGCGGAGTTGCAGAAGATGCCGGTTCTGCCGGCGCACCGGAACGCCATCCACCAGACACTCGATACGCTCAGGCACAATCCGCCAACGATGCGCTCTCTGACCGACTTCTGCCATGTGCTGCAGAATCAGGATTTGCGCCAGGCGCTCAGGCATTACACCCAGGCCGGGGATATGGGCCACCTCCTCGATGCCCAGACGGACAGCCTGGAGCTGTCCCGATTTGTGGTGTTCGAGATCGAGAGCCTGATGGAAATGGGCGAGGCCAACCTGATTCCGGTGCTGCTCTATCTCTTCCACCGGATCGAGAAGATGCTGCAGGGCCAGCCGGCCCTGTTGCTTCTGGACGAAGCCTGGGTCATGCTGGGCCATCCGGTGTTCAGAGACCGGATTCGGGAGTGGCTCAAAACCTTCAGGCGCAAAAACTGTGCAGTGGTGATGGCGACACAAAGCATTTCAGATGCGGAGAAGAGCGGCATCATGGATATGCTGGTGGAGTCCTGCCTGACCAAATACTATCTGGCCAATCATGCGGCCGAAGATGAGCAGCCGCTGCGTCTGTACCGCCAGATGGGGCTGAACGACCGGCAGATTGGCATCATCAGACAGATGACGCCCAAGCTGGATTACTACCTTGTCCAGCCCAGCGGCAGGCGTCGGGTGCAGCTGGCTCTGGGCCCGAAAACCCTGGCCTTTGTGGGGGCCTCTGACCGGGACAGCATCGCCCGGTTGCAGACCCTGATGACTGCATATCCGGACACCTGGCGCGAAGAATGGCTTAAAGAACGTGGGGCTGCATAATAATTAAAATAATTGAAAAAAACTCCAAAGCAAAATGAAAGCAATGGCGAGAATCAGGGATATGAAGGGCTGCATCGAGCCGAATATCAGGCCATTGTGTGAGGCACTGAATGCGGTGGCCGGCGTCCGGACTATTGCCTCATGCCAGGGACATGTCTGCCCCTGCAGCCCGCCTTACGTCATGTTCGAGTCGCCTCTTGCGTTCGCCGCTGCTCTGGAAAAGGCCCTGCGCGAGGACTCAATGGCCAACTTGCCCCGGCTTCGCGTGTTCTGGGAAGTCAAAGGCATGTTCGATGGCACTTATACCCTGCGCTTTTATCTCCATTCTCCGGACCTCGCCCAAAGCACCAGACACTGGTTCCGGCTGAATCTGATGGAGCAACGGCTGAAAGCTGATTTCAGGGTCTTAACCGCAATAATACTGATGCTCTCAGAAAGGTGGCCAATGAAACGCCATGTAAATGCAGGCGATAATGGCAGATACCAACCATTAATCAGGGAGAAAACCCATGAAGACAGGGAATGTACTTTCTATTGCACTATTGGCAGCAGCGCTGGGATATTTTCAGATTTCATATGCAACAGGATTACCTGTTGATGATAAAATTACTCATGCTCAATTAGAATCAGGCAATACTGTTCGTGTATTCATGAAGATGGATTTGGGGAGAATAAAACATTATACCAAGAATATCGAAGAACATACTGATATTATCAAACAAATAACTGAGTTCAATGATGCTATAAATCCAGAATTATGGGCCAACAAAGAATTTACTGATATCCGAACAATCAAGGAAGATGTTGACAGTGTGTTCTCACAATTTGCAGACATTGCCAACAAGCTGCAGATGTTTTTTGCTATATTTCATAAACCAGAATGGTTCAAGGAAGCTGCTGGCACCCCAATTGACCAGGTCAACAAAATCAACAAGGAGATATCCAAGCTGTACGATGATGCCCACAGCACCTTTTACGAGGAAATCAACAAAGGCATCGGACTGTTGGACAATTCCAGGGCACTGATGCAAGACAATATAGACTGGGCTGACAATGTCAACACCATGCTGGCGCAGGATGAAATCAGTGAAAAGGATATCAAGTTAGCCACATTGACGGGCATCATGCGTCTGGCCAATATCAGCGGCTCACTGGAAAGCATAGTTGCACAAAACAGCAATATCACTCTGCAGAAAGCGCTGAAGGATGCGGAACAGAGCGAATACGCCCGTAAGCGTGCTGAGGTGCTGTTTGACAGTGAAGGGATCACATCCAATTCAAATAACAAGTTGGAACTTAAGGCAGGGTATCAGAGGTGAGGAGAGATGGCTGGCAATGGTACAGCATCATTGCCAGCCATCAGTAAGGATATTTCATTTTGTTTGGGGATACCCTGCTTCCAATGTTGGAGAACTGGATTTAACTTTACCGAATTCTGAGCGTAATTGAGCAAATTCAGCCTCATTGGAACGTATAAATTTTCCATTGACACACATGATATCCTTATTTGGTATGGAAACAGTGTTATTATCAAGAAAATTTGCAGTGGCAATGATGCGATCTGTTCCAGCCTCCTTGATAACAACAACGCCGTCTTTGAATTCATATATAACTAAAATGTTTCTATCTTTAGAATAATCCATTTCTTTTTCTGTAAAGGCGATTGTATCATAACCAAATTTACTGCCAGTAAGCATATTAGAAAATTCCTGTTCACATTTCCAATATCCATATAGTTTTGAAATTTGGTCTTTTTGCGCATCTCGACAGGAGACAAGAAAAAAACAGGAAATGATAATAAAAGAATAAACCGCATTTTTCATAACAGCACTCCATATGAGGATTGATAAATGAAACGTACCATCTGCAAGTATAACGCAATATGCAAAATAAATATATACTTTATTGCACTAATTTGCATATTTTTTGTTCAGGTTGATTCCTGTTTTGCTGATGAAGCGAATACTGGAATTTTGTATGAAGTATATCAAACGTTCAAAAATAACGCCACTACCTATCTCGATTCATTCAGAAAACTTTCATTAGACATATTCAAACTGTTTTTACTTATCAGTGTTGCCCTGCATGGGGTGCGTGTGGCGCTTGGACGGGTAGATATGAGTGAGGCGATAAAGGATTTTTTGCTGACCATCATTTTCGCCACCTTTTGCTATGTAGCTATCATCAAGTATGAGGTATGGACCGAATTTTTAATTAATATGGAACGAAATATTACATTAAAATCAATGGGTATTAAAAGTTTGAGCCTTGAGCCTATAGATACAGCATTTATTTTGTGGGGGAAAGCTTTAGACCAGTGCAAGGGTTTTGATTTTTTAAGTGGAAAAGCATTTGCAATATTCTTTCTCGGCTTGATGATTCTTTGTGTTCTTGCCATAATGACTGCACGAATACTGGTTGTTATCTGCGAGACACATCTCACCATGTCCATAGGGGTTATTCTTCTAGGTTTTGGTTCGGCATCTTTTGCGCATGACTATGCTTTGGCAGTGATGAAATATGTAGTCTCACTGGTGTTGAAATTATTGGCCATGCACCTGGTTATAGCAGTTGGCATGAATTTTATTAAAGGTCTGACCAATATTACCCATCCAGAAGGCTGGGTACATACAATGGCGCTTGTTTTTATAACAGCTCTTGTCATCTATATTGTTATGAACTCCCTTGCCGAAGCCATCTCAGGCCTGGTCAACGGCGCGCATATAGGCAGCGGTGTTGGCATGGCCTCTGCGGTCGGAGGAGCAAGGGCTACGGTGACCAACACGGCTGCAGTGGTTGGCGCGCCGGTGCGAGCGGCGGGCGCGCTTGCTGCCGGCATTGGCACCGTGAGCCGGGCGCAGAAGATAGCGGCCCTGGAAGGGCATGGCGGGTTTGGCGGCACGGTCAGGCAGTTGCATAAAAACTATCAGGAAGCCCGGCAGGATGAAAGGCGTGCGGGCATGGGGCCGAGCGCGGTTGGCGAGATGCGGCGCATGGATGCGGGTGCCCGCGACATGCACGAGGCGCAGACCGGCGCGGTCAATCCGTACAGCACGAACCGGTACACGGGCAACCAGTATGCGGCGGACGCGCCGCAAGGTCCTTCGGGCAATGCTGCCGGCCGGGGGCCGGTGATGACGGGCGCGGCGGGAGGCAGCGGAACCGGCAATGCGGGGGCTGAGAGGTCTGAGTCGTCGAATCAGGCCGGATCAGGGCGTACGAATCCGGAGGCTGAAGTTGCGAAACAGCGGAAACAGGACGGGCCGGCCGGATCAGGTGGAACAAGGGGGAGAACAGGCGTGCCGCCCCAGCGAAACAGGCTGAAGCAGAGCTAGGGTATGTCAAAGAGCTGTAGCCTATAACCGACCGAAATTCTGATAAATTTATACCAGATTTCATTGGAAAGCACAGCAAAAAAAGAAACCAGGCAGGCAGGATGAACAAAATCAAACAGGTTCAACAGGCGCAGGCGGCAACCGGCCGGGGCGACAACCCCTTTCTGAACGCGAAAGAGGAATGGCTGGAGCGGCACGGGACCTACATTGCCCAGGCTGCCCAGTGGCGGATAGCGGCGATCCTGGCGCTGGTGCTGGCGGTACTGTCTCTGTCCGGCAATGTGTACCAGCTGACGCGCAACCGGATAGACCGCTACTTTGTGGCGGTGGATGACCTGGGCAAGGCGGTTGCGGAGAAGATCCGGAACCAGGGGGGGAATACGCCGGAGAAGGTGGTGCAGGCGACGGTGGCGCAGACGATAGTGGACTGGCGGACGGTGACGGTGGACAAAGAGTTACAGAAGCAGATGATCAACCGTCTGAACCTGCATGTGGCAGGGGCTACTCGGGGGATGCTGAAGGAATGGTATGGGCAGTACAGCCCCTATGAGGTGGCGCGTCAGGGACGCCTGGTCAACGTAGAAGTGCGCGGCATCCCGCTGCCGGTGAGCCAGGGCAGTTACCGTGTGGAGTGGACGGAGACGGTGCGGAATCTGCAGGGCAATGAACTGTCCCGCCAGGATTACGAAGCGATTGCCACGATAGAACTCATACCTCCACAGACTGAGGAGGTACTGTTGGCCAACCCCGGCGGCGTGTACATCACCAATCTGTCTACAGCGAAAAGACTGAACTGAAAGGAAGCGATCAATGGAAAAAAAAGCGTTTGTACTTCTGGTTCTGCTGGCCTTTTTCCTGTCGGAACGGGCGCTGGCGGCCGTACCTGCTGATGTGCTGTCACCTGAGGGCACGTTGGGGGAGCGGGAGCGGTGGATAGTGGAGCAGGTACGGCAGCTGGCACGCCAGGGCACGGGCAGCAGCGGCACGCTGGTTGGGGGGAAGTTGGTATTTGTGCATGGAGCGGAGGGTGGAATACCAACGATCATAGCGGCTCCGCTGCAGGTAGTGGATGTCGAGCTGGAGCCTGGGGAGATGGTCAATGAGATCGTGCTGGGCGACACGGCGCGGTGGCAGATCGAGCCTGGCACAGCCGGGAAGAGCACGCATCTCTTTATCAAGCCGGTGGACACAGGGCTTGAGACCAGTGCGGTCATCACAACAGACCGGCGGGCCTACCATCTGCGGCTGCTGTCGAGGACGAGCGACATTACGCCCTATGTGGGTTTTACGTATCAGACGGATTTGCAGGCGCAGGTGGCTGCGGCGAAGGCGCGGGCGAAGAAGCAGCAGACCTGGCGGACGGATGAGCATGACGTTGACCTGTCGAAGCTGAATTTCGCCTACGACGTGGAGGGCGCATCGGGATGGAAGCCGGAGCGGGTGTATGACGACGGCCGGAAGATGTACGTGCAGTTGCCGGAAGGTGCGGGCAGCGGAGAAATGCCGGCCCTGATGGTGATGAAGGGGAAACGGGAAGTGTTGGTTAATTACCGGGTGAGGAGCGGGCACACGATGGAGGTTGACGGCGTGTTTGATCAGGTTGCCCTGGTGGTTGGGGTGGGGAAAGAACAGGAACGGGTTGACATCTACCGGAAGGGGGCGCGCCGCAGTCCGGGGCATTTCACAGGCGCCGGCGACAGGGGGGATCGATGAAATATGCACTGATTGTTTTTGGGTTGTGTTTTGGCCTTTCGGGCTGTGCCGCACACCGCCAGGGCGTGCCGGAACAAAGGCAATCCTATGTTCATGAGCAGCTGCCTTTTGCAGTATCGGAGGCTATGGCAAAGGATGCGATGGCGCGACTGGCTGTACTGTACCCGCCAGGCCGGACTGCGCTGTATCTGCAGAAGCCTGTGCTGAGCCCGGAGCAGGTGAAGCGAGCCCGGGAGCGGCTGGCCGGGGAAAAGGCGGCGCGCCTGGTCCAGGCCCAAACACCGGTTTCTGCGCCGGCAAAGGGCAGGAAGGGCAAAGGCAGCAAGAGTCAGTCTGGTCAGCCTGCGGAGTCCCCGATTGCGCAGCTGGCCGTGCCGGAACCGCGTCTATTCATCGATGCTTTTGAGAGTGAACTGCGTCAGGCAGGATTCCGGATTGTGTCGGCGGCTGATGGCGAGAGCCCTCGGGTTTCGTGGACGATCGACCGTTTGGCGACAGAGCCGCATGAGCCGGAATCCTGGTATTTGCGGCTGCAGGTTGCTGACCGGCAGGTCCGGCGGATTGTGAGCCGCGTCTATGACGGCCGTGGGGTGGCGCGGGCTGGCTTTGCCGAAGGGCGGATGGAATAGGAGGTGCCCGTATGCAGGAATCCCCGAACAGCCTGCAGCCGCAGCCGCCGAAGAACCCGATGAGCAGGCGGCCGATGTATATAGGCATTGGCGTGGTTCTGCTGATCGTGGCTGCACTGATGTATGCGCTGGATGACAGTGAAAGGAAGAGGAGGGAGAAGCCGCCTGAGGTGACGGTTGACGAGCGGGCTCTGGTGGCGGGTCAGGGCGCAGGAGTGATTCTGCCGCCGCCGACTCCGCCGCCGCCTGCGGAAGTGGTGGAGAAGAAGCCGGTGGTTGTCGTGGTGCAGGGCGAGGGAGAGGACAAGGAGGCGGAGGAGCTGCGCAAAAGGCGGCGTCAAATGCTGTTGAACGCGCTGTCTTCGCCCATGCTGAAGCAACAGAGTGGCGGCGCCGCCAGGGCTGAAGGCAGACAGGCGGCAGCGGCCGTCCGCATGCCCCGGGAACAGGACGGGGCGGCGGCGCAGCCTCCGGGTTCCGAGAACTACGACCCTGCCGCGAACATCGACAAGGAAGGCTTTTTCACCCGCGCGGACACAGGCGATGCGGGCTGGCTGTCGCGCTATACGCGGGAAGAGGGGCGTCTTCTGGAGATCAAGACCGGCACGGTGATTCCGGCGGTGCTGATCTCGGGCATCAATTCGGACCTGCCAGGCGTGCTGATCGCCCAGGTCAGTCAGAACGTCTACAACACGGCCAATGGCAGGCACCTGCTGATCCCGCAGGGGGCGAAGCTGTACGGAGTGTACGACAGTCGCGTGGTGTACGGCCAGGAACGCACCCTGGTTGCGTGGAACCGGATCATTTTTCCGGACGGATCAAGCGTGACTCTGGGGGCCATGCCAGGGGCGGATATGAGCGGCTATTCCGGATTCCACGACCAGGTGAACAACCACTATGTGCGTATTTTCGGCACAGCCTTTCTCATGAGCGCTGTCATCGGCACTACAGCCTATGCGGTGGACAAACTGGACAAGGATTCCAGCGATGACGCCACCTTCCAGGATGAGCTGGGCACCGCCCTGGCGAACCAGATGGGCTCTGCCGCCATGGCGATTCTGCAGCGCAACCTGGGGATCGCGCCCACACTGGAAATACGGCCTGGCTATCAGTTCAACGTGGTCACGACAAAGGATCTGGCCTTTGCTGAACCCTACACACCTTACAGGACAGGTCGGTGAAGCAGCCGCAATACGGACACCAAAGGGAAAAGAAGTACAGCAGGGTCTGGCCCAGCCTGGCGCTGGTCCTGGGAAGCCTGTGGGCGATGGCCGTGTTCTTCTGGTTCAGCCACCAGGTGGGCGAGGCATACGGCTGGCACGCGGCTCTGGGCAGTCCGCTGTCGCTGAATGGATACGCCGTGTACACACCGTTTGCCGCCTGGAACTGGCCTCCGGAGGTCTGGAAAAACGAGACAGTGAGCAGGACGCTGGAAAACAGTCTGACCTTTTTTGCAGCTGTGCCCCTGCTGCTCTTTATTGTCTGCATGGCGGCCAGCCGGAATCAGGGCGCGATCAGGGATCTGCACGGCTCGGCGTCGTTTGCCACGAAGCAGGAGATCAAAGAGATGGGCTATTTCGGGGGTGAAGGCGTGTACGTGGGCGGCTGGTGGGACAGGAAAGCCAGAAAACAGCTTTACCTGCGGCACAACGGGCCGGAGCATATCTTGTGTTTTGCACCGACGCGCTCGGGTAAGGGCGTAGGTCTCATTTTGCCGACACTCCTGTCCTGGCCGGATTCCACGGTTGTTCTGGACATCAAGGGTGAGAATCATGCCCATACCAGCGGCTGGCTGGCCAGTCAGGGCAACCGGGTGCTGCGCTTTGACCCGGCGGACGACAGCTTCCAGTCAACCCGCTACAATCCGCTGGAGGAGGTCAGGATCAACTCGGGCCGTTGCATATCAGACATTCAGAATATTGCATCCATGGTGCTGGACCCGAATGGCGAGGGTTTGAAGGATCACTGGAACAAGGCAGCCTTTTCGTTCTTCGGCGCGGTCATTTTGCACTGCATGATCGTCAAACTGTACGAGGAAAAGCGTCATGCCACCATGTACGACGTGATAATGACCATGCGCGATCCCAGGGACCTGGAGGGGAACCAGAAGACGCTGTTCAAACAGATTGCGGGCACGGATCATACGGCCATGCTGCTGGAGATGTTTCATATGGACAGAGCCCTGGCTGAATCCATGCACAACTACTGCGCCTCAGCGGCCAGCGGCATGATCAAGACTCCGGACAGGGAGCTGGGCAGTACTATCTCCACCGCCATAGTCAATCTGTCGCTCTACACCGACCCGGTGGTGGCCCATAACATCGGAGCCAGTGATTTTCATATTGCCGATCTGATGGACAGTGAGCAGGCCATCAATCTGTATCTGGTGATTTCGCCGGCAGACATTGACCGGTTGCGGCCGCTGTTGCGGATCTTTGTCAGTCAGCTGCTGGGCCGGCTGACTGAGCGGCTGGAGTTCAGTCAGGGCGGCACGAAAAAGACCTGGCGGCATCGTCTGTTGCTGATGCTGGACGAGTTTACCAGTTTGGGCCGGCTCGCCATCGTGGAACGGGCCATTTCCTACATGGCGGGCTACGGCATCAAGGGCTATTTCATCGTGCAGGATTTGCGGCAGCTCTCCGCCGCCTATGGACAGGACAACGCTCTGATGGCCAACTGCCACATCAGGATAGCTCATGCCCCAACCCAGGTTGAAACTGCCGACTACCTGTCCAAACTCACCGGCACGACCACTGTGGTCCAGCGAAAGAAGAGTCTGTCCAGCGGCAGAGGCGGCAGCGGCTCGTCCGTCAGCGTGCAGGAGACGGCCCGGCCGCTGCTGACTCCGGACGAATGTATGCGCCTGTCAGGCATTCACCGGGCGCAGAGTTCGTACTGGCAGCGCTTCAGCCCTGTCGAGCCAGGGGAGATGCTGATCTTCACGGCGGGCAACAGCCCCATCTATGGCCTGCAGATACTGCACTTCATTGATCCGGTTTTTCTGGAACGCGCCCGGAACCTGCCGGTTGTGGACGGCAAGCCCTTTGTTCTGGATGATGACAGGGGCGGGACTGTCGCGCCTGCTCCAGGCCCGGAAGCGGCAGAGACTGCGGCTGGCGCCTATCTGCGCTACCTGTCAGACCTGCCGGAAAACATAGCGGAGGCGGCATGAAAAAGACAGGCAGGGATCTGGCACGGCTGATGTTGCCGTCTCTGGTGGTGACGGTGGTCTTGCTGGGCGTGGGCATGTATGCCGGCGGCTATCGCCTCAATATCACCCCAAGCCTGCCTCGGGGTGTGTATCAGCTTATAGGTGTGGAGCCAAAGCTGGGCGACACGGTTCTTTTCTGCTTGGAGTCAGCGCCCTTTGTCAGTGTGTCCCAAGAACGGGGCTATCTGGGAGGCAGCCGGTGGGGCAGCCCCTGTCCTGGTGGACTCCTGCCCCTAGGCAAACAGCTCTATGCTCTGCCCGGGGATAACATCGGCATCGAGGCGGATGGCAGCATCAGCATCAACGGCCGGGTCATTGCCGGCAGCGCGGCCCGGAGGCGGGACAGCCGGGGCAGGCCCATACCGGCTCCGCTGCTGCAGGCTGGAATCGTACCGCCGGGCAGGGCCTTGGCCCTGGCCCTGCGTAATCCTGGCAGTTTTGACGGCCGTTATTTCGGCCTGACATCCTTGGCCGGCATGCAGGTTGTGCGGCCGGTCTGGATATTTGAATGAACAAGAAGGAGGTAAAGCATGGACGAGAGCAGATGGACCTATCTGGATGCAGCGGCAACAGCAGTGGCGCGGGAGGCAATGGAGAACCCTGGGATGCCGATCCCGGTTGATCCGGATGTGGCGGAGCATATGGGGGCATTTGCGGATAACGCCATGAGTGAGGAAGACGCACTGGAAAGCCAAATGGGCGTGGAAAACGGCGTGGCCACAGGCGAGGAGTGAACAATGGCAGACAGGGAACACAGGCCCTGGCATGAGCAGGTGGCGGCCACAATAATCGAGGCGCTGGAGCGGGGGACAGCGCCCTGGGTGCATCCGTGGGAGCCAGGATTGATGCCCTCCCCGCCTGTCAATGCGCTGACCGGCAAACCGTACCGGGGCGTCAATCAGCTCTGGCTCAGCATGCAGCAGTACGGATATGACAAAAAAGACCCGCGTTGGTGCACGTATAAGCAGGCCCAACAATTGGGCGCTCAGGTGAAGAAAGGCGCTCGCGGCACTCTGGTGCAGTACTGGAAACAGGAAGAGCGCCGACTGATCAGGGATGAGCAGGGCCGGCCTGTTCTGGATGAGCAGGGCGGGAAACGCTACGAGATCATTTCCCTTGAACGGCCTCGAGTTTTCCACGCGGTAGTATTCCACGCCAGCCAGATCGATGGGCTGCCGGCCTTGCCGGAACAGGAGGCCGGAGAGAATGCAGCCTTTGAGCGCCACCAGGCAGCGGAGCGGCTGCTGGAAAATTCGGGCGCGTCCATTTTTCATGATCAGGCGAATCAAGCCTTTTACAGGCCAGTTACAGATGAGATCCACCTGCCGGAAAAAGGACAGTTTCGCAGCCCGGACGGCTACTACGCCACGGCGCTGCACGAGCTTGGGCACTGGACGGGGCATGAGAGCAGGCTGAACCGGCAACTCCTGGGCAATCCCTTTGGCAGCGCGGAATATGCCAGGGAGGAGCTCAGGGCCGAAATCGCCAGCTACATGCTGGGCATGGAACTGGGCATTGGCCACGATCCCGGCCAGCATCACGCCTATATCGAGTCGTGGATCAGGATTCTGGAGGATGATCCCCTGGAGATCATCCGTGCTGCGCGGGATGCAGATCAGATCAGGGGATACATCATGGGCCTGGAAAAGGAAAAGACAACAGAGCGGGGTGCGCAGCGGCCGAGTGCGGAGCATTACAGCGCTGCCGGCGAAAACATCCAGGTTGCCGGGGATGCAACGCCGGAAGAGGCGCGGATGATCTTTGAAAAACTGGCTCCACACCTGTCCAGCGACAGAACGGTATCGATGGCGACGACCGAGGGCGTCATGCAGCACCGGGGAGAACGAATGACAGCACGGGAGAAAACCTGGCTGAACGTGCCGTATGTGGAAAAAGACCAGGCGCGGGAAGCAGGGGCGAAGTGGGACGGGAAGGAAAAGCGCTGGTATGCGCCGGCGGGAACGGATTTGCAGCCATTGCAGCCATGGCTGTCTGTGCCGGAAAAATCCAGAACCCAGTCTCCTGCGGTGCTCGATCCCTGCCGTGAATTTGGCGAGGTTCTGCGTGCGGCGGGCCTGGTCATCGAGGGCGATCCGGTCATGGACGGCCAAATCCACCGGGTACCTGTTGCAGGAGGCAGGCCTGGAGCGAAAGACGGGGCATACAGTGGTCACGAGGATGGCCGGCCCAATGGGTGGTGGCAGAATTACAGGAGCGGTGAGAGGGGAAAATGGCTGGCGACTGCCCATCTGCTGACCAGCGAGGCAAAAGCAATACTCCGCCAGGAGTCGGCCGAAAAGCTGGCAGACCGGGAAGAGCTCCGCAAAGAAGATCAGGCCCGGGCCATGAAGCGGGCCTATGCCAAATGGATGCACGCGGAGCCGGCCAGTCCGGATCATCCGTATCTGACCAGAAAAGGAGTAGCAGCCTACAACCTGCGTCAGGACAAACACGGCAATCTGCTCGTGCCTGGCTATGACGGACAGGGCCGTCTCCAGACCCTGGAGTATATCAACAAGGACGGGGCCAAATGGTACGAGAAGGACTGTCCAAAAAAGGGGGCCATGGCAATTCTGCCGGATCAGGACGCCCTGAAGGGCGAGGTGATCTTGATGGTGGAGGGCTACGCCACCGGGGCCAGCGTGCACCAGGCCACGGGCCTGCCCGTGGCCGTGGCCTTTGATGCCGGCAACATCAAGGACGCTGCCTTGGCCATCAGGCGCCAGATGCCCCATGTCAAGCTCACCATCTGTGCGGACAACGACGCAAGAATCAGTGATGACAGAAATGTTGGAGTGCTCAAGGCCAAAGAAGCGGCTGCAGCAGTGGGCGCGAAGGTCGTGGTGGCCGACTTCTCCAAAAGCGAGCAAGAGCGGCGTCTGACGGACTTCAACGACCTGCACCAGGCGCGTGGCCTGGGCGCTGTCCGGGACAGCATTATGGCAAAAGTCAATGAGGTCGAGGCGGAGAAGGAACGATGAAACTGTTTCTGCTCTGTGTCCTGCTCCTGTTTGCAGACCCCGCCGTCCCGGCATCAGCGTCACCGGATCACGAGCAGGATTTTCAGGCGGCTGCCCGTGAGACAGGCGTTCCGGTGGCATTGACGCAGGCGATTGCCGGCGTGGAAAGCGGCGGATCGCCCTGGGCGCTCAACGTCGCCGGCAGGGGCCACATCCATGCCAGCCGGGACGAGGCCCTGGCCGCGGCCAGGCGGGCCGATGCGGCAGGGCTGAGTTTTGATTGCGGTCTCATGCAGATCAACAACTGGTGGTTGAAGCGCTATGGGATCCCGCTGGAGGCCATGTTTGATCCGGCAGCCAATATCCTGCTGGGCTCCTGGATACTCAGGCAGGAACTGGATCGGGCAGGGGATGCCTGGACGGCCGTTGCCCGCTACCATTCTCCGGACGCAGTCAGGGGCAGGAAGTATGCGGCCCTGGTACGCCGGACGCTGGAAAGAGGGCCTGAGCAGCTGTCTGCTGCCGCGCCAGGCCGGCGCAGCAGGGGACTGGCCCACGCCAAAAGAGAAAAAAACGCCAGGACAGTGAGTCCGGAAGCCGCCCAGGGCAGCACGACAGTCCGGCCCGTGCCCGGACTGGAGGGAGAGGGGGAAACCAGCCAGGCGTTTGACCGGTCTGCCGGCACAATGCCGGCAGCAGGCACTCTGGTGGTGTACCGGCAGTCATACCAGCAGCCCGTCTTCACCCGCACCATACCGGACAATCCGGAGCCAGAGCGTCCTGTCTTTGTGCGGAGACTGCCATGACTGACGACGCGATCAGGGAGCTGTTCGGCCAGGTGCCGTATTTTGTTGACCAGAAAATAGAAAAATATGTGCCCCTTGACGGCATTGCCCAACAGTTTGTTGCCACGTCATACTGGTCTGATCAGGCCAGCGTCAATCTGGGGGATGTCTGCGGCACCATGCATCCTGATTACGGGGGAATGACCTGGAGAGGTTTTTTGTCAAAAGGCCGACGGATGGCAGGCAATCTTGGCGCCTTCCGGCGTAATCCGGGCTATTACACGGATGCAGAAGCAAGCCGTCTGCCGTCCATGCACTTTCTGCGGCGGGATGGCAAAACCTTTGTTGGCGAGGATGGCAATCACCGCACCTGTATCGGCAAATGCCATCTCTACAGCACGGGCCATGCCTATATCCATCGGGTTTGTCTGGCAGAGAACGTGGTGGACTGGCTGTTTTATGACCTTTTCCTGCGTCTCAGTGTGGTGAAAGGGGCAAGCTGGCGGATTGCGGCTCACAGGGAAGGTGTCCGGCGCGAAGATGGGCCGGGCTGGAATCGGGACTTCTATGAAACGCGGATACACATAAGCGACTGTGCGCGGCAGACACAGTGGTCCTGGGATCGTATGCAATTGGCGGAACATCTGCCTGAACTGGAATACATCTCCATGAAGCAGGCCCAAAAGGGCTGGTTTCGCAGGATGTTCAGCTGACAGGTAATGGAGAAGGAGATCATGGACGTGGAACTGGAAGAGATGGTGGAGAATTTCCTGCAGGACGACTCGGAAGCGGCCATGGCCGAACGTCGGCAAAGCGAATTACTCGGTACGCCGCAGGGGCGGCTTACGCTGGCATTTGAAAAATACGGTGCTGGCGGGCATGACAGGGGGTTGGTTCTGGCCAGGTTTGTTACTCGCGAAATTTCATGTGAACATGGCATGATGTCGGCCAGGTTGCGTGTCTATTCGCCGCCGCTTAATGAGATGTGGGGCAGAATACTGGTTGAGGAGTACAACCGCGCCGAGGGTAATCTGTTCTTTGAAATAGAAATCAGGAAGGAAACAGATTTTTCCTCCATGGTTATGGATGACATGGGCAGCGACGCCTGGACGCCATTTTTCCGCTATCACGAACTCTTTCTTTCTCCGGCAGATGCACGTTCCTTTCTGAAAGAACTGGTTTTTTGCGGCTGTTTTTGCCGGACTTTTTTTATGACGACACCATCTGATGCCCTTAATGATTTGACCACTCAGGATTTGCTGTCGGAAAAAGGGCAAATGCTTTCTTTCAGGGCATGGTCGCAGACGGTGTGGTAAGCATTTTTTCCTGGAGTCGTTCATCTCTGGAAGAAAAATCACTTTCTCATTCTTCATCCGGACAGTTTTCTCTTACAACTATTGCATAATATGCTTTTGTTGACAGGAGTACACAGGATTTTTTTCAGACTACAAGAGTGACAGGGGGCAAAGATGAAACTGTTCATCGTGGAATCACCAGGGAAGGTGAAAAAGATTCAGGGCTTTCTGGGGCCATCCTGGAAGGTGGTGGCCAGCGTGGGCCATGTGCGGGATCTGCCGGAACGGACAATCGGCGTTGAGCCTCCGGACTTTGTGCCGCGCTACGAGGCCACGGAGCGGGGCGCAAAGGTGCTGAAGGACCTGGCGTACAAGGTCAAAAATGCTGAAGCTGTGTATCTGGCCACTGATCCCGACCGGGAAGGTGAAGCCATTGCCTGGCATCTGGCGGATGCGCTGCATCTTGGGGACGCCCGGCGCGTGACCTATACGGAAATCACGGAAACGGCAGTCAGGGCGGCGCTGCGCCAGACCAGGGACATTGACCGGCGTCTGGTATCGGCACAGGAGGCCCGCCGGGTGCTGGATCGTCTGGTAGGCTATCTGGTCTCTCCGGTCCTGTCCCGGCAAAACGGCTGTGCCCTGTCCGCCGGCCGGGTGCAGTCGCCTGCGGTGCGCCTGGTGGTGGAGCGGGAACGGGCGATCCGGGACTTCAGGGTTACGGCCCATTTTGGTGTTGACCTGGTGTTTGAGGCGATGGAGCACGTCAGCGATGGCTGGAAAGCCGCCTGGCTGCCGAAAGAAGGTAGCTGGCTGGAAGAAACTCAGGAATACGTGCTGGACAGGGCGGTTGCGGAACAGGTGGCCGGGATCGGGACGGTCACGGTGCAGGCCTGCACGGAAACGGAATGCAGGGCAGCGCCGCCTGCGCCCTTTACGACCAGCACCCTGCAGCAGGCCGCCTCGGCGGCTCTGAAAATCAATCCGACCCGGTGCATGGCCCTGGCGCAGAAGCTGTATGAGAGTGGCCACATCACCTATATGCGCACCGACAGCCCGAACCTGTCGGAAGAGGCCATAGCGGCCATCCGCAGCTGGGCTGCGGAGCATGATCATCCCGTACCGGCCGGGCCACGTGCCTGGAAAAGCAAGGAAGGGGCGCAGGAGGCCCACGAGGCCATCCGGCCCACGCATTTTGAAGTGGAAGACGCGGGTGAAAACGAAGAGGAACAGGCTCTGTACCGGCTTATCCGGCTGCGTGCCCTGGCCAGCCAACTGGAAGAAGCTGTTTATGCCGTGCGTGTCCTGCGTCTGGAAGGCGAGGTGGACGGCAAAAAGGCAGTCTTCGAGGCCAAAGGCCGCACCCTGGTCAAACCGGGCTGGAAGGCCCTGGTCGCCAGAGACCAGACGGATGAAAACGAGGAGGAACCGGAGAACCAGATTCCGAAACTGTCCGCCGGCACAAAAATCAAACCCCAGGAGGGTAAGGTAGTTCCCAGAAAGACCCGACCACCGGCGCGCTTCACCGAAGCCGCCCTGGTCAGGGAACTGGAGAAACGGGGCATCGGGCGTCCGTCCACCTATGCGGCCATTCTCCAGAATATTATCCAGACACACAGGTATTTGCAGGTGGACAGGAAGCGCTTCCTTGTCCCCACGGAGCAGGGCGAGAAGGTGGTGAATGCCCTGGGAAGTTTTGGTTTCCTTGATTACGAATTCACAAAGCGGATGGAGGAACAACTGGATGCGATTGCCGAGGGCAGGGAGCAATACCAACCTGTGGTGGCTGTCACCTATAATGCCCTGCAAAGCGACACCGGCGCCTACATCGAGGCGACTTCGCCCAAATGTCCGGAGTGCGGCAAGCCGCTTGTCCACCACTTCAGGAAAGCCTCCAAAGAGCAGAAGGGTTACAACTTCTGGGGCTGTTCCGGCCACAACGACGGCTGCCCGGTAACTTTTGCCGATAAGAACGGCGCGCCTGGAGAACGGCAGGACAACAGGCCCAAGGTGCAATTGAGCGAATTCATATGTGAGGTCTGCGGCAAGCCGCTCATCCACCACCAGGGCGAAAAAAACGGACGCGCCTTCGACTTCTGGGGCTGCTCGGGCTGGAAAGACGGCTGCAAGGCCACCTTTGCCGATGACAACGGCAAGCCGGGAGCACGCCAGGACAACAAGCCCAAAGCGGCAGCTGGCGGCTACCCAGGCCGGCAGGGCGGCTTCCGAAAACGATTGTGAACGCTGCGGCGATCCCTTAATCTTTGCCATGCAGGACAGGCAACACCAGTTTTCGCTGGACCTGGTCACGGTGCTTCAATGCCTGCGCGTTGCCGAGCGGGAAGGTTTTGTGCCTGCGTTGCCGCCGGAATGGTGGTGGGCCGTTGAAGGACATTACTATCCACTGGAATAAACCGTACAACGGAAGCGGGGAAGATTGGACAAAATGGTACATTTTGTCCAATCTTCTTTCCAGGCTCCAAAATCAGGCACGTGAAATCAGCCAGTTATTTTTCCCTTTGGCGTAAACATTAGACAAAATGTTACAGACACGAAAACATCTGACCCAGGCGGAAGTGACCAGGCTCATCGAGGCGACAAAAGGCTCCCGCAACGACGTGCGCGATCGATGCCTCCTGCTGCTTATGTTCCGGCATGGCCTGCGGGTCTCGGAAGCCTGCGGCATGCGCCTTTCCCAGATTGGTCTGGATGGTCGGGTGTTGCATGTGGCCCGGCTGAAACGCGGCCTGTCCACCACGCATCCGCTTCGTCCCGACGAACTGCGGATCATCAAGACCTGGTTGCAGAAGCGGAAGGAAATGGCTGCCGACAGCGACGCCCTTTTTTTGAGCGAGCGCCGGAAGCCGCTCGACCGCAGAACTGTTTGGGCATTGCTGCGGAATTATGGTAAGATGGCCGGGCTGGAGCTTGAAGTCCATCCGCACATGCTGCGCCACGCCTGCGGGTTCGCCCTGGCCGACCAGGGCGCGGACACCAGACTGATCCAGGATTACCTGGGCCACCGCAGCATCCAGCATACCGTGCTCTACACCGCCGCCAACCCGGCCAGGTTCGGAAAACTGTGGTGAAACTAATTTTTCCTTTTTGGAGGTCATGTTATGGCAATTTGTGAGTATGTAAGCCCGGAAGAACTTCAACAGATCACCGAACGCGAAACCGAGGCGTTGTACCGTGGAGCTTCGGATGAGGAACTTGATCGGATCAGAGCCAGAAGGCCCATTCCCGCTTGCTTGGTGAAATCTCTCAAAGAAACGATGGGATTGGAAGCATTGCTTGATTCCGATCTCAACCTGTATGATGCGGTACAAGAATATGGCGAAGACTTCCTTAAGCAGTAAAGAATTTAATAGAATACAAGCTAATATAGTCAAGGAACTTGTTGGCTTTCAATGGCAACACGAAGCCGGTGAAAACAACAGACTTCGCATCTCTCGTGGAAACACCTTAAACCGTATCTCCAGGATTGTTGAGAAGGTCGCTGAAGTTGGCGATGCACGCCAAATTCTGGCGCTTGAACGTCACTGCGAGCAATCTTATTTGGCTTTTTTTGCCAATACTGCCGATAGACGACAAAGCAGCATACGCGCATTGCAGACCATTTCTCGCCTCGGAGATACGCTGACTTTGCCGCTTGATCCGGAACGCTACAAACAAAACCTTGCATTGAGTGTCGGGGCGCACAATATGGACAAGGTTCCTGCCGTTCCTGAAGATGAATTCCATATATTCGTCAGAAGCCAGAGCCAAAGATTGTCAAGGGCAGTCGGCCAGTTTGCCACTCCACCGGAAGAGTGGTATTTCCGTGCCCGTTCGGCAGCGTTAAAAGCCGCTCTTAAATCCCATGAACGGGAATGTGCAAATGCCTTGGGTTTAGAGTCTGCCCAGCAGGAAGAGCAGGAACTTGAAAGGTAGAAAGTAGGGATATTGGAATTATTCAAAAGTTGGGAAATCATCATGTGTATTTATAAGCCTTCACTTGATTGCATACAAGTAAAAATATTCATTATACTTATATTTTTTTCCATTTCTCTTGTCTTTTGTGGCTGTGTTGAACAAGGACAATATCGATCTCCATATAGTAATCTGCCGGAACCGACAAAAAATATTATTGTGACGACTGGTGATTTAAGCAAGCCTTATAATATCCTTGGTGAAATAGAGTGTAATAATGATGTAGATAGTGAAAAAGCTACATTTAACTTATGCAGAAAAATTGCTTTTGCAAAATATGGAAACCAGGTAGATGCTTTGATAAATATGCAATATACCGTTGATGCAACAACAGTCGTTGTTATTCCTATGTTCTACTTATTTACAAATCCCCAACGCAAAGGAATTGGCAAGGGTATAGCGGTTCACTTCAAGTAATTTTGAATGCTCAAAATTCGTTCATTCTAAAAACTCGCCATCACAGGCAGTGATATTGAGCTGTTCTTCATCGTTCCAGGTCATCATGTGCATAGCCCTGCAAAAGCACCTCGGATTTGCGCCGACCACAAACCACAGCGAGTTGGGACAACGAGCGCAGGCCGTATCGGGCACACTCTTTAAGGATGCCAATGTGGGGCTCGAATAGTCTGGCAAGTCTGGCGGTTCGTTCTCTTTGCTCAATTGTGCTCCCCTTTTCTTTGACAAATTTGCCGAATTTGGCCATGGCGTACAGCCGGGCCGCCTGGCGGCTGTCTTCGTCCGGTGAGAAATGCAGTTTCTTGCCGGCATCCCGGATGGTGCCGCCTGACACCAGGGTGATAATCGCAACGCCACGGTTGTCGATCCGGTAGCTGCAGCCGGAAAAGAAAGATTTATTTGCGCTGCCGGCTTTGATGCGCTCCCGTTCCTGCCAGGCCAGATACGCTAGCCGTTCGCCCGGTGTTTTCTTTTCTTTTGGCGTGTCCGGTGCAGTCGGTTCTGCTCGCTCAAAGTTCCCGTTTTCGCTTTTGGTTGGAGCCGCATCAGGCTGGGCTGGCAACCAGACAGTAAATCTGTCCAGATCAGACCCCCTGGGCGCATACCAGTGCTTTGCCTGGGGATCCCATTTTGCGCCTGCTGCTTTTGCAGCCTGCCGGTCGTCAAATTGCACTTCCAGGAAGGTCTTTTCCCTGGCCGGATTCCGGATGGCAGCCTGGGCGGCCTTGCGCTCTTCCATGGAGCGCAGCACCCCCAGGGCGACGGTATTGCCCTGGGTTGCCTGGTGCTGCAGGTAACCGTTCCAGTTATACCAGGGATAATCCGCCCTGATCCCTGCCATTGCCGCCTTGTGGCCAGCCCGCTCCTGCAGTACATCCTGCCGGTGGAGGTTCAGCATCATGCGCATGCGGATGGCCCGTGTCCGGCGGGTCAGTACCTCGGCATACAGCTGCTCCTTCATTCGCTGCCACCGCCCCTTCAGCCATTCGCGTGATGCCTCATTTCTTGCCTTCTCCGCATCGATGCGGGCGATCTTTTCCGCCAGCGCCGCCTGGTAATCCAGGTACAGCCGATCCCTCTCCGGATTCCTGGGTTGTCTGGGGCTTTTCTGGTACGTGCGTTTCCCGGCCGTGGACTCCTGCTTCGGTTCTTTCTGCCGGCGGCCGGACGTTTGCCTCGCATCCGCCGCCGGTGCTTCCTGCTGCCGCTGGCCAGACTCAGGCGCAGCATAGCTCCCGAATCGCTTCTCCAGATACATCCTGGACATATTCCTGTCCAAAGCGCTGGCTTTCAGCGTTTCCGGGCTGTGCTGGCTGGCCAGCACCAATCCTGCACCCAAAGGTTTTATTTCAAGGCCATGGTTCGCAAGAATATCGTGGACATCCTGCCAGTTCCGGGCTTGTTCCAGATCGGCGGTAATTGCCGCCCTTCGGGCCAAAACAACATCCCGAAATGCCCGCTCGCCGGCACGCGGAAGTTCCGGCACCGATCCCGATTGGGAAGGCTGCTGCGTTTCTGAAGTGACGAAAGTGCCGAAGCGCTGCTCCATGCGCATTCTGGACATGCTTTTGTCCAGGGAGCTTGCCTTCAGGCTGCCGCCCTTGTCATTCAGAGGCACCAGGACAAACCCGTTCGCCTTCGGCTTGATGGCAATGCCGTATTCAGCCAGCGCCTGATGGGCATCCTGCCAGTTCCGGGCTGTACTCATCCGGCGCATAATTTCGCTCTTCAGGCTCAATACATACGACTGAAATGATTGTTCCCCTGTATGCGCCTCCAGGGCAGCAGCGTGCTGGCTGATTTTTCCTTTCTGGGTGTTACGCTGCTCATACCCATTGTCTGCTGTCAAGCCAAACTCTTTTTCCATAGCGCGACAGGCCCTGGACAACTTTTCATAGTCATAAAACAACGTCGTCGCCATGGTCAATCTGTCCGGGTGAATCAGATTGTAAGCTATGTGCATGTGCAGATTGTTGGTATTCTTGTGCACTCCGCATACACGTTGATGCTCCGACAATCCCAGCGCCTCGGCAAAGGCACGTTCAATCCGCTCATACGCCTCTGGTGCCAACCTGATTTCATCCTCCGGCCGGAAGCTCACTTCCAGATGATATGTCTTATCGCTCCTGACGCGGGTGTTCATGGCCTGCGTGGCCTTGATCTCCTCCAGCGCCAGATCATAATCCGGAGCGTTGCAGCCGGCAAACCAGGACATCAGACATTTTTCGCCCTTGTGATCGGCATCACGACAATAGTTGCCCAGTCTCCTGTAATCGTAGTGCCGGAATTTTCGTCGCTGTTCACCCTTTGATCTGGGCTCCTGACGTTTGGCGATCATGACCTGTGCTTAAGCGATTCAGCAACTGCCCGACAGCATGCCACCACCTGGGCCTGGCTTTTCTCCAGTCGCCGCAGCATCTGTCGGAATTCTGCGTACTGCATCTCCCGGATGCGGCCTTCGGTGATCGCCATCTTGAAGAGTCCGCCCAGCCGACCCAGGTCGGCATTGGCCTTGAGCAATGCCCGGACCGCTTCCTGATCTGCCCTGGATTTCACATCCTGTCCCAGGCAGACACGCCTGACAAAGGTCGAGAGCGACAGCCCGGCCTGTTCTGACAGGGATTTCATCTGCTCATATTCTTCCGGCGTCAGGTAGGCGTGGAGGACTTTTTTACCGGGACAGGGCATATCTCATCTTCCACATGACGTATCGAAGACCTGATGTTATCTGTAGACCTCTCGACGATTGCCAATTCTCACAACGAGGATTGTCAGCACCTTGTCCTCGATGCTGCTGATTACCCTGTAATCACCGACGCGGTACTTCCAGAATTCACCCAGCTTCGATCCTTTGAGTGGCTCACCGATACTGCGTGGGTCGTCCAGTTCAGCCAGACGGCCATGCAGAAAAACAAGAATACGTCTGGCCACCTGAGGATCGAGTTTATCCAAATCACGTTCTGCAGCGCGGGCAAGCTCAATTTTCCAGCCCATAGCGCTTCACCACTTCCTCAAGAGCCACAACCTCCGACGCTCCGGTTCTGATCTCGCTCAATCGTTGCTCAGCCAGATACAGGTCTTCAAGATCATCCAGGTATTCGAGAATGGCTTGCCGGGCATAGAATGTTTTGGTTCGGCCAGTGGCCTTTGCCATGGCGTCAAGCCGGGCTTCTATCTCAGCGGGCAGTCTGATTGCGAGCATGTTTCGTTCCTCCTGCGTTTATGATATACTTGTATATCATAAACGCAGGTACCCGTCAAGGCCACGTCATATCAGGAAAATAGGCTTTGATTCGTCAGATAGTTTTTCTTTGGGGTATATCCCGGCGCAGCCGGAGACGCGCGTTGAGCCATGGGCGAATAAGCCGCCTCGCAGAGCAGGATCAAGAAGAACACTGCGAGCGCAGCGAGTAGTGGTACTTCTTATATCCTGCCATTCCAATCCTATACGGTATTATACAGTATTATGCGGTATTATACATATTGAAATAGAAGACGCATTATTCTGCTTAGTTATGCATTGTTCTGTATAATTGCGTTCAGTCATGCATTGTAATGCATAAATTATCTATTTTTATGCCTTTAAATGCATTGTTAGAAGGTTTACAGCCTGGCGATATTGGGTTGGCGCAAGATGCGTATACCTCATAGTTAAATTAATTGTACTATGACCAAGTAATTTACTTACAACCGCTAATGGTACACCATCCTGAACCAACCAGCTTGCAAAAGTATGACGTAACGTATGAAATACAACCTTTTGCCTACGATCAGTTATTCCATTATTCAAACCAGCTTTGTTTACAGCATTTATAAATGACCGCTTATTTTTACCATAAAATATATTTTCGTTGATGCTACTTTTATTTATTTTTTCGCATAATATATCGTATACAGGATCATTCATTGGAATTATTCTATTCTTATTTGATTTACTATCGACAATAAATATAATTCTTTCGTTCATATTTATATTTGAAAAATTTAAATTAAAGATTTCTCCTTTTCTTAAACCTGTATTAAGTGCAAATACTACTATATCATGCCAGTTTTTGTCTGACTCCAAAAAATATAAAATTTTTTTACCTCGTCACTATTTAAAAATCTTTGCCTTTTGTTATCAAATTTTGGCATTATTCCTTTGAAGTTCTTGATATTACTTTCGAATCCCTCCCATTCCTCTGCTTTCTTCAGTACTCTCCTTAAAAGTGATAAACAATGGTGCACTGTCTGCGGGCTTAATTTATAGGTCTCCTCTAATTTTCTCCGTAGCAACAGGCAATCGAGTGTCGTTATTGTGCGAACGTCGTGCTGCCCTAAAATTGGGGCAATATGGTTCCTCCATCTGCCATTTTCTGTTTTCTGACTTTTTTCTTTTGTCGATGCTAAAATAGCCATTTTGTACAAATTCCAAGCATCTCCCAGGTTCATTGCGTTCTTCCTCCATGTATCTTTGTGCATAAAAATATTTGCCAACATCTAAAAAATATAGTACAGAAAATTCAAACTTTAAACTGGTTATGATCCCGATAATAGCTCAGCTGGGAGAGCATCGGCCTTACAAGCCGAGGGTCACAGGTTCGAACCCTGTTTCGCCCACCACGGAAGATATATGCGGGGTCGTAGTTCAGTTGGTTAGAACGCTGGCCTGTCACGCCAGAGGTCGCGAGTTCGAGCCTCGTCGGCCCCGCCACAACGACGCAGATTAGCAACTATTATTGGCTCCTCAGCAGAATCTGTGGGTAGCTTTTGGGACAGGTAAGTCACCAATTCCGTGATACAATGCTATTTCTAAGCCATCATACGTCCGAAAACCATAGGATTGTTTTGTGATCACTTTGGCCTTGTTGTTCAAACCCTCCACACACCCGAGAGCGATCTCGCCTTGTGCTTGAAACCAGTTGAGCAAAAGAGGGCGATGAACCCTCAACATTTTGGCGACCTTCTTCATAGAGTTGAGCCTGGAGCGCATGGTTCTTGTGCACCAGGCATCAAGAAATTTGCCGGCCCAGGCCGGGGAACTGTACGCCCAGAATCGCTGAAAATCTTCCTTAAGCAGGTAAGCGCGGACGGTTCTGAGGTTGCAGGCAAGCAGTTCTCCGAGTTTGTCCACCTGGGTGTCGGTCAGGTTTTCAGGCCGTTTCAACAGACACCAGCGGCTTTTGGCCAGGAGCGGTTCTTTTCCTTGGCTTTTCAACTCGTTGGCCTCATGCGCCCTGATCTCGTCAATGGCCTTGCTCAGGTGGGACATGATATGGAAACGGTCAAGAACGTTGAGCGCATCAGGAGCTTTCTCCGCAATGACCCGCAGGTAGGGCTTCCACATATCGCTGCAAATAAACCGCAAGTGTTGACAGCTCTGTGGCCCGAACCAGTCGAAAAATCCCCGGAAGGTCTTGGTGGTACGGTCGCGGCCGATCCAGAGCAGCCGCCTTTTCCCCTGGTCAAGCTGATAGACCAGGGTGACAAACTTATCCTTGCGTCGGCGCCAGCAGATCTCGTCGGCGCCGATGGCCAGGACATTCGTCAAATCGCGATGCGCCAGCCCCCACTCCACGGCCATCCTGACCGAGCGGAAAACATTCTCCCACGAGGTGTGGAAGGCCCTTGCAAGCTCCAGCCAGGAAAGACGCTTCGCCCATCCGGCGAGGAACCACGCATAGGTGGTGGTCAGGTGGCTTTTCCCCTTTGCCCAGGGAACCCGCTCGATCTTGACGCCGCAATCGGGGCAGTTGACTCGTCTCATGGCATAGAGGAAGAAGACCGCGATTCCCCACAGGGGGACAAACTCAAACCGGCGCTGGGCCTGGGTATCGTAGCCAGGACAAACTTTGCCACAGCCGGAGCAGACTGGCCGGCTCCCTTTGCGTGGCCGGATCTCCAATTCCAGCATCAGCCGCCCTGCCAGCTCATGCAAGCTGGCAGGGCCATACACAAAACCTTTGTGGACCTGGATCCGATTCAGTATAGTTTTGATTTGCATCCCGTTTCTCCTCCCTTGGCTTTGGGAATATTCGTCGATCTCCACAATGCCAAAAAGGGAAACGGGATGCTCTCTTTTCAGGTTCCGTCAGGGAATATTTTCAGCCACCCAACAGCCTCATCGGCCCTGACGGGAACCCACAGATTCTGCTGAGGAGCCCTATTATTTTCAAACTCTCTTGGAACGATTGTTCCAAGAGAGTTTTTCAGTTTCGCTCCCCTGTCGGGCCGCTTGATTGCGAAGCCCACAACCTGACGAAACAAGCCTCCCTGGAACGCCAATGTTCCAGGGAGGCTTGTTGGTTTTGGTGCCGGCAAGGAAGCGACTTCTCAACCTATCCAAGGAACACCCTTCCGCCGGTCAAGGGTTTTTCAGTTCAGACCAGGTGATCAAGCCCCAGGACTGAACTAGGCTCAGGCCTCATTAATCGAGATAGAATATGATGGAAGCCGCGAGGCACAGAGCTGAAAAGAAGGTATGTGCGCAGCGGTCATAACGCATGGCTATTCTCCGCCAGTCCTTGATCCTGCCAAACATGATCTCGATCTTGTGCCGCTGTTTATACAGATTTTGATCGTACGGGCAGAGTCTCTTTCGGCTCCTTCCGGGCAGGATGCAGGGCGTAATGCCTCTGGTACGCAGGGCATCACGGAACCAGTCGGCGTCATAACCACGGTCCGCCAGCAGCTCCCTGGCCTCGGGCAAAGCATCTATGGCATCCATAAGCAGGGCGGCTCCCTTGTAGTCGCTTACCTGGCCTGCCGTGAGCGTCGCAAAGGGCATAGTTTTGGAGTTCAGCCCGCCCTTTGTGCGTCCGATGCAGCGGGAAAGAGCCCTTTTTTGAGCAAACTGGCGGCGGTACGATGCGCCTTGAGGTGGGTCGCATCGATCATCACCTGGCCATCCTGTCCCGCTGTTTTTGCCAATTCGGTAAAAATGTTGTTGAAGATGCCCATCTGGCTCCAGCGCAAAAAACGATTGTAGAGCGTTTTATAAGGGCCATACTCGCGCGGCGCATCCTTCCACTGCAAGCCATGTTTGATGACATAAATGATGCCGCTGATGACTTTCCGGTCATCGACCCGCGGAATACCATGTGACCGTGGAAAGAAGGGCTTGATACGTTCGAGTTGCTCGGCAGAAAGGGAGAACAGTTGGCTCATGGCGTCCTCCCTGAGCACAACTAACCAGATTTTCTGCTTTTTGGCAATTAATGAGGCCTGAGCCTAAGTGCTTATCTACGAACAAATCACTTGCAAATACAGGGTGTTTTCCTGATAGTCCGTTGGAAGATCCATACAAACACCGAGCAAGCATGCCGCATATCAATACTTGGGGATTTCTGATGAATTTTGGCAGACTGTCGAAGCATTGATTCCACAGACTGCCGGGATGCTGGCCAAACCTACATCCAAAAGCCTGGAAGAGGAAGGAGACGCAACTATTCGCATCGCCTGTATTTTGCCGCTCTCGTCTCTGTGCTTCCTACCGGAATTATCTGGAATGCCTTGCCCAGAGAAAATTTGAAGGGCCTGGTTCTGCGGTGGTTCGCCCTTAATGTCTCTTTCTGGGAATGGGAGAAAATCCCTCGCCTTGAGGCGAAGACTTCAGTAGGTTTGCGATACTATGGATGACTATGCGTATCGCAAAGGCTCGCATTCAATTTATTCCCTCAAGGTCCATATTGTATGGATTACCAAGTATCGCAAACCGGTTCTCTTTGGAGACGTGGCCGTGCGTTTACAGGATCTGATACGAGAAATATGCCGATCCATGGATATAGATATTTTGAAAGGGCACGTCTCCAAAGATCATGTACATCTGTTTGTTTCGCTTCCTCCACAGATTTCTGTGAGTAAATTGGTTGGCCGCATAAAAGGGAAAACCTCACGCAAGCTGCTTGCAGAAAACCGACGTTTGTCCGGGCAATTTTGGGGCCGTCATCTGTGGGGTCGCGGATATTTTGCCGCCAGTTCAGGCAATGTCACAGACGATGTCATCATGCAATATATTGCAGAGCAGGACTTGGAGGAGCGAGCCCACGATGACGATTTTACCCTGGCTCCGTAAGCCGCCTTGCAGGCGGCAATGGTTCGAAGCTACCGCCTTTAGGCGGTAGAGAATTCACTTCAAAATTAACAACATACCAACAAATTTGCGGATTGTTATTTACAAGATTTATTAATATAATTCCCAAAGAAGAAGTAGAATCCCATTGATTTTTTTGGTTATATCAAATAAATTTGTAGTTTCATTATTTATTATGATTTCTGCATCTTTAAGGAAGCGTTTGAAGAATGAAATCTGTTCAGGGCCAAGACCATGTTCATCAAAAAATATATGTCATTTTTCAAAGAGGTCATTAAGCCATTCACTTTTTGGTGCATGATTTGATAAAGTATTAATGCTTTTCATATTACTTCCTCCTCCTGATGGGAAACGTAATGAATGATATAATAAACATCCACTGTCTATCTCGTAACATTTTTTACAATGAATACAGTTATTTATAGTGATTGTATTATTAACAAATTTAATCGCTCCTGTTGTACAATTTGCTTCGCATACCTTGCATCCTACACAATAGGCAGATTTGTGAAGTAAAAAGTGTATAGACTTGCTTAAAAATGGATTATTACTTATAATATAATTATTGAATTTTACAGAAAATCCATTTTTATTTTCTTCAACATTAATAGTGTTGTGTTCGGTATTTAAAGTTTTATTCCATTCATTAAATATTTGTATTGTATTGATTATATCTACTTGTATATAAGATTCTTTACGTGTTTCTAAGTATTTATTTTGATTTCCAAGTAAATCTCTTCCATTTTTTCTTGCACTCCACATTCCTTTTGATATTTTATCTGATAAATTTATATTTTTTCTGCTATTGAATTTTTCTATTATTGTATGAAATAATTTAATTTCCTCCGTATAGTTTTTATATTCAATATAGCACGATTTTCCTCCACCCATTGGACAACATAGACATCCTACACGCGCGCTTCCTATTTTGTATGCATTATTTATAATTATATTATTGATATATATACAGCCAAATTTCAGCAGATGTCCATTCAAGTATAGGGTTATTGCTGTATTGTCCTCTTTGTTTTTTTCCAAAATTTTCGTATTCGTATTTTGCTCGTGTTGCGCTTTCGTGTGCTCGAACTCCAACAAACGCCAACCCGGTGTAATCTGTTTTCCCTGTGATTTCTCGCAACTTCAGGGTTTGCGGTGCGCTTTTGTGCACCGAACAGCACCAGCGCAGCACCCGCGAGGGCGGGCCAAAGAGCTGCCACGACTCTTCGGGCTTGAAGTGGGAGCGGGCTATATAAAAGGGAATTTCCTCCGCCTGGCATTGGGCCTGGGTTTGGCGCACCACTTCGTAGGTGTCTGGGAACTCCATGCCCGTGTCGCCAAAGACCACCACAAAGCTGCCTTTGGGCAGGGCCTTTTTCACCAGATCCAGCAGAACGCAACTGTCCTTGCCCCCGGAAAAGGCCACATGGAAGCAGTCCAGCCGTTTGCGGTGGCGGGCGTAGGCGTCCACGATGCGCCGCACCGTGGTGCGTTCCAGAATCTCCAAAAGCTCCCGGTTGGCCGCCACCATCGCGGCCAGATCAACGGGCCGGAGCTTGCCGCCGTCAGGCTCGGGGCGCACAGGCTGGCCGTTTTCCTCCTCGGGAATGATGATCTCCGGCGCGGTGAAGGCGTTACCACCCTTGAGCCTGGCCACCAGCCTGCCGCGATAGAAGTATTGGTTGGCCTCGGCCCACATATAGGGCGCGTCCGTCTGTCTGTCGTAGCGCCAGAAGCGGTCAAAGCCCAAAAGGTCAAGCTCGGGCGCGTACACCGGGCGGGGTTCGCGGGAGAATGGGGCGGGCGAGGCGTTGAGCAGAAGTCCGCCGGTTTCGGGATCGTAGGTGTAGGAATACATTTCAGGCCCGCCTCGCTTTCAGGGTGCGGAGCGCGGACACGATCTCCCTGATTTTCACGGTTTTGCGGGCCAGATAGCCCTGGGCGATCAGAAATTCGCCCAC
This sequence comes from Desulfobulbus oralis, assembly GCF_002952055.1. Taxonomy (NCBI): domain Bacteria; kingdom Pseudomonadati; phylum Thermodesulfobacteriota; class Desulfobulbia; order Desulfobulbales; family Desulfobulbaceae; genus Desulfobulbus; species Desulfobulbus oralis. Next base: position 508,136 of record NZ_CP021255.1, on the reverse strand, counting down.
CTCGTTTTCCTTGGCCGGAAGCCCCGCCTGCAAGGCCGCCTCCACCAAAAGACTGTTGTAGCTCTGGCTGTTTTCTTTCCTGATTACCGCGCCGCAATTGGTGGAATTGGCGGTGTGCGCGGCAAAGCGGAAGCGCTGGCTGAAACGACGGCAATAGCTCTCCAGCACAAAAAGATTCCAGGCCTGGCCACAGTCCGGGAAGGCGGCGAAAGTGGTGAAGGCTTGCAGGGGCGCGAAGGCTTTGGTTTCACCGTCCGTCCCTTCCAGGGCGAGGGCAATGGCCTCGTCCGTGCCCTCCACGTCAAAATGCAGCAGCGCTTCGCTGAGGAATGTGTCTTTGTCTATGCGCACCATCACGCTGTGGGCCGCCTCCAGGATGGTTTGCGGGGCCGGTGCGCTGCCGTTGATGTTCTCGGCAAACCCGGTCAATTCATCCAGACCGCAGCGTTCAAGCTGGCTTAAATGGCGCTCCAGAATGGCGCGGATATCCTGGGATGCGCCCTTGGGCGTGATGATATTGCGGTTACGCTCAAAGCGATCCGAGAGGCAGAGCTGGAACACGGCGGCGGCCAGGGCGTTTTCCGAAAGCTCGTAGTTGCGTTCCTGAAGATCGTCCAAATTCAGCTCCGAGAGGGACGCATAGCCCTCCTGCTCACAGCTTTCAGTCATTATGCAGACAAATTTTTCCCGCTCCTCGTCCTCAATCTCCACCAAATCCAGATTGGCATAGGCTCCGTCCGCGTTCAGGGTGAAAACCGGATTTTGCACCAGCGCGGTTTTAATGCGCTGAAAGGGAATATAGGGAAGCAGTTCCGCCAGTTCCTCATAAGTATGCACCGCCACGTCGCCCCAAACCCGCTGGACCTCCTGGGACACGGTCTGGGGAATGGTGCTGATGCCCTGGCCGCAATAGCTGTCCGTGAAGGTGAGCCGGGGGAAACGCTTTTGCAGGAGAAAACGGAGCATCTCTGGCGAGACGATGCAGGCGTCAAAGAGCCAGGTTTCATGGTTTTGGTAGAACTGGTCATAAAAGATGATGGCCGCGCCCTCCTCAAGGCAGCTTGCCACGAGCGAGTAAAGCCGCTCCACAGCCTCGGGCGGCACGGGATAGACCCGGTTCTGAAAGACCGGGCCGCAGGCGCGGATGCAATAAGTGAGTTTCGCGTCGTCCACGCTTTCCCGAATGGGCTTGCCGACGTCCTGATAGGTGAATTCCCGGAAGCGGAGCAGTTCAATGCCGTCGTTGAGGGGAAAGCCGTTACTGAAATGGCGTTGCAGGACGCCGCTCAGGATTTCAACAAGCCAGGCGGGGACTTGGGACGCAGCGGTTTGCGGGCGGTAAGGACTTGCCGGTTTCGCAGTGGTCATGGCGGGCTGCGGTGCGGGTGGGATCGGCGGGGCAGGGAGCGGTGGAGGTGGGCTGGCCTCCATACAATTGATACTTTCGTTTTTTGCTGTTATGGGGGCGGAGAAGCGGGCTGAGAGGCTAGGAGCGCCTGCCATGCGGGCTGGATGGGCTTCCAAGTAGCGGCGGAAGCACGCAATCCCAGCAGAAAACTGACCGTGAAGGATATCGTAATTCACTTGCCGGTAATTCGGCGCTGTTTGCAGGAGTTGCAAGTGTTGGTCAAGCTCTTCTGGCGTGTGGCAAGAGAAAACGCTTTTTTGTGAGAGTGAGGGGGGTAAATCCAATTTTGCGGGAGTGGTACGTTAACGCAGACATGTAGGTTCGCACGACTCTTTTCAGATACAGCGTGCCGTTGGCGTTGGGCTGGGTGACCAGCCAAGCTACAACTGCATCAGGGTCAATGTCCGAGCCGTTTTTGGCTTCCGCATCAGGAATCCACTTGGGGTCAGGCTCGGCTATGTTTGCCGCTGCCGCTGCGGTTATTTGCCCGGCGTTGGCCGGATGGGATTCCAGATAGCGCAGGAGGCATTGGACGCCAATATCAAAAATGCTCGTGTAAGCGCGGAGCTGCTGATAGTTGAGCGCGGTTTTGAGAAGCTCCCAATGTTGCTTCAGCTCTTCGGGAGTGCGGCAGGAGAAAACGCTTTTTTGGATAACTGCGGGGGGCAAATCCAGCTTGGCGGGCGTGGTGCGCAAGGCCCACATGTAGAGTTGCGCGTCAGCCGCCTGATACCGCTCGCCCTCGGCATCGGTCTGGGTGAGCAACCAAGCCGCGACTGTGTCAGGATCCGGTTCGCGCGTGAGTTTAATTTCGGTTTCGGTATTTCGGGGGAGGGTAATACTGTCTTGTTCTTTGAGCCACCAGGCGTCGCGCCAACCGCTGGCTATGCCGCCACGTGGCTTGAATGTGAAGGGAAAGCCTACCTGACGTAGCTGTTCCATTGTATCAGCCAGCCTTTGATCACCTATAACCCATAGAACTCCGCCTTTGGGACGCTTATCTATGTACTCCAAAGCAAATTGGCGCAAAAGGCGTATGGGCTGCTCAGGAGTATCCGAAGAGTTGGAAGAGGCAGGCTGATTATCCTGCTCGTCCGCTGCTGGCGGGTTGGTGTCCTGGCGGGGAACTCGACGTACCCGTAGAGATTGGCTTTCCCGGTAGCGCAGATATTGCAACAAACAGCCCATGCCAGCGGACAAGGCATTGCCCGTTTGCCTGTTCCGTTCGGTATAGTTCGGCGCGGTTTTCCATACCTGCCATAACCGCTCCAGTTCCGCCGCACTGCACTGTTCAAAGGCGCTGACCTTGGCCAAATCGCTTGGCAGACCCAAACGTTCAGGCGCTTGGGCAACAGCCCCCATATACTGGCGCGCCAGTGTTTCACTGTACAGAGTGCCTCGGGAATAGGTCTGTGTCACCAACCATGCCACGACCCTGTTCATGGCAATCCGTGCCATGTGCGCATCCTCCAGAAAGAATTTCCCCGCATCCGCCCAAATTTCCTTAGTGGTTTCACCATGTACAAGGACAAGGCCAAGATGGAAAATTTTTTGGCGATGCCTGCCCGGGGTCTTACAAGCACTTCGTGCCTGCGATCCAACCGAGACGCTGACCCTTGATAATGGTTCGGAAATGGCAGGCTTCAGGGAGCCGGATCCGGCAGGCCTGCGGCACGGATGAACCGGTTGCGCACCTGACAGACCTATCCTTTGGCTATTTTATTGATCACAGCCTCCTGTTCCAGGGAAAACCGAACTCCAGCGGCAAAATGACCGACTGGGCCTGACAAAGTTCTTTCACTGCGCGTGCTTGGGCCAATACCTCCCGGGCTTTGGGCAGAAAGTCTTTTCCATGTGCCGGATCAAGGGTGATCTGCATTCAGTCTGTGCTGCCCTCCGGGTCCTGATACGCGGCAATGATCTTCTCGGCGATGTGGGACGGCACTTCCTCGTAGTGGTCGAAAGCCACAGTAAAAGCGCCGCGCCCCCCGGTCATAGAGGTCAGATCCAGAGCGTACTGCAGGATCTCGGCCTGGGGCACCTGTGCGTTGATCACCTCGGCTCTGGCCGTGGAATCCATACCCAAAACCCGGCCGCGCCGGCTGTTCAAATCGCCCATGACATCGCCCACGCAGTCCTTGGGCACGCGGACTTCCACATTCATGATCGGCTCCAACAGCACCGGCTGGGCCTCCAGGACGCCCTTCTTGAATGCCAGGGAACCTGCAATTTTGAACGCTATTTCCGACGAATCCACAGTGTGAGCGGAGCCGTCGATCAGGTTGATGCGCACATCGACAAAGGGGTAGCCTGCGATGACGCCTTTCTCCATGGCCTCCAGAATGCCCTTTTCCACGGCGGGCCGGTACTGCTGGGGAATCACGCCGCCCACGATTTTGTCCACGAACTCGAAATGACCGCCTCTTTCAAGCGGCTCCATCTCGATGGTGCAGTCGCCGAACTGTCCCCGGCCGCCGGACTGCTTCTTGTGCTTGCCCTGCACCGTTGACCGCCCTCTGATGGTCTCGCGGTACGGCACCTTGGGCAGCTCCAGCTCCAGTTCCACACCGAACTTGCGCTTGATTTTCTCGCCGGTCACTTCCAGGTGCACCTGACCCACGCCGGACAAAAGCGTCTGCCGGGTCTGGGGCTCCCGGTTCAGCTTCAGGGTCAGGTCTTCATCCAGAAGCCGGCTAATGGAAGAGAAGAGCTTGTCCTCCTCGCCCTTTTTGGTGCTGACCGCGTAGGCGATGACCGCGGGCAGCGGCTCCAGAGCGGGATAGACGATGGGATTGGCCATCTCCGCAAGCGTATCGCCGGTGGCAGTGCTTTTCAGTTTGGCCACCGCCACGATCATGCCCGGCACCGCCGCTGCCACGGGCCGCTGTTCCTTGCCGCACATCACGAAAAGCTGGCCAAAGCGTTCGGTCTCGTCCTTTGAGGCATTGTAGAAGCTGTCCCCCTTCAAGGTTCCGGAGAAAACACGGAAAATGGTGAGCCGGCCGGCAAAGGGATCGGCCATGGTCTTGAAAACCTGCGCCGAAAAGGGCGCGTCCGCCTGCCCTGTCCGCTCGATCACCTCGCCGTTTTTGGGATCGATGCCCGCACGGGCAGGCAGCTCCGCAGGTGAGGGCAAAAGGCCAACCAGGGTATCCAGAATCGGGGCCATGCCCTTGTTGGCCAGAGCCGCGCAGGGGCAGACCGGGGCAATGGCCGCAGTGCGGATGGCCGCCTTCAGCCCGCCCATCAGCTCTTCATCCGAAAGCGCACCCTCTTCCAGAAATTTTTCGATAAGCGCATCATCGGTTTCAGCCACATGCTCCATCAACACTTCCCGCAGGCGGGCGGCCTCCGCAGCCAGATCGGCAGGAATGCCGGTTTCGCTCAACGTCCCGTTCTCGCCAAAGAGCAGGGCCTTGCCGGCCACGATGTCCACCACGCCCCTGAACTTGTCTTCCGCGCCGATCGGCAGATAGAGCACAACCGGAGAGAGCCCGGCCTTTTCCCGCAGCCCGGCCAGGGTTTTCTGGAAATCGGCCCGCTCCTTGTCCATTTTGCAGACACAGATGAGAGAGGGCAGCTTGTTGTCCAGAATCAGGTCGATAAATTTTTCCGTCTGGCTGCGGACTCCGGTCACCGCACCCACGGTAAGAATGGCGGCGTCCGCCACCTGGGCGGCAAAGCGGGTTTCATTCACGAAGTTATCGTCGCCCGGCGTGTCGGCCAGAAAAATCTCGTGCTTCTTCCAGCCGATCTGGGCGAAAGCCGTGCTGATGCTGATATGACGTTTGGCCTCTTCGGGCTCAAAATCCATGCTGCTGTTGCCGTCATCCACCCTGCCCTGGCGCTTGATCGCGCCGCCCGTGAACAGCAGGGCCTCGGCAAGCGTGGTTTTGCCGCTGTTGCCATGGCCAAGAATGACGATATTCCTGATCTGTTGCACGTCCTGCATAAAAGCCTCCGTATATGGTAAGGGAGAGAGCGGTGACGACGGTTCTCCATTTCAAGGCGCCAGCGACCCGTGCCTGCCGCCCTGTGTCTTGTGCAATAGTGGAAATTTGTTATATATTCGCTGGCGCTTCACAACGCAACAAGAACAAGCCCACAGCGAGATCATGGCCCCACGAGAATCCGCCCAAGCAGCCCAAACCACTGCCACCATCGCCCGTTCCGCAGGAGCCGTCAGCATTGCCGTTATGTGCAGTCGCCTCCTGGGTCTGGTTCGGGAGCAGGTCTTTGCCGGCCTCTTTGGCGCCGGCCTGGCCTACGACGCCTTTGTCGTTGCCTTCCGCATTCCCAACCTTTTGCGCGACCTCTTCGGCGAGGGGGCGCTGTCCGCGGCCTTTGTCACCGTCTTTTCCGAATACAACACCAACAAAAGCCAACAGGAGACCTGGCGGCTGGCAAGCAATGTCCTCGTTTTCTTCGCGGTCTTTGTGAGCGGCCTCACCCTGATCGCGCTGCTCTGCGCCGAACCCATCGTGCACCTGTTGGCCCCCGATTTCCAGTTGGTGGCCGGCAAGACGGAGCTGACCGCCACGCTCACCCGCATCATGCTGCCCTTTCTGCTCTTCGTGTCGCTCTCCGCCGTGGTCATGGGCATGCTGAACACCAAGGGCAAATTTTTCGTGCCCGCGCTGTCGTCCAGCTTCTTCAATCTGGGTTCCATTGTGGGCGGCCTGACACTCGCCTGGCTGCTGCCGCGCTTCGGCCTGCCTGCCATTGTCGGCATGGCCTGGGCTACGCTGTTGGGCGGGGCGCTCCAGCTCCTGATCCAGGTGCCGACCCTCGGCAAAACCGGTTTCCGCTTCCACTTCGTCTTCGCGCCCCGGGACAGCGGACTCAGGCGCATACTGCTCCTGATGCTGCCCGCCACCATCGGCCTTTCGGCGACCCAGCTCAACATCTTCATCAATACCAACTTCGCCGCCTCCTGCGGCCAGGGGGCGGTGTCCTGGCTGAACTATGCCTTCCGGCTCGTACAACTGCCGATCGGCGTTTTCGGCGTGGCGCTCTCCATCGCAATCATGCCGGTTTTGGCCAGAGAGGCGGCAGAGAGGGACCTGAACAGCCTGAAACAGACCTTCACCTCTTCCCTTGTTCTGGTGCTGGCGCTGGCCTTGCCGGCCACGGCCGGACTGGTGCTGCTGGCCGAACCCATCATCCGGCTGATCTTCGAGCACGGCGCCTTCACCGCGACAGACACCCAGGCCACCGCGCAGGCGCTCTGCTGGTACAGCGTGGGTCTCTTTGCCTATGCGGCCAACAAGGTCATGGTGCCGGTCTTTTACGCCACCGGCAACACCCGCTACCCGGTCATCGGCAGTTTTCTGGGAGTGGCGGCCAATCTGGCGGTCATCAATCTGGTGATTGCCACCATGGGCCACCGGGGCATCGCCTTTTCGACCTCCTGCGCCATGATGCTGAACTTCGTATTCCTAAGCGTCGTGCTCTACCGCAAGCTGCACGGCTATCCGCTGTGGCATCTGGTCACGGGTCTGGGCAAAATCTTCTGCGCCTCTGGGCTCATGCTGGCCGTGACCTGGGGCATGAGGCAGCTCCTGGCCCCATGGCTCGCCGGCATGCTCCTTCAGCAGATCCTGGCCATTGCGGCCATCGTGCTGGTTGCGGTGCTGAGCTACGGCAGCCTGCTGCAGCTCCTGCGGCTGCCTGAATACACATTGATCACCAAAAAATTCCGTCAGCGCTTCGCCCGCCGCCCGAGCTGACAGAGCAGATCGATCTGCGCCATCAGGGCCACTACGGCCGTATCCACGTGCAGGATGCGGCTGCCCATGGAAAAACGGGCAAAGCCGGCTTGCGCGAACATCCCGAGTTCGTAGTCGCTCCAGCCGCCTTCCGGGCCAATCGCCAGCCTGAGCGGCGCAGTGGCTGTGGGCAGGACAAAGACTTCAGAAAGCGTCCTGTCCGCCTCCGGATGGGCGAGCAGACCAGGCCCGGACAGACCGGGCAGCACATCCTCGACAAAGGGCCTGAACTGCCGGTATATGCGCACTTCCGGAAGCCAGGTGTCTCGGGCCTGCTCCATGCCTGCCAGCAGAAGACTCCGCACTTTGTCCGGGGCCAGCACCGGACTTGCGAAATAGGATTTTTCCACCTTCTGGCTTTTCACCAGATGAAGACGCCGCATACCCATGACCGTGGCCTGCTTGAGGATGCGCTGCAGCATGATCGGCCGTGGCAGGGCCAGAATGAGCTCCAGAGGCGGTGGTGCGGGCGGCGGCCCATCCAGTGCCAGTTCCAGCCGCACGGCGGCCTCGTCAACAGCCAGCACCCTGCCCCTGCCCTGACAGCCGCCCACCACGCCAACCCTGAGCGTGTCGCCGGGCCGGGCCTGCAGGACTGCCCGTACATGCGCAGCCCGGCGCCCCTCCAGCAGCACCTGGCCCCGGCAGATTTCCTCAGCCTCGACCAGCAAAAGATTCATAATGCCTTGCTCCCCGCTAGATGCTCATTGCCAATGCGCAGCTCGGTCAGGATGTGAAAAGATGAAAGGACAGGACGGGATTCTGGTCGAGTTGACAGCGTCAAGCACCTGGCAGCCGGCAGGAGCCCGGCATGTCCCGCGCCCATCTTACCCTGGAAGAACGGATCGGCATCGAAGTATTTTGCACACATGGGCATGATTGCCGAACAATTGCCGCCTGCCCTGGCCCGCCACCACAGTACCATTTCCAGCAAGCTGCACCAGGGCAGTGCCAACTCCGGCCAAACCCGGCTCCTGCGCCCGGACTGCTGATTGCCGCGCCATGAGCGCTGCATGAGCCGCTCCGACCTGCTCGCCCGAACAGATTGCGGGTCGTCTGCTGCTGGACTATCCAGAGGATGCAGGCACGCGCATCAGTGGGAGACCATCTCCCGCTGGATCTCTGCCGCCGCACAGCCTGGCGATACCAGTTGCCGTCATTTGCGCCGCGCCCACCGATGCCGCAGACGGCAAGGCAGAAACAGCTTTTGGCGGGCGGCATCATGGTCTTCATCCGCACTTCGTCCTTTGCGGCGGGTCAGTATCACGAGGCGACGGGTCAGTTCAGCTTTCCGCAAGCCACTTCCGACAGCTTCACGATGAACAAGGCGGCGCTGAAAATTCTGGAGGGGATTTACAGGGAAGGTCCGGCGTATGCCAAAGCGGGCGTCATGTTGTTTGACCTGACTTCAAGGCGCAGCCGGAACCAATACTCGCTCTTTCCCGTCGTTACGCCGAAGGAGCAGGAACGGCGGGACACCCTGATGGCCGCGCTCGACGCCGTGAACCGGAAGATGGGCGGGAACACGGTGCAACTGGCCTCGATGGGGATTGGCGATGCGCCGTGAAAGATGCGGCAGGAGAGGACATCGCCACGTGCCACAACCGAATGGGGCGAATTGGCGAAGGCGCGGTGCGATTAGGCGGCACAGTCATCAGTTCATCAAGCCGCGTCCGTCGCCGCACGTTCTCCCAACAGTCGGACATTTTTTGCGCTTCAGCCTCAAGATCGGCGTGTGCCGAACCTACAGCCGCTCCTACAACCCGCTCCAGCCGGGGTTGGGCGAGCAGGTCGCCGAGGTCGCGGTAAAGCGTCCGGCGTTTGTTCAGCAAGCGTTCCAGAATGGGCCTGTCCCAGATTTCGACGTTCAAGGTCTTTGCCCGATCACGCACTTTCTCTTGCACCGAAGGCAGGTTGACGGCCAGCACGGCCCGGCACTTTCCGCCGAAGCGTTTGCCGTATTCCACGCCCGCGCTCTGCGCTTCGGCGGCCGTGTTGCCCTCGCCGAAGGCGTTTTGGGCAGTCTTGCACTGGGTGACCATTTTGCGCCCGCCGGGCGCGTCCAGAAGCGCCACGTCCGCGCCATGGTCGCCGGATTGCGGGGTCAGGTTGACCCGGTTGGCGCAAGCAGGCAGAGAAGCCTGATTTCCGGCACATCAAAGGGGAGCTTCATTTCGGGCAATTTCGTCTGGAGGGTCGTTCTGGCCTTGTCGAGGAAGCGGAGCAACTGGTCCGCGTCGCAGTGTCCGACCGTTGCCGCTTCCAAGGGTTTCATGGGCAGGGCCTTGTTCAGGAGATCGATCACTTCCCAGTCTTTGAACAATCGTTCTTCGGATATGCCGATGACCATCTGGTGAATGTAGCCCTCCTGCGAGGTGATTCTGTCGAATGCAGCCCAGACCGCGAGGGGCTGCTCCAGACCGGGCAGCAGGGAAAGCTGATGCTCGAATTCGCTCGCCTGCCGGATGGCCTTGTCAAACGCCTGGTGGCCGACGCCGACAATCCGCAGGGCGGCGTCCTTGCCCCGCAAATCGCGTGAAAAGACCAGCCCTTCATATCGTGAGCGCACACCAGGGGCGTCCTTTGTCCAGGCATCCGGCGTCTTGAAGGCAAGGCCGTCCTCCTCGCGCAAAATTCGGCGGTTGTTCAGTGACAGCATGGTTTCGAAAAAGGGCTGCAAGTCCTTCAAGTCCTTGGGCGGTATTTGCTTCAGATCGCTCAAGTCGAAGCGGGCGCTGTTGCCGAGAAGGGTTTGCACCGTTTCGATCACGTCACGGCCGCCGAAGGTTTTGGCTTTGTTGTCGAACCAGGAGGACAGTCGCTCCGGCGCGACGGCGGTTCCCTCGGCGAAGAGGTTGTTGAAAAAGCCGGGGGAGGTCATGCCCAGAACCAGTTGCAGCAAATCTTCCGGGTCGTCCATTGCGCTGCCCAGCGCGTGCATGATGGTTTCAATCTTCGTGTTGAGCTTGTCCCAAATCCGGGATTCCACAGTGGCCGGGTTGCGCAGGGTGACGACCTCGACGGGGTGCTTCTGGCCGTAACGGTTCAGGCGGCCCACCCGTTGATGCAGGCGCATGGGGTTCCAGGGCAGGTCAACATGAATCAGGGTGTGGCAGGATTCCTGCAAGTCTATGCCTTCACCGGCCGCCTCCGTGGACACAAGAAAACGCACCTTGCCCGCGTTGAACTGTTCCGCAGCGTCTTCCCGCTTCAGCGCTATCTCCCGCGCCCGGCCGTCCGGCCCGACAAGACCCTCGATGCGTTCGTCGCCATTGATGAAGGTGACGCAATCCGCGCCGAATTTACACATCAGGGCCGACATGAGCAGGGCCTGGGTGGCCTTGTACTCGGTAAAGAACAATACGTTTCGCCCCGAATAGCGGTCGTCCAGCACGTCGAGAATGGCGCTGATCTTGGTTTCCTCCCGGATGGCGGCCGTCATTTCGATCAGCTTCTCCAGGGCGGGTATTTCATCCTTGACCAGCTTCAGCGCCGAAGACAGCGCTATAATCTCCTCCTCGTACTTTTGGAGATCATCGGACAGGTATGATGCGGGATCGTCGGAGCGCTCCAGCATTTCCTGTATCATTTTTTTCCGTTCTTTCGCCTGATTCAGCTCGTCCTCTTTTTTGCGCAGGCGTTCCAAGCGTCGGATCAGCGCCCGGCGTATGGCGGCGATGGAACTGGATGCCAGTTTCTGCATGGCGATCAACACCAGCATGACTGCCCGTTGCTCGTTTTCGGACAGGGTGGAGGCATAGGCCCTGCCGTCCGCGATGAAGTTTGTCAGCAGGTCGTAAAATTCGGCTTCCTCTTCCGAATACGCATAGGTCTCCGGATGGTTGACGACCGGCTTGAACAGCTTGTTGCCCGCCATGTCCGTCACGTTCTGCTTGTTGTTGCGGATCAGCACTTCCCGCAAATGGGGGATTTGCGCGTCCGGCATGGCTTTGGGGGAGAACAAATCGGGCCGGAGCAGATGCAGCAGTGCGAAGAAGCCGTAATCCTTGCCCCGGTGCGGTGTGCCGGTAAAAAAGAGCCGGGCCTTGACCAGATTCTTTTTCAACAACTTGTCCACCAGGCGATAGCCCAGGGTGGCTCCGGTATCCTTGTCCGCATTGAGGTGGTGGGCCTCGTCCACAATCAGCAAGTCCCAGGGCTCGGCGGCGAGCAGGCGTTCATGCCGCTTGTTGTGATCGTCCCGAAGCGTTTGCAGGGAGGCGACGACCTGATTGTTGGTGTTCCAGAAATCCGACTTGTCGGTGTCGGCCGGGGGCAGGTACTGGTTCAGGCGGATGTCGAACATCTCGCGCAGGCGGTATTGCCATTGTCCGACCAGGGATGCCGGGCAGATGATCAAAAGCCGTTTGACCAGCCCCCGCGTCAGCAGGGGCCAGAGGATGAGTCCGGCCTCGATGGTTTTGCCGAGGCCCACGTCATCGGCCACCAGGAACTGGGTAGGCCAGTTGCGCAGCACCCGATGGCACACCCACAACTGGTGCGGTAACAAGGCGATGCGTGACTTGGAAAACACGCCCCAGGTATCGTTGACCGACAGGATGGCCTCGGCCTGCGTGCGGCAGATGGCCTCCGGTTGCAGCGCGATCCGCCCAGCCCGGATCAGGTCTTCGATGCCGGTTTGTACCTGAAGGGAGGAGACGGCGCATTCCTCTATGCCGTGCTTGAACCGCACAAAGGCGGTTTCGCCCCTGGGAAATTCGACCTGCCCTCTGCCGAAACGCTCATGGACGACGGTTTGTCCGGTGATCAACTCGTTCATGGTGTGCTCTCAATTCAGTATCCGTTGGCGTTGATCGTCTTTTTCAGCCAGAATCTGCAAGGGGATGTCGTAACACCCGTCGAAAGTGACCCGGTCTTGGCGGAGATGCCCACCGAGGAAATCGTAAATGATTTTTGAGTCATTGATGCTGCCTTGCGCATTGAGACCGGAGCATCCCAAACTGGAGCACAATTCCCGGACGCGGCCGACCGGCACGTAGCAGAAGGGATCAACCTGCGCGTTTTTCAAAATACCTTTACGCCGCAATTCCCGCACCACGAAACAGGCACCTAAGCCAAGGGTTTTGTCAATCGGGGGCGCGGCAATGCCGCCTCCCTGAAATACAGGATTGGTCAATGTCTTCAAGATGCCGTCAAGATTCGGCATGTGGTCATGGCTATCAATGCTCAAGAAGGCTTCGCGATAAGAGTCAAGATGACGGGAAAGTTTGTAGATGCTCACATAATGATTCATCCATACTTCATACTGGCTGGAATCCACTTGATTTGAAATATATGTTTCCAAAATTCCCATCCATTCATCAGAGCGCTTTTCCGGGTTTGCTTTGGAGAAAATATCCCACCATCCTTCCTCAACACAGTCGTCGATGAAGGCTCTGTGTTGGACATTCCGTTGGCGACCCATCGTGTGAAAATGCCCCAATAGAAAGAGAGCAAGCCAGGAACTGCGGTCAAATCGTCCGACATCTTCCTCTTCCAAGTTGAAAGATGGGCGTAACCCTGGATAGGTGCGTCGTTCGTAGTCTTGAATCCAGCCCCCTTGTTCCGCCTTCCACCAGTCATAAATCCTTTTCAAGGCGTCTTTGGGTGAGATCTGCGTCCGTGCAAGTGGCGGAGGTGGTGGCGGTGAAACCCCACGTTGCAATTGGGCCAAAGTAGGCAGGCGGCGAAGCAGTATTTCCGCTTGGTCTTTAAAGTCCCATCCGCTGAAGCATTGGGAATTCCAATCCAATCCTTCTACCCATTTGCCGCTTTTTTCCTTGCGCACCCGTTCCGCAAGTTCATCCCCTTGGTTGCCTTCAAGCAAATAACGCAGGGCGGCGCTTTGTTTGTTGGGCGTGTCTGCGGCAAGCAACCATTCGGTCATGTCGTCAATATCAGCAGTGAAGCCGCCCCGGCATATTTTGAAAAAGGTCAATGCGTCATCCTGGTATTCCGAAGCGAGAAGCGCTTCATCCGGCGCAAAGGCCGCCAGTCTGCTTGCCTCGCTCTTTGCGGATGCCCCGCTGTCCGCAATCAGCAACTCGCCGCTTTCGTGGAAATTGCCGTCCTCGCCCCTGAAGAGGAATGCCTTCAATTCACCTTTGATCTCGCCTTGTTCGTTGGCGAAACGTTCGTCTTTCTCAAGCCCTTTGAGCAAAGCGCCGAGGTCGGCTGCCGCTTCCGGCTCGATTTGGCGGTTTATGTTGCCGAACTCATGCAACACAGCGGAAAGCCTGACCGGAGTGTATCGAAAATCGGCGCTTCCAAATTTGGAGACGAGACGTTTTCCTTGCGCGACGATGCGTTCAGACGTCACTTCATCGGGTGCGCCAAGATACTCCTTGAAGAATCCCCACCCACAAATAGTCCTGAAAAAGCCTTCCTCCGCCAGGACGCCCTTCACCACCTTTTTGATGCTGTCCGGCCTGGTCAGACATTGGAAATCACCCCATAGACCGTTGGGCAGGGCATCCGCCCGGTCGAGCAGGGCTCCGAAGCCATTTGCTCCCGCGACAATCCGCCTGACCACCTCATGTCCGGCCCCTTCCTTGCCTTTTACCGCCCCAGCCAGAACGTTCCACAACGAGTGCCAGAAATCATATTGGGTCACATCTCCTGCAAGACCCAGCCAGTTCCGCAGATCGGGCCAATTCTCCACCTCCAAACTCGCCTCATGCAGCCCTGCCAGGGCATCGGCGAAGCTCCGGCCAAGCTCGTCCGCCTGGGCGGCATTGCCATCGTTTTTGGCGGCCAGGAGCCTCCGTCCGGCGTCGAGTTCAAAGCAACCGTTGACAGCCAAACCGAGCCCGGGCGCATCCTCTGTGGGCGCGACCACCCAAATCCCAGGCACATCTTTGGGCAACGCGCAGAACCCTTTGGCGCTCATACCGAAAAGCACACCCCCTTTACCTTCGGGAAAGCGGAAATACAGCGCCCCCTGCCGCTTGCCCGCGTCGCTGTTGAGCGTGGCTTCTCCAAATTCCAACCTCGCGCCGCCGGTGAGACGGGCGTCGGGTTGCCACCGCGACAATGCCTCTCTGCGCAGTGGTTTCGCCGACTCGCGCCGCCGGTGAGACGGGCGTCGGGTTGCCACTGCGCCTCGCTTGCCGCTATTCCTTCAAGATCAATGCGGCGAATCCGCTTGGCAAAGATGCACAGCAATCCGGCACGCTGGATAAAGTCGCGGGTCAGGTTGTCGGGGTTTTGCTCATCAAGGGGTAAAGCGATCAGCGTTCCGGGCCGTTTTTCGCCCTTCAGGGTCAGCTTGTGGAGCAAGTCCCGATAGTATTGGGCATCCTCCAGTGGTTTGGGGCACAAGCCGCCGACGATTTCCGCCGCCAGGCGGCCGCTGACCAATTTGGGCTTGGCGCTCACCAGAAAAACGCTTTTGAAGCCGAGGCCGAATTTGCCGGTCACGCTACCGACTTCCGCCTTATCGGAGGCGGAAAGCATGAGCATCTTTTCCAGGTCGCAGTGAAAACCGCGTTCCCGCCCCGGAAATGGGGCAACCCCAACCTCATTGATCCAGCGGCCCCAATGCGCGAAAATATACTGTGTCGTCCGCCTGGGCGACGACAACGCGGCGGTTGGACGCGACAAGAAAGGCGCCATCGTCATCCGGCAGGGGATGGGGGTGACATTGCATGGTGAGGTATTCCACCACTGCGTCGTCCGCATTCTGGAACAGTTCAAACGGGATACGCTCGGGAGTGTATTGAAATTCCTTCATCTTGGCGCGAACAGCCGCAAGCAGCGCTTCCTGCACCGTGCCGTCCGAAAGCACACGCCGTTGTATCTCTTGAAGATGCTCCGCTTCCTTAGCCTCGTAATTCTTCCTCTCTCCCTCATCTTCGCGAAATTCCACCGCGCTCCGTTGCGCCTCTTCCCATTTTTTGAATTCGTCCCGAAGAGAAACATGCCTGTGTACTCCCCCCAACTGACGAAAAAGCGACGGCAAATGCTTCAAAATCAGGGTTTGCGCCACGTTGATGTCCAGCTGATCGTACTTGTCCAGTTCCGCCCAAAGGCTGCTCAAATTCACGTGTTGCTGGTTATACACCTCCCGCAGCAAGTATTCGGCGGCATCGCGTAGGTAGCCGGAAAGCTCGTTCGGGGTTGCCTGTTGATCCGGTTTGCGTAGGGTGAGCTTGATGGCGTATCGCTCCTTTTTCAGAAGAATGTAAAAAGGGGCTCCGGCAATCAACGACTCGAAATCGGCCTGTTGCGGCACAGAAATCCGGTCGCCGAGAATGGAGGTCACTTGAATATTCGCAGTCCTGTCGGTGACAGAGACCAGAAAATCGAACATATTGAAAGCGGCATCCTTGTCGATGCCGTACAGCCATTCTTGTCTTCCGGCGGCATCCCTCCTGTAATGCGTTTCCCAGGGAATCTGATTCAGTATTCCGTCGAGCGAGCCTTTGCCTTTGAATTCGTCGGCCACTTCCTCCATGCTTTTGCCCAAGATCAACAAAAAGGCGCAGATCATTTCCTCCGCCGGAACCAGATCACGCCAGTCTCTGAAGAAAGAGCGCAAAACGTTTCTTGAATCGTCAAGTTGTGCTTGCAAATCGTCCGGTTCTTGAGGGACGGGCCCATCCATACCAACCAGCGGCGGCTGATTGGCGTGATCGATGACGGCGTACAAAATATCCCGCTGTCGATCATCCAACAGGTGGCTGTCGGCAACGTCTATAGCGTCCGTGCAGAGTTCGGCGCTTTGCCGCCACTGCCCTTCCCGATTGAGCAGCATCAAATTTTCAAGACCGGCTTTTCCGGCCTGCGCCGCAAAGGTCGCAAGGTAGAGATTGAAACATGCGATTATGGCGTTGGCGGATACCCTGTTCGCCGACTCGTGCTTCTTCTGGAGTTCATAAAGAACATTTCTTGTTTTTTTTGAAGGGATTTCCCGGCATAACTCATTGGCGGGTGTTCTCCAATGATCCGGGTAGCGATCCAAGACCTGCGCCAGCAAGCCCCACCCCCGCAGTCGCGCCGCGTCGGGCAGGCTTTGAGCGACTTGAGCGATTTTGCCAAGTTCATGCGTGTTATCCGGCAGGCTGATTTTGCCGATCCTATACGCAGGAGTGTCCGAAAGCAGCAAAGCGAGTTTTTCCAACCCGTGCTCATCTTGGGAAAAAGTACGGCTCCGAAGCAGGGCAAAATTCTCATGCCTGCGAACGTCGTTCGACAGGTTTTCGGGCGAGGAATACACACCTTTGGCTTCCGCCACCAATCGGTTCACCTCATCGGCTATTTCGGGCAGGTCAATTACGTCCTCGGGCTTGACCGGATTGCGGTCGGCATCCAGCAGCCAACGTTTTTTGAGCAGATAATCCGGAATCTGGCGAACCAGTTCATCAAGCCGCGCTGGGCCTATGTCGCCAAGTTGATCCAGGATCAGGGAACAGAATCTGTGCGGGTCGGGTTGCTTCAGGGCAATGCGCAGAATGTTTTCCGGATTGATGGGGGCAATCCATTTGTCTTGCCAGTCCCGAACTTGGCGGTTATCGGAAGGGACAATGAGGTCAATGGCGGTAGCCAATCCATCCGGCAACTGAAGCGTATCGCTTCGCAGATACGCTTGTCCATCGCGGATGCTCACCAGCCTTTCGTCCTCGGTTTCATGAAGCGGCAATTTCTGCCACAAGGTTTGGTCGGCTGCCGCTGCAAGCAATACGGTTTCACGCTCCGGCACGCTCAAGGCTATGCCGTGTAAAGTATCCGCCTCTCGCGACCGCAATTCATCCAGAATACCGATGATGTTGACCGGCTTGAGGCCCAAGGCATTCCAATTGTTCGGCGCGATGAAGCCCACCAGTTGCCTGTCAAGCAGCGTCCAACTGTTGGAGGCGTCCCTTTGCAAATGCGCCCAAATTTTGCCCCACACGCCGCCCGCGCCATCTTCAGGAACCCAAAGGGTATCCTGGTAGCCAAAGTGTTGTGGTTCGCCGTGGAGCAGATAACGGAGACCGCGCATCTGTTCGCGACTTTGCAGAGTGGCGGTCGCTGTCGCCTGGAGCAAAGCTCTGCGTTGAGGCAGTCCCTGCAAGTCGAAGGGAGCGTTACCCAATGCCGCGAGCGCCGCGCTCGCATCGCATGGGGGAACTTGGTCGTTATTATTGAAAGCCAAACCAAAGGTTGCGTTGTTCACCAAGAGAACCCTTTCCTGAATGAGCGCTTGCAATAATGGAGCGACATTCAATTGTTGGCTCAACTGTATTCCTGCAGAAAAGCGGAAAAGCAGTCCTTGGTTCCGGCAGTCCTCCAGTTCCCTGATTGACAGAGCAACTTGCTTGCCACGAAGGCAGTCGTGCCCGGAGAGGATTTTCAATTCCTTGGCCTGATTCAGAACAGAGCGTCTGTCATCATCCGGTAAGGCCTTCACCAGATCACGAGCGATTCCTCGGCAAGTATCGGCGTCCACATTCCTGACAATCAGTTCATGCAGTTTGCGTAGCAACGACAGGGTTTCGTCCGGCGTGAATCTGGCGGTTCCCGGATTGTCTTGAGCATCAAAGTCCTGGTGCAGCAGCAGCTTGGCAGGCACCGCATCCTGGAGCGCCTGCACAACTTCGTCGGACGCATTGAGCCGAAAGCGGTTTTCCGGTAGGATGAAAGACGTAAACGTGCGCACCTTTTCGCGGTGTCGGCTCAAAGCGCTGCCATGCGCATGAAATGCCCTTCTGAAAATTTCCCGCAACCGCGCCTGGATTTCTCCGGTCTTGGTGCAAGGATGAACCTCATCCATATCAAGGAATTGCGTCAGGTATTCCAGCAGAACGCGGTCGGCGAAGACTGTTTGTGCGTCGATTTGCAGCCCCTCCAACAAATCCGCCACATTCCACTGGGGAAGCGGGGTTGCGACAAGGTGCGGCGCATCCTTTTCCACAAAGACCACGCCGCTTTTTTCAAATTCGGAAAGGTGGGGAAAAGTGACCCAAGGGCGCTCAGGGGTGCTCTTGGGCGGTGGCGGCAAAACCCGCAACAGAGCCCCCCGAGCCCGGACTCGCTGCCAGCCTCTGGCCTTCCGGGTCAACCGGCGCACCCAATAGAATTCGGCGCAAATGATGCTCTGGTATTGTCGAAAGGTTTTTGAATCAGCCAGCCCCCGGCTCAAGTTCCACAAATCTTCGTCTGTCAGTTTGGCGGGGCCTTCCTTGCCGAGGCATTCTGCGGCAAAGTCTTTCAAGGAGGGCAGAATCAGCGGCAAAACGCCCAAGCGGGCCAGATGGCTGTTCCACAGGCGGCGCAAGGCCGTCTCGTCGGCGGGCTGCTCGTCCAGCGGGGCCAGACCCTCCTTGCGTGGAAAACCCTCTATGCCGGCACGGCCCGCATCCACAAAGAAGTAGCCATGTAGGGTCAGGCGAAAGGTCTTGTTGGAGCCACGGCATTCGTGTTGCTCGCTCAACTCGTCTCCGACAGGCAGGAAAACGGCCCAGTTGACGACACACTCGCCGCCCGACTTGCCGGACGAGCCGACTGAAAACACTGCGGCGCAGTGCCCCCTGGTCTTGTCCGGCGCGAGTTCGCTTTGCCCCAACGGGTTACGGGTATAGCTTTTCGGCCAGAACGGGCTTTCCTTCAGAGCAAGAAGCCGGGCGTCGTCAACCAGATGCTGCTTGCCGGCAAAGACCGTCGCCGTGCCTTTCCCGCTTCCGTCAGGACTGATGCGGACCAATCCCCGCAGCGAGCTCTCCTCGGGGGTATCCTCCAGATTCCTGCTTATCCGGTTTGGCCTTTCATCAAGTTCGACGGTAAAAGCGGCTTCCGGGGCGTCCGGGGTTTCCCAAAAACAAATCCGGGTCATGCGCCGCAGAAGCGGGAAGAGCGCGGCCAGGCGCTGAGGCAGGTCCGGTTCATGGAGGAAGGCGAGCTGTTTTTTGTTGTCCTCCCCCTCGTCTCCGGGAAACGAGGCGATGATTTCGCCCGCAGTTTGCCCGTTCGGAAGCTGCAAATGCTTCCTTTGCCGCAGGGGCAACCATAGGAGGAAACAGGTAGCGCGTTTTTCCCAGCCCAAAACAGCGCTCAAATGGTCCCGCATCCGTTTGGCGTCGGCTGCGGAAAAATCGTCCCAATCAGCGTGCAGCCGCTCGAAATCGTCGCTTCCGGATGACCAGGGGTTCAGGATTTCGGCATACTCCTTGTCGGGTTCCCTGCCTTTGGCCTGAAAGAAAAAGGCCTCGCAGAAGTGGAACACGCTCTTCATGCCGAGACCGAACTTGCCGATGGACCCGTCTTCCGCCGCCTTGCTGTTCAGTCCAAAGGAGTGAATGGCCCGGTTGTCCTGTTCGGTGAAGTCGCCATCGTTGATGAAGTAAAGGGCCGGGCCTTGGAGCAAGGAGTGTTGGGCGTTCCGAATGCCCGGAGACAGGCCGAAGTCCAGTTGAACGGATACGCAGGATGCATTTTCGGAGCCGGCGTCATCCGCGTTCTGGATGATTTCCTTGAGCACCGGAAAGCCGCTTTCGTAGCGGTCGCGCAGGTTATCGGCAATGAGGCGGATGAATTGCAGGGGGTCTTGGCTGAATCCGGCCATGGCGTTCTCCTTGGGCGGGTGAAGTGCGGAAATGCATATTACCTGTCGGAGCGATTTTGCGAGACAGGGATAAAAAGGACGAGGGGTGTATTTCTCCCGCGCACAATAGCTGCCTCGTATTCACTTCAGCGCGACCAGCCCCCAGCCGGGCGCGGCCGGACGCCATTCCCTCTTGATGTTCGTCACATGGACGCCGAAGCCGTGTTCGTTCGCCTGCGGAAGGCCGTTGGTCAGGCCGGTGGTGACCCGGCGCATGGGCATGACGCAAGCGTGCCCAGCGTAACCTTCGGCAATGCGGGCAAGCCCCCGGTCTGTGCCGAGGAAGGCGTGGCGCTCGTCCACATCCCACAGCCGCACGAAAAACGCCTGATTGCCCAAAATGAAGGACAGATGCTCCAGGCAGGGGCCAAGCGGTGGCTCCGCTTTGAGCCATCTGTAGACGATGCCGCATTGCCGCAAAACACCTTGCAGATGGTTTCCGGCGGACACAAAGCACTCAATGTAGTCCCGCGTGGGACGTGCATTTTCAACCTCGTGCATAGTTGCCTCCTTGCATGTTGACATTTCCCACTCGCAGCGGCAGCGGACGCGGCGTCGACGTCGCGTCTCATTTCAGAATTCCACCTCGCGCATCTCTCGGAAATTCAATACTCAGAGGTGGCCCCTGAAAATTGGACAGAGTGTTAAGGTGGGTTGCACATCCCAAATCAGGAGCGACACCCATGAGTACCACACGACGCAGACGCTTTTCAGCCGAGTTCAAGGCTAAGATTGCTCTGGAGGCGATTCGTGGCGGGCAGACCATTGCCGAACTGGCCAGCCGCTACGAACTCCATCCCAACCTGATCACCAGCTGGAAGCGTCAGGCCATGGACAATATGGCCGCTGCCTTTGCTGGCGCCAGCGAACGCAAAAGCAAGACCTCAGAGGCGCAGATCAAGGAGCTTCATGCCAAAATTGGCCAACTCACGGTGGAACGTGATTTTTTGGCCAATGCCTTCGAGCGCTGTCGCTGAGCTGCGAGAGAAGGAAAAAACTGGTTGATCCAAACCATGAACAGCTCAGCATTTCCAGGCAATGCCGTTTGCTGGCCCTGTCACGCTCGGGCTGGTACCATCGCCCGACTGGAGAAAGCGAGGAGAACCTGCGCCTGATGCGACTCATCGACGAACAATATCTGCACACGGCCTGGTATGGAGCCCGGCAGATGATGCGTCATTTACGGCGTGCAGGCTATCGGGTTGGCCGTAAACGAATCCGCCGTCTGATGGGATTGATGGGCCTGAGAGCCATCTACCAGAAGGCCAACACTTCCAGACCGCATCCGCACCACAGGGTATTTCCCTATCTGTTGCGCGGCCTGCAGATCAATCGGTCCGGCCAGGTATGGACTGCGGATATCAGTTACATTCCAATGCAGCGCGGCTTTTTTTACCTGGTAGCCGTGATGGACTGGGCCAGCCGCAAGGTTTTGTCCTGGCGTTTGTCCAACACTCTGGAGGCTGATTTTTGTATTGAGGCGCTTGAAGAAGCCCTGGACCGTTATGGCGCGCCAGATATTTTTAATACGGATCAGGGCAGCCAGTTTACGAGCGATGACTTCGTTGGCACCCTGCAGGCTGCCGGAGTTCGCATTTCCATGGACGGCAAGGGAAGCTGGCGCGACAATGTGATGATAGAGCGCTTGTGGCGTTCCCTGAAATACGAATGCGTGTATCTGCATGCCTTTGCTGACGGCAGGGAACTCAGGCAAGGGTTGAAACATTGGATTGATTACTACAACAGCAAACGTCCTCATTCCTCGCTGGACAGCCGTACCCCGGATGAGGCATATTGGCAACTTCCTCTGCCCGGCTATGCCGGAGAGCGGGAACTTGTCTTGGTGGCTTAACTATGACACAAGCCCACCTTAAACTTGCCGCCAAACTGTCTGAAAAAGGGAACCACCTCTCTCCCTCGCGAAGCTGGCGGGTAATTTCCGCAGCCCTCTCTCTTTGTTTCTTGTCCAGTCCGAACGCTTCTTTCAGCAACTCTTTCAACGCACTCCACTGCTGCCCCGCAAAATATCAATGATTTCTGGAGAAAATGAAGGCTTGGAATCCCTGGTGTGTTATAATGGATTTACAAAAAGTTCATTAAAACCAAGGAGATCCAAGCCATGGAGCATTGTAACACGATTTTGAGCCAAGTGCTTAGAGTTTTTCCGAGACATGAGTTTGAGCAAGTCCGTCGAGCGGTGTTGCCCAAAGTGCATCGCCGGGCAGTTTCCGTTTGGACACAGTTTGTGGTCATGATGACAGGGCAACTCACCGGGCGCGACAGCTTGCGCGGCATAATGGCTACTTTCTCGCCACAACTCCACAAACTCTACCACCTGGGCCTGGACTCATTCAGCCGTTCCAGCCTGGCACGGGCCAGCGAAGGCACTCCCCGGAGCTCTTTGAGAAAGTGTTTCAGGCGCTTTTGGCCCGTTGTCAGGCCTTCGCTCCACCCAGGCAAAAGTTCCACTTCAAGGACGGAGGCAAGGTCTATCTGCTTGACGCCACGGTGATTGAACTGTCGCTGTCGCTGTTCTCCCGGGCCAGCTGCCGCACCGGCAAAGACGCGGTGAAAATGCAGGTGGGTGTCTCCGCGGACGGCTAGCTTCCCGATTTTGTGGACATGACGACAGGGAAGGTTCATGAGATCAACATGGCCCGAAAACTGAGTCTGCCCCGAGGCTCATGGGTGGTCTTTGATCGCGGCTACACGGACTGCCAGTGGTACCAGGAACTGACGGAAGAAGGCGTTCGTTTCGTGACGCGGCTGAAGCACGGGGCAGTGATTCATCCTGGCGCGAAACGCCGGGGGCGCAAAAGTCCTGGCGTACTGGAAGACAGGAAAATCCAGCTCAAAGGCGTGAAAGGCACGTTGTGCAAGGTGCGCTTTCTGGATGGGTCTACAGGCGAGGAATACGAGTTTCTGCCCAATGCGCCTGGGATTCCGGCTACCACAGTGGCGGCGCTGTACAAGGAGCGGTGGCAGGTGGAACTCTTTTTCAAGTGGATCAAGCAACACCTGAAAGTGAAGAGCTTCGTGGGCACTAGGCTCAGGCCTCATTAATCGAGATAGAATATGACGGAAGCCGCGAGGCACAGAGCTGAAAAGAAGGTATGTGCGCAGCGGTCATAACGCATGGCTATTCTCCGCCAGTCCTTGATCCTGCCAAACATGATCTCGATCTTATGCCGCTGTTTATACAGATTTTGATCGTACGAGCAGGGTCTCTTTCGGCTCCTTCTGGGCGGGATGCAGGGCGTAATGCCTCTGGTACGCAGGGCATCACGGAACCAGTCGGCGTCATAACCACGGTCCGCCAGCAGCGCCCTGGCCTCAGGCAAAGCATCTATGGCATCCATAAGCAGGGCGGCTCCTTTGTAGTCGCTTACCTGGCCTGCCGTGAGCGTCATGGCCAGGGGCCTGCCGTGAGCGTCGCAAAGGGCATGGAGTTTGGAGTTCAGCCCGCCCTTTGTGCGGCCGATGCAGCGGGAAAGAGCCCTTTTTTGAGCAAACTGGCGGCGGTACGATGCGCCTTGAGGTGGGTCGCATCGATCATCACCTGGCCATCCTGTCCCGCTGTTTTTGCCAATTCGGTAAAAATGTTGTTGAAGATGCCCATCTGGCTCCAACGCAAAAAACGATTGTAGAGCGTTTTATAAGGGCCATACTCGCGCGGCGCGTCCTTCCACTGCAAGCCATGTTTGATGACATAAATGATGCCGCTGATGACCTTCCGGTCATCGACCCGCGGAATACCATGTGAACGTGGAAAGAAGGGCTTGATACGTTCGAGTTGCTCGGCAGAAAGGTAGAACAGTTGGCTCATGGCGTCCTCCCTGAGCACAACTAACCAGATTTTCTGCTTTTTGGCAATTAATGAGGCCTGAACCTAGCATGAACGCGGTTCGGACGCAACTGTGGATTGCCTTGTGCGCGTATCTTCTGGTGGCGTTCACCAAATTTCAGAGCCGCTTGGGGCAGTCTATCTTGCAGATTTTGCGGCTTCTTCAGCTCAACCTGTTTGAACGGCGAGATTTAGACGAACTTTTTTGTCAGGAAAAACAAAAAATACCATTAAATAACAACCAGTTATCGCTATTCCAAAGTTAGTGGGACAGCAGTGAAAATTTTATGAGACAGCAGTGGTATATTCATATTCCACAATGCAGGAGTGTTTTGCAAAGTATGAATTGATTCATGGCAATACATATAGAGATAACGGTCAACGCTATCAGCCATGCGACCCAGGCGTTATATGTACGTTTTTTATTAACAAATATTGCCAACAGAATTTCGCCTATAACAGCACCTGGCATTGAAAACCAATAGCCAAGCCATATTAAACTATCACTCGGGCTCGCGTAGAAAAAAACCCATATACCGTATAAAGAAAGATACAAGGCCAATGCAAATAGAATGCCAGCGATATATGCGCCCCGCAAACATAACGCGAGTGCCAGAACGAGAATCAACAAATGCGGCCCCCAAAACGCAAGCAGATTCCCCCAAAAAAGCACACTCTCTGAAAAAAGTTGATCCATTGGGGATAACAGTGTAGCAACAAGTATGCCGAATGCGCCACAAATTATTGCAAATTGTTTTTCATTCATCAAGAGTTTACCTATAAATATATTTCAATTTATTCAAGATGATCATAGCATCAGCCAATGCTCTAAAAGCAATATAGGACTAATCGGTCTTTTCGTAGTATTGCAGTAGTTTTTGAAACGCTTGAGCCATGAATGACTTAACTCAATCATCCACCTGCTGGCATTGAATAGTGGATCTTTCCTGATCAAGTGTTTTCTCAGCTCCTGGCTGGATACGGGGCATGGAGCCCTTGAATTTGACTACCGCTTCTTCGCCCAGATATACTGCACCAAGGCAAAGATTTGAAACGCCATTCCCCTTGCTCCGGCTCAATCAGTCCGGCCTTGAGCAAGGGATCGAGCGGCAGGCTCTCACGCCGGTTGGCGCCGCTGACGGCAAGTGACAAAGGACGCCGTGCCCGCCTGCCAGCACACGCCTTTTGCAGCCATTTTTTCCGGGTTCCTTCGGGTTTGGGCCGATGGATTCCTGCGCAGGCGGGGCTTCAATATGCGTGCCGTCAGCCGCTTGCCAATGCCAGCCAATCCCTGTAGGGGCATCGTATTCGGCCAGAAGCCTCTTCGGATATTTTGAAACACACCAGCCTGGCCACTGCCGGAATTCAGGGCGAACCATCGCAGAACCAGGCCCTTCAAATTTTCTCTGGACAAGGCATTCCAGATAATTCCGGTAGGAAGCACAGAGACTATAGCGGCAAAATACAGGCGATGCGAATAGTTGCGTTTCCTTCCTCTTCCAGGCTTTTGGATGTAGGTTTGGCCAGCATCCCGGCAGTTTGTTGGAATCAATGCTTCGACAGGCTGCCAAAATTCATCAGAAATCCCCAGGTGTTGATATGCGGCATGCTTGCTCGGTGTTTGTATGGATCTTCCAACGGACTATCAGGAAAACACCCTGTATTTGCAAGTGATTTGTTCGTAGATAAGCACTTAATCCACTACAGAAGCCTCAAGACTGCACAGAGGGTCGAAAAAGCGACCGACCCTGTCGGCCTTTCTGATTTTTACGGCCTGAATTCCGGCTGAAATGGATCGTTTGCGGGCTTCAGGGCAGGCGTCCCGATCCGGGACAGGTGCTCCCTGCGGCCAGCAGAACTGAAATGCCCTTCGGAAGGTTGCATGAGGGCTCTTTTTGTCCGCGCCGGGCTGCGCCATAAAGCGGCCTGGCAGAGGGGTATAACGGAAAAGCCCCCTCGGAACTTCCGTTCCATGGAGGCTTATCTGATGACAGTCAGCTAACCAGCTGAAATTATATTGGCGTCCCCAACCGGATTTGAACCGGTGTTGCCGGCGTGAAAGGCCGGTGTCCTGGACCGGACTAGACGATGAGGACGAATGTGGCCCATGGTGGGTCGTGCGCGACTCGAACGCGCGACTCTCTGCTTAAAAGGCAGATACTCTACCGACTGAGTTAACGACCCTTCCCAACCAGAGAGTCCCCTTATCTACTCGTTCGGTGAAGTACTGTCAATAAAAATTGGGGGCTTGCCAAAAGCCGAAAGCAAATCGCCAAGTGCGCTGTAACGCTGCAACTGGCGGACGGCGCTGCGTTCCAGCGCCTCCGGCCCGGCCACCAGTACCAGTCTTTTTCTGGCCCGGGTCACGGCGGTGTAGAGCAGCTCCCGGGTCAGGAGCGGGTTGTCGCCTTCCGGCAGGACCAGCACCACATCGTCGAATTCCGCTCCCTGGGCCTTGTGCACGGTGATGGCCCAGGCCGGCTGCCAGGCGGGCAGGGCGGCCGGCGGGAAGGGACGCAGGCCCCCTTCTGCGGCGAACCAGGCCCTGAGTACAGCGTTTTCATCCGGCCAGAGCATACCGGTATCGCCGTTGTAGAGACGCAGGTCGTGCGCATTGTGCTGAATGAGCACGGGCAGACCCCGGTACCATTCCTGCCGGGCCGGAACGAGGCCCTGCCTGCGCAGCAGTTCCCGGCAAAGGCGGTTGATCCCCGCGACGCCCCAGGGGCCTTCCCGAAGCGCACAAAGCACGCGGCAACGGGCAAAGGCGGCCATCGCCTCTGCGGCCGTAACCGCGCGGTACAGGGGCCTGAACATCTCCAGGAGAATCGCCGGCAGCCCGGAGCGCGCCGTTTCGGTCCCAAGCAGCGTAATATCCGGCCAGCTCCGGCTCAGAACCCGCTTCAGTTCTGCTGCAGGATCTGCGTGTTGCAGGGCGGCAGCCAGAGCGGAAATGCCGCTTGTTTCATCAAAGCGGTGCGCTTTTTTCAGCGTGATCCGACATTCATTCAGCAGGTTTGCGGCCGCAGCATCAGGGGGTTCCGGCATATCCCGGCCGCAGAGCCGTGCGCAGGCCGCCCGCAAGGCCGGTGCATACCCGGGCGTGCCCAAGCCGGCCAGACTGTGCAGCAGCGACCCGGGGGCAACCGGCGGCAGTTGCCCCGGATCGCCGCAGAGCACCAGCCGGCAGCCTGCGGGCGCTGCGGCCAGCAGGGCATCCAGCAGGAGATCGTCCACCATGGAGGCTTCGTCCACAATCACCAGATCGGCTGGCAGCGGGTTGTCCGCGTTTCTGCGGAAGCGTCCCGTTTGCGGTTGATAGCCCAGGAGCCGGTGCAGGGTTTCCGCTTCAGGCAGGGCCTGCCGGCCGATGTCCTCCGACATGGCGGCTGCGGCCTCGCGAATGGCCTCGCCCAAGCGCATGGCTGCCCGGCCAGTGGGTGCGGCCAGCGCCACCCTGAGCTGCCCCGCTGTCAGCGCCGAGCACAGGGCCAGCATGCGGGCCAGGGTCCAGGTTTTGCCTGTGCCCGGGCCGCCGCACAGGATGAGCAGCCGCTTGCACAGCGCCAGGGCGGCTGCGGTTTTTTGCAGGTTTGGCGCATCCGGACTTTCGGGAAAAAGGCGCGCCAGCATCTGTTGCGCCCGCTCCTCGTCCACCTCTGTCAAGGCCCCGGCCCGCCGGACCAGCTCTGCGGCAATGCGGCTTTCCGCCCGGTGCCAGCGCAAAAGCGCCAAACGCTGGGCTGCATCCAGCACCATTGGGGCCGGACGCTCTGCCGCATGTTCCGGAGCCACCACCGCAGCGCTGGCCCAAAGCTGGTCTTGCAGGCCCTGGACCGAAGTCGCCTCGCCCCGGGCTGTGAGCGTTGCTGCAATCTGCGCCAGCGGCAGGCAGGTGTGGCCCTCTTCCAGAGCCTGACTGAGCAGCGCCGCAGCCAGCGCCGCCCCGACACCCATCGCCGGATGCCGCCGGGCCAGCATCCTGGCCAGATGACCATCCACCTCGTTCAGCCAGCCCTGCCGGCGCCAATGTGCAATCCGGGTTTCAACGCCGCTCATGGCCAGCCTCCCCGCAGAGCGCGTCCAGCCGCGCGATGTCCCCGATCTCTGGCCGGACATGGAAAATGCCCTGTCCGCTGCCGGGCCGCATCCCGCGCACAAAGAGGTAGTACACTCCGCCGAAGTCGCGCTCGTAGGCGTAGCCCGCAAGCCGCGAGCGCAGCAGGCGGTGCAGGGCGAGCGTGTAGATCCGGTACTGCACCTGATACTGGTGCTGCGTCATACTGGCCTGCATGGCCGCGGCCGTGTAGGCGGTCTGCCCGCCCAGGTGATTGGACTTGTAGTCTACAATGTAAAAACGCCCCTCGTGGCGAAAGACCAGATCCATGGCGCCGGTCATCAGGCCCTGCGCATGGCGCCCGCCCATGTGCGGCAGACCGAGGACCGTGCAAAGGCGTGGGTAGGCCTGCACCGGGAACCAGAACTTCAGTTCCCGCCAACTGTCCTGTGGGGGCAGGCCGGCCAGCATCCGGCTGTCAGGCAGATGGGTGGCCAGAACCCCGTCCAGCCAGCCGGGCAGGGCCCCGGCCCAGCGCGGGTCAACGCCGAAGCGCTCCAGCACCTGGCCCAGCACTTCGGCCTGCGCCGCGGCAGGGCGGGTGAAATCGAGCTGTTCCAACAGACTGTGCAGGCAGGAGCCGGCCTGGGGCCCACGCGGGAATGTGTCGATATGGATAAAATCCTGGGCCTCCGGGCCCGGACTCGTCTCGGGCAGCGGCACTTCGTCCCTGTCACCCGCGGCCAGCGCGTCCAGGCCGGCCACCATGCCCGAATAGCTGCAGTTGAGGTAGCCCAGGCCGATTACGCCGGTAAAGGGGCGGGCGGCAAGCGGGGCCGCTTCGGCGCTGATCTCGTTGGCCCCTGCCCCTTCGGCCAGCAGCGCCTCCTCCGGCCGGATGCAGCGCACGAGTTGCCCCGCCTCCGTAGCGTTCAGCCTGTTGCAGTCCGTCATCAGGGCGCTGTCGTCGTCGGGCTTCCTGTCTTGGTGTAAAAGCCGGGCCATGGCTGTCTGTTCCATGTCCGAAATCCGGCCCCAGCAGGCAAAGGTGCAGTAGATGGCACGGGTCAGGGCCACATACAGAAGCCGCATCTGCTCGGAGTCCTCTTCCTCCTGTGCCAGGTCCTGTTCGGCTGAAGTGGCATGAAAACTCAGACTGGCACGCAGGGTCTTGCGGTCGTGGAACAGGGCGCTTAGGGTCGCGTCAGCCCGTGTTCTGCCTCTGGCGTCCCACAGAAAGGGCAGAAAGACAATCGGATATTCCAGGCCCTTGGCGCTGTGCCAGGTGCTGATGCGGACCAGATGCTCGTCGCTTTCCAGCCGCATGAGCCGTTCGTCCCGGCTTTCGCTGTTCCCTGCCTCCTGTCGTTCCCGGCCAAGCCAGCGCAGCAGTCGTTCCATGCCGGGTGCGGCGCATTCCGCCTCGTGCAGCAGTTCGGCCAGATGCAGAAAATTGGTGAGCCGGCGTTCGCCCTTTGCAGGAGAACCCAGTCGGGCGCTCAGTTTTTCCTGGGCAAAGAGCCGGTACAGCATGGGGCCTACGCCGTACTGCTGCCAGCGAATCCGGTATTCGTGCAGCTTGCGGGCCCCCTCGTCGGCCAGGGCGCTCTGTTGGCGGGCGGCATACAGCTCCCTGGCTGTGCTGCCGAAGAGGCTGGTGGCAAAGGCTGCCACAGCCAGGGCCCGGTCGGCCGGATCCATGAGGGCTGCAAGCAGGGTCGATAGTTCTTCAGCCTCAGGGCTTGTGAATACCGACTGCTTCAAGGCGTAGACGCTGGCCAGTCCCTCTGCCATGAGGGCGGCCTTCATCTGCTCTGCCTGCCGGTGGCTCTGCACCAGTACCGCGATGTCTCCGCTGGCGAGCGGCCGGTTTTTGATGCATACCCCGCCCGGTGCCAGAAGCCGCCGGATGAGCGCTGCACAGCGCTGCGCCGCGGCCACGGCAGCCTCCGTCTTGGTGAGTGCTTTCTGTCCCGCATTGGGCAGGAGTAAAAGGTTCAGCGGCAGAAACGCCGTACCCTGCACCTGCAGGTCGGCATCCTGCGCCCTGCCTGCCGGCTCTACCGGATAAAAGTCCATGCCGGAGAAGCCAAAGGGCCTCTCGTTCCGGCCGAAAAGGGTATTGACCAGGGCAATCGCGCCGGGTGCGGAGCGGTAATTGGTGTTCATGGTGCGGCAGGCGCCTGCCACGCTTTTTTCGGTGTCCTGTTTGGCCCGGAGATAGGTGAAGATGTCGCCGCCGCGGAAGGAATAGATGGCCTGCTTGGGATCGCCGATCATGCAGAAGAGCTGGTGCTCCGGAGTGCTGCCGATGGCTGTAAAGATGCGGTACTGCACCGGGTCGGTGTCCTGAAATTCATCCACCAGTACCGCGGGAAAGCGCTCGCCCAGGGCTGCGGCCAGGGCCGGCTGGCGCAGGGCTTGCTCCACCCGGATCAGCAGGTCGTCGTAGCCAAAGCGGCGCTGTTCCTGTTTTTTGCGGGCCAGCCCGTCTTTCAGGTCATGCCGGGCCGCAAGGAGCCAGCCCAGCCGCCATGTGTGCATCAGTTCCTGATAGGCCTGCCAGAAGACCGCAAAGTCCTTGCAAAAGGGAGGGGCCTGCCAGTCCGGATCATGGTTTTTGCGCAGATGGCGGTGCATGAACCCGGCATCCAGCAGTTTCAGCCGTTCCGGCAGCAGGCGGGGAAAGTCGTTGTTTGCGGCCAGCGCCTCCATGTCGGCCACAAGCCGTGCCACATTGTCCTGGCGGTAGAGCGTCCTGTCGCGGCTCAATGCCTTGTTGCCCGCCAGAAACGCACGTACCTCGCCGCCCTGTTTTTGCCATTTCGCGGCGACAGAGGCGTGGCTCTCCCGCACGGCTGTCAGGCTTCGCTCCCGCGCATCCGGGGCGAGCTGCGGCCGAATGTCGGCATCCGCCACGGCCAGTGAGCGCTCAAGCTCCCGCAGCAGCGCCTGCGGCCCGTCCCACCACGAGGCCACCATGGCGCTTTCCTCGGGCCCCAGCGGGTAAAATCGGCTGCGCCAGAAATCGGCCATGATCTCTTCACGCAGGCCGCTTTCATCGACCAGCAGATCCTGATCAAAGGGCAGGCCGGCTTCAAAGGCCTGCTCCTGCAGCACCTTCTGGCAAAAGCCGTGAATGGTGGTGATGGCCGCCTCGTCCATGCGGCTGACCGCCGCGTCGAGGCGCCGGCCGGCTCCTGGGGGGCCCTGGGCCAGGATCTGGTTCAGGACCTGCGCCGTTTCCGCATCCAGACCCGCTGCCGCGGCGTCCTGCCCGCTTTGCCAGAAACGCTGCGCCTGCCGCAGCCGGGCACGGATGCGGCTCTTCAGTTCGGCGGTGGCGGCGCGGGTGTAGGTGAGCACCAGAATGTGGTCAATCTCCAGAGACCGCTCCACGACCAGGCGCAGAACCAGCAGACTCAGCGTCCATGTTTTGCCCGTGCCGGCGCTGGCCTCCAGGAGCAAGCGGCCGGCGAGGGGCAGACGAAGGGGATCAAGCGCCTGCATTGGCTGCCTCCGCTTTCCTGGCCAGCAGGGACTGTAGCAGCCCGGCCAGGCGGATGAAGGTATCGTCAAAGGGGTTTTTTCCGGAGAAGAGCAGGGCAAAGACCGCTTCGTCCCGTTCGGCCCCGGTGTGGCTGCCCTGCCAGCGCTGCCCGGCCCTGCTCAGGGCAATGCCCTCGTCGTCTGTTTTCTGCATGCTTTCGGCCCAGGCCAGGGAACTTTTCGGGAAAAAGGGCAGCGCCGTTTCCTGGCCTTCCGCATAGCCGCGCAGCCACGGGGCCAGAAGCGCTGCCGCCTCGTCCTGCGCCAGCTCCGGCCATGTCCAGATTTGCACGGCAGTGTCCTTGTTCCGAAACACCAGGGTGCTGCTGCACGGCCTGCCGCTGGCGGCCAGCGCCAGATGGCAGAGCCAGACATCGGTCAGCCGGCCGCTCGTGGCCTGCCCGGCGGTCCAGAGCACCCGACCGGCACGGTAGAGTCTGTCCACCCTGCCGGACACCTGGTATCCCTCCACAGTAAGCTGCAGTTCCTGCGGTTCTGCCGGTTCGGCCAGCAGCGGCAGCAGGGCTTTGGCCAGGCTGGCACCTTCCTCCGCCGGGCCGCGCAGGGCCAGGGCGGCGAACTGCCCTTCCGGCAGGCAACCCTGCGCGCGCAGCACCGCACCGATATGGGCTTCGTCCTGTCCGGCCAGAAGCCGCTCCACGACAGCTTCGCGCAGCAGGTAGTTGTCCAGGCCGTCCAGCGTGAAGGGCTCGGCCTCGGCCGGCATATCCTCTTCCCGGTGCAGGGCCATGCCCAGCCTGTACTGCAGAAAATAGGCGGCCGGATGACGCCAGAAGCGCAGGAGTGCGGACAGCTCGATGGCCCCGACCGGCGCTTCCAGCGGCAGGGGGCCGTCCAGAAAGGCCGGGGCTGCTCCGGGCCCTGTGGCCGGCAGCCAGGCCGGATCGAAGCTGGCAGGCCAGGCCAGGCCGCAGCCTTCCAGAGCGCGGCCATAGTTTTTCGGGCTGAAGGGCTGGAAGGGGTGCTGAACGCTCTGGGCCTGGCTCGGCCGTTTTTCCGGCTGGCCTTTGATTTGAAAGGCTGCATCCAGATAATCGGCGAGCGCGCTGAGGGCCAGAGAAGGGGGCCGTTCGGTGCCGTCCTGCTGGCTGTGGCCAAGCCACGACAGATACAGGGCCTTCCTGGCCGACAGCATGGCCTCCAGAAAGAGATAGAGGTCGTCTTCCCGGCGTTTGCGGTCGCCCAGCCGGGGATGCTTCGCCATTTCGTCAAAACCCACCGGGCGCTGCTGCCGCGGGAACATGCCGTCGTTCATGCCGAGCAGGCAGATGATCTGAAAGGGCAGGGAGCGCATGGGCACCATGTTGCAGAAGGTGACGCGGCCGGAAAGAAAGGCCTGGCCATTGTCCATGGCGTTCAGGCTCTCTTCGAGGCGAAGTGTCAGGCTTTTTGGAGCAAGCGGGGCCGAATAGCCCGAAAGGGCCAGCTCCTCTGACAGCTCGTGAATGGCCTCGCGCAGCCGCTGCACGCCTTCCGCCCCGCCGGCCGGGGCGAAGAAATCCTCCTGCATTCTGAGGAGCAAGGGTGGCCATTCCGCGGCCGGTCGCTGCCGTTGCCAGATCTTCCGCCATGCCGCCAGCCTGTCGTGGAGGGCCAGGAGGGCCTGGAGCACGACCATGGCCTCGTCGCCTGCCGGCACGCTGGGGTAGAGACCGGCGTGCAGCGCGTCGGCCTCGCCCATGGCAAAGCCCAGCAGCAGCCGGTCCAGCCCGTGGCGGAAGCTGTGGGCCTCCCCGGACGCCGGGCCGCAATCGAGGTCAAGGCGGTGTTCGGCGTCCAGACCCCAGCAGATGCCGGCCTGCCGCAGGAGTTTGCAGGCTGTGGGCAGATGGCCGGCCTCGAGTCCGAAACGCCGGTGCAGGGCCGGCTCCTCCAGGAGCGCCAGCAGCTCCGTGCTGGTGCAGCGGCTCTGCAGGCAGGCAATGAGTTCCAGAAACACCCGGGGCAGGCGGATGGCCGCCGCGAGGGGCTGGTCGGCCAGGGCAAAGGGCATGAAGCGCTCCGGCGGGGCTTCGCCGAAAACCGCCTGCACCGCTGCCGCATAGCGGCCGATGTCCGGTGCAGCCACCAGTATGTCGCCGGGTGTCAGCTCTGGATCGCGTTGGCAACAGTCCAGAAGATAGTCGTGCAGCACCTGCACCTCGCGCAGCTCCGAAGAGCAGTCGTGAAACTGCAGTGAAAGGTCGTTTTCATCCATGAACTCCCGCTCTTCCGGCCGCTGCGGCATCGCCTGCATGTTGAGCAGATGACTTTGCACTCTGGCCAGCAGCGTGTCGCCTTCCGGTTCCCCGTACAGTTCCACCGGATTGTCCGGCCCGCCTTCCAGAATCTGGCAGGCAAATTCCCGGCCCGCCTGCCCGAACTGCACCAGGAGCGCGTTGGGCTCTTTGGGCAGGGCCTTCATGGCCAGCAGGGCGTCTGCCTCCTGCTCCCGCGCCTGCCGCCATTTCGGCTTGAGGTCGTGCCAGAAGCCGCGGCAGGGACTGAGCTGGAAGCAGTGCACCGCCATGTGCCTGCCCAGTTGCTGAAAGAGTTGCCAATAGACTGGCGCCAGACTGCTCATGCCGAAGAGGTGCAGCCGCTCCGGCAGGATGGGCGGCGGCGCCATCAGCCGGCGCCGGCAGTCGGCATAGAGCCAGGCCCGGTGTGGCGTCTGGCCCGCGCAGAGCCGGCGCCACAACCGGGCCTGCCACTTGTCCGCATCCTCGCCTGCTTCCCAGCGCAGGAGCAGCTCCGGCCGGTACACCTGATACCGGTCAAAGACCTCTGCGATGCGACCGGCCAGTTGGAACAGGGCCGTGCCATCGCTTGCTGCCCCGAGATATGGGGCGAGCGGGGCGAAGACTCCAGCGCTTCCAGCCTCTGCGGCATATGCCGGCAGCAGGGCCAGGATGCGCCAGCGCAGCACCGAACGTTGCCACACCGCCTCAGGGGCGGCTTCCGGCCGCAGGAGCCGGTAGAGATCACCCAGGGCCCTTGCGGGCAGGGGAAAGGACAGGAGCCCGGCAATGCCGGTTTTCAGCGCCCATTCGCGGGCCAGCCAGCGGCCCATGCCCGGGTGCTGCACCACGATGATTTCCGTGGCCAGGGGATCGGCGAGCGGCTGGGCGGTGCAGATCTCGACCAGCAGGGCAAGCAGGTATTCCAGGCGGTTGGATTGGTAGAGATGCATGGCGGTTTTCCGGATAGAAGCGACAGCCTTGCGGCAATGGCCTGTGCTGCCACAGGGTGCGTGCAGTATACACGGAAAGGACTACGGAAGACACAGGGGATTGGCCTTTGCTCCGGCCGGCTGACCATTTGTCTTTTCTGTCAGGAAACTGATATGGATTTTATGGAAGAATAACAAATTACATTGCGCAGCTACGATTTTGGCTGTCGATCGCCGGCGGACATGCTATAGTGACACGTTCCGGCTGCGCTGCAAAATCTGGACATTTTGCCTTTTTCCCACAGCGTTCCGCGCAGCCTTTCCTTGCAGCCAGACAGCATGTTTACCGATATTCTCATCAACGCCACGCCCTACGAGAACCGCATCGCCCTGATGGAAAATGGCGTACTCAAGGAGTTCTATATTGACCGGCCGGAGCAGAAAGGTCTGATCGGCAATATCTACCTGGGCCGGGTTGTGCGGGTTT
The DNA here is from genome assembly GCF_002952055.1 of Desulfobulbus oralis. Lineage (NCBI taxonomy): Bacteria > Pseudomonadati > Thermodesulfobacteriota > Desulfobulbia > Desulfobulbales > Desulfobulbaceae > Desulfobulbus > Desulfobulbus oralis. Next base: position 473,271 of record NZ_CP021255.1, on the reverse strand, counting down.
TGCCGGGTATTGACGCGGCCTTTATCGACATCGGCCTGGAGCGGACCGGCTTTCTCTACGTGGACGAGGCGGTCCATTCGCTCTCGAGCTGCTACCGCCACCTCCATTCCGGCTCCCGGGACTTGTTCGGGGTGTCCGCCGAGTTCCCGACCAACCTCACCATAGACCGGATCCTGGAAGAGGGGCAGTGCATTCTGGTGCAGATCGCCAAGGAGCCGATCGGCTCCAAGGGCGCCCGGCTGACCTGCAACATCACGCTGCCCTGCCGCAATCTGGTGTACATGCCGCTGACCGACCACATCGGCATTTCCCGCAAGATCGAGGACGAAGCCACGCGCCAGCTCCTGCGCGACCGGCTGGAAGAACTCCGGCCGCCCGGAGCCGGCTTCATCATGCGCACGGTGGCGGAAAACACCTGCAATGAGGAGCTGAAGGCGGACATGGCCTTTCTGCTCCAGCTCTGGGACGAAATTCTGGCCAAATCGAAAAAGGCGGCCGAACCGGAGCGTATCTACGAAGACCTGAACCTCATTCTGCGCACGGTGCGGGACTTTTTTACCGACGACGTGAACGAGGTGGTGACCGATAACCGGGCCGTGTGCGAACAGTTGATTTCCTACGCCCGGAGCTTCATTCCCCATCTGGAAACCAAGATCAGCTTCCATGACGGCGATCTGCCGCTCTTCGAGCAGTACGGCATCGAATCGGACATCAACAGCGCTTTGGAAAAAAAGGTATGGCTGCGTTCCGGCGGCTATATCGTTATCGAGCCCACCGAGGCGCTGACGGTCATCGATGTGAACACGGGCCGCTACGTGCATGCGAGCGATCTGGCGGCCACCATCTTCCGCACCAACATGGAGGCGGTGCGGGAAATCGCCCACCAGCTCAGGCTGCGCAACATCGGCGGCATCATCATCATCGACTTTATCGATATGGAGAGCGAGGATGAGCGCGAGGCGCTGGGCCGGGCGCTGGAAGAGGCCATGAAGGACGACAAGAGCAGGATCAATATCCTGAAGATCTCGGAATTCGGCCTGGTGCAGATGACCAGGAAGCGGCTTTCCGAGAGCATCACCCAGGCCATGTGCGAACCCTGCTGTTACTGCGGCGGGGATGGCCGCCTGAAATCCCGGCGGACCATTGCCCACGAAATTTTCCGTAAAATCAGCCGGGATGCCTCGAAAATCGGCGGCACCAGCCTCACCATTAAGGTCAATCCCAAGGTGGCGGACATGCTTTTGCATGAAGAAGCGCACAGCATCCGGTATCTGGAAGACGCAACCGGCAAGCGCTTCACCATCATTCCCGTACCGGAGATGTACGTCAAACGATACGACATCATCTGGAACGAATAAATTTTTCCAACAGCAGGCTTATGGCAAAACACCGGCGCTATGGCGCAGCACCCGGCGGCTTTCTGCGCGGCATTTTTTATAAGATTCTGATCCTGATTACGGTCGCTGCTCTGGTGGCCGCATGGTTCGCCTTTGAAATCGAAAAGCCCGGGCTGGAGCTGGAATCCAAGCCGGCCCTTTTGGGCGGACATGTCGAAGTGCCGCTCAGGGCCAGCGATCAGAAAAGCGGTCTCTCACTCGTCAGCGTGAGGCTGAAACAGGGCGAGACCGACAAGACGTTCTTTCTGAAGACTTTTCCCCGGCAGAGCTGGTTCAACAACGCCGGCCCCAGGGCATTTTCCGCCAGGGTGTCCCTGGATGTCGGGGAGGCGGGTTTCAGGGAGGGGCCGGCGGAACTGGTCATCGAGGCCCGCGACCAGTCGCTCATGGGCTTTTTCCGCGGCAACAGCCAGACGATCACGCTGCCGGTCACCGTGGACACCACGCCGCCCCTGGTCCGCATGAAGACCTCGAAGATCTACCTGCAGCCCGGAGGCAGCGCAGCCCTGATCTATACGGTCTCGGAACAGCCGGTCCGCCACGGCGTCATGTTGGACGACCATTTTTTCCCTGGCCAGCCCACCAAAAAGCCGGATACCTACATCGCCTATTTCGCCCTGCCCTGGGATGCCAAAGCCGTGGGCTCCGCCTCGGTGTGCGCCTGGGACGCGGCCGGCAACAGGGCGCAGACCAACTTTATCGCGACCTTCAGGCCGCTGAAGAAAAAGCAGGACACCATCACCTTAAGCGATGCCTTTCTGCAGTGGAAGCTGCCGGAGTTCAAACAGCACTATCCCGAGATGCAGGGCGATCTGCTGACGCAGTATCTCTACGTGAACGGCGAGGTGCGGCGGCAGAACGAGGCCAGGGTCGCCGAACTCTGCGCGGTCACGGCGTCCGAGCAGCTTTGGCAGGGCCACTTCATGCGGATGCCGGGCGCGATCCGGGCCACCTTTGCCGATCAGCGCACCTATCTGTATCAGGGGCGGGTGGTGGATGCGCAGACCCATCTGGGCGTGGATATCGCCTCCGTGGCCCAGGCCGATGTCCGGGCGGCCAACCGCGGCAAGGTGGTTTTGGCTGAAAATCTGGGCATTTTCGGCAATGTGGTCATGCTGGATCACGGTCAGGGCCTGTTCAGCCTTTACGCGCATCTGACGAGCATCGACACCCAGGTGGGCGCCATGCTGGAGCAGAACCAGCTCCTGGGCCATTCCGGAATGACCGGCATGGCCGGCGGCGACCATCTCCACTATGCCATGCTGGTGCATGGCGTCTTTGTCACGCCGGTCGAGTGGTGGGACCAGCGCTGGATCGATATCAACATCAGGCCCCTGCTGAATGAATAATCCTGTCCGATCCCTCTGGTCAGGGCGGCCGCCTTTTCTGCTCTACAGCTACATAGCGGCGGAACTGCTGGCGCCCTTTTTTGCGAGCTTTGTTCTGCTCTACGGCATCTTTTTTCTGGTGCAGCTCATTCCGCTTCTGGATGTGGTGCTGGTCCTGCGCATCGGCATTGCGGACTTCATCCGTCTGAACGCCTACCTCTTCCCCCATATGCTGCTCTACATCATCCCCATGGCCAGCATGATCGGGGTGATCATCTGCTTTTCCCGCCTCGCGAACGACCGGGAGATTCTGGCCTTCAAGGCCTGCGGCATCAGTCTCCGGCAGATGCTGCCGCCGGTGCTCGTGGTTTCGGCGGTCATCGCCGCGGTCACCGGCTATTTTTCCGTCAAGCTGATCCCCCGGGGCGAGCAGTCGATGAAGCAGCTTATGTTCCAGCTCGCCAAGGAAAAAATAGACAAGGGCCTGAAGGAACGGGAATTCACCGAGGCCCTGGGCGATATAGTGGTCTATGTGGAGGATATCGACGAGCAGCAGAACTGGCACGGCGTCTACGTGTCCGACTCCCGTGGCCGCGTGCAGCCGCTCATCACCGTGGCCAGGTCCGGCCAACTGCGCTCGGATGTGGAGCACATGCAGGCCGTGGTGGTGCTGGAAAACGGCACGCTGCACAATGTGGACAATACCTTGGTGCACAAGGACTACCTCCGGCAGGACAACCAGGTGCTGCGCTTCAAGCGCTACCAGTTGCAGATCCCCCTGCAAACGCCGGGCGGAGGGCTTGGCAAACAGGGACGCGGCGCCATGACCCAGAGCCAGCTTTTGGCCGCTGCGAAACAGGTGGGCCGGCACAGCAAGGAGGGTCTCAGCTACCGTTCGACCTTTCATCACCGCCTGAGCATGCCGGTGGGCTGTTTCATCCTGAGTCTGATCGGTCTGCCGCTGGCCCTGCAGGCTGGACCGGGCCGGCGCGCGGTGGGCATCCCCCTGGGGCTCGCCGTCTTTGTGGGCTATTACATTGCCTTTACCCTGGCCAAGGTGCTGTGCGAAAGCCGCATCCTGCCCATGGCCCTGGGCATGTGGCTGCCCAATGCCCTGTTCCTGCTCTTTGCGCTCTACTTTCTGTGGCGGGTGGACCAGGAACGGCCGCTTTTGCCGGAACGGGTGCACGTGGCCCTGGTTCTGCGCTATGACCGCTATCTACGCCCGGTTTTGCTCGCTGTCCGGAGCTGGGGCCGCGCCCTGCTGGTACGTTTTCTGGGCCGCCCGGCGCAGCAGAGCCAGGGCGGGCTGGATGCGGGTGCGGGTTTGCTGATCCACGCCAATGTGCACACCCGCGCCTTCCATTTTCCGGAATGCGCCCAGTACGATTCTCCGCAGTGCCGGATCGAATTCAAGGACGCCCGGGTCGCCAGGGAGGCAGGCTTCCATCCCTGCGGTTTTTGCGCCACCCTGCTGGACAGGAAAAGGCGCTGAACAAGCCGCCCCACGCCAAAGCCTTCCTGCGTATGGAGTGTTTTTTTTGTCATTCTCTTGTATCCTGGGCTACTTTGCCCTTTTCCGGATTTCGGGCCTGCCCGGCAAACCGCCTGGCAGGCCGCTACCACAGCCGACACAGCACACGACATGAGCGAGTCCAAGCCCCAATCTGCCCTGACTGAAACCGCGGAAACCGTTTTGCAACGCCGCTATTACCTGAAAGACGAGAACGGCAAGGTTCTCGAAAACTGGGATATCCTCTGCCGGCGGGTGGCCAAGGCCGTGGCGGCGGTGGATGCCGGTCAGCCGGATGCGGAAGAGCTGGCCGGGCAATTTTACACCATGATGCATTCCCTGGATTTTCTGCCCAACTCGCCCTGCCTGATGAACGCGGGCACCGACCTGGGTCAGCTCTCCGCCTGCTTCGTCCTGCCGGTGGAAGATTCCATGGACGGCATCTTCACCTCGATCAGAAACGGCGCTCTGGTGCACAAGACCGGCGGCGGCACCGGCTATTCCTTTTCCCGCCTCAGGCCCAAAAACGCGGCGGTGAAATCCACCCAGGGCGTGGCCTCCGGCCCGCTCAGCTTTGCCGCGGTGTTCGACGCCGCCACCGAGACCATCAAGCAGGGCGGCAAGCGCCGGGGCGCGAACATGGGTGTTCTGCGCGTGGATCATCCGGACATTCTCGCCTTTATCAGCGCCAAGGAAGACCAGAGCCGCTACAACAACTTCAACTTCAGTGTGGCCATCACCGATGCCTTCATGCAGGCCGTAAAGGACGACGCCAGCTACGACCTTGTCAATCCGGCCACCGGGGCGGTGAGCGACAGCCTGCCCGCCCGGCAGGTCTTCGAGGAGATCATCGACCGGGCCTGGCATACGGGCGAGCCGGGCGTGCTCTTCATCGACGCGGCCAACCGCGACAACGCCACCCCGCAACTGGGCGACTTCGAGGCCACCAATCCCTGCGGCGAGCAGTGGCTTTTGCCCTACGAATCCTGCAATCTGGGTTCCATCAATCTGGGCCGCTTTGTGACCGGCGGCAAGGTGGACTCGACCCGGCTGGCTGCCACGGTGCGCCTTGCGGTGCGCTTTCTGGACAACGTCATCGACTGCAACCGCTTTCCCATCCCGGAAATCGCGGCCATGACCCAGAAGACCCGCAAGGTGGGCCTGGGCATCATGGGCCTGCACGACATGCTGATTCAGCTGGAGCTGCCCTATGCCAGTCAGGAAGGCCGGAAAGCGGCCGCCGAGGTCATGAACTTCATCCATGCGGAAGCGGAGCAGGCGTCGATCGCCCTGGCCAAACTCAAGGGCGCGTTTCCGGCGTATGACCCGCAGTACAACAAATATCCGGCCCGCCGCAACGCGGCCCTCACCTCCATTCAGCCCACCGGCACGGTGTCCATGATTGCCGACTGCGCCTCGGGCTGCGAGCCCTATTTCTCCATCGTCATGATCAAGCACGTGATGGATGGCGACCGGCTGCCGATGGTGAACAGGCTCTTCGAGCAGGTGGCCCGGCGCGAGGGCTTTTATTCGCCCCGGCTCATGGAAAAGGTGGCGGCGAGCGGTTCGGTTGTCGGGCAGCAGGAGATTCCGGAGAAATGGCAGGAGATTTTCCGCACCGCCCAGGACATCGCCCCGGAAGACCATATCCGGATGCAGGGCGCGCTCCAGAAAAGCGGTGTGGATTCCTCCATCAGCAAGACTATCAATATGCCGAACAGCGCCACCAGGGAGGATGTGCGCCGTGGCTACCTGCTGGCCCATGAGTTGGGTTGCAAGGGCATTACCGTGTACCGGGACGGCTCCCGCGAAGGTCAGGTGCTGAACGCGGGCAACAGGAGCAAGGACGAAAAGAGCGCGGTGGTTTCAACCGCCGGCCTGCAGGAAAAGGCCATGCTGCCGGATGTGCTGAACGCCAAGCGCTACCGCCTGAAAGACGTCAACCAGAGCACCATTTACCTGATTGTCTGCTTTGACGAGGAAGAAAACCCGATGGAGGTCTTCGCCAAGTTCCCCTTTGACAACCGGGTCGATCTGAAGGACAAGTCCACCATGTGGACCACGACCTGCCGGCTGGTGTCCCTGGCCCTCCGCTACCAGATTCCCATGGGCGAAATCATCAAACAGCTCGACCGGTCCAGCGGCCACCGCCTGGATTTGCCCGCCCAGCTCAGCCGGCTGCTCAAGTCCTTCATGGCCGGCACCCGCTTCGGCTTCGCCTCGTCCTGCCCCGAATGCGGCGGCAGTCTGGTGTTTGAAGAGGGCTGTGAACACTGCCTGGACTGCGGCTACTCCAAGTGCGCATAAACAGAGGACCGGCCCGAACCGCGGCGCTTTTTCCGCCCCTTTTCATGGGGCGGCGTCCGGAGGCTTTTCGATACAGACGCACTCAACTGCAGCGCTGACAGCCCTCCGGCAGAAAGGGCGTAATATCCTTGCTGTAATGGGTCATGACGCGGAAACCCACCTTTTCCAGCGCTGCGGCGGCACGTTCGCCGTCGGCCCGGTGCACGCGGATGACCAGTTGGCTGAGCTTCCGGTGACCCGGCACCGGATAGCAGAAAAAGCTCTGGATATTGACTTCCGCGTCCCGGAGCGCTGCCGTCACCGTGGCCAGCCGGCCGATTTGATCCTCCACAAAGAGACCGAGCCTGCGGCTGTCCTCACTCATGCCAATGGCGTTCAGCAGCACGGCCATGACATCGGTGCTGGTGACAATGCCCACCAGCTCGCCGTCCGCCATGACGGGCAGACTGTTGATGTTGTTCACCTGCATGATCCAGGCGGCCCGCTCGATGGTGGTGTCCGGCCCGGCCGTGACCACGGTTTTTACCATGATCATGCCCAGGGTCACCGTGTTGAGCAGGTAGGAAAGCTCGTGGGCGCTCAGGGCCGTGGCAGGCGAAGCCCAGTTCTGCCTGAGATCGCGGTCAGACACCACGCCCGCCAGCTTGCCGCTCTTCACCACCAGCAGATGGTCGATGCGGTGTTTCTCCAAAAGCTCCTTCGCCTCCACCAGCGTGGTTTTCGGAGCAACCGTGATCAGGTCCGTACGCATGATGCTGCCAATATACATCGGGGCCTCTCCTTACATGTAAACGCCTTTGATTTCGTTTTGTGATGCTGATGGCCGCCTGAGAAGGCGGAGCGCCAGATTTTTGGCTTCCCGGATCATCTCGTTCAGGCCTATGCCCTGCCAGCCAAAGCCCAGAAGGTGCAGATGCGGGCTGCTGCGGGCGCTCTGCTCGCGCCAGGACAAAAGCTGCAGATACTGCTGCTCGGCCTGGGGAATCCCGGCCTCGCCGCGCAGGACCGTGGCAAAACGGGGGGCTGCGGGCAGATGGATGAGCTGCCTCAGGTCTGCCAGCGTCTCCCGGATCATTTCATTGTCTTCCAGCTCCAGCCGTTCCGGGTGCCGCCGGCCGCCCACCAGCACTTCCAGCAGTTGGCCGTCTGCCGGTGCGCGTTCCGGAAACATGTGGGAAGAAAAGAGCGTGCCCATGGCGAAGCGCTGCTCCCGCTCCGGCGCCAGGTAGCCAAAGCCGAAGGGAATGCGCGCTTCCGGGCCGAAACCGAGGATAACGCTGGCCAGTCGCGCCTCGGGCAGCCCCGCTGCAGGCGGCTCCATGCCCTCCGGCAAAAGCTGAAGCGCCGTGTTCGCCGGCAGGGCCAACACCAGCTCGCGGCACCGGTACCCGGTCCCATCGGTCTGCACCAGCCAGCCCTTTGCATCCTCATCCGGCCTCAGCCCCTGTACCCTGGTTTCCAGATGTAACAGGCCCTCAGCCTGCAGTTGCGCCGCCAAGGCCAGAGGCAGTTGTTCCATGCCCTGCCGGAAACTCTGCATGGCAGGCAGGGCCAGTTTCCCGGCGCCGGTCTTCCTGCGCTCCCGCGCTTTTGCGCGCAGCCTGGCGAAAAGCGCCCGGATGATGGAACCGTATTCCTTTTCCAGGGCGCGCAGGGAGGGCATCACCCCGTCGATGCGGAGTTTCTCCAGATCACCCGCATAGGTGCCGGTATAAGCCGCATCGGCAAAGGGCAGCATGGCCGGGCCAAAGCGGTAGCGGATCCATTCCGCCACAGTCGGTTCACCGGTCATGAAGGGTCTGGTCAGATCCCGCCAGGCCAGGCCGAACTTGTCCTGCCAACGCATGAGCGGGGCCATGAGGATCTTTGCCGGCGTTTGCGGCACTGGCGCCAGTTTGCCGCCCAGGCACAGATAGCGCACGAAGCGGCCGAGCGGCGCGCGCACCAGATCCTGTTCCAGCCCGGCCAGGGCCACCAGCTCGCGGCCTTCCGGGCAGTTGTCCAGAAAGCCATGCGGTCCCCATTCGGCCAGCCAGCCGTCCTGCCGGAAACTTTTGACAATACCGCCGGGCCGCGCGGCCTGTTCCAGCACCACAAGCGGCAGCCCCGGGCGTTCCCGAAGCAGAAAGGCCGCCAGGGCCAGACCGCTGATGCCGCCGCCGACAATGCAAATATCTGTTTGCAGCATAAAACCGGACCAAGGGAAGATGGGGCCGCAAGCGGCCTGGAATCTTGACAGAAACGGGACTCTGTTTACCATCTTGTGCCGGTAAATGAAAGCAATGTCGCCCGCAAGCCGCTGGCCATAAGCTTTGGCGGCGCCGGCCTGTTTTTGTGTTTTTTTAGGAGAGGAACACATGAGTGCAGAAGTGGAAACCCGGGAATTCCAGGCGGAAACCCGGAAGATGCTGGATATTGTCATCAACTCGCTGTACACGGAGCGGGATATCTTCGTGCGGGAGCTGGTCTCCAACGCCGCCGACGCGTTGGAGAAATTCCGCTACCAGAGCATTGCCGAAAAGCCTGCCTTTGACGAGCACGTACCGCTGGAGATTGTCATCGACTGCGATGACAAGAACCATACGCTGACCATCACCGATACCGGGATCGGCATGAGCAAGGCCGAGCTGGAGACCAATCTGGGCACCATTGCCCATTCCGGTTCCGGCAATTTTGTGGAGCAGCTGGCCGAGGCGGCGAAAAAGGATCTGAGTCTGATCGGCCAATTCGGCGTGGGCTTCTATTCGGTCTTCATGGCGGCAAAAAAGGTGCGGGTGCAGAGCCGGCCGGCGAGCGGCGAGGAAGGGCACGAGTGGAGTTCCGACGGCGCCGGCACCTACACCATCGGCCCCTGTCCCGGTCTGCACCGCGGCACCAGAATCATCATCGAACTGAAGGAAGATGCCCAGGAGTACGCCAGCAAGTTCACCATCGAGCGCATCATTCAGCAGTACTCCACCTTCATTCCCTTCCCGGTCAAGGTCGAAGGCAAGACGGTCAACACCGTGCAGGCCATCTGGGCGCGGCCGAAAAGCGAAATCACGGATGCCGAGTACAACGAATTTTACAAGTTCATCGGCGGCACTTCGGATGAGGCGCTCTACCGTTTCCACTTCAGCGCCGACGCGCCCCTGGCCATTCAGGCGCTGCTGTATGTGCCCAAGGACAACTTCGAGGTTTTGGGCATGGGCCGGATGGAGCCGGGCGTCAATCTCTACTGTCAGAAGGTACTGATCGACCAGCACAGCAAGAACATCCTGCCCGAGTGGCTGCGTTTTCTCAAAGGCGTGGTGGATTCCGAAGACCTGCCGCTCAATATTTCCCGTCAGGCCCTGCAGGACAGCAGCCTGGTGCTCAAACTGAAACGGGTGCTGACCAAGCGGCTCATCAAGTTCCTCGGCGAGGAGGCAGACAGCGACCCGAAGAAATATCAGGAGTTCTGGCGTACCTTCGGCATCTTCATCAAGGAAGGCGTGACCTCGGACTTCGAGTACAGGGACGATCTGGGCAAGCTCCTGCGCTTCGAATCCTCGGCCACCGAAGCAGGCGAAATGATCTCCCTGGACACCTATGTCAACCGCATGGCCCAGGGCCAGGATGCCATTTACTACATCAATGGGCCCAGCCGCGCGGCAGTGGAACACGGTCCCTACGTGGAAATGTTCCGCCAAAAGGGGGTGGAGATTCTGTATACCCTGGAGCCGGTGGACGACTTTGTTTTGAACCATCTGGGCAAATACCGGGACAGGAAACTGGTCTCCGCCGACCGGGAAGACCTGGATCTTTCCAAAACCACGGGTACGCCGCAGGCGGAGCCGCCTGAAACGCCAAAGGAGGAGCCGCTCTCCCAGGATGCGCTCAACGCCCTCTGCGCCTGGATGAAGGAAGTGCTGGGCGACCGGGTGGAGGCGGTCAAACCCTCGGCCCGGCTGGTGGACAGCCCGGCCATGATTGTGAACGTGGGCGGCTTCATGACCTCCTCCATGGAGCGCCTGCTCAAGGCCTCCGGTCAGGGCGACCCCATGAGCATGGGCGGCAAAAAGGACATGGAGATCAACGGGGCCAGCCCGCTGATCAAGAAGCTCGCAGCGCTGAAGGACAGCGACCGGGACTTTGCCGCCGATCTGGCCTGGCAGATGCACGACAACGCCCGTATCCAGGCCGGGCTGGATGTCGACCCGCTGGCCATGGTGCAGCGCAGCTACCGCATTCTGGACAAGGCGGCCGGCCACTGAGGCCCGGGCGGTTAATCTTGAAAAAAGGATGTGTCCGGTATATAGGAACACATCCTTTTTTTTGTTGCCGAACGCCATGAATCACAGTCGCCAATTCCTGCCAGCCCTGCTGCTTGTCCTTGTTCTCAGTGCCTGTGCACCGGCCACGCCGGTGCGTCATCTGGCCTCCGACGCCGCGCTGCTCCGACCGGGGCAGACCACGATCACCGAGCTGCACCAGTATCTGGGCGAGCCAAAGGGCGTGCGCAACGTGTCGGCAGGCGTCAAAGAGTATGTCTACTCGGAAGACACTTTCAGCTTTTGGGGCGAGATGCCGCTTGTGGGCCGCTTTGCCGATGCCAACGGCTACGAGATGCTGATCGTGACCATCAGGGAAGACGTGGTGCAGAACGTCGTATTCCGCAAATTCAGCGAAAAAGACCAGGAATGGGTCAAAGACTATAACTGGAAATAAATCCAAGTGCTGTCGTCGTCTGCCTTTGCCATCAATCGCGACCGGATGGTCGCCGAGCAGCTTGTGGGCCGCGGCATCCGCGATCCGCAGGTGCTTGCTGCCATGCGGGCAGTGCCCCGGCACCTCTTCGTGGAAGACGCCATGCAGGAGCAGGCCTACGGCGATTTTCCCCTGCCCATCGGCGGCGGCCAAACCATTTCCCAACCCTATATCGTGGCCCTGATGACCGAAGCCCTGGCCCTGAGCGGTCGGGAAAAGGCGCTGGAAGTCGGCACCGGCTCGGGGTATCAGGCCGTGGTGCTGTCCCAGCTCTGCGCCCGGGTCTGCACCGTGGAGCGCGTTGAATCGCTTTTAAACCGCGCCCGCCGCAATTTCGACCGCCTGCGTTGCCACAACATCCTCTCCCGTCTGGCCGACGGCACCGAGGGCTGGCCGGCCGAAGCGCCCTTTGACCGCATCATCGTCACCGCCGCCTGCCCCGAAGTGCCCGAACCCTTGCTCGCACAACTGGCCGATCCCGGTCTTCTGGTCATGCCTGTGGGCGACCGGAGCGGGCAGATCCTGGAGCTGGTGGAGCTGGTGCAGGGCGAATACAAGGTCCAGGAGCTGGCCCGGGTCCGCTTTGTCGACCTGATCGGCGCCCATGGCTGGTCTGCCGCCGGCTGAGCCACAAGCCGGGGCCGCATCGAGTCCTCCTGCGCATCAACCGTATTTTCCGAGGCGGAAGGTTCTTTTCCGGTAGCCATCATGACCTATCTCAACAGTAACGCCCTGCTGGAACTGCTGGTGCAAGTGCGCCTGTTGAGCCCGGCCCAGCAGCGCTTCATCCTCGAAAACAGGGACAAACAGGCGCAGCACCTGATCCGTCAGTTCGGCGGCCGCCGGCGTGACGATACCGTCAAACTGCCGCTCGGCTTTCCCGATCTGGTGGATATCATCCTTTCCCTGGGCATGCAGACCCCGGGTCCCAAGCCGGAACCGCTGACCGAAGAGATGATTCTCAAGGCGGTCGGCCGCGAGCTGGGCATTCCCTTTACCAATCTGGATCCGCTCAAGCTGGATATGGAGGTGGTCACCAAGTACATCTCCAAGACCTTTGCCATCCGCCATCTGCTCCTGCCCCTTGCCGTGAAGGACGGTGTGCTGCAGGTCGCCAGCTATTTTCCGGACAACCAGCAGGTCCTGGAGGATGTGGAACGGGTTACCCAGCTTAAGGTGGAGCAGTTTTTGGCCACCAAGCAGGACATCAAACAGATCCTGGCCGAGTTTTTCGGCTTCCAGCACTCCATCAGTGCGGCGGAATCCCAGTTCGGCGCGGCAGACAGCGGCGCCTCTTCCGTGGACATCGGCAATCTGGAGCAGTACGTCCGGCTGTCCACGACCCAGGAACTCAGCTCCACGGACCAGCACATCAAGGCGGCAGTGAATCATCTCTTCCGCTATGCCCTGGAACAGCGGGCCAGCGACATCCATATCGAGCCCAAGCGTGACGCCTGTACGGTTCGCTACCGTATCGACGGCGTGCTGCACACCATCCATACCCTGCCCAAGGCCGTGCATTCGGCCATTACCTCGCGCATCAAAAGCTTGGCGCGCATGGACATTGCGGAAAAGCGCCGGCCCCAGGACGGCCGCATAAAAATCGGCCGCGGCGACGACAATGCCCTGGATGTGGAACTGCGCGTCTCCACGGTGCCCGTGGCCTTTGGCGAAAAAACGGTGCTGCGCATCCTGAATCCGGAGATTATGTTCCAGAATCTGGATGGCCTGGGCTTTTCGCGGCGCGACCGGGCGGTGTACAACGGCTTCATGAGCGCTCCGAATGGTCTGGTCTTTGTCACCGGTCCCACAGGCAGCGGCAAGTCGACCACCCTGTACTCGACCCTGAAGCAGGTCGCCACGCCGGAGAAAAATATCGTCACCGTGGAAGATCCGGTGGAAATGGTCTATGAGGAATTCAACCAGATTGCGGTGCAGCCGCAAATCGAGGTGACCTTTTCCAACATCTTGCGCAACATTCTGCGGCAGGATCCGGACATCATCATGATCGGCGAGATCCGCGACCTGGAAACCGCCAGCTACGCGGTGCAGGCGGCCCTGACCGGGCATCTGGTTTTCTCCACCCTGCACACCAATGACGCCATTTCCTCGGTGCTTCGTCTTGAGGATCTGGGGCTGGAGCCCTTCCTCATCGCCTCCACCATGCGGGGGGCTCTGGCGCAGCGGCTGGTCCGGCGCATCTGCCCGCATTGTCTGGAAAGGTATCGGGTGAGCGGCGAAAGTCTGGCCAGACTGGGCTTTCCGGTGTCTGGCAGGGACAGCGTCGAGCTGGCCCGGGGCAAGGGCTGCCCCCAGTGCCGGAACACCGGCTACCTGGGCCGACTGGGCATTTTCGAGATCTTTCCCATGTCCGCGCAGCTGAAAAAGCTGATTGCCACCCGGGCGAACGACAACGAACTTCGGCAGATCGCCATCAGGGAAGGCATGACCACGCTGCGGGAAGACGCCTGGCGCAAGGTGCGGGCCGGTCTGACCACCGTGGAAGAGGCCCTCCGGGTCACGAGCGAGGCGTAAAATGGCGCGAAAAATCGTTAGCAGGAACAAAAAGGCCTTCCACGACTACAGCATCGAAGACACGCTGGAGGCGGGCATGGCGCTCACCGGGCCGGAGGTGAAATCGCTGCGCGCCGGCAAGGCCAATCTGAAGGACGGCTATGCCCAGCTCAAAAACGGCGAGCTTTTTCTTTATAACGTGCACATTTCGGCCTACAGCTTTGCCACCTACGTGCCGCAGGATCCGCTGCGGCCGCGCAAGCTTTTGCTGCACCGTCGGGAAATCCGCAAGCTCATCGGCCAATTGCACGAAAAAGGCATTGCCCTGATCCCGCTTCAGATATATTTTGGGGACAACGGCAAGGCCAAGGTGGAACTGGGTCTGGCCCGTGGCAAAAAGCTCTACGACAAGCGCGCTGCACTGAAAGAGAAGGAGTCCAACCGCGAAATCGAGCGCTCCATGCGCCGCGGCCGGGAAGAGTAAAAAATATGGTGATGGGGGCGAAAAGGATTCGACGGGGATATTGAAGCTGATGTTGCATGCCGAGTTGCTGCCGTCTCGTAAAACTGGCGGAACTAAATATAATCGCAGACGATTATAACTACGCGCTCGCCGCTTGACCGCGGCTGACGCCGTTCCACCGGCCCTCGCCCACTGGGCCGGATTCGGAGCGTCGACTTGGTGGGCTGGCCTGAAGCGGGTGTCTGAACTGCAACAGGCGAGATTTTTTCAGACTGGCAGCGGTTTCTCCTGTTTCGGGTGAGCGCCCGCTGCGAGATTATGACCCGGAACTACGCATGTAGAGACAGAAGGGGAGAATTTCCGGACGCGGGTTCAACTCCCGCCGCCTCCACCATTTAGAGCATTGCACCTTTACGATTGTATACAGCCGCAAGATCTGAACCAGCCCTGGGCATCGTTTGCAGCAACGTGGTCCAGGGCTTTCCCCGTTCCCGTAACCAGGTCTTCGTTGGTTCCGGCCGTTATCCCCCGCAGTAGCTGCTGCACCTTGCTCCACATCTTTTCGCTGGGACCCAGGTCAGGGCTATAGGCCGGTAACAACAAATATTCAGCGTGCCTTGCCTTTATGGCATCACAGGCAGCCTGTGATTTATGCACGGAAAGATTGTCCATAATCACGACATCACCGGGTCGCAGAGCAGGGGCCCGCATGCTCCAGACATATGCATCAGACATCTTGCCCTCCACAGCCCCCCCCACGGGTGCATTCAAGTTGCAAGTGCACTGGTGATTGCCTGGTTAAAAACTTCAGCGGGAGTCTGGTAGTATAACCATTTGTGAAGCCGCTTATTCAGCCGTTATGCTCCGTTCCTGAGCAGTTCTTCCGTGATCTTGTGAATGGCTGCAACTGGTATCGCCAAGCCTGGCAGCAGCGTAAATCCAGCGGTAGATGGTCTCCCTCTGATGCGCATGGTTTGGTCCTTTGGATAGTCCAGGCGAATACGCCCCGCAATTTGCTCAGGCGACCAGATCGGAGCGGCTCATGCAGCGGTAGCGGCGCGGCGCCTTTCGTCTTTTTCGGGCCCGGCCATCAGCAGCCCAGGCACAATAGCCGGATTTGGGGCTGCCCTGGCTCCCGGCAAAGGCTTGTATGGCTTTGGGTCAAGATACGTGGCGATTTTCGGCAACTCCTTCCATGGCTACAAATATTTCGATGCCGATGCGTTCTTCCAGGATAAGATGGACACGGGAAATGGCGGGTTCCTTCTGGTCGCTTGGTGTTTGACACTGCCACCTCGACCAGAATCCTGCCCTGTCCTTTTCACCTTTTCTCCCCCTGACCGAGTGCTGCATTGGCAATGAGAACCTACCGTTCTTTGAGCGCGGCGCGCTGTCGACCAGGAGATGCAAATGAGAGGGAGAGATGAGAATGGAGTTTGATGCAATCAACGCCGATCCATTTGTGGCTGTAGGGAGGGGGTACTGAACGATGCCTTCCGTCCTTGCATGGATTGACCATGATTCGAAAGCGAGGGAACGCACGCTTCGTATCCTTTCCCTTTTCCAGGAAAAGGAAAGTCGTGACGAGCTTGGGCTTGGCTCCGTGCGGGACAGCTTTGCCGATCAGTTGTTCCCAGGAACAAGCACAATCCAGACGCGCCTTCGCTACATGCTTTTCGTGCCATGGATTTACCATTCGCTGGAAGAGAAGCGAGTGCCTGCGAAGAGTTTTTCGATCCAGGCTGACAAGCTGGAAAGAGACCTGGTTCAGCCATTGATGGAGTCCGATGATCAGGCTGGCGTATTTGGAAAAACCGCAGGAAAGAGGCTCAAACGGTTGCCCAGCTCCGTCTACTGGGCCGGCCTCGGTGTCTGGGGAATACGCATTACGCCATTCTCGCAGGACGAATATCACAGGCGCATCGACGAAACTTACCGTCGTCGGGATGCCCTGAAGGCTCTTGAGAAAGACGCAAAGGTACGGGGTGACGACATCGACGTTGAGCAGCGGATGGCCGCTCTCAGTTGGCATCCTCGATTGCCAGCACCTCCGGAAGATTTTCCGGGGGCGGTGAACTTCGCTTTATCCAGGGAAGAAGCCGAATTTATTCGGGATCGCATCCAGGTCGCTTGCCCCAACAGTCTCCTCTCGTTCTTGGCACTGCACTGCGAACCCGCCGACACCCAAGCTCCATGGGAACATCCGGACTACGGCCGCTTTTCCGAACAGCATAAAGAACTCCTGACCCACGCGCGGCTGTTCTCGGAGGTGATGCATGGAGCGGCGCTCTCGTATAACGTTCAGCTCGCCAGACTTCGAGACCATGAAGGCCTTGTCGCCAAGCATCAGGCAAGTTTCGATAAATGGATCGCAAATCTTCCCCTGGAGGAAATTCGCTCCTGGTCGGTGAGCCGCCTCTGGGAGTTGACCATGGATCATGGCCACACCATCACCCCGCAAACAAGATTTTTCGTTCAGCAGTGGATCGACCATACCCGGAGGTCCCCCAATGACCTCCTTTCTAACGCAGATGCGCTCAACCTGATTGAAAGCAGGGAAAGGAAACTCAAGGGCACGCGTTCCCGATTCAGGAATCAAAGGGCGCTCGAGCAGTGGGGCGGGTACTCCGGCGTCGGCAGACTTGTCTATCGCTGGCCGAATGTGAAGGTGCTTTTGAACGACCTGTACCAGGGGATGAGCCGGGAGGAGCAATGCTGAACCCAAACTCCCGCA
This sequence comes from Desulfobulbus oralis, assembly GCF_002952055.1. Taxonomy (NCBI): domain Bacteria; kingdom Pseudomonadati; phylum Thermodesulfobacteriota; class Desulfobulbia; order Desulfobulbales; family Desulfobulbaceae; genus Desulfobulbus; species Desulfobulbus oralis. Next base: position 456,287 of record NZ_CP021255.1, on the reverse strand, counting down.
GCCTTTATACCTCTGCATTGACCCCACCGCCGGGGATGATTTTCGACGAGGCTATTGCGACTACCTTTTCGATGGACCCAGCCCTGCTGCTTGAGGCACCTGTTTATCTGGCGTTAATGGCGGCGGATGGTCAGACCGATCCTGACCCCTTGTCTGTGCTTGAAGCCATCCGCAGGTACTCGAAACGCATCACTGTCTATGTGCAACGAGGACGGATTCAAGTGCCCCAGATTGCCAAGCCCAACCCCTTGTTTGGGCTTCTGGAGGAAATGGTCGTCGAGGTAACGGCCCCTGGCGGAGGAGTTTTCCATCCGAAAGTCTGGGCAATCCGTTTTGTCAGCCCTGATCAAAATCCTGATCAAAACAACGCGATGTACCGTCTGGTGATCCTGACGAGGAATATGACCACCGATCAGTCCTGGGACCTGTCACTTCAGCTCGAAGGCACGATTGCAGACCGGAAGTCCAAATCAAATAAACCGCTGGCGCATTTCTTCAAGACGCTTCCTGATCTGGCCACCGGAAAAACAGAAACGGGCAGGATCGAGCAAGCTCTCAGATTCGCGGACGAGCTACATCGAGTCCAGTGGGAACTCCCCGACGGCTTTGACGAGCTGAGCTTCTATCTTCCGGGAACGAAAGGGTTTGACTGGGAGCCTCCCGTGGCAAATCGGATGGCCGTCATCTCGCCGTTCTGTTCTGACGAAGCCCTGCGGGCACTGACGAAAAAAACCAAGGCGGCTGATGCTCTCATCTCACGCCCTGAGTCATTGGCAGCCCTGAAGAAGGAGACTCTTGAGCTCTTCACGCAATGTCTTCATCTGGACGACGCGGCGGAAACCGAGGATGGCGAGGAAGAAGAAGCCACCGAACAGCCGCTTGCGACCGGCCTCCATGCAAAGGTCTATCTGTTTGAGACCAGGTACTATTCAGATTACACCCATGTGATCATGGGGTCTGCGAATGCAACCAACGCGGCGCTGAATGCTTCGAAGAATGTCGAGATTCTGGTCGGGCTAGTTGGCCGGAAGAGCAGAGTCGGCGGAATCGACGAGCTTCTTGGCGCTGACGGATTAGGTGAATATCTTGTCGACTTTGACACGAGCAAGGAAGCAGAGATTGATGCGCTCCGGCAGGCGGCTGAGGAATCCATTGAGAGGGCTCGCTCCCGGATATCTGAAACAGCTCTGTCCATCGAATGCCGTCCGGGATCGAAGGACGGTCTGTGGGCATTGGTGTTGACGGGCAAAATCCCATCCCTTGAGGGGATCGTCAGTGCTATTGCATGGCCGATAACCGTTACTCGGGACTTTGCTGTGAACATCCTAGACAGTGATGCTCACGGTGGGATCGGCCTCGGAGAGTTCTCCGCCTCTTCTGTAACGGGCCTCATCGCGTTTGAACTTAAGACCAACCATCCGGATGTTTCGGCCCGGTTCGTTCTGAATGTTCCCGTTACCGGCGTTCCTGAAGAACGTAACTCTGCCATCCTGCAGACCGTGATCAGCAATCAGGAGGGATTCCTGCGTTATCTCCTGCTCTTGCTGGGTGATGATAAGGTATCCGGACTTGATCCCGGTAGTGGCTCCGGGTTTGCCAAATGCTTGGCCCGGTTGGCCGACGGTGAAGATATCCCGCTACTGGAAGAGCTGACCCGCACGTACAGCCGACACCCGGAGCGACTATCGGAAATCTCGGGGCTGGTTCGTGATCTGTCCCAGGGAAGCCAGAATGCGATTATCCCCGAGGATTTTTTGAACCTCTGGACAGTTTTTGAATCGGCTATCGGAGGGCGTGATGCATAGCAACCGCTTTTTATCAGCCCCCGCCTTGGCCGGTCTGAAAGATTTCCAGAGGAAGACCGTAGAGTACGTCTTCAAGCGGCTCTATGGCAATGACCCAACTTCCCGTTTTCTGATCGCCGATGAAGTTGGACTTGGAAAAACGCTAGTCGCCCGGGGAATCATCGCCAAGACCTTGGAGCACCTTCAGGACGAGGTGGATCGGGTCGATGTAATCTACATCTGCTCCAATGCCGCCATCGCGACCCAGAATGTCAATCGGCTCAATGTCAGCGACACAGATGGTTTTTCAATCGCCACGCGGCTGACTTACCTGCCCAGACAAGTGCGGTCACTACGAAAGAACAAGGTAAATTTCATCAGCCTGACGCCCGGCACCGCCTTCGACCATGCCCGCAGTCGAGGGGGGCATGCCGACGAACGGGCTATCCTCTATCGGATGCTGTACGACTTGCCCCTGGCGCAAAATGAACGATGCAGACGGCTGCGCGTAGGCCTCCTCAACATTCTTCAGGCGACAGCAGGTAAGGACAACTGGCGAGCCAAGGCCAAAAACCTCCCAGCAGAGGATCTGGATGTAGACCTTTCCAAGGCCTTCCGCCGGGCAGTTATTGAGGATGCCGAACTGTATGCGGCCCTTAAGGAAGGCTGTGAACGCTTTGCTCGTTACCGGGACTACAGCAGAATCCCCTGGGAGGACTCCGAACTTCGCTACGACCTGATCGGAAAACTCAGAAGTAAGCTGGCTTCAGTGTGCCTTTCCGCGCTTGAGCCCGATCTGGTCATCCTTGATGAGTTCCAACGATTCAAGCACCTGTTGGATGGCGATGACGAAGCCTCCATGCTGGCGACCGCGCTCTTTGAACATCCCGACGTTCGCGTTCTCCTGCTGTCCGCAACGCCCTACAAGATGTTCACCCTCGACCAGGAGAATGACGAGGACGACCACTATCCAGATTTTATCAGGACGCTGAACTTTCTCTTCAATGATTCCGGCAAGGTCGATACGGTCAAGAATCTCTTGTCAGAGCATCGAACAGCGCTCCACGCCTGCGCGAAGGGGTCGGTATGTCAACCGGGAAAAAAGGCCGAACTTGAACGAGCGCTTCTGAAGGTCATGTGCCGAACAGAACGGGTCGCGACGACTCGTGATCATAACTCAATGCTGCGCGAGATCCCGCCGAAGCGGATGGCTCCCCTTACGCCAGCGGATCTTCAGCATGCCAAGACGGTTGACGCAGTGGCAACCTGTGTCAAGGCCGGGGAGCCAATCGAATACTGGAAGTCTGCGCCTTACCTGATCAACTTTCTGAAGCATTATGAGTTGCGGTATAAGCTGGATGCCCAGTTGAATGCCCCTTCAGACAAACTTCGCGGAATTCTTTCATCAGCAAATGGGCAGTTGCTGACGAAGAGCAGCTTTGAAGGCTATCAGGCTCTCGATCCTGCCAATCCAAGGATGCGCGTACTTTTTGAAGACACGATTGATAAGGGCATGTGGCAGCTTTTATGGATGCCGCCTTCCATGCCGTATAGCGAGCCCGGCGGCGTATACCAGGACAAGGATGTCTTGACCAAGGCCCTTGTGTTTTCCTCCTGGAGTGCTGTTCCGGACGCGATTGCGTCGATCTGTTCCTACGAAGCCGAACGAAAGATGATCGCCGGGACATCGGTTTCCCACAGCGAACTCTATGACAAGATCAGGCCATTGCTGCGGTTTGCGGTGGCCTCAAACGATAACCGCCTGACTGGTATGCCGGTTATTGCCTGGTTGCTGCCGTCCCCAACCCTTGCCACCGAGATTGACCCACTCGAGATTGCTCTGCGCCGTGGCAGCGGGCCACTGAAGGTCCAGGAGCTGAGGGACGAGGTCAAAGCTATTTGCCGCCGTTTGGTCAAGGAACTGCCTGATGCAGGGAAAGGGACACAGGCTGATGAGCGATGGTATTGGGCGGCTCCCATTCTTCTCGATTCCCGTAATGGGTTGTTGAACTGGTGTAAGACGGGATGGGGATCCGCTACGCCAGACCATGAATCAGGCACCCGTTTCAAAGATCACATCGACCTGCTGGTCAGCATGGCGGAGGGTAACATTCCCCTCGGTCCCCAACCGGATGATCTGGTCGATGTACTTTGCGATCTGGCTCTTGCCGGTCCTGGCGTGTGTGCCTTGCGAGCACTTCGCCGTATCGGTGCCGGAATCGACGCTGCCGATCCGAACCTTCTGTCAGCCGCAGCCAGAATCGCATCCGGTTTCCGATCTCTTTTCAATATGCCGGAGACGATTGCCATGCTGCGAGGCTCCGGCGAGGACACTTATTGGCGGTTGACGCTTCAGTACGGTATCGACGGCAATCTCCAATCAGTGCTCGACGAATATGTGCATGTCCTTCGAGAGTCTTTGGGTCTCCAAGAGCACTCACCGGAAGACCAGGTGTCTGGCATAGCCAAGTGCATCCAATCGGTGTTGTCACTGCGGACCGCGCAGATTCGAATCGACGAAATAAAGATGTCGGGCGACAGCTTTACTCTTGATGATTTCAACACCCGCTGTCGTTTCGCGCTCCGGTTCGGGGATATTCGAGACGACAACAACCAGGCTCTCGTTCGCGCAGACTCGGTTCGTGATGCCTTCAACTCGCCGTTTCGTCCCTTCGTTCTGGCGTCGACCTCAATAGGTCAGGAAGGGTTGGACTTCCACAATTGGTGCCATGCCGTGGTCCATTGGAACCTGCCTGCCAATCCCGTTGATCTTGAACAACGCGAAGGTCGGGTTCATCGTTATAAAGGCCATGCGGTCAGAAAGAATATCGCGAAACGATACGGTCTGGCTGCTCTCTCCGAGGTGCATAGGGGCGGCGATCCGTGGCAGACCCTTTTTCAGATTGCGGCCCAGCGAAAGCCCAATGGGTGCTCCGATCTCATCCCGTATTGGATCTTCGAGGATGGTTCCGCCTGGGTGGAGCGCCGCATTCCTCTGCTCCCGTACAGCAAGGAGATTGGAAAACTCAAACGGCTGAAGCAAGGCTTGGCCCTCTATCGGATGGTTTTCGGTCAACCCCGCCAGGAAGATCTGCTGTTCAGCCTTAGCCAGAACGGTAACCATGAGTCAGCGGATTTGGCCGACTGGCTGATTTCGCTTCAGCCCCCGGAAACTGTTTTGAATGATGAATCGGCCGAGGAAAACACCCTGATCCTGCCCCCGGCAAAGTCCGCTCAGGGCATTAGATAGTGTCGTCAAACTATGAATAATATGGTAACGCTTCTTCATGTCATTCATAACGGGAGAGGCTATGTACGCACATCGACGACATGATATTTCTGACAGGGTTTGGGAAACCGGCTCCTCAGCAGAATCTGTGGGTAGCTTTTGGGACAGGTAAGTCACCAATTCCGTGATACAATGCTATTTCTAGGCTCAGGCCTCATTAATCGAGATAGAATATGACGGAAGCCGCGAGGCATAGAGCTGAAAAGAAGGTATGTGCGCAGCGGTCATAACGCATGGCTATTCTCCGCCAGTCCTTGATCCTGCCAAACATGATCTCGATCTTGTGCCGCTGTTTATACAGATTTTGATCGTACGAGCAGGGTCGCTTCCGGCTCCTTCTGGGCGGGATGCAGGGCGTAATGCCTCTGGCACGCAGGGCATCACGGAACCAGTCGGCGTCATAACCACGGTCCGCCAGCAGCGCCCTGGCCTCGGGCAAAGCATCTATGGCATCCATAAGCAGGGTGGCTCCTTTGTAGTCGCTTACCTGGCCTGCCGTGAGCTTCATGGCCAGGGGCCTGCCGTGGCCATCGCAAAGGGCATGGTTTTGGAGTTCAGCCCGCCCTTTGTGCGGCCGATGCAGCGGGAAAGAGCCCTTTTTTGAGCAAACTGGCGGCGGTACGATGCGCCTTGAGGTGGGTCGCATCGATCATCACCTGGCCATCCTGTCCCGCTGTTTTTGCCAATTCGGTAAAAATGTTGTTGAAGATGCCCATCTGGCTCCAGCGCAAAAAACGATTGTAGAGCGTCTTGTACGGGCCATACTCGCGCGGCGCATCTTTCCACTGCAGGCCATGCTTGATGACATAAATGATGCCGCTGATGACCTTCCGGTCATCGACCCGCGGAATACCATGTGAACGTGGGAAGAAGGGCTTGATACGTTCGAGTTGTTCGGCAGAAAGGTAGAAAAGTTGGCTCATGGCGTCCTCCTTGAGCACAACTAACCAGATTTGCTGCTTTTTGGCAATTAATGAGGCCTGAGCCTAAAAGACCTAACCCAGAAAAACCTTGAAAAATTACACCATATTATGATTGGCGAGGTTAACAAGTCGAAGCGCGGGGATTGATCAGTGGAAACGGCAGATACGCCCTTTGGGCCGAATAAATTGGGTCGGAAACACATTAAGGGCTTTGCCAGCGGCATCGCCCATATGTTTTCCTGTTCGGCCCAGCATTATGCCTGGCTGGCGTATCAGCACCAGATACCGACGGTGACAATTGACCTCTTTGAACTGCGAATCGAACCCGCTGAATTCGACATTAAGCGGAACCGGATTCTTGCCGGGATGTGTCAGAAAACGCTCCTCCGAAACGCTGGGCAACTGGCACCTCCTGGCGCTGTGGCTTCGGCGGTTCTCTCTGCCCACTTCGGGATTGATGACTATTCGGAGGACGGCTGTTCTGCCTCGATTGGCAGGTCAGTTTTCACCGCAATCATGACCGATGACCGAGGCAAGGAGTGGTGCGTTGACCATGCTGAGGAGCGGATGCTGATCCAATCGTAGCGGAGAACGGTTGGAGTAACTCGTACAAATGGAAACCATGAAACAGGAGGCGACCATGCCAAAGAAACCAGGATCACATCATGTAGTCCCAAATGCCGATGGCGGCTGGGACGTCAAGAAAGACGGCGCAACCCGTAGCAGCGGCCACTTTGACAAGAAGCAGGATGCCGTCGATGCCGGGCGGAAGATCAGCCAGAACCAAGGCACCGAGTTCTACATCCACGGCAAGGATGGAAAGATCCAGAACAAGGACAGCCACGGGAACGATCCGTATCCGCCGAAGGGCTGACGCTCTGGCCAATTCGATTCCCATTTTCGGCTCCTCAGCAGAATCTGTGGGTTCCCGTCAGGGCCGATGAGGCTGTTGGGTGGCTGAAAATATTCCCTGACGGAACCTGAAAAGAGAGCATCCCGTTTCCCTTTTTGGCATTGTGGAGATCGACGAATATTCCCAAAGCCAAGGGAGGAGAAACGGGATGCAAATCAAAACTATACTGAATCGGATCCAGGTCCACAAAGGTTTTGTGTATGGCCCTGCCAGCTTGCATGAGCTGGCAGGGCGGCTGATGCTGGAATTGGAGATCCGGCCACGCAAAGGGAGCCGGCCAGTCTGCTCCGGCTGTGGCAAAGTTTGTCCTGGCTACGATACCCAGGCCCAGCGCCGGTTTGAGTTTGTCCCCCTGTGGGGAATCGCGGTCTTCTTCCTCTATGCCATGAGACGAGTCAACTGCCCCGATTGCGGCGTCAAGATCGAGCGGGTTCCCTGGGCAAAGGGGAAAAGCCACCTGACCACCACCTATGCGTGGTTCCTCGCCGGATGGGCGAAGCGTCTTTCCTGGCTGGAGCTTGCAAGGGCCTTCCACACCTCGTGGGAGAATGTTTTCCGCTCGGTCAGGATGGCCGTGGAGTGGGGGCTGGCGCATCGCGATTTGACGAATGTCCTGGCCATCGGCGCCGACGAGATCTGCTGGCGCCGACGCAAGGATAAGTTTGTCACCCTGGTCTATCAGCTTGACCAGGGGAAAAGGCGGCTGCTCTGGATCGGCCGCGACCGTACCACCAAGACCTTCCGGGGATTTTTCGACTGGTTCGGGCCACAGAGCTGTCAACACTTGCGGTTTATTTGCAGCGATATGTGGAAGCCCTACCTGCGGGTCATTGCGGAGAAAGCTCCTGATGCGCTCAACGTTCTTGACCGTTTCCATATCATGTCCCACCTGAGCAAGGCCATTGACGAGATCAGGGCGCATGAGGCCAACGAGTTGAAAAGCCAAGGAAAAGAACCGCTCCTGGCCAAAAGCCGCTGGTGTCTGTTGAAACGGCCTGAAAACCTGACCGACACCCAGGTGGACAAACTCGGAGAACTGCTTGCCTGCAACCTCAGAACCGTCCGCGCTTACCTGCTTAAGGAAGATTTTCAGCGATTCTGGGCGTACAGTTCCCCGGCCTGGGCCGGCAAATTTCTTGATGCCTGGTGCACAAGAACCATGCGCTCCAGGCTCAACTCTATGAAGAAGGTCGCCAAAATGTTGAGGGTTCATCGCCCTCTTTTGCTCAACTGGTTTCAAGCACAAGGCGAGATCGCTCTCGGGTGTGTGGAGGGTTTGAACAACAAGGCCAAAGTGATCACAAAACAATCCTATGGTTTTCGGACGTATGATGGCTTAGAAATAGCATTGTATCACGGAATTGGTGACTTACCTGTCCCAAAAGCTACCCACAGATTCTGCTGAGGAGCCCCATTTTGGGAACCAAACCGGCGTCCGAAAACCGGATTCGAAGTTGTTGCGGCTCGACGCCAGGTATCCGTTTTTACTGCAAACCCGTCACCCTCGTCCGGTGCCGGGAAATCAGGGGAGAAAATCGTTTCTCTGGTCGGGTTGTCGGGAAGTGGTTGTGGGAGATGACTTCGGCGTTTATTATCAAGGAGTTACGAGGAGCGCGGGCTTTGAGACTGATTTGCGGTAGGTCGTCATTCCCTCCACCATTTAGGCTCAGGCCTCATTAATCGAGATAGCATATGATGGAAGCCGCGAGGCACAGAGCTGAAAAGAAGGTATGTGCGCAGCGGTCATAACGCATGGCTATTCTCCGCCAGTCCTTGATCCTGCCAAACATGATCTCGATCTTATGCCGCTGTTTATACAGATTTTGATCGTACGGGCAGGGTCTCTTTCGGCTCCTTCCGGGCGGGACGCAGGGCGTAATGCCTCTGGCACGCAGGGCATCACGGAACCAGTCGGCGTCATAACCACGGTCCGCCAGCAGCTCCCTGGCCTCAGGCAAAGCATCTATGGCATCCATAAGCAGGGCGGCTCCTTTGCAGTCGCTTACCTGGCCTGCCGTGAGCGTCGCAAAGGGCATGGTTTTGGAGTTCAGCCCGCCCTTTGTGCGGCCGATGCAGCGGGAAAGAGCCCTTTTTTGAGCAAACTGGCGGCGGTACGATGCGCCTTGAGGTGGGTCGCATCGATCATCACCTGGCCATCCTGTCCCGCTGTTTTTGCCAATTCGGTAAAAATGTTGTTGAAGACGCCCATCCGGCTCCAGCGCAAAAAACGATTGTAGAGCGTCTTGTACGGGCCATACTCGCGCGGCGCATCCTTCCACTGCAGGCCATGCTTGATGACATAAATGATGCCGCTGATGACCTTCCGGTCATCGACCCGCGGAATACCATGTGAACGTGGAAAGAAGGGCTTGATACGTTCGAGTTGCTCGGCAGAAAGGGAGAACAGTTGGCTCATGGCGTCCTCCTTGAGCACAACTAACCAGATGTTCTGCTTTTTGGCAATTAATGAGGCCTGAGCCTAGAGCATTGCACCTTTACGATTGTATACAGCCGCAAGATCTGAACCAGCCCTGGGCATCGTTTGCAGCAACGCGGTCCAGGGCTTTCCCCGTTCCCGTAACCAGGTCTTCGTTGGTTCCGGCCTTTCTCCCCCGCAGTAGCTGCTGCACCTTGCTTCACATCTTTTCGCTGGGACCCAAGTCAGGGCTATCGGCCGGTAAAAACAAACATTCAGCGTGCCTTGCCTTTATGGCAAAATGAGGCTTTCCACAGGGATGTCGGCAAACAGGAGATGCCAGCGGGCCAGAATCAGGCTTTGCCACAACCGCCCCATGCGGCCGTTGCCGTCAGCAAATGGGTGGATACATTCGAACTCATAATGAAAGACCGAACTGGCGATGAGCGGGGCGCGTCGGTGGCGGTCAGCCATCAGATGCCGCACCCGGTTGGCGGGCGGAGCCATGTGGATCACCTGCTGGTCTGCCATGACTCCCACGCCGCCGTGCCGATACAGCCCTGCCTCGTCGAGCAGGCCGGACATGAGTATCCGATGGGCCACCAACAGGTCCTCTTCCGCCTCGGGCTGCCGTCTGTTGAACCGGTCATAGGCGACCAGGGCGCTCTTTACCTCCTGCACCTCGCGGGGCGGGGCCATGACCCGCTTGCCCTCCAGGAACCGCTTGACCGACAAGGGGCGGCAGTGCTTGGCGCAGCATGGCTATGGATAAAACCGGGGAGAAGATATGGCACTGGACTACGCCACGTTAGAGCAGCTCCGCCAGAACCACCCCGCGTGGCGTTTGCTGTGCGCACATCACGCGCCGCTGGTGGCCGCTTTTCTCCATCGGGTGTTCATCGTGCCCAATGTCCGCAATGTGTCTCAGGCAGACCTGGTCGAGGCCTTGGTGGATGAGCTGTTCGCGCTGCGTGAGCAGTTGGGCGCTGAAGCCTTTCCCGGAACCGCGCAAGGCTATCTCAATGACTGGGCCGAAAACGACAAGGGGTGGCTGCGCAAATTCTATCCTTCCGGGACGGACGAACCGCACTTTGACCTGACTCCCGCGACGGAGAAGGCCTTGGTCTGGCTGGAGGGGCTGACCGAACGCGCCTTTGTCGGCACGGAATCCCCGTCTGCTGACCCTGTTCGAGCTGCTGCGGCAGATGAGCGAAGGGAGGCAGAGCGATCCGCAAGTGCGCATCGGAGAACTGCAAAAGCGCCGCAACGATATCGACGGGGAGATCGCCCGCATTCTGGCGGGTGATATTCCGCTTCTGGACGACACCGGTCTGAAGGATCGCTTTCAACAGTTTTTGCAGTTGGCTCGGGAGCTGCTGACCGACTTTCGCGAGGAGGAGCATAATTTTCGCACGCTTGACCGACGGGTGCGCGAACGCATTGCTCTTTGGGATGTGCCAAAGGGGCGCTGCTCGCAGAGATCATGGGTGAGCGCGATGCCATCGCCGATTCCGATCAGGGGAAGAGCTTTCGCGCCTTCTGGGATTTTCTGATGTCCCAGTCCCGCCAGGAAGAGTTGACCCGCCTGCTGGAACAGGTTTTGTCCCTTCCGCCGATCCTCGCCATGCGTCCTGAAACCCGTTTGCAACGCATACATTACGACTGGCTCGAAGCAGGGGAACACACCCAGCGCACCGTGGCCAAGCTATCCGAGCAACTGCGGCGCTTTCTCGATGATCAGGCCTGGCTGGAGAATCGCCGCATCATGGACATCCTGCACAGCATCGAAAACCATGCACTGGCGTTGCGCGAGGAGTTTCCATCGGGGGATTTCATACCGTTGGCCGAGACCTCCGCAACGGTTGAACTCCCCCTGGAACGGCCTCTCTATCTGGGGCTCGCTGCTGAGTTTGCAGGCAAGCGTTCGGGATTATGTCGCGGTTCTTGGTCTGGATCTGATGCTCGACGAGGCGGAAGGCTACGCTTTTTTGCGTTCCCGGCAGGATGAGGATGAAGACGCTCAGGCTGTCATGCTGCGCCTGGTTGTCCGGCGGCAGCTCTCCTATCCGGTCAGTTTGCTGCTGGCGCTCTTGCGGAAAAAACTGGTCGAGTTCGACGCTGGCGGCGGCGATACGCGTTTGATTCCACTGATGTGGAATTGGAATTATGCGGTGCTGAGCGCCTGGGCGATGAGCTTGGGCAGCGGAGCCAGCGTTTCCCAGCTCATGGCGGCGTTGAGGGAAAGCCGGAGCCGGGACGTGCCCTGCGGCACTGTGGGGGGGCGCACCGCGCTCACCCAGTAGCCCGCCTCCCGTAGCGCCTCCGCCACGGCCACGGCCCGGCCCGCGTCGCCGATGATGACCGGCACGATATTGCTTGCGCCTGCGGTCCTCAGGCCCAGGCCGCCCAGGGCCTCCCGCAGCCGCGCCGCCATGTCCGCCACCCGCTTTCGCGCCGTGTTCAGTTCGGGCAGGCGTTTGAGGACAAAGCGCAGCCATTCCAGATTCACGGGCGGCAGGCTGGTGCTGAAAATCTGCGGCCTGGCAGTGTTGATCAGGTAGTCGATGATGACCCGCTTTGCACAGACAAAGGCGCCCATGCCGCCGTAGGCCTTGCCGCAGGTGCCGATCAGGAGATCGATGCCGTCGAGAGCGTGCTGTTCCTCGGCCAGACCCAGGCCCTTGGGCCCGCGGATGCCCACGCCGTGGGCCTCGTCCACATACAGCAAGGCGTTCCACTTTTCTTTCAGGCGGACCAGCTCGGGGAGACGGGCACAGTCGCCGTCCATGCTGAAGATGGATTCCGTGACCAGAAAGGCGTGATCATGGGCGGCCCGCTCACGGGCAAGGATGCGTTCGATCGCGGCATAGTCCAGGTGCGGATAGCGCAATACCCTGGCCCGGGAGAGGCGCATGCCGTCAATCAGGCTGGCATGGCAGAGCTTGTCGGCCACAATCAGATCGTTTCTGCCGGCAAGCGCGGGCAGAATGCCCAGGTTGATGTGATAGCCGGAGTTGAAGAACAGCGCGGCCTCGCGGTCGTAAAAGCGGGCCAGCTCTTCCTCGAAACGGGTGCAGGAGGCCGTGTTGCCGGTCATCAGGCGGCTGGCCGTGCTGCCCAGAGCGAAACTGGCGAGCCGGTCACCGGCTTGGACTGCTTCATAAAAGGCCCGGCAAAAGTCGGCATTGGTGGCCAGCCCCAGGTAGTCGTTGCCCGCGAGATTCACATATGTCCGGCCGCCGGCCTTCAGGCCGCCAAACTGATGCTCGACCGTCACGAGAGAACGCAGTTGGCCATCGCGCCGCAGAGCCTCCAGTCGAGCCGCCAGATCCGTTGAAAAATCCTTCATTGTTGTTGTTCGGCCGCCAGATATTCCCGGTACAGCGCTTCGCTCCAGCCGACCAGAAAGCGCTTCCCCAGGCGCAGCGTGGGCGCGCGCAGGGTGCCGCTGCGGCCCAGCACCGCGGCCAGAACCGTCTCTCTGCCTGCCTGCGGCTCCAGGCGCAGCACCTTTTTGCCCTTGGCCACGAGAATCTCGCTGGCCTCTGCCATCAGCAGCCACGCCGCATCTCCTGCCAGCGCCTCCCTGCCTGCGTCGGCGTATGCCCCGATTGCCGCTCCGTATGCGTCCAGCACAGCCTGTGCCCGGCTGCAGGACACTCAGCCCTTGCGCAGATACGCCCAGTCGATGCGCATTTGTGTCGCTCCAAAGGTCAGAGAGGAAGGTTGGCCGCTTTGGGCCGGTATGCTGCTACTATAGAAGACCGCCGCATACTCTGCAAGACGCAGTCTCTGCAGGGAGCAGGGCGGGCAACAGGCAATGCGGGGCAGAGCGGGGCAGATCAGCGGCGCTCATGGTAAAATGGCAGGGGCGCCCGCCCCGGGGCCGGGGGAGTCTTTGGGGCCTGCCGGCTCTGCCGCCGGGGCTGCCGGCAGGCATGAGCTGCCCTGCACCCTGAGCCGCAGATCCAGGTACTTGCCCGCAAGCTCCGCGGCCGTTCGGGATATGGCGATGCGGCGGATTGCCGCCTGGGGCAGGGCATTCAGCCAGACCTGGACGCTGCGGGCCATGGCCCGCAGCTCCGCCTTGGGGTTCAGGGTCACGGCCGGGCAGATGCGGTACAGATAGAGACCTTCCTGCACCAGCACGACCGGAAAGATGTTGCAGGCCACAGGACGGAGTTCCTGGGGCAGACGGCAGCCCGCCGGCCCCAGCGACTTGCAGCCGCGCTGGTCAAGAGAGGCGGTGTGGCGGTCCAGCAGGTAAAAATCGTTTGCCGTACGTGCAGAAATCTGGCTCTCCAGAAGGGCCATGGGAAAGGGCTCGGTTTCGGGCTGGGGGCCACAGCAAAAGCCGCAGTCCGGGCAATAGGCATTCTTCAGCACGCCGTTTTGCAAGGTAAGCGGCCTGGGCTCCCGGAAACGGCGGTGCCATAGATCGCGGTAAAAAAGGACATCACTGTTCAGGTCGGGCGAGTCATTCATTCTGCAGAGCGATCCTCAAAAAGGCGTGTGGGGCGGAACGGCTGCCGCTTGATGTCCGGCCTTGCCGCATTTTCTCCGCCAGGCCAGCATCTGCCTGGCGCTGCCCCTGTTCTGGCCCGCGCCATGGCCTCAGCGCAACTGTCCCGAGCGCATCATCAGCTTGATGCGGTTGATCTGGTTGGTCTCGCTGGTTCCCGGATCGTAATCCAGAGCGGTGATGGTCGCGTCGGGGTAGCGCCGTTTCAGCTCCCGGATCAGCCCCTTGCCCACGATATGGTTGGGCAGACAGCCAAAGGGCTGCATGCAGAGGATGTTGCGGATGCCCGACTCCAGCATGCGCACCATTTCGGCCGCCAAAAGCCAGCCCTCGCCGGACTGGTGGCCATGGGAAATCAGATCCCGGGTCTTGCTCCGCAGTTGTTTGAAACTGAGCGGCGCGCTGAAGCGGGTGCTGAGGGCAAAGGCCAGACGCAGGCCCATGCGGGTGAGTTCCAGAAAGGCGATGCTGGCCAGGGCCTCCAGCGAATCCTTCCGCTGCCCGGCCAGATGCCGGTAGTCGAAGATGTTGTCGTAAAAACAGTAGAAAATAAAATCCATGATGTCGGTGCTCACCACCTCGCCGCCTTCGGCCTCGACAATGCCGGCGGCGTTGTTGTTGGCGTCCGGGTGGTATTTCAGCAGAATCTCGCCCACCAGGCCGACCCGGGGCCGCCGCGGCGTCTCGCGCAGGGGCAGACGGTCGAACTCGCGGATCATGCGCACCATGTTCAGCTCGAAGCGCAGGAAATTGCCCGAAAGGATGTTCGCGCTCGCCCGCTTGGCCCATTTGGCTGCCAGCCGGTCCGTTGCACCCGGCTCCCGCTCGTAGGGCCGCACCCGGTAAATCATCCTGGCCAGAGCGTCGCCGTAATGACCGGCCATGATGAAGCGGCGCAGCATGGAGCCGCTCATGCGCAGACCCGGGCCCCGGGTGCCCATGGCCAGGGGGACCACCGGCACCTGCCCCAGGCCGGCATGCACCAGAGCCCGCCGCAGGAAACCCAAATAGTTGGTGGCCCGGCAGCCGCCGCCGGTCTGGGTGATGACCAGGGCCACCCGGTTCGGATCATACCTGCCGCTCTGCACTGCCTGCAGGAGCTGGCCAATGACCACGATGGCCGGAAAGCAGGCGTCGTTGTTGACGTAGCGCAGGCCCAGATCGATGGCGGCCCGGTCCACGTGGGGCAACTGCACGGCCCTGTAACCCTCGGCCGCGAAGAGCGCCTCGGTAAACTGGAAGTGCAAGGGCGACATCTGGGGAATGAGCAGGGTGTGGGTCTTGCGCATCTCCTGGGTGAAGGCCGGCAGACCCATATCCGGCAGGCTGCCGGGCGCACAGGCCGGATGCTTGTGGTGGCGCTCGCGCATGGCGGCCAACAGGGAGCGCACGCGAATGCGCGCCGGCCCCAGGTTGGTGCCCTCGTCCACCTTGATCTGGGAGTAGAGCCGGCCGTTGCGGGTCAGGATTTCCTCGAGCTGGTCCGAGGTGATGGCATCCAGTCCGCAGCCAAAGGACAGGAGTTGCAGCACCGCCAGATTGTCCACGCTGGCGGCATAGGCCCCGGCCCGGTAGAGGCGGGAGTGGTAGGCCCACTGATCCACGACCCGAAGCGGTCCGGGATCGGGCATCAGGTGGGCCACGGAATCCTCGGTCAGCACGGCCAGACCGCAGGAGGCCACCAGCTCGGCCACCCCGTGATGCACCTCGGGATCGATGTGATAGGGATGCCCGGCCAGCACCACGCCCATTTTGCCCTGCTCGTCCAACTGCCGGAGCACGGCCTCGCCAGCCGCCCGCATGTCCGCATGGAAGGCGTCCAGGGCGGCGAAGCCTGCCGCCACGGCCGCCTCCAGCTCGGCCAGGGGAATTTTTGAGAAAAAGTCGATTCCGTGCAGGCGGCGGGCCAGCATTTTGCGGTCCAGCGGCAGGAAAGGGCAGACAAAGGTCACGCCCTGTTCTTCCAACTGGCCGATATTGCGCTGCAAAAGCTCGGGGTAGCCGGCAACCACGGGGCAGTTGAAGGTGCCGGCCGCGCTGTCCGGATTCTTCTGCTCCCGGGGCAGGCAGGGGAAAAAGATGGCCTTCACCCCCCGCTCGATCAGGTCCAGCACGTGGCCGTGGGAGAGCTTGGCCGGATAACAGACCGTCTGCGAAGGAATGGTGTCGTAACCCTTGTAGTAGATGTCTCTGGACGATGGGCTGGAGAGCAGCACCTGGTAGCCCAGCCTGGTGAGCAGGGTGAACCAGAGCGGATAGTCCTCGAACATGTTCAGCGCCCGGGGAATGCCGATCGGGCCCCGGGGCGCGCCCTCCAGCGGCGTGTAGGGTTCGAAGAGCCGTTGCGCCTTGTAGGCGTAGAGGTTGGGACTCGCAACCTTGGCCACGCCCGCGCCGCGTTCGCAGCGGTTGCCTGAAACAAAACGCCGCCTGTCGGCAAAGGTGGTGACGGTGAGCAGGCAGGCATTGGTGCAGCGGTGGCAGCGCGCCACATTCGTGCGCATGGAAAAGGCGGCCAGCTCCTCCGGCCCGAGGACGGCGCTCCTGCCCCACTCCGCAGCCCGCGCCCTGGCGACCAGGGCCACGCCGAAAGCGCCCATGAGGCCGGAGATCGCGGGTCTGAGCACGGGCCGGCCCAGCTCCAGCTCCAGGGCGCGCAGGAGCGCGTCGTTGGCAAAGGCCCCGCCCTGGGCCACCACGTGTTCTCCCATTTCGGCAGTACTGGTCAGCTTGATGACCTTGAAGCAGGCGTTGCGCACCACCGCGTAGGAGAGCCCGGCGGCAATGTCGCCGAGTTCCGCGCCATCCTTCTGGGCCTGCTTGACCTTGGAATTCATGAAGACCGTGCAGCGCGTGCCCAGATCCACGGGCGCCGGTGCGGCGAGCGCCGCCTCCACGAAGTCCTGCAGCGGAATATGCAAGGATTCCGCGAAGTTTTCGATAAAGGAACCGCAGCCGGCCGAGCAGGCCTCGTTCAGGCTGATCCTGTCGATAAAGCCGCCCTTGACGTGCATGCACTTGATGTCCTGGCCGCCGATATCCAGCACGAAGGAGACTTCCGGTTCGAAGAAGCGCGCCGCCGTGAAATGGGCCACGGTCTCCACCTCGTCCACGTCCAGATGCAGGGCCGCGGTCAGGAGCGCGCTGCCATAGCCGGTGGCCGCCGCGCCGCCGATGCTGAGGCCGGCCGGCATCCTGCGGTAGATCTCCTCCAGAATGGCCAGCGCGGCCTTGAGCGGATCGCCCCGGTTGGCATCGTAGAAGGAGTAGAGCAGATGGCCCTCGTCGTCCAGGAGCACGGCCTTGATGGTGGTGGAGCCGGAATCGAAGCCCAGCCAGGCCCTGCCCGAGGCCTCGGAGAGCGGCCGCCTGACCACGGCGCTCTTTGCGTGGCGGGCGGTGAAGGCCTCCCGTTCCTCTCCTGTCACGAAGAGCGGGGCCAGCCGGCCCGTGCCGCCGCCCGGGGCGGCGTGCTTCAGCCGGGTCAGACAGTGTTCCAGGTTCAGCGGGCCGGAGGCGCCGTTTTTGGCGTAATAGGCGGCGCCCAGGGCCACGAAATACTGGCCGCTGTCCGGGAACACGGCCTCGCGCATCTCCTTCAGCGTGGCCTGGAAGCGCTCGCGCAGAAAGGATAAAAAAAACAGGGGGCCGCCGAGAAAGACGACCTTGCCCCGGATCGCCCGTCCATGCGCCAGACCGCTGATGGTCTGATTGACCACGGCCTGCATGATGGAGGCGGCAATGTCCTCGCGCGCGCAGCCCTCGTTCAGCAGCGGCAGGATGTCGGTTTTGGCGAACACGCCGCAGCGGGAGGCAATGGGGTAAATCGTGCCGTAGCGCAGGGCCAGCGCGTTCAATCCGGCCGCATCCGTACCGATGAAGGCGCCCATCTGGTCGATAAAGGCCCCGGTGCCGCCGGCGCAGGTTTCGTTCATGCGCTGTTCCAGCCCGCCGGTGAGGAAGGTGATTTTGGCGTCTTCCCCGCCCAGTTCGATGATGACATCGGCGTCGGGAATCTCCTTGCGGATGGCCAGGTTGGAGGCCAGCACCTCCTGAATGAGCGGCAGGCCAAGTTCGCCGGCCAGCGAGAGACCGCCGGAACCGGTGATGCTCATGCTGGCCGGAGCGCTGTCCACGAAATCCGCAATCTTTTCCAGAATCCCGGTGGCGCAGGGCCGCACTGCGGAATTGTGCCGGGTATATTCGCTGAACACGATCGCCTCGGCGTCGTCCAGCACCACGGCCTTGACCGTGGTGGAGCCGATATCAAGACCAACGTGAAAATGCGGTTGCGACATGGTCACTGTTGTATTTTTTTACTGATGGCGTCGTAATATTCGTAGAGCTTCTGGGTCCTGTTTTCGAGGATGTAATAGTGGTTGATATAGGGCAGCAGGAGCACCATGAAGAGGAGCAGGAGGAGGATGCTGGCAAGACTGTTGTGGATGAGGAGCAGGAAAAGGCCCATCATGGCCAGAAGGGCGAAGCAGATGGTCACCAGCAGATGAATCAGCCGCTCGTGCTGGAAGAAGCCAATCTGGACCAGCAGGTCTTCACGAACCTGCTGCCAACTGGTTTCCGTACTGTCTGCCTCGAGCAGGCCGGAGATATATTTGTCATACCTGACGATGCGGGCACGCATGGCGGCGGGACTCCTGTTTCCATTGCTTGTTAAAGGCCCCGGACAGGGAGCCTAGAGGATGGAATATATCCCACTCGGGGGCTGCCGCCCAAGCACATTTCCGATCCGGCGGGAAAAAAATTCCGGGCCTTTCCGCCTGCCGCTCCGCCCAAAAGAGGGCATGCCCGCCAACGCTTCGATGTCGATGCATACTGCCTGTGTACGGTGGTGCGGGATGCGCGGATCTTTCCGGCCCAGGGCCCGTTGACACTGTCCAGGCCGCCGGAACTCCGCTCTTTGCCCCCAGCCCTTTCAGCCCCCTTTGGGGCATTGGCAACGGGAATCCGCCGGGTGGCTGCCTTGCGTTCCTTTCCCCGCTCTGGTCAAATGAAGGCTTTCATGCTATGTTGCCCTGGCGGCTTTGTCCGGGCGCCTGGAACATGGCGCCGCCCGCTCGTCACTGTAGAAATTCTTTTGTCCAGACCGGCCGTGGCTGCGGCATGGAAGCACATAGCGCGAAGCCGCGGTATCAGTCAATTCAAGGGGAGAAAGCATCATGTACAAGAAAATTCTCGTGCCAGTCAGCATGAAGCACAGCGGCGACCGGACCCACAAGGCTCTGGCCCACGCCATGGGGATCTGCGATGGCGAGATCGTGCTTCTGCACATCACCAATCCCGTGCCCTCCCTTGTGGGGGGAGCAGCCCGCAAGGAGCTTGTCGACGAAGAGACAAGCGCGGGCCGGGCAGCGCTGGCCCCCCTGCTCGAAAAGCTGGACGAGGCCGGCATCAGGCACCACACCCGCATCGACTTCGGCGTCGTTGCGACCGTCATCGTCAAGGTGGCGCACGAGGAAAAGGTTGACCTCATCGTCATGTTCACCGATGGCCGGGACGGTCTGGAGGACATGTTGTTTGGCTCCATCACCGAGCGCGTGCTGCGCGAGACGGACATCCCCCTGCTCGTCGTCCGGAGATAGCGGCCTGACAGCACGTTAAAGGGCATGATCTGTTGCGTTCATGCCCTTTTGGGCCCGTGCCTTGGCCTTCGTGGCCCCATGGTCGCCCGGAGGCTTCCGCCGCATGCATACGGCTGTCCTGTAGGCCGGAGCGCGCATCCCTGCTCTCGCTTTGACCGCGCTCCTTGCCAATACGGCCCAGGTTGTTGAGACCCGCGCCGGTTCGCTGCGCCAGGCCCGCATTGCCGGATGGTCAGGGCCCTGTGCACGGGGCCCGGCCTGATCGAAATCGCGCGCCCCTATTGCCGGGGCTGGGCCGCATAGCGTTCCCATGATTGCAGCAGGACAGCGTGCGAGGCCTTGAATGCCTCGAAGTCGAAGACCTCCAGCACCAGCGTGCCCGCATAGCCGTTTTTCCAGAGCGGATGCATGCAGGCGTCGATGGCATCCGCCGGCATGAGCCGCAGGGAACTGTGGTCCCTTGGATGGGGCCCGAAGAGGCGCCGGAACCGCCCGTTTAGGGTTACCGCTGCGCAGGCCGGCGCTGCGGCGGCGGTCGGGCCCTTTTCCGGTTTCAGGCCGTGCAGGTGTATGACCCGCACCCGGGAAAACCAGGCCTGCAGTATGGGTGCTGGGTCCTGGCCGTCTTTCCAGAGATGCCCGACATCCAGGCAGCGCGAGTAGGGCCTGTCTTCCAGCCAGCAGTCCCAGAAGTCCGGCTGGAAGGTCTCGAGATTTTCAATGGCCAGCATTTCCGGCGCGGGCAGCGAAGCCGCAATCCCGGCCAGGGCCCGGGCGATCCACTGCCGCTGCGCCTCCGGCACCGCGTTCGGCCGCATGCCCCATGCCCTGGCTGCGTCTTGTTGCGTGACCGGAGCGACGTGCAGGACAAAGCTGTGCGGAGCGAGCGGCGCGGCGCGCTCGATGGCGATCTGCACTTTCCTGACCGCGTGGCGAGTACCTTGGGCGGTGCTGAAATCCACGTCGGTGGGCAGGTGGACGTGCAGGCTCGTGCCTTCGCCCGCGCAGATCCTGCCGATTTCCCGGATCTCCTCCGGGCCGGGCAGCAGTTCTCCGTCCTGGCCGGCCTGAAGCAGGAGCAGGGCAATGTCTTCGCAGCGCGCGGCGGCAAAGCGCAGTGCTGGAACGTATTCCTCGTGGAGCAGAAAGGAGGTGCCGCCCAGCCTGATGTGGGGAAGGGTGTATTTTTCCATGCAGCCGCCTTCAGACGCAAGCCAGCAGCGTGGCGCACTCCGTGATTTCGACGAGGCAGCCGAAGACGTCGCCCGTGACCCCGCCCAGACGCCTTTTCGCGACAAGGAGCAGGCAGCAGGCCACGAGCAGCGCGGCGAGCAGGGCCCTGAAACCCCTGGGGGTGACGAGGCACAGGGCCAGCACCACGGCCAGCGCGATCCGCTCGTGTCGCCGGCTTATGCCCGCGCTGGCTGCGGCGCCCATGCCCCCGGGCCGGGCCGAAGGCAGCCGCGCCGCCGCGAAAACCGCGCAACGGCCCAGGGTCGCGGCCAGAGCGCAGACGGCAAGCAGCGTCCAGAAGCCGTATGCGCCCTGGACAAAGCCCGAGCCCAGAAGGGCCAGGGCAGTGCTTTTGAGCGCCAGCACGAAAAACAGCGCGATGACGCCGAAGGCGCCCAGCCGCGAATCCTGCATGATTTCGAGCCGCCGTTCCCGCAACGCTTCGACAAAGAGGCCGTCGCCGCAGTCGGCTACGCCATCCAGATGCAGCCCCCCGGTGACGGCAATCCAGACCAGGCAGGCACTCAGGCCGCAGAGCGGCGTGGGCAGCAGCGTCGCGCACAGCCACAGCGTGCCGGCCATGATCAGGCCCACGATCAGGCCCACGGCGGGCATCCAGGCCACGACACCCTGAAACGATGCGGTGGCGGAGGGCGCACCCAGGGGCAGGCGGGTGAAAAAGCACAGTGCGTCGCGGAACATCAGTAATACCTCCGGATGGCCAGTTCGTGCAGCGTCGGCATTTCAGAGAGGATGCGGGTCGAGGCATCGATGATGGGAAAGAGCAGGACCGCGCCCGTGCCCTCGCCCAGACGCAGGCCGAAATCGAAATAGGAGGGGATCCCGAGAAAGTCCATGAGCACGCGGTGCCCGGGCTCGGAGGAGGCGTGCGAGCCCACGAGCATGTCGCGGACAGCGGGTCTGAGGCCGATGGCAATGGCCGCTGCCGCCCCGGCGATGAAGCCGTCCACCACCACCGGAATGCGCAGCGACGCGCCGCCCAGCATGAAGCCCGCCATGGCGCCGATTTCCGGGCCGCCCACCTTGGCCGCACGTCAAGGGCATCGCCTGGGTCCGGACGGTTCAGCTCGATGCCCTGCCTGATCAGTTCGGCCTTTTTGCGCACCCGCTCCGAGGGGATGCCTGAGCCGACACCGGTCGCCACCTCGACGCCGGCGCCGGTGAGCACCGCGGTAATGGCCGATGAGGGCGAGGTGTTGCCCACCCCCATTTCGCCTGCGGCGAGCAGGGTTTTGCCTTTTTTTGCCTCCTCGCGGGCCATGTCGATGCCCACCTGCAGACAGGCCAGCGCCTCCCCGGGGCTCATGGCCGGGCCCATGCTGAAATCGCGGGCCGCATGCACGACTTTGCGCCGGACCAGGCCTTCGGCGCCCTCCAGCTCGCCTTTTACGCCCACGTCCACCACGGTCAGGCTGGCCCCGGCGCTGCGGCAGAAGGCGTTGATGGCGCCGCCGCCCTGCAGAAAGTTGCGGACCTGGATTTCCGTGACTTCCGAACCCGAGGCGCTCACGCCCTGGAGGGTGATGTCGTGGTCCGCGGCGAAGAGCACAAGGCCCTTGCCGGCAAAGGAGGGGCGCTCCCTGTTCGTGATGCCGGCCAGCCGCACGGCCAGCTCTTCCAGCCGCCCGAGGCTGCGGGGCACCTTGGCCAGCGCGTCGAGACGTTTTTGGGCGGCCTGTGCGGCCTCTTCGGAAAAGGGCGGGATGACCAGGTTATGCATGGGGGCACGCTCCTTCGGAGTGCAACGCGGAAAAGCGGGTTTGCTTGCTCTTTGGAAAATAGCAAGTTATGTGCCAGACCCGCCGGAGCCGTCCTGCGCCTGCCTTTCGGCGCCGGGTTGTCGGCATCCTGTCAGCCTGAGGCTCCAATCAGGGAGACAGCGCCCAGCGCCAGCACCGCGAATGCGGCAAAGGTCAGGGCGGCATGCCACATCAGGCGGACGGCCAGGCGGATATGGCCGGCCGTCGCATCCGGTGTGCCCTCGCCAATCCAGGGATGCTGGGTGGTCATGCCGCCATAGATGGCGGGGCCGCCCAGCTTCAGGCCGAGGGCGCCCGCAAAGGGGGCTTCGCTCCATGCGGAATTGGGGCTTTCGTGGCCGTGCCGGTCTTGCCAGCCCACGCGCAGACTCTCCGCCGGACGCAGCTCCGGGCTGAAGCGCGCGGCCAGGGCGATACAGGGCAGCGCCAGCCGGGCCGGGATGCAATTCAGGGCGTCGTCCATGCGGGCCGCGAAGGTGCCGAAACGGATGTATTGGTCATTCTTCCTGCCCCACATGGCATCCAGCATGTTGCAGGCACGGTGCGCCAGGGCCAGGGCCGCAGCGCCCGGATAGCCCAGGAGCGCCAGGCCGATGCCGGCCCAGAACAGGGTGGACAGCACCGCGTCGGTCAGGTTTTCCGCCACGCTCTCCACGCAGGCCCGGGCCACGCCGTGCGCGTCGAGCTCTGCAGTCTGGCGGCCCACAATCCAGCCCAGGGCCTCGCGCGCGGCGCCGAGATCCTTTTGTTCCAGGTGCCCTGCAACGCGCAGGGCGCTTTCCTGCAGACAGCGCGGCGCCAGGCAGATATAGACCGCAAAAGCCGCCGCGCCCCAGCCCCCCGGCGCGCCGCCATACCTTTCCGCCAGCAGAACCAGGGCTGCCGCCGCCCCGGCCGCGGGCAGGACGACAAGCGTGCCGGCCGCCACTCCGGCCCAGAACATGCGCCCACTGTTGGGGCCGTGTCTCAGCAGGGCCTCCAGGCGGCTGGCCAGGGCGCCCATCAGGCAGACGGGGTGGATGCGGGCGGGCGCCTCGCCCAGGAGCCGGTCCAGCGCCAGCGCGGCGGGGAGCAGCAGCGTCGCGGCCAGCGTCATTTCAACCCCAGCGCGCGGTAGATGCTCTGCAGGTCGCAGTGTTCGCGGACCGTGTCCGCCAGCCGGTCCAGCGCCTTTTCCAGGCTGTAGACGCCGGCCTGGCCACTCAGGGCGGGCAGGCCCAGACTGGCGCGGACATGCTCGATCCAGGCATGGCGAAAGGCGTCATCGTCAAAAATGCCGTGCAGATACGTGGCCCAGCAGCGGCCGGTCACATAGCCGCAGATGCCTCTGTCCGCCCCGGAGGCGTCGTGTCGCCGGAAGAGCGGCAGGGCCTCCGGGCCGTTTTCCGTGACCCCGTGGTGGATCTCATAGCCGCCAGAGGCCAGGCCAAGGGGGGTCTGCGCCCGTTCCACGCGGATGAGTGTCTTTTTGGCGGCAAAGGTGCTGCGCAGATCCATGAGACCCAGGCCCGGCGCTTCGGACCGGGGCGATTCCACCGCCTCCGGGTCGAACACGGCCCTGCCCAGCATCTGCAGGCCGCCGCAGATGCCAAAGACCCAGCCGCCGCCGCGGGCATGGGCCAGCAGTTTGTCCGCCAGCCCGGATTCGCGCAGTTCCTCGAGCCCGCGCATCACGCTCTTGGAGCCGGGCAGCATGACCACGTGCGGCGCGCCCCAGTCCTGCAGGCTGCGGATGTAGCGCAGGCGCAGGTTGGGTTCCGTCTCGAAGGGCTGGAAATCCGTGAAATTGGAGATGCCGGACAGCATGAGCACAGCGATGTCCAGGGTTTCCGGCCCGGCCGCAGCGCCGTTTTCCTGCCGGGACAGGCTGGCCGTGTCTTCTTTTGGCAGCACGAGATCGCTCAGATAGGGAATGACGCCCAGAACGGGCAGTCCGGTATGCTCCAGGAGGTAGTCGTGTGCCGGGCCCAGGACCGAAGGCGTGCCCCGGAAGCGGTTGACGATATAGCCCAGGAGCTGACGGCGCTCGGCATCGGTGAAGGTCATCCAGGTGCCGAGCAGGGAGGCGTATACGCCGCCGCGCTCGATGTCGCCCACGAGCAGCACCCGTGCCCCTGCATAGCGGGCCATGCGCATGTTCACGATATCGTGTTTTTTCAGGTTGACCTCGCCGGCGCCGCCCGCGCCCTCCAGCACCATGAGGTCGCGGCCATGGGCGAGTTCGTCGTAGGCCCTGGTGACCGTGCGCCAGAGTTCGTCCGTTTTGCTGCCGTATTCCAGAATGGGCATGTGGCCGGTGGAGACCCCGCGCACGACGAGCTGCGCCATGCCGCCGCCGTGCGGCTTGATCAGGATGGGGTTCATGCGCGCGTCCGGGGTGACGCGGGCGGCCTGGGCCTGCAGCAACTGGGCGCGGCCCATCTCCTCGCCCGCCGGGCTGACCCCGGAATTGAGCGCCATGTTCTGCGCCTTGAAGGGGCAGACGCTGTAGCCGTCCTGCAGAAAAATGCGGCAGTACGCGGCGGCCAGAACGCTTTTGCCTGCATCCGAAGTCGTGCCCTGCAGCATGAGGGCGGGAACGGCTGCTCCGGCGGGCGCGGGACGCACGCTGGCCCTGCCGGAGAGAACCGCGCGCAGGGCGCTGACCAGGCGCAGGTGCTCCTCGGGGAGGCGGACGGCGGCGCGAAACCAGGTGCCGTCTTCCAGTCCGTGATAGTTGGCGCAGGCCCGCAGGGCGATGCCAAAGCGGCGGAGCAGGAGCTCGCGCAGATCCCGGGGCGCTTTTGGCAGGCGGAAGAGCAGGTAATTGGCTGCGGAAGGAAAAACCTCGGCGCCGCGCAAGGCGGCCAGACGCCTGGCGAGATCGTCGCGGCGGGCGGCGTTCTCCCGGCGGCACTGCTCCGCAAAACCGGAGCGGTCCGTCAGGGCCGCGACGGCTGCGGCAAGGGCAAAGGCGTTGAGGTTCCAGATGGGGATTTCGGCGCGCAGGGCCGCGATCAGTTCCGGGGCAGCGGCCAGATAGCCGATACGCAGACCCGGCACGGCGTAGAACTTGGTCAAGGAGCGCAGCACCAGGCTGTTTTCCGGCGCCCGGCGCACAAGGGAACAGTCTGCCTCTGGCCCGGCGTACTCGACAAAGGCTTCGTCCACAATCCAGAGCAGATCCGGGCGCCGGCGCATGCAGGCCAGATATTCGTCCGGATTGCGGAAGATGCCCGAGGGGTTGCCGGGGTTGGCGAGAAAGACCGCTGCCCCGGACGGTGCACTGGCGAGCAGCCGGGCGAGTCCCCCATCTTCGTTGGCAGGGCCTGAGCCTTTGGCCCGGGCGAGACCGCCCCAGACGTGGCAGAGTTCCAGTCCGGCGCGGCGGCAGGCCAGTGCGTACTCGCTGAAGGCCGGTTCCACGATGCAGACAGCGGGCACGCCCCGTTTTTTGAGCATGCGGGCACAGGCATGGATGAGTTCGTTGCTGCCGTTGCCGAAAAGAAAACGGGCGGCCGGAATGCCGTGATGGTGCGCGGCGGCCTCCAGGGCCTCCTCGGCGTGGGGCGAGGGATAGGCGCTCAGGGTGGCACGCGCCCTCAGCATGGCCGCAAACAGGAATTCCGGCGGGCCCTCGGGCCGGATGTTCACGCTGAAATCCAGCAATGCCCCTGGTTCCCTCCCGGAGATGGCTGCCATGCCACGTAAATCGCCGCCGTGCTCTTCTGGGTTCATAGCCGTCCTCATGCTCAGGGCTGTCCGGCGTTTGCTCGTGACGCCATTGTATGCCGGGCTCCCGGCCCGGCTGCGCTCTACCATACCCGCCGGATGCGCTCTTTGCCAGCGCCAGTCGCCGGAGCGGCGATGCTTTTGGCTGTCCGGCGGCCTGTCTCTGGATCGGGACAGAAGAGACATTGTGTTTCATTTCCGGACGCACTGTCCCGGTGCCGAAGGCCGCCTGTTCCGGGCGCTCTGCCTTTTTATCCGGAAGTTACGGGCAATTGTACTGTATCGAGGCCCTTGAAAAAACATGTCGCCAAACGATTACACTCTGGGTATCCCTGTGTGCAGCGGCTGGTTCCGGCCCCATGCGCGCCGGAACCAGGCCCGAAGGCAGCGCATTGGCGCCTCTTTTCTCCGTATTGTTGACAGTGCCGGATGATGCCCGCACCTGCGTTGCGCGCCTGCTTTGTATGGATATTGCATACAGGATTCCAGAGCTGCTCCTTAAAGCTCGATACCGCCAGGGAGGACTGAAGATGGCCTTGCAGGACAGTGTTGTGGTGGCAGGGCTGCCGCTGAGCTTTGACCTGCCCGCTCTCGGCAGGAGCCTGCGTATCGACAGCAGGCCGGCCTTTATGAAGCGCCTGGAAAAGCTGGCCGGGGAAGTCAGGTCCCTGGCCAGGCCGCAGGGCGTGGCCAGGCTGTTTCCGCTGGCTGTGGTGGACGGTGAGCATACGAAGATCGGCGATGTGATTTTTACCAGTGCGCTTATGGTCAGAAACATGGGGCAGTTGGCCCGGGCCTTCCCGTATCTGGCCACGGAAGGGCCGGAGCTGGCCGCCTGGAGCGAGGCGCTCGGCTCGGTCTTCGATCGGATGCTGGCCAGCGCGTTGCGGGAAAAGACCGTCCTGCAGTACAGGGACGCCCTGGAGGCCAGGGTGCTGGAGCAGTACGGCATCAGGCAGCTTTCCGCTATGAGCCCGGGCTCGCTGGCGCTCTGGCCCATCGAGCAGCAGGCGGAACTCTTCGAACTCATGGCCCCGGTTCCGGATGAACTGCAGCTGACGCTGAGTTCCGCCTTCCTGATGAAGCCCGAGTACAGCGTCTCCGGCATCTTTTTCGAGACGGAGCAGAAGTACTACAACTGCCGGCTCTGCCCGCAGGCAAACTGCCGCAACCGCAAGGCGGCCTGTCAGGCGGGCTGAGAGCGTGGAGGACGGGCGCGTGGCACAGATCGTAAGCGTTGCAGGCGTGCCCCTTGGCCTTGATATGCCTGCACTTGTCAAGGAGCTGAAGCTCGAGGGCAAAACAGCCCTGATCAGGCGTTTGGAGAGGCTGGCGGCAGCGGCAGTCGACGTGGCCCGCCCGAAGGCGGCGGCCCGACTCTCCGCGCTCAAGGCCCTGGATGCGGACCGCATGCGCATGGACCACGTCATTTTGACCAGTCCGCTCATGGTGCAGCATATGGCTGGCCTGGGCCGCGTCTTTCCCTATCTGGTGACGGAGGGCAGGGAACTCCACGAATGGGCCCTGGGGCTGGAATCCCGGTTCGATGTGGTGGTTTCCGCCTTCCTGCGGGAAATTGCGCCCGCCCAGTACCTGAAGCTTCTGGAGGAGAAACTGCTGCAGGAATACGGCATGCGGCAGCTCTCGCTCATGAGCCCGGGCTCGCTGGCCGCCTGGCCCATCGAGCAGCAGGGCGAGCTGTTCCGGCTCCTGGCCCCGGTGCCCGAGAGGCTCGGCGTGGCACTCCTGCCCAGCTTCATGATGAAGCCGGAGTACAGCGAGTCGGGCGTTTTCTTTGAGACAGAGAAAAAGTTTTACAACTGCCGCCTCTGTCCGCAGCCGGCCTGTCGGGGCCGCCAGGCCGCCTATCGGGGCGGCTGAGGACAGGGCTGGCTTCAGGTCCGGAACTTGTTCGTGCCGGAAGGGTTCCACCCCGTCCCGCCGCAGAGCCTGGCGCGCAGCATCCGGAAGATTTCCGGCGCGAGCCGGCGCAGGTCCTCGATGACGCAGCACTCCTCCTCATCGAGGTAGCGGGTGATGTGTTCGTCCAGAATGCCCAGACCCAGAAATTCCAGGCCCGCTTGCTTTGCCCGCACGATGGCATCGTGAAACTCCTCGGTGTCGTTGGCATCGCCGTCGGTGATCATCATGATGATCTTGCGCGACGACCGGGACCCGGTGAACTGCTGCATGGCGTACTGCACCGCGTTGCCGCACAGGGTGCCGCCATTGCTAACGATTCTGATGCGCGGCGACACCCGGTCGTGCCTGCGGAGGATCTCCACGATATTGTTGTCGAAAAAGCCGATGACCTGCAGGAGCAGGTTCAGGGCGCTCCACCGCTGCCCGGGGGGCCTGTGCCGCAGGGCGCTTTTTTGAAATGAGGCTTGCCAGACAGCGGTCAGCCAGTTAAACATAAAGGCACAAGGCGCCTTGCAGAGGGGCTGAAAAGGGAAGACGGTGTAAAACCGTCGCGGAACCGCCGCTGTAACCGGGGAATACACCCGCACGATTGCATCAGTCACTGTTCCGGCTGAAATGGGCAGACGCGGGCAGGATATCGATCCGGAAGCCAGAAGACCTGCCTTGTCATAGGATCTTTTCCGGCCTGCAGGGATGGGCTGGAACAGCCTGGCGAAAAAAACGGAGAGCGGGCTCTTTCAGGGAGAGAGACCGCTTTTTTTGTTTGCTCTTCGAGAGTTGGAAGCGCCCGCCGAGCCTTTGCCGTGCGCCGTTTATACCAGGTGCCTGGAGCCTTCATGGCGGCTGCAACCTTGACACAGGAGGCGTCATGCAAGACTCGCCCATTATCTGTGACGTGGATGTCATCACCTTTATAGAGAGCGCCAAATCCAATCCCTTTTTTCATGTCCTGCCCATTGGTTTGGCCCTGTTCTCCATCAACGGCCGTTTTATCTACTGCAACAAGGCCTATCTCGATATGTTCGATCTGCCGGAGGATGTGGCGGGCCGCCATGTCTCCGACTATTTTCTGACCGGTTACCGGGGCGTGATGGAGTGCCTGCGCGCCCAGGAAATGGTGATTTGCCCCAGCGTGACGAACACCAGCAGGTTGGGCGTGTCCCTGCGTTACCCTTTGGTCAGCCGTACAGGCGATCTGCGGGGGGTGCTCGTGCTCAGCCTTTCGCCCCGGATGGGCCGGGACGCGGTTTTGGCCCTGATGGATGCGGCCCAGACGCTGAATACCTGGTCCGGTCAATGCAAGTTGGGCGTTAACGGGCTGTGCACCTTTGAATGCATGGTGGGCGGTTCCGCGGCCATGAAAAACCTGCGCCGCCTCGGGCGGCGCTTCGCCCTCAGCCAGGAGCCGATTCTGATTGCCGGCGAGTCCGGCACGGGCAAGGAACTCGTGGCCCAGTCCCTGCACATGGCCAGTCCCCGGGCCGACAGGCCCTTCATCTCCGTGAACTGCGCGGCCATTCCACATGAACTCATGGAATCCGAGCTGTTCGGTTACGACAAGGGCGCCTTCACCGGGGCCAGGGCCGAGGGCATGAAGGGCAAATTTGAGCTGGCCGATACGGGCACCATTTTCCTGGACGAAATCGGCGAGCAGCCCTTGCCGGTGCAGGCCAAGCTGCTGCGGGTGCTGGAAAGCGGCGAAATCCAGAAGATCGCCCACAGGGGCGCGCTGCGTTCGGATTTCCGGCTGCTCTGCGCGACCAACCGGGATTTGCGGGCCATGGTGATGCAGCACCTGTTCCGTGAGGATCTCTACCATCGTCTGAGTGTTTTTGAGCTGGTCGTGCCGCCCCTGCGCGAGCGTATTCACGATCTGCCCATGCTGGTGCACCACTGCATTTCCCAGTGCGTGGGCAAGGAGCGGGCGCGCGGCATCTATCTTGACGACGAGGTGCTGCGGGCCTTCCAGCAGAATTTCTGGCGCGGCAACGTGCGCGAACTCAAGAATGTCCTGACCTACGGGGTCTACGCGCTGGAAGAGGGGGAAAACATCCTGACCATGCGGCATCTGCCTGTACGTTTTGTGCGCGAGATCCAGGGAAGCGGCGCGGCCGGGGAAGCGGTGCAAGGCGGCGCCGGAGGCGTGTCGGGCATGCTTGCCGAGGCCGGGGCGCATGCGGAACGGAAGATTTTGCAGGATACCCTGGAGACTTTTCAATACAACAAGGTCAAGACCGCCAAGGCCCTGGGCATCTCCCGCAGCAAGCTCTACCGCAAACTGCGGGAGCGCGGCCTGTTTTCTGGTCACGAAAAAGAGCCCCGGGAAAACGCGCAGTGACGGCGCAGGGACGCTCTTCATGGCGGCAGGCCCCCTTTGACCGGCGCCCACGGCGCTCCGAGCAACAAGGTCAAGACCGCCAAGGCCTTGGGCATCTCCCGCAGCAAGCTCTACCGCAAACTGCGGGAGCGCGGCCTGTTTTCTGGTCACGAAAAAGAGCCCCGGGAAAACGCGCAGTGACGGCGCAGGGACGCTCTTCATGGCGGCAGGCCCTCCTTTGACCGGCGCCCACGACGCTCCGAGGCAGACATGCGCAAACCGCTTCTCTGCTTTTGCCTTTCGGCCCTGCTGCTGCTGACGGGTCTGGCTCGTCAGGCCCTGGTGCGCGCCTTCACGCCGCCCGCTCCGCCTGCCGCGCCCGAACGCATTGTGTCGCTCGCCCCGAGCGTCACAGAGAGCCTCTATGCCCTGGGCCTGGGGCCAAAGGTGGCGGGCGTCACCCAGTTTTGCCGGTATCCGCCCGAGGCAGCGGCAAAGCCCCATGTGGGCGGCTTTGGCGATGTCAACCTCGAGGCGGTCGTGCGCATCCGGCCCGATCTGGCCGTGCTGCCCGTGGACAAGACCACGATCAAAGCTCTTCTGGAGCAACTGGGCATCCCGGTGCTGCTGCTGGACACGCGCTCCCTGCCGGGTCTGCTCCGGGCCATTGCCGATTTGGGCGCGGCAACCGGGCAGGAGGCCAAGGCGGAAGCGATCCTCGGCCGCTTTGACGAGGCGCTGAAGACGGCGCGGGCAAAGGCCGCAGGCAAAAGACGCCCCCGCGTGCTCTTTGCCGTCATGCACTCGTATCAGGACCTGGGTGCCATCATGGAAATCCACATCATCGGGCGTGACGGCTTCTATAATGAACTCATCGAGGCGGCGGGCGGCGAAAACGTGTACAAGGGCCAACTCGCCTTTCCCAGACTGTCTTTTCCAGTCTGGTCATGTTTATCCAGTACTGGAGCGACGCCCATGACGCCCAGCGCATCATGCGCTGGCTCATGGGTTCCCTGACCGGGGTGGAGCCTGCCCGCATAGCGGATCTGGCCTTTATCGTCATGGCCGCCCTCCTCCTCATCCGCGCCATGACGTCGGAGCTGGATCTGCTGACTGCGGGCGAGGAGCTGGCCGCGAGCCGGGGGGTGGCGGTGCGCCAAACCAAGATTGCGGCCTTTGCGGTCTCCTCCATCATGGTCGGGGCCATCGTGTCGGTGACCGGGCCCATTGGTTTCGTAGGCATGATGGCGCCGCATCTCTGCCGCCTCTGGTTTGGCTGGAGCCACCGCATCCTGTTGCCCAACGCCTTTATGCTGGGCGGCTGTTTCCTGGTTGTCTGCGACCTCGTATCGCGCAGCATCTTGGCCCCGGCGGAACTGCCCATCGGCATCATCACGGCCATGGTGGGCGGGCCCTTTTTTTTGTGGACCCTGTTCCGGAGCAACAGCAGCGGCGAGCTGCTGTAGGGGCTTGGTGGGCCACCCTCCGGGGACAGGGCGGGCGGCAACCGGTCGCCTGCGTTCCGCTTTGGCCTGTGCGTCGCAAAGACAGGCATGATGCGGCCCGGACAGCCTGTGTAAGGCGCGGGACGGGTGCCTGGCGTGGTACGCCATTTGCATGGTTGAGCCTGCGCGCCGCTGCTGCAGGACAGCATGGGATGGGGGCTTCGTTCAGGCCCGGGGAAGCCGACCTGAATCCGGTACGGAAGCGCCGCCGGAACCGGGGAAGAACTCTGCAAAACAGCCACTGCCTTTCTGTGGGCAGGCGCGGAAGGCAGACGGACCCGGAAGTCGGAAGACCGATCTCCTCAAGCCTGTGGGTGGGGCGCAGGGTTTTGCTGGCCATGCCGGCCCGCGAGGCCGTAAAAAAGCCGGGAGGGCTTCAGGCCGGCCGCAATGCAAGTGGCTGCCCTTTCCTGCAACCAGAACCAGTTGGCCGGAGCATGAGTGAAAAACGCTTTGTCATGTCGTACAGTGGCGGCAAGGACTGCGCGCTGGCCCTGTACCGTATGATTCGGCGGGGTTGCCAGCCTGCCGCCCTGCTGACCACCTACCGGGCGGCTTTGGGCTGTTCCTGGTTTCACGGGCTGAAGCCCGACATCCTTAAGCGGGTTGCGGAGGCCATGGCCATCCCGCTCAGGCTGGTCCCGGTTGGAGAGGGCGACGGGTACAGGCAGGACATGCTGGCTGCACTGCGGGATTTTCGGCGGGCAGGCGTGGAGAGCTGCGCTTTTGGCGATATTGACATCCAGGAGCATTATGACTGGTGCGACGCCCTGTGCCGGGACGCCGGCATCGAGAGTGTCTTTCCCCTGTGGCGGGAAAGCCGGAAGCGTGTGGTGTACGAATTCGTGGACAGCGGTTTCAAGGCCGCCATCACCGTGATCAGGCGCTCGCAGTTGGATGAGAGCTTTTTGGGGCGGACGCTTTCCCGCGCGCTGGCCGACGAAATCGCCCGCAGGGGCGCTGATATCTGCGGTGAAAACGGCGAGTATCACAGCTTTGTGTATGACGGCCCGCTGTTCCGCTACC
The DNA here is from genome assembly GCF_002952055.1 of Desulfobulbus oralis. Classification (NCBI taxonomy): domain Bacteria; kingdom Pseudomonadati; phylum Thermodesulfobacteriota; class Desulfobulbia; order Desulfobulbales; family Desulfobulbaceae; genus Desulfobulbus; species Desulfobulbus oralis. The sequence continues at coordinate 423,344 of NZ_CP021255.1, read as the reverse complement.
CGCTTGTGCCCCGTTTGGGGCGGCCGTTCAGGCAGGGGGCGTGCAGCGTGCTGCCTGTGCGGCTGTGAGAAGGCGCTGGTTCCTGTGGCCTTCGAGTTGCGGTAATGCACGCAACCTGCAGGGCCTGGTCATAGGCCTGCCGCTGCCCGCGCAGGGCCGCCCCATCCGGCGACAGCGCCGCCAGAGCGGGGACGCGGGTCAGATCACAGAGCAACAGGCAGGGCCCTGCAAAGCCCATATCCCTCAACAAAGTATGCACACCTTTCGCTGCCGTGGACACCTTTCTGCACAAACTGTTTGGCTTTGACCGGAAGACCATGCAAGTCCGGACGGAAATACTGGCCGGGCTGACGACCTTTCTGACCATGTCCTATATTCTGGCCGTCAATCCATCTGTCATGAGCAGCACGGGCATGGACAGGGGGGCGCTGTTCACCACGACGGCTCTGGTCTCCATTATCGCCACGCTGGTCATGGCCGTGTACGCCAAAATGCCATTTGCCCTGGCCCCGGGCATGGGGCTGAATGCCGTTTTCGCCTACACCATCTGCCTGGGCATGGGCTACAGTTGGCGCTTCGCGCTGAGCGCGGTTTTTATCGAGGGCCTGCTGTTCATCATCCTGACCGTCACCAATCTGCGGGAGGCGATTGTCAACTCCCTGCCGCCCTCGCTGCGCTGCGCCATTGGCGGGGGCATCGGTCTTTATCTGGCCTTTATCGGGCTGCAAAACGGCGGGGTTATCGTGTCCCGCGAGGCGACGCTGGTCATGCTCGGCAACATCACCAGCGGGCCGGGCCTGCTTTCGCTGCTGGGCATTGTGCTGACCGGACTCCTGCTCCTCTGGAAGGTTCCGGGCGCGCTCCTGCTGGGTCTGCTGGGCACGGCCCTGGCGGGCGTTCCGCTGGGCATCACCAGATTCAGCGGCATCCTGAGCGGCCCGCCCTCCATCGCGCCCATTTTCTGCCAGATGGAAACGGAGCTGCCCCTGATATTTTCCCTCGACATGGCGGTCGTGGTCTTTACCCTGCTCTTTATCGACCTGTTCGACACCCTGGGCATGATTATGAGCCTTGCGCCGCAGGCCGGCCTGCTCCTGCCCGACGGGCGCATCAGGGGCATCAACAGGGCGCTCATGGCAGACGCCATCGGTACGACAGTGGGCGCGGTCTTCGGTTCCAGCACCGTGACTTCATACCTGGAAAGCGCCTCGGGCATTGCCGCGGGCGGACGCAGCGGCCTGACCGCCCTGACAGCGGCCGCCGGCTTCATGTTCGCGCTCTTTTTCGCGCCGCTTTTTCTGGCCATTCCCGGAGCGGCGACCTGTCCGGCCCTGGTCATCGTTGGCCTGTATGCGCTCAGATCCATAAAAGGCATCGATCTGCAAGACGACGCCGAAGCCATTCCAGCCTTTTTGTGCATGGCCTTTATTCCCCTGGCCTACAGCATCTCCGACGGCATTCAGCTTGGGCTTATCAGCTACGTTCTGCTCAACCTGCTGCGCGGCAACACTGGAAAACTGAAACCGGGGATGTACGTCCTGACACTTGTGTTCGTCCTGCGCTACATCTTTGTTCCAGGGTAGGAGAGCCTGCGGGATCACCCGGCGGCGCCCGGCCCGGCCTCACTGCCCGGTACCGAGCAGCCTGGCCAGCGCGCTTCGGGCAGCCAGTTGCTCCGCCGCCTTTTTGCTGCCCGCCTGGCCACGACCCAGCTCCTCGCCGTGGAAGGCGGCGCAGACCGTGAACACGCGGGCATGGGCCGGCCCGTCCTGAGTCAACAGGGTATAAACCGGCCCCTCGTTGTGGCGGTCCTGCAGGAATTCCTGCAAGGCGCTTTTCGGATCGCTCATGAGGAGGTTGTCCCTCTGGGTATTGAGATGCCCCTCGAACTGGCGGCGCACAAAGGCCAGGGCCGTATCGTAACCGCCGTCCAGGTACATGGCGCCCAGGAGCGCCTCATAGGCGCTGGACAGAATGGAGGATTTTTCCCGGCCCCCGCTGCTTTCCTCGCCCCGGCCCAGGAGCAGGTGCCGGTCCAGTTGGATGTCTTTTGCCATGCCGGCCAGCCAGTGCTCGTTCACCATTGCGGCCCGGATGCGGGTGAGCTTGCCCTCGCGCAATTCGGGGTAGCGGGTGATGAGCATGGAGCCAAGAGTCAGATCCAGCACCGAATCACCCAGAAATTCCAGGGTTTCGTTGTGCTGGCCCACGTAGAGATGTTCAAAGGCGAAGGAGCTGTGAATGAGTGCGCGCAAGAGGAGTTGCTGGTCGGCAAAGTGGTAGCTGATGCGCGCCTGCAGCGTGTTCAGGCTGGTTTCATGATCCTGCAGCAGGGCTGTCTGGGTACTGGGCATGGGATTTTCTTTTTGCTTGTCAAATGGAAGTCAATTGTTTATGGTTCCGGCCATGATTCTGGCGACGTAGCCAAGCGGTAAGGCGAAGGTCTGCAAAACCTTTATTCAGCGGTTCAATTCCGCTCGTCGCCTCCAGCGGATTCAGCGGTCTTCGTATTCGTACGGAGACCGCTTTTTTTGTTTCTGTCAGGGTCGGTCGCAGAGCAGGCCGGGCCCAGTTCGTATTCGGCCTCCACAAGGTGGGTGGCGCCGGCCCTGCCCAAGAGGCTGGAGTAGAGGCAGAAGCTCTGCATCGGAAAGGCTGGCACGGAAAAAAGCGCGTATGTGGACAGGTAGCCCTGCAGTTTGGGCAGGCTGGCCTCGCTCAGGCGTGCCAGGGTGATATGCGGCAGAAATTTCCGTTGTTCCAGCGGCAGACCGAGGCGCCGCACACAGGCGAGGACCCTTGCCTGCAGGTGCAGCAGGGCGGGATTGGCCTCGATGCCTGCCCACAGCACCCGCGGCGTCCCCCGGGGCGGGAAAAAGCCCAGACCCCGCAGGCCTAACGAGAAGGCCTGTGCCCTGATGTCTGCGAGCGCTTCACGGAGATCCAGAAAGGCGCTGCCTTCGGTTTCGCCCAGAAAGCAGAGCGTCAGATGCATCTGGTTTTCCGGCGTCCAGCGTGCGCCGGGCAGGCCGGTACACAGCCGGGCCAGCTCGGCACGCGGGGCCGTGGGCATGTCCAGGGCTATGAAGAGTCGTTTTTGCATGGGCGGAAAAGGCAGGGCATGTGTCGCGTCAGGGCCTCTGCCCCGGCGGCAGGGATACGGCGAGCCTGGCGCAACGAGTGGACGGATGGGCTGGCCCGGGATGTTCCTTCCTAGGGGGCAACCTGGCAAATCCCCCCGCCAGGACCTCGTCAGGATCCACAACGGTCCTGCCGATCAGGTTGACCATGGCAGCGCAGGGCCTGTTCCCACAGATGGACGGCAAGAGCATTTTTGAAAGTTTATGAATGCGGACTGAGCGCTTGCGCGCGGCCTCTACGCATCCCAGTCCATGCCGATATCGCAGGCCGGGGCCGAATGGGTCAGCCCGCCGATGGAGATGATGTCCACGCCGCTTTCCGCAATGGCCCGCACATTGTCCAGATTGACCCCGCCCGAGGCCTCGACCAGCGCCCGGCCCGCAATCATCTGCACCGCCTCCCGCATCAGCGCGGGCGCCATATTGTCCAGCATGATAAGCCCCACATTCAGGCGCAAACATTCCGCCACTTCAGCCAGGGTCGTGGTCTCCACCTCGATATTGATGGTGTGGGGCACGGTCTGCCGCACCCGCCGCACCGCCTCGCTGATGGAGCCGCAGGCGGCGATGTGGTTGTCCTTGATCAAAGCGCCGTCGCTCAGGCTGTAGCGATGGTTGCGGCCCCCGCCCGCCAGCACGGCGTATTTTTCCAGCATGCGCAGGCCGGGCGTGGTCTTGCGGGTATCAACAATGGCAGCCCTGCAGCCCTGAATTTTGTCCACAAAGGAGCGGGTGCGGGTGGCAATGCCGCTCATGCGCTGCACCAGATTGAGCGCCACCCGCTCGCCCTTCAGCATGGCGCGGGTGGGACCGCTGATCCGGAGCAGCACATCACCCTGGCGCGCCAGAGCGCCGTCGGCCACGGCGCCCGTGCATCGCACGCCGCTGTCCACGAGCGCGAACACGCGGGGGGCTATGCTGGCCATGCCGCAGGCCACCATGTCGTGACGGGCCATGAAGCTGGCGCTGGCCGTGTCGGCCTCGCCAAAGATGGCGTCAGTGGTGATGTCGCCGTGCTCCAGGTCTTCTGTAAGAAAATGCCGTAAAATCGGGTCGAGTAACAGGGTATCCATAGGAGATTGTGGAAGCCAAAACAGGCTGCGGGGGCAGGTTGTTTTTCCCAATTTGCCGCAACCGTCAAAAGAAAGGGAAGAAGCCGGCGCTGTCAGGCTCTTTTTTGTGTTGCCCCGGGCACTCAGAAAATCATCTGGGCAGGAGAGAGGCTTTGAAAAAAGTTTATTAAAAACAGCGAGATCCATATCAGGACCCCATTGTAGCACAGTTTCCGGGCAAATTCTAAGCATTTTCCCGCGCCAGGCCCCTGGCGCGTTGCGCGGTCAGACTCCGCTTCCTCTGCATGCGGGGCTTTTGTTGCCGAAGCCCGCAGCGCATGCCCATACGGCACAAACACTTTGCCGGGTATGACAGCCCGGGCGGCATCGGCCATGCAGGTTTGTCCGGCGGCGGCACCCCGCCCGGAAATGTACTGCCGGGCGGGCCGTATGGAGGCGTATTGCGGGGCCTGGAATGCGTATTGCTGCGGCTTTTTCCGCGGGGCACTGGACCCAGAATAATTTTTGCGCTTGACATTTGTTCGTGGGCGACCTAAATGAAGCGAAACGGTTTTGTTCGCCATCGAACTAGGCTCAGGCCTCATTAATTGCCAAAAAGCAGAAAAGTTGGTTAGTTGTGCTCAAGGAGGACGCCATGAGCCAACTTTTCTACCTTTCTGCCGAACAACTCGAACGTATCAAGCCCTTCTTCCCACGTTCACATGGTATTCCGCGGGTCGATGACCGGAAAGTCATCAGCGGCATCATTTATGTCATCAAGCATGGCCTGCAGTGGAAAGATGCGCCGCGCGAGTATGGCCCGTACAAGACGCTCTACAATCGTTTTTTGCGCTGGAGCCAGATGGGCATCTTCAACAACATTTTTACCGAATTGGCAAAAACAGCGGGACAGGATGGCCAGGTGATGATCGATGCGACCCACCTCAAGGCGCATCGTACCGCCGCCAGTTTGCTCAAAAAAGGGCTCTTTCCCGCTGCATCGGCCGCACAAAGGGCGGGCTGAACTCCAAACTCCATGCCCTTTGCGACGGCCACGGCAGGCCCCTGGCCATGAAGCTCACGGCAGGCCAGGTAAGCGACTACAAAGGAGCCGCCCTGCTTATGGATGCCATAGATGCTTTGCCCGAGGTCAGGGCGCTGCTGGCGGACCGTGGTTATGACGCCGACTGGTTCCGTGATGCCCTGCGTGCCAGAGGCATTACGCCCTGCATCCCGCCCAGAAGGAGCCGGAAGCGACCCTGCTCGTACGATCAAGATCTGTATAAACAGCGGCACAAGATCGAGATCATGTTTGGCAGGATCAAGGACTGGCGGAGAATAGCCATGCGTTATGACCGCTGCGCACATACCTTCTTTTCAGCTCTATGCCTCGCGGCTTCCGTCATATTCTATCTCGATTAATGAGGCCTGAGCCTAAATAGGGGCGCACATGCAAAGCCATTACAAGCCTGACGCCATTATAGCTCTTGCCTCGGCCATACGCGAACAGGCCAACACGTTTATTCTCAATGCCCTGGCCGCCGAGGCATCACAGACGTTCTGCCGGCTCACGGCGCTGTCCTGAATGCCCTGTTCAAAGAAAGCCCGCTGCAGATGAACAGGCTGGCAGAACGCATCGACAGGAAGAAGAATACTGTGACCGGGCTGATCAGCACCCTGGAAGAACGGGGCTATTGTCGCCGCGCACCAGACCCGGATGATGCGCGGGCGCAGTTGGTTTTTCGGCTCCTCAGCAGAATCTGTGGGTTCCCGTCAGGGCCGATGAGGCTGTTGGGTGGCTGAAAATATTCCCTGACGGAACCTGAAAAGAGAGCATCCCGTTTCCCTTTTTGGCATTGTGGAGATCGACGAATATTCCCAAAGCCAAGGGAGGAGAAACGGGATGCAAATCAAAACTATACTGAATCGGATCCAGGTCCACAAAGGTTTTGTGTATGGCCCTGCCAGCTTGCATGAGCTGGCAGGGCGGCTGATGCTGGAATTGGAGATCCGGCCACGCAAAGGGAGCCGGCCAGTCTGCTCCGGCTGTGGCAAAGTTTGTCCTGGCTACGATACCCAGGCCCAGCGCCGGTTTGAGTTTGTCCCCCTGTGGGGAATCGCGGTCTTCTTCCTCTATGCCATGAGACGAGTCAACTGCCCCGATTGCGGCGTCAAGATCGAGCGGGTTCCCTGGGCAAAGGGGAAAAGCCACCTGACCACCACCTATGCGTGGTTCCTCGCCGGATGGGCGAAGCGTCTTTCCTGGCTGGAGCTTGCAAGGGCCTTCCACACCTCGTGGGAGAATGTTTTCCGCTCGGTCAGGATGGCCGTGGAGTGGGGGCTGGCGCATCGCGATTTGACGAATGTCCTGGCCATCGGCGCCGACGAGATCTGCTGGCGCCGACGCAAGGATAAGTTTGTCACCCTGGTCTATCAGCTTGACCAGGGGAAAAGGCGGCTGCTCTGGATCGGCCGCGACCGTACCACCAAGACCTTCCGGGGATTTTTCGACTGGTTCGGGCCACAGAGCTGTCAACACTTGCGGTTTATTTGCAGCGATATGTGGAAGCCCTACCTGCGGGTCATTGCGGAGAAAGCTCCTGATGCGCTCAACGTTCTTGACCGTTTCCATATCATGTCCCACCTGAGCAAGGCCATTGACGAGATCAGGGCGCATGAGGCCAACGAGTTGAAAAGCCAAGGAAAAGAACCGCTCCTGGCCAAAAGCCGCTGGTGTCTGTTGAAACGGCCTGAAAACCTGACCGACACCCAGGTGGACAAACTCGGAGAACTGCTTGCCTGCAACCTCAGAACCGTCCGCGCTTACCTGCTTAAGGAAGATTTTCAGCGATTCTGGGCGTACAGTTCCCCGGCCTGGGCCGGCAAATTTCTTGATGCCTGGTGCACAAGAACCATGCGCTCCAGGCTCAACTCTATGAAGAAGGTCGCCAAAATGTTGAGGGTTCATCGCCCTCTTTTGCTCAACTGGTTTCAAGCACAAGGCGAGATCGCTCTCGGGTGTGTGGAGGGTTTGAACAACAAGGCCAAAGTGATCACAAAACAATCCTATGGTTTTCGGACGTATGATGGCTTAGAAATAGCATTGTATCACGGAATTGGTGACTTACCTGTCCCAAAAGCTACCCACAGATTCTGCTGAGGAGCCGGTTTTTCTTACTGAAAAAGGGGCAGCCATGCGCCGGATTCAGGAGGAGGTTTCCGCCGGGTTGCTGCGGAAAGTCTGGGGCAGTATGAGTGCAGCGGAGCAGGCCGCCTGTGTCCGAAGTCTGGAGGCGGTTTTACGGAATTTGCAGCAGGACTGACTCGTCCACCATGACAAGAGAGGTACTTATGAACGATGCGGTAAAAGAAATCACCGGTATTCTGGCAGAAACTCCCATGTGCTTTGTCGCCACGGTCAGCGGTAACGAACCGCGCGTGAGGGCGTTTCAGTATCAGTTCGAGCAGGACGGCAAGCTGTGGTTCTGCACGGCCAGAAGCAAAGACGTGTTCAGGCAGCTTCAGGCCAACCCTGCCGTTCAAGTATGCGCGGTCAGGCAGGATATGACCTGGCTGCGTGTAAGCGGCAAAGTCTCCCTTGAGGACAACCGCGCCGTGAAAGAGCGCATCCTGTCTGAGCGGCCGTTGATCAAAAGCCTTTACGGCACGGCCGACAACCCGGACTTCACGACGTTCTGCATTGAGCACGGCGCCTACACCATTGCCGATTTTTCCGGCAAACCGCCCCGCAGCGGCTCTTTTTAACCCAGGAAGCGGAGATCGCAAAATGAAAGATCTGAAAACGTACACGCTCAGCGACAAGGAGCTGGAGCACGGCTTTGTCCAGATTTACGATTTCGGCACAATGAAACTTCACGCCTACCAGACTGCCGATGCAATGGCGGATGAATGCTTTGTGCTGGAAACCGGAAAGAACCTTGTCGCCATCGAGTCCCCGGCCTTTGACGTCAACATCGCGGAATGGAAGCAATATATCGGTACTCTCGGCAAGCCGTTGACGGATGTTTTGATTTCCGCCCACCCAAGCGGCGGCAAGTGGTACGGCGACGCAAAAAGCCACGCCACCAGCGGCGCCATCCAGGCCATCACCAACGGCGCCACCAAGGCGCTCACCGAGCAACTGGGACAGGCGTTCGGCCCCGGCTTCAATAGGGAAATACCGCCCATAGACGCCACCCTCGAACCGGGCGCCAACACCGTGGGCGGCATAATCTTTGAAATCATCGACGCGGGAGACAGCTACGATATCGAAATAGAGGCCATCAACGCCATATATACGCACATGCTGGGAGCCGATACCCATTCCATCCTCGCGGGGCAGGATCACATGGACGCCGTGCTTGCCTCCCTGCAAAACATGCAGGCCAAAGGGTACCAGTTGATATTGTCGAGCCACCATAGGCCGGAAGTCCAGGCCGATGTGGCTGCCAAGATCGCCTATGTAAAAAAAGTACGGGAATTGGCGGCGCACAGCTCCGGCAGGGATGATTTTGTGGCGAAAGTGAAGGAAGCGTATCCCGATTACGCCGGCCTGAACTACCTGGATATGACAGCCGGATCCTTGTTTCCGTAAGCGTAACGTGGGATGCTCCCACCAAAGCCCGGCGAAAACGGCAAACTGGGCCTGCGGCCAGAGCGCGACAGGGTGCGGAAGGATGCATGCGGGGCTGCCCGCGTTCAGGCGGCCCCGGGGTCCCGAACCGGCCGCAGTGCCTCTACCCGGCACTGGAGGGCGCCATGGGCCAGAAGCAGCTCCAGGGTATCGCCGGGCTGGGTTTCGCGGGCGCTTCTGATGATGCGCTGTCCCCCAAGCCGTCTGGCGATGGCATAGCCACGGGAGAGGGTGGCCAGCGGACTCACGGCCTGCAGGACCGCTGCGGCGCGCCCCAGCCGCTGTTCCTTGTCCACAAGCGTCTTGCGGCCGGCAGCCCAGAGCCGGTTATGCGCCAGCCTCAGGCGCTGTTCCTGCCGGGCCAGGGCGAGGCGTGGATCGCAGCGCTGCAGGCGCTGGACCACCTCGCGCAGGCGGTGGTCATGCTCCGCCAGCAGGCGACCCAGACTGCGCTCCATGCGGGCTTTGAGTCGTGCCACTTCGAGTTGCAGACGCTCCACCGGATGCGGCATGGTGAAAAGCCGCTGCCGGAAGAGCCGCAGCCGCGCCTCCCAGGCATCCAGTCGCTGCGTCATCAGCCGCAGCAGGCGCGAGTGGTGCAGGGCCACGGCCTTGACCAGCGCCGCCTGTTCCGGCACCAGCAGCTCCGCGGCCGCGCTGGGCGTAGGCGCACGCAGGTCGGCCGCGAAATCGGCAATGGTAAAATCTATCTCGTGGCCCACCGCCGAAACCACGGGCACCGCAGCCTCGCGGATGGCCCGGGCCAGCGCCTCGTCGTTGAAGGCCCACAGGTCTTCCGTGGAGCCGCCACCACGGCAGAGGACGATCACATCCGTCTGTATCTGTCTGCGGATGCGCGTCAGCGCGGTGATCATGGCCGGGGCGGCCTGTTCGCCCTGCACCGGCACCGGATAGACGGCAATGTGCAGGCCGGGAAAGCGGCGGCGGGCGATGCGGATAAAATCGTGCAGGGCCGCGCCCTCGGGCGAGGTGACGAGCGTGATGTGCCGGGGCAGAAAGGGCAGGGGCCGTTTGACGGCCGCATCAAAAAGCCCCTCGGCCGCGAGCCGGGCCTTGAGGGTCTGAAAGGCCTGGGCCAGATTGCCAGCCCCCCGGAAGCTGACGGTATCGGCAATGAGCTGATAGTCGCCCCGCGGCTCATACACGGAGAGCCGGCCCGCGCACAGCACCTCCTGGCCGTTTTGCAGGTCGTGGGCCAGATAGCGGCGCTGCATCCGAAAGAGCACCACCTTCAACTGGGCCTGCTCGTCCTTCAGGGTGAAGTACAGGTGGCCCGAAGCCGGGCGGCTCAGGTTCGAGATTTCACCCGCCACGCGGACAAAGGCAAAGCGGCCTTCCACAAGGCTTTTGAGGTTCCTGGTCAGGGCGCTGACCGAGAGTACCAGGCTGTCGTCCATGCGGATTCCAGGGGATTGGGGCAGGGCGCCAAAAAAGCCCCTGCCCGGCACAGGCAGGGGCCTTTTTGCAGTTGGGCCGGGAGCCGGTTCAGAAGACCATTTCCCTGAAATGCCCGTGAAAGGGGGTCATGTCGTAGCCGCATTCGCCGCAGAGGAAGCTGAGTTCTCCTTCGGCGTCGCTGTTCTGTTCCAGGGGCGTAAAGGAGCCGTCATCGTTTTGCAGATAGGTGGTGGTGACCAGGACGCTTTCGAGCTGTTCCACAAAGCGGGTGCTGTTGCCACAGCGTGGACAGCTTATTTTTCCCAGCGGTTCTCCCACGGGCCGGCGGATCCTGCGCACCTGGGCTGTCTTGTTTTTTTCGAGCTGAGTCATGCCATTCCCTTGCACAAAGGTTGAGATCGCATTTTTGCGGCCAAAAGTGCGTCAGCACTATTATACAGTAGGCCGTATCTGAAAATCCAGCTCCTTGGGCTGGGCACTCGTTATTTCCCGGCAGCTCACCTGCCAGACCAGGGCCGTGGCCGGCCCGTGATGCAGCCAGGCCAGCAGTTCGTCCACTGCTGCCGCTTCGCCTTCGCTTTCCAGTTCCACCGAGCCGTCGGCCCGGTTGCGAACCCAGCCCCTGAGCCCCAGTCGCAGCGCCTCTTCCCGGGTGGCATAGCGGAAACATACGCCCTGCACCCGGCCTGTTACGCTGGCATGTATGCGCTTATTCGCCATGCTGGCCCTCCACCAGTTCGAGAAAGGCGGCTTCGTCCAGCACGGGGATGCCCAGCCGCCCGGCTTCCGCGAGCTTGCCGCCCGCCTTCGCTCCTGCCACCAGATCGGTAACGCGCCGGCTGATGGCAGTGGCCACCTGCGCCCCTGCGGCTTTGGCCATCTGCCTGGCCTGATCGCGGCTGAGGCTCGGGAGTGTGCCGGTAAAGAGAAAGACCCGGCCCGCCAGGGCCCTGGCCGCTGTGTTGGTGCCCGACTCCTGCCCGGCGATGCGCAGGCCCGCTGCGTGAAAGCGTTTCAGGAGCGCCAGCATGGCCGGATCATGGAAGGCGGCGTGCACCGAGGCCGCCACCTCCTCGCCGATGCCGTCCAGATCCAGCAGATCCGCGGTGCTGGCGGCCTGCAGCGCCTCCAGCGTGGGAAAGCGATCGGCCAGGAGTTCCGCCGTGCTGGCGCCCACATGTCTGATGCCCAGGGCCATGAGAAAACGGGCGAGTGGCACTGTCCTCCGCCGTTCAATGGCGGCCAGGACCTTGGCCGCGGATTTTTCGCCCCAGCCCTCGAGAGCGGCGAGGGCCTGCATGTCCAGCGTGAAGAAGCCGGGCGCGTCCGTCAGGAGCCCCTTGTTCAGCAGAAGCTCCACCTGCTTTTTGCCCAGACCCTCGAAGTCCATGCCGCTCTTGCCGGCAAAGTGGATGAGCCGCTGCAAAAGCCGGCCGCCGCATTCCGGGTTGACGCAGCGCACCGCAGCCTCGTCTGCCCTGCGTTCGAGCGCCTGCCCGCAGGCCGGGCAGAGCGTGGGGAAGGCCACCGCCTTTTCGCTGCCGTCCCGCGCCTCGGCCATGACCTTGACCACTTCGGGAATGACATCGCCTGCCCGCTGCACCAACACCCTGTCCCCCAGGCGGATGTCCTTGCGCGCCATCTCGTCCTGATTGTGCAGGGTGGCCCTGCGCACCATGGCGCCCTCGATCCTGACCGGCGTCAGCACGGCCACGGGCGTAATCACGCCGGTGCGGCCCACCTGAAATTCCACGGCCTCGACCGTCGTGGTCATCTGGCTGGGCGGAAATTTCCAGGCCACGGCCCAGCGGGGCGCGCGGGCGGTTGCGCCCAGACGTTCCTGCTGGGCGTAGGCGTTCACCTTGACGACCATGCCGTCAATGTCGTAGTCCAGGCTGGGCCTGAGATCCTGCAGTTTGCGGTAATGGGCCGCCATTGCCCCTTCCGTGTCGCAGAGGGCCACCAGCGGATTCACCGGAAAGCCGCAGCGGCCCAGGGCCTGCAGAAGCGCTTCCTGGGAATCCACCTGCAGGGCTTCCGGGTTGCCCGCGCCGTAGACATAAAAGGCCAGCGGCCTTTTGGCTGTGACCGCCGGATCGAGCTGGCGCAGGGAACCGGCAGCCGCATTCCTCGTGTTCGCAAAAAGCGGCTCCCCCGCCTGACCGCGCTGGCGGTTCAGTTCGGCAAAGCCCTTCTTGGACAAAAAAACCTCGCCCCGCACCTGGAGTTCGGGCAAGCGCTCGCCGGGCCCCTGCAATTTCAGGGGAATGCCGCGCACGGTTTTGAGCTGCGCCGTGATGTCTTCACCGGTCACGCCGTCGCCCCGGGTGGAGCCGGATACCAGCAGCCCCTGCTCGTAGACCAGCTCTACGGCCAGACCGTCCAGCTTGGGTTCCGCCATGAACCCGAGTGTGGCGGCAGGCAGGGCACGCCGCATCCGGCCGGCAAAATCGGCCAGCTCCATCTCGTTGAAGATATTGTCCAGGCTCAAAAGCGGGCTCTTGTGCACGACCTGCCGGAAAGCGGTCAGGGGAGCGCCGCCCACGCGGTGACTGGGCGAATCCGGGGTGACCAGCTCCGGAAACCCGGCTTCGAGGTCCAGAAGCTCCCGGAACAGCTGGTCGTATTCGCCGTCGCTGATCAGCGGATCGTCCAGCACATAGTAGTGGTGGGCATGCCGGTGGAGTTCGCGGCGCAACGTGGCCAGACGCTGCGCCGCCGCCTCGCGGCCGGAATCCGGGGCCCTATTTGCCATCGAGCAGCTTGCCTTCCTTGGCAATGTTTTCCCGGCTCAGTTCATCGATCATGATCATGATGTTTTCCTTGGGCTTGTTCGCCACGCGGTGGATGGTCTCGGTCACCTCGCTGGCGATCTGGGCCTTCTGTTCTCTGGTCAGGGTCCCGGCGACCCGGATGCTGACGTACGGCATACAATCCTCCTCCAGCGGGTGCCCGCTGTACAATTTTGAAGACAAAGCCCGTTTCCCTCTGTACTCTGGGCCTGTGCCCTATATACACCATATTTCACCTGCACGTCGATGCCTTCTTGTCCGGCGGGCGGATGAACGAGGAGTGAATCATGCATGTGCTTGTGACCGGCGGAGCCGGGTATATCGGCAGTCACACCTGCCTGGAACTGTTGCACTCCGGCTGCCGGGTGACGGTGGTGGACAACCTCTGCAATTCGAGCCGGGTGGCCCTGGAGCGGGTGCAGGAGCTGGCGGGCCGGAGTCTGGGCTTTGTCGAGCTGGATCTTCTGGACAAGCCCGGTCTGCGCAGGCTTTTTGCGCAGAACCCGGACATGGATGCGGTCATCCACTTCGCCGGGCTGAAGGCAGTGGGCGAGTCGGTGCGCAAGCCGCTGCTCTACTATCAGAACAACCTGATCGCCACCCTGAATCTCTGCGAGGTCATGGCGGCCTGCGGGGTCTGGCATCTGGTCTTTTCGTCCTCCGCCACGGTGTACGGCACGCCGGAGCGCCTGCCCATTCTGGAAAATTTCCCCACTTCGGCTGCCAGTCCCTATGGCCGCACCAAGCTGATGATCGAGGAGATTCTGCAGGATCTGCACGCAAGCGAGCCGCGCTGGCAGATGGTGCTGCTGCGCTATTTCAATCCGGTGGGCGCCCATGAAAGCGGCCGCATCGGGGAAGACCCCCGGGGCATTCCCAACAACCTCATGCCCTTCATCACCCAGGTGGCGGCCGGCCGGCTGAAGGAACTGGCGGTGTTCGGAGGCGACTATCCCACGCCGGACGGCACCTGTATCCGCGATTACCTGCACGTGGTGGATCTGGCCAGGGGGCATGTCTGCGCGCTGGAGCACACCGCCGGCCGGCCCGGCGTTGCCGTGTACAATCTGGGCACCGGCAGGGGGCATTCGGTGCTGGACATGGTGCAGACCTTCATGGCAGCCACGGGCATCGAGATTCCCTACCACATCGCCCCGCGCCGGCCGGGCGATGTGGCCGTCTGCTATGCCGATGCCGCTTTGGCGCGCAGGGAGCTGGGCTGGCAGAGCGAATATGGCCTTGAAGACATGTGCCGCCATGCCTGGAACTGGCAGAAAAACAACCCGGAGGGCTATCCGGCCCGCTGACGCTGACGGGGGGAAGATGACTGCAAGACTGATTCGCGGCACGGAGATTGCCGCAGAGATTCGGGAAGAGCTGGCCGCCAGGGTACGGGCGCTGAAAGCGCAGGGCATTGTGCCGGGGCTGGCCACCATTCTGGTGGGAGAGGATCCCGCCTCCCAGTCCTACGTGCGGGCCAAAAACAAAACAGCCCACGATTTGGGCATTCATTCCGAGCAGCACAATCTGCCCGCTGCAACCACCGAGGCCGGGCTTCTGGCGCTCATCGCCGCCTGCAGCGCCAATCCGGCCCTGAACGGCATCCTGGTGCAGTTGCCCCTGCCGCGCCACATCAGCGAAAGCCGGGTCCTGGCGCACATCGATCCGGCCAAGGACGTGGACGGCTTCCACCCGGTGAATGTGGGCAGGATGCTTTTGGGCGAGCCCTGCTTTCTGCCCTGCACGCCACACGGCATCGTTGCAATGCTGCAGCGCAGCGGGGTGGCAACCGCGGGCGCCGAAGTGGTGGTGGTGGGCCGTTCGAACATCGTGGGCAAGCCGGTGGCTGCACTGCTCATGCAGAAGGGCCCGGGCGGCAATGCAACCGTGACCCTGTGCCACACGGCAACCAGAGATATGGCGGCCCACACCCGGCGGGCGGATATTCTCATTGTGGCTGCCGGCCGGCCGAAGATGATTACCGCCGATATGGTCAGGGAAAACGCCGTGGTGATCGACGTGGGCGTGAACCGCATCGGTGTGCGCGAGAACGGCAGGGCCATCCTGGCAGGCGATGTGGATTTCGAGGCAGTGGTGGAAAAGGCCGGAGCCATTACGCCGGTGCCAGGCGGCGTCGGCCCCATGACCATTACCATGCTGATGGTGAACACGGTGCTGGCAGCCGAGCGGGCCCATGGTCTGGCGGAATAGAAGCCCCGGGGAGGCGGATATGGATACAGCGGACAGGGCAAGAAAGCTGTGCCCCAACTGCGGCGGCAGCGGCAATCTCAGCACCTTTCATGGCGAGAGCCGCTTCATGCTGACTCACGAGGAATGTCCCTTTTGCTGCGGTTTTGGCTATGTGCTGGAGGATGAGGAGCCGGAAGCGGGCAGGGCGGAGGACAGGGGTGAATCCTCTGCCGCCTGAACGGGACAGCGGCAGGCGGGGGCATTCGCGATTGTTCGCCGGGAGCGCGGCAGTGCAGCGTATCCGGGGCCTGTCCGCGCACAACAGCCAAAGCCAGGTGAGGCGGTCCCAGGCTCAGGGCTTTTCCAGAACAGGAGCCCGGCGCGGCGATGACTGCCCCCGAGCGCTTGCCATAAATAAAAAGAGCGGGAGAGGCTATGCGCAAACTGATGATTGCTCTGTTCATGCTCTTGCTTTTGGTTTTTACAAATGGCTGCGTATATGTCCTTGATTTGGCTACTCGTGTCGTGCCGGCAAAAGGCCCGACTGCGGAAGAAATTATGCAGGCGCAGGCTGAAAAGGAGAAATGGGCAAAGATACGGGCAGAAAAGGCAGCCCAGGGCAGGAGGGATGCCGTCTTTCCCGTGCAGTTTGAGATGATAGCCTTACGCCTTGAAAAGGAAGGCAGGTACAATATCATCCTGGCCTTTCAGCCTGGGGATACGCCCATTGCAGACTTTGAGCGTGAACTACGGGAAAATGTGACCGGAGAGATCGAAATACGACACGACAACGTGCACTACAAGACCATTCGCTTTGAAGAGTTCACCGGGTTTGCGCCTGCACCTGTGGGCACGGGCTATGGCCCCACCTATTCGGTAAACATTGAATATGGCGGTTTATTCAAATCCAGGTTTGCCTATTTTGATTTCTACCCGCGAATTCGAGCGAAAAAGCCCTATCGTTACGCCTTTTCTTTAAGACGCCAGCAACGAAGCGGGATGGCAGGATGGCACAAACTATCACATTCCAAAGAGCCGGATATACGAAACCCGATTCCTTCTGCTGAACGACCTGGCTTTCAGATTCCAGCCAGGCTTGAGTGTTTTGACATGTTTATGGAGATTGCAACAAATTATGGCTTTGCCTTGGGAATGCGTATGACAGATGAGGAAAGAGAAGTGGAATTAAAATTTAAAGAAGCGCTTCGTGTACATTATGCTGGAGATATCGACATATTACGTGATGACCATTTATTCAGACGCTATGATTTTGGATTAGATCCAACTGCTTACGAATCCGTTTGGAGCAATACATATTTTACTGGATATGGATACAAAGGATTTATAGAGAAAGAACCTGTATGGTACAGCTTTATGCCAAGCATACGGTCAGTGCAGAAAGGACGGAGCTTTGGTATTCAAATAGTTAGCGGACATATGGGTAAATGATGCAAGGCGGATGACATAGGATTCAATTTAGCTATACGCTGTGGGCGTTGTCGCTTTCTTTAGCGGGCTGATAAAAGCGCGGGAGAGGCTATGCGCAAACTGATGATTGCTCTGTTCATGCTCTTGCCTTTTGTTTTTGCAAATGGCTGTGCATATGTCCCTGGTTCTGCTGACCCTGTTGTGCCGACAAAAGGCCCGACTGCAGAGGAAAGTATGCAGGAACAGGCTGAAAAGGAGAAATGGGTAAAGATACGGGCAGAGAAGGCAGCCCAGGGCAGGAGGGATGCCGTCTTCCCCGTGCAGTTTGAGATGATAGCCTTACGCTTTGAAAAGGAAGGCAGGTACAATATCATCCTGGCCTTTCAGCCTGGAGATACGCCCATTGCAGACTTTGAGCGTGAACTACGGGAAAATGTGACCGGAGAGATCGAAATACGACACGACAACGTGCACTACAAGACCATTCGCTTTGAAGAGTTCACCGGGTTTGCGCCTGCACCTGTAGGCACGGGCTACGGGCCCACCTATTCGGTAAACATTGAATATGGCGGTTTATTCAAATCCAGGTTTGCCTATTTTGATTTCTACCCGCGGATTCGAGCGAAAAAGCCCTATCGTTATGCCTTTTCTTTAAGACGCCAGCAACGAAGCGGGATGGCAGGATGGAACAATCTACTTAATTCCAAAGAGCAAGATACACAAAAGTCAATTCTTTCTGCTGAACGACCCGGCTTCCAGATTCCATCCTGGCTTGAGCGTTTTGACATGTTTATGGAACTTGCAACAAATTATGGATTTGGCTTGGGCATACGTATGACAGATGAGGAAGAACGAACAACTTTAAAATTTGAAGAAGCGCTTCGTATACATTATGCTGGAGATATTGATATATTGCGTGATGACAAATTATTCAGACACTATGATTTTGGATTAGATCCAAATGTTTACGAATCCGTTTGGTGTAATACATTTTTTACTGGATATGGATATAAAGGATTTATAGAGAAAGAACCTGTATGGTACAGCTTTATGCCAAGCATACGGTCAGTGCAGAAAGGACGGAGTTTTGCTATTAAAATACTCAGTGGACATATGGGTAAATAATTCAGTGAGGATGATATGGCAAAGTGCAAGGTAACCAGAATGAATGCCCCATCCTTATTTGATGTTCATGGTTTTGTGCAGACCTGGCGTAAAGAGGAGAAAGAGAAAATAAATTCAGGTGGGCATGGTGATTTTGCCTGTGGCACTGTATTCAGCTTCACCCACATGGCCCTCGAGCGCCGGAAGTCCATGCCCGGAACATGCGTTCCGGGCACATGAGCGGCGCCTTGTGCTTCAAGCCTGCCCGGCAATCAGTCGCCTGACTGTCCGGTAATCGGTTTTGCCACTGCCGAGCACAGGGAGCGCTGCCACCTGCAGCACACGGCGTACACTGTACAGGGCCGAAAGTCCTGCGGCGCGCAGGGCCTGGTTGGCCTCTGCCACGCTCACCGGCAGGGCCGTGCAGAGCACGATTTCCGGCTGTCCGTCCCGCTCCACCGCTTCCACGGCCAGCAATGGGCCGGCGCCCTCGTGTGCAGCCTCGCTCAGCCTGCCGGCCTGCCAGGCAGCCACAAAATCCAGCAAGACCCGCTCCATTTGCGGGAGCGAAATCATCTCGCCGCCCACTTTGACAAAGCGGCCCAGGCGGCCGGCGAAGCTCAGGCAGCCATGCCCGTCCTCCCGCACTAGATCGCCGCTGCGGTACCAGCTTTGGCCCTCGAAGAGCACAAAGGGCGAAGCCGGCGCAGGCAGGCCCGCTGCGCTCAGATAGCCGGCAAAGACGTTCGGACCGCGTACCAGCAGCATTCCGGTCTCGCCCGGCTTCACCCGGCGCATGGCCCCTTCGGTGGTGACGATGGCGGTGCTCACGGAAGGCAGCGGCAGGCCAATGGTGCCGCACTGCGGATCTTCAGGCCGGTTCACGCTGATGACCGGCGCGCATTCGGTGACCCCGTAACCCTCGACCAGCACGCCCCCCGTCTTTTCGGCAAAGGCCGCATGGAGTCTGGCCGGGCAGGCTTCCGCTCCCACGACACCCAGCCGCAGGGACTCGAGGTCGCCTGCCTCTGCCTTTTGCAGCATGGCGTCCAGAAAGCTGGGCGGCGCCACGGTGATGCTGGGCCGCCAGCGCCGGCAGATGCGGTCCAGCCGGGCGGCTTCGGTCGGGTTCGGGTGCAGCACTACAGGCAGGCCGAAGCAGAGCGGCAGCACCATGTTGACTGTGAGCCCCAGCGAGTGAAAGGGCGGCAGCATGGCCAGCATCCGATCGTGACTGGTGATGACGAGGACCTGCGCAATGTCCCGGCAGTTGGCCAGAATGTTTTCGTGGGAAAGCGGCACGCCCTTCGGCGCGGATTCGGAACCGGAGGTGAAGAGAATGGCTGCGCTTTCCGGCATCCGGGACGGCAGCACCAGAGATTCGATCCCCAGAAGCGCCAGGCGGCTGCGGACAAAGGCCGAGACCTTGAGCGGGAGACTCAGGCCTTTGGCCGCGTCTTCGAGACAGAGCAGGCGGGCGCCCAGGTCGCTCATTTCGTCAAAGCCCTGGTCTGCCAGCCTGTCCAGCAGCCGGCGGGCGCTGAGGATTGTCTGCAGACCGGCCAGCCGCACGCAGTGGCGCAGGTTGGCCGGGCCGGTCGTCCAGTTGAGCATGACCGGCGTCTTGCCGGCCAGGAGCACGGCCAGCCACACAAGCGTGGCAGCAGTCGAGGCGGGCAGGAGCAGCCCCACGCGCTCCTCCCGGGCGCACTCACGGCGGAGCAAAAGCGCCATGGCCGTGGCCTTCAGCCAGAAACCGCGCCAGCTCATGGCACTGTCGGCATCCGCGAGCACGAGTCCTGCCGGATTGCGGCGTGCCTGTCGCAAGATGGCCTGCGGCAGGTTGCCGGCCTCTGGCACATCGAGCCGCCGGGCCGTGCCCCGGGCCGTGGCAAACCAGGCGGGGGGCGCCTCCGGCGCGGGCTCGTCACCGGAGAGTTGCCCGGTCGCGGCACGCACGCAGTCTGCCACCGTAACCAGCAGGTCCAGCCGGGTCACGCTGTGGCCCGCCAGCTCCTCCAGTTGCATGGCGAGCTCGGTCAGGCTCAGGCTGTCTATACCCAGATCCGCGGCAAGCCGGGTTTCCGGCGACAGCGGCGGGGCTCCGTCCACGCATGCGGCAACGAGCCTGTACACCTGCTGCCGCACAGCCTCCGGCGCCTCGGCCGCCGCCGCGGGAGCGCCTGCCGGCCTTTGGGGCAGCGGCTGGGCCCGACTCCCCTGCCAGAAGTAGTACGGAATCCTGACGCCAATTTCCGGTTCCGCCTCGTACCAGCTTTCCAGCGCCTGGTTCAGGGCTTTTGCATTGTCCTGGGGCAGCGTTTCCCGAGCCACTTCGGTAAAGCTGATCTGCACCGGACGGCGGGGCATGAAGAACAGGCCGTTCGCCAAGAGCCGCAGGGCGCCTTTGGCCAGGCCCTTCAGGGTATCCGGCCGGCCGGTGGCATAGCTGAAGGACGAACCCCAGAGGCCCCGCGTGCGCACCAGCACCACCCGGCACTCGGGCGCGGCCCGCAAAAGCCGCAGCACGCCGCTGTTGCCGCCCAGATGCTCGTGGCCGTCATGGGTGAGCGCGCCGGCCGGGTAAAAAAGCAGGTTGTCGCCATTTTTCAGGGCATCGGCGCAGCGTTGCAGGGCCGTTTCCACCGCATGCAGCACGGCCCGGCGGGACGCGCCGCCCTGCAGGTCCCTGCTGCGCAGATCCGGCTTGGTGACCGGCCGTACCAGCCGCATCAGGCTGCGGATGAAGGGCCGGTTGACCTGCTCCTCGTCGGAAAGCGGCCGGGGCTGAAAGCGCGCCAGCCGGCTGTAGACCAGCATGGGATCGGAGAGCGCCGCATGATTGGGCAGGAAGAGCAGCGCGCGGCCGTCGGCCCTGATTTGCTCCAGGCCGGTGACTGTCACCCGGTAGCGAAGCGAGAGCAGGAAGCGCATGAGGGCGAGCAGGAGGCTCAGCAGGCGGCTGTGCCGTGGCGCTTGCCCTGTCGCCCTGCCGGTGGGCAGGAGACGGATACGAAGGCGGAAGCCCAGGGCCACGGCCAAGGTGGCCAGACCCAGCATCACATGGGCCAGGGAGGCCGGGGCAAAGTCGAGAACGTAGAAAAGCGGCCCGGCCAGCAGAATGGCGCCGAAGGTCAGGCAGTTGTTGGTCCCCAGCACCCGGCCCTTTTCTCCGGCCTCCGGCCGCACCTGAATGAAGCTCGACACCGGAATGATGTAGAAGCCGCCACAGAGGCCGGCCACGGCGTAGACCAGGAGCAGGCAGCAGAACAGCGCAGGAGAGGGGAGGGGGAGGCGGGCCAGCACACCCGCGGCCAGCAGGCTCAGGCCGATGCCCGCGGTGGCGGGCGCGAGCCAGCGCTGCCAGCTCTCCGGCGTGCCCCTGGCGGCCACCAGCGAGCCGGCGCAGATACCCACCATGAGCGCGGTGGGCAACAGACTCGTGAGCGTCTTGCTGAAGCCCAGTTCAGCCACGCCAAGGCTGTTGATTTCCAGCAGCGTGAGCGAGGAAATGCCGTAAAAAAAGGCGTCTGCCGCAAGACAGAAGACCAGGGGCCGGTCGGCTCGCATCCGGTGGAAATCTTTCAGGGAATCCCAGGCGCCCAGCCAGGGAAAAGGGGGCTGCGCCTGATGGGCCACAGACCAGCGCGGGATGAAGATCGTGCTGATGAGGCCGAGCAGCGCGGCCAGCACCACGCCGCCCGCCACGAGCCAGCGGCCAAAGGGGATGGCCGTGGGCAGCCATTGGCGCTCCAGCGCCCAGCCGGCCAGCATCACGCCCAGGAGGATGGACACTGTGGTGCAGAGTTTGAAAAAACCGTTGACCCGTGGGACCAGCGCGCGGGGAAACAGCTCCGGGATGGAGCCGTTCAGGGCCGGGCTGAACAGGGTGGAGCTGCCGCCCATGCAGAAGAGCATGAGCATGATGGCGGCCCAGTTCAGGTGCAGAATGCCCCAGGCGCCGGCCAGCATGGCGGTGAGTTCAAGGCATTTGGCCGCAATGACGAGGTTCTTTTTGGGGAAACGGTCGGCCAGCCAGCCGCCCCAGGCCGAAAAGAGGACAAAAGGCAGGGCGAAGAGCAGGGTGCCCCAGGCCTGATACTGGCTCTGCTGCATGGCCACGGCCAGCAGCAGCGCGCTTTGCTTGAAAAAGTTGTCGTTAAAGGCGCCCAGCATATAGCTTGCGCCCAGAGCCGCCGCTCGCCCCAGAAATCCCTGAGCCATCCTGATACCCTCCGGGAGTCGGGCTCAGGATGCCACCTCCTGGACCCGCAGCTCCGCCACGTAGTTGCGAACCACTTCCAGCGCCCGCATCAGCGCCTCGTGGTTCATGGTGTAAAAAACATCCCGCCCGACCTTGTGGGGCCTGAGCAGGCCGGCCCGCACCAAGGTGGTCACATGATGGGCCACCGCGGTGGGGCTCAGGGGGAGCAGCTCGACCAGCGACTTGCGGCCGATGCGTTCCCCGGGCTCGAAAAGCAGGAGGATCTTTTGCCGGGTCTCGTCGCCCAGGGCCGAATAGACGCTGGCAATGGACTGCCAGTCTTCGGGCAGGGCTTTCAGGTATTGTGTGTTCATGCCCTGTTCATAAAAGGATCGTGGCCTGCTGTCAAGGCCATATATCCACTCTTTTAGTTTATTTGTCAACTATAAATCTAGCTTTTTAAATAAAAAGCGATTCCGCTCTATCCACCCAGGCTTCTGCCAAAAGAGAAGAGAGGGCTGCCCGCCCGCAGTCTTGCTCCTGTGTCAGAATCGTTCAGGAATCTCAGCGCCTTACGAGAAATCTGCCGCCCATGGCCCGGTAGACGGTACTTTCATCGCGGAGCAGCGCGTACTTCGCCTGCAGCAGGGACTGGCGGGTGCTGTCTTCGCTGTTCAGGGCCTCGAGATAGTCTTTCAGCTCGGAGGCGCCCAGACGGTAGCGGGCCTGATAGTGGGCCGTAATGGCCTCGTCCCGCCCCAGCCGCTCCTGCAGGAGCGCCAGCTCCTTGCGGCGCTCCTCGCTGATCCGGTATGAGGCCCAGACTTCGTTCAGGGCCACGGTGACGGCATTGATGAAGTCGAGCCGGGCCAGCTCGTAGTCGTCTTTGGAGATCTGCACTTTGGCCCTGACCCGGGCCCAGTCCAGAAAGGGCAGGCTGAGGCCCAGCGTGCCGTTTAAAAAGGGCAGGGTAAAAAACTGGCTTTGGTGGCTGGCCGAAGTCCCCAGGACGCCGCCCAGGCTCAGGGCCGGATACCAGGAGGCGGAGCTGGACTGCAGATCGTAAAAGGCGGCCGCAAAGCGGGCCTCCGCAGCCTGAAGATCGGGCCGCGCCGCCAGGGCCGAAACCGGCACCTCCAGATCGACCGGCAGACCTGTTAGCTCCAGCAGCGGAGATTCGGACACCGGCGGGAGCGCCCCGGCCTGGCAGTTCAGCAGGCCGGCCAGCGTCTGGCGTGTCGTGGCTTCCTCCGCAAGCAGACTGCTCAGATTGCCCTCCGCCGCCAGGAGCGAGCGAGCGCTCTCCTGCAGCTCCACCGGCGAAACCTTGCCCTGTTCGGCCTTGGCGCGCACGAGCGCCAGCAAATCCCGGTAGCGGGCAATGCTCTTTTCCTGCACCTGACGCGCTGCCATCAGGTAACGCAGGTTGTAGTAGGCATTGACAACCGAATGGATGAGCGAGAGCCGTACGCTCTCCCGGTCGGCCAGGGTGGCCTCGTGCTCCCACTCCTGGGCCCTTGTCCTGTTGCTGAAGCGCTGCCAGAGATCCAGCTCGTACTGCAGGCCGAGGGTGCTCTGGTAGCTGTGACTGTGGCTGCCGCTCGCCAGTTCGCGCCGGGCCGACGCGCCCAGCTCGCCGGACGCGGTCGGGAACAGATCGGCCCCGGCCAACTGGGCGTTCACGAGCGCCTTGTGGATGCGCAGGGCACTCTTTGCCAGGTCTGTGTTATTTTGCAGCGCCAGCTCGATATGACGATTCAGGGCCGGGTCATGGTAGCCCTGCCACCAGTTCACATCCTCGGTAAAGCGCCGGCTCATCTCCTGACGGCTCAGGAGCGGCCGTTCCAGCTTCGCATCCGGCCTGCCCGCCGGCGCGCAGGCGTTCAGCGCCAGGAGCAGGGCGGCAGCGACCAGCAGGGCAGTGGCTTTGGCATATATGTGCATGATGAATCACTTGTTGCATGTTCTCCCCGCTCCGCCCGAGGGGCAAAGACTATTCTCTCGCCAGGGCGTCGATGGGGTTGAGCCGGGCCGCGTTGCGGGCCGGGATAAAGCCGAAAATGATGCCGATGGCCGACGAGCAGGCCAGGGCCACCACCGTGATCCCGCTGGAGTAGAGCATGGGAAAATCGTCGGAGATCATGCCCAGGCCCCAGCCGACCAGCCGGGAGAACAGGATGCCCATGACGCCGCCCACCAGGCAGAGCAGGACCGCCTCGATCAGGAACTGCTCCATGATGTTGCCCTGCCGCGCGCCCACAGCCATGCGCACGCCGATTTCCCGCGTGCGTTCGGTGACCGAGACCAGCATGATGTTCATGACCCCGATGCCGCCCACCACAAGCGAGATGACCGCAATGCCGGAAATCAGGAGCTTCAGGGTGTTGGTGGTGTTTTCCACGGTCTGGCGGATGCTGTCCGTATTGATGGTGAAGAAGTCCTGCTTCTTGTGCCGCGCGGTCAGCAGTTCGATAATCTTCTTCTCGGCCATGAGCGGGATCACATGGTCCTCTGCCCTGACCGTAATCGAGTTGATGAATCTGGCCCCGGTAATGCGCCGCATGACCGTGGTGTAGGGCGCATAGATTTCGAGGCTGTCCAGGCCCGGGCCAAAGCTGCGGTCCTGCCTTTTCAGCACGCCGATGATGGTCAGGGGCTTCTGCCGGAACATGATGACCCTGCCCACCACGTTTTCTCCGGGCTGGAACAGCCTGGAGTAGGTGTTATGGTCGATCACCGTGTAGCCGGCCGTGGCCTTGACGTCGTCCTTGGTAAAAAAGCGGCCCTGCTCTATTTCCAGCGACCTGACGTCAAAGTACTGCTCGCCCACGCCGTTCAACGTTGCGGTCACGGTGACATTGCCAAAGACCAGATCGCCGGAGTTGCTGGTATTGGGCGTAACCGCCGCGACGTAGGGCTGCCGGCCCAGAATGTCGGCGTCCGCCACGGTGAGGGTGTGGATGCGGCCCGCATGGCGGTCGCCGAAGCCCTCGCCGCGCATGATGTCGATGGTGTTGCTGCCCATCGAATTGATGTCTTCGATGATCTTCTGCTGCGAGCCGTTGCCCAGTGCCACCACGGAGACCACAGAGGCAATGCCGATGACGATGCCCAGCATGGTCAGGAGCGAGCGCATCTTGTGGGCCAGAATGGCCTGGACGGACATCCGAAAGGCCTCGCGGCACTGATCCAGCTTGTTGCTCAACAGGGAGCTCCGCCGACCGCTACGGTGGCCGGCCCCCGGGGGCACCGCCGCCTGCTCGCGGTTACGCTGGTCGGCAACAATGCGGCCGTCAAGAATCTCCACCACCCGGTTGGCGTGGGCGGCCACCCCGTGGTCGTGGGTGACAACGACAATGGTATGGCCCTGGCGGTTCAGGCCCTTCAGAATCTCCATCACATTTTCGCCGCTTTTGGAGTCCAGGGCGCCGGTGGGCTCGTCGGCCAGAATGATGCGGCCGCCGTTCATGAGCGCGCGGGCGATGCTCACCCGCTGCTGCTGACCGCCGGAAAGTTCGGCGGGCAGGTTTGCGGTCTTGTCGGCAAGGCCCAGACCTTCCAGCAATCTGGCGGCCCGTTCCAGGCGCTGCCGGCCGCCCAGGCCCGCATAGACCGCAGGCAGGGCGGTGTTTTCCGCGGCGCTGAGGCTCGGCAGCAGATTGTAGCGCTGGAAGATGAAGCCGATGAAGCGGCCGCGCAGATCGGCCAGCTGGTCGGGCAGGAGGCTCGCGGTATCGGCGCCGGCAATGCGGCAGACGCCGGAACTCTGGGTGTCCAGGCAGCCGATAATGTTCATCAGGGTCGATTTGCCGGATCCGGACTGACCGATGATGGCGACAAAGTCGCCGTCCTCCACGGCAAAGCTGATGTCCTTCAGAACATGGATCCGGTTTGCCCCCTGGCCATAGTACTTGTTGACGGCCTCGAGGGTGATGATGCTGGCCATTAATTGGGGCCTCCCGGACCGCCGGGCATTTTGGCGGCATTTCTGATTTCCTCCTGGCTCAACTGCCCCATGATCACCCGCTCGCCCTCCTTGAGGCCGCTTTTGATCTCCACCCGCACACCATCGGAGAGGCCTATCTCCACCGCACGCGCTTCCGGCTGGCCCTGGGCGCCCAGCACCTGCACGCTCCGCTGCCCGTCCCCGTTCTGCACCGCAATGATCGGCACAAGCAGGACATCTTCCGCCCTGGCCACGGTAATGGTGTTTTCCGTGGTCATGCCTATGCGGAGCAGGCCTTCCTGGTTGTCCAGCACGGCCTTGCCGTAGAAGTACACGGCTTCTGAAGCGCTGGACGAGGAAGAACCGGAGTCCGCGGAACTGGTCTTGCTGTATCGGCCGTTGGAAAGCGTGGTCATGCCGGGGTCCAGCGAGCTGATGCGCGTCTCGAAAACCTTGTCCGGGAGCGACAGGACGGTAAAGGCGATGGGCATCTTTTCCCGGATCACGCCGATATCGCCTTCCGAGATTTCGATCTTGTTTTCCATCCTGCCCAGATCGGCAATCTGCACGATGGTGGGCGCGCTCTGGTTGGAGTTCACGGTCTGGCCCTCGTCCACCACCACAGACACCACAGTGCCGTCCAGGGGCGCGACAATGCGGGTATAGCCCAGGTTCAGCTCATCGGTGTCGATGGCCAACTGGCTCTGTTTGATCAGCGACTGCACCGCCACCACTTCGGCCCTGGCAAGGGCCAGACTGTTTTCCGCATTCTCGAGGGCTTCTCTGGATGTGGCGTTTTTCCCGAACAGGGCCTTCTCCCGGTCATAACGGACCTGGGCGATGCGCAGGGCCGCCTGCTTGGAGACCAGCTCGGCCTGGCGGCTGGCCAGATTGGCCTTGTCGGAATTGTACTGGTTGAGCTGGGAGACCGAGTCGATCTCCGCCACCATATCGCCCTTTTTGACCTGCTGGCCCAGTTTGACATGGAGTTTTTTGATCTGGCCCGACACCTGCGCCCCCACGCTGACCAGGTCCACCGCGTCAATAACGCCGGTGGCGACCACCTGTTTGGTGATAGTGCCGCGTTCGACGGCTTCGCTCAGATAGGAGACTTTGCCGTCGTCTTCCCGGTGCTGCCAGTACCACCAGCCGCACCCGGCGACAAGGGCCAGGACGATAGCTACGGAAATCTTCTTCATAAATCTGTGAACAGGGATGAAAGGATACGGCAGCAGGGGCCTGAACGCACAGGCCCCAGGGCCGCAGAAAGGCAGAGTGAAACCGTACCGGAGCTGGGCGGCACAGGGGCGTAACGGCGCAGGACAGGCGCATTTCGCCTGCTGCCTGCACCCATTGCGAACCTGAGTCATGCGCCGCCCAGGCCCCGAGCCGGGCAAAGGGGCCCAGGAACTTGTCTGTAACGGGTCATCATGCGGTTCAGGCCGATCGTCGCGGCCGCCTGCCAGGAGGCTGAGCGCATAGATGCCAGCTCCGTCCGCTCGTCTTTCGGTAACGGCCTGCGAAAGCGGCTCT
This sequence comes from Desulfobulbus oralis, assembly GCF_002952055.1. Taxonomy (NCBI): domain Bacteria; kingdom Pseudomonadati; phylum Thermodesulfobacteriota; class Desulfobulbia; order Desulfobulbales; family Desulfobulbaceae; genus Desulfobulbus; species Desulfobulbus oralis. Next base: position 395,903 of record NZ_CP021255.1, on the reverse strand, counting down.
ATGAATGCGCCGCTCCGGCGCCCCATCCTGCCCTGAACGGCGTTTTTTTTCAATCAGCTTTTTTCTCCCCAGGTGGGCGAATCCGGGGGAGGCGGTCATGGTGTACCCGCCCCTGAAAGCGCTCCGTTCACAACAGGAGCCTGCTGTCAACTGAGCCCAGGAGGGCGGCATGAAGAAGGACGGTTTGCTGGGTGCCAGATCATCACAGTGCTTCAATCGAGCGGCATGTTCTACCCATGGCAGAGCGGGTTCGGCGGGTTGGCAGCTTCAGACGTCGGGCGGATGCTTGATATTGAGCATGAAGAAGCGGCAACCGGCCAGGACCCTTGCCGCAGATTTTCAGTTTTCAACGGGCTGCTGGTTAGCCCCTTTTTGGTCGCCCGGGCCGTCAAATGGAGGCCTTTTCCTGGCGGTTCACCAGTTCTTCCACCTCTTCTGGTGTGTGTTCGCGCAGAAAACAGCGCAGGTTTTCCACAATCTCTGCCTTGTCCCTGGGCAGGCTCGCGGTGAAGTGGAGCGGGTTCAGGTAGTGCAGGCAATAGAGGAAGCTCTCCCCGGTGTAGTGCTCCACAAAGGCCAGCAGTTCCTGCACCTTCTCATATTCGGGCATTTCCGTGAGTTCGCCGCGCTCCCGCATCGCCCAGAAGGGCGCGCCGGGAAACACGGTCAGGCCCGTGGTGGAGATGATTTTGCAGCGCACCTGGTTCAGCAGTTCCGCTGTCCTGATGGCGTTGCGCTCCGCCGTGCCCTTGCCCCCGCCGCCAATAATGTACATGGGCGCCAGCGCAATTTCCGCCTCGTTCAGCTTGCGCATGGCTGCCAGTGCCTGCGCGGCGCTCTGGCCCTTGTTGATGAAGCGGAGCGTCTCGTCATCGCCGCTTTCCACGCCCAGAAAAATCTCGGACAGACCGGCGGCCCTGAGCCGCTGTAGGTCGGAGAGCGTTTTGTGCAGCACGTCCGCCACCCGGGTCTGCAGGGTGATGGCGGCGAAGTCCGGAAAATAGCGCCGTACCAGGGCGATATGCGCAAGCAGTGTTGCCGTGGGTAGCACCAGCGGATTGGCCCCGACAAACCAGATGGGCGTGTTCCGGGGATACGCATCGGCAAAATAGCGCAACTGCTCCTCCAGCTCCTCGCTCGTTACCGAAAGGAACTGGTGCTCCCTGGACATATTGCAGAAGTGGCAACGGTTCCAGGTGCAGCCCTGGGTGATGCGCAGGAGCAGGTCGTTTGCGTGGCAGGGGGCACGGTAGGCGGGCTCGGTGAAACGTTCCAGCATGATGGTTTCCTGTTGGGGTGACTTGCATATCCGGCGAGCCGCGGCCAGCGCAAGGGCCTGGCCCGTCCCGGTCAGCGGCATGGTGGCATCGTGGAGGCGCGCCGCTTTCCGGCCTTGCGGCGTGCGGATGAACACCGGGCCTTCACGACCAGCGTGTGCAGCGCCTGGCCCTTGTCGCGCCGGGTGGTGGCAAAATCCCGCTCAAACCCGGCAGGCGGCTGCCATTGATCCGCAGCATCGCTTCGCGCGCCGTTTCAGCATCCGCCCCGGCATTGTCGCCCAGACCGGCCTGGCCGGACTCGGGTTTTCCTCCTGTCCGAGACAGAGGCCGCATGGCGCACATGGCGCTCAATCCGGCCGCGCAGCGCCTGCGCGAGCATCCCCGGGGCACTTGCGGCTCTGGGCCCTGCGCTTCTTTTGCGTCGCCCAGAGCGGCATCAGGCCTCTTTTGCGGGCTTCAGCACGGCGTAGCCTTTCCAGGCGAACAGCGCTTCCTCGTTCTCGTTCGCCAGCGTCTTGTCCACGGTGCAGACGTGGAAAATATGGTCGCCCACCTCGTGGCACTCCTTGAGCGTGCAGACCATCGCCAGGCGGCTGTGGACCGGGATTTTGATGCCGCAGCCCGGCGCCTCCGCAAGCTCGATCCCGAACTTCGCGGCCTTGTCCGTGTCGCGGCCCGTGGTCATGCCGCAACCCATTGTGGCCCGTGCCAGCGCCGCTCCCGGCACGGTGATCACGACCCTGCCCGTGCGGCGCACGGTCTCGCCGGTGAACGAAGTCCTGGCCATGGCAAAGCCCAGCATTTCCGGGTTGAAGGACAGAATCGTCCATCAGGAAACCGTGGCCAGGTTGGCGCTGCCGTCCGCCTTGGTGCTGCACACCAGCGTAACCGGGTTCGGAGAAGTGAGGCTGCCTGCCCTGCTCAAATCAATCGTTTCCATGCAATGGCTCCTTTTCGGGTGAAGGTTTTACGCAATGGCCGCGCCCAGCTCGCGGGCCGCCTCCAGCTCCGGCTTGCCCGCAATCGCGTCAATATCGCAATCCGCCGCGAGCTGGCCATCCTGAACGGCCCGGCGCAGGCGCTCCGCGAACAGGTTGCAGGTGGCCAGACGCAGCTTGTGCACCTCGTCCATGACAGGCGCGGCATCGTCGCCCACGTTGCTTGCCGCCAGCACCACCATGCAGCCGCAGGGCGAGTCCGGGCCAAGCAGGATATGGGCAGCCTCGGTGAAAAAGTTGACGAGCGCCCGGAACAGGTTCGGCTCGGCCAGCAGGCGCTGTGCCGGTTCGTCCCAGTACGAATTCTCGTAGAAGTGCAGCGCCTCCAGAAACAGCCCGGCCTTGCTGCCAAAGGCGGCGTACAGGCAGGGCGCGTTGCTGCCCATCGCCTTGCACAGCTCCGCCACCGATGCGGGCGCGTAGCCGCGCTGCCAAAAGACGCGCAGGGCCGCCTTCAGGGCCTCGTTGCGGTCAAAAGCCCGGGGACGCCCCCGACCTGATGTGCTGATTGCTGGAGTCACGCTGCCATTGTAATAGGTAGTATAAAAATGGAAAGAGGCAAAGCCGCCGGGCGGCAACACTGCCCTGCAGCCATTTCTTTTCATTGACTGAAAGCCTTTGCTTTGGCATTGCCCCGGATTTATGATGGCAGGAAGACCTGAAACCGCCCGGCAAGCAGGTGAAATGGCTGCGAACGACGACACCAGAGCCAGCAGGCCCGGGCTGACCTGCAGGTGATTGCACTGTTTGCCGGCCGGCACAGCGAGGCCCAACAACCGGCAGGGGCAAGGGCCTGGGGCCTGTCATTGGAGGAAAATCATGCTGAATGCTCAGGATTTGCAGGCCTTGGGCCTGCCCAGGGACAAACGGGTTCTGCCGCTGGCGATGAAGGCGGTACATGTGGCGCTCTCTCACGGTGCGGACGAGGGGGCAATGCGGGCGGCCATCCGGCGGCTGTGCCTCGATCCGGCCGGCATGACGGCCGATCCGGTCCTGGGCGAGGTGGCGGAGGTCCTGGCGGCGCTCTGGCCCGACGGCAGGGGCGCGGCCTATACGCCCCGCGACAGCCCCGCACCCTGGCAGCAGTGGGGTCAGGTGCATGTGGAGGCAGAGGCCATCCAGCAGATGAAAAACGCCTGCGCCCTGCCGGTTGCGGTGCGCGGGGCACTCATGCCGGACGCCCACGCCGGCTACGGCCTGCCGATTGGCGGGGTGCTTGCGGTACGCAGCGCGGTCATCCCCTTTGCCGTGGGTGTGGACATTGCCTGCCGGATGCGGCTGAGCGTTTTGGATTGGCCGGTTGCCAGCCTGCAAACCCGGCGCGAGGCGCTGGTGGAGGCGCTGGAGACCGAGACCAGTTTTGGCGTGGGCGCGGGTTTTACCGGCGCAGCGCGGCGGCAGCACGCGGTCATGGACGAGGATTGGGGCATGCTCGAGCCCACGGGCGTGCAGAAAGACAAGGCCTGGAAACAGCTTGGTTCCAGCGGTGGCGGCAATCATTTTGCGGAATTTGGCGAATTGCAGCTTGGTGAGGCAGCCACCATCGGCGGCGTGCACCTGGAGCCCGGACGCTATCTGGCGCTCCTGAGCCATTCCGGCAGCCGGGGCGCGGGCGAGGCGGTGGCGACGCATTACAGCCAGCTTGCCGTGCGTCTGCATCCGTCCCTGCCGGAAAACCTGCGCCATCTGGCCTGGCTGGATTTGGCGGGCGAGCCCGGGCAGGCGTATTGGGCCGCAATGGAGCTGATGGGCCGCTATGCCTCGGCCAATCACGAGCTGATTCACCGCCACATTTTGGCGCATCTGGGCGCAGCGGAGCTGACCCACGTGGAAAACCACCACAATTTCGCCTGGAAAGAGGAACACAGCGGCGAACAGGTGATTGTGCACCGCAAGGGCGCGACACCTGCGGGTGCGGGCGTGCAGGGCGTGGTGCCCGGCTCCATGGGCACGCCCGGCTTTGTGATCCAGGGCCGGGGCAACGAGGCCGCGCTTTCCTCCTGTTCCCACGGTGCGGGCCGCCTGATGAGCCGCACTGCCGCATTCAGGTGCATCCGGCCGGAAGAGGTGGCTCGCTACCTGCGCGAGCACGGCGTGGAACTGCTCTCCGGCGGCCTGGACGAGGCCCCGCAGGCGTACAAGGACATCAATGCGGTCATGGCCGGACAGGCGGATTTGGTGGACATTCTGGCCCGCTTTGTGCCCCGCCTGGTGAAAATGGCCCCTGGCAGCGGGGCGCGGCGCTTTGGGAAAAGGCGCCGGTAGGATGTCGAAGGGGCGCATTCATGGTTCAGGCGCTTTTCCTGGCCGATACCAGGCTATGATACCAGGCTATGAAAAGACGGACCTTTCCTCTATTGGGCTCAAGCCATTGGCAGCCACGATGATCCGGAACAACATTATGACTCGTTATAGATGGCTCTTATTTTTCAGCACCCGAAAAAGTGCAGCATACTTGCTGCTTCGCTGCCAACAAAGTACTCCTCCCAAGACACTGTTTGGAGTCTTTGCCGCAGACTTTGCCTTTCATGGCGACATCCCGCGAATAAGGCCTCCAGTTCCGCAATGTCTCTCATGGAGAAAAAGTCACCGAAAATACGGCAGGAACGAATGACACCCTGTTGCACATCCAGCCGCAGACACACCGTTCCCCAAGGGAAACGGCGCTTTTGTTCCCTGGTATAGGGGGGTGATGCGCCGTAATTCCAATGCCACTGCCGGTATTTTCCAGCCGCGAGCTGCTCAGCGCCAGCCAGTTCCATGGGAGTCAGCCCCGCGGCATCGTCGTCGGTGCAGTGCCTCCGCAGTGCCTCAATCAGCATATCCAGCGTGCTCCCGGGGTGCCAGTAATCGGCGATGCCGCCAACCCGCATGCGCACCGACTGAATACCCCGGGAGTGGATTTTTTCCGGTGCCACCGTCAACACCTCGTCCAAGCGGGCGCGATCCACATTGATCAGCAAAGTGCCGTGGTGCAGGATCCTGGAACCGCAGACCAATTGACCACTGCCGGAAATTTTCTTCCCATCCACCTCAAGATCATTGCGGCCGCTGATGGCAGCCTGTACGCCCAGCTCTGCCAGGGCCACCACTATGGGTTTGAGATATTGTTGAAAATTCACCCGGGCAGTGCCATGCGAATTGGCGAGAAACGAAAAGTTCAGATTGCCCAGATCGTGGTAGACTGCCCCGCCGCCAGTGATACGCCGGACGACCGGAATATGTTCACGGGCGACAACCACGGCGTTCACCTCTTCAGCCGTGCACTGGTAGCGGCCCACAATGACAGAAGGCGCGTTCTGCCAGAGCATAAAGATCCCGGGGTGCTCTGGAGGCAGAGTAGCGAACAGCTGCTCTTCCACTGCGAGATTGTATGTTGGGTCAAGAGAAAACAGACGCAGGTATTGCATATGGTTAGTGAAGCGGCACGCCTTGCGTTATCGGTATTTCAGGAAAGGGCCATACAGATGATGCCTGTTGTCAGCAGAACGATGCCGATAAGGCTTTGCCCGGAGAGCCTCTGCCTGAATGCGACCAGACCCATGATGATTGTGCCGAAGATGCCGAACACGCACCACAGGGCATAGGCCACACCCAATGGAATAACCAGTACCACCCGCCGCATGCACATGAAAGAAAGGAAGATCATGGCAATGGACAGGCAGGTCCAGAAGGACTGGCGGAAACCCTGGCAGCGCACCAGTGCATAGATGGCGACCATGTCCGTAGCCACGGCGCCCATGAGCCAGAGAAAAGCACCCAGCATCCCGGAGCTGAAGAGCGCATGCTCACCCATCGCTGCGGGCCGTTTTGTCCAAATTGATGACGATCATGCCGACAACCACACAAAGGAGGCCGAATATCTTAAGCGGCGGCATGGCCTCGCCGAAGAGCAGAAAACTCAGGAAAGATACGCCCCCGGTTCCCAGCCCGGACCAGATGGCGTAGGCAAGCCCCATTGGAATTTTTTCCACAGCCCGGGAAACGCAGAAGTAGGAAATGACGATGCCAATGGTCGCCGATGCCTGGCTGCTCATGGGATGACTGAAGACCAGCGCCCGCATGCCCGTTGTGCCCAGGACCTCACACAGAATGCCGGCAAAGAGGAAAATCCAGTACTTTGCCATCGGATTTCGCTCCCTAGTGCCGGATGATCGCCACGTTCATGCCGGCATCGCGGAAAAGCGCCTGAATGGCCGTCAGATCCCTTTCGCTCACCACAGCGCCTGCGTCCAGCGTGTATGCCATGCCGAGCTGCACATACTTGCCCACCCCCATCCGATGATAGGGCAGGAGATCCACTCCAAGAAAATTGGGCGTTTCCTTCCAGGGCTCAAGGAAGGCGACCCGGGCCCGCATCTCGTCCATATTCGTATTGCAGCCATTGACGAGTGGCATGCGCACCCGCACCTTGCAGTCATTATTCAAAAGCCAAGACAGATTGGCCAGAATGAGGGCATTGTCGACACCGGTTAGCTTTTTGTGCTGCGCTGGTTCCATATGCTTGAGATCATACAGGAACAGGTCGACGTGGGGAGCGAGCTGCCGGACAATATCCGGGGCAGCATGGCCTGAGGTCTCCATGGCGGTATTGATGCCTTCCGCGCGACAGGCCCTGAGCAGGACCGCAGCGGCCTGCCACTGCAGCAGGGGTTCACCGCCGCCCAGGGTCAGCCCGCCGTCAGATGTTTCGTAAAAATCCCGATCCGTTAGGACGATATCCAGAATGTCGTCAAGCGTTTTCTCTTCGCCGCTCAGGGCGAGCGCCTGTTCCGGACATGCCCGCACGCAGGCGCCGCAGCCTGTGCATCCCTGGTGTGCCACGGCGTGCCGCGCTGGCGAGCCAACGGGGGCATGCAGCCCTTCCGGGCAGGCGTTCACGCACAAACCGCAATGGACGCAGCGGCTCGATCTGTAGAGCAGCTTCGTCTGGGAACTCTGCCCTTCGGGATTGGAGCACCAAAGACACTGCAGCGGGCAGCCCTGGAAAAAGACCAGTGACCGCACGCCGGGCCCGTCGTAGATGCTGTACCTCTGAATGTTGAAAATACGGGCTGTCGTTTGTGCAGGCATATGCGGATTCCTGGGCTCCCCGGAATCTCCGGGGAGCCCATTCGGATCAAGCTGTCAGAAGTGATTCAGCATTGTGCGGCTGATGATCTCGTTTTGCACATCCTCGCACAGTTCCACGAAAAAGGCGGAATAACCGGCAACGCGGACGACGAGGTCCCGGTAGTCACCGGGGCGCTTCTGCGCCTCAAGCAGGGTCTCGTTGTCGAGATAGTTGAACTGCATCTCGCCATTACCGAGGATGCTCGCTGTACGGATGAGCGAGATGAGCCCGTTCCTGCCCTCGGGCGTCTCCAGCAGACCCGCCATGAGCTTGAAGTTGTGCACCAAACCGATATTCATGTTGTCGCAGCTCATCTTGGAGACGCTCTTGATGATGGCGGTGGGACCTTTGTAATCGGCCCCTTGGGACGGACTGATGCCGTCGGAGAGGGGCAACCAGGCCTGACGGCCGTTGGCAGAAGCGCCGGTCAGTTTGCCAAAGGGCGTATTGTTGGAGATGGAAAGCGTGCCGTGGCTGAGTGTGGAGTAGAGTGTACGGATCTTGCGGTGCTCCACTTCCGTAAACTCGATGATGTCGGCGGCAATGCTGTCGGCATAGTCGTCATCATTGCCGTATTTCGGAGCTTCCAGACAATCCTTGCGCACCTTGCCGTAGCCTTCGAAGTTAGCTCTGAGCGCCGTGTTCAGTTCTTCAAGCGTATACTTCCTGTCGTCGTAGACCAGCTTCTTAATGGCAGCCATGGAATCCGTGTAGGTCGCAAGACCGCTCCAGACGACACCGGGGCCGAAGTTGTACATAGCCCCGCCGGCCGATACGTCCCGCCCCTGTTCCATGCAGCCCTCGTACATAACGGACATGAGCGGTTTGGGAGCGAGTTCCCGGTGTACACGCTGGGAAATGACCGTGGCTGTGCCGGTCAGACGGGTAATGTATCTGATCTCTTCCTTGACGGCATGTTCGAATTTTTCCCAGGTGTCAAATTTCTCCAGCGGCCCCATGTCCGGGCAGACCTGTTTGCCGTACCACAGGGGTACACCCCGGTTCAGCGCCAGCTCAATGGCGATGGGCCACTGGGTGTAGGCGGTGGATGTCCACTGATACAGGCGGCCGGACTTCTGTGGCTCGACGCAGCCCATGAGGCAGTAGTCGCGCGCGTCTTCCATGCTGGCGCCCTTGGCCAGCATCATCTTGACGTGCGTGTCGTCGAAATGCACCGCCGGAAAGCCCATGCCCGCACGAACGACGTCAACTATTTTCTCCAGGTACCTGCGGGGAGACTTGTTGTGCACGCGCGCCGCCAGAGAGGGCTGGTAGATTTTCACGTGGCGCACGGCGTCCATGAGCAGGCAGGTCAGCTCGTTGGTGGCGTCCCGGCCTTCCCTAGTCAAACCGCCCACGCACATGTTCACGAAGGGCTGGTAACCCGCGAAGAACTTTGAACTCCCCTCGGAGGTGATCCACATCATCTCGCTCATCTTGATGAGCATGCAACCCGCCAGATCAAAGGCCTCGTAAGGGGTCAGGCGGCCAGCTTCGATATCGGCCTTGTAGAAGGGATACATGTACTGGTCCACGCGGCCGATCGACATGCCGGTCTGGTTCTCTTCCACTACCAGGAGGGATTCGATGGTCCAGACGGCCTGGATGGCTTCCCTGAAGGTGGTCGGCGCGTGCGCCGGAACCCGGGCATTGACTTCGGCGATCCGCTTGAGTTCCGCCTTGCGCTTCGGGTCGCTTTCCCTGGCGGCGAGCTGTCTGGCGTGGCGGGCCAGACGGCGGGCATAGACAATCACGCCCTCGGCGGTGTCGATGACCGACTTGTAGAAATAGATTCTGTCGAGGTCTTCCGGCCGGGCGTAGTCAAGCGCGGCCAGACGCCTCTTCGCCTCCTTCTGGATGTCCAGCATGCCCTTTTTCATCAGGATGACGTCATAGCCGGGGTTGGAGTCGCCACCGCCGTTCAGGGCATGATAGGAACAGTCGGAGACAAAGGATTCGCCGGAGAGCTCCCAGACACCCGCTTCCCGGTACTGGGCCTCGCAGTATTCGTCCACCGACCTGCCTTGCCAGTAGGGGAAGATTTCTTCCCTGAGAATTTTCTTGTCTTCCTCGGCAACGAAGAAAGGATCCTGGGGCCGGTTCCCAATGGTGTCCAGCTCGTCCCGGAGCCAGCGCCACGAGATGTCGGGGGAAAAGGCCCCGGCCCGGGGAGCGCCGTTGGGTGCGCCGACAATCAGCTCATGATCCTGGATAACCAAGGGCGCAGTCTCGCAGCAGCGCCGGAAGGCCTTGGCCCTGAGCTCAATGCGAGGCAGACCGGGATTGGCCCGGGCGATCTCGGTGATGGCCCTGGCCCGATGGATGCTGATCGTGGGCCGTTGCCGCAGGTAGTTCATTTTCAGGAGCTGGTGCCTCTCGGTGGGCCCCTCCGGAATCTCCTGGGTTCTTTTCCGGGACAGGTCCTCTACACGAATCTTCTCAATCACGGTTGCCTGGTTCATGGTGGAATCCTCCCGGATTTTGACTGTTGTTTATCGGAGCTGCTCTCTGTACGCCTCGGCGTCAAAAAGGGCGCCAAGATGGGCCATATCGTCCGCCTTGATGCGTATCAGCCAGCCCTCCCCGTAGCAACTCACGTTGACCAATGTGGGGTTGTCTTCCAGGGCGGGGTTCTTTTCAAGCACCGTCCCGGCCACTGGCATGTACAGGGCGTTGACCGACTTTACGGACTCCACGCTGCCGAATTCCTCGCCGGCGGCCAAATGTCTGTCCACGGCCGTCAGATCCACAAAGGCCACCTCGCCAAGTTGGTCCTGGGCATAGTCACTGATGCCGACCAGCCAGACATCCCCATCGGGACGAATCCAGACATGCTCCCTGGTATAGCGCAGTTCAGTGGGCAGATTCAGTTCGTCGAGCGCCTTCATTGCAGTCTCCTTGGCTCTTTGCGTTGTCAGTCAGCGCGGCCAGCGTGATGCGTGCCGCTTCGTAAAACCCCTCTGCCAGCGTGGGGTGTGCATGAATGGTGTCCGCCACGTCCTGGACTGTCGCCTCCATGCGCAGGGCAAGCGCTGCCTCGGCGATTATGTCCGAGGCATGGGCGCCGGCGCAGTGTGCGCCGAGCAGGCGGCCGCTGTCGGCATCGGCCACCAGCTTGAAAAATCCGGGCAATTCGCCCATGGCCTGGGCTTTGCCCAGTTCTCTGGTCTGGAAGGTTCCACAGACCACATGCGGATATGCGGCCCGGGCCTGACTTTCGGCAAGCCCCACTTCTCCGATCTCAGGCGCAGTGAAAACCGCCGACGGAACGACATCGTAGCGCATGGGCCGGCTGCTTCCGGTCAGGTTGTCCACCACGCAGAGCCCCTCCGCGGCCGCCACATGAGCCAGCATGATGTGCGCCGGCCCCAAGACGTCGCCAATCGCATAGATGCCAGGCACAGAGGTTTCCAGCCGGTCGTTCACCGTAATCCAGCCGCGCCTGTCCACTCCAATACCGGCCGCAGCCAGGCCCAGTCCCTCTGTTGCCGGCTGGCGGCCGACTGTGACCAGCACCATATCGGCTTCAAGAGGCTCGTCCTTTACGGCATCGGGCGAAGGATCGACAGCAAAAGGCGAGAGCGTTGCCGTCGCCTGCACGTGACCTTGGCCGATGCGCACGTCCTTCAGTGTTTTCCCGGTCATCTGCCTGATCTTCTGCTTGCGCATCTCGCGCGCGAGCAGTGCGCTGATTTCCCCATCCACCGAAGGCAGGGGTAGGAGACGGTCCTGGCCTTCCACGATGCATACCTCGCTGCCGAAGGCGCGATATACTGAGGCCAGTTCGCAGCCCACCACGCCTCCTCCCACGATGAGCAGACGGGCGGGGATGCGCTCCAGTTTCAGAGCCTCGTCGCTGCTGAGCACGAACTTGTGGTCAAAGGTCAGGCCCGGCAGTTCCAGCCCGCGAGAACCGGTGGCAATGATAACGGCCTCGCCTGCCGCCCTGTGGTCCCCATCAGCGCCGTGCACGAGCACCTGCTTCGCGTCCATGACCTGTGCCGTGCCTTGGAGCCGCGTGATCCTGAAGCGGGCACAGGCCTTTTCCAGTCCGCCGTGCAATAGTTCGCGCACTTGCTCCTTGCGCCTGCGCACGGCCTCCAGATCAATGGCCGGCCTCACACAGCCTGTCACGCCGTATTCGGCCAGTCTGCGGGCCAGCATCAGAGCATCGGCGCTGGCCCGCAGGGTCTTGGTGGGAATACAGCCCCGGTTGAGGCAGGTTCCGCCCAGCGCCTGATTCTCAACGAGTGTGACCTTGCAACCCTTCTGCGCTGCGGCAAAGGCCGCAGTATATCCCCCCGGGCCGCCGCCGATGATGGTGATCCGCATGGCCTTCTCCTAGTCATCCGGACATTCCAGTTTGAGGTTATAGGTTACCGGGAAGGCCGCATCCAGCGAGGCTGACACCAGGCAGCCATTCCGCATGACTTTGCTGACGCGCTCGAAGACATCCTCGTATTCCGCATCCATATGTACGGTGACATCCAGTGTGATCCCCATGATACGGCCCCGGCCCTTGTCGTCGGCTCCAGTCCTGACAGTGGCGCGGGCCCCGATTCTTTCGTATCTGGCGCCGCGGGCGTCGAGCGCCTTGTCCAAGGCGGCCGTGTAGCAGTAGAGCACCGATGCGCCCAGCAGTTTTTTGGCGGTCCCGGCACGTTCCTCTTCGGGCAGGGCCCCGTTGTCAATATGTACACGGCCCAGCGCCGCGCCTGCCATATCCAGATCAATGATCGCCCCGTGGCGTTCCAGAGAGACGGAAAGTTCCTGCGACATGTAGCTGCTCCTTTTGGAGGTTACAGGGTCATGGCCGGCCGAACGGCCTCAAAAAGAGACGGGGCTCGTTATGCCACCGAAAACGTCATCCTATGAAATGCACAATCTATACCAAAGCTCCAGAATTTCCTGAAGCTCTATGACGGCCGATGCCTTCTGAACCCTCACAGCAAGCTGTCCCTGCTCATGCTGCGGGCTGCCGCCAGATCAGACAATGAAATTCACTTGTAAAAAAAGCGACATTCCTGTCGCATTCCATGACAGATAGTCGTAAAAAAGAAAGGAACAAAGGTGGAGCGGCGGGGCATGAGCCAAGACGAGGAGAACACCATGGATGCTGTTCAGGACGAACGGGAAGACAGGCGGCTTCAAATCAGACTGGACAAGCTGCTCAACCGGCTGCCTGGTTTGGTGTATCGTTGTAAAATCGAGGAGAATTTTGCACTGACCCTGGAGTATGCCAGCGCGGGCAGCGAAAGCCTCTTGGGCATTCCGGCCGAGGAAATGGTGGCCAAGCGCTGGAACACCATCGAACGCATGACCCTGCCAGCCGATTTGCAGCGTATGCGGCCCCTGTTGTACGACAAAGTTGTCGCGCATGAACCCTATGAGGTCATGTACCGGCTGCTGCTGCCCAGCGGGCGGCTTAAATGGGTTTGGGATCAGGGCGAGGCGGTCTATGACGACGGCGGCTTGCCCCTGTACCTGGAGGGGCTGATGATGGACGTGAGCGAACAGAAATTCCAGGAGCTGGCCCTGCAGGAGGAGAACCGCCAGCTCAAGATGGATCTGGAGCGCACAGACGGTCTGGGTGATATCGTGGGCAAAAGCGAGGGCATGCGCCGGGTCTATAACCTGATTCTCAAGGCGGCTGAAATGGACGCCAACGTGATCATCTATGGGGAAACGGGCTGCGGCAAGGACCTCGTGGCTCGTGCCATCCACAACTACAGCGGCCGCAAGGGCGCCTACGTGCCGGTCAACTGTGGGGCCATTCCCGAGAATCTGCTGGAGAGCGAGTTTTTCGGCTATGCCCGAGGCGCCTTTACCGGCGCCACCGCTCCAAAGGATGGCTTTTTCGCTGCCGCTGACCACGGCACCCTTTTCCTGGACGAGATCGGCGAGCTGCCCCTGCGCCAGCAGGTCAAATTCCTGAGAGTTTTAGAAACCAAGAGCTACCGGCCCCTGGGCAGCAATACGACCAGGAAGTCCTCCTTCCGCCTGATTGCAGCCACCAACAGGGATCTCGCGATGCTTGTCAGGGAGAACAAGGCCCGGGCTGACTTCTACTACCGCATCAATGTCCTGACCATCGACATCCCGGCACTGCGCGAGCGCAAGGAAGACATTCCCCTGCTCGTGGATGCCTGGCGCAGCCGCAACGGCATTGATCTCAGGCTGAGCAGAACCACGCGTCTGGCCATGGCGCATTACGACTGGCCCGGCAATGTCCGTGAACTGCAGAACTTTCTGGACCGCTATGCCGCTTTCGGCGAATCTGTAGTCGACAGCCTCGGCAGGATGGAAGATTTTCTTCTGCCTGTTTCCGAAACACTGACTCTGGAAGAAGCCACCCGCCAGTTCGAAGGGACGATGATCCTCAAAGCCCTGGAAAGGTGCCGCTGGCACCGAGGCAAAGCGGCTGAGGCACTGGGGCTCAATCTGCGCACCCTGCAGCGCAGGATCAAGACACTGGGGCTGAACCCGAAACAAACAGTCTGAAGGGGTGGGCCTTCGGTCTGCCAATCTGAACATCTCATGGGCTTGCTGGCTCTGCTCATCTAAGCCTGCATCCTTGCGGCGCTTTTCTCATCTGAGACTGTTTGCCAGACCAGTGCTGTCGCTGCCTCTGGAAGCCGATATTGAAAAAGGCCACAATGCCAGACATTGCGGCCTTTCTTTTCTGATGGAAACGGCCTGTTTTTCCCCAGTTCTTCTACAACCGGGGCCAAGGCTGCTTTCAATCTTTTCCCTGAACTTCCGCCAGGTCCTGCAGTGTCTGTTCGGCGATCAAGCGCCGGCCTTCCTTGTGGATGATTTTCAACCAGCTCAGCGTCAGAATGACTCCAGGTACGGCCATGAGCGCCCCCGAAAGGTTGCCAAAAATTTTGGCCACTCCCAGGCCGCCGATGGCAAGAAGTCCCAAGGCCAGCAAAGCCTGGGCTATGGCCCAGAATACGCGATGCCTGCGGTCCGGATCGCAGCCGGCGGGCATACTTCTGGTGGCGACGGAGGACACGACGTAACAGCCGGAATCCACGCTGGTTGCCAAAAATATGGTGGAAAAGACGCAGTAGACCAGCATCAGGGGCTTTGCCAGGGGAAGAGTGCCCAAAACCGCCATCATGGCCGCTGGTCCACCCTTTTCGTTGAGGATGGCCACGGCATCCACCAGCCCGGTCTGCTGGGCCCACAGGGTATAAGAGGCGAAAACCCCGTGGATAAGATACCCGCCCGCAATGCAGCCAAACATGCCCCAGAGGATGATTTCACGCACGGTACGGCCCCGGGAAATGCGGGCAACGAACAGGCCCATGAAACAACCATAGCCCAACCAGAACAGGGCGTAGAAAATGGTCCAGTCCTTGGGGAAACTGTCGCCGCCAAAGGGATCGGTCCAGAAGGTCATGTTCATGTAGTTGCCGAGCATTTTGCCCAAGGCGTTGGTAAAGGTACTGAACAGTGTTGCTGTAGGGCCGCAGAGCGCGCCGTAGGCGACCATGCTCAGGGCGATCACCACATTGGCGTTGCTCAACCACTTGATGCCTCTGTCCAGGCCAAGATACACGCTGGTGCCGGCGATGCCGGCACTGATCAGAAGAATGCACAGTTGCACGGAAAAGGCTGGTTTAATACCAAAAACCTCGACCAGGGCGGCTTCCACTGTGGGCAGGGAAATGCACATGGTCACGGCAGTGCAGAACAAAAGACCCAGGATGAAAAAGACATCCATGATGCGGCCCAGCGGTCCGTTTGTCTGCGGGCCGATCAGATCTTCAGCCGCGGAGCTGATACGCAGAAAGGGCTTCCTGCGGACGTGAAAGATATAGGCGATGGGCAGGGCGATGATAAAAAAGCTGGCCCAGGCATTGGGTCCCCAGTGCAGGAGAAGATAGGCCAGAGCCCATTCAAAGGCTTCGCGGCTCATGGCTGCGGCATGCTGTGGCGGACTCGTCAGGTCATACAGGGGTTCCGCTATGGACCAAAACATGACCGCGCCGGCAACGCCGGAGCAGAAGATCATGGCGACCCACGACGGCAGTGAAAATTCCGGCTTCTCGGCGGCCCGCCCAAAGCGGATGGCCCCATACCTGCTGAAGGCGAAGCAGAAACACAGAAGGATAAAGCCCATCGTCAACCACAGGTAAAGGACACCGAACCTGTCGGCCAGGGGGGTATAGATGGCCGCGATGATTTTTTCCGACGTCTTGGGCCAAATGAGGGATGGCAGAGCCACCAGGAGAATGACCAGGATGGACGGAACGAAAATGCCCAGCTCGGGGCGGAGATCAATCCTGGCTGGAGACTCAATGCGCGAGGCACCTTGCGATCCTTTTTCAAGTTCATGTCGCTGGCTCATAGCTGCTCCTATGGGTGAAATTGAGGGTTCCGCATTCTTGCCAGGAAAAACCGGTGTCTACACTTCCGCTGGAAAAGAACTGCGCTGCACTCATATTGCCGACCGGCCCGAGCCGGGGATGTAGATACCCTTCCCCGGCGGGCAGAGGATGGCGTGGCATCCACGGTTCGGACAATGGGACTGACCCTGGTGCCGGGTCACGGTCAGGTGCTGCTTCCTCGTAACGGCGCCTGAATCCAGATGGAGCGAGCTCCTTGTCTTCATAGATCGCTCTTGCCTGTGCAGAAGCCGGATTTCGGCAACGCCGCGGATACAGCCAAACTCCGGGACACAAGGACTCTCAGGCGCAGTCGTGCTTGTCCCAGGGCTCGCGGCTGTTGCGTTCGATGACAGACTCCATCCGGGCCAGGGCCTCCTGGAGCTTGATGATTTCGTTGAGTTTCAGGTTGGGATCCTTCAGCACCTGATAGATAATGGCGGCGGTACAGCCTTCGTCGATGGGCAGATCGGCGATGGTGGCAATGGTCAGAACGATGTCATCCGCATTGACCTTGCGGTCGATCCTCCCCGCATTCCTGTTGACGGCCATACCGTAAAAGGCCACGCCGTCATCGGCAGCGACAACCACAACCGTGCGTCGGTTGGCCGCTTCCAGCGCTGCGGCGAGTGCTTCCTCCTTGCCGCTGATCACGGCGAAGATCGTGTCCTCCAAGGCACTGGCCAGGGAAGCCGCGTCGGTCCGCACTCCTCCCAGGGCAAGTGCTCGGTCCACCAGACCACCCCTGTCCGCATTGGTGAGCACGGCCGCCTTTTTGTTCAGTTTGTCCAAGGCATCGCCAGTCCCGACCAGACTCATGCCGGAGGCATCCACAAGAATCGCTTTTTTGTCAGCCATAGTCTTTCCCCGTAATGATGGTTGAGGTTATTTCACAAGGTTCGGGTCTTCCATGATCTGATAAATGGGCGCACCCTCGGTATCTGCCGGAACGGGCTGGCCCGTCATGTAGCAGAGGGTGGGCACGATGTCTGCCAGCCAGCGCGGGCGCGGATAGACATAGCCCTTCTTGACATTGGGGCCGCGGAACATGAGCAGATTCTTCAGGCTGCCGCAGCCGGACTCGCCGGTCGGCAGACCATAACCATGTTCGGCCATGTACTCGGGCTTAAGCACATAGACGACATCTCCCGCCTGACTGCCACCCATGCCAAAGACCTGCGCATCCTCCCTGCGCAGGGCGATGAGCACCGGCCGCTCTCCGGTTTCGGGGTGACGATAGTCGAGCAGGGCGTCAATGATTTCCGAGCGCACCTTTTCGTAATCCTCAGGCTCCACAATGCCACCGGGATATTTGCCTTTGAGGTTCACGTAAACGAACATGTAGCGCTGCGGCACGGCCTTGGATTTGCTCACATCCAGCACGTAGTTGAAGCCTTCCGTCTCTTCGTAAATGTCCCAGTAATCCTCCGACTTCTTGGGTTCGTAGGAGCACAGGCCGGCCTGCTTGAGGGCGTGGGCCGTGTTCAGGATCGGCCCAAGCGGCGTGGCGCCGTGATCCGAGCAGCAGCAGATAAGGGTATCCTCGCCCAAGGCATCCATGAGTTTGCCCAGCAGGCGGTCCTCCACAGTGTAGATGTGGCGCTCCATTTTCTCTGCAGCAGCGCGTACCTTTTCATCTTTGCTGTCCAGAGCGCTCAGCCAGCCGTGATAGAACCAGTCAATGGGATGGGAATGCATGTAGAAGAGATCCCAATCTGGATTGGCCTTCAGCACGCAGCTTATGGTGTTCCAGAGCCAGGCGCTGTGGAATTCGACCAGCTCGCAGACTGTCTCTGTGTCGATGATGCCGTGCAGAAAGGCCACCAGACCAATGTCGTTGGCAGTGATCTGTTTGGAAAAATCGATCTGAGCGGCGGCCTCCGGCGGGGCAATGAAACCGGTGCGGCCTGCTATGCCGGACACATAGAGTTTGAACTCTTCCGCGTCGTCGGAAAGCTGCATCAATTTGCAGCGAAAGACGCCCTTTTCGCTGCGGCCGCCGGCAATGACCCTGAAGTCGTGTTCCACCGGCTCGCTCCACTCCCCCAGACTGATGGTGAAGAAGGCCTTACTGAAGTCCTTCTCAGGTGCGACGGTGATGCGGTCATAGCCTTCATTGCCGCTCTGCCAGGCCAGTACATGCCAGGTCTGGTCCTCGACCGGATCAACGCCTTCCTTGAAGTGCAGCTTCACAGACATGTCCAGGGGTTCATCCATTTCGGGCAGGTTCTTCCAGCCGGTGGCGTCATCGAAGTGAGCCTGCACGCCCATCGGGTAAAACTCGGTGGATATGACGCTCTCCGAAGCCAAGAACTCCCTGTGCTCGTTGCCGTGCAGGGGCCAGCGGGTTTCTGCCGGGGAAAGCCCCTGCCCCATGACCATGACGCCGTTTTTCATGCGTGAAGGCCAGCCCATAGGATAGTTGATCACGAGGCATTTCTTCCCGACCCTGTCCCAGCGGTCCCAGATGGTCTCGGCGGTCAAGATGCTGGAGCCGAAGGCCTGCGAGGTAAACTTGTAATCCAGCGACTGCCCTTCGTGATAGTAGTAGTAGTCTTCGACGCCATGGGTACGCGGATAGGCGCCCGTGCAGATCGTCGCCCAAGAGGGTGGCGTCACGGTGGGTAAGTTGTAGCCTTCAGGAATGAAGCTGCCCTCCTTCATGAAGCGGCGGAAGTTGTCAAGTCCGCCCTCATCCAACATCTTCATGAGACGCTTGGGGATGAGACAGTCGTAGCCGATCAGGGCTGCACGTTTCGCTTTTTGGGTCATCGCCATTTCTCCTTGGCCGGCCTCTTGCCGCCGGGTTGTTGGATCGGTTGTTCCCATAATTTTCAATAATCGTGCCAAAGCCCCCGGCCCGAAACGCCTCTTCGTCTTGCATGTGCCGCTCTCCATGGCCGTTGCATGGGCCTGTCAACCTGTTTGGCGGCGACAGACAGACAATCATGTCGAACCTGCAGAAGAGATGGTTTTTAATGTCTCTTTCTGGGAATGGGAGAAAATCCCTCGCCTTGAGGCGAAGACTTCAGTAGGTTTGCGATACTATGGATGACTATGCGTATCGCAAAGGCTCGCATTCAATTTATTCCCTCAAGGTCCATATTGTATGGATTACCAAGTATCGCAAACCGGTTCTCTTTGGAGACGTGGCCGTGCGTTTACGGGATCTGATACGAGAAATATGCCGATCCATGGATATAGATATTTTGAAAGGGCACGTCTCCAAAGATCATGTACATCTGTTTGTTTCGCTTCCTCCACAGATTTCTGTGAGTAAATTGGTTGGCCGCATAAAAGGGAAAACCTCACGCAAGCTGCTTGCAGAAAACCGACGTTTGTCCGGGCAATTTTGGGGCCGTCATCTGTGGGGTCGCGGATATTTTGCCGCCAGTTCAGGCAATGTCACAGACGATGTCATCATGCAATATATTGCAGAGCAGGACTTGGAGGAGCGAGCCCACGATGACGATTTTACCCTGGCTCCGTAAGCCGCCTTGCAGGCGGCAATGGTTCGAAGCTACCGCCTTTAGGCGGTAGAGAATTCACTTTAACAAAATGATTCATTATTTTTTTTGATACCATATTTGTCTTGCTCCACGACACTTCTGTCGTATTGGCGAGCCCGAATGGAGCGCTTGCAGAATTACCCATGCGAAGTGCCTGCTGCTCAGGCCTCATTAATTGAGAGAGAATATAACGGAAGCCGCGAGGCACAGAGCTGAAAAGAACGTACGTGCGCAGCGGTCATAACGCATGTCTAGAGCATTTCAACTTTCAGATTATTGAAGAAAAGTTTAGAGTCGAGGCATGAAAACAGCCAGTTCAGAACTACGCGCGGTTGCGGTCAGGTCCTATGGAGCGGGTATCGGGCCTCTATTTTTCCGAGGCTGAACGCCTTGAACTTGTTGAACTGATTGGGAAGCAGCCGGATATCACATGAGAGGAACTCCGCTCGCACTTCGAAAAGATTGCTCGTTGAATGCCATTCACAAGCTCCTAAAAAAAAATCGGCTTTGTCGTTAAAAACACTCTGCGGGCCAGCGAACAGGAAGGCCTGGATATAGCCCAGACCAGAGGGGCATGGGCAGAGTTTCAAAAAACGCTTGCCCCCAAATCGCCTGGTTTTTCTCGATGAATCCGGTGGAAAAACCAATATGACCCGATTGTATGGCCGCGCTTTAAAGGGCGCGCGTTGTCATGACGCAGCGCCCCACGGGCACTGGGAGGCAGTGACGGTTTTATCTTCCATCCGCCTGGACGGGACGACAGAGTGTCTTGTTTTTACCGGCCTATAGCCCTGACCTGAATCCCATCCAAAAGATGTGGAGCAAAGTGCAGCAGCTACTGTGGCGGATAAAGGCCGGAACCAACGAAAACCTGATTGCGAGAGTCGGGAACGCCCTGGACCGCGTTTCTGCAAACGATGCCCAGGGCTGGTTCAGATCTTCTATATACAATCGTAAAGGTGAAATGCTCTAAACGACCAAGGCAAATCCCCTTGAACGGCTCCAAACTTATTCTTCGATGGGGCCTTAAAATGAGGATGGCATGCTGCACTCAAAAAGATTTTTGACGACTTCCAGGGGCAGATGGCAGCAGGGCAGGGCGGAAGCTGCTGGCTGGTAGTCACTGGTACCGCCAACCCTCTGCCGGAATCCGCTCTGTCCCTTTACGCCTTTCGTCCCACACGCGGTGCATTGTGCAATGAGCTGCCGCCTTTTGTTCAATGCCTTTGCAGGGGAATGCCGATGCGGCTCTGGCATTCGCGTGGTTTCAGAAGGCCGCTCTCCAGGGCTACGCCGATGGCCAGAGCAAATTGGGCGCCATGTACTTCGCGGGGCGGGGCCAGGAACGAGGGGCAGTTCATTTTTTGGACGCGCAAAGCCGCGGAACAGGGCCATGCCCTTGCCCAGGGCAATTTGGGCTGGGCTTACGAAGAGGGTCGGGGGGTGGGCCGGGATGCCCGTTGGCCGCAGAATGGTACGGCAAGGCCTATCAGGGGCTGCCCGGGATGGCGGAGGCCGGGCATCCGGCAGCCCAGTTCAGAGTGGGCAATATGTATCTCATGGGCTTGGGTCTGCCCAAAGGTGAAAAAAAGGGGCTGGCGTGGATCCGCAAGGCAGCCGAGGCAGGCTGCATCACGGCACAGGCCCAATTGGGCTCCCTGTACGCCCGGGGAGGTGGCGTAGCCAAAGACGAGCAACAGGCTGTCGAATGGTATCGCAAGGCGATCGCTGCGGACAATTACGCCCCGGCACAGTACAATCTCGCCTTGATGCATGCCCTGGGGCAGGGTATGCCCAAAGATGAAAAAAAGGCCGCATCGCTGTTTCGCCAGGCGGCGGATCAAGGTCTGCCGCAGGCGCAGTATGCTGTAAAACTGGCAGCAGTCTGGTTTCGCAGGGGCGCGGACAATGGCGACGCCATGGCCCAGTGCGCTTTGGGCCGCATGTATCTGCAGGGCCGGATCACCTCTCCGGACGACGGTCCTTTGACCAAAGCCCGGCGGGCCCTGAGCGGGGCCACGGCAGCGGACAGGCAGATGGGCAACAGGGACGCGCAGAGGGAGCTGGCGGCCTTGGAGCGGCAGGCGCAGCCTTTCTGGCGGCGCTGGTTCCGGCACTGAGCGCGTTCCCGGGCTGCCTGCAGCTCGGGCCTCAGTGCACAAGCTGGTTCATCTCGAAGACGGGCAGAAGCACGGCTGCCACGAGAAAGGCCACCACCAGGCCCATGGCCAGAATCATCACCGGCTCGATCAGGGTGGTCAGGCCCATGATTTTTGCCTCCAGCTCGCGCTCCAGATGCTCGGCCGCCTTGGCGAGCAGCTCGTCCAGCGCGCCGCTCTGTTCGCCCACGGCCATCATCTGCGTCAGCATGGGCGGGCACCAGTCCTGGCCGCGGAAATGCGCGGCCAGACTCTGTCCCTTTTCCAGCGTTCCGCAGGCGGCCCGGATGCCTTCGCCGATCAGGATATTGCCGGAAAGGTTGCTGACAATGGCCAGCGCATCCACCAGGGGCACGCCCGCATGCACAAGGCTTGCGAGCGCGCGGGCAAAGCGGGCCGCAGCCTGCTTTTTCCTGAGGGGACCCACAAAGGGCAGGCGTAGCTGCAGGCGGTGCCAGCGCCGCTTGCCGGCCTCGCTTTTCAGGAAGCGGTGCAGAGCGCAGCCCAGGGCCGCAAGCGCCACGAGGAGCGGCAGCCAGAAGTGGCGCAGACCGGCGCTCAACTGCATCAAGAGCGTGGTGGCTAGGGGCAGTGCCTGTTCGCTTTCTGCGAAAACCGCCGTGATTTTGGGCAAGACCACGGTCAGCAGCAGCACCAGCATGGCTGCGCCGCTCAAGGCCAGAAACAGCGGATAGAGCAGGGCGGCCCGGATGCGGCTTTGCAGTCCCTGCTCCCGCTCGCCGAAATCCGCCAACTGCGTCAGCACCAGCGGCAGGGTGCCGGAGGCCTCGCCGGCTCTGACCATGTTGATGAAAATGGGGGAGAAAAGCCCGGGATGCCCTGCCAGGGCGGCGCTCAGGGGCTGGCCTTCCTGCACCGCCTCCCGGAGCCCGGCCAGGACTATGCCCAGGGCCGGATCGTCGCCCTGCTCGATCAGGCCGTTCAAGGCCGGTACCAGCGGAATGCCCGCGCTCAGGAGCGTGGCGAGCTGGCGGGTGAAGAGCGGGATCTGCCGCTTTTGCCGGAAGGCAGGGCCGCTGCGCATGAGGCGTTTCAGACTGAAAGCGGCCTGATCCGCGCCGGTCAGCCCGATTGGATACTGGTCCTGGCCGCGGATTTTCTGCCGGGCCGCGGCAGGGGATTCGGCATCGATCAGGCCGCTGATCTGCCGGCCCTCCTTGTCCAGGGCAGTGTATTCATAAACCGGCATGGGCGGCGCATCTCGGCGCAGAGAGCTGGGCTTCGGGGCTGTGCATGGATGAAACTCTGGTAGGAAAGCGGGTATTTTTGCTGTATAAAAATGCCGTGCGCCCGGGGTCTTTCTTGGCCCGGCGCCTGTCGCGGAAAATACCGGCGGCCCTGGCGCCGGTCAAGGGAAATTGCCCGAAAGGAAGGCAGCATCCATGTTGCAGGAGCTTCGCATCCACAATCTCGCCCTGATCGGGGCCCTGAGCCTGAGCTGGCCGGATGGCGCCAGCGGGCTCTCCGTACTCACCGGCGAGACCGGCGCGGGCAAGTCCATCATTTTACAGGCCCTGGGCCTGCTCACCGGCGGCCGTGGGGCTGGAACCTGGGTGCGCGAGGGTTGCGAGCAGGCCGGCATAGAGGCCGTGTTTTCGGCGGGCGCCGCCAGCGGCGCCGTGGCGGGGCTTCTGGAGGAACACGGGCTGGAGCCCGAAGGCGACGTGATTCTGGTGCGGCGCCTGCTCTCCAGGGACGGCCGCTCAAGGCTTTTCGTGAACGACCGGAGCGTGACTGCCAAAGTCACCGCCGAGCTGGGCAGCCTGCTCGTGAACATCGCGGGCCAGCACGACCAGCAGCAGCTCCTGCAGGCCCGTTCCCACCTGGATTTTCTGGACAGTTACGGCGAACTCTTCGAACTTAGGCAAAGGTATGCCGCCGACTATGCCGCCTGCCGGCAGGCGGAGGCGGCGCTGCAGGCGCTTAGGGAGCGGGAGGCCGGCAGGGAACGGGAGCGCGATTTCCTCAGGCTGCAGTTGGAGGAAATCAGAAAGATCCAGCCCGCAGCCGGCGAGGACGAGGCGCTGATCCGCGAGCGCGAGCGGCTGAAATCCTCCGAGGCGCTGCTCGCGCACATGAATGCGGCGCTGCGGCACTTGGGCGAGGCGGAGGATTTGCTCGTGGCCGTGAAGAGACAGGTCGAGCAGGCCGTCGCCCTGGATGCCGGACTGATGCCCCTGGCCGAGCGGGCGGCATCTGCGGGTTTTGAACTGGAAGACCTGAGAAGCACGGTGGACAGGTATCTGGGCCAGTTGCCGACCGATACCAGCCGCCTGGAGCTGATTGCCGCGCGGCTGGCCGATCTGAAGCAACTGGAACGCAAGTTCGGGCCGACTCTGGCCGATGTCCTGGCCTTTGCCGGACGGGCGGCCCGGGAGCTGGAGATTCTGGACAACATGGATGAGGAGATCCGCCGGGCAGGCCAGGCCGCGGACAAGGCCTGCCGGCAGGCGGAGCGGAGCGCCGAGACCCTGAGCCAGGCAAGGGCCCGGGCTGCGGAGCGGATGGCAGCGCGCATGGAGCGCGAACTGGCCTCCCTCGACTTCGCCCGGCCCCTGTTCCAGGTGGCGCAGCACCGGGCGGCCAGGCTTGGCCCCACGGGCCGGGACGAGGTGGAATTCCTCTTTTCCGCCAATCCCGGCGAGTCGCCCAGGCCGCTTGCGAAAATCGTGTCCGGCGGCGAACTCTCGCGCATGCTTTTGGCCATGAAATGCCTGCTGGCCCGGCGGGATGCGGTGGAAACGGTTATTTTCGACGAGGTGGACAGCGGCATTGGCGGCCAGGCCGCCGAGGCGGTGGCGGAAAAGATCGCGGAACTCTCCAGCCATCATCAGGTGCTCTGCATCACCCACCTGCCGCAGATCGCGGCCCGGGCGGACTGGCATTTTCTGGTGACGAAACAGGTGGCGGATGGCCGCACCAGCACCGGCATTACCCTGCTGGACGAGGCCGCGCGCCGGGCCGAGCTGGCCCGCATGCTGGACGGCGAGCGGGCCGGAGCGGAAACCCATGCCTATGTGCGTGAACTCCTGGCCAGAAAGGGCCGGGGGAGCGGGGCATGACCAGGGCGCTGGCGCTCTTTTCCGGCGGACTGGATTCCATTCTGGCCTGCCGGGTGCTGATGGCGCAGGGTATCGATGTGGTGGCGCTGCGGTTCATCACGCCCTTTTTTGCCGCGGATGTGGGCGATGCGGAGCGCTACCAGGCGGAGATGCGCGCGAAGTACGGCATTGGCGTGCAGGTACGGGATGTGAGCCGGGAATTCATGGCCGTGCTGCGCCATCCTGCCCATGGCTTTGGCCATAACTTCAATCCCTGCATCGATTGCAGGATCTTCATGCTGAGAACGGCGCGGGCGCTTTTGGCCGAATACGGTGCGGCCTTTCTGGCCACCGGCGAGGTGCTGGGGCAGCGACCCATGTCCCAGCGCCGGGACGCCATGGGGATCATCGAGCGGGATTCCGGCTGCGGGGGCCTGCTTGTGCGGCCGCTCTGCGCACAATTGCTGCCTGCCACGCGCGCGGAACAGGAGGGTCTGGTCGACCGCCTGCGGCTTCTCCGTCTTTCGGGCCGGGGCCGCGCTGAACAGAAGCGTCTGGCCGCGCTGTTCGGAATCCGGGATTATCCGGCCCCGGCAGGGGGCTGTCTGCTCACGGATGTGAACCTGGGCCCCCGTTTCCGCCGTTTTGCCCCGGGCATTTTCGGCCTGCCCGATGTGGCGGCGCAGGTGGACAGCTTCAGACTGCTGCTCACGGGCAGGCATTTCGAGCCGGCGCCGGGACTGTGGCTGGTTTTGGGCCGCAACCAGCAGGACAACGAGCGGCTCCTGGCCCTGCGCGCACCGGGCGACTGGCTTTTGACCACGGTGGACCGCCCTGGCCCGCTTGGTCTTTTGCGGAGCCTGGGCGGCGAGATGGGGGCAGCCGGGAACGGGGGCCTGGCGGGCATCGCAGCCGGTCTCCTTTTGCGTTACGCCAGAAAGGTGGACGGCCGTGCGGCACCAGGCGTGGTCCGGCTGGAGAGCGAGACAGGCCTGCGGGAAGGCCGTTTTGCGCCACTGGGCGAGGCGGCGCTGGAGGCATTGATGGTATGAGTGCGGAAAAACTTGTGAGCCAGGAGCAGGTCTCCCGTCTGCTGCCGCTGCCCCTGCGGACGGCGCTCACGGCCCTGCGCCGGGAGCTGCCGGCAGCCGCCCCGGAACTGTATCTGGTCGGCGGCACGCTGCGTGATCTGCTGCTGGGCCGTGAGGTGCACGACATCGATCTGTGTGTGCCCCGGGCCGCGGTGGCCTTTGCCCGGGCGCTTGCCGAACGGGCGGGCGCCGCCTTCGTGTGTCTGGATGAGGGCGAGGATGTGGCCCGGGTGGTGTTGCCCGCCGGCCCGGAAGTGGATATCGCCGCCTTCCGCGGGGCCACGGTCACGATCGAGCAGGATCTGCAGCTTCGGGATTTTACCCTGAATGCGCTGGCGCTGGATCTGGCCGCCTTCCTGGACGGGGATACTGACAGGGCGCTTGCCTGCATCGATCCCTGCGGCGCTCAGGCGGACATTGCGGCCCGCGTGATCCGGCCAACCCACGAGCACGCCTTTGCGGCCGATCCCCTGCGGATGCTCAGGGCCTACCGGCTGGCCGCCACCCTGGATTGCGGGCTGGCGCCGGAGACCAGGGCCCTGGTGCGCAGAGATTTCAGCCTCATCGTCCGCTCCGCCGGGGAACGGGTGGCATCCGAGCTGAACGCCCTTCTGCTCTCGTCCCACGCCTCTTCGGCCATACAGTGCATGGCAGAGGACGGGCTGCTCTTTGCCGTGATTCCGGAGCTGGCCCTGGGCAGGGATGTGAGTCAGCCCAGGGCCTTTCATCACCTGAATGTGCTGGAGCACAATCTGGAAGCGCTGAAGCAGGCGGAATTGCTGGTGGCCCGGCCCGGGGCCTTTTTCCCGGACTGCGCCCCGCCCCTGCAGGACTGGCTCGCAGCAGCCGACGCCGTGCTGGTGCTCAAGTGGGCGGCCCTGCTGCACGATGTGGGCAAGCCGGCGGCCCGGCAGGAGCGGCAGGGCAGGCTCACCTTTTACCAGCACGAGCAGGCCGGTGTGCAGTTGGTGCGGGAACTGGCCCAGCGGCTGCGCTGGAGTACGCGGCACAGCGAGCGGGTCTGCCGGCTCGTGGCCCTGCACATGCGGCCCTATCAACTGCTGCATGCGGCCCGCAGCAGCGGCGGCTTGAGCCTCCGGGCCTGCATCCGGGCGGTGCAGGCGGTGGATGAGGATTTGCCCGGCCTTTTGCTCCTCTGTCAGGCCGATACCCTGGCGGGTCGGGGCGAGCGGCGACCGGCCGATCTGGAGGCGCAGGTGGCGTGGATCGCGGATCGCCTGCTGCAGGTGCGGGCAGAGCGGGTCATGCCGGTGCAGACCGCGCCGCCGCTGCTGACCGGCCATGATCTGATGGACAGGCTGGGTCTGCAACCCGGGCCGCTGTTCAAAAAAATCCTCGGTGCCGTGGCCCTGGCCCGCATGGAAGGCGGCATCGCCACCCGCCGGGAAGCCTTGGCCCTGGCCAGGGAGATGGCGGCCGCGGCGAACCGTGAGGGTGGGGCCTAGGATGCGCAGGGAAAAGGATTTCTACTTTTACAAGGCCAAAAAGGAGCACTATCCGGCCCGTTCCGTGTACAAGCTGGCGGAGGCGCAGGAGCGCTGCCGCTTTTTGAAGCCCGGCCAGCGGGTGCTGGATCTGGGCTGCCATCCGGGAAGCTGGAGTCTCTATGCCGCGGGCGTGGTGGGTGCAAAGGGCCTGGTTGTGGGCATTGACCAACATCATGGGGCGGAGCTGCAGCAAAAATCCGGTGCCGAAATCCACAGGCTCTGTTATGATGTCTTCTCTCCGGAACTGGTGCCCCTGTTGCGCCACAGATGGCCTGGTTTTCATGTGCTTTTGAGCGACATGGCCCCAGCCACCACTGGCAGCCAGTATGCGGATCATCAGCAGTCGCTCGCCCTCTGCCGCCGGGCCCTGGAGCTGGCCGGCCAGCTTTTGCACGAAAACGGCACCTTTTACTGCAAGCTCTTTCAGGGCGGCGATTGTCCCGCCTTTCTGGCCGAATGCAAGCCGCTCTTCACCACGGTCAGGGTGCTGAAACCACGGAGTTCCCGACAGGAAAGTCGAGAAATTTTTGTTCTGGGGCTGGGATATCGCCGGCCAAAACAGCAGGAAAACAAGGAGTAGATACGCGTGTCCGGTCATTCTAAGTGGAGTACCATCAAGCGGAAAAAGGGAGCAAATGACGCCAGGCGCGGCCAGATGTTCACCAAGCTGATCAAGGAAATCACCATTGCCGCCCGCAGCGGCGGCGGTGACCCGGCGGGCAATCCCCGGCTGCGCAGCGCTATTCTGGCGGCCAAGGCGGAAAATATGCCCAAGGACAACATCGATCGCGCCATCAAGAAGGGGACGGGCGAGCTGGACGGGGCGGTCTATGAGGAAATCCTCTACGAAGGCTACGGCCCCGGTGGCGTGGCCATTCTGGTCGAGGCCATGACCGACAACAAGAACCGCACCGTGGCGGATATCCGTCACTTCTTCACCAAGAGCGGCGGCAACCTGGGCGAATCGAACTGTGTGGCCTGGATGTTTGACCAGAAGGGTTCGATTGCCGTGGACAAGGAGGGCATGAGCGAGGAAGAGCTGATGGAACTGGCGCTGGAAGCGGGCGCCGAAGACGTGGTCGAGGATGGGGATGGTTTCCAGATCCTGACTGCGCCGGAAGATTTCAACGATGTGGTGGAGAAGCTGGAAGGCAAGGTCAGGTTTAACGAGGCGGGTCTGGCCAGGATTCCCAAAAACACCATTGCGGTTGCCGAAGAAAAAACGGCCCAGTCCCTGCTCAGACTGCTGGAAAACCTGGAAGACCATGACGATGTGCAGAAGGTGTCGGCCAACTTCGACATCTCCGACGACATTATGGATAAGATTTCCTGAGTGCCGATGCGCATCCTGGGCATTGATCCGGGGTCGCGGATTACCGGCTACGGCGTGATCGAGTCGCAGGGAAACGAACTGGGCTTTGTGGCCTGCGGGACGATTCGCACCGCAGGCGAGCCGGATTTCGGCCACCGTCTTTTGGCCATTTTCTCCGCTTTGCAGGATGTGGCCGCCCAGTACGCGCCGGAGGCGGCAGCGGTGGAGGAGGTCTTTGTGGCCAGATCGCCCCGCTCCGCCCTCAAACTGGGGCAGGCGAGGGGGGCGGCCGTGGTGGCGGCCCTGTCCGCCGGACTTTCGATTTTCAACTACAGCCCGCGGCTGGTCAAGCAGAGCGTGGCCGGCTATGGGCAGGCCGACAAGGGCCAGGTGCGCTACATGGTGCGCGTGCTGTTGGGCCTGAATGCGGAGCCTTCAAGCGATGCGGCGGACGCACTGGCTCTGGCCATCTGCCACGCCCATCACAGTGCCCTGCCCCTGTGAGGGGCTCTCTTTCCCTTTTCCTGTGCTTTTGCCATGATTGCCGCCCTGCGGGGGAACATCATCCAGAAGAATCCGGGCTCCCTTGTGCTGGATGTGGCAGGGGTGGGCTACGAGGTCCTGGTGTCGCTGCGCACCTGGGAGACGCTGCCGGAGCTGAACCGGGAAGTGCAGCTTCTGGTGCAGACCATTGTGCGGGAAGACGCCATCACCCTCTATGGTTTTACCGACGCAGGCGAAAAGGCGCTCTTTATGCTTCTGCTGGGGGTATCGGGCATTGGGCCCAGGCTGGCCCTGACCGTTCTGGGCGGGCTGGGAGCGGCCGAGCTGCAGAGCGCGATTGTGGGGCGCGATCTGGGCCGTCTGACCTCGGTGTCCGGGGTGGGCAAAAAGACGGCCGAGCGTATCTGCGTGGAACTGGCCGAAAAGGTGGGCAATCTGGGGGACAGTGCGGCCGTGCCCCCGGGCGCTGCCGCGGTGGGTGCCGGACCGCGGTCCTCGCCTGAGGCTGATACGGTTTCGGCCCTCGTTAACCTGGGTTACAGCGAACAGCAGGTCTGGCCGGTTCTGCGCGCCCTGGAAAAGGAGCGGGACTGCACCGGGCTGTCGCTGGAAGAGTGGTTGCGTCTGGCCCTGCGCCGGCTGGCCAGGTAGTCTTTTGGGGAGGAAAGCGGAGTGAAGCAGGAAGAGCCCCTGACCGGCAACAGACTGGTGAGTGCGGAGCTGGAAGCCGACGACGTCCTGGGCGGCGGCGTGGAGATCCGCCCCAGAACGCTTGCCGAGTACATCGGCCAAAGGCAGGTGAAGGAGAGCCTCTCCGTTTTTATCCAGGCGGCCAGGCAGCGCCATGAGGCCCTGGATCATGTGCTGTTTCACGGCTTCCCGGGCCTGGGCAAAACGACCCTGGCCTACATCATCGCCAACGAAATGGGCGCGGGCATCAAGGTCACTTCCGGCCCGGTCATCGAGCGGGCCGGCGATCTCGCCGCCATTCTCACCAGTCTGCAGCAGGGGGATATTCTCTTTATCGATGAGATCCACCGGCTGAACCACGTGGTGGAGGAGATCCTTTACCCGGCCATGGAGGATTATCAGCTCGATCTGGTGATCGGCCAGGGGCCGGGCGCACGCTCCGTCAAGATGGATTTGCCGCGCTTCACGCTGGTCGGCGCCACCACCCGTACCGGCCTTTTGACCCCGCCGCTCCGCGACCGCTTCGGCGTCATGCTCAGGCTCGATTACTACACGCCGGAGGAACTGGCGACCATTGTCCAACGCTCGGCCAGACTCTTCCAGATCGAGATTACCGGGGAGGGCGCCCTGGAAATCGGCCGTCGCTCCCGGGGCACGCCCCGCATCGCCAACCGGCTGCTGCGCCGGGTGCGGGACTTCTCCGATGTGGGGGGACATGGCTGCATCAGCGCCGAAGTGGCGGACCGGGCCCTTGACCGCCTCCTGGTCGACCGCTTTGGCCTGGACGAAATGGACCGCCGCATTCTGCTGACGCTGATCGAAAAGTTTCAGGGCGGGCCCATTGGGCTGGAGACCCTGTCCACCGCGGTCTGCGAGGAGAAGAACACGCTGGAAGACGTGTACGAACCCTTTCTCATCCAGTCCGGCTTCCTCATGCGCACCCCGCGCGGCCGGATCGCCACCCAAAGCGCCTACGAACATTTCAACCTGCCGTTCCGCACCGGCAACGCCTACCAGGGCAGCCTGTTCGACGAATCCGAACCCCGGGACGGCACCTGAAGCAACAGACCACCCTGTTTTTTCATGCGGATTTTGTCATTTGCCGCGCCCGCCTCATTTTTGTTTCCCGCCGACCGCCTGAAACAACGTTTTTGTAGCCCCCTGTTTTTCCCCCGATTCTCTCCTTCTTTGTGCTTGACTTCTTGTTTCAGTCCTGTTTATCCTTGGGGCAAAGAGTGGTGTGAAGTGGCTGCAAGGTGGAGTGAATCCCCAAAAAAACCTTTTATAGTTCCGTGTCATTGTGCTCCAGTTCGAAGGCAATTCCGAGCATGGCCTGGACCCCAAGGGCCGCCTGAATATCCCCGCCCGCTTTCGCGAGGTGCTGAAGGAGGTCTATGACACCGAGATGTTGAAGGTGACCCTGTGGCGGGGCTGCCTGCGCGCCTATCCCCTGCCCGAGTGGGAAGATCTGATGAGAAAGCTGAGCGCCGAGGCGCTGACGCACCGCAAGGGCAGTCAATTCATCCGCATGCTGGTGAGCAACCTGGTGGAATGCCCGGTGGACAAGCAGGGCCGCATTCTCATCCCGCCCAGGATGCGGAACGATGCCGGCATCGGCAGCGAGGTGGTGCTGGCCGGCGTCCTGCAGTACTTCGAGATTTGGGACAAGGCCGCGTGGGAGCGCGAGTTCGCCGAGATGTATGCTGCCTTTGACGACTACGAGGAGATCATGGCCACAGTCGGCGTGCTCTAGGTCCAGAAATGACCGAAGCTGCGATGGCGCGTCATGTGCCGGTTCTGCTTCAGGAAGTGCTGGACTGGCTGCGACCCGCAGCCGGCCGGGTGTATGTGGATGCCACTCTGGGCCTGGGCGGCCACAGCCGGGCGATGTTGGCGGCCTCGGTACCTGATGGCCGGGTGATCGGCTTTGAATGGGACAGGCAGGCGGTGGCAATTGCGGGAGAAAGGCTGGCCTCCTTTGGCGAACGGATCCAGATTGTGCCGGCTTCCTATACGGAAATGCCCGCCGTTCTGCACCATCTGGGCATTCAGGCGGCGGACGGCCTGCTGGCCGATTTGGGCCTTTCCTCGCTGCAGCTGGATCTTGCCGAGCGCGGCTTCTGCTTCCACTCCGATGCCCCCCTGGACATGCGCATGGACCGGAAGCGGCCCTTGAATGCAGCCCAGTTGCTTGCGGAAGCGAGTGAGTCGCAGTTGGCCGACCTGCTCTACTACTACGGGGAAGAGCGGCAGGCCCGGCGCATTGCCAGGCATCTGGTGCGGGCCAGGGAGCTGCAGGCCATAACGACGACCAAGCAGCTGGCGGCACTGGTGGCTCAGGCCGTACCCCGGCGCTATCACCCGAAACGGGTGCATGTGGCCACTCAGACTTTTCAGGCCCTGCGCATTGCCGTGAACGGCGAGCTGGACAATGTGCGCGCGCTTTTGACCCTGGCGCCGCAGGTGCTGAAGCCGGGGGGGCGCATGGCCATTATCGCTTTTCACTCGCTGGAAGACCGGCTGGTGAAGCGGGCTATGGAGCAGGACCCGCGCCTGCAGCCCCTGTGTAAAAAACCGGTGACGCCGGGACCGGAAGAGCTTGCGGCAAATCCCCGCAGCCGCAGCGCCAGGATGCGTATTGCCAGGCGCTTGGAGTAAAGGTGATGGCTACAAAGGAGGGGACGCCATGATCATCGACATGCACAGCAGAACCTGCAGGTATCAATCTGCTTTCCAGGGCAAAAGGTCATTTCTCTCTCTTGTCTGGGAGCGGGGGCGGGGCTTCCCGCTGACTGCCTCCCAGCAGTTGAGCCTGATTTTTCTGGCGGCCTTTGGCCTGTGCCTGGGGCTGGCCTGTTCCGCTTGCATACATGCCCGGATGGTGGCGATGGCAGCTGAAACTGAACAGATACAAAAACACTACATTGCCCTGCATAAGGAGCATGTGCAGTTGTTCGACACGAAAAAGTATCTGAGTTCCAGCGGGCGGATCGAGAAAATTGCCGCAGCACGCTTTCAACTGTTCAAGCCAACACCGGAACAGATTCAATATCTTTAGCAAGTTGTAATGGCAAAGATCGCCGTTTCCCCCAAAAGTAACAGGAGCAGACTTTTCAAGATCTTTGCAGGCCTTATTTTGCTGACAGCGACTGGGGCCGTTCTGTATGGAATCCCTCCCTTCCTCCTGGATATCAGCAGGATCACCCAGTCCGCTGTCGGCAAAATGCCTCATGAATCTGCAGGGGAAAACGCCGCTCCCGCTATCCTGCGGGGCTCTGTCTACGATCAGGGCTTCAATGAACTGGCGGTCAGCTATCGCCTGTACACCCTGAATGTGCGACCCGCCGACATGACTGATCACCGGGCCACGGCCCAGGCCCTGGCCCAGGTGACCGGCCGGCCGGCAGCCGATCTGGAGGGCAGCCTGAAAAGCTCCCGCCAGAGCCTCAGGCTCATGGATGATCTGGATGAACGTCAGGCAGCGGCCATAGAAGGCCTGCATCTGCCTGGCGTTTTTTGCGTGCCCGTGGAATACCGTTTCTACCCGGCCCATACCGCCGCATCCCACGTGCTGGGCTTCATGGATGGCCGGACAGGCCTGGCCGGTGTGGAGGGCCGTTACGATGCCGTGCTGTCGTCGCGTACGGTGCGCAACAGCAACATTCCGGCCATTGATTTCAAGGGACAGCAGATCCTGGGCGCGGAATCGGTTGATCTGATTCTGACCCTGGACCTCCGTTTGCAGCGCCAGCTCGAGCAGATGGTGCGGGAATATCTTGCCGCCCAGGGGCTGGGAAAGGGCATGGGCCTCCTGCTGGAGCCCGGAAGCGGCCGAGTGCTGGCCCTGGTCAACCAGCCGGCCTTCAATCCGAATTACTTCTGGAAGGCCCGGGATGATAATCGGGTCAATCGCATTTACAGCCAGTTGCTCGATCGGGACCTCATCCGGCCGATCATGGCCCGGGCCGCTGCCATAGAGCGGGGCGGCCTGGACGGGGCGCCGCTTTTGCCAGCCACGGTGGCAGCGCCTGACTATGGTTTTTCCGGTGATATGCTGCACGACTTTGCACGGCGCATCCGGCTCTTCGATTCGGTGTCCGACAACTGGGAAGGCGGGGCGTCCCAGGACAATCGCGAGGGCAGCCAGGAGGCGGTGACCGGCGTGCAGATCGGCGCCACCCTGGCCAGTCTGGTCAACGGCGGCTGGCGCATCAATCCCTTTGTGGTCGATTCCATTTACGATCATGGGAGCAGGACCCGTTTTTACCGGAAGAACGAGGGCGACAGCCGGGCGCATGTGCTGGATCCGGCCCTGAGCGTCAAGGTGCGGCGCGACCTGTTTTCCTGCTGGGTATCGACTGCGGACAACAAGATTCTGTATCGGGCGGAAAAGCGGCAGGACGGCTCGGCCGGCGAGCTGCGCGGATATTCCATCCAGCGGCTTTTTGCCGGCATGGTTCCGGCGCAGTACCCCAGGTATCTTTTGGTGATTGCGGTAGAAACCAGCGAAATGCAGCCCCGGCAGGGCTCCGCCGTCACCCAGACGGACAGTCTGGTGCAGCTTGGCCGCAGTATGCTGAGCTACGTTCAGAATCATCCGCCGCAGGTGGCCCCGACCGAAGAGCCGCCGCCTCGCAACGAAGAAAACAAAAACCAGTTTTTCATCAGCAGGCGTCTGGCCGCGCCCAAAACGCCGGAGGAAGTCGCGGCCCGGGCCGCGACCATGCCGGCCCTCAGGGGTCTCAGTCTGCGCAAGGCGCTTCGGAAGATGGATCCCTACAAGATGAAGGTGAACATTACGGGCCGCGGCAGGGTGGTGGCGCAGTATCCCCTGGCCGGCAGCCCGCTGCATGGCGCGAATGAATGCGCCCTGACTTTGGACGAACGATGAACACCCGTCCCCCGCGCTCTCTTGGCGAACTGCTGTCGGCCTCCGGGCTGCCGGCGGGTCTTTCCGGCGCCGCACTGGATGTGCCGGTCACGGCCGTGGTCTGCGATTCCCGCAGGGTCACGGCGGGCGCGCTCTTTGTGGCACTGCCCGGTCATACGACTGCCGGGCATCTGTATGTGGAGGAGGCCATCAGGCGGGGCTGCTCCGCAGTGGTGGCGGAGCGGGGCCGCATCGATGCAACATGGCCCGTTCCCGGCCTTCCGGTGGACGACCCCCAACAGGCGCTCCTGGCCCTGGCAGCGGCCTGGTACGGTCATCCGGCCCGCAGCCTGCACTGCATCGGCATCACGGGCACCAACGGCAAGACCACCAGCACCTGGCTGATTGAGGGCCTGCTGGTGCAGGCCGGCCTCTGTTGCGGGGTCATCGGCACGGTCGATTACCGCTGGCACGACGCGAGCGGTGTGCATGTGCTGCAGAAGGCCGCCCTGACCACGCCGGACGTGCTGACCCTTCAGGCGCTCCTGCGGCAGATGGTCGATGCGGGGGCGACCCATCTGGTCATGGAGCTGTCCTCCCATGCCCTGGATCAGGGCCGGGTCGGCGGTCTGGCCTTTGATGTCGCCGTGTTCACCAACCTGACCCGGGACCATCTGGATTACCATGGCGACATGGCCCGCTACTTTGCCGCCAAGAAGCGGCTGTTCACCGAATATCTGGCTCCGGGCGGCACGGCGGTGATCGACGTGGACGCACCGGGCGACGAGCAGGCCTGGGGCGAGCGGCTGGCGGCCGGCCTGGGTGGGATCAGGGTGCTGCGCACCGGGCTGGACCCGCGCTGCGACGTCGGGGCAGAGGCTATCGAGTATGGCTTTTCCGGCTTCAACTGCACGCTGCGGGCCTGCGGAGAGCGGGTGCCGCTGCATTCGCCGCTGGTGGGCGCCTACAATGTGCGCAATGTCCTGGGGGCCGTGGGCGCGGGGCTGGCGCTCAACGTGCCGCTTCCGCAGATCTGCGCGGGCATTGCCAATGTTCGGGTCGTGCCCGGCCGGCTGGAGCGGGTCGTGCCCAAGGGCGACTCCCGGCTCTTCCCGGCCGTCTTTGTGGACTATGCCCACACGCCGGATGCGCTGGACAATGTGCTGCGCACGCTGCGCCTCATCCGCAAGAGTGGACGGATCGTCTGCGTGTTCGGCTGCGGCGGCGACCGGGACAAGGGCAAACGGCCGCTCATGGGACAGGCGGCTGCCCGCCTGAGCGACCGGATTCTCGCCACCTCGGACAATCCCCGCACGGAAGATCCGGAAGCCATCCTGGACGCCGTCATTCCCGGGCTCGAGCAGGCAGGCGCGAAGGCCTGCGCCGAAGCCCGGCTGTTTGCGGCGTCGCAGCCGGGGCCCTGCTACGCCCGGGTCTGCGACCGGCGCCGGGCCATCGCTCTCGCCTGTGGGCTGGCAGGGCCCGAGGACATCGTCCTGATTGCCGGCAAGGGTCACGAGGACTATCAGATCTGCGGCACGGAGAAACAGTACTGTGACGACCGTGTCCTTGCCCTGGATGCGCTCACGAACTGGAACGGGCGTCTGCTGCTGGCTGCCCTGAAGCCGGTGGGCGGCGCCGTTGTGGCGCAGGCCGAGGCACCCCGCCTGCTGGGCCGGGTGAGCACCGACAGCCGGCAACTGGCGGCTGGCGACATTTTCGTGGCGCTGAAAGGCGAGCGCTTCGACGGTCACGACTTCATCGGGCAGGCCCTGGCCGCAGGCGCGGGCGCCGTCATTGGCGAAGCCTTTCCGGAGAGCGCCCTGACGCAGCGGGCGACGCTGTGCCTCAGGGTCGAGGACAGTCTGGCGGCCCTGGGAGCGCTCGCGGCTTTCCGGCGGCAGCTCTTTGCCGGCTCGCTCCGGGTTGCGGCCATTACCGGCAGTTCCGGCAAGACCACGGTCAAGGAGATGGTGGCCGCCATTTGCGAGAACGCTCTCAGAGACGGGTGGGCCAATACGGAGCCGGTGCTCAAGACCTGCGGCAATTTCAACAACCTGATCGGTCTGCCCCTCTCGCTGCTGCCCCTGCATGCGGGCCACCGCGTGGCTGTCATGGAAATGGGCATGAGCGCGCCCGGTGAAATCGCAGCCCTGACCGGCATCGCCGATCCGGACCTGGGCTGCATCAATACCGTGCACCCCGCGCATCTGCAGGGTCTGGGCAGCCTGGCAGGCGTGGCCGCGGCCAAGGGCGAACTCTTTCAGGCCATGCGGCCCGAGGCCGTTCGGGTGGTGAACGAGGACGATCCCCGCATCTGGCGGATCGCCGAAGCCTCGGGCGGCAGCAGGATTGGCTTTGCCCTGACCGAGGCGGGGCTGGCCAGGCATCCCCTGGTCTCTGTGCGGGATCTGGAAAATCTGGGTCCTGCCGGCCTGCGTTTCACCCTGCACATCGGTTCCTGGCACCAGCGCATCGATCTGCCGGCCCTGGGCGAGCACAATGCCCACAATGCGGCCGCAGCCGCAGCCATCGCGGTGGGCCTGGGCATTACGCCGGAAAACATCGCCCTGGGTCTGGCCCGGTATCGCCCGCTGGAGCGGCGGCTGGCCCTCAGGAAACTGCCCGGGGGCCTCCAGGTGCTCAACGACGTCTACAACGCCAATCCGGCCTCCATGGCAGCCGGCCTGCGCACCCTGGCGGCCCTGGCCACGACGGGCGGGAGAACGCGGAGCGTCGCTGTTCTGGGCGACATGCTGGAACTGGGAGCGGATTCGGCCAGACTGCACCGGGAGATCGGCGAACTGGCCGCTGCCCTGCATCTGGACTGGCTGGCCGTAAGCGGAGGGCAGGCCGAGGAAATCGCGGCTGCCGCCCAGGAGGCCGGCATGGCGGCCGGGCGGGTGCTGGTCTTTGCCGCGCCCGCGGAAATCGGCCTTTGGTGCGCCGGCCTGTTCCGATCGGGCCGGCTTGAGCAGGGCGACTGGATTTTTGTCAAGGGTTCCCGCGGGATGCACATGGAAGGCTTCATCGAAGAGCTGGAGCGCCAACTTTCAGGAGAGGCCCATGCTCTATAATCTGCTGTACGGCTTCCATACCGAATGGAGCTGGCTGAACGTCTTTCGCTACATCACCCTGCGCTCCATCGGCAGCGCAATCACCGCCTTCCTAGTGGTGGCCTTCTGCGGGCCGGCCTTTATCCGCTGGCTCAGGAGCCGGCAGATCGGCCAGGTGGTGCGCGACGACGGTCCGGAAACCCACTGGTCCAAGCGCGGGGTGCCCACCATGGGCGGCCTGCTCGTGCTGGCCGGCATGGGGGCGGCCGTCCTCCTGTGGTGCGATCTGCGCAACGGGCTCGTGTGGCTGCTGCTGGCCATCAGCGTGTTTTACGCCGGCATCGGCGCCATGGACGACTGGAAGAAAATCAGCAGGGGCAACAGCCGGGGCATCTCGCCCAGAGAAAAGCTGGTTCTGCAGATTGGGGGGGCGGCGGTGGCGGCCTTCATCCTTCTGGCCTGTCTGCACTACAACGGCAGGCTCAGTCTGCCCTTTTTCAAGAGCATCCAGCCGGACCTGGGCTGGTGGTATCTGCCGTTCGCGGTTCTGGTCATTGTGGGCGCCTCCAATGCCGTCAACCTGACCGACGGTCTGGATGGTCTCGCGGCCGGGCCGATTCTCACCACCGCCTCAACCTATCTGGTCTTTTCCTACGCGGCCGGCAATGCGGTCATAGCCTCCTATCTGCAGATCCCCTATGTGGAAGGCGCGGGCGAGGTCACGGTGTTCTGCGGGGCCATCGTCGGCGCCTGCCTGGGCTTTCTCTGGTTCAACTGCTACCCGGCCCAGATTTTCATGGGCGATGTCGGTTCCCTGTCTCTGGGCGCCACCCTGGGCGCGGTGGCCATTATCACCAAACAGGAATTTCTCCTGGTGATTGTGGGCGGCCTCTTCGTCATGGAAGCGGTCTCCGTCATTTTGCAGGTGGGCTACTTCAAGCTGAGCCACGGCAGGCGCATCTTCCTCATGGCGCCCTTCCACCACCATTTCGAGAAAAAGGGTTGGCCCGAGCCCAAGGTCGTGATGCGCTTCTGGATCATATCCATCATCCTGGGCCTTTTGGCCCTGAGCACCCTGAAGCTGAGGTGAAGATGGGCTGCGCTACGGACCCATTGCCGCTGCGGGCGGGACAGGTGGCGGGCGTTCTGGGCCTGGGCCTGGCCGGCCGGGCAGCGGCGCGCTTTCTGGCGAGCCTCGGGCTCAGGCTCAGGGTCAGCGACCAGCGCAGCCGTGAACAGCTGGCGGAGGCGGAACCCGGATTCCTGGACTTTCTGGAGGGATGCGGTGCGGTCTGCGAGTTTGGCGGCACGGGTGGCAGCTTTCTGGATGGTCTGGATCTGCTTTCGCCGGCGCCCGGCGTGCCGCTGCAAAACCCGCTGGTCGTGGCGGCAGGGCGGCGGGGTATTCCGATCATGGGCGAACTGGCCCTGGCTGCCGGGCGTTTTCGGGCGCCGGTCATTGCGGTTACCGGTTCCAATGGCAAGACCACGACGACCGGGCTGATCGGGCATCTCCTGAAAACAGCGGGCAGAAGGCCCTTTGTGGGCGGCAATATCGGCGCCCCGCTTCTGGACTGTTGCCTGCATCCCGAAGGCTACGACTGTGTGGTGCTGGAACTGTCGAGCTTTCAGCTCGACATCTCCGGCGCCTTCCGGCCGGACATCGGGCTGTTTTTGAATCTCACGCCCGACCATCTGGACCGCCACGGCTCCCTTGAACGGTATGCGGCGGCCAAAAGAAAGCTCTTTGCCAGGCAGGGGCCGGGCGATACGGCCATTCTGGGCATCGACGACGCCCTGGTGGCGGCCACGAAGCTGCCCGACGGCGTGCGGCGCCTGAGCTTCGGCAGGGCGGCGGATGCGGATTGCGTGGTGACAGCCGATGGCCTGCGGCTGGCCTCGGCCGGCCGGGAACAGCTCTTCCCGCTGGCAGCCGGCCGCCTGCATTCTCTGGTAAACCGGCTGAACGCCGCGGCCGCGCTCCTGGCTGTGGGGGCGCTGGACATCGGGCCCGAGGCCATGGCGGCAGGCCTGGCCAGTTTTCAGCCGGCGGCGCATCGCATGGCCCCGGTGGCCCTGATCGGGGGCGTGAACTGGATCGACGATTCCAAGGCCACCAATATCGGCGCCATGGCGGCGGCGCTGGCCAGTTGCCCGGGCAGGGTGGTGCTGATCGCCGGCGGCCGCGACAAGGGGGGCGATTACGGGCTGGTGGCGGATCTGGTGCGGCAGAAGGTGCGCACGCTGGTGCTGCTGGGCGAGGCCGCGCCCCTGATCGAAGCGGCCTATGGCAGCCTGACGCCGAGCCTGCGCGCCGGGGACATGCACGAGGCGGTGCACCTGGCAAAGGAGAGGGCCCAGCCCGGTGATACGGTGCTGCTGGCGCCCGGCTGCTCCAGCTTCGACATGTTTTCCGGTTATGCGGAGCGGGGCCGGGTCTTTGCGGAGGCGGTCCTGGCCTTGAAAAAAGCGGAGCCCTGATATGCGTGCGGCGATTGCCGGCGGTGGCACCGGCGGACATCTTTTCCCGGGCATTGCCCTGGCGAATGCGCTGAAGCACCGTGAGCCGGGCAGCGAGATCCTCTTCATCGGCACCTCGCGGCTCCTGGACCAGCAGGCGCTGCAGGGCCAGGGTTTTCAACTGGCCGCCCTGGCCAGCGGCGCTTTGAAGGGACGGGGCCTGGGGGCGCGGCTGCGGGCCCTCTGCTCCCAGCCCCGGGCCATCTGGCAGGCCAGGCGACTGCTGCGGCAGTTCCGGCCGGATCTGGTCTTTGGCGTGGGCGGTTACGTCACTGGGCCCGTTCTGGTGGCGGCGAAGACTCTGGGCGTGCCGACGGCCATTCACGAACAGAATTCGGTGCCTGGGCTGGCCAACCGGCTGGCTGGGCACTTTGTGGACAGGATCTGCATTTCTCTGCCCTGCAGGCCGGCTTTTCCGGCAGGCAAAACCGTGCAGACCGGCAATCCGGTGCGGGCAGAGATTGTGGCGGCCGCCCGGAGCGGGCGCCGCGTGCGGTCTGCGGGCGAGCCGCTGCACCTGCTGGTTCTGGGGGGCAGTCAGGGCGCGCACGCGGTGAACGAGCTGCTGCTCGCGGCCCTGATGCTGCTCCATCGGCAGGGCCTTGGGATACGGGTGCAGCACCAGAGCGGCCAGGCAGATGCGGAGCGGCTGCGCGCAGGCTATGCCGCGGCCGGCATCGAGGCCCAGGTCACGCCCTTCATCATGGACATGGCCGCGGCCTATGCGGCGGCGGATCTGGCCGTGTCGCGGGCCGGAGCCACGACTCTGGCCGAACTGGCGCTTATGGGGCTCCCCGCCATTCTGGTGCCCTATCCCTATGCTGCCGATGACCATCAGGCCATCAACGCGGCCTACTATGCGGACGGGCATGCGGCGCTGGTCTTCCGGGAGCATGAGCTGTCGCCGGAAAGGCTGGCCGCCTGTCTGCAGGACTTCGTGGCCGACCGCGGGCGGCTTTACGAGATGGGCCGGGCCATGCGGGCCCTGGCCCGGCCGGATGCGGCGGAGCGGCTGGTGGACGAATGCCTGCTCCTGGCGGCAAAAGGACATTGAGCCTATGTACAGACACAACCTGCATATTCATTTCGTGGGCATCGGCGGCATCGGCATGTCCGGCATCGCCGAACTCCTGCTGACTCTGCACTACCGGGTGAGCGGCTCCGATCTGCAGGAAAACGAGCTGACCAGGCATCTGGAGAGCCTGGGCGGCACGGTGCACATCGGTCACGACGCCCGCTGGATAGAGGGCGCAGACGTGGTGGTGGTGTCCAGCGCCGTCCGGCCCGACAACCCGGAAGTGGCGGCCGCGGTGGCGGAGAAGATCCCGATCGTGCAGCGGGCCGAGATGCTGGCCGAACTGATGCGGCTCAAGCGCTACGGCATCGCGGTGGCCGGCAGTCACGGCAAAACCAGCACCACGTCCATGGTGGCTGCGGTGCTGACCGAGGCGGGACTGGACCCGGCGGTCGTGGTGGGCGGCAAGGTGCAGAGTCTGGGGGGCAGCAACGCCCGCCTGGGCAGCGGCGAGTTCCTGGTTGCCGAGGCGGACGAGAGCGACGGCTCTTTTCTGAAGCTCTCCCCGGCCATCGAGGTCATCACCAACATCGATCTGGAGCATCTGGACTATTACCGCGACCTGGAGCATATTCGTTCGGTGTTCGGGGCCTTTGTCGAGCGCCTGCCCTTTTACGGCGTGGCCGTGCTCTGCCTGGACGACGACAATGTGGCCCAACTGCTGCC
Source organism: Desulfobulbus oralis (assembly GCF_002952055.1). Taxonomy (NCBI): domain Bacteria; kingdom Pseudomonadati; phylum Thermodesulfobacteriota; class Desulfobulbia; order Desulfobulbales; family Desulfobulbaceae; genus Desulfobulbus; species Desulfobulbus oralis. The sequence continues at coordinate 354,094 of NZ_CP021255.1, read as the reverse complement.
GCAGATCAGAAAGCGCATCATCACCTACGGCCTTTCCGAGCAGGCAGACCTGCAGGCCGTGAAACTGAGCCGCCAGAACGGCCGCTACGTGTTTACCGTGCGCTCCCGTGACCGGGAACTGGGGGAAATCAGCCTCAACCGCCCGGGCCGGCATCTGGTCTACAACAGCCTGGCCGCAGTCGCTGTGGGGCTGGAGCTGGACATTGATTTTGGCCGTATCGCCCGGGCCCTGGGCAGTTTTCAGGGCGTGCAGCGCCGGCTGCAGACCAAAGGCGAGGCCGGGGGCATTCTGGTGGTGGATGACTACGGCCATCACCCCACGGAGATTCGCGCCACGCTTTGGGCGGTCCGCGAGGGCTGGCCGGAGCGCCGGGTGGTGACCGTGTTCCAGCCGCACCGCTACAGCCGCACCACGGCGCTCTTCGACCAGTTTCTGACCGCCTTCAGGCGTTCGGATGTCCTGATTCTCTGCGACATCTATGCGGCGAGCGAAGCGCCGCTCGAAGGGGTGTCGAGCGCAGCTTTGGCCGAGGCCATTCGTCAGTACGGCCAGAAGCAGATCCACTATCTGCCGGAAGTGCTGGCCGATCCGGCAAGGCTCCTGCCGCTGCTGGAGCCGGGGGATCTGGTGCTGACCCTGGGCGCCGGCAGCGTCGGCCGGCTGGGCGAGCAGTTGCTTGCCCTTTTGCAGGGCGTGGGGCCATAGCGGGGCATGCATGACAGATCTTTTCATACAACTCTGATCCGGTGACGATGCCATGAACAGCAGCCAGAAAAAAGCCCTGGAGCGGCTCTGCCCGATGGTGCGGTGGCAGGTCAGCATGGCTGATTTCTCCTCCTTCCGCACCGGCGGCACTATCGAGGCTCTGGTGGAAACCGGAGACTGCTCCGTTTTGCCGGGCCTTTTGCGCTGGCTGGGCGAGGAGCGCATTCCCTGGCAGGTTTTGGGCGGCGGTTCCAATATTCTTTTCAAAAGCGGTCTGCACGAGGGCGTGTTCCTGCGTCTCAAAGGCAGCCAGAGGGACCTGCTCCTGCGGGAGGACCCGGCCCCGGAGGGCCTGCATCTGGTGGATGTGCAGGCAGGCATCCGCCTGAGCCGCCTTCTGGGCTGGTGCGCGCAACAGGGGTTCTCCGGTCTGGAGTTTATGACCGGTATTCCCGGCACGGTCGGCGGCGCCGTGGCCATGAACGCCGGCGCCTTCGGCGGTTGCATGGGCGACAGGCTCGTGGCCCTGCGCTGCCTGAATGCCAGGGGCGAGGCGGCCGAGCTGCCCGCCCGCCTGCTGTCCTTCCAGTACCGGCAGACCCTGTTCCCGCCGGCATACCGGGAGCACTGCCTGATTACCGGAGCAACGCTTGGCCTGCGGCTCGCGGCCGGGGCGGACATACGGGAGCGGATGCGCGCGGTGCTGGCCCAAAGGCGGGCCAGACAGCCGCTCGGCATGCCCAGCGCCGGCTCCTTTTTCAAGAATCCACCCGGCGACTATGCGGGCCGGCTGATCGAGCGGGCCGGACTCAAGGGCTACAGTCACGGGCAGGCCATGGTCTCGCCCAGGCACGGCAACATCATTGTCAATCGGGGCGGCGCCAGCCCGGAAGATATCCTGGGGCTCATGCGCGTCGTCCAGGAACGGGTGCGCCGGCACTGCGGCATCGTGCTGGAGCCCGAGGTGCGCCTGTTTTGAGCGTGCCAGGAGAGAGAATGAACTATCAAAGGAAAAGAAGTGCTTTCGGACGCCACCGCCGGACCGGCGCCTGGCAGAGCATATGCGGGGGGCTGCTTCGGCTCCTGGGCCGGCGTCAGGCACGGCCGTATCCGGCAACTAGCCTGTACAGCGCCGAACACCAGCGCCTCCCAAACAGACGTTTTTCGCTGGCAGGCTTGCGTATGCCCTGCATGTTGCTGGGGCTGGCCCTGCTGGGAGGATGGACCTTGCATCAACTCTGCCACTGGAACATCTTCCGGGTGACGGAACTGCGCCTCGAGGGCGCGCATACCCTGAGCGAAGGGCAGGTGCTGGGTCTGGGCGGTCTCGAACAGGGCCTCAATCTGGTGACCCTGAACACCCGCAGGATCGAGCGGCAGATTGCCACCCATCCCTGGGTGGCCGGGGTGCAGGTCAAAAGGCAGTGGCCTTCGGGCGTCCTGGTGGAGCTGCACGAGTATGTGCCCTTTGCCCTGCTCAATCAGGTTCATCCCGGTGGCGGCTCCCAGTTGAGTTACATCGATTACGATGGCCATGTCATTGCCGAGGTGCCCGAGGGGGGCGGACTGGATTATCCGGTGATCAATGGCGCTGGCCCGGATGACATCGCGGACGGACGGCTGGTCACGGGGGGCGCAGCCGAGAGGGCCTTGCAGATTTTGCACCTGGCTGCCCGGGGCAATGCCCTCCTGCCCCTGCAGTCGGTTTCCGAAGTGTATATCGGAACAAAAAAAGATTTTACTCTTTATCTGGCGGAGCATCCTTTTCCCATTCATTTTGGGCGTGATCATTTAGAGCATAAATTCAACGAGTTGCTGCATGTGCTCAAGCAACTCTACGACAGCGGCGACATCGGACGGACCACTGTGCTTGAAATGGGATATGGTGATGATGTAAATAAAATGTTATGTCGTTCAGCACAGTCCAAGTGAGCGGGTGCGGAACGGGTTCCGGATTGCCCTGCTGTGGCAGGAGAATACGAATTGACAGGGTATATAATGAATGAATCATGGATGACGGAGCGGGAACAGTCTGCCGGCGGAGGCTTGGAAGAAAGACGGGTGCAGATTGACGCACGCGAAGACCGGGAACCCGGCCTTCTGGTAGCCGGTCTGGATATCGGCTCCACCAAAATCTGCGCCATGATCGGCGAAGTATTTCCTGATCGGGTGGACATCATCGGCGTGGGCACCAGCCAGTCTTCCGGCATGCGCAAGGGGGTGGTGGTCAATATTCAGTCCACGGTCGAGGCCGTCAGGACGGCGGTGAAAAAGGCCTCCGACATGGCTGGCTGCGACATCAATCAGGTCTATGTGGGCATTGCCGGCAGCCATATCAAGAGTTTCGATTCCCCGGGCATCATTGCCATCAACAATCAGGAAGTCCGGCAGAAGGATATCGAGGCTGTCGTGCAGGCGGCGCAGACCGTCAAGATTTCCGACAACCAGCAGATCATCCACGTGCTCCCGCAGGAGTTCATGGTGGATGACCACACCGGCATCCAGAGTCCCCTGGGCATGACCGGCGTGCGGCTGGTCACCAATGTACGTATTGTCACCGCCGACATGACGGCCCTGCACAACCTGATTGCCTGCTGCAGTCAGGCCGGCCTCAACGTGGTCGAGGTGGTGCTGGAATCGGTGGCAGCGGCCGACGCGGTGCTGACACCCGAGGAAAAGGATCAGGGCGTCGGTCTTATCGACATCGGTGGCGGCACCACGGATCTGGCCGTGTTCAGCAATGGGACCATCAAGTACTCCTGGGAGCTGGCGCTGGGCGGCAACAACCTGACCAATGACCTCTCCGTGGGCTTGCGTACCCCCTTGCAGGAAGCCGAGGAGCTGAAGTATCTCTATGGCGGCGCCCTGTCGTCCATCATCAAGGAAAACCAGATGATTGACGTGCCGACTGTGGGCGAACGCAAGAACCGCAAGGTCTCCCAGAAAAGTCTGGTCGGCATTCTGGAGGCCCGGATGGAGGAAATCTTCCAGTTGGTGGACAAGAATATTGCCACCGCCGGCGTCCGCAATCGCATCAAGGCCGGCCTGGTGCTGACCGGCGGCACCGCGCTTTTGCCCAACGTGGTCGAGTTGGCGGAGCAGGTCTTCGACATGCCGGTGCGCATAGGCTACCCCAGCAATGTGGGCGGTCTTCTGGAGCAGATCAATACGCCGCGCACGACCACTGCAGTTGGTCTGGTGCTTTTTGGCAGCCATTCCAAGAAGTTCGCCGCCCAGGAGCAGGGCGGGATCTTCAGCAGATTCAAACGCTGGCTGCGGGGCATGATCTGAACTTTTGCCATTTGGAGATCCCGTGAAACAATCAAAACACGAACATACGCCGGAAAGGCAGTTGGGGTGGGATATGGACAAGTCGAGCTATTTGCGGGCCGGGGCAGAAACCGGGCAGAATACGGATACTCCACACGAGGACCAGGCATCTATGGACATAAGGACTGAGTATGGGCGGGGGGAAGTCATCAATGATGACATCGTCATCAAGGTGATCGGCGTGGGCGGCGGCGGCGGCAACGTCATCAACACCATGGTGGCCAACGAACTGACCGGCGTGGAGTTCATCGCGGCCAACACGGATATGCAGGCCCTGAACATGTCGCTCGCCCCGAGGAGGCTGCAGTTGGGCTCTGGCGTGACCAAGGGCCTGGGGGCCGGCGCCGATCCGGATCGCGGTCGTGAAGCGGCGCAGGAGAGCTATGAAGAGCTCTTGGGCATACTGGACGGCGCCAACATGGTGTTCATTACCGCAGGTCTGGGCGGCGGCACGGGTACAGGCGCACTGCCTGTCATCGCCAGGGCCTGCAAGGAAGTGGGCGCACTGACCGTGGCCGTGGTCAGCAAGCCCTTCTGCTTTGAGGGCAAAAAACGCATGAAAAACGCGGAGGCCGGCTGGGAGGCCCTGCGCGAGCATGCCGATACCATCATTACCGTGCCGAACGACCGCCTGCTCACCATGATGAACAAGAATTCCACCATGAGCGAGATGCTGGAAAAGGTGGACCACGTGCTCCTGGATGCGGTACGCGGCATTACCGATGTCATCAAGGTGCACGGCCAGATCAACCTGGACTTTGAAGACCTGCGCACCGTCATGCGTGAAGTCGGTCCGGCCATCATGGGCACGGGTGTGGCCTCCGGTGAGAATCGCGCCGTGGAGGCGGCTAGGACCGCCATCGACAACCAGCTGCTGGAGGACGTGGGCATTGACGGCGCCAGGGGCGTGCTGGTCAACGTTTCCGCTGCCCGGGAGACCCTGACCCTGACCGAATGGCAGGAAGCCATGGCCCTGATTCAGGAAAAGGCCCATGAAGATGCCAACATCATTCTGGGCGTGATTTACGACGAGTCTCTGGGCGAGGAAATGCGGGTCACGGTCATTGCCACCGGCATCAGCAGCCGTGAAGAGGTTGAAACTCCGGTACGCTCTCCCAGGCATCCGGTGATTCGCCTGGGCAGTCGCCGGACCACTTTTGACGATCCGCCCGCGCGGACCAATACGGGCAGCTCCTTTGGCTTTGGCAATGAAAGCCCGGCCCGGCCCAATCCCCTGCCGACCGGCCTGACGCCGATGCCGGCGACCAGCTTCGACGATGACGGCGTGGACGAGGACGAGCTGGAGAAAATCCCAACCTATGTGCGCCGGAACGCCAACTGAGTATCCTGTAATCCGAGATGGTCTGCAAAAGAACCGGGGCAAGTTTCCACCTTGCTCCGGTTTTTGCGTACCCGATCAGGGACCTGCCATGCCGGAGCATAGTCTGCGCAGTCTGTTTCGCCTGCTGAGGGCAAAGGTCACGGACAAGAGTCTGTTGCCCTTTGCCCTGGTGAACTATTTTGCCTTCACCTCCTTTGCCGTCATTCTGGCGGCTGCCTTTGTGCTGTCCTGGCTGATCGCGGACAATGCCCGCAGCACCCTGATCAGGCGCAGCGAGGCCTATTCCCAGCTCTTTGCCGACAATCTGAACCGGCAGGTCTTTGTCCAGTTCGTTTTGCCGACTGTGGTCCGCTATGGCCATATCGCCATTTCCAACCAGAACCAGTACGAGAATCTGGACGAGATCGTCAAGAACCTGACCCGCGGCATGAACATCAAGGAGGTCACGATTTACGATTCAGTGGACAATATCGTGGCCTATTCCACCGTGCAGCCGCTCATGGGCCAGCGGGGGCTGGGTGGCCTGGAGTACAGCAAGGCGGCGCTGGGTGAAGAAAATTCTGTCGTGATCTCCAGCGGTTCCCTGCTGAGCCTGCTGCCGGGCAGCGAGGCCATTTTCTGCACCGTGAAGACCTATGTGCCGTTCCGCCCCGAAACCCGGCAGGCCCGGCAGACGGACGATGTCATAGGCGTGATCGAGGTGGAGCAGGACATTTCGGAGGACATGCGCGCCATCATCGTGCTGCAGGGCAAGGTCATCTTGCTGTCCCTGGCCATCATGTCTTTGCTCTTTGCCATCCTGAGCATGATCGTCGTCCGCGCCAACCGCATTATGGCGCGCCGGGCAGAGGAGCGCATTCGCCTGGAAGAGGAACTGAACGAGGCGCAGCGCCTGGCTGCTCTGGGCAAAATGGTGGCCTCGGTTTCCCACGAGATCAAGAATCCCCTGGGCATCGTGCGGTCGACCGCAGAGGTGCTGTCCGGCCGTATCGGCAAGCTGGCGCCGGGCAGCGAGCGGCTGGCCGGCATCATTGTGGAGGAAACCACCCGCCTGGACCGGATTGTCCGGGACTTCCTCGATTTCGCCCGACCGCGTACCTCTGCCCTGACGCCAGGGCAGTTGCAGGAACCGGCGGAGCGTGTCCTGGCCTTTCTGCATGCCGAGCTGGAGCAGGCAGGCATTGAGGTGGAAACGCATTTCGCCCCTGACCTGCCTGCTGTGCTCATGGACAGTGCCCATATGTATCAGATGGTTTTCAACATGGTGTACAATGCCATGCAGGCCATGAGGGGCGGCGGCCGCCTGCGGCTGGAAACCGGGTTCGCGCCGGGCGGCCGGGCGGTCAGGCTGGCCATCGTCGATACGGGTTGCGGCATTGCTCCTGAGGACCTGAAACAGATTTTCACCCCCTTCTTCACCAGCAAAACCCGCGGTACCGGACTGGGGCTGGCGATTGCCCGCAGCATTGTGGAAAAGCATGGCGGCCGGATAGAGGTGAGCAGCCTCGTGGGCGCTGGCAGCAATTTCACCATTGTTCTGCCGGTGCCGACGGAGTCCGGCCCGCAGGAACACAGGAAAACCGCGACCTCCTGAGGCGTGGATGGCGATCCTGCCGCTTGCGCCTCTTCTGTCCGCATGTCCCGGAAGCGGCAACCTGTGTCTGATTCATATTCCCCAAGGAGCACATGATGGCAAAGATTCGTTTGGCCCTGATCGCAGGCGGCATGTCCGATGAGCGGGAGGTTTCCCTCAGGGGCGCGGCAGGCGTGGCGGCCGCGCTGAGTTCCGAAAAATACGAGATCAGCCGTTATGATCCGGCAAGCGATCTGGCCAGACTGGCCAGGGATGCGGGCGATCTGGACTGCGCCTTTCTGGTGCTGCACGGCCGCTACGGCGAAGACGGCGCCATTCAGGGCTTTCTCGATCTTCTGGGGCTGCCCTACCAGGGTTCGGGGGTGCTGGGCAGCGCCTCGGCCATGAACAAGCATCGCGCCAAGACGCTGTACAGGGCGGCAGGTCTGCCGGTCGCGCCGTGGCGCATGGCAGAGCCCGCGGACGCCCGCCAGCCGGAGCGACTGGCCCGTGAGCTGCTTTTGCCCTGCGTGGTCAAGCCGGTGAGCCAGGGCTCGTCCATCGGCATGTCCATTGTGCATACCCAGGACGAACTCGGCCCGGCCCTGGCGCTGGCCTTTCGGCATGACGCCCAGGTCATGGTGGAGGAATATGTCCGGGGCCGCGAGTTGACCGTGTCGGTTATGGGCGGGGAGGAGGATTTGCGTGCCTTGCCGGTGATCGAGATCATCCCGGACAGCCGCTACGCCTTCTTCAACTACGAGGCCAAGTACAGGCAGGGCGCGACCCGCGAGGTCTGTCCGGCGGAGATCGAAGCCAGCATCCGCGACCAGGCCCAGGCCTACGCAGTGGCCGCGCATCGCTGCCTGGGCCTGTCCGACTACAGCCGCACCGACATGATCATGGCCCCTGACGGCCGCCTGTATCTGCTGGAAACCAACACCATTCCCGGCATGACCCCGACCAGCCTGCTGCCCCAGGCGGCGGCCAAGGCCGGTTATGCCTTCCCGGAGCTTTTGGACAAGCTGATTGAACTGGCGCTCGCCAGGCGGGAGCAGAAAAAGGCCTGAGCCCTGCCGGTTCAAGGCCAAGGCCTACAGGCCCTTGTCCGGAATCCTCCGGAACGTGGGCTGCAAAAACCAGGTTCGGGTTGTGGTGGAGCGCGCTGTGCGCCCAGGCAGCGGAGGCCGGTTGGCCTGAGCTGGGCTGTCTTGCAAAAGAGGCCGTCCAGCTTGAGCTGAACGGCCTCCTGTCTGCGCTTTGCGGCGGCTGTCGCTTCAGCACACGCCCAGGGCCAGCATGGCGTCGGCGACCTTGCGGAAACCGGCGATATTCGCGCCCACCACCAGATTGCCCGGTGCGCCCATATCGGCGGCGGTACCCGCGGCATTCTGGTAGATATTCTGCATGATGGCCCGCAGCCTGGCGTCCACGTCCTCGAAAGTCCAGCTCTGCATGCTGGCGTTCTGCTCCATTTCCAGTTGGCTCGTGGCCACACCGCCCGCATTGGCGGCCTTGGCCGGCGCATAGGCAATGCCCGCCTGGAGGAAGGTATTGGTCGCCTCCAGGGTGGAGGGCATGTTCGCCCCCTCGGTCACGCACTTGCAGCCGTTCTTCAACAGCGCCTGGGCATCGGCCCCGTTCAGCTCGTTCTGGGTGGCGCAGGGGAAGGCCGCGAAGCAGGGCACGTCCCATACCGCGTTGCGTCCCTTCGGGTAGTCGGCAAGCGGCGTGTATTTTGCGGTTGACACCAGCTCCTCATAGCGCATGAGCGAGGCGCGCTCCACTTCCTTCACCTGCTTCAGCACATCCACCTTGATGCCCGTGGGGTCATAGATCATGCCCCGGGAGTCGGAGATGGTGACCGGCTTCGCGCCCACCTGGATCAGCTTTTCGCAGCAGTAGGTGGCCACATTGCCGGCGCCCGAGACGGCACAGGTCTTGCCCTCCAGGCCTTCCTTGCGTGCGGCCAGCATGCTCTGGGTCAAATAGACCACGCCATAACCCGTGGCCTCGGTGCGGGCCAGCGAGCCGCCGAAGAGCGGGTTCTTGCCGGTCAATACCCCCTCGTACCTGCGGGTCAGCTTCTTGTACTGGCCGAAGAGATAGCCGATCTCACGGCCGCCGACCCCGATATCCCCGGCCGGCACGTCGATGGTCGCGCCGATGTGGCGGAACAGCTCGTTCATGAAGGCCTGGCAGAAGCGCATGATTTCGTTTTCCGTCTTGCCCTTGGGATCAAAATCGGAGCCGCCCTTGCCACCGCCAATGGGCAGGCCGGTCAGGGAATTCTTGAAGATCTGCTCGAAGCCGAGAAATTTCAGAATGCCCAGATTGACGCTGGGGTGCAGGCGCAGACCGCCCTTGTAGGGGCCGATGACGGAATTGTACTGGACCCGGTAGCCGCGGTTGGTCTGGACCTCGCCTTTGTCGTCCACCCAGTCCACACGGAATGAGATGATGCGCTCCGGTTCGGTGATGCGCTCGAGGATCTTGTATTTTTCGTAGTCCTTTTTTCTGTCCAGAGCCGGCTGGATGCTGGTAAGCACCTCTTTCACCGCCTGCAGGAACACGGGCTGATGGGGGTAGCGATCGCCGAGGCTGGTCAACACTCTTTCAACGTACGACATGCTTTGTCTCCTTGGAGGAACGGTTTGTGTAAAGTCGCGGGGCCCAACTTTTATTGTGCTTGACATTGCGGCGCAACATTTTTTTCATGAAGGCACGGCCATTCTGTTTGGCCGGACTGTGCCCCCCAATTTGCGAACCGGGCGGTTTGACTGGCAAAATTGCACAGGCGCCCGTCCGGACTTTTTGTTGCAGGGGATCTCTGCTCCTGTTTCCGCCTCTTCAACCCCAAGGTGACGCTTTGCAACGAACTCTTGCCCTGCTGTTTCTGGGTCTGGCCGCCTTTGCGCCGGCGGGCCTTCGCCTGGCCACCCAGCCGGATCAGGGGGCCGGGATCTGCTCCGACCTGAGCCTGGGGCTGGCTTTTTTTGCCCTGGCCTGGGCCAGTCCCTGGCTGCTGCGCTTTCCGCTGGCCCTGCTTTGGGGGCTTTTCCAGGCGGGCTCGCAGGAGCTGTTTTTCTCACTCCAGCGCTATCCGGTCTGGCAGGATCTGCACTATCTGATCGATGCGGACTTTGTCAGGAACACCACAGACGGTTTCAAATTCTCGGAACCCGTGTTCGTCCTGGTGCAGTTGGGCTCCGTGCTCCTGGCGCTGCTCGTCCCCCTGAAGCGGCTGCGTCTCTGGCGCGCACTCCTCCTGGTCGCCCTGGCGCTGGGGCTGGGACTGCCCGGTCATGACCAGCTTGCCCAGCGTTTCGACAGCCAGAGTGTCGCCGCCCGCTACAATCCCCTGCACTGGTTTGTCCTGGATCTGGTCAACAACAGGCCCTGGATCAGGGTGGAATACAGTGCGGCCGAGCTGCCCCAGGGGCTGCGGCAGGCCGACGTGCAGGGCAGGCCGCTTTTTGCCGGGCGGGGTGCGGCCAGGAATGTGCTCATCATTGTGATGGAGGGCATTCCCGGCCTGTATCACCCTGAAATCAGGAACAGCATGGGCGTGGCTGCTGCGGATGCGCCCATCACCATGGAGCAGCTTGCGGCCAGCGCCCCAGATGCCATGCTGATCCCGGATTTCACCGTCCACAGTCATCAGACCATTCGCGGACTGTACGCCATCCTCTGCGGCGATTTCAGCAAGTTTTCCTGGGACACGCCCAAGGCCTTTGAATTGCAGGCCGTTCCGGAGCGGGCCCGGGACTGCCTGCCCGCGCAGATGCGGGCGCACGGCTGGTCAACCCACTACCTGCAGGCCGCGGGGCTGGGCTTTATGGCCAAGGACCGCGTCATGGCGCTGACGGGCTTTGAGCAGGTGCACGGCGTGGAATGGTTCAAAAAGGAGGCCAATCCATTTCCCTTTGAGTGGGGCAAGGTGGACAGCGCCTTTTTTGCCGGGGCGCGGCGCTATATCCAGGGACTGCGCAGGGCCGGCAAACCCTGGATGCTGACGCTGCTGACCGTGGGCACGCACCAGCCCTATGCCGTGCCGGATGAAGTCGCGGCAAAATATCCGAACCGCAAGGCCGCGGCCGTGGCGCTGCTGGACGAGGCGGTTGGGCGCTTTCTGGCGCAGCTCAAACAGGACGGTGTGCTCAGGGACACGCTGGTGATCGTGACCTCCGACGAATCCCACGGCGCCGAATTGGCCGGCTGGGTCAGTTCCTGGGGAATGGGCATGGTGCTTGCACCCGATGGCGGCGGCAGGCAGCTTCCGCGCATCAAAAAAGGCGGTTATGGTCTGGTGGACATGAGCGTCTCGGTGCTGGACTACTTTGAGCTGCCCGTGCCGCTGAGCGTCCTGGGCCGCAGCTTTTTCCGCGATTACGACAGCCCCCGGGAGATGCTCTCCTACACGACCTCGGTGCTCCGGCGGCACACGGCCGGCAATCAGCGCATCGAGTGCATGGATGACGGCAGGTGCAAAGGCGGCGAAGCCCCGAGCATCCTGGGCGATCCGCCGGAAACGATGCGCCGCCTGCCGCGCAGGCAGGGCCGCGAGCTGCAGGCCATTGCCCGCACTCTGGATAGAACGCTCAAGGTCACGGGCGCAGCGGAACGGGTGCTGAAGTTTGGCGATGGCCAGCGGCGCAAATTGTCCCAGGTGGTGGGCAACGACTGGAGTGACAACCTGGTGGGCGCACAGTACCTGGATTTCCCGGCCAATTCGGATGTCGAGGTGCGTATGCGCCTGAAGTTGCTGCAGGCGCCCAGGGAGGGCGTGCAGTTCAAGCTGCTGGTCAAGGAGTGGGAGAAGGACCAGACGGATATTCCCCTGCCCGCATTGCCGCTGCTGCACAGGGGGGAAAGCCTGGAACGGTCCTTTTCCTTTCACAACAAAAAGGAACGCCAGAGTTTTTCCTTTTACCTCCTGGGCAGCGGCCCGGGTGCGGTGCTGCAGCTTGACCAGTTTGACGTGATCATCAGGGACGCCGGCCCCTGAAGCGCTGTCACGCAGGCGGCTGCATGGCGGAACCTGTGGAGCGTCAAAAAACGGGAGGCCCGGTGCATACGGACTTCCCGTTTTTTTGTGCCGCACCGTTCGGAATCAGGGCCGCCTGCCGGCAGGGCGGCGGCCCGCCGGAACCATGCCGGGAAAACCGGGCTTGCCAGAGGCCGATGATGTTCCACCAGACCATGCCGACCTGGCATGCGGCGCGGGCAATGACGAATTCTGGGGCACGGGTCCGGGGCAGACGGACGACCAGGCGGCTGAAGGACGGCGCACGGATCATGATCTGCTGTTTGTATCTCACTGTGCACGTGGTAAAAGGCCGTTGAAAAAGTCTTCAGGCAAGGCATAATGGTGCACAGGCGATCAAATTGTGTCGAGGAGGCAGCATGAGTCCTGGCCGGAGGCAGGCAGAGCAGAAGAGCATGTGGCTGATCTATGATCAGCTGCCCCAGAGTCAGGGGCATGTCTTTTACGAGCGGCTGCAGAAGCTCCTGCATGAGGAAGCATTTGACGCCTTCCTCGAAAAGCTCTGTGCGCCCTTCTACGCCGAAAAACCCGGCCGCAAATTCATCCCGCCGGGCCGTTATTTCCGCATGCTTTTGATCGGCTACTTCGAGGGGGTAGATTCCGAGCGCGGCATTTGCTGGCGCTGTGCCGATTCCCTTTCTCTGCGCGAATTCCTCGGGCTCGGCCCCACCGAATTCGTGCCTGACCACTCCTCTTTGTGCCGTATTCGTCAGCGTCTGCCGCTGGAAGTCCATCACGAAATGTTTGTCTTTGTGCTCAAGATTTTGCAACAGGCCCGCCTGCTTGAAGGCAAATATCTTGGCATCGACGCTTCTAGCATGGAGGCCAATGCCGCCATGAAGAGCATTGTCCGCCGTGATACAGGCGAGACGTATCAGGAAATGCTTGAACGCCTGGCTGAAGAGAGCGGCATCAGGACGCCGACCAGGGCGGAATTGATCGCCTTTGACCGCAAGCGCCAGGGCAGAAAGACCTCCAACAAGGACTGGCAATCGAGCACCGATGAGGATGCGCGCATAGCCAAACTCAAGGATGGCCGTACGCATATGGCGTACAAGCCCGAGCATGTGGTTGACTTGGAATCCGGGGCCATTGTTTCGGCTGTGGTGCATCCTGCGGATCGGGGCGACACGACAACACTTGCCACCACACTCGAGGATGCCCAGGCCAAGCTGTGCGCGGTCAGGGACAAAGAAGACGCGCCCGGCATTGACGAGCCCTTTGCTCTGGTGGCGGACAAGGGCTATCACAGCCGGAAAGTGCTGAAGGATTTGCCGGATGCCTGCACAAGCCGGATCAGTGAACCGGCGCACAAGGGGCGGTTGCGCTGGCATGGGGATACGGCGGCCCGGGATGCGGTGTACGGGAACCGTGGCCGGCTGAAATCCGAAAAGGGCAAGGCGCTTTTGCGGGCGCGGGGCGAGCGGGTGGAGCGCAGCTTTGCCCACTGCCTTGACCGGGGCGGCATGCGGCGGGTGCATCTTTGCGGGCTGGCCAATGTGGAGAAGCGTTACATTATTCATGTTGCGGGGTTCAATTTGGGTATCCTGCTACGGGCCTTGTTTGGTTTTGGCAGCCCCAGGGGTTGGGCCGATGCCCCTGCGGCACTGCTTTTTGCCCGAATCGGCAACCTGAGCCTGCTCATATTGGTCATTTGGCTGCCGAATACGGCTGATGCTCCGGATTGTGCCATGATGGTCATTTCGAGATGGCACAACTGACACGCAGGGGCACAATCGCCCTCTTTGTGTCCTCTTCGAAAAATCAACCTTTCTTCAAAGGGATGATAAGTCATGAAGAATGAAATTGTTACAAACATAGATGCTCCAGAAAAACTGGAAAGACTTTATCGGCGGGATAAATTCCAATTTGAGGATTGGTTAGTTGAAGCAATTAAGATGTTTCCGGATTCAGAAACTTTAAGAGTTTGGCATGCAAGAGTTAATTATATACCTTCCCCATCAGGGAGAAGAGAGAACAAAGGTTTAATGTCTCTTTCTGGGAATGGGAGAAAATCCCTCGCCTTGAGGCGAAGACTTCAGTAGGTTTGCGATACTATGGATGACTATGCGTATCGCAAAGGCTCGCATTCAATTTATTCCCTCAAGGTCCATATTGTATGGATTACCAAGTATCGCAAACCGGTTCTCTTTGGAGACGTGGCCGTGCGTTTACAGGATCTGATACGAGAAATATGCCGATCCATGGATATAGATATTTTGAAAGGGCACGTCTCCAAAGATCATGTACATCTGTTTGTTTCGCTTCCTCCACAGATTTCTGTGAGTAAATTGGTTGGCCGCATAAAAGGGAAAACCTCACGCAAGCTGCTTGCAGAAAACCGACGTTTGTCCGGGCAATTTTGGGGCCGTCATCTGTGGGGTCGCGGATATTTTGCCGCCAGTTCAGGCAATGTCACAGACGATGTCATCATGCAATATATTGCAGAGCAGGACTTGGAGGAGCGAGCCCACGATGACGATTTTACCCTGGCTCCGTAAGCCGCCTTGCAGGCGGCAATGGTTCGAAGCTACCGCCTTTAGGCGGTAGAGAATTCACTTTTTACTCATCTTATCGTTATACTTATTGCATATTTCAAATATATTAAAACTGAGAGCAGGATAACTGAAATTATGACTAAATCAATAGTAAGTTTTTTACCAGTTTATATTATTTGGTCTTTATTTGTTATTACAATTTTGCCGTTAATTTTCAATTTTAAATAAAAAAATGGGTTCTTCTCACAAAACGGTGCGTAAAAAGATCTGAACAAACTAAAAAGCATGAGTTCTTTTGGATAGATAGAGGGCGATCAGTCAACAATCTATCTAGAGAGGAACCCATGCTTGTAGAACGGATAATCAAACAGACACACTGCTGTCCCACTAAATTTGGAATAGCGATAACTGGTTGTTATGTAATGGTATTTTTTGTTTTTCCGGACAAAAAAGTTCGTCTAAATCCCGCCGTTCAAACAAATTGAGCTGAACAAGCCGTAAAATCTGCAGGATAGATTGCCCCAGGCGACTGCGAAATTTGATGAAGGCGGTGAATTCAAATTGCAAATGCACCGGTGAGTTCCTGGTTAAAAACCTCAGCGGGAGTCTGGTAGTGTAAACATTTGCGCGGCCGGTTGTTCAGTTGTTCTGCCGCCTTAACGACCATTGCTTCCGTGATCTTGTGCAAGCTGATGCCCCTGGGAAAATACTGCCGCAAAAGCCCGTTGCTGTTTTCGTTTGTGCCACGCTGCCAAGGAGCATGCGGCTGGCAAAAATACGTGCGCAGGCCAGTGGCCAACTCCAGCGCCCTGAAGCCTGCCATTTCCGAACCATTATCCAGCGTCAGGGTCTGCCTCAGCTTTGACGGCACAGCACGCAGGCAGGGAATGAGCGCCGCATTGAAGAACGCGGCTGTCTTGTCCTGTACCCTGGCCAGCAAGAGAAAGCGGCTTTTCCGTTCGGTACAGCTGAGCAGCGCCGCCTTTCCTTTGGAGGCACAGACAAGGTCGGCTTCCCAGTCACCAAAGCGGGTTCTGAGTGCCACAATCCCCGGGCGGCAGCTGATATCAATACGCCCGGGAAACAGACGCCGGCCCTGGCCATACCTGGCTTGCCGCCTCCGGCCTTTGTGGGCGCGGCGCAGATGGCGGTAGCTGGTATCGCCGAATTGTGCCGCTGCATAGACCCAGCGGTAGATAGTCTCTGTACTGATACGCATGCTTTGATCCTCTGGATACTCCAGACGGATGCGCCCTGCAATCTGTTCGGGAGACCAGTTTGCGCGTAATTTTTCATCGACCCAGGCAACCAGTTCGGGCCGATTCATACAGCGGTAATGCCTTGCTCTCTTTCGTCTTTTCCGGGCACGCCGCTCTGCACTCTGCGCACGATAGCCTCTTTTTGCAGAACCCACGTTGCGGCGCAGCTCCCGGGAAAGCGTGCTGTGACTCCTGCCCAGGCGTCTGGCCATTTCCCGGCAGCTCAGGCCCATGGACACAAATATTTCGATCCTGATGCGTTTTTCCAGAGCAAGATGGCTATGGGACATGGCGGGCTCCTTCTGGCTGAGTGGTTGTTGGTGCTGCCAACTCTACCAGAATCCCGCCTTGTCCTTCTAATTCCAATTCCACATCATTAATGGTATAATATGCTCATCTTACAGGAGGTGGGCAGATGGCACGTCCAGCACGAGGACAAGAGGTTCTTGTTGCGGCCAGGGAGGCATTGAAACAGGCGCACACAGTGGCAGAGCTCCGCCAGGCCCAGGCAGTCATCCTGCCGCTGGAGTTTGGTTTTTCCCTGGAACAGGTGGCCATGGTCACCGGAATATCCAAAGGATGGGTCTGTCAGCTGCGCAACCGGTTCATCCGCCTGGCAGGCGCGCCTGATTTGGACAAGCGAAAACCGGGCGGCAGACGGCATGAAAACATGAGCAGGGAGGAAGAAGCCGCTTTCCTGGCTCCTTTCTTCGAAAAAGCAGCCCAGGGTGGCATTCTGGTTGTCCGGGAGATCAAGCAGGCGCTCGATGCGCACCTGGGCCGCACTGTTCCCCTGTCCACAGTCTACAATTTGCTGCACCGCCATAACTGGCGCAAGCTCGCTCCGGACAAGCGGCACGTCAGGGCCGATGCCGGGATACAGGCAGAGTGGAAAAAAATTCCCGGCATTGCTCGCCACCGTAGACAGCCATTGGCCTGGAACGGGACCCTTGCGCGTGCTGTTTCAGGATGAGGGCCGCTTTGGCCGGATTTCGCTGTCAAGGCGGTGCTGGTGTCCACGGCCGCATCGCCCCGTATGCCGGAGCATGGTAACGCAGGAATCTGTTTACGCCTATGCCACGGTATCGGTGAGTGATGGTCGCCTGGACACGTTGATCATGCCGCATGTCAACAGGGTGTGCATGCAGATATTCCTGGATGAAGTGGCTTCCCGTTATCCTGAAGAAAGACTGCTCATGATTCTGGATGGCGCTGGCTGGCACAGGGAGTCGTGCCTGAACATTCCCGCCAACATGCGGCTTGTTTCGCTGCCTCCTTATTCGCCCGAGTTGCATCCTGTTGAGCATATATGGGATGAAGTGCGTGAGCAATACTTTGGCAACCTGGTTTTCGACAGTCTTGATGCTCTGGAAGATCACCTGGAAACAGCCTTGCGCAGTATGGAACTCGATCAGCCCCGCGTCAAATCCATCGTCGCCTGGTCATGGATTATAAATTCACTATTGTTTTAGAAATGGAATTATTTTATAAATGTCCTTGTGCTGGGAAAGGGTATCATTACCAAGTAACTGGAAATGGCTCTCATTTGGTGAGTACAACAACTTGTCAATGTTGTGAAGAGACAATTAGAGGCCCAATCAAAAATATATTTGGCTGGCTCATTAACTAATTCAATGATAACATTAAGCTATTTTTATGCTGCCAAAAAGGACAAAAATCACACATCTCTCAAATGGTGAATTATTTATACTCGATTTTCTAGCTTTAGAAGGAAGAAGCAATTTTAAAAATTTATGTGAAGAAAACTATTCTATTCATATGAATGTTGAGTATTCACATGATTTTAATGACAGAGAATTATTAAGAGTTCTTAATACTTTAAAATATGAACAATATATAACATTTAATAATAATTATTACCAAATTACTAAAAAAGGAGGAGGTATATGGGCAATTGAGAGAACCCCAATTTGGAATAGATACTGTATTGACTCATCATATGAAGATAGTACTAATATAATTATTGACTTTCTTTGCACTGATAAAAATATTGGATACAAATTTGCAAAAACTTCGATAGAATCAAATTTATATCATACTTTATCAGATAATTTAGTGCTAAATGAAATATATCCAGGAAGTTTATTATACTGGAAAAGCTTTCCAAAAGAATACACTTGGAGGGATATATGTCATGTAAATGAAGTACAAGAAGAAGTTGATTGGGACACTTATCATAGAAACAGAGAGTGGTGGAGGACCTTAGATGAACTCCAGCTATTTTTAAAGTGAGTTCGTGAATGAGCTGAGCATTTGGTGAATTCACACGTCATATTCCTACACCAGCACTTATTATGGGATGTCCCTACGCCCTTTGCGTCAGGTAGAGGTCAACGGTGTGGTTCTGGCTAGCTATGGCTATGGCGCCGGAACCGGCGGCTCCGAAGACCGTAGTGCCAGGAGCACGTACTATCTCTAAGATCTGAAGAACCGTCTGCTTGCGGAGATTGCCGGGAGCTGCGCCATTACCGCTGCATGAGCCGCTCCGATCTGATCGCCTGGGGGTAGATTCTCATTCCAAACGCACCACGTGGTAGGGGGATGAAAAGTTAAAAGGACAAGGCGGGATTCTGGTAGAGTTGGCAGCACCAACAACCACTCGGCCAGAAGGAGCCCGCCATGTCCCATAGCCATCTTACTCTGGAAGAACGCATCAGGATCGAAATATTTGTGTCCATGGGCCTGAGCTGCCGGGAAATGGCCAGACGCCTGGGCAGGAGTCACAGCACGCTTTCCCGGGAGCTGCGCCGCAACGTGGGTTCTGCAAAACGAGGCTATCGTGCGCAGAGCGCAGAGCGGCGTGCCCGGAAAAGACGAAAGAGAGCAAGGCATTACCGTTGTATGAATCGGCCCGGATTGATCGCCTGGGTCGATGAAAAGTTGCGCGCAAACTGGTTTTCCGAGCAGATTGCAGGGCGCATCCGTCTGGAGTATCCAGAGGATCAAAGCATGCGTATCAGTACAGAGACTATCTACCGCTGGGTCCATGCAGCGGCACAATTCGGCGATACCAGCTACCGCCATCTGCGCCGCGCCCACAAAGGCCGGAGGCGGCAAGCCAGGTATGGCCAGGGCCGGCGCCTGTTTCCCGGGCGTATTGATATCAGCTGCCGCCCGGGGATTGTGGAACTCAGAACTCGCTTTGGTGACTGGGAAGCCGACCTTGTCTGTGCCTCCAAAGGAAAAGCAGCCGCTGCTCAGCTGTACCGAACGCAGGAGCCGCTTTCTCCTGCTGGCCAGGGTACAAGACAGCCGCGTCCTTCAATGCGGCACTCATTCCCTGCCTGCGTGCTGTGCCGCCAAAGCTGAGGCAGACCCTGACGCTGGATAATGGTTCGGAACTGGCAGGCTTCAGGGCTCTGGAGTTGGCCACTGGCCTGCGCACGTATTTTTGTAAACCACATGCTCCTTGGCAGCGTGGCACAAACGAAAACGAGGGCGGGCTTTTGCGGCAGTATTTTCCCAGGGGCATCAGCTTTCACAAGATCACGGAAGCAATGGTCGTTAAGGCGGCAGAACAACTGAATAACCGGCCGCGCAAATGTTTACACTACCAGACTCCAGCCGAGGTTTTTAACCAGGCCCTCACCGGTGCATTTGCAATTTGAATTCACCATGCCCCGGCCCGTCCTCCCCAAGGCCCCATTGCACGAAAAAAAGAGCCTGCGCCACGTCGCAGGGCCTCGCCTGGGGCCCTTCGTTCCGAGCTGGCCAAAGAGAAAAAACCAGGGATAAGGATGCCCGGCCTATCCCTGCCCTTCCAGCATACGGAAGCGCTCCCAGAAATCCGGGAAGGACTTGGCCACACAGTCTTCGCCCTCTATCGCCACCCCCGGAATGCGCAGGCCGGCCAGCGCCATGCTCATGGCGATGCGGTGGTCCCTGTAGGTCTGGATACGGCCGCCGTGCAGGCCCAGGCCGCCCCTGCCCTGAATGTGCATGGCGTCCTCCCGCTCCTCCACAGCCACGCCCAGGCGGCGCAGTTCATGGGTCATGGCGCTCAGCCGGTCGCACTCCTTGACCCTGAGGTGGGAGACGTTCGTGATGCTGGTCATGCCTTCGGCAAAGGCCGCCACCACGGCCAGCGTGGGCGCGACATCGGGCATGTCGCCCATGTCGGCCTCGATGCCGTGCAGGCAGGAAGCGCCTGTCACCTGCATGCCGCCCCTGTCCTGCTCCACCCGGCAGCCCATGCGCGCCAGCAGCTCCACGAATCCGGCGTCGCCCTGCAGGGAGGGCGAAGGCAGGTTCATCACCCGCACCCGACCGCCGCAGATGGCCGCCGCGGCCAGGAAGTACGAGGCGCTGGAGGCATCGCCCTCGATCTGGTACTGCCGGGCACGGTAGCCGCCCCGGGGCACCACGAATCGGCTCTGTCCCGGAACAGGCCCTGCCTGCACGCCAAAGGCCTGCATCACCGCGAGCGTCATGTCCACGTAGGGCCGGGAATAGAGCCTGCCGGCCACGGCGATCTCCGCCGTCTCCTGCGCATAGGGGGCGACCAGCAGCAGTGAGGACAGATACTGGCTGGACTTGCCGGTTGCCAGCGTGGTGCTGCCGCCTTGGATGCCCTGGCCGTGAATGGTGAGCGGCGGGCAGCCGTTGCCGCGCTCGCTGGCAATCGCCACGCCCCAGCCCCGCAGCGCCTCCATGAGCGGCGCAATGGGTCGCTCGGCCATGCGGGCATCGCCGGTGATGCGCACCGGGCCGCCCGCCAGGGCAGCCACCGAGGTCAAGAGCCTGGTGGCTGTGCCGTTGTTGCCCAGGTAAATCGGGGCATCCGGAGCGCGCAGGCGGCCGCCGCAGCCCTGCACCCGCCAGGCCTCCGGGTCACTGCAGTCAATGCGCACGCCCAAGGCCCGCAGGGCGCTGCGCAGATAGTTTGTGTCTTCGCTGTCCAGAACGCCCAGGAGCAGGGATTCGCCGCCTGCCAGGGCCGCGGCGACCAGGGCCCGCTGGGTGATGCTCTTGGACCCGGGCACCGCAAGGCCCACATCTATATTGGAGACAGGCTGAATGCTGCGCATGCTCAGCCACCCTGCTGTTCGAGGCCGGCCATGAGGGCCGCGCGCATGGCCTCAAGCGGCGGCTCGGCGTCCATCCACAGGCGCCACTGGGCCATGGCCTGATACAAAAGCATGCTGCTGCCGGACACCACCGTGCAGCCCCGGCTTGCGGCTTCGCGCAGGAGCCTGGTCCTGAGCGGTGCATAGACGATGTCCATAACCACCTGGAAGTTCGAAAGCAGATCAGGCTCAATCGGGATCCCGTCCGCATGGGGCGTCATGCCGACCGAGGTGGCGTTCACCAGAATGTCGGCCCGCCGGCCGCGCAGTTCTCCGGCCGTGAGACAGCCGCATTCGAGCTGGGCTGCCAGGGCCCGACCGCGCTCCTCGCCGCGATTGTGCACAAGCAACTGCGCGCCTGCCTCTTTCAGGCCAAAGCCCACGGCCCGGGCCGCGCCGCCCGCGCCCAGAAGCAGCACCGAGGCCCCCTTCAGGGGGATGACCTGCTCCAGGGCCTGGTTGGCGCCCAGCCAGTCGGTGTTGACGCCCGTGCAGTGCACCCGGCCATCGGCCCGCTGCCTGAAGACGAGCGTGTTGACCGCGCCGATCTTCTGCGCCACCGGGTCGATGCTGTCCAGAAGCGGCAGAATGGCCACCTTGTGCGGCACGGTCACCGACACGCCGCTGAAGGACAGGGCCTTGATGCCCGCAAAGGCCGCGGCCAGTTCGGTGGCGGCCAGAGGAATATAGACCGCATCGATGTTCCGCGACTGAAAGGCCGCATTGTGCATGGCCGGGCTGAGCGAGTGCCCCACCGGGCTGCCCAAGACGCCGAACAGGCGGGTCGTTCCGCTTATGGTCATGATTTTGCCTCGAAAAGATCGCAAAGGTCCCGCAGACGCCGGAGCTCCATCTGCCCCGGCGCAGTGGCCAGGGCAGCGTCTGCGGATGCATAGCCGATATGGCCGCCCAGAAAAAGCGAGCTCAGGCGGGTAATGCCGCCGGGCGCGCCCATGGCAAAGGCGCTCAGGGGGAATTCGGGACTACTGTGAGCAAGCAGGCCCAGAAGGCGGGCCGCGTCGGCGGCATTTTCGGCGGTGGTCACGATTTTGCCGCTTCGGGCCGCTGTGGCGCGCATCCTGGCAAAAATCCGGGTCAGCGCGGCCGTATCCGGCGTTGCCCTGAAGTCATGCCACGAAACCAGGGCCCATTTGCCCGCGGCCCTGGCTGCAGCCAGAAAGGCATCCCGGCGGCTGGCCTCGGTGCGGAGTTCGATGTCCACATAGGCTGCACCCGCGCTCATGGCCTGGGTCAGCAGCGCCAGCCGTTCATCTTCCGGGCCGGCAAAGGCGCCACCTTCCCAGGTGGGCCGGTTAGTCGCCAAAACCGGCGTGGCAAAGCGCCGGCAAAAGGGCCTGATGTCCGGGTCTTGCATACTGTCCAGCCGAAGTTCCACCAGATCGGCCAAATCGATGAGCGCTTCGGCCCGACGAATCAGGGCAGCCGCGTCCGGGCCGGCCAGAGACAGACAAAGCAGGCCGCGCCTGTTGTCAGACATCGCGCAGGCCGCCGATAATGGCCTGAACCGAGGGCTCGTGCTGGGCAGCCAGCCAGGCGGCTATGCCCTCCACGATGGCCACGCTGGCCCCGGGGTTGGTGAAGGTTGCCGTGCCCACCTGTACTGCGGTGGCCCCGGCCAGAAGAAATTCCAGCGCGTCTTCCGCCGTGGCAATGCCGCCGACGCCAATAACAGGGATCTGCAGCACCTGGGCCACCTGCCAGACCATGCGCAGGGCCACCGGCTTGATGGCCGGGCCGGACAGGCCGCCGGTGCGGTTGGCGAGCTCCGGCCTGCGGGTACGGATATCGATGGCCATGCCGATCAGCGTGTTGATGAGCGAAACCGCATCCGCGCCCGCATCCGCCACGGCCCGGGCCATAAGGCAGATATCCGTGACATTGGGCGAGAGTTTGACAATGACCGGCTGCAGTGCATGCCGCTTCACGGCCCGCACCACAGCGGCAGCCATTTTCGGATCCACGCCAAAGGCAATGCCGCCCTGGCGCACGTTCGGGCAGGAGATATTCACTTCCAGGGCGAGCACCCCCTCCACCCCGGCGAGTCTGGCCGCCAGGGCCGCGTATTCCTCCTCGCTGTTGCCCAGAATATTGACAATGGTTTTGGCGCCGAAGCGCCGGAGAAAAGGCATCTTTTCGGCCAGGAAACGCTCGACCCCCACGTTTTCAAGGCCAATGGCGTTCAGCATGCCGGAGGCGCATTCCGCAATGCGCGGCGGCGGATTGCCCGCGCGTGGCTCCAGGGAAATGCCCTTGGTCACCAGCGCCCCCAGACGCGACAGATCGAGCAGGCCCGCAAACTCCGCGCCATAGCCAAAGGTGCCGGAGGCGGTCATCACCGGGTTGTCGAGCGTCAATGCGCCGATATGTACACGCAGATCAGGACTGTTTTGTGCGCTCATGGCCAGAGCACCTCGTTTGCCGGAAAAACCGGAC
Source organism: Desulfobulbus oralis (assembly GCF_002952055.1). Classification (NCBI taxonomy): domain Bacteria; kingdom Pseudomonadati; phylum Thermodesulfobacteriota; class Desulfobulbia; order Desulfobulbales; family Desulfobulbaceae; genus Desulfobulbus; species Desulfobulbus oralis. The sequence continues at coordinate 330,798 of NZ_CP021255.1, read as the reverse complement.
CGTCCTTGCACACATGCCGGTATGCGCCGGGCCTGTCCGGGGCTGGAACCGCACAGCCCAGGCATGCGCCCAGACCGCAGGCCATGCGGCTTTCCAGCGACACCTCGCAGGGCAGGCGGCTGCCGCAGAAACGCGCCACTGCAGCCATCATCGGCATGGGGCCGCAGGCATAGACCCGGGAGGCGGCAGCGGCCAGTTCCGGCAGGAGCCCGGTCACAAAGCCGTGATAGCCCAGTGAGCCGTCGTCGGTGCTGAGATGCACCGGGCAGTCGAGCCCCTGAAAGCAGTCCCGAAAGGCCCGGGCCTCTGCCCCATGGGCAGCGCCCAGGAGCAGTACCGGCCTGGCCCGACGCGCCAGCAGACGCCGCGCCAGCAGGAGCAGCGGCGCGCAGCCGATGCCGCCGCCCACCAGGAGGACTTCAGCGCCCTCCTGGGCCTCGCCAAAGCCGCGGCCCAGGGGGCCAAGCACAGACAGGGTATCGCCGGCCCTGAGCCGGGTCAGGGCGGCGGTGCCCCGCCCCAGCACCCGCACGAGCAGGTCTATTGTCGCCCCCGCTTCCGCGTTGTGGACAGAAAGGGGCCGGCGCAGGAGCGGATCCCGGTCAGCGCCGCAGGCGACCATCACAAACTGGCCCGGCCTGACTGCAGCGGCGATCTCCGGCGCTGCAAGGCGCAGGCGCAGCAGACCCCGGGCCGGCTGCTCGCCGGTGATGACAGTGCAATTTTTCTGGAATTCAGGCATGGAAAACGCTACAACATTGCTGGCTGGTACGGCTGCAGACAGCATATTTGCCGTACATTGCAGCCTGTTTACTCAATCTGCCCCCGGATCACCCATGGAACTGCTCATCTGCTCCTTTGCCGCGCTCTTTGGTGCGGTTGTCGGGTCTTTTCTCAATGTCGTCATCCTGCGGCTGCCGGAAGAAGGCGGCTCCGTCGTCTTCCCGGCCTCCCACTGCCCCAGGTGCGGCTACATGCTGCACTGGTACGACAATATCCCGATCTTAAGCTATCTCATGCTCCGCGGCAAATGCCGTTCCTGCCGGCAGGCGATTTCACTCCAGTATCCGGCAGTCGAACTGGCCATGGCCGTCCTCGCGGCGCTCCTGATGCGACAGTTCGGGCCAGGCTTCGATTTCTTCTACTACTTTGTCTTTGTGGCGGCTCTTCTGGTTATCATATTTATCGACTTCCATCACCAGATTATTCCAGACATCATCAGCCTGCCGGGCATCGTCCTGGGCTTTGCCGGCTCCCTGCTCAGCGAACAGGTCAGCTGGCAGCAGTCTGCTCTGGGCATCCTCTGCGGCGGCGGCATCCTCTATGCGGTGGCCCTGGGCTACTACCTCCTCAAAAAACAGGAGGGCATGGGTGGGGGGGACATCAAGTTTCTGGCCATGATCGGCGCTTTTCTGGGCTGGCAGAGCCTGCCCTTTGTCATTCTCTGCAGCGCGACACTCGGCAGTGTCATCGGCATTGCCGCCATGGTGCACCAGAAAAAAGGCGGCCAGACCCGCATTCCCTATGGGCCCTTTCTGGCAATCGCCGCTGCTGTCTTTCTCTTCCTGCAGGAACCAATCATGGCGCTCTGGCAAATGTACCTCGGCCTGAGCGGCCTGCAGTAAGCTCCCCACCCGCGCTGGCGCCCGCTTTCCAGAGAAGGCACAGGGCACTCATCAGAAAAGCGTCTCCAGTCCCCGTGGCGACGCATCCACAAGGAAAAGCCCCGGTTCCACAGGGAACCGGGGCTTTTCCCGTGGGGGTGCAAGCTTTCGGGGCAGAATGCCTTACGCCTCTATCTCCCGATCCACGCCAATGGCGATCTTGTACAGGATGGTCAGGATGAAAAAGCCTGCCGCCCAGATGCCGGCTGCAATCATCAGCTCGTTGAAGTGGGGATAGTATTCCACGATTTCATCCGTCGGCGTGGGCACAAAGCCGCCCAGCACGAAACCAATGCCCTTGTCCAGCCAGAAGGCGGTGAAAATGCAGGCGCAACCAACGCCCAGCCACAGGCCGCCGCCCCGGCGGATCGGCGGATAGCTGATCATGGCGATGCCCACAATGAAGAGAATCAGAAAGAGCCACATGAAGGGCACCAGATTGTTGTAGACATGACCGTTGTGCTCCAGCCCGAAGAACAGATACTCGAGGGTGTGCAGATGGCCGGGCACATTGGAGTAGGCGCCGACAAACAACTCGAGCGACCAGAAGAACATATTGGCAATGGCCGCATAGATGATGATGGTCACGATCTTGTCGATGGCCACCCGGCCGGCGTCGAAATTGGCCACCCGCTTCAGGATCAGGGCCATGATCACGATAAGGCAGGGGCCGGCTGCAAAGGCGGAGGCCAGAAAGCGTGGGGCGATGATGGCCGAGAGCCAGTAATGCCGCCCCGGCAAACCGCAGTACAGCATGGCCGTGACCGTATGAATCGAAAAGGCGAAGGGGATGGAAAAATAGACGAAGAAATAGATCCACTTGGGCGGATGCACCTGCTTGCGTTCTGCGGTCAGGATGACCCAGCCGCAGAGGGCGTTCAGAAAAAGGTAGCCCAGCAGCACGCACATATCCCAGAACAGCATGGAGTTCGGGGTCGGGTGCAGAATCATGTTCATGGCGCGAAGCGGCTGTCCGATATCCACCATGATGAACAGCAGGCACATGATCAGCGCGGGGATGGCCAGAAATTCGCCCAGGATGGTGATGCGGCCGAATGCCTTGAAGTCGTGGATGTAGTAGGGCAAAACCAGCATCACGCCTCCGGCCGCCACGCCCACCAGAAAGGTGAACTGGGAAATGTAGAGCCCCCACGAAACGTCCCGGCTCATGCCGGTAATGCCCAGGCCGTAAAAATACTGACGCAGGTAGCAAATGCCGCCGATGGCGACAATGAAGCCCAGAAAGGCCAGCCACATCCAGTAGTAGTGATTTCCTTTTAGCGCTTTTTCGAACATGGGAGCCTCACAGGATGTAGAAAACGGAAGGATGCGTGCCCAAGGAGGGATTCCGCTGAACCGTATGGTTTTGCCTCAGCATCTGCCGCAGTTCCGAGTCTGGATCGTTCAGATCGCCGAAGACCATGGCCTTGGTGTCGCCGCAGGCTTCCACGCAGGCCGGTTGCAGGCCCTGCCGCAGGCGCTCGGCGCAGAAATTGCATTTTTCCACCACACCCCGGGTCCGGGTCGGGAAGTCCTTGTTTTTGGTGCTCTCGTCGATAAAGGGCCGGGGATCGCGCCAGTTGAAACTGCGGCTACCATAGGGGCAGGCGGCCATGCAGAAGCGGCAGCCGATGCAGCGGTGGAAGTCCATCACGATAATGCCGTCCTGATTGCGGAAGGTCGCCTGGGTCGGGCAGACGCGCACGCAGGGCGGATTGTCGCAGTGATTGCAGAGAATGGGCAGTTCCGCCTCCGCAGTCTGCTGATCCGGATACAGATTCGGCTGTTCCGGAAAGGCGTTTTCAAAGTGCGTCATCCAGATCCACTTGATCTCGTCCTTCTTGTCCTTTTCCGGGAAGCGGGGCACATTGTGGGTTTCATGGCAGGCCCGCACCACCCGCTCGCCCAGGGCCGGATTCTCGCGGAACTTGCGGGCGTCAATCAAGAGGCCATAGCGCTTGCCGCTGGGCGCAGTGCCGCTATGCTGGCCGGCCGTATTGCCCTGGGGCGCTGCCGTTGCCGCCAAAGCCGACTGGGCGCCATCCACCAGATGCCCCAAACCTGTGCCCGCGCCCAGGCCAGCCAGGGTGGAAATGCCCGCTATCTTCAGGAAATTTCTTCGTTTCTGATCCATCTGTCAGTCTCCTTCTCCGCGCTCACTCAACCGGAGCCAAATGGCAATCCCAGCAGTACGGTTTTACCGAGGAATAGTCGTGGCACCTGTCACAGAAATTCACCTTGCTGGTGTGGCATGCCATGCAGTTCAGCTGCAGACTCTTCGGATACGCCTGACCGTCAACGACAACGGGCGTACGGTCACCACTGCGCACCACCTCGTCGCGCCAGGTATTCAAGAGCTGCATGTGCTTGGCCCGCATCTCGTCGGCCGGCAGAACGCAGTGCTTGGCGGTCGTCGGCAGGCTCAGTTCGGGCACGGCCTTGCTCGCCTTGCCGTTGTACAAAAAGGGTATCAGGACAAGCAGGACGAAGATAACCAGCCCTGTAATGATTTTCACACGGTCGTACATTACGGTTCCTCCAGTTCTGCCATTAAACCAGGGTTCGGAGACCCTCGGTCAGATCCTGCCTCTGTTCGCCCTCGATAACCAGGGCATTGCCCACCAGTTCGCTGATGCCCGCGACCTGCACGCCAGGCACCCAGTAATCCATCAGCGTGCTCAGGGTGGCCCGATCGATGGCGCAGACGCAGCTCAGCGTATTGACGCCATGCTTTTCATGCACGTATTTCACGGCATTGGCCCGGGGCAACCCGGCGCGCATGCGCAGCTCCATGATTTCATCCGTGTTGAGGGCCGTACCCGAACCGCAGCAGAAGGTCTTCTCGCGGATGGTGTTTTCGGGCATCTCGTACCACTTGTCGACCACATTATCGAGAATGTAGCGCGGCTCGTCCAGAAGCCCCATGGCCCGGGCAGGGTTGCAGGAATCGTGGAAGGTGGCGATCACGTGGGCATTTCTGCTCTTGTCGAGTTGGAGCTTGCCGTTCCTGATCAGATCCGCGGTAAACTCGGAGATGTGCACCATCTTGGTGGAGGCCGCGTTTTCGAAGACCGTACCGGTCATGGGCGATCTGGGCACTTCCAGAAAATCGGCAGGGCCGTTCATGGTATCCATGTACTGGTGGATAACCCGCCACATATGACCGCACTCACCACCCAAAATCCACTTGACCCCAAGGCGCTTCGCCTCGGCATACATCTTGCCGTTCAGTTTCTTCATCATCTCGTTGGATGTGAAGAGGCCGAAGTTGCCGCCCTCGGACGCGTAGGTGGACCAGGTGTAGTCCAGGCCGATGGCTTCGAAGAGGAGCAGGTAGCCCATGCAGGTGAAGATGCCGGGTTCCGCGAAGACGTCGGCAGAAGGCGTGATGAAGAGCACCTCCGCGCCCTTGCGGTTGAAGCTGGGGTTGACCCGGATGCCGGTCAGATTTTCGATGTCGTCACAGAGAAACTCGACGTTCCCCTTGAAGGCCTGCGGCGTCAGGCCCATGTGATTGCCCGTGCGGTTGGAGTTGGCAACCGGCTCCATGGCCCAGTTGATGCCGACGCCCACCAGATGCAGCAGTTCCCTGAGGATCATGGTGATTTCGGCCGTATCTATGCCGTAGGGGCAGAACACCGAACAACGCCGGCACTCCGTGCACTGGTAGGCGTACATGAACCATTCCTTGAGCACGCCGACCGTCATTTCCCGGCCGCCGGCCAGTTTGCCCAGGATCTTGCCGGCCAGGGTGAAGTTGCCACGGTAGACCGAGCGCAAAAGTTCGGCCCGCAACACCGGCATGTTCTTGGGATCGCCCGTGCCCAGGAAGAAGTGACACTTATCGGCGCAGGCACCGCAGCGGACGCAACAGTCCATGAAGATCTTGAGGGAACGGAAGCGGTCGAGCCGGTCTGCCAGGCCCTGTAAAATGATCTCCTTCCAGTTCGGCGGCAGTTTCCAGTCATCGTCTTCCGGGCTCCACTCGCGGGCGTTGGGGAAGCTCACCCCCTCCTGCCGGTCGAGGTACTCCAGTTTTTCCGCCTTGGTCGGGTAGGCATAGTTGCCGGGCCTGAAGACCGCCGGAATATCCATCCACGGCTTGGTCGGGTAGCCGCCCGTCATCAGAGACGGCCCCTTGACAACGCTTTCCGCCAGTTTCTCTACAGTTACGTTTGCCATTGCATTATATCCTTAAGCGTTCGTGTTCACTCGAGCTGCAAACTGTTCGCCAGAGTCCCTAGTTGGCAGCGCCGGCCTCTTTGGACAGGGGCCTGTCGACCGGAATGCCCTGCTCGACCATGTCCGCACGGAACTCGTCCTCATAGCTGGCATAGGAATGGGGCCTGATCGGCGGGTTCCAGGGGTTGATGTGCCGGCGCATGCGCGAATCGTTGGGCAGATTCCGGGTCGGGCTCAGGAAAACGCCGCCCATGTGCATGAGTTTGCTGAAGGGAAAATAGACCAAAAGCACGCTCACCAGAAACAGGTGCACATAGAAAAGCGGGCTGATCTTGGCCACAATGGTGGGATGCAGGGTCACCAGCCCAATGGCCAACTGCTTGATGGCCTCAATATCCACGTGGCTGCGCAGGAAGTAGCGCATCAGGATGCCGGTGCACACAATCGCCAGGATAAGGAACAGGGGGAAATAGTCGTTGGCCAGGGAGATGTAACGGACATGGGGATTCCACAGCCGCCGCAGGAAGAGCAGCAGCAGGGCCAGAAGCACGGTGGCATCGGTGATGTACATCAGGGGCGCACCCACCTGCAAAAGCGAGTCCAGCACCTCGACAAAGGCAACGCAGGCGGGCACGGGTTCCAGAAAGAGCCGCAGATGCCGCAGGACAATAATCAGGAAGCTGTAATGAAAAACAATGCCGAAGAGCCACAACCACTTGCTGGATTCATGGGTGAGCTGGGGCCCCTCATACATGGTTGCCTTGGTGTTGCGCCACAGTGAGCGGAAGAGCAGAATTTCAAGGAGCATCCGGCCCAGAACCTGGACTTTGGTCGCCGGGCAGTCCAACTTGTCCTGCTTGATCCAGGGCAGTGAGAATCCCTGACCGCAGGTCGTCGGAATACGGAAAGGAACCGGTGATTTTCCCCAGTTGTACACGCGGTAGATGAAGCCAGCGACAAACACCATCGTGGCGACATAGGGAATAAACACACCGAACAGGTATTGCATTCCAGGGATCTGCACCCCTATCAATGCAATCAGGATCAGGGCAATCACTGCCGCCAGCGGGAAGGCGTACTTCATCAATCACTCCTTCGCATAGTTTTATTTCAGGCAGAGCAGCGGCACCGGACACATGCTGTCCATGTGCCTGCCGCCTGCCGCCTCACTCTTTTTCGCTGGCTCCGGATTTCGTGTCAGCGTCAAGCAAACGGGAGGGACAACCGCCATCCGTGAATCTGGCCCGCCCGCTTTTCAGTTCCCGAACGCGGGTGCGGTACAACTGTTCACGACACCGGCAATACAAGTCAAAAGCTATCAGAGCTACCCGCTCTGCCGCACAGTCAAAGTGCTGCAGTTGGTCGGCCGGCAAATTGAAAGACGGATTGTCGGCCAGAACTTCTCTGACAACCCATCTGAGTTCAAGAAAGGGGACTACCGCCTGTGATGCGGCAAACTCCTGTACCGCCCGGATACGTACGATCTGGTCCACGGGGCGGATATAGGCTTCTTCCTCCGCCTCCTGGCACAGCAACTCGAATATCCGGGACAGACCGTCACGGATAAGCATCCCCACAGGGTTGGTGAAAGGATCCTGCACCTGAATGAAGAAATTCGGCGACTTATAGGTTTGCAGGGTCCTTTCGAGCCAGATATCGAGTATCTGCTTCCGCCTGTCTGCCAGTATTCCGGCCAGTTTTGCATAAAGAGCCATAAGCCCTCAAAATTGCACAAGGTGAAACAGACATGCTCTTTGAAGAATATACAAGCCGGGACAGTGACTAGCACGATTGCCCCCTTGTTTCAAGCAAAAAATCAGCGGGCCCTGACCGCACTGGCCTCCTTTTTGCCCATGTTTCCAAACAGTTCCAAAGAGAGCTGCACATAGGGATCATGGGCCAGGCCTTCCTCCAGCTTTTTCTCCCGGCCCGCCCGCCTGCCCTCGTTCTCCTCCTCCTCGCCCGGGTCTTCCACAAAGCCTGCCGCTTTGGCCTCTTCCCTGACCTTGGCCTGCAACTGCCGCTCCCGCCACATGTCTTCCCAGGCCACCGTGACCACCGTCCGCTGCGCCCGCAGTTTGGCCTCGTCGCTTTCCTGCTTGATTTTCTGGAAGGCGGCGCTGTGGGCCACCCATTCTTTACCCCTGCTCTGGACCATCGCCCGATCCAGCATCGGCCCCTTCCAGGTTTGGTAGGGCACCGGCAGCACCTGATCCCAGGGCAGCGGATAGTCCATGTACTGTTCACCGCTTTCCAGGTGATCCAGCATGGAGGGGACGATCAGGTCCGGTTTGACACCGCGGAACTGGGTGGAACCGCCGTTGATGCGGTAAAATTTCTGGATGGTCATCTTGAGCGCGCCCAGATCCCCCAGGCGCCTGGGCCGGAACAGGGGCAGGTAGCGGTTCATATCCAGCATGGCCTGCACCGTGCCCTTGCCGTGGGTGTGCTGGCTGCCGATGATCACCGCCCGGCCGTAGTCCTGCAGGGCGGCAGCCAGAATCTCAGAGGCCGAGGCGCTGAACTGGTTCACCAAAACAATCAGAAGGCCATCGTATTCCACTGCCGTGTCCTCGTCGGAACGGACCTCCGTGTGGCCGCCGCCGTCCTTGACCTGCACGGCCGGGCCGCCGGGCAGAAAGAGCCCCGTAATGTCCACCGCGTCTTCGAGCGCGCCGCCGCCGTTGTTGCGCAGATCCAGAATCAGGCCCCTGATGCCCTGCCGCTTCAACTGCTGCACAAGCCTTCTGGTATCGTCGGTCGCGTTCCTGCCCTTGCCTTTGTCGTTGCTGAAATCACGATAAAAACCGGGAATGCGGATATAGCCGATGGGCGTGCCGCCGTCCGTATGCAGCAGTGCCGACCTGGCATAGGTTTCGTCGAGCTGCACGATGTCGCGGGTGATAACAATGGACATCTTGCCGCCGTCCGGCTTGCGCACGTTGAGCAGCACCTGACTGCCCCGGGGACCACGAATCAGCTTGACCGCCTCCCGGATGCGCATTTCCGTGATATCCACCGCTTCGTGCCCCTTTTCGGCCACACTCAGAATGGTGTCCTCTGCCTGCAACTGCCCCTGCTTTTCCGCCGGCGAGCCGGGCATGATCCGAACCACCTTGATCAGCCCCTCGTCCTCGCGCAAAAGTGCGCCGATGCCCTCCAGGGAACCGCTCATCTGGATATCGAAATCCTCCTTGGTCGTGGGCGGCATGTAGCTGGAATGCGGATCAAAGGCGCGGGCCACCGCATCGAAATAGCGATCGTAATGATCCTGCAGGCTCTGTTCCTGCAGGCGCTGCAGGGCCCGGTGCATGCGGGACCGTACCTTGCGGACCGCCTCCTGCATCTGCTCGGGATGCGCTGCGGGATCCGGCACAGGCTCCGGCGCTGCCGCCGTTGTTGCCCCCTGCCTTGGCTGGCCCTGGCCCGCCTTTTTCTGCTCGGCCTTCTTCCTGTCTTCCAGCTCCTCGAAATAGCTGTCCAGAACCTGCATCTTCAGCGTGAGCCGCCAGCGTTCCTTCAGCGCCGCTTCGTCGGAGACGAACTCCAGTTTTTTGGGGTCAATCTCCAGGGCTTCCTTGCGATTGAAATCAAAACCCGCATCCAGGATCGGATCAATCAGCCGGTCTGCCTCCCGAATACGCGCATTCAAAAGCTGCCGACCCGCATCGGGCAGACGGAAGCCGCCGCGCCGGAGTTCATCGTCAATGCGCTCCCTGAAGCTGTCGAGCTTCCGCACATCCTCCTGCAGCAGGAAGCGCTTGCGGGGATCGAGCTGATTCAGGTAGAGGTCGTATATCTTGCGGGAAAGGGCATCGTCCAGCGGCGTACGGGAAAAATGGCGGGAACTCAACTGCTGACTCATAATGGCGGCGATCAACTGGTTGCGCTCCAGATTGAAGGACTCGTCAACCGAAGCGGCCGATTTCGCCAGAACCGCGCCGGGCGTAAGCGACAGCAGCAGGGCCAGGGCAAAGGACACAAAACAGCGCATGACAACCTCGACTCATTGGCCCGCAGGCCGGAAACGGAGGTCTGCCGCTTACAGCGGGCTGACCACTTTGGCCGCATGGATCGTGGCGTCCATGATGGCGAACATATTGGAAATCTGGCCTACCTGAATAGCCGATTTCAGTTGGTAAAAGTCAAGGCAGGTGCCGCAGACCAGGATCTCCACGCCCTTTGCCTGCAGGGCCTGCAGGGCAGCCAGGGCATCCGACTCCGTGGCCACCACTCTGACGCCGCTGTTGTAGAAGATGATGCGCTGTGGCAGCGGCTCCACCTTGGCGATGGTCTGAATATAGGTCTGCAGCAGCGAGCGGCCCAAAAGGTCGTCGCCGCGGCCCATGGTGTCGGAGGCGATAACATAGACCAGCCCACCCGGATGCGCCGGGGCCTCGCAGCAGCACCCGCCGCTCGCCGCGGCAGGCACCTGGCCCTGGCCCGCACGGATGTCCAGCCGGAAGACCCCCTCCCCCTGCGGATGCACCTCTACCCGGCAGCCCCGGGTGCCTGCGAAGCGCTGCACATTCTGGCAGGCCGCCTCGTTGTCCACCACCACGGCAAGCACGGCCGCGCCCCGCTCCAGCGCGTCTTTCACCCGTAAAACCGGCTCCGGACAGGCCAGCCCCCGACAATCCAGCATGGTACCGCTCATAGGCTCCCCTCCCGATGCCCGCCCCCACCGGCCATCTCCCGGCCGGCCGGAGCGAAACGGGCAAGTATGTCGCTGTATTTGATACCCTGACCGCCAAAAATATCCAGTGCCGAACCCACGGTGGCGTCAATGCGGCCGCGGCCCACTCGCTCCACCAGCTCCAGATCGGCCATGCTGGAGATGCCGCCGGCATAGGTCGTGGGGATTGGGGCAGCCTCGGCCAGCAGCGCCAGAAGCCCCGCATCCAGGCCGGTGCAGGTCCCCTCCACATCCACAGCGTGCACCAGAAATTCATCGCAGTACGCGGCCAGGGCGGACAGCGTCGCCCCATCCAGCCGCAGTGAGGTGAAACGCTGCCAGTGCTCACTCACCACATAGTACGCGTTTTCCCGAAAACGGCAGCTCAAATCCAGAACCAGATGCGCCTTGCCCACCAGCCCGGCCAGATGGGCCAGCCGCTGCATATCCACCTGGCCTTCGCGAAAAATCCACGAAGTCACGATGACATGCGAGGCGCCACGGGCGAGCCACCGTTCGGCGTTGTCCGCCGTCACGCCGCCGCCCACCTGCAGACCGCCCGGCCAAGCGGCCAGGGCCTCGGCGGCCGCAGCCTCGTTGCCCGGCCCCAGCATGACGACGTGGCCGCCCGGGAGTTGGTCGCGCCGGTAGAGGGATGCGTAATGGGAAGCAGGAAGGGAAGAAGAAAAATTGGCGCGCAGGGCGCCGGGTTCGTCCCGCAAGGTCGAGCCGACAATCTGCTTCACCTTGCCGTCATGCAGATCGATGCAGGGACGAAAACGCATGGGCCTACCCACAAAAAGGGACCGGGGAGCACAAGCCGCTCCCCGGAAAAAGGAGAAATTCAGTTTTCCTTGACCATCATGGTGGTGGGATCAAGGCGCAGACTGGCGCCGCCGTGACAGGCCCCACCGCTGCTGATGAGCTGCAGCTCAAGGCTGGAGTCTTCCTGCGGATTCAAAAGAATAACCATGCCGAACAGGTCATCCACCTCGTGACAGGGCGCCGGCACGCCGCGCGGCGAAACACGCGGGTCGTCCCGGTGACGGATGGCGGAAAACCAGGCGTGCAGATTCATGCTCTCCACCATGTCCTTCAGGTCTGCCAGCGACTCGCGGGACGTATTGGCAAAATCCAGCCCATCCACAATCAGCACGTTCGGTCGAAAAATATCCTGCAGAATCAAATCGTTCAGACGCTCTTCCAAACGGGACCGGGAAAAGGTCGCCACCTGGAAGGTCATGATCATGCGGTGGCGGTTCACCATATCGATCAGCTCATGGGGCCGGTCAACACAGTGCTCCTCGAGGATAAGCTGCAGGATCTCATCGTAGCGGGCCTTGATCTTATCAATGCTTCTGCCGACGCTCACATGGATGACCCGCTTGCCGCGCAGAATGGCGTCCAGGGCGATCTGGGCCAGAATCGCGGTCTTGCCCAAGCCGGCCCGGGCCATAATCAGCCCCATGTGGCTGTCCTTGCTCATGTGCAGCGCCCTGAGCGGGTTCTGCTGCGTCAGTTCCGTGTATGCCATAGCTCAGGCCTCTTTCTTCTTTTCGTTAAAGGACTTGATCAGCTCGTCCGCCAGATTTCTGGGCACCTGCTTGTAGCTGGCGAATTCCATGGTGAACTCCGCCTTGCCCTGCGTCAGGGAGCGCAGCACCGTGGAATAGCCGAACATCTCCACCAGCGGCACTTCCGCCTCGACCACGGTGTAGTTGCTGTCCTCGGAGGTGCCGATAATCACGCCGCGGCGCTGGTTGATGCTGCCCATGACCGCGCCCTGAAATTCGGACGGCCCCTCGACGGCCACCTTCATGATCGGCTCCATGATCACGGCGCCGGCCTTTTCGTAGCCCTGCCTGAAAGCACCCATGGCCGCCACCTGAAAGGCCACATCCGAGGAGTCCACCGCGTGGGAGGAGCCATCGTTGATGGTGACCCGCACCCCGGTAATGGGCGCACCCACCAGGGTGCCCTTTTCCAGGGACTTCTGGAAGCCCTTGTCGCAGGAACCGATAAATTCGCGGGGAATGGTGCCGCCCACGATCTGGTCCACAAACTCGTAGTCGCCCTCTTCCATGGGTTCCATGAAACCGGCCACCCGGCCGAACTGACCGGAACCGCCGGTCTGTTTCTTATGGGTGTAGTCGAAGTCGGCCCGCCTGGTAATGGCCTCGCGATAGGCCACCTGGGGCGCACCCGCCTCCACCTCGGCGTTGTACTCGCGTCTCATGCGCTCGATGTACACGTCCAGATGCAGTTCGCCCATGCCGGAAATGATGGTCTCGCCGGTTTCGTGATCCACAAAGGTCTTGAAGGTGGGATCTTCCTTGGTGAAGCGATTGAGCGCCTTGGACATGTTGATCTGCGCCTTGTTGTCCACCGGCCTGATGGCCAGCGAAATCACCGGCGCGGGGATGTGCATGGAACTCATGGACCAGTTCAGCTCGGGGGCGCAGAAGGTGTCGCCCGAGGCGCAGTCCACGCCGAAGAGCGCCACGATGTCGCCGGATCCGGCCTCTTCGATTTCCTCCATCTCGTCGGCGTGCATACGCACCAGACGGCCGACCTTGATCTTTTTGCCGGTGCGGGTGTTCACGATGGTGTCGCCCTTCCTGATCCCGCCCTGATAGGTACGGATGTAGGTGAGCTGGCCGTAGCGGCCGTCTTCCAGCTTGAAGGCCAGGGCCACCAGCGGGTCTTCCACATTGTTGCTGACCCTGACTTCCTTTTCGTCTTCGTTCAGGTCGAGCGCGATATTTTCAATATCCTTCGGATTGGGCAGATACGCGCCCACGGCGTCCAGCAGGAGCTGGATGCCCTTGTTCTTGTAGGCAGAGCCCATCATCACCGGGGTGAACTCCAGGGCCAGGGTGCCCTTGCGGATGGCCTCGTGAATCAGCTCCGGAGCAATCTCCTTCTCCTCCAGCATGGCCTCCATCAGCTCGTCGGAGAACATGGACACCGCGTCCAAAAGCGCCTCGCGCTTGGCCTGAGCCTCCTCCAGCAGCGCCTCCGGAATGGCTTCACGGCGGATCTGCTGTCCCTGCTCGCCGTCGAAATATACGGCCTCCATGGTCACCAGATCCACCATGCCTTCCAGGTCGGCCTCAAGGCCGATGGGCATCTGCAGCATCACGGCATTCAGGCCCAGCTTGTCGCGGATCTGCTGCACGACCCGGTAGGGATTGGCGCCGGTGCGGTCGCATTTGTTGACAAAGGCGATGCGGGGCACCCTGTAGCGGGTCATCTGCCGGTTCACGGTAATGGACTGCGACTGCACGCCGCCCACCGAGCAGAGAATCAGGACGGCGCCGTCCAGCACCCGGAGCGCGCGCTCCACCTCGATGGTAAAGTCCACGTGGCCCGGGGTGTCGATGATGTTGATGGCGTAGTCCTTCCAAGTGCAGTGGGTCGCTGCGCTCTGGATGGTGATGCCACGCTCGCGTTCCAGATCCATGGAATCCATGGTTGCGCCGACCCCGTCTTTGCCGCGCACCTCGTGAATGGCGTGAATGCGCTGCGTAAAAAACAGAATGCGTTCCGTCAGCGTGGTTTTGCCCGAGTCAATGTGGGCGCTTATGCCTATGTTCCGTACCTTGTCCAGATCCTTTTTCATACTGCCAGCCGCTTTTGCCGACCCTCTCCGTTATGTGTTACTCCAGGCGTTCCGCAGCGTGCGGAATGCAAATTCAAAACAGTATACAGATGCTTCTGTGCAAAATTCTGGAAAATAGCAGGGCACTGCCATTCTGTAAAGAGGAATCTCGGAGCATGCCCTTGAGCTGCCGAGCCTGTTGCAGCGGACTCAATAGGCCTGGCGGCGGTGCTGCCGTTTGGCCAGCGGTCTGGCGGGCCTATGGTGCAGGACGGGCACGAGTGTCACATGGGCCTGAATGGCAGCCGGCAAAACCCGGCCCTTTACGGTCAGAATATCCGCAGCCAGAAGATTGGCGCATCTTGCCGGCTCACAGGCCCTTTCCCGCACCAGATACTGGAAGAGCAGCTCGGCCAGCCTGGGCAGCGCAATTTTCCAGGTGGCCCTGGTTTCGGCGAAGAGCCAGCGGGCAAAGGCGGAGAACCCGCTGAATACGCGGCCATCCTGCCAGAGCAGCGGTGCGGTCCTGCGGAAATTGCCGCTGTTCACCACCAAATCCCAGAAGCGGGCCATGCGCCCCAGTTCCTGCATGGCGGCAAAAGGAATCTGGTGGTTTTGCAAGAGCTCATACGGCGGTTCGGGGCTGTACACCATGCCAAAGCGCTCGTCATGACGGGTTATGGCTGTACCGGAGAGCTTTTTCAGGATGCCGAGCTGAATCTCGGCCTGGCCGGCGCTCCAAAGCATCAACTGGTCGAGGTTGTCGCCGAAGTCCAGGGCGCTCTCGCCCGGCAGGCCCATGATCAGGTCCAGATGCAGATGGGCCGCGGTCTCCTGCGTGAGAAAGCGCAGGTTCTCGCGAATCTTCTCCATATCCAGCCGTCTGCCGATGGCTGCCGCCACCCCGGCCTTGAGCGTCTGGATGCCGATTTCCAACTGCAGGCAGCCCGCCGGAAAACGCCGCAGCCGCTCCCGGATCGCGGCCGGAAAATGGTCGGGCACCACCTCGAAATGCGCGTGAAAAGGCGGCGTTTTGTCGAGGAAAAAGTCCAGAATGGCCAGAGCCATGTGCGCGGAGCAGTTGAAGCTGCGGTCCACAAACTTGAAGGTGCGCGCCCCCCGCCGCCACAGCTTTTCCAGTTCGGCCAGCATCGTGGTTGTCTTAAAAAAACGCAGCCGCCTGTCCAGAGAGGAAAGGCAGAACTCGCAGCCAAAGGGGCAGCCGCGCGAGGCCTCGATATAGAGCACCCGGTGGGCGATGTCCGTGTCCGTGTACAAGTCATAGGGCAACGCGAGGGCAGCCGGCTCCGGCCCCCTGGCGGCAATTATCCGCTCCGCCCGCTGCCGGCCGGCCAGCACATCCCGGCTCAGGGCGGCAAAGGCCAGCTCGCCCTCGCCCTGCACGATATAGTCGGCCGCGCCAAAATCCACCCGAAAGGGCTCGTGGCTCACCTCCGGCCCGCCCAGAACCACGACAAGCTCCGGCGCGACCTGCTTCAGCAAAACCACAAGCTCGCGGCTCTGCCGGGCGTTCCAGATATAGACGCCCAGGCCCACGATGCGCGGCCCTGCGGCCAGAATGGCCTCGGCCATGTCCGCGGCCCGGTCTTCCAGCGTAAATTCCAGAATCTGCGTCTCTGCCGCCAGCCCGGCCAGATTGGCCTTCAGCCAGCGCAGACCCAGGCTCGCGTGGATATACCGGGCATTGATGGTGGCAAGAACGATGGCGGGCATGAACAAACCTTCAGCTCAGAAAAGCCCCGGCCTGGGCGTGACCGGAACAGCGAGCCAGGCCCTGCGACAGGCGCCCGGCTCCCCCTCGCGGCTGCGTACTCTTTTCCCCTCAGAGCGGCAGGATGTGAACCTCCTCGTTGAGAGGATAGTTGCCCTCGAGCAACAGACCGTGACGGCCGTCGATGGCAATCGGATCGCCGAAGGCGATGCGGGTGTCGCCGATCTGCGCGTAGCCTTCCGTTTCGTAGACCTGCATCTCGCGGCAGCCGACCACGCAGGTTTTTTCCAGCCTGGTCGCCATCACCGAGGCGTGGGAAGTCTGGCCGCCCCTCGAGGTCACCAGCCCGTCGGCCATGGAAATCTCCCGGATGTCCTCAGGCACCGTATCCTGCCGGATAAGGATCAGCTTTTCGTCCGGCGCGGCACGCCGGAGATCGCGGATATGTTCCTCCGTGAACACCGCCTTGCCGCTCATGGCCGAGCCGGAAACGCCAATGCCCTTGGCCACGATATGGCGGTGCGCAAAGTCGGAATCGGCAAAGACCATGAGGTGCTCCTTCTTTTTGATCGTAATCATGTCGCGGCTTTGCAGCAGGTAGAGCTGTTCCGCCTTTGGCCCCTCGAAGGTGAACTCGATTTCCTGCGCGTTCCACTCCTTGTCGTAGACCAGCTCGCGGCTGATGGTCAAAAGGCGCTCATAGATCTCCGGAAAGCGTCGTTCCAGCGTCATGTCCTCGTCGCGGCCGTCGATCTCCGCCTGCTCCACCGAGATGGGATAGCTCGTGACCAGACCGGAGACGATGTCCTCGCCCTGGTCGCCCGTGGCATAGTCGCCCCAGAGCGCCACCCGCCGCACCTTGCGATAGGGGTGGGCAGTGAAGAGGACGCCGCTGCCGGCTCCGGCATTCAGATTGCCGTAGGCCATGGCCTGCACGATGACCGCTGTACCCCAGTCGTCGGAAACCCGCATCAGGTGGCGGTACTCCCGGGCCTTGGGCGTATCCCAGGAGTGCAGCACCAGCTCGACCGCGGCGACCAGTTGCAGCCAGGGGTCATCCGGCACGGCAAAGCCCCGGCTGCGCACCAGATCCTGATATTTCAGGGCCAGCTCGTGCATGGCCTCTGCGGTGAACTCACGTTTGTAGCGCACATGGAACTGGGCCTTGTGGGCATTCATGATCTCCTGGAAATCCTCGCGGTCCATGCCCTCGCACATGCCCCAGGACTGCTGGAAGCGCCGGAAATTGTCCCAGGCAAAATAGCGGCGCTCCGGGTGCAGGCTGACGTACTCCTCCACCAGCTCCTCGTTGAAGCCCACGTTGTGAATGGTGGACATGATGCCTGGCATGGAAATGGCCGAGCCGGAACGCACGGACAGCAAAAGCGGTCTTTCGGTGGAGCCGAAAACCAGGCCCGCACGATTTTCCACCTCGGTAATGGCCCGCCGCATCCGGCGCATGAATTCCTCTCTGGCGCGGCCAAAGCGCTGCAGGGCGCTGCGGCAGCGAAACACCTCGGTGGTGATGACAAAGGCCGGCGGCACCGGCTTCTGCTCTCCGGCCAGCACCATCAGATTGTATCCTTTATTACCCAGATGAATGAGGTTATTCGTTGCCGGATTAGGATCATGAATCAGACTGATAGCCATTTTGGGATTGTAGGTCATCAAAAGATCCAGCGTATCATGATCCAGCAAATCCTGCTGTGATTCCAGAGTACTTATGATATTGCCAATAAAATTGTCCAGATGTTGCAGGCCAAATGTCGTGGCAATCAGATCACGGAAAAAGATCTCTGAAATTCTGAGTACATTTTCCGGCATGTTTCTGGCATCGTTATCCCAGACCTTCTGATATTTTGCCAGCATATTCTCCATACCTATCTGGGGAACTATAATGGAGAGATTGTTCTGGTGAATATTTGTGTAATAGGCATAGATAATATCCTTGACACCTTCAGACAATCCTCGCATGATATCAAGCTGTTGCGTATAGGAAAACCGACGTATTCCTATCGATGACTCCAGCATGCTGATATAGGTATCGAGCCGGCGGCTGCCGATGCCGTCCACATTCAGGGCGCGGGAAAAAACCTTGAGGCAGCGCAGAATGCTGATGAAGGTAGCCTGGGTGATGAAGGACAGATTCACCGTATCGAAGAGCCGCTCCAGATACACATTGGCCACGGTCTCCAGCCGGAACGTCAGACCTAGGGCATCAAACTTGCGCTCACTGTAGCGGCCGTAGACCGAGGGGATGTCCACGGCAATGTGGCGCTTGTGGTAGATCTGTTCGGTTGGTTCAAAGTGTTCGGGGCTTAAAATCACGGCCTTCAGGCCTTCCAGCTCGTCCAGGAGCGCCTCCAGGCAGACAAAGGGGTTCTTTTCCCGCTCCAGCAGTTGGAGCAACTGCTCTATCTCCGGAAAGCCGCCCTGAATGGCCTGTTCGAGCTGGGCATGAATCTCGGGCAGCGAGAGGTTGTACTTCACGTGCACAAGCTTGTACATGCGGTGCAGCCGGGCATAGCGCATCCGCTCCACTTCCGGAATGTCGGTCTGTCTGGCCAGATAGGCGTCCCGCCTGTCGTCCGGCCAGACCAGAAGCTGCGACAGCTTCCAGATGGCGCATTCCTTCTGGATGCGCAGCGAAAGCCGGTGCTCTTCGACCACAAAAGGGCCATGCGGGTCAATCTGCGAGAGCAGCTCCTGGGGCACGTAGGGCGCCACGTGGCCCGGGTCCAGATCCAGCCAGAACAGGAAAATGCCCTCGATAAAACCCACAATCAGGTTGTTGGACTCCACGTGCGCCTGCTTGCGCAGGAAATGGATGAGTTTATCCTTGCGGCGATGGCCCTCGTCAAGTTCGGTGGATACATCGCGCAGCTCGCCTTCCGCGCCGATATCGTTGAAGAACACCGGCATCAGCTTGGTGAACTGCTTGGCCAGATTGTAAATCGGCGCGATGGGGTGGTTCAGAAGAGCGGTGATGTCGCGCTGGAACAGATCGGTATCCCGCACGCAGGTGCCGGAGAGGTGCAGATTGATGATGAGTGCGGAGAAGAGTGTGGAGCACCACTTCGGTTCCTGCTGGATGAGGGAGAGCCACACACGGATATTGGTGAGGTGGGCCGGGTTGGCGATGGGCTGCCAGTCCTCGTCCACGCCGCGCACGTTCGCGTACTGGAAGCCGAAGCGCACCGTCTCCCAGAGAAAGGCCTCGACCAGGCGGGAATTGTTACGCTGAAAGACTTCATTGCCGATGGCCTGGATGCACTGCAAGGAGGTGTGCGGGTAGCGTTTGACATTGGTCTTGAGCAGGCGGAAGGTGGTGGTGAAAAAGCGCTCGATCTGCTCGAAAGTCTGGCGGCGGATGAGCTGCCCCAGGGAGCGGTTGATCTCCCGGAGCGTCTCCTCGTGAATGAGCCCAAGCCCCTCGGTTTCCATGATGCGGAAGAGGAAGAGCAGCCGCCACTTGTCCAGCGCTTTGGTATCCTTTTCGCCTGTTTGCTCTATCGTCATCCAGGCCGGAATGTCCCGGTAGCTGCGGACAAAATCCATGTGTTCCGGCAGCTTCAGCATTTCGCCCAGCGCGCGTTCAGGCTCGGCGCTCTCCAGCTCCTCCAGTCTGGCCATGCACGCCCGGATGCGTGCATGGGAAATGGCCTGCAAAAGCGGCCTGCCCGGCCAGCTTGCACAGTAGACGCCGCAGTTTTTGTCGAACCAGGGCTCCGGATCCTCCTCGGCGAGCCAGTATGCATAGTTGCGCTGCAGCATGACCTGGCTCATCTCCTTCAGCGCCCTGCAGTGTCCGGGATCGGTTTCCTCCCGCCAAAGCTGCATGATGTGGGTTGTCATCCTGCGGAGCGTGTACTGACTCTGGACAATGGCCAGCAGCAGTTGCGGCGCGCTGCTGTCCAGTTCCCGTATGCGACGGGCAAAATCGGTCAGCCCCGCCTCGTAGCGGGGCAGCGTGGCAGCGTCCAGGTTCAGGGCCAGCTTGTCCACATAGGCCAGGAGCGCATCCAGAATACGGTTGACCAGAGACTCATTTTTGGCTGATTCCACGAGGGCATCGAAAAAAATGCCCACAAAGAGGGCAAAGGCCTCTGGCCCCTTTTCGTGGTCCCGGTAGATATTGACGTTCTTCAACACATAGGAACGCAGTTCCGGGATGATCAGTTTCCAGTTGCGAAAAGGGTGACTGACCTCGTGCAGCAGTGCATCGATTTTCGCGAGCAGGCCCGGCTGGCGGCCCACGATATCTCTCAGGGGGGCAAAGCGGGGATCGACATGCACGGTCCCCGCGGTTTCCTTCAGGTTGGCGCTCAGAGCCTGCGATTGGATGGAAGAGGCCTGTTCTGCGGACATCATGCACCTCACGGGTAAGGAGAATGGGATGGCTCTGCATTGTAACCCCCTGCGGCCCGGAAAGTCAGCATATTTCGGAGCGCCATATGCGTCTGCCGGCGGGCATAATTTTGTGGTATTATGGGGTTTGTGCTCAAGTGCAAGGAGGGGGGAAGGCCTGTCGCAGCATGCCGCCCACAGACGACAGGGCATTTCTGATGCTGTCTGGAAAAAGCCGGGGGCCATTGCCCGGACGCAAAGGAAGCCCAGGCCGCGGCGCCTGCGGGGGACTTCTCCGGATGGGCAGTGTCCTTGTTGGGCGGCAGCCCCTGACCCTGAACGGCCCTGAGTTCGGGCCCGACTCTGCCAACAAGGTCGGGCTATGAAGCACAGTGGGAATCTTCTGAGCCGGAGCAATGCCCTGGGCGAGCGGGTGGAGTGATTCCGGGACGCGCTGAACCGTCCTGTGCGTATCCAATGGCCGGGGTCTGTGCGGGCGGTGGAGCTGATCTGGGATCAGGATACGGCTGGGGCGTCTGACGGGGATACAGGAGGAGGAGTTTGAGCGGCGCTTCGGCTACGACGGTCTGGGCCGGGTGACGCAGGATCAGGTGAGCAGGGAGGGGGTGGTGAGCCTGAGTGTGGGCTATGGCTATGACGAGGCCACAGGCGAGCTGAGCAGCATCACCTATCCCTCCGGCACGGTGCTGCGCGGCAGTTATGATGCAGCGGGCCCGGATCAGCGGGCTTCGTTTTGGCGAGCACGAGTTGGCCACAGCTATCCGCTATCTGCCCTTTGGGCCGGTTACGGGCATGCGGCTAGGCGGGGGACCTGGACTATATCTATAATCAAGTAACTGTATGAAAGCAAATGGAGAAGAAGTGAGGGTTCAGAAACGATGAAAGAAAATATTGATATTCGATTATTGGCTGCAAAAGAAGCAATTAAATCAGAAATGTTTGAAGAAGCAATTAATATTCTTGATGAATTAATTGCAGAAAATTGTTCAGAAGCAATGGTTATCAGATCTGAGATAGGCCTAGCCGATGAATCTGCAGAAGATATGAATAATAGAGAAATCAATCTTTTAACAAAAGCAGCATTATTAGGAAATGCTGAAGCATTATATTACATGAGTATACATTACGATACTGGAGATATTGTTAATGTTGACAAAGATCTTGCAATATTTTATTCAGAGCTTGCTGCAGAAAAAAACATCCTCATGCATTATGGCGACGAGGGATACGTATGCTTTATCAAAAAGGGAATATAGAACAAGGATTCAAAATCATTGAGGAAGCAGCAGCTCTCAAATCTGAAGGTGCAATTAGAACTTTAGCTTCATTTTATCAAAATGGTGAATTTGGCTATCCAAAAGACGCTCATAAGGCAAGGGAACTCATGTCAATAGCGGAAAGCGATGACTGTCTGCTTATATAAAACCAAATAATAGGTTTAACGGCTTCTGAGCGGGCACATAATAGTTCATCCACAATCACCTGTGTACACCGTAGCGGCTAATTACTGGAGAGGGCACAGTGGTCTGGCAGGCGGCTGCCCTGCCCTTTGGCCAGACCCAGCTCCAACTCGGCACGGTGCATAACAACCTGAGGTTCCCCGGTCAGTACTTTGACGCCGAGACCGGCCTGCATTACAACTGGAACCGCTACTACGACCCGGAGACCAAAAGATATATTTTACCTGATCCCATTGGCCTAGGTGAGGGACTTAACCTCTATGCCTATGCGGAAAATGATCCGGTAAACAGACTGTATTTATGGAGACTAGCCGAGTGTATATAGTCGATCAGTAAGCATTAGGTGGTCTGTACAGCAGACGATGGCACAACTGAGCAAATTGGTCCAGATGGAATATTCCCCGATCAGTGTAAATACAAAGATCATCCTGAGTGTATTGACAAGAAGGATGTTGGACCTGTTCAACCTGGAGATTATGATACGATCATTCCTATAAGTACGGTGGTTCTTATTGGCTAGAGCATTTTAACAATGACTTTTACCATATTATTTCAACGGCACAGAGCTTATGAAAATAGCCGGTAAAGATTTTCGCCAGCGTGCGGTGGCAGTGTATCAGTCAGGGGAGTTCACGCGGGAAGAAGTGGCCAAAATGTTTGGCTACACCACGACCACCATTGGTAACTGGATGCGGACCTTCAAAAAGGAAGGCCGGATCACGTCGTTGCCGCGAGGCCACAGAGCGCCGGCGTTCACAGCCGGGGAGCAACAGCAGTTACGGGAGCTTGTGCGGAAACAGCCCGATATGACCCTTGAAGAAATCAGGACGCATTTTGGCAAAAACTGTTCTCTGCCCACGGTGTCCAATACGCTGGCCAGACTGGGGCTCACGTTTAAAAAAAGACGTTAAAGGCCAGTGAACAGGTGGAACGGGCAGACATTGTCCAGGCCCGTGAAGAGTGGCGCAGGGTGCAGGATGAAACGCCGTGCGAGCATCTGGTGTTTCTGGACGAAAGCGGCGCAAAAACGAATATGACGCGCCTGTACGGTCGTGCGCCTCTGGGCGAGCGGTGCTTCGACCATGCGCCGGATGGTCGCTGGAAAACGGTGACCATGCTGTCCTCCATTCGCCTTGATGGCACCACGGAATGTCTGGTGTTTGCTGGCGCGTTGGACAGGCGCACCTTTGAAGCATACGTAAAGGAGAGTCTTGCGCCTGCGCTGAAAGAGGGTGATGTGGTTGTGATGGACAATTTGCGTGCGCATAAATCTCCGACAGCGCAGCAGGCGATTGCAGCGCGCGGAGCACGAGTGCTTTTCCTGCCTGCGTACAGCCCGGATTTGAACCCGATAGAAAAGATGTGGAGCAAGGTGAAACAGCTTTTGCGAGGCTTCAAAGCATGGAACACAGACGAGCTTTTTACCGCCATTGGCCAGGCCCTGGACAAGGTCACCGCAAGCGATGCCAAAGGCTGGTTCGCTTCATGTGGGTATAGTAATTTTCAAAGTTAAAACGCTCTAAAAGAAAGATTATTCAAAAAACACTTTTGTAATATGATGAGAGTTGGAAGATGTGTATTATTTTTCATGAAAGACATTATTCTAATGGTTGGCTTTACTGTCAACAAAAATAACAGTAAGGATATGAAATAATTTAACAAATTGATAGAGATATTGCATAAAGATTCTAATAATACAATGACAGTGGTGCCATAATGAAAGTTTTTAAATATGCTTTGACTGTGATTATGATAATAATATTCATTATTCTCAGTTTGGTGGCATGGGATTCATGGGAGTATAAAAAGGAAAAGAAATTTCGTTCAGGTGTTAGTGCTCTCAAATCAGAAAATTATGACTTGGCGTATGAATATCTGCTCCCTTATGTTGAGGCTGGCAATGCTTCAGCGCAGAGAATGTTAGGAGAAATTTATGCATTTGGGTTAGGCCGAGAAAGTAATATTTTACGCGCAAAAATGTGGTTTAGAAAAGCTGATTGTAAAGAACCTGACGATGGCGAGACTGAGTATTTTGTTGCACTTGACTTTCTCGATGAAGAGCATTTAGTACCTATTGATACTATAAAAGCTCTAGAGTGGTTACAGATAGCGGCTGAGGCTGGGAACCCAAAGGCACAAATTATTTTAACAGATCAAGCAAAACAAGCTGCAATGAATCTGTCCGTACCTCAGGAAACAATTAATAAATGGCGAAAGTTCTTAGGTTATCCTGAAAATTAGCAGAAAAAAGTGGGCTGGGCGAGTGCTTCGATATACTATGGCTATGACGAGGCCACAGGCGAACTGAGCAGCATTACCTATCCCTCCGGCAAAGTGCTGCGCTGCAGCTATGACACGGTGGGCCGGATCAGCGGGCTTCGTTTTGGCGAGCACGAGTTGGCCACAGCTATCCGGTATCTGCCCTTTGGTCCGGTCACGGGCATGCGACTGGGCGGGGTGAATCTGAGTCGCGGTTATGATCAGCGCTATCAGATATGATAAATTCATAATTTTAAGCATTGAATAATCAATCCAGCTACGGCTATGGCAGTCAGAACCGGCGTATTCGCAAGACCGCATGTACGAACACCACCTATTACCTCCATGATCTGGAGAACCGTCTGCTTGCGGAGATCTCCGAAAATGGTACCGTGCTCAGGGAATATGTCTGGCTGGGGCAGGAGCCTGTGGTGCTTCGGGAATACGAACTCCGGCCTGGCTTGTACTTCTACATCAACGATCACCTGGGCACGCCGCAGCGGCTGATTGCAGGAGAGGGCACAGCGGTCTGGCAGGCCACCGCCCTGCCCTTTGGCAGGACCCAGGTCCAACTCGGCACGGTGCAGAACAATCTGCGTTTCCCGAGCCGGGGTGAATTCAAATTGCAAATGCACCGGTGAGTTCCTGGTTAAAAACCTCAGCGGGAGTCTGGTAGTGTAAACATTTGCGCGGCCGGTTATTCAGTTGTTCTGCCGCCTTAACGACCATTGCTTCCGTGATCTTGTGAAAGCTGATGCCCCTGGGAAAATACTGCCGCAAAAGCCCGCCCTCGTTTTCGTTCGTCCCACGCTGCCACGGCGCATGTGGTTTACAAAAATACGTGCGCAGGCCAGTGGCTGCCTCCAGAGCCCTGAAGCCTGCCATTTCCGAACCATTATCCAGCGCCAGGGTCTGCCGCAGCTTTGGCGGCACAGCACGCAGGCAGGGAATGAGTGCCGCATTGAAGGACGCGGCTGTCTTGTCCTGGACCCTGGCCAGCAGGAGAAAGCGGCTCTTGCGTTCGGTACAGCTGAGCAGCGCCACTTTTCCTTTGGAGGCGCAGACAAGGTCTGCTTCCCAGTCACCAAAGCGGGTTCTGAATTCCACAATCCCCGGCCGCTCGCTGATATCGATACGCCCGGGAAACAGGCGCCGGCCCTGGCCATACCTGGCTTGCCGCCTCCGGCCTTTGTGGGCGCGGCGTAAATGGCTGTAGCTGGTATCGCCGAATTGTGCCGCTGCATAAACCCAGCGGTAGATAGTCTCTGTACTGATACGCATGCTTTGATCCTCTGGATACTCCAGACGGATGCGGCCCGCAATCTGTTCGGGAGACCAGTTGGCGCGTAACTTTTCATCGACCCAGGCGAGCAATCCGGGCCGATTCATACAGCGGTAATGCCTTGCTCTCTTTCGTCTTTTCCGGGCACGCCGCTCTGCGCTCTGCGCACAATAGCCTCTTTTTGCAGACCTGGAGTTGCGGCGCAGCTCTCGGGAAAGCGTGCTGTGACTCCTGCCCAGGCGTCTGGCCATTTCCCGGCAGCTCAGGCCCATGGACACAAAGAGTTCGATCCTGATGCGTTCTTCCAGAGTAAGATGGCTATGGGACATGGCGGGCTCCTTCTGGCTGAGTGGTTGTTGGTGCTGCCAACTCTACCAGAATCCCGCCTTGTCCTTTTAACTTTTCATGCCCCTACCAAGTGGTGCATTTGGAATGAGAATCTACTATGTCCGCTTGTCGGCTCAGATTTCCCGGATCACGGCCGAGGGCTCAATGGAGGCCGCCTGCCATGAAGCCCTGGCGGCTGCCAGGATGGCGAGCAGCACCACGATGCCGGTTGCGGCCAGCATTTCGGCAGGGGAGAGGCGGCACAGGGCCGCATTGCCGCTCTGGACGGCAAAGAGCCGGTCTATGCCGTAGCTCACCGGCAGGTAGAGGCAGCCCGAGGCCATAATGCCTGAAACCGCGGTCAGAAGCGCCTGGCTGAGCGGAAAGAGCAGGAGGGCTGCCCGCGGAAAACCCAGGAGCCGCAGCATGCCGAGCATCCTGTCCTTGCGCCGCACCGCGCCCTGCACCGAACTCAGCGTGAAGGCGGCAAAGCCTGTACCCACAGCCAGCGAAATGATCAGGATGACGCTGGTGATGGCCGCGGCCAGCCGCCGGATGCCGGCAATTTCCCTGGCCCGGGTACGGGCCTCTATGCCCTGGGCACTGAGGGCCGAGGCCAGATTTTCCACCGCATCCAGGTCCTGGGCATAGAGGCGGAAGGAGGAATAGCGGCGCTCGCCCGCTGGCCGCGGCCGGCCGCTGAAACCCTGCGCGGCCCGTCTGGGCACCTCGATGTAGTCCCGGTAATCCTGAATGTCCTCCAGCACCTGCAGCGGCAGCAAGCCCAGATTCCGGCCGGAGACCTGCTCCGGCAGCACCGCGCTGACGTGAAAGCGCAGCGTGGTCGATTCCAGCCGGCCCTCCGGCGTGCGGCGCCCCAGATTGGCCGTGACCCTGCCGCCCACCCTGACCCCCAGAGCCTGCGCGGCCCTGGCGCTCAGGACCAGCTCCGGTTCCGCGCCGTCCCTGGGCGGCGCCACCTGGTAATGCTCCAAAAGGGGCTCGCCCGGCGCGCAGGGCTCCATCTGCACGCTTTTGCCGCCGGATGGCCCCTGCAGGCCGAGGTCGGTGGCGATGTCTCTGGTGCGGCCGATGACAAAGCGCGCGCCCGGCAGCCTGATCAGGGAGGCAATGAACTCTGCCGTGTAGGAACCCTCGCTGCCCGAACCTGCCGGTGTGATGATCAGCACCTCCGGATCCTGCAGCAGTCGTTCCCGCATGATGCCGACCACGCCGTTTTTCACCCCCTGCAAAACCAGCAGCGGGGCCAGCATGCTGGCTAGCGCCAGCACCGCGCACAGGGACAGGGTGCGTTCGTGCAACCAGTCCTGCAGGGCCAGTCTGGCAGCCAGGGCCACTTTGTTCAGCATGACGAACCCCTTGCCGGTACCGGATCGGGCGGGCTGAGGGCTTCGTCCCTGCGGTCGTCCAGCACGGCGGTGAGACCCTGTTCATCCTCCTCCATGACAAAGGGCAGCTCGGTCAGCCCGCCGCGCCGCGCCCAGCCGGCATTGTGGGTCACCAGAATGAGCGTGCCGCCCTGCTCGTCCACGGCGCTCAGAAAGGCCTCCATGACCCGGGCCGCATGGGCCGGGTCGAGGGCGGCCGTGGGTTCGTCCGCCAGAATCAGCGCCGGTTTGGGCGTGAGCGCCCGCACAATCGCCACCCGCTGGCGCTCGCCAATGGACAGCGTGGCGGGCATGGCCCTGAGCAGCCCTTCGATGCCCAGTTGCCGGGAAAGGGCCATGGCCTGTTCCCGGGCCGCCGCTTCGGGCAGCCCGGCCATGCGGGCGGTGAGCAGCATGTTGTCAATCACGTTCAGAAAGGGCAGCAGGCCGCCGGTTTGCAGCACATAGCCCATGTGGGCCAGCCGCAGGGCGGCCATGGCGTCCAGGCGTTTTTCGCGCCAGAGCCGGACCGCATCGATTGCCTGATTGCAGGGGGCGAAGAGAAAGGCGCCGGCGCTGTCCGGCTCCAGCGCCAGCCCCAAAAGGTCCAGCGTGGTGCTCTTGCCGCAACCGCTGGGGCCGGTGATCGCCAGGCGCGCCCCTGCCTCCACGTGCAGCCGGCGGATCAAAAGCCGCCAGCCCCCTTCCCGGGCCCATTTTTTGCCCAGGTTTTCGATACGGTACAGCACGCTTTCAGGGCAACATGGACAGTGGTACGCGGTAGACCCAGTCCTCGGGGTTGGGGGCGCCAAAGGTTTCCCAGTGGGTGGCATCCCGGTCGTACTCCTCATAGCGGGCGAGCAGGCCTTCCAGCCGGCGGTTGAAGGCATCGCGCTCGCCGGTGGACATGTCTTCCCAGCTCTTCTGGGTCAGGGCGCCCACGGTGCTCTTGTAGGGCAGGTCGTTCAGCACCTCGTCCAAAAGTCCGTTTTCCACCAGGTTGCGGTCCGGATGCAGGGTGAACTGGGCCGGGTCGCGGCTCATCTGGGCCGCGGCGGAACGGATCTGGCCGAAAAGATCGTCATTGCCGTTCAGAAAGGCTTCCCTGCTGCCCTGGAGGATGAGCTTGAGCTGCTTGTGGAGATTGCTGAGCTGGCTCTTGGTGAGCAGCACCGCAGGGCTTACGGCCAGAATGGGCGCGCCCCCGTTGTTTTCCAGCCTGGCCAGATCCGCATCGGCGAGCCAGGCCCTGACCACCTGCGGCGCGGCAGCATGGCTGCGGTCGCCCAGAAACTGGAGCTGCATGGCGTAGCCGGTGCTTTCGGCGATGCGCCTGGCCTCGTCTTCCGGCGACAGGTCTTTTTGGCTCTCCTGCCTGGGCGTGTCCAGAAGCCGGCCCTCGGCCGTGGCCGTGACCACCTTGCCGTAGCTCTCCGCCAGAATCTGTCCTGTCCTGTGGAACCCGGCGGTGCCCTGTTGGGGGGTCGAGGCGTCCAGCGGAATATAGCTGGCCTGATTGTCGCTCTGCATGGTCAGCGTGCGGTAGGCTTCGGCCGCGTACCTGTGGTTCTGGATCGCGGCCGGCGTCTTGAGGTGCAGCGCGGTGAGATAGATGCGGTTTTCCCGCAGATAGTCGGCCAAAGCTTCCGGCGACAGCCCGGTCTGGGAGGTGGGATCACCCGCGCCCAGCGGCCCGGCGTCGCTGATCATCAGCATGACGCGGCCGCCGTAGTCCTTCCAACTGAGCTTGTCCACGCCCTCCTTGATGCCGGCAAAGGCGTCCTCGTTCACGTCGTGGGTCGAGACCGTGGCCTCCTGCACCTGGGCCAGCGCATGCTCCAGCCGGGCCCGGTCCTGCACTGTGGTGAAATCGCAGATGATTTTGGCGGTATAGCCAATCTCCGGCGTGCGCTCCATGTTGCTGCGGAAGGCCACCACGGCAAAGGCCATCTTGTCGCGGTAGGGGCTTTTCTCCAGCTCGTCGTAGAGATGGCGAATGAGCTTCAGGCTCTGGTCGATATAGGGCTTCATGGAGATGGTGGTGTCAATGACAAAGGCAATGCCGGTGCGCAGCTCGGCCGGAGCCGACGTGGCCTTCCGGTCCGCAACGGCTGCCCCATTGCCGCCCTCGCCGCTGCCCGGATTGATGGCGGCCACCTCCACCAGGTTCAGACCCTGATAGCGGCTGTCAATATTCAGAACCGGCATAAGGTAGAAGTTTTTCTGGGCAACCGCGCTGTCCGCCGGCTCGCTGGCGACAACCGGGAAGTCCGCCGGCTGCTTTTTCTGCTCTATGGCAGCCGCGTATTGCCGGATCGTATCGGTTACATTGTCGGCCTGACAGGTCTTTTCCAGCGATTCGCGGTCGCGGAAGAAGTAGACCGGGGCACGGCCCGTGCGGTCGGTAAAGAGCATGGTGATGGCCTGCGGCCATTCGGTGACCATGCTGGCGTCCACCCAGCCGTCCGCGCCCGAGCTGCCTGCGCCCACCTCAAGGCGTTCGCCCTGCCGGCCGTAGATGTAGAAGACGGTGAAGGTTTTGACCCGGTCGTTTTTGACCTGGGCATCGGCCTCCGGGCCGGCGTAGAGTCTGGCGCCCGGGTGACTGAGCACCCGCTGGTACACGCTTTTTTTACCCGGCTGGAGCAGAGGCGTCCGGGCCCCGGCTGCGGTCGCCGGCAGGCTGCACAGCAGGGCGGCAAGGATCAGACCTGCCGGCAGGAGGATGGCGGAAAGGGCTTTCATGGCTGATGTCTCCTGAAAGGGACTTGTCTCTTGGGGGCTTTCACTGCAGGCTGCGCAGCCAGGCTGCGGCCTGGGCATCGCCGCCTGCGGCCTGCTGCTCCAGCCAGCTCTTCATCTGTTGCTGGGCCTCGCTGGCCTCGGCCCGCTCGTAGAGCTGCCAGGCTGCGGCCGGATCCTTGCCGATACTGCCCCACTGGGGCTTCGACGGATCCAGACAGGCGGCGTAGTGACGCAGGATCTCGGGCTCGCCGCTGTCTGCCGCATAGGTGTAGAGCCGGTAGAGCGCATCCTGCTCGGCCGGAGTGGCGGCGCTTAGTTCGCGGCTGAGCCGGGCCGCTGCTGCCGGGTTGCGATCCGGCCCGGTAAAAAAGGCCCTGACCCGGTCCTCGGTGCTCTGGGCCGGAGTTGGGGCGGGCGTTTTTTCGGGCGAAGACGGCGGCTTCGGTGGTGCAGGCTCCGGTGGCGTTGGCTCCGGTGGTGCCGGCTTTTCGATGGGCATCTGCGGCCCGGGCCCGCTGTCCGGCTCCACTGGCTTGTGCCGCAGAAAGAAGGCCCAGCCCGCCGCGCCGGCCAGGGCCAGCACCGCCACTATGGCCAGCACGATGATGAGGAGCCTGCCCTGGCCGGATTTGTGCGCTTGCTCCTCCCTGATGATCAAAGGATCCTCTTCCGGCGGAAGCAGCGGCTCTTCCTCCTCTGGAGGATGGGCAAGCGCCGCTGCCGCCGTGTCCTGGGGGATGGCTGCCTGCGCTGCGTCAGGCCGTTCCGCTTCCGGAGCATCTCCTGCCGGCATGGGTTCCGGCCGGGCCGCTTCGGCCATGTTGCCGCCCGGGGCTTCCGGGCTGTAGACGATAGTCTGGGCCCGAAACTGCACGGTTTTCAAGGCCGTGCCCTCTGCGGGCTGCACGGTGGCCCGGTAGTTCTGGAGCGGCACGAGCTGGTTTACGATCTGCGGCTCCAAAAACAGGAGCAGTTCGCCATTGGCCCCGCGTTCCGCTGTCACCTCGAGGCCGTTTTTCTGCCCGCCCCAGCCGTTTTGGCCCAGATAGCCGTGGTCCTCGCTTCGTTGCAGCACGAGCGTGCAGGGCCCTTCCGGGCAGAGTTCGCCCGCATCCATGGTGCAGCGCAGCAAACCGTGGCCCGGCCCCCGCCCTGCGTCGTTTTCGTAGCTGATCTTCATGGCCTGCCTTTGTTCTGTGCCGTTTTTTCAGGCTGCTCCCCGGCCGCTGTCCGCCAGTTGACGCAGGATGCCGCCCAGGGCCGCGTTTTCCTCGACGTTGATGGTCTGGTCGCCGTCGAAGTTCACGTTGTCCATGACCAGTTGGCGCAGGGCGTAGAGCCAGTCGCGGAACCACAGCGCCGTGTAGCCGCTGCGGCTTTCCGCAAGCTGTGGCCAGCCCTGAACGGGCGGCAGCGGCTGGAAAAGCGGCACATTGACCGACCCCTCCCGGGTTTGCACCACGATGCTGCGTTCGCTCTCCGTCCTGGTCAGGGGGTCAAAGCCCAGCCAGTTGACATAGCTGTTCAGGCAGTGGGCCGCGATGCTGGCCTGCTGGCGCACAATGCTCTCCTTTCTGGTGTTGGCGTAGGCCGCGGCTTTGCGGAACAGGGCGGCCATGTGCCGGCTCAGGCCCATGCGGGCCACGCCGGTCGCCAGCTCGCCCACCAGACCGGAGAAATCCTGCCCCGGCAGCATGAAGTACTTTTGCAGGGCCGGATCGTCCGCCAGCTCGTGCAGGCGGCCCACCCAACTGCTTTCGATATAGGAGGCGAAAAAGGCCGCTTCGTCCTGGCCCGGCCCGGGCGGGGCCGTGCTTTCCGCGGGTGCGGCCGGCGTTTCGGCCGATTCGAAGGGATTGTCGAGGAAATCGTCCGCGGGCGCGGCCGGCGCCTCCTCCGGCTGGCCCTCTTCCCGCAGGGCCAGAAAGCGGCGGAAGGCCTCGGGGTGCAGGTCGCAGATGTCCGCGTCGCTGACCGTAAAGCTGCGCAGCAGCAGCCCCAGCCGCTGCTGGCTTTTTTCCAGTTGGCCCAGCCGGGCAAAGAGCGTGTTCACGAACTGCTGCTTCTGCCGGCGCATTTCCTCCCGGTCGTCGGTCTGGTAAAAAGTCCTGAGCCTTTGATGCAGGGCATTCCGCGTCGTGGCGATGCTCTGCAGGAGCTGGGCCCGCTTGATTTCCGGGTTGCAGAGCGGACTCAGACTCTCCCGGATATGACTGATGCCGCCGTCGTTCAGCTTCATGGCCGCATCCCAGGCGAACCGGGGATTCCGGAAATGCGCGGCCACGAGCCTGCTGTGCATGAAGGCGTTTTCCAGCTCGTTCACATAGGCCTGCATCTGGGGCCGGATGCCTTTTTCCCGGCCAGCCTCGTCGTATTCCAGAATCGCGTCAAAGCGGAAATTCGGATTCCTGAGCAGAAACATGTTGTTGAAGGCATGGACGCCGTCCCATTCATGGGGCCAGTCGTGCTGCTTGCCGAAAAAGTCCAGCAGCGAGGCGTGCAGGCGGTTGTCCCAGCGGATTTCCACCGAAGGCGCGCCCTTTTTCTGCTCGAATTCCATGTCAAACTTGGTGAGTACGAAGAAGAGCGAGACCTGCCGGCCCGCGCGTTCCTCCGGCCGTTCGCCGTGGGTGCTGCAGATCCAGTCGTTGATGACGCCGGGCAGATCCTGCACCTCCTGGTTGCTGGGGCCGATGCAGAGCAGCATGCTGGTCAGCTCGCGTTCGGCGCAGTAGCGCTGGAAGAGGTAGGCCACCTTGCCGCGCAGGAACATTTCCCTGAGCAGCCCCGGTTTTTCCAGCTCGCGCCGCACGTCGTCGAACTTGTAGCGGGAGCGGTAGCCGGGGAAGTCCAGCAGGTCGGTGTGCTCGAAATAGGGCGCTGGCTGCTTGTCCATGACAATGCTGAGTTCGGCTGTGAGCGCCGTCACCACGGC
This sequence comes from Desulfobulbus oralis, assembly GCF_002952055.1. Classification (NCBI taxonomy): domain Bacteria; kingdom Pseudomonadati; phylum Thermodesulfobacteriota; class Desulfobulbia; order Desulfobulbales; family Desulfobulbaceae; genus Desulfobulbus; species Desulfobulbus oralis. The sequence continues at coordinate 298,180 of NZ_CP021255.1, read as the reverse complement.
CCGGGGCAGGCTCGCGTGCCGGCCGCCTGCGCTGACGATGTCGAGCGTCTCGTCGCTGCCGCCGCTTTCGCTTTCCAGATTGGCGAGGGTCGCCACGTCGATGATGCTGCCCTCTCTCGGGATGAGCGCGCCCAGGGGGGCAAAGGCCGTATCGCTGTGCCCCAGCGCTTCGAGCGCCTGCAAAAGGCGTCGCAGCAGAGCGGTGAAGGCCGTGGTCTCGTCCCAGATGAGGGCGTAGAGCAGAATGCGGTCCTCCAGCCCCAAGTGCGGGCCGATGGCGAGCGCCTGCTCCCAGAAGCTGCGCTCCAGTTCCTGCACCCGCGCCTTGGCCCGGAAGTCCCGGACCAGGTATTCGCGCAGATCTTCGAGCGCGTCCAGATCGATGGGGGAGTCCGTGGCCTTTTGGGTGCGGCCGGCCAGAGCGTCCAGGCTCGTTTTGATGTCGCTCTGCGGCTCTTCCTTGTGCTCGCAGTCGGCGAACCAGGTGTTGGCGATGATCTTGACGAGATCGGTTTCGCTCAGCAGCCGGATCTGCACGGGATGGCCTTCCGGCAGGCTCTCCGGCCGGGTCATGGTGAAGCGGGTCACCAGTCCGGTGGATTCCTTGCCGCCTTCCGGATTGATCTCGCTGATGAAGTCGTGCATCTCCGCGCCGAAGCGGGCCTGCAGGTTGCCCTCCGTGTCCCGTGCCAGGGCGGAGATGAGGTAGGATTTGCCGGCCTGACTGGGGCCGAACACGCCGGCGCACATCTTGCGGTCTGCGGCCCGGGCGCAGCGCCCGAACATGCGGCCCGCCCGCCGGAGTTCCTTCAAAAGCCCCTCCTGCTCGTTGCGCACCAGCTCGCTGTTGCGCGTCACCCAGGCGCCCGCGTCCCTGCAGGCGGCAGCCAGTTCCCGGGCATACTGTGAAAGCTCCATGTCGCGTACTCCTTGCATTTGTGCCTGGCCTGCGTTTTTCAGTCGGAGATGATGCCGGTGTCCAGCCAGAAGCCCTCGTCCCGGGGCAGGGTCTGGAGCCGGATCTCCAGCGCGTTGGTGGGAATGCTGTCGCCGTTTCTGTCCAGCACCTCTTCGATGAAGAACTCGCCCTCGTCCCGTTCCGCACGGTTCGGGTCCTGATGGCCGCTCTCGTCCAGCTCGGCCACGACAAGGGTCAGGGTGACCGTGAGGGGCAGGCGGGGCGCGTAGTCGCGCCGGGCGTTTTCATCCACGAATTCCAGCAGATAGAAGCGGGTCGTGGTCCAGCGTTCCACATCGAGCTGCCGGAAGCCCACGGCGATGGGGCCGCCGAAGGTAATCGTCCGGGTCTGTTCCCGGCCTTCCCGGCTGTTTACGTCCACCTCGAACCAGACCTTGGGCCGCTTGATCTGGCCGTTCAGCTCCATCTCGCCGATGAAGCGGGCCGTTGAGGTCAGGCTCAGCCTGGCCGGGTCAAAGGAAAAGCCCTCCAGTTGGCCTTCGGCCAGGGTGCAGAGGATGGCGCCCACCACCACCGTGGTTTTGGGGTCGGTCATGTGACCCAGGGCGTCCGAGAAGGGGTACCAGCCGCCCACCCGGTAGTCACCCATGGGGAAAATGCGGTCGGGCGGGACGGGCAGATGGGCGAAGACGCTGCCGATGATGCCCGGCCAGCGGCTGGGCCGGCCGGTGAGCAGCAGGGCGTCGCAGTCATAGCTGTGGATAACCTCGCAGAGATTGGCAAGCACCTCCTCCAGCGCGCTGCGCACCGTGTCGTTGACCCCCTTGGGGTCGATGCGGAGCGGCACGTCCAGCACATTGAAGAGCAGGTCGCCGCCATTGTCCTGCACGTACTGCTCCAGATAGCGGGTGGCCGCCCGATTGGGCGCGGGGTGCCGCGGGCAGGGCAGCTCGGGCGCCTGGGCCTCGCCCGCCATGGCCCCTTCGTCGCCGTTTTCGCCATTGGCCAGCGGGAACTGGAAGCAGTCGCGAATGCGACAGGTGATAATGCCGCTGCCGCTCTTCAGATCGGCCTGCTCGTAGAGCGCCAGGATGCAGAGCGCCACCGGCACCGCCACCTGCCGGATAAACTGGCCGCGCAGATTGCGGCTCTCCTGGGTGCGGTCCATGACCTCGCGGCCAAAGAGATTGGGCAGCGCCATGCCGGTGTTTTTGACGCCTGCCTGGGCCATGGCCTCGGCCAGCGCGCCCAGCACGTGCTTTTCCACCACGGCCCGGAGCACATCGTCGCCCGCCAGATTGAAGCCGTCATGAAATTCCGGATGCGCCGCCATGCGGGCCGTGGAACCGGCATCGCTCTGCAGCTCGAAGGTGGTGATGGACAGATCCGTGGTGCCGCCGCCGATGTCGATGGTGGCGACTCGGATGCAGGGATGCTCTCCGTATTCCGGCCGTGGCCGTCCCGCCAGCTGGCAGAAGAGGTGGGCGTCGCCCTGGAGCTTGCGGGTGATTTCGTTGTAGATGTAGACCAACTGCGTGCAGGTGGCCTCGTCCCAGTTGCAGCGCACCTGCGGGTTGCTGCGGTAATCGACCCGGAGGCCGCGCTGCGGCGCGCCCCTGCTGTCGCTGTAGTACTGCTCCCAGCCCAGCGCCTCCCAGAGCACATGCACGGCCCAGTGGGCCCAGCGGCGGTAGATGCGCTGTTCGGCCAGGGGCATGCCGGCCGGCACGGTGAAGATGAGCTGCCTGAGCCGGCGCGGCTGGTCGGAGAAATCGTGGCGTTCCCGCTGGCCCGGCGAGTTGATGGTCAGGAGCGCCTGCTGGATGAGTTCCACCAGGAGGAACATCATCAGGGACGAGCGGGTGAAGAGCGACTCGAAGGCGCTTTCCTTCTCCTGCTTGTTCAAAATCCGGTTGCGCAGAAAGAGCCTGTCCTGCATGCAGCAGAGCGGGGTGCCGCTGGAGTTGAGCTGCTGCGCCAGCAGCCCGCGGGTGACGTAGGGCTCCTCGCCCTGGCCCCGGGTATTGAAGCGCCAGCTCTGCTGCCAGTCGCGCTCGTCCCAGAGATAGCGCTTGGGGCTGGACATGCCGGTGCTGCCTTCCACGCAGAGCGACTGGGTGGACAGGCGACCGGCCTCGGGCCCGATGCGCACCGGAGAGGGCCAGACAAAGGCCGGGGTCCTGCGGCCGGAGCGGCGGCTCAGGGCGTCGTTGCCAAAGCTGATTTCCGAAAATTCGATGCGGGTTTCAAAGGGCTCGGTATAGACATGCTCCGGCTGATCCATGTCCCGAAGCTGCAGGAGATAGCTGTCGTTCAGGTTGGTGATGCTCTGGGCGCGGGTCTCGATCAGGATGCCCGTGGTGCGCGAGTTGCCGATGTCCAACACCAGGTCCACGTCAATGGGGTTGCGGTGCTCGGGGTTGATGACATAGACCCTGGTCCCTTGGATGCAGTGATCGAGCAGCTCCAGCACGGTGAGGTAACTCGCCAGGTGTTCCAGCTCCGGATCGCCTTCCTGCGGCCGGCGGCGGTTTTTTTTCTGCCAGGCGCTCCAGATTTCTTTCAGCCAGTCGTCCACCCAGGCTTCGTTCAGAAACCAGGCGTTGTCCCTTGGCTGCCAGGCCAGCCGGAACTGGGCATGGGCGCTCACGTCCTGCGGCGACAGGGCGCAGTAGCCCCCATCCCTGGGGCTCTCCACCTGCATGTCAAAGGCCAGCACGATGCGGAGCGTGTCCGGGGCGGAATCGCTCATCACCAGCCGGGCGCGGGCCCAGTTGCTGGGGCCGTACTCCACCCGGCAGACGTCGTCGTCTGCCCACCGCTGCTCCCGCTCCCGGAGAAAGGGCAGCGGAATCCACTGCCCAAGCCAGGGCGCAAGCGTTTTCCGGGCCTCGAGATCGTAGCCATTGCCCAGGGCCGGTCGGCCCTCGATGGCGTCCACCAGCCTTTCGTCCTTGGCCACAATGGGAAAGAGCCGCACCTTGGATGTGCCGTCCTCCGCCTGAGCCCTGCGCTCCTCGAAGTTGCGCCGCATCTTGGGGATCGCGTTCAGGTCGGCGGCAAAATCCAGCAGTTGGGGGCAGCCGCCGGGAATGAGGCTGATCCGCTCCTTGTACTTGGGCATGGTGAACATGCTTTACCTCCCGCAGGCGCGCACGCGGACAAAGGGAATCCTGTAGGCCTGGCGGCCCCCCTGGGCGTCGCGGAACACCCAGGAGCAGGGTGTGCTCTGGCCTTCGCCGTGGCAGAGCATTTCGGCCTGACCCCAGTTGACGCCGTCGTCGCAGTAGCCCTTTTGTGAAGTGACGGACAGCACGCCGTTTTTGTTCAGATTGGCGCGGGTCGCGCCGATGCAGCTGCGCCCGCCTGCCGGGTCGATGATCCGGCGCTTGCCGGTCTGACCGCCGGGGCCAAAGCAGAAGCATTCCTCGACGGTGCGCTTGGAGTAGTACTCCGGCCGCGTGCCCTGCCAACAGCCTTCCAGAAAGTCGAGATTGCCCGTTTTCACGGCCTCCGGCGGAATGCGCAGGGGCTCGCCGATTTTGGGCCTGGCGTTTTTCCGCTCTGCTTTGCCCCGCTCTGCCCCGGCCTTTTCCGCCCCGGCCGGCTCCGGCTGCGCGGGCGCCTTTTCCGTTTTGCCTTTTTCGGCCTTTGTCTGCGCCGGCTCCTCCCTGGCCCTTTCCGCTTTGGCCTTTTCGATGTGGCCTTTGGCCTCCTTTTGCCCGGCTTCGGACGGCACCGCCTTTTTTCGCGTGTCCTCAAGCTTTGCCGCCTCTTTTTCTTCACCTGGCTGGGCCGGCCTTTCCGCTGGCTGCGCGCTTCCGTCTGCCTTGACCTCTTCGGGCGCTGCCTCGCCGTTGTCTTTGGGCGGCATCCTGGTCAGGGGAATGAGCTCCCGCAGATACACGCCCTTGCCTCTGGCGCTGCCTTCGGCCCGCCCGGCCTCTGCCGGCGGCAGCACGGTGGTCCTTTCTTCCTGCCGCGTCTTCTCCTCCCTGTCGGACTGCCTGCGCTCCTCCGTGATCCCCTTCTGCTGTTCTTCCGATTGCCTGGCCTCCGGGTTCTGCGTCTCCGGCCCCGCCTGTTCAGGCACTATAATCCTGGTTTCTTCCCGAAGCGATGCCTTGTCCTTTTCGGAATTCGTGCTTTCCCTGGTGATCCGCTCCTTTTCCCCGTTCCCTCCTTGGGCAGGCCCCTCCTGAGGCTGCGCCGCGTTCTGCCGGCGATCTTCCGGCACTATGATGGTTTCTTTCCGTTCCGTGTCCGTGCGGCGCTCGCTTTCGGAAGTGCTTTTGCTTTCAAGCACGCGTTCCGAACTCCGGCCCGGCTGCGCCTGAGCGGCGTCTGCCTCTGCGGCTTTCGGGGCCTTGCTGCCGGAGCCGGGCACAGGGATGGTGGTCTCGTCCACCGTGCCGGATTCGCTTTCGCTCTGACTGTCTTCCGTGGTCCGCTGGCCGGAATGGGGCTCTGTATTGCTGTTTGTATTCCGCTCGGGCGCATTGCCCCAGCCCGAAACACCCAGGCCGGTGCCCGGGAGCAGGAAGATCAGGGCCAGCGCGCAGAGCAGCGTCAGCGCCCTTTTGTGCGTACAGTGTATGTGCATACTTTCCTCGTTTGCAGTTCCCTGCTTTTGTCCGCGTCTGCTGGGCAGGGCGGCAGTTTCAAGCCATCAACCGCCCAGCCTGAAGAAGCGGGCCTCCCAGTGATTGCCCTGCTCCTCGTTGAGGCCGGAGCACTGGGCGCTTTGGCCTTCGTTTTTACAGTCGATTTTCTGACTGGAGAACAGGCTGCCGTCCGTGCAGCGCTGCGGGTCTACGGCAATATGCAGGCCCGCATCCCCCAGTGTGGCCCGGACCGGGCCGGTGCAGCGGTTGCCATTCTGTTCCTGGACAATGGCCTGGCCTTCGCCCTTTTCGTCAAAGCGGAATTCAATCACCAGGGGCTCGTTGTTTCCCAGGTTGACCAGCCCGGTTTCACAGCGCCAGGCGCCCTGCAGAAACGATATCCCGGCCGATTTTTCGGGGATGCGCATGGCTTCGCCCGCCGGCTCGGCCGGAGTCTCTTCCCGGCAGCCTGCCACGTGTTTCTGGAGCCGCTCTTTCAGGCCGGAAATTTCGTCCTCCAGCGCCCGGTTCCGGTCGCGCAGCATCCCGAGTTCTGGCGGCATCCGGCTTTTGAGCCTGTACAGGGTCAGGCCGGAGCGGGCGGGCTGCTCGTCGATGCCCACGCAGAGCAGAAAGAGCAGGACGAGCAGAAGCAGCAGGGCCAGGAGCCACCAGAGGCAGCCAGCACCCGGAAAGGGCGCAAGGCGGCCGCGCGGTTCTGGCTCCTGCTCCGTCCTGGGGAGAGGCGGGGCGGGGCCTTCGGCCGGAAGCGGCTCTTCCCGCTCTGCCGCTGCGACGGCCATCAAGGGTGCCTTCTGGATGTTGCGGCTCAGCCGGCTCAGGTCCTGGGCTTCTGCACCCGGGGTTCCCGGCCCGTGGCCCCAGCAGGTGAAGACCGGCTGATCGCCCACCACGAAGATCCTCTCCTCGCCCGGGTAGTGCAGCGCCAGCCTGAGGATTTCGCCCCGGGTCTGTTTGGCGCTGTCCGGCGACTGTCTGAGCTCGTCGGCATAACGCCGGATCTCTGCGGCCATCTGCGCGAGTGTGTCCCGCAGCCGGTCTTGCGCCGCTTCCGGCAGCGCGTCCAGGCGCTGCACCGCGCCCTGCACCGGCGTGTACCAGTCGATGCTGTTGTCGGCGCTGTTGGGCATGGGCTCCGCAAAGAGGAGCACATAGTCGTCGCCCAGTTTTTTGCGCAGCATGTCGCGGAGCTGCGGGTAGCAGGACGCCACCATGATGCCCTGACAGGCCAGGGCGTGCATGGAACTCTTGGGTGTCGAGGTGATCAGGGTTCCGTTCATCGCTGGCCTCCGGCGCCTGCGCTTTGCCGGCCGCTGGGGGCGGCAATGCCGCGTTCCCGGAGGAAGCGCAGCAGGTCGTCGCCCGCCAGGGCGATGGAGGCCTGCCGATAGCTCCCGTCGTCCAGAGTGATCATGGTGTTGATGCCGACGATTTCGCCTTTGGCGTTGACCAGAGGCCCACCGCTGTTGCCCGGCGAAAGGGGCGCGGAGTGGACGATCAGGGGCGGCTCGCGCTCCAGAACGGCGCTGATGACGCCTTCCGTGTAGGACAGTTCGGGTACGGCGTCGATGTGACCGCTGAAGAAGCGGGCATAGGCCGGGTCGTTCTGGCCGATGATGTGGGGAAAGCCCCAGGCGCCGACCTTGTCGGTACGGCGGAATCCGGGGGCGAAATGCAGGGGCCTGATGCTTTTGCCCTTGGGCATCTTGACCTTGAGAATGGCATAGTCCCTGTCCTTCTGCCCCAGGGCCACGGTTTCCGCCATGCTCGGCTGGCCCAGCGATTTGCTGGTGACCAGGATTTTACCGTTTGCGCCGGCCACCACGTGCTTGTTGGTGGCGACATAGCCCGGTGCGACAAAAAAACCGGAACCGGTGTTGGCAGCGCCCTGCCGGCCCAGGCTGACAATGAAGACGCAGGCCTGCTCGACCATGGTCGTGCCGCTGGCTTCGGGGCTGTCGTCGGGCTGAGCCGTGGGCGCTGCCACTGCGGGCAGCCCGGCCGGCGCCGGGCTCGTGGCGGCATGGCGGCCTTCCAGCCGGGCCCTGGCCTTGCAGGCGGGCTCCTGCAGCAGCATTTCCAGCCGCTGTTTTTCGGCCTTAAGCTGCCCGGCCAGGGTTTTTTCCGCCTGCAGCAGGACGGCCGTGCTTCCTGATGCAGATGAATGCCAGCTTTTCCAGAGCTCAAGGCCAAAGTAGGCGATCGCCGCCAGCAGGCCCAGAATGAGCAGCAGCGGGACGAGCAAGGCAAAGGAGCGGGGAGCGGGTGAGGCGGTGGACATGGGCGACTCCGGGCGGGGAAAGGCAAATCGGCCCCGCAGATCCCTGCGGGGGCTCTGGTCGGACAGGCAGCGGTGCGGGCGGCTCAGGCGTCGATGTCGGCCAGCATACGCTCCAGCTCTCTGGCTTCGGCCTGGTTGCGGCGCTGGGCAGCCACTCGGTCTTCGGTGATTCTGTTGACCTTCTGGCTCAGGGCTGCCTGCTTCTTTTTGGCGTTGGCCAGGGTGCGTTGCGCGTGCGTCCTGGGGCCGGTGTCGGTGCGCCGGGACTGTTTGGGCGTGGACCTGTTGAGCTGGCTTTGCCTCGGGGCAGATGCCAGTTCCTCCTCTCGACCGTGTGGGAGGCCCAACTGGCGTTCTTCCTCGTAAAAGGCCTGCTGATACTGGCGATCCAGCTCGTGGCCATGGGTTTCCGCCTGGCCCAGAAGGGCAATGGCCTCTTCGCGGCCCGAGCGGATTTCGGAATACATCTGCCGTGCCTGTGCGGGCGGAACGCGCCGGATTCTGATGTCCTCGAGCAGCCCCGCAAACTGGCGGTCATAGCACTGCAGGGAGGCGCGTGCCGAGCCGCTGACAATGTCCAGATTCGAGATGTCGCCTTCCAGGGTCTCCAGGTAGCTGGCCATGCGGCGGTTTTCATCGGCGATCTGCTGCTTCTGCGCATAGATGTTGCCCGCCATGCCGCCGGCCACGCCGCCCAATGCCGCCCCGGCCAATGCCCCCTGGCCCCGGTGCCTGCGGTCGGAGCCGGCCACGCCGAGCGCGGCGCCAAGCAGCGCGCCGACAAGGGCGGTGCCGGCGGTGACTCTGGCCACGTTGTGTTCGGAGCGCCGCAGATCGTAAATGGGCCGGTAGCAGGATGGATAGTAGCGAACGATGGTGCGCTGGCTGCCGTATTGGCCGGCGCAGCAGGAGAGACTCAGCGTGAGCAGGGGCGCGATGATGGTGCAGGAAAATATGTGGCGCATGGTTGTCTCCAAAGGAAATGGATCGTATACGGGACAGGAAAAGCCATCCGGTACGCCTTCGTTATAGCAAGTTCGCCGGGAACTGACAAGCGGGAGCGCTGCTGGTGCTGGGGCGGAAGGTGCGGGTGCGCCACCCGTGTGCGTACGGTGCCGCTCCAGAAAGCCTTGCAGCGCCTGCGCTGTCCGGGGCAGGTGACAGGTGGGAGGAATGGCTCAGGGGACAGGCGGCAGAGGCTGCACAGGAGCGGGGGCCGGGGCTGGAATGACGCAGAGCATAATCACAGCAGCAGGAAGGTCAATATGGGTCGCTGCAAATAGAAGGGCCCGGCCTCCCGGGCATGGTGGAGAACAGGCGCCAAAAACGGTAGGAACCGGGCGCTGCAAGGCGGAGCAGAGGGGCCTTTTCTGCTTGCTCCGGGGAGCACGGCGGAGCTGCCGGCTTGGATGAGGAGGGGCCACAGCGTGCCGGACCAGGGCGAAATTGAAAAAAGGGCAGCCCCTTGCGCGGCTGCCCTGCAGACAGAAATGCCCACCCGCTGTGCCTATTCCATCCCGGGCATTGCCGCGAGCGGGAGTTTGCCGCGCAAATCGTGGTCCGTCATGGCGGCGACCGAGGAATCCGACCACACGTTCACGCCGGTCTCTATCATGTCGATGATGGCGTAGATGGGCAGAATCACGCCCATCAGGTCAACCGGCACGTTCATGGACGACATGAGGGAGAGGGTGAGGAAATAGCAGCCCATGGGCACGCCGGCGTTGCCGATGGCTGCCAGTACGGCCACAAAGAGCCACACGCACATGGTGCCTGCCGTGATGTGGATGCCCGCATTCTGCATCAAAAAAAGCGAGGTGACCAGGATGAAGGCCGCGCAGCCGTTCATGTTGATGGTGGTGCAGATGGGCAGCACAAAGCGGGTCACCCGGCGGTCAAGGTGCAGGTTGTCCTCCGCCGAGGCCATGGTGACCGGCAGGGTGCCGGCCGAGCTCTTGGAGAAGAAGGCGACTGCCAGAGCCGGCGACATGCCGCGGAAGACGGTGATCGGGTTGAGGTGGCGGGCCAGCAGGAAGAGCGGGATGATCACGAAGAATTGCAGCAGGTTGCTGCCAATGACCACGGCCACGTACTGCCCCAGCGCGCCCACGATGACGCCCGCCCTGATTTCCGCCACCAACTGGGCGGTGAAGGCCAGAATGCCGACGGGCAGGATGGTGAGCAGGGCCCGGATAAGGAAGAAGAGCAGCTCCTGCAGGCCAGCGATGACCCGGACGAGGGTCTCCCGGTTTTCGGTGCGGGGCATGAAGGCCAGCGCCAGACCGGCAGCCGAGGCGATCAGCAGGACCGAGAGCACGTTGCCGCTCACAAAGGGCTGCAGGATGTTGTTGGGGATGACCGACAGCAGGTGCTCATAGTAGGAAAGCCGGCCCAGCTTTTCCGGGATGGTCGAGCCGCCTGTGGCCGGCACATTTTCCGGCGCGATCAGGATGAAGAGGCTCAGCGCGACCAGGGCGGCGGCAAAGGTGGTGCTCAGGGTGTACAGTATCGCGTGGCCGAAGATGCGGCCGGTCTCCCTGCGTGCACCGAGGGTGGCCAGTGTGGTTATCACGGCCAGGGCGATGACCGGCACCGCCACAAACTGAAACAGCCGGGTGAAAACCGTGGCGATGAATGTGAACAGCTCGTCCAGTTGGGCAATGTGCAGATTGCCCAGCACAGCGCCGATGACCATGGCGCCAAACCATGCGACAACGGTCAGAGCCTGGCGGCGCCTGGCGCTTTCATCCAGAGAATGGCGGGCCGCCTCCTGCACCCGGGTGGCGCCCTCGTGTTCGTCCATGTCGCTTACCTAGAGTTGAATGGTCTGTCTCAGCGAGCAAAAGGGTTCAAGGGGCAGGGAAGCGCTGCCCCGGGGCAGGACGCTTCCCTGTGTGGAAATCAGCAAAGCCGAACCCGAAACGCCAGGCCCGCTGCTTACAGCTTCGCGCGCTGGGCGGTCTGGAGGCGAGCCAGGGCCCGGTGCAGGGCGGCTTCGGCGCGGATACGGTTGACCTCCGCATCGCCCTGCACTGCCTGGGCAATGCGACGCTCGGCCCGTTCCTTGGCCTTGAGCGCGCGCTCCACATCGATGGCTGTGCCGAACTCCGCGCTTTCCACCAGGAAGGTGGCCCGGTTGCAGGACACTTCCACAAAGCCGCCGCTGACCATGAGATATTTGGTATCCCGATCCTTGCGGTACGACAGCGTGCCCGGTTTGATGGTCGTCAGATAGGGGGCGTGATTGGCCAGAACACCGAACTCACCACCGGAGCCTGGCGCAGTCACCACATCCACGTCTTCACTGACGACCGGGCCCGTGGGCGTTACTATTTCAAGATGAATTTGCGCCATGTCATCCTCGTTGTTCAGGGGAGCCGATCAGGCAGCCGCCCGCTTTGCCGCCTTTTCCACCGCCTCGTCAATGGAGCCGACCATATAGAATGCGGATTCCGGCAGATCGTCGTGCTTGCCTTCCAGGATTTCCTTGAAGCCGCGCACGGTCTCGGCAATTGTGCAGAACTTGCCGGGGAAGCCGGTAAAGACCTCGGCCACATGGAAGGGCTGGGACAGGAAGCGCTGGATCTTGCGGGCCCTGGCCACCGTGATCTGGTCCTCCTCGGAAAGCTCGTCCAGACCGAGGATGGCGATGATGTCCTGCAGTTCCTTGTACTTCTGCAGGGTGACCTGCACGCCGCGGGCCGTGTTGTAGTGTTCGGCGCCGACCACATTCGGATCAAGAATGCGGGAGGTGGAGTCCAGGGGATCCACGGCCGGATAGATGCCCAGCTCGGCGATCTGACGGGAGAGCACCACGGTGCCGTCCAGGTGGGCGAAGGTGGTGGCCGGGGCCGGGTCGGTCAGGTCGTCGGCAGGGACGTAAACGCACTGCACGGCGGTGATGGAGCCCTTGCTGGTGGAGGTGATGCGCTCCTGCAGGGCGCCCATGTCCGTGGCCAGGGTCGGTTGATAGCCAACGGCGGACGGCATGCGGCCCAGCAGGGCGGAGACCTCGGAGCCCGCCTGGGTGAAGCGGAAGATGTTGTCGATGAAGAGCAGTACGTCCTGGCCCTCCACATCGCGGAAGTATTCCGCTTCGGTCAGACCGGTCAGGGCCACGCGGGAACGGGCTCCCGGCGGTTCGGTCATCTGGCCGTACACCAGGGCGGCCTTGGGCAGAACGCCCGACTCCTTCATTTCGTGGTACAGGTCGTTGCCCTCACGGGTCCGCTCGCCCACGCCGCAGAAAACGGAAATACCGCCGTGATGCATGGCGATGTTGTTGACCATCTCCATCATGATAACGGTCTTGCCGACGCCGGCGCCGCCGAAGAGGCCCATCTTGCCGCCGCGCGGGAAGGGGATCAGCAGGTCAATGACCTTGATGCCGGTTTCCAGCACGTTGACCTCGGTGTTCTGGTCGGTGAATTCCGGGGCTGGCCGGTGGATCGGCATTTTGTCCTTTGCATTGACCGGGCCCAGGCCGTCCACCGGGCGGCCGACCACGTTGAGGATGCGGCCCAGGGCATCCTTGCCCACCGGAACGGAAATGGGCGCGCCCGAATCCCTGGCCTGCATGCCGCGAACCAGACCGTCGGTCTGATCCATGGCAATGGTGCGCACGACGTTGTCCCCCAGATGCTGGGCGACTTCGCACACCAGATTGTCCGGCTGATCGTTGATGGCCGGGTTCGTGATGAAAAGCGCGTTCATGATTTCAGGCAGATCGCCCGGCTCGAATTCCACATCCACAACCGGGCCAATGACCTGTATAACCTTGCCTGTTCTTGCCTCGTCCATCTGGATGGTCTCCTCTGTTCTTCCAAAAAAAGGTTGTTCCCTTTAATTACCCTTTCAGCGCCTCGGCGCCGCCGACGATATCGATCAGTTCGTTGGTGACTGCCGCCTGGCGGGCCTTGTTGTAGAGCCGGGTCAGATCCTTGATCATATCCTTGCAGGCCTTGGTGGCGTTGTCCATGGCGGTCATGCGCGCGGCCTGCTCGCTGGCGCCGACCTCGAGCATGGCGTGATACACCTGCACATTCAGAAAGAGGGGCAGGAGATCGTTCATGATGGCGCCGGCATCGGGCTCGAAGGTGTAGACACCGTTTGGCCCCGCAGCAGGGGGCTGGACCCTGTCGTCTCCGGCCTGCCTGCCCTGGACCGGCTCGATCGGCAGCATCTGCTCGATTTCCGGTTTCTGGACAGCCATGGAGAAATACTTGCCATAGATGAGATCCACCCGGTCGCATTCGCCGGCCAAAAAAGCCCTGGTGAGCACCTGGGCAATATCGCGGGCGTTGAACATCAGGAAAGAGCCCATGATGTCGTTGAATTCTTCCCGCAACAAACCGGTCTTGCGGAAGTAGCGGCTCGCCTTTTTGCCGACCGCCACCACGCTGACCTTTTTCCCCTCGCCTTCGTACTGCCTGCGCAGCCGGTCGGCCGCGCGGAGGATATTCGAGTTGAAGCTGCCGGCAAGACCGCGGTCCGAGGTGATGACGACCAGTGCCACGGTCTTGACCTCGCGCTGTTCCATCAGGGGCAGAACCCCCGTTTCGCTCTCGCCGCCCCCGGACAACTCCTGCATGACGTCGGTGAATTTCGCCGTGTAGGGGCGAAAGTCTTCCATCCGCTTCTGGGCGCTGCGAAGCTTCGCCGAGGCCACCATGTACATGGTTTTGGTTATCTGGGCGGTTTTGCCGATGCCTTTTATTTTGTTTTTGACATCCTTGAGTCCAGGCATGAGCTGTATCCTCAGTTCAGGTTCAGGCTCAGTTCAGCCCTTTGGTCGCCTTGAAGGTCTCGCCAAAGGTGGCGAGCACCTGCTTCATCTTCTCTTCCAGTTCGGGCGAAATCTTCTGCTGCTCACGCAGCTCCTCGAAAATGAAGGGCGCGTTGGACTCGATGTAGTTGTACAGGTCCTGCTCGTAATCGCGCAGGGTGTTGATCGGCAGTTTGTCGAGGAAGCCCTTGGTGCCGGCAAAGATGATGGTGACCTGCTTTTCCATGGGCAGCGGCTGATACTGCGGCTGCTTCAGAATTTCAACCAGCCGCTCGCCCCGGGTCAACTGGGCCTGGGTCGCGGCATCCAGGTCGGAACCGAAGCTGGCAAAGGCCGCCAGCTCGCGATACTGCGCCAGATCGAGGCGGAGCGTGCCGGCCACCTGTTTCATGGCCTTGACCTGGGCCGCGCCGCCAACGCGGGAGACGGACAGACCGACATTGATGGCCGGGCGGACGCCGGCGAAGAACAGGCCCGGCTCCAGATACACCTGACCATCGGTAATGGAAATGACGTTGGTCGGGATGAAGGCCGAGACGTCGCCGGCCTGGGTTTCAATGATGGGCAGGGCGGTCAGGGAGCCGGCGCCCAGCTCGTCGTTCAGTTTGGCCGCGCGTTCCAGCAGGCGGGAGTGGTTGAAGAAAATATCGCCCGGGTAGGCCTCGCGTCCCGGCGGACGGCGGAGCAGCAGGGAAACCTCACGGTAGGAAACGGCCTGCTTGGAGAGGTCATCGTAGATGATCAGCGCGTGCTGGCCGTTGTCGCGGAAGTACTCGCCCATGGCGCAGCCGGCAAAGGCGGAAACGTACTGCATGGGCGCGGGGTCGGAGGCGCAGGCCGCAACCACCGTGGTGTAGTCCATGGCCCCGTGCTTGCGCAGGGCCTCGACCACCAGGGCAACGGTGCTCTGCTTCTGGCCGATAGCGACGTAGATGCAGTGCACGTCCGTGTTCTTCTGCGCGATAATGGCATCGACACAGAGCGCCGTCTTGCCGATCTGGCGGTCACCGATGACCAGCTCGCGCTGGCCGCGGCCGACCGGGGTCATGGCGTCGACCGCCTTGGCCCCGGTATAGCAGGGCTCGTGTACGCTCTTCCTGGCAATAACGCCGGGGGCCAACACCTCGATTTTACGGGTTTGCGCAGCCTTGATCGGCCCCTTGCCGTCAATGGGCTGGCCAATGCCGTCAACAACGCGCCCTTCCATTTCAGGACCAACAGGAACCTCGGCAATGCGCCCGGTGCGCTTGACGACATCGCCTTCCTTGATGTCGCGTACGCTGCCCAGAATGGCGCAACCGACGTTGTCCTCTTCCAGGTTCAGAGCAAGACCGTAGATGTTGCCCGGAAATTCGAGCAATTCCATGGCCTGGCAGTTCTCGACGCCGTACACGCGTGCAATGCCATCACCAACAGACAGAACGGTGCCAGTTTCCTTCAGGTCGACATCCTTGGTATAGCCAGCTATCTGATCCTTGATGATCTGGCTGATCTCTTCGGCTTTGATCTGCATTGGTTATTCTCTCCCCTTGATAGATTCCTTGAGTCCGTTGAGTTGAGTCTTAATACTGCCATCCAGCACCAAGTCCCCGACCTTGGCCACAATCCCGCCGATCAGGGCAGGATCGACCTCGGTTTCCAAAAGGACTCTGGTGCCTGTGAGTTTTTCCAGGGTCGCCTGGGTTTTGGCGAGCAGCTCGTCGCCCAGAGGGACGGCGGAGATGACCAGACCGTGGCTGATATTCTGGGCCCGATCCGCCAGGATGCGCATTTCGTCGGCAATGTCCGGCAGGATGGCCGCCCGGTTCTTCTCCAGCAGAAGCTTCAGAAAGCCGCCCAGCATCTGATCGGCCTGCACCGTTTCGGCAATCCTGCCCATAACCTGACGCCTTGCATCCAGCGGATACAGCGGATTGACCAGCGCGTCCCGGATTCCGGCGCTTTCGTCATGGTACAGGGCCGCAATGGCGCTCAGTTTTTCACTGTACTCCTCGACCTTCTCCTCCTGCTTGCCCAGGGAAAACAGCGCCTTGGCATAGCGGCGAGCCAATATCGTGCTTTTCACAGTGCTGCCCCCACTCGTTCGAGATACTGTTCGGCAATGGTATTCTGATCGGCCTCGCTCAGATTGTTTCTGAGCAGCTCTTCAGCCATTTTGGCTGCCGCTTCGGCGACGTCTTCACGCAGGCTGCGCTTGGCGCTCTCGATTTCGCCCTGTACCGCTGCCTGGGCCTGATGCCTGATGTCCTCCGCCATCTGTTCGGCTTCGGCCAGAATGCGGGCCTTTTCGGTCTGAGCCTGCGCCATGGCCTGCTCGATCACCCGCTCCATGTCTTTTTCCATGCCAGCGAGTTTGGTGGAGAATTCCCTGTAGGCCTTTTCCGCCTCATCCCTCTTGGTGGTGAGATCGTCGAGTTCGTGGGCGATGCGCTCCCGGCGCTCGTTCATATATTTGACCGTGGGCCCGCCCAGAAATTTGACCAAAATGATGAGCAGGGCGATGAAGTTGACCGTCCGCCAGAAGAAATCCTTCAGCTTGGCCCAGCTCAGGGGATTGCTGTGGGCCTTGGCGTGCTTCACGGTTGCGGCTTTCGCGGGCGCCGCGGCAGGGGCCGCGGTTTCTGCGGCCGTGACCCGCTGCCCGCCGGCTGCCAGGGCAGTGCAGGGCATTGCAAAAAACGGCGGAATGGCTGCCAGCAGCAAAACCAGCGTTAGCTGCCGCAGCATGCTTGTCAGCGAGGCATTCATGCGTTCAGACTCCTTCCCAGTATCTTTTCGGTCATAGCCCGTGCGAAATCGGCGGTCTTGTCTTGCAGTGCCTTGCGGGCGTTTTCGGCTTCCTGATGAGCAATTTCCAGAGCTTTCTTCTTGTCTTCGTCCGCGGCGGCGCGTTTTTCGGCCAGGGTTTTGGCAGTCATGGCCTGGGCCTGGGCCTTGGCCTCATCCAAAGCCTTTTTGGCCCTGGCGCTGGCCTCGCGAATCTTGCTGTCCAGGGCGTTTTGCTGGGCTGCGGCATCGCTTTCAAACCTGGCCACCTCTTCTTCCAGGGCGCCCAGCCGTTGGGTCCGTTTCGCCATGATGCCAAGGACAGGCTTGTAGAGTACCGCGTTGAGTACCACCATCAGCACGATGATGTTGATGATGTGAATCAGGAGGGTAATGTCGATCGTGATCATGCTCACTCCGTCTTGGTACGAGTTATACGCCGCCGGCCGCTGCGCAAACGCAGGGCAGGGAAAAATACCAAAGGGATAACTAATGGAAAAAAATATCCCTGTCAAACGAATAAAAAATTAAATGGCATGCAAAGAAACTGGGCAATTTTCACGGGCCCATGAGCCGGGCAGGCATCGAGCAGGCACAGGGGCGGCTCTGGTTCCCAAAAGCCGCCGCCAAGGCGGCAGCAAAACCCATTGGGATATCCGGGGATATTCCTGGAGACCATGCGAAGAAACAGCGGGCCAAGGTGGCCAGGTGATGATCGATGCGACCTACCTCAAGGCGCATCGTACCGCCGCCAGTTTGCTTGAAAAAGGGCTCTTTCCCGCTGCATCGGACGCACAACGGGCGGGCTGAACTCCAAAACCATGCGCCTTGCGACGCTCACGGCAGGCCCTGGCCATGAGGCGCACGGCAGGCCGGATGAGCGACTACCGAGGAGCTGTCCTGCTTATCAGCCCGTTGAAAAAGTCTCCAGACAAGGCATAATGGAACCCAGGCGATCAAACTGTGTCGAGGAGGGGAGGCGTCCATGAGTCCTGGCCGGAGGCAGGAACAGCAGAAGAGCATGTGGCTTTCGTACGATCAACTGCCCCAGAGTCGGGGGCAGGTCTTGTACCAGCGGCTGCAAGAGCTCCTGCATGAGGAAGAATTTGACAGCTTCCCCGAAAAGCTGTGCGCTCCATGCTCCGCCGAAAAATCCGGCCGCAGGTCCATCCCGCCGGGCCGCTCTTTCCGCATGCTCTTGATCGGCTGTTTTGGGGCATCGACTTTGAGTGCGGCATCCGCCGCCACAGCTCGCGGTGTCCTGTCCCTGCTGGAATTCTTGGGCCTTGCCCCCGGTGAAACCGTGCCCGATCACTTCTCCCTGTGCCGTATCCGGGGCGCGGGGAGGCGGCTTGCGCCTGTGCACTGCCAGCGCGGTCGCTGGCAGGCTGATTGCCTGCACCGCCGCTGCCGGGCACTCAGACCATGAAAACGAATGCCATCCCATCCGCCGCGGAGCCGGAAAATCCGTCCGGCCAGCCGCTTTTTCTCTCTCCGGTACAGGCCGGTTTTCCCACGCCCGCAGCGGATGATGTGGAACGAAGCCTGAATCTGCACGAACATCTGGTGCGCAACCCGGCCGCCACCTTTTTTCTGAAGGCGAGCGGCCATTCCATGGTGGAGGCCGGCATCCACGACGGCGACCTGCTGGTGGTGGACCGTTCGCTCGAAGCGGGCAACAGACGCATCGTCATCGCCTCCCTTGACGGCGAACTGACCGTGAAGCGGCTGGAGCTGCGGCAGGGCCGGGTCTGGCTCGTGCCCGCCAATCCGGACTATCCGGCCCTGGACATCACCGGGCAGGACACGGTACAGATCTGGGGCGTGGTCACCCATGTCATCCATCAGCTCTGACAGCCCCCGCCTGAAGGGCGCCAGACCAGAGCCAATGCTGTGGGCTCTGGTGGACTGCAACAACTTCTTCGTGTCCTGCGAGCTGGTTTTCCGGCCCGACCTGAAGGGCCGGCCGGTGGTGGTGCTGTCCAGCAACGACGGTTGCATCGTGGCCCGTTCACCCGAGGCCAAGGCCCTGGGCATCGGGATGGGCGTTCCGGAATTTCGGGTGCGGCCCATCCTGCGGGCCAACCGGGTGCAGGTCTTTTCCTCCAACTATGCCCTTTACGCCGATATGTCGGCACGGGTCATGGCCACGCTGGCCGGCCTGTGCCCGGAGATCTGCCAGTATTCGATTGACGAGGCCTTTATTCCGCTCAGTGGCGCTCTGGCCAAAGACGCCTTTGCCGTGGCCCAGACCCTGCGCCGCACGGTGCTGAAGTGGACCGGCATCACGGTGTCGGTCGGCGTGGCCCCGACCAGAACGCTGGCCAAGGCTGCCAATCACATGGCCAAGCAAGGGCTGGGCGTGGTGGTGCTGGACAGGGCGGCCGATCTGTCTGCCCTGCTGGAGCGCCTGCCGGTGGGCGAGGTCTGGGGCATCGGCCGCAGGCTGGCCGCGAAACTGGCCTTTCTGGGCGTAAGCAATGCACGGGTCTTTGCCAGCCAAAGCGACGAGTGGATCCAGCGGCACTGCACCATAGGCGGCCTGCGCACGGCCCGGGAGCTGCGCGGCATGCCGGCGCTTGCCGGGGAGCACGCGCCCACGCCCCGGCATACGCTGGTGGTTTCGCGATCCTTTGGCGAGCAGGTGCGGGATCTGCCCCCGCTTGCCCAGGCTGTGGCCACCTTCACCGCCAGGGCGGCGGAACGGCTCAGAAAGGCGGGCCTGGCGGCCGGCGGCGTTGGTGTGCATATCCGCAGCTCCCTGTATACAGGCGCGGCCTACAATGCCTCGGGCCAGAAGCGCCTGTCCGAGGCCACGAACGATACCGGCCGGTTGCAAGAGGCGGCGCTTTCGGTTCTGCGGACCCTGTATCGGCGGGGTCCGGCCTACGCCAAGGCCGGGGTCCTGCTCTTTGAACTGACCGATGCCGCCCGGGGCCAGTACGCACTTTTTCCCGAGCAGAGCGAAGCGAGCACAGCCCAGCGGGCGGCGCTCATGCAGGCCATGGACGCGATCAACCGGAAAATGGGCCGGGAGACGCTGCGCCTTGGCGCTGCCGGGCCTAAAGATGCGGGCTGGCATGTACGGCAGGATCGGGTCTCGCCCCGGGCCACCACGGAATGGGATGAACTGCCAAAGGCCTTTTGCCGGTGATTATTTCCTGACTTTCTTCATCTCCCGGTAGGGCAGCGGATCGTAGCCGCAGCGGCGGTAGAGCCGGGCGGCGCCGGCATTTTCAGCTTCGAGCTCCAGCCTGAAGATACGGATCTCGGGATACCGCTCCTCGATGAAGCGGAAAAAGGCCCGGCCCAGGCCATGGCCGCGAAACTCCGGCTGCACGTACAGGTCTTCAATCCACAGGCAGGGGCCGCCGTATTCGGTCGAAAAGGCGGGCGCCACCATGCCATAGCCCAGCAGCCGGTTCGCCGCGGCAAAGACATAGCCGGACAGGAGCGGCGAATCGCTGAGACAAAAGGCCAGATCGCGCCGGAAAATGTCTTCCGTGCCGTTGCTCAGCACGGCCGGGGAGGCATAAAAGACCCGCATCATGGCGAGCACCTCGCCTTCGTCTTTCGCCTGCATGGCCCTGATGATATATTCGGGCACTGTCGTCTCGCTGGTCATCGTCAAACCATCACAAACATTTTTCCGGGGAAAACATGCTGCCTGAACACATTCTGCACAGACCGGAGCATGCGGCCATTGCCGAAAAGGCCGCCCTCTGGTGCGCCTACATGGAAGAAAATCTGGACTTCAGTCTGAGGCACAGCCGGATTCACGGCCGGCCCCACTGCGCCCGGGTGCTGCTCTTGGCGCTCGGCATCGCGCACCGGACAGGCTACGAAGACGTGGAGGATGCCCTGGCCCATGCCGCCATTTTCCACGACACCCGCCGCCGCGACGAAGGCCGCGACCAGGGCCATGGCGCCCGTGCGGCCTACTACTATATCTCCTTCTGCAGGGAGCGTGGCCTGCCCTACTCCCAGCGGGCGGCCAGCATCATGACCTGGCACGACCAGAGCGACGCTGAAGGCCTTGACGCCATTGTCCGGCAGGCGGGCGGTCACCGGGCAGCCAAAGGGTGGCTGGAGGCCTATCGCATCTTCAAGGACGCGGACGCGCTGGACCGGGTGCGACTGGGCGAGGCAGGCCTGAACGTGCGCATGCTGCGCACCGAGGCGGCACGCGGCATGGTGGACCTGGCCCGGCAGCTTTTCAGCGCCTTCCAGCCCTGAACAGAAAAACCCGCCAAAGGTATCGCGAGGTTCCCGGGAAAAACCGGATTCCTTGGAGCCTGCCTTGAAATGGGGCTTTCTATAGCGTAAATTGGTGGTGCTGGCAATATCCAGCACTTTTCCACCGATTCCTCCGCAGCGCGATGCGGCAGAGCAACGTGAACATCGGGACAAATGGCTGCACAACTGGCTTCCATGCAGGGGAAAAAAATCATGAGATCTGGCCACGGGGAGCCCCCGCTGGGCTGCTTCCTCGGGCGTCTGACCCAACTGTGGCGCCGGATATGCGGCAGAGCGGAAAATGCCGACCACGGCGGGCCTAGGCCGCCGGCCCGATTGCCCGGGCCGGAGCATCCCGTGCCCGAGGTTCCGGAAGCTGCCGTTTCCAGGGCTGCAGCGGACATGGCCGACAGCGATCAGGCGCTCGTCAATCGGGCCAGAATAGTTGCCGCCATCGATGCGACAGACCAGGCAGGCAACATGGAGGCCGAAATCAGGCGCCTGCGCAAACTGCTGTCCTTTTACGAATCGCTGGTGGACGAACTGCCCACACCCATTTTTGCCAAAACGATCAAGTCGCGTTTTTGCCTGTGCAACAAGTCCTATGAGCAGTTTTTTGGCGTCCAGCGGGAAAACCTGCTGGGCCGGACGCTCAAGGACACCAAGCACATGAACGCCGAGGAACGGGAGCGCTATCAGGAGGAAGACGTCGTCATCATCCGCGAGGGCCACACCCGGCATTACGAGACCGAATACGACACCCCCCGGGGCAAGCGGCAGGCCATGTACTGGAGCAAGGGCTTCGGCGACCGGGCGCTGGGCACCTGGGCCCAGGTGGGCATGATTGTGGACATTTCCGAGCAGGTGGCCCTGAAGCGGAATCTCGCGGCCAAGGTGGAAGAACTGTGGCGCGTGCAGCAGAAACTGCGCTACCTGAGTCGCTCGGACGCGCTGACCGGCCTGGCCAACCGGCGCCCCTTTGCGGAATATCTGACCCTGGGCATGGATCTGGCGCGGCGCAAGCAGATTCCCATGTGCATGCTCATGGCCGACATCGACCACTTCAAAAACATCAACGATACCTACGGCCACGACACGGGCGACATGATTTTACGCGCCATTGCCGGCATGCTGCGCAGCTCCTGCCGCTCCAAGGATCTGGCCGCCCGGATTGGCGGCGAGGAATTTGTCATTCTGCTCGCAGCGACCAGGCTGGAAGACGCCTTTCTGGTCGCCAGGCGCATCCGTGCCAATATCGGCGACACGCCGCTCTTGCCGGACGGCGGCCATGCCACGATCAGCATCGGTGTGGCCCAATACCGGGCCAACGAGACGGCCAAGGATTTCATCAAACGCGTGGATGCGGCCATGTACCGGGCCAAGGCAGCGGGCCGCAATCAGGTCTGCCGTGGCTGATGCCCCGCCTGCCACAGCCCTTTTTGTTCCGGGACAGCGGTGAGGGCGTGGTCAAAAGGTTCAGGGGCCTCTGGTCGCTGTTGAGAAGGTATCTATGGGTATAGGCCAGCACCGCCAGGCTCGAACAGGAGCAGGACATGACCGCAGACAGCAAAAAAGCCCTCATTGTCATTGACATGCAAAACGGCTTTATCAAGGCCGCATCGCCCCTGTGCATCCGCATGGCAGAAGCCACGGTTCCGGCGTGCAGCCGGGTGATTCGGGAGGCGCACCGGCAGGGGCTTTTGGTGGCCTATGTCACCCGCCTGTACCGCGAGGACGGCACGGATGTGGAACTGCCGCGCAAGGCCCTGTGGGAGCAGGGCCGACCCATTACCCGCTCGGCCAGGGGCGAGCTCTCTGCCGCGTATCCAGCCGAATTTGAATGCCTGCCCCTCGATTATCATATCGTGAAGCCGCGCTTCTCCGCCTTTTTCCAGACCAGCCTGGATCTGATTTTGCGGCGAAACGGCATTGCCCGGCTGTATCTCATCGGCACCACCACGCCAAACTGCATCCGGACCACCTGCTACGACGCCATTTCGCTGGACTATCAGGTGACGCTCATAGAGGATTGCTGCTCGGCCAGCACGCCCGAGATTCAGGCCGCAAACCTTGCGGATATGCGTAACATCGGCGCTGCGATCATGAGCTCGGCCGCGTTCTGCGCGGCGGGCGAAGCAAAGGGGCTGGCCTAAGAGCACGGCGGCCGGCGAACAACATGGCGCCCTGACTTTCCGGGAGAACCGGAGTGCCCGGAGCCGCCGGCCGCGCGTGCCGGCTGGATGCCGATGTGCCCTGCATACGGACGGGGCAGGCTGCAGCCGGCATCCGCCCCTTTGGGACAAGGTCCTGAAAAAGGAGCGGCAGCTCTGCGGTTTTTGCGCAACCTATCTGCAGGAGGAACTGTGAGCAGGAGGCCCAAGATCAGAATCACGCTCATCGAGCGAAAGGGTGCTCTGCCCTGCCATCACGGCCACAGGGTGGGCGATAGCTGGGACTTTGATACCGAGCGGGGCAGCCTCTGCCCCATGGCCTTTCATGTGGCCTTTGTCTATGCCGACATTCTCCGCTACGGCGGCGCCATTCCGGGGCAGCCGCCGGGCACGGCCCGATTCGCCTGCCCGGATGTGGACACGCTGAACGTGTTTCTGCTGGAACTCTGCCCGTAAGTGCCGCTTCGGCCCTTGCCAAGGCACAGCCCGCAGCGGGTTGAACGCCCGCCAGGGCGCACAAAAGCGGCAGCGCCGCTCGTTCCTTGACGGGCGGTGCGGTGATGAGAAGACTCATGGCCACGCCCAGGGGAATAGCTGCCGTGGTGCAGCCCGGAAAAGGCAGGATGCCGGAGCCTGGGCCCAAACCCGAAGACCTGCAAAGCCTGCGGCCTCATTCCTGCTCATCCTGTCAACCGACTCCGCTTGGCCCATAAGTCAGGCGCTCTAAGCCTGACGCTTCCGCGGCAGCTTCGGCTGGCGCTGGGTGATTTTTTCCACCTCGATTTCCAGGTGCTTGATGGCAATGCCGGTATACTTCTGGATGTGATTGAGGATATAGCCGTTCAGCTCGTGCAGGCCCCCGGCCAGGGTTTTGCCGTAGGGCACATCGATGCCCAGATCGATGCCGTAACCGTGGCGGCCCACATGCACCCGGATCTTGCGCACCAGAATTTCGTCGTCATACTCGTCCACACAGTGGATGATCATCTGGCTGAGTGCAGCCTCCGAGATGGTAACGGTGCCGGTGCCGGCCTTTTCCTGAAACCTGGGCTGTACCACGGATTTTTCAAAGAAGCGGGAGCGCTGGGCCCCGTCGCTGCCACGGGTGCCCTTGAAAAATATGCGGATGGTGTCGGTCAGATTCTGGATAAAGGCGCGCTTGATCTCGATGGCTGGCACGGGAATCACGTGTTTGCCCTCCTCGAAGCGCGACCTGATGGCGTTTTCGATATCCTTTTGGCTGGCAATTTCCTCGATATGAATGACCTGGCTGATGGGCGGCAGTTCCAGCGCCTCGGCCACCCGGGTCACCATTTTTTCCGAGGTGCCCAGGAGCAGGATTTTCTTGATTTTGTGTTCCTGGATAACCTTGACCACCTCGTCCCGGTGTGTGGGTTCAGCGAAGAGGGCGGTGCGGATGGCGCTGATATAGTTCTTGCTCTGCTTGGCCGACTTGCCGGCCAGGATGGTCGTGTCGTGGATGAGCAGGCCGTCGTCGATGATGTAGGGCACGCCCAGCTTTTCGGCCAGCAGTTTTGCCCGAAAGCTCTTGCCGGTACCGCTTTTGCCCACCAGGGCAAAAACCTGAATGCCCTGCAGCCGGCCCTTCACCCGGCTGAAAAACTGGTAGACTTCCTTGCCGGTCTGATAGATCCACTGCTGTTCCTTGCCCGTTTTGCCGCCGCTTTTTGCCGCCTTCGCGGGGCCTGCCTTGACCCGGGCCTCTGGAGCGGGCGCAGGCACCTGCCCCGCAGGCTGCGGGCCCTTTTTTTCCGGGGCTGAACCCATGCCGTTCTTGCCTCCGTTGCCGGCCTTCATTCGCGCCACCATGTATTCAGCCACTGGTCGGCACTGTAGTATAAGGGCAGGATTTCCGGTTGCCGCAGCCACGAGGCATAGGCCAAACGATGGCTGGCCAGATACCAGTTCGGCACCACGTAGTAACCATACCACAGCACCCGGTCGAGGGCGCGGCAGGCCGTGATCAGCGCCTCCTGGGTCTCGGCGTAGATGACCGCATTCACGAGCGCGTCCACCACCGGGCTTTTGATGCCGGCCAGATTGCGCGAGCCTTTCTGATCCGCAGCCGCACTGGTCCAGTAGTCGCGCTGCTCGTTGCCCGGCGACTGCGACTGGCCAAAGCCGTTGACTATCATGTCGAAATCGAAGTTCCTGACCCGGTCCGCGTAGAGGCTGAGGTCAATATGGCGGTAATCCGCCCGAATGCCCAGTTTTTTCAGATTGTGGGCATAGGCGGCCATGACCCGCTCAAAGGCGTTGTCAGCCAGCAGAATGTCAAAGTGGAAGGGCTGGCCGGCCGCGTTTCGCAAAACGCCGTTTTGCATCTGCCAGCCCGCCTGTTCCAGGAGACTCCTGGCCTGCAGGAGATTGCCGCGCAGACTGTGGGGCGGCCTGGTGCTGGGCGGGGTGAGCGGCGTGGTGAAGACCGCCTCCGGCAAGTGGGAGCGCCAGGGATTCAGCAGGGCCAGCTCGGCTTCGTCGGGCAGGCCGGGCGCCGCATAGATGGAATTGGAAAAATACGAATTGCTGCGGACATAGCCGCCGTAAAAGAGACTCTCGTTGGTCCACTCGAAGTCCAGCGCCAGCCCCAAGGCCTGACGCACCCGCACATCTTTGAACAGGGGCCTTCTGGTGTTCAGTATAAAACCCTGCAATCCGGCATCGTTACGGTGCGGAAAGTTCTTCCTGAGCAGTTGGCCGCTGTCAAAGCGCCGGCCCTTCATGTCCCGGTGCCACTGCTTGGCGATATGAACGGAGAGGACGTCGAATTCGCCGGCCTTGAACGCCTCCAGAGCCACGATCGGGTCTTTGTAGCACTTGACCACGATACGCTCGAAGTTGAACATGCCGCGCCGGGCGGGGTGGTCTTTGGCCCAGTAGTTCGGATTTTTTTTGTAGCTGATGCTCTTGCCCGCCACAGCCCGCTCCACCAGGTAGGGGCCGCTGCCCAGGGGCGGGGTCATGAGTCCGGCGCCACTGGCTGCAAAGGGGTGGGCGCTGTAGAAGGCCTTGCTCAGAACCGGCAACTGGCCGGCTATCATGGGCAATTCGCGGTTCAGCCGCGCGAAGCGGAAACGGATGCGGCGCGCGTCCAGGATCTCGGCCCCTTCGATGTCTTGAAAGTACATCTGGTAAAAGGGATGGGCCGCCCCGCTCTTGAGCGTTTCCAGAGAAAACTGCACATCCGCCACGGTCACCGGCGTGCCGTCGGAGAAGGCGGCCCTGGGGTCGATGGTGAAGGTCACGGACATTTTGTCCGCTGCCAGCTCTATGTCTTCTGCGATCAGGCCGTATTGGGCAAAAGGTTCGTCCAGACTGGGCACGGTCAGCGTCTCAAAGACATAGCCGGCAAGTCCCGCAGGCGCCGCGCCCTTCAGGGTGAAGGGATTCATCTTGTCAAAGCCGCCCAGGTCATGTAGGTTGAGCAGCCCGCCGGGCCGGGCCTTCGGCGAGGTATAGGCGAAGCGCTCGAAGTTCTTCGGGTATTTGAGGCTGCCGTCAATGCTGAGGCCATGGCCGGCCTGGAGCGGCAGGGGCATGAAAAACAGGGCGGCCAGCATGAACCGGCGCAGAAAAAACCGCATAGTGCCCTCCCGGGCTGGCTGTTGGTAGGCGAACGGCCTTGCACTATACGCCGGCACTCCGGTCTTGTACAGTCTTTCGCTGTGGGCCTCCGGCCATCTTTCGCAGGGGCGGGCCTGCTGTTTGTTTCCTCTTTTCCAGGAGTGTGTCATGGGCAAAACCATTACCGAGAAGATTTTCGCCGCCCATCTGCGCGACAACCCGGCTCCGGGCAATATGGTGCTGGATATCGACGTCATCATGTGCCACGAAATCACCACGCCCATCGCCATCATGGATTTGGTGGCCAGGGGCAAGGACCGGGTGTGCGATGCCAGGCGCATCAAGGCCGTCATCGATCACGTCACCCCGCCCAAGGATGCCAAGACGGCCATGCAGTCCAAAATCATGCGTGACTGGGCCAGACGGCACCAGATTAAAGACTTTTTCGACATCGGCCGCAACGGCGTCTGCCACGCGCTCTTTCCGGAAAAGGGCTTTATCCGCCCCGGCAACACGGTCATCATGGGCGATTCCCACACCTGTACCCACGGAGCCTTCGGCGCCTTTGCCGCAGGCGTGGGCACCACAGATTTGGCCGTGGGCATTCTGAAAGGCGTGTGCGCCTTCCGCACGCCGCGCTCCCTGAAAATCGTGGTTGAGGGGGCCCTGCCCAGAGGCGTGTATGCCAAGGATCTGATCCTGAACATCATCAGGCAGTTGACGGTGAACGGCGCGACCGATCAGGTGATCGAGTTCACCGGCCCGGTCATTGACAGCCTGAGCATGGCCTCCCGCATGACGCTCTGCAATATGGCCGTGGAGGCTGGCGCGACTTCCGGCGTGTGCCTGCCGGATTTGGAGACCGCCAGATATCTCTGGCCCTTCATCCAGCAGGATTATGCCTCTCCCGAGGACGCGGCCAGGGATTTCAAACGCTGGCATTCCGATCCGGACGCCTCCTATGAACGCGTGCTGGAAATGGACGTCAGCACGCTGGCGCCACAGGTGAGCTATGGCTACAAGCCGGACAAGGTCAGGGATGTGGCCGACATGGCCGGCACGCCCGTCGATCAGGTCTATATCGGCTCCTGCACCAACGGCCGCATCGAGGACCTGCGGGTGGTCGCGGCCATCGTCAGGGGGCGGAAGATTGCCGAGACGGTGCGGGCCATTCTCTCTCCCGCCACACCGCAGATCTATTCGCAGGCCCTGGACGAGGGCCTCATCAAAATCTTCATGGACAGCGGCTTCTGCGTGACCAACCCGACCTGCGGCGCCTGCCTGGGCATGAGCAATGGCATCCTGGCCGAAGGCGAGGTCTGCGCCTCCTCCACCAACCGCAACTTCAGCGGCCGCATGGGCAAGGGCGGCATGGTGCACCTGATGAGCCCGGCCACCGCAGCGGCCACGGCCCTGGCAGGCACAATCGCCGACCCCAGACCTTTCCTTTCCTGACGAGGACTTTGCCATGCAAGACCTGCACAATGCCAAAAAATTCGGCGGTCCGGCCGCCTTTATCGACCGGAGCGACATCAATACCGACGAGATCATCCCAGCCCGCTATCTCACCGAAATCAGCAAGGCCGCGCTTGGCCCCCACCTGCTGGAGGATCTGCATCTGGAAGGCCGGCACTTTGATCCCAAAGATCTCGCCGGCGTCAAGGTATTGGTCACGCGCTCCAATTTCGGCTGTGGCTCGTCCCGGGAGCATGCGGTGTGGGCTTTGGAGGTGAACGACATCAAGGTGGTGGTGGCCGAGAGCTTTGCCCGCATCTTCCGGCAAAACATGTTCAACTGCGGCATTCTGGCAGTGGAACTGGCCAGGGGCGACCTGGAGAGACTCTTCGCCCTGGGGGCCCTGGGGGGCAGGGTGATGATTGCCGTGGATGTGGAGGCGGAAAAACTGAGCGCCAGCAGCGACAGAGGGGAAAGTCTGAGCTGTTCCTTTACACTCAACCCCTTTGACAGGCAGCTTGTCGCGGCCGGCGGCTGGCTGGCCTATGCCGACGCGAAATACTGAAGCCGCAGACCAGCACTGTACAGGCCCGGGGCGGCCTCGCAGAGGGGGCCGCCGCCTGTTGCGTCTGCATGGCGGCTTGCCTTTCGGAGAAAGACTTGACAGGCGGTGCGAAAATTTTTTTACTGTAAGCGCCTTTGGCATGCCTCTCAGGAAAACGGAGCCCCTGATGTGACCTTTGGGTACAGGGCTCGCCGCTGGAACCGGGACAAAACGCAGCAGCCGCTGAGTTGTATGCTCTCCAGCATCGGGAAAACCTGCAGTGAGGACAGGAGCTCCCCGTATCCTGTCGGCATGAAATGGCAGGCTCGCTCAGCGGCGGACCGTCATAACAAGTACATTCACGCGTTTTTCCTTGGCAATGCAGGCCAAGCTGGCCTGTTTTCCGAAGCCCATCCATGGAGGTGTGTGATGCGAAAAATGTCGGCTGTCCTGTTGTCCTCCGTTTTTCTGATGGCACTGTTCTGTGTCGTCAGCGTCGCTCCGGCCTTTGCCTATGGCGGTCACAGCAAGAACCCGCCCCCAAAAAAGGACGCGCTGCTGCTTGTCACCTTTGGCACCAGCGTGCAATCGGCCCAGAAATCTTTTGAGCATATCGAAAAGAAGATGCAGGCCGCGTTCCCCAATACAGATATCCGCTGGGCCTACACCTCGCAGATCATCCGCAGGAAACTGGCTGGAGAGGGCAAGATGATCGACTCTCCGGAAATCGCCCTGGCCAGGCTGATGGACGAGGGCTATCGCGAGGTGACCCTGCAATCTCTGCACATCCTGCCGGGCGCGGAATTTCATGCCCTGAACAGCAATGCCCGCAAATTCGAGGAGATGCGTGGCGGAATCCGGAAGATCAGGATCGGCTATCCGCTGCTGATGGATAACAAGAGCATGGATCAGGTGCTGGAGGTGGCCTTCAAGAGCATCATCCCTGACGAGCGCAAGGCGGAAGATGCGGTGGTCTTCATGGGGCATGGGAGCCACCATCCCGCCGATGCCATCTATTCGGCCATGATGTACAAGGCCCAGAAGAGGGATCCCAACTGCTTTGTTGGCACGGTCGAGGGTTCCCCCACCTTTGAGGAGATCCTCGATCAGCTCAAGGCCAGGGGCGTGAAAAAGGCCTATCTGATTCCGTTCATGACCGTGGCCGGTGATCACAGCATCAACGACATGTCGGGCAAGGATCCGGACTCATGGGAAAGTCAACTCAAAAAGGCCGGTATCAAGGCCGTACCGGTGCTGCACGGGCTTGCCGAATACGATGGCGTGGTCGATGTCTGGATCCAGC
Source organism: Desulfobulbus oralis (assembly GCF_002952055.1). Classification (NCBI taxonomy): domain Bacteria; kingdom Pseudomonadati; phylum Thermodesulfobacteriota; class Desulfobulbia; order Desulfobulbales; family Desulfobulbaceae; genus Desulfobulbus; species Desulfobulbus oralis. The sequence continues at coordinate 268,510 of NZ_CP021255.1, read as the reverse complement.
GCCTCAAGGCCAGCCGGGAGCGGCAGCATCGGGGTAAATGAGCTGAGCCCGCGCACTGGAGCGCCCGAAAGGAGCCAATCCAGATGAGAAGCCTCCCCTCCTGTCGGGAGGCTTTTTTGTGCTCTCGTGCAGGTAAAGCGCTGCACTGAAGATTCTCAGCCGTTCCGGAGCCGCCATGCACAACCCCGCCCCGCCTGTCACAGCCGACACCGCCCAGGAACGCTCCGCGCTTCTGGTCTGTGCCCTGACTTCCTTTCTGGGCCCCTTCGGGGTCTCGGCGATCAATGTGGCCCTGCCTGCCATGCAGGCGGAACTCCACCTGAAAACCGTGACTCTGACCTGGGTGCCCACCATGTACATGCTGGTCATGGCCATCGCTTTGGTGCCCCTGGGCGCGCTGGCCGACCGTCTGGGCCGCAAGAAGATCTTCGGCATGGGGCTTTGGCTGTATACCCTGGCCTCCCTGCTCGGCGCGGTGGCGCATCATGCCGCCCCCCTCCTCATTTGCAGAGGCCTGCAGGGCGTGGGGGCCGGCATGTTCATCAGCACCGGCATGGCGATCCTCACCTCGGTGTTTCCGCCAAAACGACGCGGCCGGGTCATCGGCATCTATGTGGCTGCGGTCTACATCGGGCTGTCCGCCGGGCCCTTTGTGGGCGGTCTGCTGACCGGTTTCTGGGGCTGGCGCTGCCTGTTCTGGCTCATGCTGCCGTTGGGCGCGTTTTGCCTTGTGCTCATGCGCTGCTACCTGAAAGGCGAATGGCAAAACCCGGATTCCAGTCCCTTTGATCTGGCTGGCTGCGTGCTCTATGCGCTGGCCATCGCGGCCCTGGTCTATGGCGCCTCCATCAGCGCCACCAGAGCGGGGCAGGTGCTTCTGGCCGCGGGTCTGCTCTGCGGCGTGGCCTTTGTCCTGCACCAGTACAAAAGCCGGCATCCGGTTCTGGATCTGCGGCTTTTCACAGCCAACCGCAGTTTTGCCTTTTCCAGCTTTGCGGCGCTCTTCAACTACAGTGCCACCTATGCGGTCACCTTTACCATGAGTCTGTATCTGCAGTACATTCAGGCCATGACGCCGCAGGCCGCGGGCGCGCTTCTGGTGGCGCAGCCGGCGGTGATGGCCCTGGGCTCGCCGCTGGTGGGCCGGCTTTCCGAGCGAGTGCCGGCGCGTCTGCTGTCCTCTGCCGGCATGCTGCTAACCACCATCGGCATTGCCTGCTATACACAGCTTGGCCTGCATACGCCCAAGTCATGGATTTTTTGCAATCTGCTGCTGATCGGCACGGGCTTCGCCCTCTTTTCCTCGCCCAACATCAGCGCGATCATGGGTGCGGTGGACCGGAGTCAGTACGGTGTCGCCTCGGGGGTGGCGGCGATCATGCGGCTCCTGGGCCAGATGACCAGCATGGCCATGGCCACGGTGGTGCTGTCCCTGCTGCTCGGCAATGTGGCCATCACGCCTGCCCTGTATCCACGTTTTCTTGGGGCCATTCACGTGGTCTTCTGCTGTTCCGCCGTGTTCTGCAGCCTGGGTCTGTGCTGTTCTCTGGCCCGGGGCGGCCAGGGCGATCATAAAAAAGGGCCCGCCATCTGACGGGCCCTGCATGTACCGGTACGGTCTTCAGCTCTTATCTGGCAGAGCGGAATTTCTGGTATGACCTGCCCCTGGGCATTTGCCGGTAGCGCAAGGGGCGATACTCGCCCGGATAGTGCTTGTGCAGTCTGGGGAACTGATGCCATCGCGGGCCGTAATACTGGGGATTCGGCCTGAAACAGCGGTCTGCATGCGGCCCGTAACAGCAGTCGTCCAGCTCCATGTCCGAATAGAGCGGATCAGCGGTGCAGAAACATTCCCGGTACATGGGTCTGCCCCTGTGGTAGGCGCGGCCTGGCAGCCAATGCCTGGACTTGTTATGCACGACCACGGAGCCATCAGGGGAGTAGAATCGCTCCTGGACGACGAAGGGGTAAAAGGTCTCGCTGTAGATCGGCGCGCCAAAGGAGTAGTGCTGTTCCTCCACCGTGTAGTGGCCCGTGCCGGGGAAAAAATGAGTTTCGGTCATGACGCGCCCCCTGGCCTGCGCCGGGCCGGGCTGCGCCAGCAGCAGGGCAAAACCGAAAGCCGCCATCAGCTTGAAAATCATGTGTCGCGTTGTCATCTGTTGAACCTCCCAGGGAAGACTGCTGGTGCAATGGGCATGCTGCCCTCGTCCATATTCTTCTTCTCTTCCATCCAGCACATTCCTGATGCAGTCGGGATTCTCCATTATAAATCCACTGCACCTGGTTGCAAGACCGTATTGCGGGAGCTCAGAGCGCTCCGCTTTCCCGGTTGATCAGCGCCTTTTGCGCGGCCAGCTCCACCCTGTCCAGCAGCTCCGATATGTCGATGGGTTTGAGGCAGTAGTCAAAGGCCCCGCCTGCCATGCCGGCAGTGCCGCTTTGCACCGAGGCGTGGGCGGTCAGAAAAATGACCTCCGCCTGGGGCCAGCGCCGCTTGATCCGACGCAGGCATTCCACGCCGTCCAGACCGGGCATCTGCATGTCCATGATGACCACATCCACGGGCTCAAGTTCCAGATGGCGCAGGGCTTCGGCGCAGCAGCCCACCGCGGTGAGCGCGATGCCCCGGTGCTCCAACTGCCGGCCCAGGGCCCGCCGAAAGGCGCTCTCGTCGTCCACCAGGAGAAGCCGGGCCTGCGCGAGAGCGTCCTGCTCCGTGATGCGTGCCGCAATCATAGTCCTCTTTCAGGTGAAATTCCGTATGCTTCAGGTCAGCGCGCGGAGCGCGGCCCGCCTGCCCCCGCATTGTACCGCATTTTCCGCCAGAAAAAACGGCGTTTTTTGCTCTCGCCCGGCCGAGGGGCCGGGCATTCCTGTTGAGAGGGATGGGCGGATGCTCTATACTGTGGAACATTTATGCCAGTTTTGGCGCCAATATTTTCCAACACCAGGGAGGTGTGTCATGCGTTACGGACTTGTTTGTGTTCTGGCCGGATTGCTGCTTGTTGTCAACGGGCAGGCTGCAGAGCTGGTCAAGCAGTTGCCCGATGATCTGACCCTGTCCGAGGCCCGGGCCGTGGTGGACGCGGCGCTGAAGAAGTCGGCAGCCCAGGGCGTGCCCATGAACATAGCCGTGGTGGATGCGGGCGGCAACCTCAAGGCCTTTGTCCGGGAAGACGGCGCGTTTTTGGGCAGTATCGACATTTCGCAGAAGAAGGCCCGCACAGCACGCGCCTTCAACATGTCTTCCGCCCAGTTGGGCGCGGCTGCCCAGCCAGGCCAGGAGCTGTACGGCATCGAGGTGACCAACGGCGGTCTGGCCATTTTTGGCGGCGGCGAGCTCCTGATCCGGGGCGGCGTCATCGTGGGCGCGGTTGGGGTCAGCGGCGGCAGCGTGGCCGAGGATACGGCCGTGGCCAGGGCCGGAGCAGCGGCGGTAAAATAGCTCTTGCTGTCCAGCCCGGCAACAACGGCTCCAGGAGAGGTCCTGGAGCCGTTTTTTGTCTGGCTTTTCCCCTGAGCTACAGGCGCATGGCGCGCAGGCCGTTGGCCACGACCAGGAGGGCGGTGCCCACGTCGGCGAAGACCGCCATCCACATGGTGGCCATGCCGGCAAAGGCAAGAGCGAAGAAGAGCGCCTTCACGCCCAGTGCCAGGACGATGTTCTGCATCAGAATGGCGCAGGTGGCGCGCGAGAGCCTGATAAAGCGCGGAATCTTGCGCAGATCGTCGTCCATCAGGGCTACGTCCGCGGTTTCGATGGCCACATCCGTGCCCCCGGCCGCCATGGCAAAGCCGATGTCCGCCCTGGCGAGCGCGGGCGCGTCGTTGATGCCGTCGCCCACCATGCCCACGCGGCCTTTGGCCTGCTGAGCCAGCCCGGCCACGGCCTCGAGCTTGTCCTCCGGCAGCATGTCGGCTTTGAACTCGTCCACGCCAACCTCTTTGGCAATCGCCGCGGCGGTGTGCGCGTTGTCACCGGTCAGCATCAGCGTTTTAATCCCCAGTTGCCGCAGCTCGCCAATCGCCTCCCGGCTGCTTGCCCTGACGGTGTCCGCCACCGCGAACAGGGCCACCGCTCCCTGTTCGCCCACCAGCACCACCACGGTCTTGCCCGCCTCTTCCAGCGGGAAGATCCGGGCCTCGAGCGCTTCGGAACAGCGGCCCAGGGCCTCCACCATGCGGTGATTGCCCAAATGCCAGAGCTGGCCATCCATGCGGCCCGCCACGCCCTGGCCAGGCAGCGCGGCAAAATCCTCAACCGGCAGCAAAGGCGCATCTCCGGCCGCTTCGACCAGCGCTTTGGATACCGGGTGATCCGAGCGCGAGGCCAGGCTGGCTGCCAGACGCCATGCCCTGTCCGCATCGCCACTCATGCAGAAAAAATCCGTCTGCACAGGCCGGCCCCGGGTGATGGTGCCGGTTTTGTCCAGTGCGAGCCAGCCCAGCTTGCGACCGCTTTCCAGAAACATGCCGCCCTTGATGAGAATGCCGTGGCGCGTGGCCGCGGCCAGGCCACTCACAATGCTGACCGGAATGGAGATGACCAGCGCGCAGGGGCAGCCGATGACCAGCACCACCAGAGCCGTGTAGACCGCGTTTTTCCAGGGCATGGCAAAGGCCAGCGGCCCTGCCGTGGCAATGAAGATCGCCAGCAGGAACACGGCTGGGGTGTAGTAGCGGGCAAAGACGTCCACAAAACGCTGCATGGGTGCGCGGGAGGCCTGGGCCTCTTCCACGGCGCGGATGATGCGGGCGAGGGTGGAATCCGTCGCCGGGGCGCTCACCGTGAACTCGAAGGAGCCGGACTCGTTGATGCTGCCCGCAAAAACCGGGTCGCCTGAGCGCTTCTCGACCGGCATGCTCTCGCCCGTGATCGGCGCCTGATTGACCGTGGACATCCCGGAGGCCACCACCCCGTCCAGCCCCACCTTTTCGCCGGGCCGCACCCGCACCCGCGTGCCGACCGCGACCTGCTGGATATCGACCTCGGTCCAGTTGCCCGAGGCATCCAGCACTGTCGCCCGTTCCGGAGCCAGCGCCAGCAGCTTGCCGATGGCCTGGCGCGCCCTGGCCAAAGACAGAGCCTCGATGGCCTCGGAGAGGTTGAAGAGCACCATGACCATGGCGGCCTCCGGATACTGGCCGATGCACAGCGCGCCCGTGACCGCGACCGACATCAGGGCGTTGATGTTCAGATTGCCGTTCGTCACCGCAATCCAGCCCTTGCGGTAGGTGCCGAGGCCGCTCAGGCCGATGGCGATGAGCGCGGCCAGAAGCGGCAGGGCGTGGACCAGGGACAGCGCGCTTACCCGGTCCAGCGCAGCGCCAAGAGAGGGCAGCCGGTCCAGCGCAGCCTCCAGGGCCGGGGCCTGCCACTGCAACACGAACTCGATAGCCTCGGCCAGAGCCGCAAAAACGCCGGCCACGGCCAGCCGCCTCCAGGGAGTGCGTGAACTTTCGGGAGCGGTCCGGGCTTCGGGTTTGGTCTGGTCCACCAGCAGGGCGCCCATGTTCAGGGATTCCAGTGCGCGCACGATGTTGGCCAACTGGGCCGGCTCGTGCCGCACCACGAGCCGGCGCTGCATCAGGTTGAAGTCCAGGCCGTATACGCCGTCCATGTCGGCCAGCCTGCTGCGTACCAGGCCTTCCTCAACCGGGCAGTCCATGCCGCTGATCACAAAGACCGCTTCCACCCCCGCAAAGGCCGGCGGCATGTCGATGGCCTGCAGCGCGGCCTCGATGTCTGCCGTGGAATCCAAGGTGTGACGCACGCTGAGCAGCCGCTGCACAAGCCGGAATTCCAGGCTGACGACGCCCGGCAGGCGCTCCAGTTTTTTGCGAATCAGCGCCTCCTCCGTGGGGCAGTCCATGGCATCGATGCGGTAGACCACGGTCTGGCCGCTCCCTGTCCCGGAGCCGGCCGCTTGCAGCGTCCCGCTGTGCCCGCAACAGCAGCTGTGCTCATGGGGATGCGGGTCTGCGGGCGCGTGGCAGTGCCCAGTCTCGTGTTCGTGCTTGTGATGATGCGCGTGCTCCGCCGCCCGCTGCCGCCGGATGCGTTCACCCGCCTCGCAGGCGAAGCCTTCGGGATGGCGAGCGCCGCAAGGACATAAAACCATGGCTTCACTCATGTGTGCTCCCTCTGTGTCAATGCTTGTACTGGAGCGGAAAGGTCGTGCCTTTTCCTGTCAGGGACTGTACGGTACAGGCTCTACCTGCTATAGGGTCAAGCCCTTTTTGAAAAAATGGGGGGAGCGCGGCGGCCTTTGCCGCGGATATGGCAAGACGAAGGGGAGGCGCGGATGCAGCTTAAAATCGGTGAACTGGCGAAACTGAGCGGCTGTCAGGTGGTGACCATCCGCTACTACGAAAAGGCAGGGCTCCTGTCAGCCCCGGCACGTACGGAAGGCAATTACCGGCTCTACGATGAGGGGGCGGCGGAGCGCCTGCACTTCATCCGCCACTGCCGTCTGCACGGCATGACACTTTCGGAAATCCGCGAACTCCTGCAGTTCCGGGATCACCCCACAAGGAGCTGCCGCTGGGTCAGCCAACTGGTGGAAAAGCACATTGCCAGTGTCGAGGCCCAGATTGTCGAGCTCAGCCATCTGAAGGAGCATCTGCAGACGCTGCTGCGTTCCTGTTCCGGGGATCGCGGTGGCGATTGCGGCATTCTGGAGCATATTACCGGTACGGAATGCGAGTGCTGCAAAGCGCTGCACTGTCATCTGGGCGCCAGAGGCAGCCGGAAAGGCTAAAGGGCCTGTGACCGCGACACGGTTGCAGGCAATGGGCTGCCCAGGGCGCTGGATCACGGTGTTTCACACAGTGTGCAGCAGAACTGTTTTTCGTGGCAAGGCTCCCTGGCGCCAGCGGCGGAAAGGCTGCTGCATGGATACTATGGGCAATCTGCAGATACAGCTCACCGCAACCGACTCGAAGGGTGCGAGGACGGGGGGCATTTTTGCCCTGATGGTAACGAAAAACCACGAGCCGGTGCTGTCCGCCCCGCTTGCGGATGCGGCGGGGCAGGCTGGGGAGGACTTCAGCTATGTGCTGGCGGCCGATGCCTTCAGCGACCCGGACGGCGACGCGCTTTCGTACAGCGCGAGTCTGGCGGACGGTTCGGCGCTGCCCTCCTGGCTGAGCTTCGATGCGGCGAGCCGGACCTTCAGGCGGCGTCTGGATGCGCTTTATGAGGCGGAGTCGAAGCGTCAGGCCATGCTGGTGGAAACGATTCACGGGATTGCGACGGTCAAGGCCATGGCGATTGAGCCGCTGTTGCGGGGCCAGTGGGAGCAGAAGGTGGCGGCTGCGGTGAGCATGCAGTTCAGGGTGGGCAGGATCTCGATTACCGCCCGCAGCCTGACCCAGTTTCTGGAGCGGATGATGACGGTAATTCTGATCTGGGTGGGCGCTGGTCTGGTTTTTGACGGCAGCCTGAGCGTGGGTGCGCTGATTGCCTTTCAGATGCTGGCGGGCCGGGTGACCTCGCCCCTGGTGCGTCTAGTGGGTCTGATCCACCAGTACCAGGAGGCGGCGCTTTCGGTGGAGAAGCTGGGGGTGGTGATGAACGCGCGCGAGGAGTGGGGAGCGGATCGGCAGGCCATTCTGGAACAGATCATCTACACCTGGGCCGGGGTGGCGGATGTGGCCAGTCGCTTTGCGGATGACTACCCGGAGCAATGCCTGCCGCTTGCGGCATAGTCGGGCTGCTTTTTCATTTTCGGTCTCTGGTTTTTGCCGGCCGGCATTGCAAATAACAACTTGCAAATACGGCCAGAATTTGGTTTCATGAAAATAATTTGGCAACCCCATTTGCCGGGCTGGAATCCAGATGCGACAAATAACTTATCAGGCTGTTGAAAAACTATATTTCAGGTTTCACGCTACAGGAATTTCAATTTTCAAGTAGCGTAGAATCAGTGAGTTGCGGCTCTGCCTGACGAAGATTTTTACTCGCATTGTGCACTACTGCGACTTTTTCAACGGACTGTTATGGCAAAATGGAGGAATAAGCGTGATAGAATGCAAACCAAAAATTAAAGGGAGATGGTCAATAATTGTTAAAGTAGCAAAATATTTTGCCATACTCGGCGGAATTTTTACGTTACTTGACGGTACTATATGGCATAAAATGTTACGCTATCAACAAGAAGAAGTAATTAGAGTCGCATTGCTGTGCACTATTTATATAGTATTTTTAATTATAAAATTTCTTCATAAAGGTAAAATTAATTTTTTTTGGAAAGCATTTCCGAATGTTTTTATTGTAATATTTTTATATCATTTATTCACGATATCTACAGCTATTTTAACGTTTCTTTATGATCCCTTAGCAGGATGCTATGTTGCCCCGAATCTTACAAAGGAAAAAATAATGTCTCTGAAAATTGGTGATAACAGAGACGCTGTGATCAAATCTTTAGGATATCCTGTTAAAGTTATTTCTCCTTATGAAGAAGCCAAAAAAATTCAAGATAGGAATCCTGGTAAAAACTGGGCAGAATATAGCGATGAATATAAAAAATTAATAAAATTTGTATATACATATAAAGGTATATTTAATGCGGGATTTGAATTCAATGTTTACTTTATAGATGATAAAATGACTAGTGTTGTTATAAAGCGAAATTTTGGCGATTATGTTTATAGATGCGGAAAAGATAATTGTCCTGAAATTTTTGATCAACATTCGTTTGATGAATTTTTTGAACTGTCAAAAAAATCAAATCAGTGATAAATAATCTTTTGTATTGATTGCAATAATTTTCTCATTATAAGGAGGTGCTCCATGGGTTGGAAAGATGATTATAAGCGTGATTATCCAAATAAAGGGGAATTTACAAATAATTCAGGTGGTGATATAATAGTAAAGCTTGAGGATAATGATGATAAAAATAAGAATCGGTTTCAAGTCATTAAAAATGGTGAAAAAATATCTGGCGTAGACGGATATTGGGATGATAAGGAGAAAAAGTGGTACAAAATTACAGATAATATAGATGTTGAAGTTGGACCGGATGGAAAACCCAACTGGCATGCTAGTAAATATGGCACTAAAGAGGGAAATTTAGAACGCTTTAAAATGTGGTGGGATGGCCGCCTTCAATCTAAAACTCCGAAAGGCTGGGAGAAGGACCCAACTCAGCACCCAGAGCTTTTTGTCAAAGGTGGCTCGAACAGCAGTGAAGGCAAAGAGCCCGAAAATAACAAGCAGCCATCCACGCCCGCTGAATCTGAGGATAAGGACAAGGATAAAGAGGCTGGGGATGGGAATCCCACTGCGCCCGGCACCCCTGACGGCAATGGTGAACCATCTGTCCCTCATCTGGACGACCCGTCAAAAAAAACGCCGTACAATCCTGATGACGACCCGGATATTCCCCACCTGAAAGACCCGCCGAAGAAGCGTCCGTACAATCCCTTTGTGGACGGCTTGTTGGATGGGTTGAAAGGTCTCTTCGGCACAGCCGGTCAGGATCCCATTGTTCTCGACCTGGACGGAGATGGCGTCGAGACCCTGGGCCAGGATGCGGGTGTGTTCTTCGACCACGACGGCAACGGCTTTGCCCAGCTTTCCGGCTGGGTTGCGCCTGATGACGGTCTCCTGGTCTGGGACAGGAACGGCAACGGACAGATAGACGATGGTTCGGAACTCTTTGGCAACAACAGCCTGCTGGAAAATGGCCAGAAGGCCGCCAACGGCTTTGCGGCCCTGGCTGAGCTGGATAAAAACAAAGACGGCGTGCTGGATGCCAGTGACGCGGCCTTTGCTGCCCTGCGGGTCTGGCGGGACAAAAACAGCGACGGCCAAGTCGGCGAGGGCGAGCTGCTGACCCTGGACGAGCTGGGCATCCAGAGTCTCTGTACCAGCTACACGGTGCAGCAGGTGGTGGATGCCAACGGCAATGCGCTGCGGCAGCAGGGCAGTTTTACTTATGTAAACGGCAGCACGGGCCAGATGGGCGACGTGTGGTTTGCCGAAGATACGGCGCGCACTCTGCCCACCGAGCTGGTCGAGGTTCCCGAAGAGATAGCGGCCCTGCCGGATGTTATGGCCTTTGGCAACGTGTACAGTCTGCATCAGGCTATGGCCCGGGATGGGAGCGGTGCCTTGAAATCCCTGGTGGAGCGCTTTGCCGCGGAGACGGATGTGGCGGCTCGGCAGGCCATTCTGGAACAGCTCATCTATACCTGGGCCGGGGTGGCAGGCCTTGCCCCGGACAGCCGGGGCGGCAATATCGACGCCCGCATCGTGGCCGCCATGGAGGCCTTTATGGGTTCGGCTTTCCGTCAGGGCGGCTCTTCCCCCAATCCCAATCAGCACGGCGCGAAATACCTCAGCGAGGCCTTTGCCAGGTTGAAGGACTATGTGGATGGTCAGCTCATGGCGCAGACGCATCTGGCGCCGCTGCTGGCAGGTATTAAGCTGAGCATCGATCCGGCGACTTGGGAACTGAGCTTTGACTTCAGCCGGAGCATGGCCCTGCTGCAGGAGAGCTGGACAGCGGACAGCGGCAGATGTTCCGCTCTGCTGCAGTCCCTGGTTCGTTATTTGAGCAGTTATGGCGAGGATGGGGAGCGGGTGCTCGATGCTTTCCGGGCCGCGGGCGATCTGGATGGCGATGCCTTTGCCTTTGCGGTGGCGAGCGCGGGACTGCAGGTGCTCAGGCCGGGCACAGGAGACCAAGAGCGGCTGAGCGGCACGGCAGGCGACGATCTGTACCTGATTGCTCCCCGGGGCGGGCAGGAGATTACGATAAGCTCCGGCGAGGGCAAGGACAGACTGCGCTTTGGCGAGGGGATCGGGCTTTCCGACATCCGTCTGGAGCAATCGGGCTATGATCTGATCATTCGGGTTGGTGAAAGCGGGCAGAGTGTGAAACTGGAGTACTGGTACTATCCGAACTATGCGGACAGGCGTGTGGATGTGTTTGCCTTTGCGGACGGCAGGAGCCTGAGCTGGCAGGAACTGCTGGCGCAGAAGGCGGTGAGTCTGGCCACGGAAGGCGGACAGCTGGACGGCAATGAGGGGGTGGATGATGTGCTGCGGGGCAGCACGCTTGCCAAAGCCGGGAGCACTGAAACGCTGCGGGGTCTTGGCGGGCGGGATCGCCTCTATGCGGGGTTGTCCCAGACCGCGTCTCTGTATGGTGGCAGGGATGACGACCAGCTCTTCACCAATGCGGCCGCCACGAGCTCCTCTCTGTATGGGGAGGATGGCGACGATCTGCTGGTCAACCAGAGCGGGAGTGCAGCGACTACGCGGATGACAGGCGGGGCGGGCTCGGACGAGTATCTGATCCAGGCGGGGAGCGGGGAGACGGTGATCGAGCTGGACGGAGATACGGAGAGTACGGACACGCTGCGCTTTGGCGAGGGGATCGGGCTTTCCGACATCCGTCTGGAGCAATCGGGCTATGATCTGATCATTCGGGTTGGTGAAAGCGGGCAGAGTGTGAAACTGGAGTACTGGTACTATCCGAACTATGCGGACAGGCGTGTGGATGTGTTTGCCTTTGCGGACGGCAGGAGCCTGAGCTGGCAGGAACTGCTGGCGCAGAAGGCGGTGAGTCTGGCCACGGAAGGCGGACAGCTGGACGGCAATGAGGGGGTGGATGATGTGCTGCGAGGCAGCACTGTTGCCAAAGCCGGGAGCACTGAAACGCTGCGGGGCCTTGGCGGGCGGGATCGCCTCTATGCGGGGTTGTCTTCGACCGCGTCTCTCTATGGCGGCAGGGATGACGACCAGCTCTTCACCAATGCGGCTGCCACAAAATCGTATCTGTATGGGGAGGAAGGCGACGATCTGCTGGTCAACCAGAGCGGGAGTGCGGCGACTACGCGGATGACAGGCGGGGCGGGCTCGGACGAGTATCTGATCCAGGCGGGGAGCGGGGAGACGGTGATCGAGCTGGACGGAGATACGGAGAGTACGGACACGCTGCGCTTTGGCGAGGGGATCGGGCTTTCCGACATCCGTCTGGAGCAATCGGGCTATGATCTGATCATTCGGGTTGGTGAAAGCGGGCAGAGTGTGAAACTGGAGTACTGGTACTATCCGAACTATGCGGACAGGCGTGTGGATGTGTTTGCCTTTGCGGACGGCAGGAGCCTGAGCTGGCAGGAGCTGCTGGCGCAGAAGGCGGTGAGTCTGGCCACGGAAGGCGGACAGCTGGACGGCAATGAGGGGGTGGATGATGTGCTGCGGGGCAGCACTGTTGCCAAAGCCGGGAGCACTGAAACGCTGCGGGGCCTTGGCGGGGGGATCGCCTCTATGCCGGGTTGTCTTCGACTGCGTCTCTGTATGGTGGCAGGGATGACGACCAGCTCTTCACCAATGCGGCCGCCACAAAATCGTATTTGTACGGGGAGGAAGGCGACGATCTGCTGGTCAACCAGAGCGGGAGTGCGGCGACTACGCAGATGAGAGGCGGGGCGGGCTCGGACGAGTATCTGATCCAGGCGGGGAGCGGGGAGACGGTGATCGATCTGGATGGGGATGAGAAGAGCACGGACACGCTGCGCTTTGGGGCGGGGATCGGGCTTTCCGACATCCGTCTGGAGAAATCGGGCTATGATCTGATCATCCGGGTTGGTGAAAGCGGGCAGAGTGTGAAACTGGCGGACTGGTACTACGTCAATGCGGACAGGCGTGTGGATGTGTTTGCCTTTGCGGACGGCAGGAGCCTGAGCTGGCAGGAACTGCTGGCGCAGAAGGCGGTGACTCTGGCCACGGAAGGCGGACAGCTGGACGGCAATGAGGGGGTGGATGATGTGCTGCGGGGCAGCACTGTTGCCAAAGCCGGGAGCACTGAAACGCTGCGGGGCCTTGGCGGGGGGGATCGCCTCTATGCCGGGTTGTCTTCGACTGCGTCTCTGTATGGTGGCAGGGATGACGACCAGCTCTTCACCAATGCGGCCGCCACAAAATCGTATTTGTACGGGGAGGAGGGCGACGATCTGCTGGTCAACCAGAGCGGGAGTGCGGCGACTACGCAGATGAGAGGCGGGGCGGGCTCGGACGAGTATCTGATCCAGGCGGGGAGCGGGGAGACGGTGATCGATCTGGATGGGGATGAGAAGAGCACGGACACGCTGCGCTTTGGCGAGGGGATCGGGCTTTCCGACATCAGTCTGGAGAAATCGGGCTATGATCTGATCATCCGGGTTGGCGAAGGCGGGCAGAGTGTGAAACTGGCGGACTGGTACTACGTCCATGCGGACAGGCGTGTGGATGTGTTTGCCTTTGCGGACGGCAGGAGCCTGAGCTGGCAGGAGCTGCTGGCGCAGAAGGCGGTGAGTCTGGCCATGGAAGGCGGACAGCTGGACGGCAATGAGGGGGTGGATGATGTGCTGCGAGGCAGCACTGTTGCCAAAGCCGGGAGCACTGAAACGCTGCGGGGTCTTGGCGGGCGGGATCGCCTCTATGCGGGGTTGTCTTCGACCGCGTCTCTGTATGGTGGCAGGGATGACGACCAGCTCTTCACCAATGCGGCTGCCACAAAATCGTATCTGTACGGGGAGGAGGGCGACGATCTGCTGGTCAACCAGAGCGGGAGTGCGGCGACTACGCGGATGAGAGGCGGGGCGGGCTCGGACGAGTATCTGATCCAGGCGGGGAGCGGGGAGACGGTGATCGATCTGGATGGGGATGAGAAGAGCACGGACACGCTGCGCTTTGGGGAGGGGATCGGGCTTTCCGACATCAGTCTGGAGAAATCGGGCTATGATCTGATCATCCGGGTTGGCGAAGGCGGGCAGAGTGTGAAACTGGCGGACTGGTACTACGTCCATGCGGACAGGCGTGTGGATGTGTTTGCCTTTGCGGACGGCAGGAGCCTGAGCTGGCAGGAGCTGCTGGCGCAGAAGGCGGTGACTCTGGCCATGGAAGGCGGACAGCTGGACGGCAATGAGGGGGTGGATGATGTGCTGCGAGGCAGCACTGTTGCCAAAGCCGGGAGCACTGAAACGCTGCGGGGCCTTGGCGGGCGGGATCGCCTCTATGCGGGGTTGTCCCAGACTGCGTCTCTGTATGGTGGCAGGGATGACGACCAGCTCTTCACCAATGCGGCCGCCACAAAATCGTATCTGTACGGGGAAGAAGGTGACGATCTGCTGGTCAACCAGAGCGGGAGTGCGGCGACTACGCGGATGAGAGGCGGGGCGGGCTCGGACGAGTATCTGATCCAGGCGGGGAGCGGGGAGACGGTGATCGAGCTGGATGGGGATGAGAAGAGTACGGACACGCTGCGCTTTGGGGAGGGGATCGGGCTTTCCGACATCAGTCTGGAGAAATCGGGCTATGATCTGATCATCCGGATTGGCGAGAGCGGGCAGAGTGTGAAACTGGAGTACTGGTACTATCCGAGCTATGCGGACAGGCGTGTGGATGTGTTTGCCTTTGCGGACGGCAAGAGCCTGAGCTGGCAGGAGCTGCTGGCGCAGAAGGCGGTGAGCGCCGCGAACGGCGGTTACCTGCAGGGCAACGAGGGGCTTGGAGACATCCTTTCCGGCGGCTCCAAAAGTACGGTTCTGACGGGTGGCAGCGGGGCAGACGTTTTTCTGTTCAGGGATGCGCTGGACGAAACGAACAATGTAGACCGGATTACGGACTTCAAGCCGGGCGAAGACAAGCTGCATCTGAGCCGGTCGGTGTTCACGGCCCTTTCTGAAGCGGGCCCGCTTGCAGACAGCCTTTTTGTGGCCAATGCCACAGGCTCTGCCCTGGATGACCGGGACTGCATCCTCTACAACACCACGACAGGGGCGCTTCTGTACGATCCGGACGGCACCGGAGCAGGAGCTGCGATCCAGTTTGCCCGGCTGGATAGCAGGCCGGAACTCAAGGCCAGCGACTTCTTCGTGGTGAAATAGGCGGCCGGCCACAGGGCGGAGCGGAGCCGCCCATGAACTTGCACTGAACCGGATTCCAGGTCTTTGCATGCTCCTGGATTTTCTGTACAATGGCCCTGCCTCCACGCTCCTGTGGGGGCAGGGCTTTCTGTCCATGGCGGCATGGGTGCCGGGCGCTCGGGTCTGTGCCGGCGTGCCATGGCGTCCTTTTCATCCTCAACACCCCAGGGGGTGCGGCATTGGAATCCGCCGGTTTTGATCAGGCTGCCGTCCAGGGCGGGCAGAGCGGCCTTCTGGCCTGCTGCCAGTATCTGGCGAAGACCCTGGATGAAGCGGGGTTCGAGGCGGCGCTCTCCGCGCTTCATGAACCGGCGGGAGCAGCAGGCTGTAAACAGCTGTTTCAGCAGGTGCTGGAACTGGCGCGTCTCTCTGGCCTGCGGCCCCAGGTGGCCCGGCTGAACCAGGAGCAGTTGGCGGGACTGGCCGGTCGTCTGCCGGTGATTGTGGAGCTGAAGAACGGCAGCTATCAGGTTCTTGTCGGCATGAACCAGAGCAGGGCCCGGCTGTCTCTCATGAGCCCTGGGGCCCAGGAAGAGCAGACAGGTCTGGAAGCGTTCGGTCAGCTCTGGACAGGCGGCATGCTCTTTTTTGAACAGGTCAACACCGCCCTGATCTGCTTTGTTCTGATTGCCGGGGAGCACAAAATCGAGCTGAGCCGGGATCGTCTGGTCCACGAATATGGCTTGAGCCGGCGGGAGATACCTGAAAAAACCCTGCTGCGCATGGCCAGGGACCTTGGCCTGCGGGCGCGGAGCCTGCGCGCGTCCTGGCGGGATCTGGCCAGACTGGGCAAGGCCTTTCCGGTTCTGGCGCGTCTGAAAAACGGCCGTCATGTGGTGCTGACGGGTCTGGGCAGGGACAGGGCAGGAAAGCCGCTGCTTGGCCTGTACGATCCCTTGAGCAGGGAGGGGCACCTGCGCATGGGGGAAGAGGCGTTCTCCGCGCTCTGGGGAGGGGAACTCTGCCTGTTCAAGCGGGTGTACCGGCTGGGCGACGAGGAGCAGCCCTTTTCCCTGCGCTGGTTCATTCCGGAGTTTCTGCGTCAGAAAGCGACGTTTTTCGATGTGGGGCTGTCGGTGCTCTTCATCAACCTGATTGCCCTGGTGACGCCCCTGTTTTTTCAGATAGTGATCGACAAGGTGCTGGTGAACCAGGCCTTCACCACGCTGCAGGTGCTGGGGATAGGCATGAGCGTGGCGCTGCTGGTGAACGCCTGCCTGGATTTTCTCAGGGACTACCTGCTGCTGCACGCCACCAACAAGATCGATCTGCGGGTGACGGCCCGCACCTTCCGGCACCTTTTGCATCTGCCGCTGGACTTTTTCGAGCACATCACCGCGGGCGTGCTGACCCAGCACATGCAGCAGACGGCGAAGATCCGGCAGTTTCTCTCGGGCAGCGTGTTTCTGACCCTGCTGGAGGCCAGCTCGCTCTTTGTGTTTCTGCCCTTTCTGTTTTTCTACAGCGTCAGACTGACTGGGATTGTGCTGGTGATCACCGCTCTGATCACCCTGGTGATTGGGCTTTTGATCCGGCCCTTCAGGCGGCGTCTGGATGCGCTTTATGAGGCGGAGTCGAAGCGTCAGGCCATGCTGGTGGAAACGATTCACGGGATTGCGACGGTCAAGGCCATGGCGATCGAGCCGCTGCTGCGGGGCCAGTGGGAGCAGAAGGTGGCGGCTGCGGTGAGCATGCAGTTCAGGGTGGGCAGGATCTCGATTACCGCCCGCAGCCTGACCCAGTTTCTGGAGCGGATGATGACGGTGATCCTGATCTGGGTGGGCGCTGGTCTGGTTTTTGACGGCAGCCTGAGCGTGGGTGCGCTGATTGCCTTTCAGATGCTGGCGGGCCGGGTGACCTCGCCCCTGGTGCGTCTGGTGGGTCTGATCCACCAGTACCAGGAGGCGGCGCTTTCGGTGGAGAAGCTGGGGGTGGTGATGAACGCGCGCGAGGAGTGGGGGGCGGATCGGCACGGGGCCAGGCCCTCGCTCATGGGCGACATCCAGTTCGAGCGGGTGAGCTTCCGCTATGGGCCGGACCTGCCCGTGGCCTTGCAGGAGATTTCGCTTGTGATTCCTGCGGGCAGCATGCTGGGGATCGTGGGGCCGAGCGGTTCGGGCAAGACCACGCTCACCCGGATGCTGCAGAAGGTGTATTTTCCGTCCACCGGCACGATCCGGATCAACCAGTGCTATCTGAACGAGCTGGACACCGCGCATCTCCGGCAGCACATGGGGGTGGTGCTGCAGGAGAATTTTCTGTTTCGGGCGACAGTGGCGGAGAACATCCGTGCCGGGCAGTCGGCGGCCACCCGGGAGGCGATCATCCATGCGGCGATTCTGGCCGGAGCGGACGAGTTCATCGTGAATCTGCCCCAGGGCTACGACACGCTTTTGGAGGAGGGGGCGAAGAATCTGTCGGGCGGGCAGCGCCAGCGTCTGGCGATTGCGCGGGCGCTTTTGACCCAGCCGGAGATACTGATTCTGGACGAGGCCACGAGCGCTTTGGATCCGGAGAGCGAGGCGATTGTGCGGGCCAACCTGAAGGACATTGCCAGGAACCGGACGGTGCTGGTGGTCTCGCACCGGCTCTCCATGCTGAAGGAAGCGGACAGCATCATCGTGCTGGATCGGGGTACTGTGGTGGGCCATGGCCCGCACAGTGCCCTGCTCGGGGACTGCGCGCTGTACAGCAAGCTCTGGCATCAGCAGATGGAGCTGTAGGGCGCTGCCCCGGGAAAACCGCATGGTCAGCGTTTTCTGTAGACTTCGCGGCGATGCCCGATTTTAACCACCGTCACCAGCAGAGCCTGATCCTGGATTTCGTACACAATGCGGTAAACTCCCTGGCGGACGCGGTACCAGGCCTGATTGCTCAGCTTTTCGTACCCCGCAGGGCGGGGATTGTCGGCCAGGGATGCAATACGCCGGAGCAGGAGAGCCAGATCCTGTTTGGGCAGTCGGCGCAGATCCCTGGCAACCGATTGTCTGAACCTGAGTTCATATCTGGCCATGCCGTTTCAGATCCTGCAACAGTTCCTGATAGCTCATGGTTGGTTCTGCGCTTCGCTCGCCAAAGGCGGCCAGATCGGCCTGATCTTCGGCCAGGGCCTGACGCACGGCATCGTTGACAAGATCGGACAGGCTGCGGTTGGAGTGGATGGCTTTGAGCTTCAGGGCAGCATGGAGCCGGGCTTCGAAGTAGATGGTGGAACGCCTGGACAATTCGCTCATGATAATGCCTCCTTGTTCGCATTCATCTGAGCAATGTGGCGTTTTAACATTATGGCGTCAAGGGATTTTATGGGCTGCAGCCCGGGAAAGGTTTGCCGCTCGAGCAGCCCGGTGAACAGGAGGAGATGGGGATGGGCAATCTGGATCGTGAGCTTCTGGAGTATCAGCCGGATGCGGCGGCGATCGAGGCAGGCGGTGTTCCGGGCGGGGCGCGCTGGGTGCTGTACGTGATTCTGGCGGCGATAGTGGCGCTGGTTGTGGGGGCGATAGTGTTCCGGGTTGACCGGATCGTGGTGGCAGAGGGGGAGCTGATCACCAGCGCGCCTGCCATTGTGGTGCAGCCGCTGAATACGGCGGTGATCCGGAGCATCGAGGCCAGAGTGGGGGATGCGGTGGAGGCGGGGCAGTTGCTGGCGACCCTGGATGCGACCTTTGCCAGTGCGGATCTGGGGCAGTTGGAGAAGCAGGCCCATGCTCTGGCGGCGCAGCTCAGGCGGATAGAGGCGGAGCTTGGGGGCGGGGATTTCCGGGCCAGACCGGAGGAGGCGGGGGACGGTCTTCTGCAGGAGCAGGTGCTGAGGCAGCGGCGGCAGGTGGTGGCGGAGACGCGGCGTCTGAATGCGGACAAGGTGGCGGCGCTGGAGGCGAAACTGGCCCAGAATGGGGTTCAGCAGGCGGGTCAGGAGCGACAGGGCAAGGTGCTGCGGGACATGGAGGGCACAGCGGCGCGTCGGCTGAAGGGGGAGGATGAGACGCAGAGGCGGCTTCGTCTGATCGAGGCCAGGAAGGCGCGGGTCGAGGTGGAGAATGTGCTGGGCAACCTGCGTGCCGAGGCCGAGGTGACCCGGCAGGAGCTGAAGGAGGCTCGTTCGGAGTGGCGGCGTTTTGTGGAGGAGCGTCAGGCTGATCTTCTGGAACAGGCGGTGGAGTTGCGGCGTGAGCACAACCGGGTTGAGGAGGAGCTGCACAAGGCGCGTCGGATGCATGAGCTGATCGAGCTGAGGGCCCCGGCCCGTGGGGTGGTGCTGCAGGCGGCGGAGCGCTCGGTGGGTTCGGTGATTCAGCAGGCCGAGCCGTTCATGGTGCTGGTGCCGCGGGGCACGGTGCTGGAGGCGGAGGTGGAGGTGGCGTCCAGAGACATTGGCCGGATCAGGGAGGGTGATACGGCGCGGATCAAGCTCGATGCCTTTCCCTTTCAGCGGCATGGGGTTCTGCCCGGAGCGGTGCGGGTGATCAGCGAAAACGCCTTTGCCCGTGCTTCTGGGGAAGAGCTGCTTAAGGGAGAAGAAGCCCACCCGGCTGGGGGCGCGGCCTTTTACCGCTGCCGGATCACCCTGCTGGACAGCAAATTGCAAAAGGTTCCGGCAGGCTTTCGTCTGCTGCCGGGGATGAAGCTGCGTGCGGAGATCAAGGTGGGGACGCGCTCAGTGATTTCGTATTTTCTCTATCCCGTTATCCGGGCTTTGGACGAGGGGCTGCGCGAGCCGTGATGAAAAAGTCGGTTTTTCCGGGCAGGCGTGGTCTGCCGTGGTGTTTTGGTTTGCTTTCTGTTTTGTTCTGTGTGCTGCAGCTCTCCGGCTGTGCGGCCCTGACGGGCATACCCGGTCATGGCGGGGGCAAGCGCTTTGCCATCGAGCAGGAGCTGGTTGCGGCGGCCACGCGGACGGCGATCAGGCAGATCGATCTTGGGGCGATCCGGGGGCGGAAGGTGAACATCTATGTGAACGCCATGGGCGACACCGGGGCCGGGAACCTGACTGGGGGGCGCTTTTCCATTGTCTCGCAGTTGCACGGGTATTACCAGCAGCAGCCGCAGGTGAAGGAAACGTATATTTACCCGCGCTACGAGAGCAGTTCGACCACGACATCGAGCAGCAGTTCGACTACGGAGAACAGCGGGGGCCTGTCTTCCGGCAGCAGCACCCGGACGCATGGCACCCAGACCACGACGAGCTCGAGTCTGCTGGCGTCGCCCAGCGAGAAGCGCGCGGTCACGCGGGGCGGTGCGGCGCAGGCGCAGTTGGGGCTGCAGTACGAGGGACTGGGAGCGTATCACAACTCGGAGGAGTTCAACACGGAGGATCTGCAGTTTCTGACGGCGATTGTGCAGACCTATCTGTTCCTGGAGGGGGTGCAGGTGGTGGCGCCGTCTGAGGCCGAGGTGGATGTGTACATCACGGTGGATGTGTTTGGCACGGTGTATACGCGTGTGGACTGGTTTGTGGCGAACAACGAGATTCTCAGGGCCAGGACGGGGCTGGAGGTCTTTGCGGTGGAGACGGAGAGCGGGGCGTTGCTGATGTCGCCGCAGCAGGCTGTTGCGGATGCTGAGTACAACGAGCAGTACATTCTGTGGGCGGGGCCGGTGCGGATCCGGAAGTCGGTGCAAAAGGGAGAGCCTTTGCTGGCGGATTTCAGGGATGCCGGTGCGGGGCGAGAGGGGGCCTTTGGGGCCGAGCGTGTGCTGCGGGTTCCAGTGCCCTTTCAGCATGAACTGGGAGAGCGCCGTGCGGCCCGGGCCCGGGCCAGAGAGGCGAAGGCGGACCCTGCTAACCCTGAAAAGCAGCGGAAACGCTTCAGAAAAAGACGGCCCGCCGCTCCTGGGGAATAGAAAAGGCCGGACAGGGCCGGTGCGGGGCGGGCGATGATCTGCTGCTTGGCGACGGGCACTATCAGGTGCTCATGCAGTATCACCGGCTCTCGGGCGCACCGGTGGCGCGGGAATGCCTGCGTTCATGTTTCTGCTCTGGCTTTTGACGGGTGTTTCAGAAATATTGTCTGAGCTGCCCCTCAGGAGGCATGATCAAGAATGTTTCTGCCGGTATGCCTGGCGCATGGGTGATGATTCCCGGACCTTGCCGCAAAATGACCTGAGCCGGGTGGCATGCCGCGGACAGGGGAGTCGAAAGGGCGGTGCGGGCCCGGATTCCCAATCTGCTGGATTTTTTCTTTTTTTCCCTGTTTTTCCTTCCTTTTTTGCTTGTCCGGCATACAGCATGTGGTAGAAGTACCTGAAAGGGTGGCCCATGGGCCGGAGCAGAGATTTTTCATCACTTCCCAAGAGGAAGCATTATGGCCTTTTTGAATGAGTACATCTCAAAAGAGGACGAAAAAAGTTTTTTCTGGACGATGACCAAAATTTAAGCCCTCCAAGCGTGACCTGGACATTTTTTGGCTTCAATCCCCGCTTTGCGCCCATTCCTCCCGAAGAAGAGCAGGCCAGGGTACTGCAACTGCTGAAAGAACTGTTGACAGCCTATGGTTTTTTTGGCGTACACGATCAGCAACCGAATACCACCATTACCTTTACCAGTTTTTAACAGGGAGAACATGCCATGAGTTTTGACCATGCAGCCTATCAGGCGGAATTAGAGCGTTTTAACTTTGAAAATTACTATACCCACATGAAGCGAACCAGCCTTTGGCATCGCTTGCGGTGACCTTGTCCAGGGCCTGGCCAATGGCGGTAAAAAGCTCGTCTGTGTTCCATGCTTTGAAGCCTCGCAAAAGCTGTTTCACCTTGCTCCACATCTTTTCTATCGGGTTCAAATCCGGGCTGTACGCAGGCAGGAAAAGCACTCGTGCTCCGCGCGCTGCAATCGCCTGCTGCGCTGTCGGAGATTTATGCGCACGCAAATTGTCCATCACAACCACATCACCCTCTTTCAGCGCAGGCGCAAGACTCTCCTTTACGTATGCTTCAAAGGTGCGCCTGTCCAACGCGCCAGCAAACACCAGACATTCCGTGGTGCCATCAAGGCGAATGGAGGACAGCATGGTCACCGTTTTCCAGCGACCATCCGGCGCATGGTCGAAGCACCGCTCGCCCAGAGGCGCACGACCGTACAGGCGCGTCATATTCGTTTTTGCGCCGCTTTCGTCCAGAAACACCAGATGCTCGCACGGCGTTTCATCCTGCACCCTGCGCCACTCTTCACGGGCCTGGACAATGTCTGCCCGTTCCACCTGTTCACTGGCCTTTAACGTCTTTTTTTAAACGTGAGCCCCAGTCTGGCCAGCGTATTGGACACCGTGGGCAGAGAACAGTTTTTGCCAAAATGCGTCCTGATTTCTTCAAGGGTCATATCGGGCTGTTTCCGCACAAGCTCCCGTAACTGCTGTTGCTCCCCGGCTGTGAACGCCGGCGCTCTGTGGCCTCGCGGCAACGACGTGATCCGGCCTTCCTTTTTGAAGGTCCGCATCCAGTTACCAATGGTGGTCGTGGTGTAGCCAAACATTTTGGCCACTTCTTCCCGCGTGAACTCCCCTGACTGATACACTGCCACCGCACGCTGGCGAAAATCTTTACCGGCTATTTTCATAAGCTCTGTGCCGTTGAAATAATATGGTAAAAGTCATTGTTAAAATGCTCTAGATGCCAAGGTCAGCCAAGTGCTGAATCATCGGCGACAAATACCTGCTTGTAGGCAATGTCCCGGAAGCGCCGCGCATCGAGAACGGGATTCTGCTCGGAGCGCTTCAGACCGCGGGCAGAGAGGCGCATGGGGCAGTGTTTCACGAGAAGGAGGGGGTGGCCACAGTCCATCAATTCACGGCACGCGTGCTGCCCACGCTCAACCGCCTGCCCAGGAAGTGGCAGGACTATGAATGCGTGTACCGCCGGATCGAGCCGCAGTGGTTCATCGGCATGTGCAACGGCCATTAGGCCATGAACAACTTTTTATGGAGGACAGTATGGCAAGGCAGAGCGATGTGAGCGCCGTCCGCCAGGGAAAGGTCATGCAAGGCTGCCGCGGCTTCCTGATGCGGAACTGGGTCTGGCTGGCTGCGGGCAGCGGGCTTTTCTCCTGTTTCTACTGCATGCTGTACTACTACCTGCTTGTCTGGAATCCCCTGCCGAGCGACGAGGAAATGATTGCGAATTTCAGGGCACACCGGGCGGACTTTGTCGAGGCGGTGCGGCGTTACCGGGAGTATCCTGCCGACTATACACCCTGGGACTGGTACAAGGAGGACGACACCCTGGAACTCTTCAACAGGGCGGGTATTGACAACATTGACTCTGCAATTGACGTTTGGTTCCCCGACCCCTATGCCGTGGCAACGGCCGTCAGGCGGGACAAGGAGGAGCAGAAGCTGCCGCCCTCCAGGCTTGATAAGTACAGCGGCCTGCGTATTCAGCCCGCAACGACTCCGAGAATCGACCATCCTGATCGGAGCGATACCAGCAGGCACTACCATGGCAGCCTGCTCTTCGGCGTGATCTGGAAGGATTACCACTTTTTCCCGGAAGCGCCGCGCATCGAGAACGGGATTCTGCTCGGAGCGCTTCAGACCGCGGGCAGTGGGGCGCATGGGGCAGTGTTTCACGAGAAGGAGGGGGTGGCCACAGTCCATCAATTTACGGCACGCGTGCTGCCCACGCTCAACCGCCTGCCCAGGAAGTGGCAGGACTATGAATGCGTGTACCGCCGGATCGAGCCGCAGTGGTTCATCCGTATGTGCAACGGCCATTAGGCCATGAACACAACATTAGCCATCTTTCCCAGGAATCGGGCCTTATGCTGACTTTTTTCGTCTATGTTCTGGTCGATGTTACGTGGTATCTCGTGCTTCCACTTGCTGCGCCGTTTATAGGCTACAGGCTGGCCAGGAAAAAATTTGGTCTGTCTGGCATCAAGGCGGCGGGTATCGCCTTGGCAGTCTTTCTGTGCCTCATGGGCTGCAACTACTACCGCCTGTTGATCTGGAATCCGCTGCCGAGCGACGAGGAGATGATTGCGAATTTCAGGGCACACCGGGCGGACTTTATCGAGGCGGTGCGGCGTTACCGGGAGTATCCTGCCGACAATACCCCCTGGGACTGGTACAAGGAGGGCGACACCCTGGAACTCTTCAACAGGGCGGGTATTGACCACATTGCGCATGGTTTTGGCGTCTGGTACCCCGACCCCTATGCCGTGGCAACGGCCGTCAGGCGTGAACGGAAGAGACGGGAACTGCCGCCCTTTGCCGCGTTTGATAAGTACGGGGACCTGCGTATTCAGCCCGCAACGACTCCGAGAATCAAGCATCCTGATCGGAGTGATACCAGCAGGCACTACCGTGGCAGCCTGCTCTTCGGCGTGATCTGGAAGGAGTACTATTTTTTCTCGGAAGTGCCGCGCATCGAGAACGGAATTCTGCTCGGACCGCTTCAGACCACGTACAGAGAGGAGCATGGGGCAGTGTTTCACGAGAAGGAGGGGGTGGCCACAATCCATCAATTCACGGCGCGCGTGCTGCCCACGCTCAACCGTCTGCCCAGGAAGTGGCAGGACTATGAATGCGTGTACCGCCGGATCGAGTCGCAGTGGTTCATCGGCATGTGCAACGGCCATTAGGCCATGAACAACTTTTTATGGAGGGCAGTATGGCAAAGCTCAGGTATATGTACAGCGCCACCAACGAAACCTACAAGGACAGCGCCTTCACGTTTATCAGGGATGCGAAGGAGGCGATTGATTTCGCCGCACAGACGACCGGCATTTCCGCCGGGGCGATTGCAGGCGCCATGGCCGAGGAGAACACGGCCTATGACTGGAAAGATGACCTGCTTGACAGGTATGCCAAATCCAGGATGCTCTCTTCTTTGGGGGCAGCCACGCTCCCTCTGGTTATGGATGGCCCGGAACGTGACGCTGCCGAAGTTTGGCTGAGCACCTACCATGCGGAACTTGCAACAGAGCGTTCACATGCCGAATGGCAGGATCTCTATAGAGAAGCCCGGGAGTTTCAGGGCAAACCCACGCTGATGGACAAAATTCTCAACCCGGCGCTGATCGATGCCGGCCCGGGTAACTTCAAGATCGCCACTGCGATCGACCTGATTGTGCAGCATGCTGGCAAAGAGCAGTATAAGGCTCTGAACCTGGAACCCTACCTCAACGACTATGCAAGACTCGTCAATGATTTGATGCACCCTGGCGGCGAGCTGACGGCCAAGCTCTATGGTCTGTACATGAAGGAGCATGCCGAGGCGTTTTTCAGGAACAACAGCGCCTATGCCGGCCAGTGGGACGATCTGCCCCAGAGCCTGCGCGACGCCCTGCTGGTGACCTACACCAACCTGGGCGAGGAGAAGATGCAACAACTCATCAAGAGCCCCTATGAACCGCAGCCCGCGCTGACCTCCGGCGGCGGTATGAACCATCTGCGCAATGCCCAGGCGATAGGGCGTGCCATAGGCTTGGAGGGCTATGGCCAGGATGCGGAGGCGGTGGTCGGGGCAGAGGATCTGGTCAATCTGGCGAAACGGGACGATGCCACTGGTCTGGCTGCGCGCTATGCCCTGGCCAGGCTGCGCCACGTGGTGGTGGAGACCGGGGTGGATATCGCCAGGCACAACCAAAACGGGGAGCTGGATCTGTACGATGCCAACACAGCTCCAAACGGCATGAGCGAACAGTATCTAGGCTCAGGCCTCATTAATCGAGATAGAATATGACGGAAGCCGCGAGGCACAGAGCTGAAAAGAAGGTATGCGCGCAGCGGTCATAACGCATGGCTATTCTCCGCCAGTCTTTGATCCTGCCAAACATGATCTCGATCTTATGCCGCTGTTTATACAGATCTTTATCGTACGGGCAGGGTCTCTTCCGGCTCCGTCTGGGCGGGATGCAGGGCGTAATGCCTCTGGCACGCAGGGCATCACGGAACCAGTCGGCGTCATAACCACGGTCCGCCAGCAGCGCCCTGGCCTCAGGCAAAGCATCTATGGCGTCCATAAGCAGGGCGGCTCCCTTGTAGTCGCTCACCTGGCCTTCTGTGAGCGTCATGGCCAGGGGCCTGCCGTGACCGTCGCAAAGGGCATGGAGTTTGGAGTTCAGCCCACCCTTTGTGCGGCGCCGATGCAGCGGGAAAGAGCCCTTTTTTGAGCAAACTGGCGGCGGTACGATGAGCCTTGAGGTGGGTCGCATCGATCATTACCTGGCCATCCTGTCCCGCTGTTTTTGCCAATTCGGTAAAAATATTGTTGAAGACGCCCATCCGGCTCCAGCGCAAAAAACGATTGTAGAGCGTCTTGTACGGGCCATACTCGCGCGGCGCGTCTTTCCACTGCAGGCCATGTTTGATGACATAAATGATGCCGCTGATGACTTTCCGGTCATCGACCCGCGGAATACCATGTGAACGTGGGAAGAAGGGCTTGATACGTTCGAGTTGTTCGGCAGAAAGGTAGAAAAGTTGGCTCATGGCGTCCTCCTTGAGCACAACTAACCAGATTTTCTGCTTTTTGGCAAGTAATGAGGCCTGAGCCTAACAGACCGGGCGTCATTTCTTGTGGCGGCTGTTCAGGCAGGGGTTGAGAATGCCACCATCTCGGCTGACAAAATTTATTACCTGGATGCAGCCTCAGGTCTTGAGCTTCAACCCTTTGAGCTGGTGCAAAAGTATGACAACACCGGGCTTCCCTATTGGGAGGAGCTGCCAGTTGCCGGCGCTCCCCGCTACATTTTCGGCTCGAACAATGGGGATACATACGACGGCCGCTTCTACAATGTGGTACAGCATGTGTATGGCGGCGCTGGTGACGACAGTATCAAGACAGGCGGAGGGGCTGATCATCTTGATTCCGGCACTGGTCGAAACATCCTCGAGGGGGGCCGGGGTTTTGACACCTATGTTCTGCAGGATGACGGCTCCCCGGACATCATCCGGGATGAGGACGGCCAGGGAGTGATCCGGGTTGGCAAGGAAGCGGTACGGGGTGCCTTCACCAACACGAAGGAGCGGCCGGATCTGTTCAGCTCGGCAGACGGCAGGTGGCAACTGCGCTATGGCGACAGCGAGGCCTGGGAGCTATCGCAGAAGGGGCAGGATGGCTCGTATCGGGTGGTGGCGCGTCTGGCCGGCTGGAAGAGCGGCGATCTGGGGCTGGAGACGATGCATGTGGCGGGTTCTGATTATATCAACGCGGACATGCACCAGTTTGATCGGTTTTATCTGGCGATCAGCCTGAAGGGCGCGCCGAAAGGCGGGCGGATTGTTGGCAGCAAGCGCAACGACTATCTCACTGGCAGTGAACACAGGGACTGGATCGAGACCGGGGACGGGGCGACGAATCTGGTATTTGGCTATGGGGGTGACGACGATATCCGGGGCGGAACGGGGATGGATTACATCCGCGCGGGTAGGCAGGGGCGGCTTGCCGCGGGTCAAACGGACAATGATCAGGTTGAAGGCGGCGGCAACAGTGATGTGCTCTACGGTGGTGCGGGTGCGGATAGCCTGTACGGGGGGCTGATCGGGGAGGATATCGAGCGGCCCGGCCAGGAGAATCAGGCGGGTGACTGGATAGCCGGGGAAGAAGGAGCAGACCATATTACCGGCAGCGGGTCCAGAGACTTTCTGTTTGGGGGTAGTCATGGGGATACCATCAGGGCAGGGGCGGGAGATGATTTGATTCTGGGGGATGGGCATTACCAGATACGCCTGCAGACCCAGACTCTGACAGGCTCGCTCAACGGTATTCCGGTGGCGCACGAGTATTTCTGGGACACAGCCACAGGCGAGATGCGGCAGATCCGCAACCTGAGCGATAGCATCGTGATGGTTCCCAGGGGGCAGATGTTTTACGGCTGGGGCTGGACTGTGGGGGCGGATTATGATTTTTCCTTTGCCCCTGGAATGAACCTGAGCCTGCAGACCCGTGTGGCGGCGGATCCGGGGGACGACTATATCGACGCCGGTTCCGGCAACGACTGGGTAGCGGGTCAGGCGGGCAGCGACGTTATCTATGGTGGGGACGGCGACGATATCCTGTACGGAGACGATGCCGTGGCTCTGCCGGAGGGCATGGCAGAAGGCGATGACATGCTGGTTGGGGGGAACGGCGCGGACAGGCTGTACGGTGGTGGCGGAGATGATCAGTTGTATGCCTCTGAAGACGACGGTGCAAAAGACCTGGTGTACGGCGGCGCGGGCCACGACGAGCTGTGGGCCGGCAGCGGCGGAGACGAGCTGTACGGCGAGGCTGGCAATGACACCCTGAATGCCGGTTCCGGGGGGAATACGCTGCTGGACGGCGGAACTGGCGACGATGTGTACTACAGCGGCGTTGGCGAATCGACCATGAGGGACGAGAGCGGCAATGACCGCTACCATCTGCAAAGGATGACGTTTGGGACAGCCGGTTCGGTGACCCGGATAGATGACCGGGACGGCAAGGGGAGTGTATGGCTGAACGGGCAGTTGGTCAGAGGCGAAGATCTGAGGATTGTGTCCGATACAGTCCGCCAGACAGCGGATGGCGGCTACACGCTGACCAAAGCCGGCAACACGCTGTATGTGACCATGGGTGGCCAAAAGGGACATGTGGAGATTCTGCACTGGCAGGATGGGGATCTGGGGATAAGTTTTCAGGGTGGTGAAACGCCGCCAGAGCCTCCGAAACCTGTCAACCACGAGCCGGTGTTGTCCACCCCGCTTGCGGATGCTGCGGGCAAGGCTGGGGAGGACTTCAGCTATGTGCTGGCGGCCGGGGCCTTCAGCGATCCGGACGGCGATGAGCTTTCGTACAGCGCGAGTCTGGCGGACGGTTCGGCGCTGCCCTCCTGGCTGAGCTTCGATGCGGCGAGCCGGACCTTCAGCGGCAGGCCGGGCGCGGCCGGAACCTGGGAGGTGAAAGTCGTGGCCTCTGACGGCGAGTACAGCGTGTCTGATGTGTTTACTGTAACGGTTGAGGCAGGTGCTGCGGCAAGCGTTATCCGGGGCACGAACAGCAGCGATGTTCTGAAGGGCACGGCTGCCGGAGAGATCCTGTTTGGCCTGGCGGGGAATGATACGCTGGATCCTGGCGGGGGCCGTGACCTGGCCCAGGGGATGGCTGGCAATGACAGCTATGTATTTTCAAAAGGTTATGGTCATGACACCCTCTTTGACAACTACTCTGAGTGGGACGGCGCCGAGTCGAGCTTTGCCGGAGTGGACAAACGGTACCATGCGGGCAACGACACGCTCATCATGCGGGATCTGAGTCGTGAGCAGGTTGTGATGCGGCTTTCTGGTGATGACCTCGAGATCGGCATTAAAGAGGAGGGCAAGGCCTTTTCCGGGCTTTCTGATGTGCTGACCATCAAAAACTGGCGGAACCCCAACAACCGCATCGAGACGATCCGGTTTACGGACGGCGACATCACCGCCCAGAACCTGACCGGCTACCTGACATTCGGCGACGAAGGGCAGAACTTCACCTGGACGGAGAGTGCGGCAGATCTCAGTCTGGGCTCTGGCAACGATACCATCACCACCGGCAACTATGGGGACACGGTTATCACCGGCAGCGGGGCGAACAAAGTGTTTACCTCTGGCGGCAATGACAGCATTCATGTCTCTGCCGGGGCTTCCGGTTCGATTGTTCAGGGCGGAGTGGGCAACGACAGCTACAGCTATGGCAGGGCCGGCGGCCGGGTGAGTCTCTTTGACAACTACTCTGAGTGGGACGGCGCCGAGTCGAGCTTTGCCGGAGTGGACAAGCGGTACCATGCGGGCAATGACACGCTCATCATGCGGGATCTGAGTCGTGAGCAGGTTGTGATGCGGCTTTCTGGTGATGACCTCGAGATCGGCATTAAAGAGGAGGGCAAGGCCTTTTCCGGGCTTTCTGATGTGCTGACCATCAAAAATTGGAAGAACGCCAACAACCGCATCGAGACGATCCAGTTTACGGATGCCAGGGTGACGATTGCCAACCTGAGCCTCGAGACCAGCGATATGGGCGACAGCCTGTCCTGGACAGACAGCGCGGTGCGTGTCACAGGCGGCTCTGGCAACGATACCATCACCACCGGCAACTATGGGGACACGGTTATCACCGGCAGCGGGGCGAACAAAGTGTTTACCTCTGGCGGCAATGACAGCATTCATGTCTCTGCCGGGGCTTCCGGTTCGATTGTTCAGGGAGGAGTGGGCAACGACAGCTACAGCTATGGCAGGGCCGGCGGCCGGGTGAGTCTCTTTGACAACTACTCTGAGTGGGACGGCGCGGAGTCGAGCTTTGCCGGAGTGGACAAGCGGTACCATGCGGGCAACGACACGCTCATCATGCGGGATCTGAGTCGTGAGCAGGTTGTGATGCGGCTTTCTGGTGATGACCTCGAGATCGGCATTAAAGAGGAGGGCAAGGCCTTTTCCGGGCTTTCTGATGTGCTGACCATCAAAAACTGGAAGAACGCCAACAACCGCATCGAGACGATCCAGTTTACGGATGCCAGGGTGACGATTGCCAACCTGAGCCTCGAGACCAGCGATATGGGCGACAGCCTGTCCTGGACAGACAGCGCGGTGCGTGTCACAGGCGGCTCTGGCAACGATACCATCACCACCGGCAACTATGGGGATACGGTTATCACCGGCAGCGGGGCGAACAAAGTGTTTACCTCTGGCGGCAACGACAGCATTCATGTCTCTGCCGGGGCTTCCGGTTCGAT
Organism: Desulfobulbus oralis; assembly: GCF_002952055.1. NCBI lineage: Bacteria > Pseudomonadati > Thermodesulfobacteriota > Desulfobulbia > Desulfobulbales > Desulfobulbaceae > Desulfobulbus > Desulfobulbus oralis. The sequence goes on along the minus strand of NZ_CP021255.1, from coordinate 237,921 downwards.
TGTTCAGGGAGGAGCGGGCAATGACAGCTACAGCTATGGCAGGGCCGGCGGCCGGGTGAGTCTCTTTGACAACTACTCTGAGTGGGACGGCGCGGAGTCGAGCTTTGCCGGAGTGGACAAGCGGTACCATGCGGGCAACGACACGCTCATCATGCGGGATCTGAGTCGTGAGCAGGTTGTGATGCGGCTTTCTGGTGATGATCTCGAGATCGGCATTAAAGAGGGGGGCAAGGCCTTTTCCGGGCTTTCTGATGTGCTGACCATCAAAAACTGGAAGAACCCCAACAACCGCATCGAGACGATCCGGTTTACGGACGGCGACATCACTGCCCAAAACCTGACCGGCTACCTGACATTCGGCGACGAAGGGCAGAACTTCACCTGGACGGAGAGTGCGGCAGATCTCAGTCTGGGCTCTGGCAACGATACCATCACCACCGGCAACTATGGGGATACGGTTATCACCGGCAGCGGGGCGAACAAAGTGTTTACCGCTGGCGGCAACGACAGCATTCATGTCTCTGCCGGGGCTTCGGGTTCGATTGTTCAGGGCGGAGCGGGCAACGACAGCTACAGCTATGGCAGGGCCGGCGGCCGGGTGAGTCTCTTTGACAACTACTCTGAGTGGGACGGCGCGGAGTCGAGCTTTGCCGGAGTGGACAAGCGGTACCATGCGGGCAACGACACGCTCATCATGCGGGATCTGAGTCGTGAGCAGGTTGTGATGCGGCTTTCTGGTGATGACCTCGAGATCGGCATTAAAGAGGAAGGCAAGGCCTTTTCCGGGCTTTCTGATGTGTTGACCATCAAAAACTGGAAGAACGCCAACAACCGCATCGAGACGATCCGGTTTACGGACGGCGACATCACCGCCCAGAACCTGAGCCAGTATCTGAGCTCTGACGGAAAAGCCCTGAACCTGAGTGGAGCCAGGGATGCATCCGGGAGCGGTGCGGATGCGGGACGAGCGGCCATGCTCTCCACTGACCGCAAGGCGCCCTTTGTCCTGGCAGAGGCAGCGGAGCCCTTGAAGGGTCTCCAGGGGCTGGGGGAATCCGGACCGGAGGGGGCGCGCCTGTGTCTGGACAGTCCGGAGGCCGAAGGGCCTGGGGATGCGCAAAAAGACCCTCTGCATCTGAGCCGGTCGGTGTTCGCGGCCCTTTCTGAAGCAGGCCCGCCTGCAGACAGCCTTTTTGTGGCCAATGCCACAGGCTCTGCCCTGGATGACCGGGACTGCATCCTCTACCACACCACGGCAGGGGCGCTTCGTCATGGCCTGGACGCTGCAAACGCAGGAGCTGCGATCCAGCTCTCCGGAGCGGATGAGCGGGAGAAGCCCAGGGTCAACGAGCTGTTTGCCGTTTGCTGAACCGGCGTTCCGGGCTGATTCTGGGGAGTACCGACACCAGAAGCCAGAGCTTTACGGCGGATGCGGAGCACAAAAACACCTGGCACGGCGGGGGCGTTGTTTATACATCAGGGCTTGCCAGTGGGCAGCAGGGGGAGCTATACTGGCGATAGCTTAAGATTCCTCTAACATACTTTGTGAGGGATGCCATGTCGCTCTGTGTTTCTTCCGGTTTGTACCTTCCTTTTTCTCCGTCTTCTCCATCCTTTTTCCGGAATGGCCCGGGCACAGAGCCTGCCCTGGCCCGGCTGCCAGCCAGGCCTGCGGCGGGCAGATGTCCGGGCTGGGCTCTTTTCGCTCTTCTGCTGCTGACGCTGTGTTGCGCTCTGGCTTTGCCACCCATGGCGCAGGCCGGGGAAAAGCAGGGCCAAGTCAAACCGCGCGTGAAGTATTATCAGATCAAAGACACCGGCTGGAACGTATGCCGGGACATGGTGAAAAATCTGAACAAGCTGCAACCTTCACAAGCCTCGTTTTGGTGCAAGCTGCGTTTTCATCCGGATATGCCGCAATTCAGCGAACCGGAGTGGGAAGTGCTGAAGATTGAGGACAACTGGCAGATGATTTACGAGTTGAGCAACTACTGGGTAAAAACTTCTGATCGCCTACCATTTGCGAAATGGCGGGCGCAATACCTTCGCGATATGCAGAACGGTTATATAGAAGGGGAGAAGTTGCCGAGTGGCGTGTCATACAGACTTCCTTTTCGTCCAAGCCTGCGCAGGGCAAAAGTGCGTTTTGAGCAAAATGGCCCCTTGGTCACGGTAGTGTCCTATACTGGTCTGTCATTGGCTGAGCAGGAAAATTTTTGCGAAACGCTTTACACAACCTGCCCATACAACCGACAAAAGTTATTCTATACAGATTATTGTAACAATTATGAGAAGTGTATATCCAGTGTGGCAAAGAATAATGGTTACGATAATTTTTATCGCGCCTTCGACATGTCATGTATTTATCCTTCAGGACTGGTAGACGACTTTATTTATCTGTATGTGCCCGAAAATGAACTATACCCAGGAAGTAGTTCTTATTATAGGCCTTTGGAAAACATTCCTGACAACAGATGGTTTTTTAGTCGATGTGGGCGACAACTTTTTTTATATAAAGGGAGGGCTTTCAGCATATCCAAAGACCATACAATCTGCCGGGCTAAAAAACGGGAAGATGCATCAATTGATTTTTATATGTTTAGCGATATCTGTACGATCACGAACGATTGACTATATGAACCATAACACTGGAGGTGGATCATGGCGATTAATGGACGCGCTTTAACTGACCAGCAATACGAAGAACTGCGTTATATTCTGATCAAACAACTGGAGGGATTTACTCAGACTCCATATTTTGATGCGGATTATAATCCGAATGCTAGTCATGATCCACTGATCACCATTGGTGTTGGTTTTAATATTGATGGTGGTAGGAATAATCATGTTCTTGATAGGGTGCTGAGCGCTGTGTATCCCACCAATCAGGTGGCAGCACGAGCGGTCAAATATCTGATTCAAACTACCGCAACTGTGGCCCGACAAGATTTGAACACAGCTCGAAATAATCTCAATGCCGCTCTGGCTGTATTGAATAACCCTACATCCAGCCCAGCCGCCCTGTCTGCGGCCCGGCAGCAACGCGATGCGGCCCAGCAGAAACTCGATGCGGCCCAGCGTGTGCTGGACAGAGACACGCTGAGAACCACTCAGACAAACACTGGTGCGGCTCGCCAGCGAAGAAATAACGCTCTGGCAGCCCTGTTTGATGCGGCTGTCAATGCGGCAACAGGGGGAACTGTATCTGCATTTACAATGACCAATACCCAGATCAGAGCAGTGTTTGATGGGCTTATGGATACCAACGACACTACTCAAGGCAACAATAATACTACAATTGTTACATGGCGCTGCTTTGAAGAAAAGGTGAACGGTGAAATTAACAGGCAGACTCATCCCCAAACAGGCATAACTTCGGCAGACTATACGACACCGGTAATTAGCAGATCATACGAACGAGTTGTTTTGGCTTCATTGGCATATAATAATCCGGTGCTGTTGGGGGGCAGGTTAAGTGCTGCCATTAATGCACAAAGAACAACAAATGGTGTTACCGATATTGAGGGCATGGCGCGGGATCGAGCCGAAGCATGGTACGAGATTCGCTACAACAGCGGCAATCAGTACAAGCGGCGCATTATCGAATCCGAGGTGTTCGGGTTGTATGAAAATGCCGCTGCGGTCACGGCAGAAGACGCCCGGGGCGTGTACAGTGTGTACACCAGACACAACCGGCAGGGGAACGGCAGTAACAGCAATTATATGAATACCGCCTGGGATAGAGCCCGGAGGACGGCGTTTACCAATGCCAACGGCGATATTGCCGTCATAAACGCCGAGCTGGCCCGGAGGAATGCCGGGATTACCATTTCCCAGGCAAGCGGGCTTCAGGATCAGCTCAACGCGGCCCGGGATGCGATAGTGGCGGAGTTGAACGCCGGTAACCCCGGCCTCAATCTGCATGCTGCTGATTTTGATGCCACCGAGGTTTTCGCCGTGTATTCAGGGACTCCACTTGCCGGTACAGGGCAGAACAACATCCTGCTCGGGAATACGAGTCTGGGCAACACGAACGGTGTCGCCCTGAATGGTGGTGGCGGCAATGACGTGCTGGTGGGGGGCACCGGCCGGGACTACCTTGACGGCGGCCCCGGCCACGACACCCTTATCGGCGGAGCGGGGGAAGACACCTATGTCGTGGTCGAGGGCAGTCACGATACGATCATCGACAGCGGCAGGAATCACATTCTCTACCGGGATCGTAACGGTCATGAAACGCTGATTGCCGGGACGTTTCAGGCGGCGGCAGGCAGCGGCAGCGAATTTGAAAGCCTTGTGAGGAATGCGGACGGCAGCCCCAGGCATCGTCTGGCGTTTCATTCCCCGGGCGTTCTGACCATCAACGGGAATACCAGCATCACCTTTGCCAAGCAGACGAGTGCGGCGGATTTTGCCGATGGCGCCTTCGGCATTCGCCTGCGGGAGGCGCATCAGGATGGTCCGGACTCCATCGATGCGGATTACAGCCAGTGGGAGCGGTTTTATCTGGCGGTGAGCCTGAAAGCGGCGCCGAAAGGCGGTCGGATTGTCGGCAGCAGGCGCAACGACTATCTGACGGGCAGCGAGTACGGCGACCGGATCGAGACCGGTGACGGAGCCACCAATCTGGTTCTGGCCCACGGCGGCGACGACTTCATTCTGGGCGGAGCGGGCAACGAGTTCATCCGTGCGGGCAACTTTCTGCAGCCGGGTGCGCCGGAGAGCGACAACGACCATGTCGAGGGGGGTGGCGGCAGCGATATCATCTACGGCGGCGGCGGAGCGGATGTGCTGTACGGCGGTTTTGCCGCAGACGATATCGAGGCGGCGAGTGGAGGGCCCGGCGACTGGGTGGCGGGCGAAGAAGGAGACGATGCGCTTATCGGCAGCGGCGGCAGGGATTTTCTCTTTGGCGGCGGAGGCAGTGATGAGCTTCGGGGCGGGGCGGGAGATGATTTGATTCTGGGGGATGGGCATTACCAGATACGCCTGCAGACCCAGACTCTGACGGGCTCGCTCAACGGTATTCCGGTAGCGCGGGAGTATTACTGGGACACAGCCACAGGCGAGATGCGGCAGATCCGCAACCTGAGCGATAGCATCGTGATGGTTCCCAGGGGGCAGATGTTTTACGGCTGGGGCTGGACTGTGGGGGCGGATTATGATTTTTCCTTTGCCCCTGGAATGAACCTGAGCCTGCAGACCCGTGTGGCGGCGGATCCGGGGGACGACTATATCGACGCCGGTTCCGGCAACGACTGGGTAGCGGGTCAGGCGGGCAGCGACGTTATCTATGGTGGGGACGGCGACGATATCCTGTACGGAGACGATGCCGTGGCTCTGCCGGAGGGCATGGCAGAAGGCGATGACATGCTGGTTGGGGGAACGGCGCGGACAGGCTGTACGGTGGTGGCGGAGATGATCAGTTGTATGCCTCTGAAGACGACGGTGCAAAAGACCTGGTGTACGGCGGCGCGGGCCACGACGAGCTGTGGGCCGGCAGCGGCGGAGACGAGCTGTACGGCGAGGCTGGCAATGACACCCTGAATGCCGGTTCCGGGGGAATACGCTGCTGGACGGCGGAACTGGCGACGATGTGTACTACAGCGGCGTTGGCGAATCGACCATGAGGGACGAGAGCGGCAATGACCGCTACCATCTGCAAAGGATGACGTTTGGGACAGCCGGTTCGGTGACCCGGATAGATGACCGGGACGGCAAGGGGAGTGTATGGCTGAACGGGCAGTTGGTCAGAGGCGAAGATCTGAGGATTGTGTCCGATACAGTCCGCCAGACAGCGGATGGCGGCTACACGCTGACCAAAGCCGGCAACACGCTGTATGTGACCATGGGTGGCCAAAAGGGACATGTGGAGATTCTGCACTGGCAGGATGGGGATCTGGGGATAAGTTTTCAGGGTGGTGAAACGCCGCCAGAGCCTCCGAAACCTGTCAACCACGAGCCGGTGCTGTCTTCTCCGCTTGCGGATGCTGCGGGCAAGGCTGGGGAGGACTTCAGCTATGTGCTGGCGGCCGGGGCCTTCAGCGATCCGGACGGCGATGAGCTTTCGTACAGCGCGAGTCTGGCGGACGGTTCGGCGCTGCCCTCCTGGCTGAGCTTCGATGCGGCGAGCCGGACCTTCAGCGGCAGGCCGGGCGCGGCCGGAACCTGGGAGGTGAAAGTCGTGGCCTCTGACGGGGAGTTCAGCGTATCTGATGTGTTCAGGCTGAGCGTGGCGGCAGCACCTGTCAACCACGAGCCGGTGCTGTCTTCTCCGCTTGCGGATGCTGCGGGCAAGGCCGGGGAAGACTTCAGCTATGTGCTGGCGGCCGGGGCCTTCAGCGATCCGGACGGCGATGAGCTTTCGTACAGCGCGAGTCTGGCGGACGGTTCGGCGCTGCCCTCCTGGCTGAGCTTCGATGCGGCGAGCCGGACCTTCAGCGGCAGGCCGGGCGCGGCCGGAACCTGGGAGGTGAAAGTCGTGGCCTCTGACGGGGAGTACAGCGTATCTGATGTGTTCAGGCTGAGCGTGGCGGCAGCACCTGTCAACCACGAGCCAGTGCTGTCCACCCCGCTTGCGGATGCTGCGGGCAAGGCTGGGGAAGACTTCAGCTATGTGCTGGCGGCCGGGGCCTTCAGCGATCCGGACGGCGATGAGCTTTCGTACAGCGCGAGTCTGGCGGACGGTTCGGCGCTGCCCTCCTGGCTGAGCTTCGATGCGGCGAGCCGGACCTTCAGCGGCAGGCCGGGCGCGGCCGGAACCTGGGAGGTGAAAGTCGTGGCCTCTGACGGGGAGTTCAGCGTGTCTGATGTGTTCAGGCTGAGCGTGGCGGCAGCACCTGTCAACCACGAGCCGGTGTTGTCTTCTCCGCTTGCGGATGCTGCGGGCAAGGCTGGGGAAGACTTCAGCTATGTGCTGGCGGCCGGGGCCTTCAGCGATCCGGACGGCGATGAGCTTTCGTACAGCGCGAGTCTGGCGGACGGTTCGGCGCTGCCCTCCTGGCTGAGCTTCGATGCGGCGAGCCGGACCTTCAGCGGCAGGCCGGGCGCGGCCGGAACCTGGGAGGTGAAAGTCGTGGCCTCTGACGGGGAGTACAGCGTGTCTGATGTGTTCAGGCTGAGCGTGGCGGCAGCACCTGTCAACCACGAGCCGGTGCTGTCTTCTCCGCTTGCGGATGCTGCGGGCAAGGCTGGGGAGGACTTCAGCTATGTGCTGGCGGCCGGGGCCTTCAGCGATCCGGACGGCGATGAGCTTTCGTACAGCGCGAGTCTGGCGGACGGTTCGGCGCTGCCCTCCTGGCTGAGCTTCGATGCGGCGAGCCGGACCTTCAGCGGCAGGCCGGGCGCGGCCGGAACCTGGGATGTGAAAGTCGTGGCCTCTGACGGCGAGTACAGCGTGTCTGATGTGTTTACTGTAACGGTTGAGGCAGGTGCTGCGGCAAGCGTTATCCGGGGCACGAACAGCAGCGATGTTCTGAAGGGCACGGCTGCCGGAGAGATCCTGTTTGGCCTGGCGGGGAATGATACGCTGGATCCTGGCGGGGGCCGTGACCTGGCCCAGGGGATGGCTGGCAATGACAACTATGTATTTTCAAAAGGTTATGGTCATGACACCCTCTTTGACAACTACTATGAGTGGGACGGTGCCGGGTCGAGCTTTGCCGGAGTGGACAAGCGGTACCATGCGGGCAACGACACGCTCATCATGCGGGATCTGAGTCGTGAGCAGGTTGTGATGCGGCTTTCTGGTGATGACCTCGAGATCGGCATTAAAGAGGAGGGCAAGGCCTTTTCCGGGCTTTCTGATGTGCTGACCATCAAAAACTGGCGGAACCCCAACAACCGCATCGAGACGATCCGGTTTACGGACGGCGACATCACCGCCCAGAACCTGACCGGCTACCTGACATTCGGCGACGAAGGGCAGAACTTCACCTGGACGGAGAGTGCGGCAGATCTCAGTCTGGGCTCTGGCAACGATACCATCACCACCGGCAACTATGGGGACACGGTTATCACCGGCAGCGGGGCGAACAAAGTGTTTACCTCTGGCGGCAATGACAGCATTCATGTCTCTGCCGGGGCTTCCGGTTCGATTGTTCAGGGCGGAGTGGGCAACGACAGCTACAGCTATGGCAGGGCCGGCGGCCGGGTGAGTCTCTTTGACAACTACTCTGAGTGGGACGGCGCCGAGTCGAGCTTTGCCGGAGTGGACAAGCGGTACCATGCGGGCAATGACACGCTCATCATGCGGGATCTGAGTCGTGAGCAGGTTGTGATGCGGCTTTCTGGTGATGACCTCGAGATCGGCATTAAAGAGGAGGGCAAGGCCTTTTCCGGGCTTTCTGATGTGCTGACCATCAAAAATTGGAAGAACGCCAACAACCGCATCGAGACGATCCAGTTTACGGATGCCAGGGTGACGATTGCCAACCTGAGCCTCGAGACCAGCGATATGGGCGACAGCCTGTCCTGGACAGACAGCGCGGTGCGTGTCACAGGCGGCTCTGGCAACGATACCATCACCACCGGCAACTATGGGGACACGGTTATCACCGGCAGCGGGGCGAACAAAGTGTTTACCGCTGGCGGCAACGACAGCATTCATGTCTCTGCCGGGGCTTCCGGTTCGATTGTTCAGGGCGGAGTGGGCAATGACAGCTACAGCTATGGCAGGGCCGGCGGCCGGGTGAGTCTCTTTGACAACTACTCTGAGTGGGACGGCGCGGAGTCGAGCTTTGCCGGAGTGGACAAGCGGTACCATGCGGGCAACGACACGCTCATCATGCGGGATCTGAGTCGTGAGCAGGTTGTGATGCGGCTTTCTGGTGATGACCTTGAGATCGGCATTAAAGAGGAGGGCAAGGCCTTTTCCGGGCTTTCTGATGTGCTGACCATCAAAAACTGGAAGAACGCCAACAACCGCATCGAGACGATCCAGTTTACGGATGCCAGGGTGACGATTGCCAACCTGAGCCTCGAGACCAGCGATATGGGCGACAGCCTGTCCTGGACAGACAGCGCGGTGCGTGTCACAGGCGGCTCTGGCAACGATGTCATCACCACCGGCAACTATGGGGATACGGTTATCACCGGCAGCGGGGCGAACAAAGTGTTTACCTCTGGCGGCAACGACAGCATTCATGTCTCTGCCGGGGCTTCCGGTTCGATTGTTCAGGGCGGAGTGGGCAACGACAGCTACAGCTATGGCAGGGCCGGCGGCCGGGTGAGTCTCTTTGACAACTACTCTGAGTGGGACGGCGCCGAGTCGAGCTTTGCCGGAGTGGACAAGCGGTACCATGCGGGCAACGACACGCTCATCATGCGGGATCTGAGTCGTGAGCAGGTTGTGATGCGGCTTTCTGGTGATGACCTCGAGATCGGCATTAAAGAGGAGGGCAAGGCCTTTTCCGGGCTTTCTGATGTGTTGACCATCAAAAACTGGCGGAACGCCAACAACCGCATCGAGACGATCCGGTTTACGGACGGCGACATCACCGCCCAGAACCTGACCGGCTACCTGACATTCGGCGACGAAGGGCAGAACTTCACCTGGACGGAGAGTGCGGCAGATCTCAGTCTGGGCTCTGGCAACGATGTCATCACCACCGGCAACTATGGGGATACGGTTATCACTGGCAGCGGGGCGAACAAAGTGTTTACCGCTGGCGGCAACGACAGCATTCATGTCTCTGCCGGGGCTTCCGGTTCGATTGTTCAGGGAGGAGCGGGCAATGACAGCTACAGCTATGGCAGGGCCGGCGGCCGGGTGAGTCTCTTTGACAACTACTCTGAGTGGGACGGCGCCGAGTCGAGCTTTGCCGGAGTGGACAAGCGGTACCATGCGGGCAACGACACGCTCATTATGCGGGATCTGAGTCGTGAGCAGGTTGTGATGCGGCTTTCTGGTGATGACCTCGAGATCGGCATTAAAGAGGAGGGCAAGGCCTTTTCCGGGCTTTCTGATGTGTTGACCATCAAAAACTGGCGGAACCCCAACAACCGCATCGAGACGATCCGGTTTACGGACGGCGACATCACCGCCCAGAACCTGACCGGCTACCTGACATTCGGCGACGAAGGTCAGAACTTCACCTGGACGGAGAGTGCGGCAGATCTCAGTCTGGGCTCTGGCAACGATACCATCACCACCGGCAACTATGGGGACACGGTTATCACCGGCAGCGGGGCGAACAAAGTGTTTACCGCTGGCGGCAACGACAGCATTCATGTCTCTGCCGGGGCTTCGGGTTCGATTGTTCAGGGCGGAGCGGGCAATGACAGCTACAGCTATGGCAGGGCCGGCGGCCGGGTGAGTCTCTTTGACAACTACTCTGAGTGGGACGGCGCGGAGTCGAGCTTTGCCGGAGTGGACAAACGGTACCATGCGGGCAACGACACGCTCATCATGCGGGATCTGAGTCGTGAGCAGGTTGTGATGCGGTTTTCGGAGGATGACCTCGAGATCGGCATTAAAGAGGAGGGCAAGGCCTTTTCCGGGCTTTCTGATGTGCTGACCATCAAAAACTGGAAGAACCCCAACAACCGCATCGAGACGATCCAGTTTACGGATGCCAGGGTGACGATTGCCAACCTGAGCCTCGAGACCAGCGATATGGGCGACAGCCTGTCCTGGACAGACAGCGCGGTGCGTGTCACAGGCGGCTCTGGCAACGATACCATCACCACCGGCAACTATGGGGATACGGTTATCACCGGCAGCGGGGCGAACAAAGTGTTTACCGCTGGCGGCAACGACAGCATTCATGTCTCTGCCGGGGCTTCCGGTTCGATTGTTCAGGGCGGAGCGGGCAACGACAGCTACAGCTATGGCAGGGCCGGCGGCCGGGTGAGTCTCTTTGACAACTACTCTGAGTGGGACGGCGCCGAGTCGAGCTTTGCCGGAGTGGACAAGCGGTACCATGCGGGCAACGACACGCTCATCATGCGGGATCTGAGTCGTGAGCAGGTTGTGATGCGGCTTTCGGAGGGTGACCTCGAGATCGGCATTAAAGAGGAGGGCAAGGCCTTTTCCGGGCTTTCTGATGTGCTGACCATCAAAAACTGGCGGAACCCCAACAACCGCATCGAGACGATCCAGTTTACGGACGGCGACATCACCGCCCAGAACCTGAGCCAGTATCTGAGCTCTGACGGAAAAGCCCTGAACCTGAGTGGAGCCAGGGATGCATCCGGGAGCGGTGCGGATGCGGGACGAGCGGCCATGCTCTCCACTGACCGCAAGGCGCCCTTTGTCCTGGCAGAGGCAGCGGAGCCTCTGAAGGGTCTCCAGGGGCTGGGGGACTCCGGACCGAAGGGGGCGCGCCTGTGTCTGGACAGTCCGGAGGCCGGAGGGTCTGGGGATGCGCAAAAAGCCCCTCTGCATCTGAGCGGGTCGGTGTTCACGGCCCTTTCTGAAGCGGGCCCGCCTGCAGACAGCCTTTTTGTGGCCAATGCCACAGGCTCTGCCCTGGATGACCGGGACTGCATCCTCTACAACACCACGGCAGGGGCGCTTCGTCACGGCCTGGACGCTGCAAACGCAGGAGCTGCGATCCAGCTCTCCGGAGCGGATGAGCGGGAGAAGCCCAGGGTCAACGAGCTGTTTGCCGTTTGCTGAACCGGCGTTCCGGGCTGATTCTGGGGAGTACCGACACCAGAAGCCAGAGCTTTACGGCGGATGCGGAGCACAAAAACACCTGGCACGGCGGGGGCGTTGTTTATACATCAGGGCTTGCCAGTGGGCAGCAGGGGGAGCTATACTGGCGATAGCTTAAGATTCCTCTAACATATTTTGTGAGGGATGCCATGTCGCTCTGTGTTCCTTCCGGTTTGTACCTTCCTTTTTCTCCTTCTTCTCCATCCTTTTTCCGGAATGGCCCGGGTACAGAGCCTGCCCTGGCCCGGCTGCCAGCCAGGCCTGCGGCGGGTAGATGTCTGGGCTGGCTCTTTTCGCTCTTCTTCTGCTGGTACAGTGCTGCTCTTTGGTCTTGCTCTGTTACCATGCTCCGTCGTTTTCTTTCCGTGCTGCTGCTCCTGCCGCTGTTTTGCAGTCTGACCGTACTATCTGTGGCGCAGGCCGGGGCTGTGCAGCCGTCTTTGGCCGGGGCGGCGAAGGAAAATTATACTGTTGACACAGAGCCCGGCTTTTACAAGTCGCCAGCATATCGAAATATGCTGACCATGGACAGGATTGAGTACGACTGGCTGTACAAGATCAACATGGATTTCATCAAAAACGGGCTTGCCGCCTATTATAAATCTGGCGACAAAGACTACATGCGCCGGGCACTGGTCTCAAAAGGGTATAAATTTCATATTGCGCCCACAATCGATGAACGCTGGGAGGTGGATGGCAGGCCCGTTTGGCAGCCGGCCAGACTCGCTTCCATGGCAACGCATGTCTACAGCGATTTATTCTGCGATTATCAGCAGGAGTATAAGGGCGATATTTACGAATACTGGCTGCTTGAGATGGGGGTCAATGGGCGGGAATATGGCTACCGGTACTGCGAGTTCATTATCACCAAAGCGCCAGCCAGAGAGGCCCTGCGAAGCATGATCTATCAGTCGACAAAATTTGTCAGGGAATACAAGGTGGATGATGCTTTTACCATCGTATACCCGCAGACAAAGTTTGAAGCCACGATGCTAGGCCAGGGATTGATCCGCTGCCCTGGCTGTTGTGACGGCATAAGCCGATAACCTTTTTCAAGGAGAACAACATGAATGCGGAATTGATGCAACTCTATTTCAATTTTCTGGCGCTTTCATACAAGAATGAACTGAACTACACAAAGCTGGTCGAGGAAGCCGTGGACGACGGCGAGGGCGGCGAGCTGACGCGTAAGGTGGAAAGATCGTTCACCTTAAGCAGAAAGGCCCATTATGAGCGCAACGTCACGGGTGGGCAAAATGCGGCCTATTCGGCATTGGAACAACTTGGCATAAAAAACTTAACGCAACTCCGGGCCTGGTATAAAGCGCACCCTGACCTTGGGACATTTGAGGAAAACTGGAAGAGTGAACAGAGCGGAGGCAACCTGCCCGCCTGCCACCAGCTTGGCGGGGCAAGCGGCAATACCAGCTACCGCTATATCGGACCGGACGGGGCGACGCTGACAGACGGGACGCATACGGCAACCCTGAAAGCGGGCTTCCAGTTTGTGTTTGATAAAGAACAAAGATTACTGAAAAACGACCCCATCAACGGCGGCACCTACGACATCAACCCGCCCGGCGGAACTCCGAACGGGGCCTGGCGGCATTATGAAGCGGATGTGCGCACCTGGATTGCCTGGGGCAACCAGTCTGAGGCAAATGGAGACACAACAAGTGTTGGCGAGCGCTATATTGCCTGGCTGAAAGCGGTCAGGGTAGCCCCTGATGGCGGGTACAGCGCAGGACGTTTGGGAATTGGTGGAGAAGATGGAGAAAAGGTCCTGCAGGCTACGGAAAACGAAATTAAAGTAATAAAAAATCTGCTATCACGCCTGTATGCGATTGACCCTTCTTTGAAGTCTGCCACAGCCAACGAGGGGAAGGGCTTTGCTCTTGCTGCCGCACTGTGCGGCGTATATATGATGGCTGCGGAAAATTCTCACCCAGCCTCCTTGTTGACTAAGGCATACCAGGCACTGGAGCCATTTCCCAGCCAGAATGGCAGCGTAAAATGTATTTCCGAGTGGTCAGATGTCAATTCTCTGGTAGCGGCGGCCAAAGCAAGCATGGCGGTTCGCTATGCCCTGTTGCACAATCTGCCGTTTGTGGTGGATGCGGGAGAAAAATTTTACGCACCGTTCAATCAGAATGGAGAACTGGATTATGGTACTGGCCATCCTGCAGGCATAACGGATGAATATCTCCGGGATCGTGCGCTCTTTCTGGCAGCGCAATCGGCATACTGGCAAGAGCATGCATTTGTTTTTTCCAGCAGTGCTCCCTGGACGGATTACATTGACGACGAGCTGAGTAACACAACATTCCGTTATTTTACAGGAGAAGGGCCCGGTACATTTGATGTGTATTTTGAAGACAGGGCGACAGGCATAAAATTGCCTGAAAAAATGGATGTTCCTCACTATATCTTTGGCACTGACAGATCGGACACGTACGACGGCAGCGGATACCACGTTGTCCAGCATGTGTATGGTGGCGCAGGAAACGACATTATCATAACCGGCGATGGCGACGACTATATTGAGGGCATGGTGGGTGACGACTACCTTGATGCCCGTGGCGGAACCAACGTTTTAATAGGCGGGGCGGGCAACGATATCTATGTCATTGATCCCCGAATCAAAGCAGTCAACACCATTATTGACGATGGTGAGAACAGACTCAGAGTTTACGAGAGCAAGAGCAATCAGTGGCAGACCTACAGTGGTTATTTCACGCGCAGCAGCAATGACAGCAATACCTTTACGAGTGCCGATGGACAGGCCAGCTTCACCTTTCATTCGCCAGCGACTCTCAGCATAGGAGAAAGCACGGTCACCTTTCAGAACCAGACATCGCCATCCGAGTGGCGCAATGCCTTTGGGATTGTGCTGAGCGATGGTCTGGGCGAGGACGCGATTGTGGCGGACATGAGTATCAGGAATCTGAACCTGGGTCTGAACTTCCGGCTGGCGGAGCGGGGGCACATATCATTGGCGGGCGGAAGAACGACAATATCACAGGCAGCAGCTTCAATGACCGGATAGAGACCGGCGACGGGGCCAGCAGCATTGTGCTGGCGCTTGCAGGAGACGACCGGATAGACGGGGGCTCCGGGACAGACTATATCCGTGCCGGCATCTCAGGCCCTGGGCCGGGGCAGACGGACAATGACATGGTTCAGGGCTATGGCGGCTCGGATATCATATACGGCGGGGCTGGTCTGGACTTTCTCTATGGCACGCATGCAGGTGATGATATTGAAACCGAAACGGCTGCCAGTAAAGAGACTGGCGACTGGGTGGCCGGCGAGGACGGAGCGGACGTGATCTATGGGTCGAACAAAGGAGACTTTCTGTTTGGCGGGGGTGATGGCGACAGGATTTTTGCCGGTGCAGGCAATGATCTGATTCTTGGTGATGGCCACTGCCAGTTGACCCTGCAGTACCAGAGCCTGTCCGGGACCCTGAACGGCAAGCCGGTGGCGCGGGAGTACACGTGGAACCGTGATGCGCAGGAGCTTTTGCAGTCGAACAGCACGGTGCTGGCGCCTAGGGCGCTGGTCTTTCAGGGCTGGGGCTGGACTCTGGGAGAGGACTACGACTTCAGCCTGAGGGCCAGGGCCGCGCTCAGCGGCCTGGAGCGGGATGCTGCAAACGGCGGGGATGACTGGATCGACGCGGGTTCCGGCAACGACTATGTGGATTCGGGGTCCTCGGGCCGGCACAATGTGCTGATCGGGGGCAGCGGCCGGGATGTGCTCGTTGCCCGCGGCCTGGGCAATGAGCTGTGGGGCGGGGGGCTGTCCGCGCCTGACGGGGAGAGCGATACCTTTGTGGTGCGGGGGCGGGCGTGGACGGATGCATCCGCAGTGACGGTGATTCACGATGCGGAGGCGGGGGATGGGCTGATTCTGGGGAGTACCGACATCAGAAGCCAGAGCTTTACGGCGGATGCGGAGCACAAAAACATCTGGCACGGCGGGGGCATGACGCTGAGCCTTTCGGGCGGCAATCTGTCCATTCAGAAGAATGGCGGAGGCAGGGTTGTGATCGAGCATTACCAGAAGGGGCTGCTTGGTCTTTCGGTGGCCGGCGAGGGTTCAGGCGGTGGAGGCGAAGGCGGCGGCGAAGGCGGCGGAGGCGGCACGGTCAATCCCAATCGCGCGCCTGAGCTTTTGCTGGCCAATGAGAGCCAGACGATCAAACGCGACGCGGCCTGGGACTATGTTCTGGGTACAGTGAGCGACCCTGATGGCGACGCGGTCACCTGCCAGGCGGCGCTGCTCATGGATGATGGCAGCACGACAGCGCTTCCGGCCTGGCTCGCGTTTGACCAGGCCAGGCTGGCGCTTACCGGTACGCCTGGCCGGGGTGATATGGGCAACCTGCAGATACAGGTCACAGCAACCGACTCGAAGGGTGCGAGGACGAGCGGCATTTTTGCCCTGACGGTAACGGAAAACCACGAGCCGGTGCTGTCCACCCCGCTTGCGGATGCTGCGGGCAAGGCTGGGGAAGACTTCAGCTATGTGCTGGCGGCCGGGGCCTTCAGCGATCCGGACGGCGATGAGCTTTCGTACAGCGCGAGTCTGGCGGACGGTTCGGCGCTGCCCTCCTGGCTGAGCTTCGATGCGGCGAGCCGGACCTTCAGCGGCAGGCCGGGCGCGGCCGGAACCTGGGAGGTGAAAGTCGTGGCCTCTGACGGGGAGTTCAGCGTATCTGATGTGTTCAGGCTGAGCGTGGCGGCAGCACCTGTCAACCACGAGCCGGTGCTGTCTTCTCCGCTTGCGGATGCTGCGGGCAAGGCCGGGGAAGACTTCAGCTATGTGCTGGCGGCCGGGGCCTTCAGCGATCCGGACGGCGATGAGCTTTCGTACAGCGCGAGTCTGGCGGACGGTTCGGCGCTGCCCTCCTGGCTGAGCTTCGATGCGGCGAGCCGGACCTTCAGCGGCAGGCCGGGCGCGGCCGGAACCTGGGAGGTGAAAGTCGTGGCCTCTGACGGGGAGTACAGCGTATCTGATGTGTTCAGGCTGAGCGTGGCGGCAGCACCTGTCAACCACGAGCCAGTGCTGTCCACCCCGCTTGCGGATGCTGCGGGCAAGGCTGGGGAAGACTTCAGCTATGTGCTGGCGGCCGGGGCCTTCAGCGATCCGGACGGCGATGAGCTTTCGTACAGCGCGAGTCTGGCGGACGGTTCGGCGCTGCCCTCCTGGCTGAGCTTCGATGCGGCGAGCCGGACCTTCAGCGGCAGGCCGGGCGCGGCCGGAACCTGGGAGGTGAAAGTCGTGGCCTCTGACGGGGAGTTCAGCGTGTCTGATGTGTTCAGGCTGAGCGTGGCGGCAGCACCTGTCAACCACGAGCCGGTGTTGTCTTCTCCGCTTGCGGATGCTGCGGGCAAGGCTGGGGAAGACTTCAGCTATGTGCTGGCGGCCGGGGCCTTCAGCGATCCGGACGGCGATGAGCTTTCGTACAGCGCGAGTCTGGCGGACGGTTCGGCGCTGCCCTCCTGGCTGAGCTTCGATGCGGCGAGCCGGACCTTCAGCGGCAGGCCGGGCGCGGCCGGAACCTGGGAGGTGAAAGTCGTGGCCTCTGACGGGGAGTACAGCGTGTCTGATGTGTTCAGGCTGAGCGTGGCGGCAGCACCTGTCAACCACGAGCCGGTGCTGTCTTCTCCGCTTGCGGATGCTGCGGGCAAGGCTGGGGAGGACTTCAGCTATGTGCTGGCGGCCGGGGCCTTCAGCGATCCGGACGGCGATGAGCTTTCGTACAGCGCGAGTCTGGCGGACGGTTCGGCGCTGCCCTCCTGGCTGAGCTTCGATGCGGCGAGCCGGACCTTCAGCGGCAGGCCGGGCGCGGCCGGAACCTGGGATGTGAAAGTCGTGGCCTCTGACGGCGAGTACAGCGTGTCTGATGTGTTTACTGTAACGGTTGAGGCAGGTGCTGCGGCAAGCGTTATCCGGGGCACGAACAGCAGCGATGTTCTGAAGGGCACGGCTGCCGGAGAGATCCTGTTTGGCCTGGCGGGGAATGATACGCTGGATCCTGGCGGGGGCCGTGACCTGGCCCAGGGGATGGCTGGCAATGACAACTATGTATTTTCAAAAGGTTATGGTCATGACACCCTCTTTGACAACTACTATGAGTGGGACGGTGCCGGGTCGAGCTTTGCCGGAGTGGACAAGCGGTACCATGCGGGCAACGACACGCTCATCATGCGGGATCTGAGTCGTGAGCAGGTTGTGATGCGGCTTTCTGGTGATGACCTCGAGATCGGCATTAAAGAGGAGGGCAAGGCCTTTTCCGGGCTTTCTGATGTGCTGACCATCAAAAACTGGCGGAACCCCAACAACCGCATCGAGACGATCCGGTTTACGGACGGCGACATCACCGCCCAGAACCTGACCGGCTACCTGACATTCGGCGACGAAGGGCAGAACTTCACCTGGACGGAGAGTGCGGCAGATCTCAGTCTGGGCTCTGGCAACGATGTCATCACCACCGGCAACTATGGGGATACGGTTATCACCGGCAGCGGGGCGAACAAAGTGTTTACCTCTGGCGGCAACGACAGCATTCATGTCTCTGCCGGGGCTTCCGGTTCGATTGTTCAGGGCGGAGTGGGCAACGACAGCTACAGCTATGGCAGGGCCGGCGGCCGGGTGAGTCTCTTTGACAACTACTCTGAGTGGGACGGCGCCGAGTCGAGCTTTGCCGGAGTGGACAAGCGGTACCATGCGGGCAACGACACGCTCATCATGCGGGATCTGAGTCGTGAGCAGGTTGTGATGCGGCTTTCTGGTGATGACCTCGAGATCGGCATTAAAGAGGAGGGCAAGGCCTTTTCCGGGCTTTCTGATGTGCTGACCATCAAAAATTGGAAGAACGCCAACAACCGCATCGAGACGATCCAGTTTACGGATGCCAGGGTGACGATTGCCAACCTGAGCCTCGAGACCAGCGATATGGGCGACAGCCTGTCCTGGACAGACAGCGCGGTGCGTGTCACAGGCGGCTCTGGCAACGATACCATCACCACCGGCAACTATGGGGACACGGTTATCACCGGCAGCGGGGCGAACAAAGTGTTTACCGCTGGCGGCAACGACAGCATTCATGTCTCTGCCGGGGCTTCCGGTTCGATTGTTCAGGGCGGAGTGGGCAATGACAGCTACAGCTATGGCAGGGCCGGCGGCCGGGTGAGTCTCTTTGACAACTACTCTGAGTGGGACGGCGCGGAGTCGAGCTTTGCCGGAGTGGACAAGCGGTACCATGCGGGCAACGACACGCTCATCATGCGGGATCTGAGTCGTGAGCAGGTTGTGATGCGGCTTTCTGGTGATGACCTTGAGATCGGCATTAAAGAGGAGGGCAAGGCCTTTTCCGGGCTTTCTGATGTGCTGACCATCAAAAACTGGAAGAACGCCAACAACCGCATCGAGACGATCCAGTTTACGGATGCCAGGGTGACGATTGCCAACCTGAGCCTCGAGACCAGCGATATGGGCGACAGCCTGTCCTGGACAGACAGCGCGGTGCGTGTCACAGGCGGCTCTGGCAACGATGTCATCACCACCGGCAACTATGGGGATACGGTTATCACCGGCAGCGGGGCGAACAAAGTGTTTACCTCTGGCGGCAACGACAGCATTCATGTCTCTGCCGGGGCTTCCGGTTCGATTGTTCAGGGCGGAGTGGGCAACGACAGCTACAGCTATGGCAGGGCCGGCGGCCGGGTGAGTCTCTTTGACAACTACTCTGAGTGGGACGGCGCCGAGTCGAGCTTTGCCGGAGTGGACAAGCGGTACCATGCGGGCAACGACACGCTCATCATGCGGGATCTGAGTCGTGAGCAGGTTGTGATGCGGCTTTCTGGTGATGACCTCGAGATCGGCATTAAAGAGGAGGGCAAGGCCTTTTCCGGGCTTTCTGATGTGTTGACCATCAAAAACTGGCGGAACGCCAACAACCGCATCGAGACGATCCAGTTTACGGATGCCAGGGTGACGATTGCCAACCTGAGCCTCGAGACCAGCGATATGGGCGACAGCCTGTCCTGGACAGACAGCGCGGTGCGTGTCACAGGCGGCTCTGGCAACGATACCATCACCACCGGCAACTATGGGGATACGGTTATCACCGGCAGCGGGGCGAACAAAGTGTTTACCGCTGGCGGCAACGACAGCATTCATGTCTCTGCCGGGGCTTCCGGTTCGATTGTTCAGGGAGGAGCGGGCAATGACAGCTACAGCTATGGCAGGGCCGGCGGCCGGGTGAGTCTCTTTGACAACTACTCTGAGTGGGACGGCGCCGAGTCGAGCTTTGCCGGAGTGGACAAGCGGTACCATGCGGGCAACGACACGCTCATCATGCGGGATCTGAGTCGTGAGCAGGTTGTGATGCGGCTTTCTGGTGATGACCTTGAGATCGGCATTAAAGAGGAAGGCAAGGCCTTTTCCCGGCTTTCTGATGTGTTGACCATCAAAAACTGGAAGAACCCCAACAACCGCATCGAGACGATCCGGTTTACGGACGGCGACATCACCGCCCAGAACCTGAGCCAGTATCTGAGCTCTGACGGAAAAGCCCTGAACCTGAGTGGAGCCAGGGATGCATCCGGGAGCGGTGCGGATGCGGGACGAGCGGCCATGCTCTCCACTGACCGCAAGGCGCCCTTTGTCCTGGCAGAGGCAGCGGAGCCTCTGAAGGGTCTCCAGGGGCTGGGGGAATCCGGACCGGAGGGGGCGCGCCTGTGTCTGGACAGTCCGGAGGCCGAAGGGCCTGGGGATGCGCAAAAAGCCCCTCTGCATCTGAGCGGGTCGGTGTTCACGGCCCTTTCTAAAGCGGGCCCGCCTGCAGACAGCCTTTTTGTGGCCAATGCCACAGGCTCTGCCCTGGATGACCGGGACTGCATCCTCTACAACACCACGGCAGGGGCGCTTCGTCACGGCCTGGACGCTGCAAACGCAGGAGCTGCGATCCAGCTCTCCGGAGCGGATGAGCGGGAGAATCCCAGGGTCAACGAGCTGTTTGCCGTCTGCTGAACCGGCGTTCCGGGCAGGGGGGCGGTGCTGCCCCCTGCCCGGCCGCAGACACCGGAGCAGGAGCTGCGATCCGGTTTGCCCGGCTGGATAGCAGGCCGGAATTCAAGGCCGGCGACTTCTTCGTGGTGCAACAGGCGGCCGGCCACAGGGCGGGCGGAGCCGCCCATGAACTCGCGCTGAACCGGGTTCCAGGTCTTTGCATGCTCCTGGACTTTCTGTACAATGGCCCTGCCTCCACTCTTCTGTGGGGGCAGGACTTTCTGTCCATGGCGGCATGGGTGCCGGGCGCTCGGGTCTGCGCCGGCGTGCCATGGCGTCCTTTTCATCCTCAACACCCCAGGGGGAGCGGCATTGGAATCCGCCGGTTTTGATCAGGCTGCGGGCAGCGGGGTCTATCGATAGAAAGCCATGATGGCCGCCCACAGCATATCGGGCTCTTCGCGTATGGCTTCGTGGGAGGCAAAGGGGATGTTCATCAGATGGGCTTCGGGCAGATGTTTTTTCAGTGCCGCCAGATCGGGCAGGGACAAAAGAAAATCATCCTCGCCGCGTATGGCCAGGACAGGAGCGCCGATGCGACTGATCGTCTCGTTTGGATAAGCGCTGGTGCTGTTGTCCAGCCACATGGCCTGCAGGCGGCCCGTGAGTTGGTTCAGGTCGGCTTCGGGGTTCTGCGCCTCATAGGCTGCAGCCTGCTGCGGCATGTTTTCGCGGACAAAGTCGACCGTGATCTGCCCAAACATCGCGTGGAGGTCACGCAGGTTGTCGTAGTGCCAATGGGCGCCAACGGTGATGATTTTTTCCACGCCCGGATCTGCCGCACCGATACGGTAGGCAGCGGTACCACCATCGCTGAACCCGAAAAGAGCGAAGCGGGTAATACCCAGGGTGTTCAAGATATGGCGGGTGTCATCGGCGATCTGGGCGTAGCTGAGTGGGGCCTGGCCCAGGGTCGAGCGTCCATGCCCGCGCGTATCGATGGCGATAAGACGGAAATGCTCCTGCAGGCGCGGCAGGAGAGCGGCAAAATCATCGATTGAACCAAAACCGCCGTGCAAGAGCACGAGTACAGGGGCATCGGCCTTGCCGCCGGTCTGGTAATGCAGGCTGGCACCAAGATAGTCTGTGCAATGAGATTGCATGATGACTTCCTTGTGTTGTTTGGGGGGCAGGTCGCTGCCTGCGTCGCTGGAGACGCAGGCGGATACCAGGAGCAGCAGGGTGACACCGAGGAAAAAGGCCGGGGATCGCATGATGGGCCCCTGGACGCTGCGGTCACGCGATTGAAGCCCTGTTGGGCCTGCACGCTCCGTTTGTGCCCCATGGGCCGGCCGTGGCGCTCACCGGAGCGCTGTCCCGGGGGCTTTTCAGGCAAAACGCTGCACGAAATAGGGTTCCAGTACCCTGGGCAGTCTGATGCTGCCATCGGCCTGCTGATAGTTCTCCATCACGGCCACCAGCGTGCGGCCCACGGCCAGGCCGGAGCCGTTCAGGGTATGGGCCAGCCGGGTCCTGCCGCCGTCCTTCGCCTTGCAACGGATGCCGGCGCGGCGGGCCTGAAAGTCGGTGCAGTTGGAGCAGGACGAGATCTCCCGGTAGCAGTTTTGGCCGGGCAGCCAGACTTCGATGTCATAGGTCTTGGCCGCGGAAAAGCCCAGGTCTGCCGTGCAGAGCGTGACCACACGGTAGGGCAGTTCCAGAAGCTGCAGCGTCTCTTCGGCGTCGGCGAGCAGGCTTTCCAGCTCGGCAAAAGACTGCTCCGGCGTGCAGATCTTGACCAGCTCCACCTTTTCGAACTGGTGCTGACGGATGAGGCCGCGGGTGTCCTTGCCGTAGGAGCCCGCCTCGGAGCGGAAGCAGGGGGTATGGGCGGTGTTCCTGATGGGCAGCATGTCCTCGGCAAGGGTCTGGCCGGCATAGAGGTTTGTGAGCGGCACCTCGGCCGTGGGAATGAGCCAGAGGTCGCGGCCCTCTACGCGGAACAGGTCTTCGCTGAACTTCGGCAACTGACCGGTGCCGGTCATGGTCGGGGTGTTGACCAGAAAGGGCGGGTTGATCTCGCTGTAGCCGTGGCGCTGGGTGTGCAGGTCGAGAAAAAAATCGACCAGCGCGCGGGAAAGCCGGGCGGCAAAGCCCTTCAGCACCGCAAAGCGGGCGCCCGAGAGTCTGGCTGCGGTGTTGAAATCCAGAATGCCCAGCTTTTCGCCCAGATCCCAGTGGTTCAGCGGCTTGAAATCAAACTGCGCAGGTTCGCCCCAACGCCTGATTTCCACGTTGTCGGCCTCGCTGTCGCCTGCGGGGACGCTGTCGTCCACCAGATTGGGCACGGCCATGATGACGGCCTGCAGTTCTTCCTCGATGCCTGCCAATTGGCAATCCAGCTCGCGAATCTCCTCCGACACCGCCCTCATCTCCTGGATGCGAAGGCCGGCCTTATCCTCGGCGCCTGCCGTCTTCAGCCGGGCAATCTCTTTGGAGACCGTGTTGCGCTGGTTTTTCAGGGCTTCCGCCCTGGCAAGCACCTCGAGGCGGCGACTGTCAATCTCGGCAAAGCGGTCAAGCTGGGTGAGGTCGAAATGGCGCAGCGCGCATTTTTTGCGCACCAGTTCCATATGCTCGCGGACAAAACGAAGTTCAAGCATCGGGATACGGGAGTATGGGTTTTTAAGGGAAACAATGGTGCGTTATGCCAGGGCGGGACGTTAGCATTTCGCTCTGCCAAGCGCAAGCCGTAATCCCGGTCGCTTCCAGGCTGCATTCGGGTTGATGGCAGACAGGCTTACAGGGAGCTGGCCGGTACGACCAGCACGGTGGCTGCCTGCTCCGGCCCGAGGTATTGGGCTGCCAGCCTGTTCACATCCGCTGCCTGCATGGCCTCGAATTCCTGCACAATGTGCTTTGGCCATTCGAGCTGTTCGGGGTGGCGGCTCGACAGGCTCAGCACCGCATGCAGCCAGTAGCTGTTGCTGCGCATCTGCTCGCGAATCGCGGTCAGGGTCGGCGCCTGCGCCCGTTTGAATGCCTCGGCGCTGACACCGTTCCGGGCCAGCCGGGCTGTTTCGTCACGTACGACCTGCGCCAGTTTTTCAGCCTGCGCCGGCGCTACGATCATGCGGCTTTCCAGAAGGCCGAAGCCCGGGTCGATCTTGCCGGGCAGGCTGAAGACCTGCGGCGAATAGGTCGAGCCCAGTTCCTCCCGGATCTTGACCCGCAGCCGGTCCTCCAGAATGCTGGCCAGCAGATTCAGCCCCCGGGTCCGCTGGATGTTCCAGAAATCATCCGTTTTCCAGGCCAGGGTCAGATATGCCTTGTCCGATGCAGCGGCGGCCGTGAACCGGCGACTCTGGCCAGCCGGGAAGGCGGGGGTCTTGCGTGCCGGCAAGGCAGTCGCCGCTGTGCGCCTTTCCTCGCCGAAATAGCGGCCCAGCAGGCGCTTCGTTTCCTTGAGGTCGATGTCGCCCACAATGTTGATCTCAAGCGGTGCATGGGCAAAGGCAGGTCGCAGCCAGGCCTCCAACTGCGGCAGGGTGATCCGTGCCACCTCCTGCCAGGCCGGTGTGGCGAAAGCCCGGCTGCCACCGCTCAAAAAGTGGTCGCCTGCCAGCCGCTGCACGCCTTCGACCGAACTGGCCAGCCCGGCGTACATCTGCTCAAGCTGCTCCCTGACGCGGGCAAAGGCCTCGGGCCTGAAGCCCGGATCGTGCAGGCGGGCGTGGAGCACCTGCAGCATCCTCTCCAGCTCGGAGGACAGGCAACTGCCCCTGAAGGAAAAACTCTCCGCGGCAACGGCAAAGTCCAGGCTGAGACTGGTGCCGGCCAGCACTTCCTGCAGTTGCTCCCGGCTCATGGCGCCGGTACCGCTTTCGTTGATCAGGCCGGGCGCCAGCATGGCCGCGCCGGGCGGAGTTTCCCCCGCAAGCCCCTGGCCGAAGTGCAGGTTCAGCAGCACCTGATTGGGCTGGAAATCCGTTTTTTTCAGGTGCGCCACCACGCCGCCCCCGAATGTCAGGGTCTGCACCTGGGTGGCGCTGTCGCTCTGCTGGCCGGTCGGCCGGATGGGCTCCTGCCGGTACGCCAGATAGGGGAAGGCCCTGGCTGCCATCTTGTGCCAGGGCCGGGCCTGGGCGCTGAGCGCGCCGGTATAGACCGCCTGTATCCGCGCCCTGGCCTGGGCTGCGGACTGCGCTGGCATGGCCGTGCCGGCCACGCTGACGGTGCGCGGCTCCCTGGGCCAGAGTTCGTGCAGGGCCCGGTTGACTTCGGCCAGCGTGCTTTGCCTGGTCAGCGGTGCGAAGATGGCCTTTTTGCCTGCAGGCGCCAGCGGAACCTCGCCGTTGTTGAGTGCCTGCACCAGCTCCATGGCGAGCTCCCGGCTGTCACGGCCGCCTGCGGACTGTGCCTCTTCTTCCAGCATGGCGAGGATTTCCTTTTTGCCGCGCGTGAGTTCGGCCTCTGTAAAACCCTCGCGCAGTGCCTGTTCCAAAACGCCGGTCAGGAGCTGCAGGCCCTTGTGCCACCTGGCAGCCTCTGTGCGGGCGCCGAGCAGCGTGTAGCGGAACTGCGGCAGAAAGGGGCCCGAATAGACCATGCTTCCGCTGATGGGGCTGCCCGCCTCACGCTCCAGTTGCTGCAGGCGGTTGTTCAGGAGGATCATGGCCAGATCCTGGTGCAGCCGCTCTGTTTCCCGCGCAAGCGTGTCCGGGCCGGCGGGCAGCGCGCGCACCGTGCTCAGACTGACTTCGGTATGGCCCAGTTCCGGTTCGGCCAGATAGTGCAGGCGCAGGCCCGCGGCCGCGGGCTCGCCGTACTGCGGGCACACCGGCCGGGCCTTGGCCCGGGTGAGCGGGGCAAAGTGCTGCCGCAGCAGTCCTTCGGCAAGCCGGGGATCCATGTCGCCGACCATGACCACGATCATGTTGTCCGGCCGGTACCACTTGTCATAAAAGGCTCTGAGCCGGGCGGAGTCGGCCTGCTGCAGCGTGGCCTCGATGCCGATGGGATCGCGTTCCGCCACGATGGTGCCGGCAAAATCAAAGGCAAGCCTGGCTTTGCGCACGCGCGCGGCGGCGGTGTCGCGGCTGCGCTTTTCCGAAAAAATGACGCCGCGCTCCCGGTCCA
Organism: Desulfobulbus oralis; assembly: GCF_002952055.1. NCBI lineage: Bacteria > Pseudomonadati > Thermodesulfobacteriota > Desulfobulbia > Desulfobulbales > Desulfobulbaceae > Desulfobulbus > Desulfobulbus oralis. The sequence goes on along the minus strand of NZ_CP021255.1, from coordinate 212,102 downwards.
CCTCGGACTCCAAAAGGAGCGCGCCCCGGGCGAAGTCCGCCAGTACGGTGAGGCCCTCCGCAAGTGTTTTTTCGTCTGCCGCGGGCAGGGTGAGCGTGTACACCGTTTCATCGTAGGCGGTGTGGGCATTGGTGTCTGCACCGAAATCCATGCCGATGGACTGGAAATATTTGATCAGGGTGCCGGGCGGATAGTGGGTGCTGCCGTTGAAGAGCATATGTTCGAGATAGTGCGCCAGCCCCCGCTCTTCGTTGGTTTCCTGCAGCGAACCGGCCTGGACGTTCAGGTACAGGGCCACCCGCTTCCTGGGTTCGCGGTTTTCGCGGATGAGATAGCGCAGGCCATTGTCCAGCGTGCCGAAGCGGATATCCGGATCCACCGGCAGATCGCTTTTTTCATGTGGCCAGCCCTGGCTGGTGCAGCCCGGCGTCGGGCCTTCTTTGGCGGGCAGGGCCGGGGGCAGCAGCAACAGACAGAGCAGGGCGCCGAGCAAGAGGTGGGGCCAAAGAATACGTTCAGGCATTGTTGCAGACAGAGTTTCCGGGTAGTTTGGTATGGGTGGCGGTTTCAGCACGGCAAAAGCGGAGGCCACTATAGAACAGCGGCAGGGAGGTGGCAAGATGGAGCTGAATGGCAAAAGGGCCCTGGTTCTGGGCGCGGCCCGGGGCATTGGCCGGGCGATTGCCCGTACTTTGGCGCAGGAGGGCGCGCGGCTGGCTCTGCCCTGGCTGGATTGGCCGGAATCGGTGGCGACTTTGCAGACGGAATTCGGCAGTGACGGCCGCCACCTCCTGATGGCCGCGGATCTGCGGCAGGAGGCTGCGGTGGCGGCCCTGTGCAGCCGGATCGCACAGGAATGGGGCGGGCTCGACATTGTGATCAACAATATCGAGCGTGGCGGCATGCCGGTAGTGCATGGCGATTACAGCCGGCCGGTCAACCATGGCGAGTGGGAACTTGAACTGGACACCACGGTCAGAGCCAAGTGGCTGGTCTGGCGGCAGAGCCTGCCGCTTCTGCAACGGGCGGAACAGGCCGTGGTGGTAAACATCTCGTCCATCGCGGGGCTGGTCGGCCGTTCCGGCCCGGCCTCGCTGCTGTTCAGCGACGGCTATGCAGTGGCCAACCGCGCGCTCGGCGTTCTGACCGAGCAGTGGGCCAGGGAAGGCGCTCCCCGCATCCGGGTCAATGAAGTGATGCTGGGCTTGATAGCAAGCCGCCACGGCCCCGGCACCCGGGGATGGCAACAGTTGACGCCGGAGCAGCGGCAGGAGCTCTCGGGGCATGTTCTTCTGGAACGAACAGGGAGGCCGGAGGAAGTGGCGCAGGCCGTCCTCTTTTTGGTGCGCGACGCCGACTACTGCACCGGAACGGTGCTGCGGGTGGACGGCGGTTATCTGCTGGGCGGCGAGCCGGTGGCGGATATGCCGCCGGGCCTGGTGGAATGAAGCCGTTTGGGCCTATTTGCCCTGCACCCAGTCAGGAATCCGGTGCAGGACATAGTCCGTGACCGTCTGCCGTGAGGCTTCGCTCATGCCCGTTATGCCGGCATCATGCATGACCTCATCGAAATCGAACCAGCAAATGGCCCGATCCTCATGGTTGTAGACGGTCAGGATATGCCGGTCCGGATTGTCGATGTCTTCTTCCTCCTGAATGGCAGCCACCAGCTCGGCCGCCTGTTCATAGGGAAGAAAACGGATTTTCTCTTCGGCCATCAGCGCTGCGGTTTGACGATGGCTCCGGAGCGGATGCAGCGGGTGCAGACATCGACATGCACGGTGCCGCCGTTTTCGCTGAGGGCGCGAACCCGTTGCAGGTTTGGCATCCAACGGCGGCGGGTCTTGTTGTGGGCATGGCTGACATTATTTCCGCTTACGGGGGCTTTCCCGCAAATGGCACAGACGCGTGACATGATTGCTCTCCTTGACAAGAAAAATTTCAAGCCGCCTATACTAGCAAAAAAAAGGGAAAAAGCAAGGCTTTCTTTTTGTGCGCGTCCGCCCGCCCTGGCCGGCGCCTGACAAAAAGATTGAGCAAAGCGCGGAGAACTTGGTATAGAGTACGGGAGCTGAGGCCTGAAGCACACGCTGTCCCCTGCGCCGTTCTTTTTTACCCCTAGGTTCATGGATATTTCCCCGTCTCTTCTGGCGGTGGCGCTTTCCTGGCGTACACTGCTGGACATCATTCTGATCACCACCGGCATGTTTTTCCTGCTGCTGACGCTGGCACGGCTCGGCACCTGGAAGATCATGGCCGGCATTTTCCTGGCCCTGGTGGTGTTCATTGGCGCCAATCTGCTCCACTTGCAGGGCATAGAGTGGATCTACAACAACGTCAGCCATGTGGCCCTGATCGGTCTCATTGTCATTTTTCAGCCAGAGTTGCGCAAGGTGCTGGAGCGGGCGGTCTGGGCGCCGCCCAAGCTCACGCCTGCCGGCAGCGAGCAGCTTTCCCGGCTCGTTGCCGACTGCCTGGTTGCCATGGCCAAGGATTGCTGTGGCGCGCTGATCGTCTACCCGGGCCGGGAACCGATCGGGGACAAGATCACCGGCGGCTTCGAGCTGAACGCGGAGCCGAGCTATCCGCTGATTCTGAGCCTTTTTGACGACAGTTCTCCAGGTCATGACGGCGCGCTCATTGTCGAGGGCGACCGGCTTGCCCGCTTCGGCGTGCGCCTGCCCATGTCCACCACGACCCGGCTGGCCGACAGCTACGGCACCCGGCACCATGCCGCCATGGGCATGGCCGAGCAGAGCGACGCGCTGGTTCTGGTGGTCTCCGAGGAGCGCGGTCAGATGGCGGCCTTTTATGAGAGCGAGATGCTGCCGCTGGAAGGGCAGGAGGCGGTCTGTCAGCTCATCAACGCCCATCTGGAGCGCATCGGTCAGGTCAGACGGAAACGGAAAAGCCGGGTCTTCAACAAGGTGCATTTTCTGCTCGTCATGATCAGCCTGTTTACGGCCACGGCCCTGTCCCTGTCCGTTCTGGATACGAGCCGCAACATCGTGGAGCGCAGCGTGTCTGCGCCCGTGGACTATACGCAGTCCACCGTAGACGGTTCAGTTCTGGTGGGCGACAGGGGCACCGAGGTGATTCTGCACCTGAGCGGGCCGCTCACGGACATGGACGAACTCCGTCAGCGGCCGCCGCACGTGAACATCGATCTGAGCACCCTGGAGGAGGGCAGGCACTCGGTCGTCATCACCAGCGAAAATTTGAATCTGCCCAAAAACATCACGCTTCTGGATGTGTCTCCAGCCCAGCTCGACCTGACGCTGGCGCCCATGGAGCGCAAAAATCTGCCCATCACGCCGCAGCTGATCGGCAAACTGCCGGGCGGGCTGAAGCTGAAAAAGGTGAGCGTGTCTCCGGAAACGGTGCTGGTGACCATGCCCAAGGTCAAAAAGGGGCAGGGGGCCTTCAAGATCCTGACCACGCCCATCTATCTGGATTCCATCAGCGCGGACAGCAGCATTTTCTGTGGGGTTGCGGCCCGGCCCGCCATTCAGCCTGTATCCAAAAGCTGGCCCAATGTCGAGGTGCGGGTGGAAGTGGAAAGCGTCACGCCCCCCAAGCCGGAAGAAAGTAGGAAACCTGGCGCTGAAACCGCCTTACAGCACAACTCCAAACCAAAATAACACCATGTCACACACTGTTCTGGTCACCGGCGGTGCGGGCTTTATCGGCTCCAACTTTGTCCGGCTGGCACTGGGCACGCGACCCGAATGGCACGTGGTCAATCTCGACAAGCTCACCTATGCCGGCAATCCGGCCAATCTGGCCGATCTGGAGGGCAGCCCGCGCTACACCTTTGTCCATGGCGACATCTGCGACGGGGAACTGGTCCACGGGCTCTTTCAGCGCTATCGGATCCGCACGGTCGTCCACTTCGCCGCCGAGTCCCACGTGGATCGCTCCATTGCCGGGCCGGATGCCTTTATCAGCACCAATGTGGGCGGTACCTTCACCCTGCTGGAAGCGGCCCGCAGGGCCTGGCTGGGGGAGGCGCACGAGGACTGCCGCTTCCTCCACGTGAGCACGGACGAGGTCTTCGGCTCGCTCGGCCCCGACGGTTTTTTCACCGAAACCACCGCCTATGCCCCACGCTCGCCATATTCGGCCTCCAAGGCCGCATCCGACCACCTGGCCCGCGCCTGGTTCCATACCTACGGCCTGCCGGTGCTGCTCACCAACTGTTCCAACAACTACGGGCCCTACCAGTTTCCGGAAAAGCTGATTCCGCTGATCCTCAACAACGCCCGCCTGGGCAGAGCGCTCCCCGTATACGGCGACGGCCAGAACGTGCGCGACTGGCTCTACGTGGGGGATCACTGCGAGGCCATCCTCAGGGTGCTGGACGCGGGCCGGCCCGGAGAGTCCTACAATATCGGCGGCCACAACGAAAAGAAGAATCTGGAGATCGTGGAACTGCTCTGCGACCTTCTGGACAGGAAAGTGGCGCCTCTGCCCGGCGGAGCCCCCAGGCGGACGCTCATCACCTTTGTGCGCGACCGGCAGGGGCACGACCGCCGCTACGCCATTGACGCCGGCAGGATCAGGCGGGAGCTTGGCTGGACGCCGCGCTTCACCTTCGAGCAGGGCATCGAGCAGACCGTGGACTGGTATTTGAGCCATCAGAGCTGGCTGGACGGGGTGTTGGACGGATCCTATCAAAAATATTATGAAGGCATGTACGGCCGCCGCGAGGCGGCACAGGAGAGCGGACAGTGAAAGTCGAAGCTACAGCCATCCCGGAGGTGCTGATTCTGGAGCCGCAGATTTTTGGCGACGCGCGCGGCTTTTTCTTCGAGAGCTTCAACCAGCGCCGCTGGGAGGCGGAAACCGGCCTGCACACCACCTTTGTGCAGGAAAACCATTCCCGCTCCTCAAGGGCTGTGCTCCGCGGTCTGCACTATCAAATCAGGCAGGCCCAGGGCAAGCTGGTCCGCGTGATTTTGGGCGAGGTCTTTGACGTGGCGGTGGACCTGCGCAGGAGTTCGCCCAATTTCGGCAAATGGGTCGGCGCCCGTCTGTCGGCTGAAAACAGGAAACAGTTCTGGATTCCACCGGGCTTTGGCCATGGTTTTGTCGTGCTTTCCGACACGGCCGAGTTCCTCTACCTGACCACGGACTACTATGCGCCCGAGCACGAGCGCAGTATCATCTGGAACGATCCGGATCTGGCCATTGCCTGGCCCTTTGCAGGCGAGCCGCTCCTCTCTGCCAAGGACAGGAGCGCAGTCGCCTTCCGTGACGCCGAAGTGTACTCATAGAGGGAGCGTGCGGGACAGCGGCTGGCCTGTATCCCAGGTCCCGCCTGTCCCGTCCGCTGTCAGGCGCGGGCGGCAGCGCAGCCGCCCCGAGCCGGACCGGCGGCTGCGGGCGCACTGATTATGCAGAACGACACCCTTTTCCCTGCAGGCGAGGCCATTCTCGAAGGTTTGAATCCAGCACAGCGGGCGGCGGTGCTGCACGGCAGCGGGCCCCTGCTCGTGATCGCGGGCGCGGGCAGCGGCAAGACCCGCATGCTGGTGCATCGCATGGCCTATCTGGTGGCCGGCGGCGCAGCTCCGGAATCCATCCTGCTCCTGACCTTTACCCGTAAGGCCGCGCAGAACATGCTCTGGCGGGCGGCGCAGTTGACGGGCGCGAACTGCCGTCAGGTCATGGGCGGCACCTTCCACGCCACCGCAAACCTGCTTTTGCGCCAATATGGCCGCTATCTGGACATAGAACCGAACTTTTCCATCATAGACCGGGCGGATGCCGAGGGCATCATCAACCTCATCAAGTCTTCTCTTGGCCAATCGGGCGCGGACAAGCGCTTTCCATCAAAGCGCGTGATCCTGAATCTGATTTCAGGCGCGGTGAACAAGAACGCCAGCCTGGAAGAGCTGGTCATGACAGGCGCCATGCACCTGGTTGAATTTCTGGACGATTTTCAGGAGATTGCCGGTCATTATGCGGCATTCAAACGCGACCACGGCCTCATGGACTATGATGACCTCCTGGTCAACTGGCACCGCCTGCTGGCCGAGTGCGAAGCGGCCAGGGCAGCGCTCTCCGCCCGCTTTCAGCATGTCCTGGTGGACGAATACCAGGACACCAACCACCTGCAGGCGGAAATCGTGCGGCTCCTGGCCGGGCACGGCAACGTGATGGTGGTTGGCGACGACGCCCAGTCCATATACAGCTTCCGCGGCGCGGATTTTGCCAATATCATGCGCTTTGAAAAGCAGTTCCCCGGTGTGCGGCGGGTGCTGCTGGAACAGAATTACCGCTCCACCCGGCCCATTCTGGAGCTGAGCAACGATATCATCGCCCACGCCGAGGAACACTTCGACAAGGCGCTTTTCACCGAAAGCGAGGGCGGGGTGCTGCCGGAACTGGCTGTCTGTGCGAACGAGGCCGCCGAGGCCCGTTTCGTGGCCGATCGGGTGGAACAACTCGTGGCAGGGGGGCTGCCGGCCAGCGAGATCGCGGTGCTTTTCCGCTCGGCCTTCCACTCCTTCAAGCTGGAGATCGAGTTGGCGGGCCGGAGTCTGACCTTTGAAAAGCGTGGCGGCCTGAAGCTCACCGAATCCGCGCACACCAAAGACGTGCTCGCCTTTTTCCGGGTCACGGTCAACCCCAGAGACGAGCTTTCCTGGAGCCGCCTTTTGCTGCAACTGGACAGGGTCGGTCCCAGAACAGCCCAGAAGATCGTGCGGGCCATCACAGCGGAAGCCGACCCGGTGGCAGCGCTGGGCCGCTATCCGGGACGCGGTTCCTGGCAGGCGCAGTTGCGGCAGCTCGTGGCCTGTCTGACCAGCCTGCAGGGCGAGGGCCAGACGCCGGCCGCACTTTTTGATGCGGTTATGGGCTATTATCAGCCGGTTTTCGAGAAACTCTACTTTGACGACTACCCCAAGCGCAGCCGCGATTTGGACCAGCTCAAGGCGCTGGCAGCGGGCTACGGCGACCTGCGCGCCTTTGTGGACGACACCGCGCTCGACCCGCCGGAGAGCGAGGCGGCGGGCGAGAGCGGGCACAGGCTGGTGCTTTCCACCATTCACTCGGCCAAGGGCCTGGAGTGGACGGTGGTTTTTGTGATCGGTCTGGCTGTGGGGCGCTTCCCCGGCCAGTACGTGCTGCCGCCGGGCGAGCAGTGGGAAGAGGAACGCCGGCTCTTTTACGTGGCCGCGACCCGGGCCAAAAAGCGGCTCTTTTTAAGTTTCCCCAGGGAAATGTTCAACTCCGGTCAGCGGGTCTATGCCGGCATGTCGTCCTTTGTGGCCGAACTGAAGCCGGTGCTGTATCAGACCGTCACCGTGGAGCAACAGGGCCCTGCCCGTGCCGGAGCGGGCGCTCCCAGGACCGATGCCGTTCCGGAACCCGGGCCGGCTTCGGCCGCTTCAAGCCGCCTGGGGCCGTCTCTGGCGCCCGGTGAACTCCTGCCCGGAATGCGAGTGGGCCACGCTTTCTTCGGGCCGGGCACCATCAGCCGCCTGCCCGCTCCGGGTCGGGTTGAGGTGCTCTTTGACCGCCATGGCAGCAAAATATTGCATTTGGATTATGCCAGGCTGAGCAAACTCGTGGACTCTGGCTAGCAGGCAATCCTCTGCCGCCTTGCGCAGGCCTGCGGCAGTGTCTGCGTCCTTTTGGTGCCATGCCGGAGCGCGCCGCTGTCCTTGGGAGCGCCTGTTTACCAACCACTTACGAGGAAAAGCATGAAAAATCCCGATACCGTTTTTGCCGAGGCCAGGGTGCTGGAAACCCTCTTTCCCGAGAGCCGGAGCGACGAGTTTTTCGACGCGCTCTTTGGCGACGCCACGGAAGGCGCATACAATATCAAGCTCCGCTACGGCGCGTATGACGCGAAAAGCGGCACGCTCACCTTCTTTCTGGATCTGCTCCAGCGACCCGGCAAATGCCTGGCCTGCAACCTGACCTCCGGCCTGCCCGACGTGTTTGCCAGGCACCCGGTCATCAACATCAGGGGCCTGGTCGCCGGCACGGAGCACCTCCTGGAGGCCCGTTGCACGGGCTGGGAACTGGGGCGCACCCGGCAGGAAGAGCCCACACGCTACTGCATCCCCCTGGTGCTGAGTCTGAGCGGGTCATGACGCTGGAACTGGGCCGCCTTTTCTTGCTGGGCTTCCGGGGTGAACGGCTGAAGCCCGACCACTGGCTTTGCCAGGCACTCCAGCAGCACCTGGGCGGTGTCGTGCTTTTTGACAGGAACGTGGACGCTTCGGTGCAGAACATCAGCTCGCCGGAGCAGTTGAAGGGCCTGACCAGAGACTTGCAGGACGCCGCCGGAGGCGGACTCATCATCGGCATTGACCAGGAAGGGGGCCGGGTTTGCCGCCTGAAGCCGGCCGCCGGCTTTCCGCCCCAGCCGGGTGCCAAGGAAGTGGCGACAGCGGGTCTTGCGGCCAGCAGGGCGGCGGCCGAGCGCTGCGCTGCGCTGCTGGCCGATTGCGGCATTACCTGCAATTTTGCGCCGGTGGTGGATATTGACAGCTCCCCGCCCTGTCCGGTGATCGGCGGCCTTGGCCGCAGTTTCGGCACGGATGCGGAGACCGTGGCCGCCCATGCGGCACTCTGGGTCAGAGCTCTGCACGCCCAGGGGCTTGCCTGTTGCCTCAAGCATTTTCCAGGGCATGGCCGGGCCAGGGGGGACACGCATCTGGGCTTTGTGGATGCCGGCTCCGGCTGGCGCGAGGATGAGCTCGCGCCCTATGAGCGCCTGATTGCCGCTGGCTTTCAGGATGCGGTGATGAGCGCCCATCTGGTCCTCCGCCAACTGGACCCGGCGGGCCGCCCCGCTACCCTGTCCCGGCCCATCCTGCAGGGACTTTTGCGGGAGAGGCTGGGCTTTCGGGGCGTCATCTGCACCGATGACCTGCAGATGGGCGCGATCGCGAACGAGTACGGTTACCGCCAGGCGGTGCAGCAGGCGCTGCTGGCGGGTGCGGACCTGCTCCTTGTGGGCAACAATCTCAAGGATCAGCCGGAAGCCTTGACCGCAGGCGTGGCCGCGATAGAGGAGCTGTTGCAGGAGGGCCGCATCACCGAAGCCAGGCTGGCGGCGTCCATTGCCAGGGTGGAGCGGCTGGCGCGGGGGCCCCTTGCAGATCGGGCCCGAAACAGTGCGGCCTGACTGTGTCAGGGCAGCGCGTGCAGACAAGGCGGCAAGGCCTCTGCCGCTTGCCGCACGGCCGCAAAAACCGGGGCCGGCCGGATGCAGGCCCTGAGTGGCGTAGCCGCAGCCTTTTGTGCAGCGCCTTACTTCGCCGGGCTGTCGCTCCCCCTTGTTTCGGAGACGTTTGCCAGGCGCATGAGGGTTTGGGTGGTAAACTCGCTTCCAGGCTTCAGGGGCAGGCTCTTTAGGGACACTTCCGCCCTGGCCGCCTCCCGGTGACCGCCTGCGGAACCGTACTGGGCGAACATCTTCTGAGCCAGCTTGCCGGCATTTTTGCGGTAGCCGTCGCAGCGGAAGATCACCACCAGCTTGTCGCCCATGTTGCCGGAGATGAGCACCCAGTCGTAGCCATCCACGTAGTTGAAAAAATCGGCGATAATCACCAGAATATCCGGCGTGCTGACCGAACCCAGATGGGCAAAGGCCTTGCCCTTGCTGTACTTGAGGACGGACAGGGCGGTGCGGAAGTACTTGAGCTCCGATCGCCTGGTTGAGGCGAGTTCGAATTTGCGGACCAGAGCCAGGTTGGCGCTTTCCAGCAGCGTTCTGAAGCTGATGCCCTCGGCAGGCTGTGCGGTCTGGCGCTGGAAGTTCTGGGTATCCACCTTGACCCCATAGTAGAGCGCGGTGGCAAGCGACGCGGACATCTTGATTTTGGCGGCCTTCAGGTATTCCACCATCATGGAGGAGACAGCCCCGTATTCCGGCCGGATGTCGATAAAGGGCGCATCCCATCCGGTAGTGACCGGATGGTGGTCGATCACGGCAGTGAAGCTCATCTTTTCAAACACCGGCAGGTGAGGCGGCTGGGAATCCACCAGCACCCGTTTGCTGAACTCCCGGCCAGCCAGGGTGTGCAGGCGCTCTATGGGCAGATTCAGCCGCTTCATCATGGTGAGGTTGTTGAGCCGGCGGATCTCGTTCGGGTAGCCGATGGTCACGCTCTGCACCCGGTAGCTCAGAAGGCGTTTCAGGGCCATGGCAGAGGCCATGGCGTCCGGATCGGCGTTGATGAGGATGAGCACCGTGTCGTTGCGCTGAAACTGCGCCCAAAGACCTTGCAGACGTGCCGTGGCAGAGACTTTGCCGGCACGGGTGACAACGGTGGCCGGCGCGATCTTTTCCAGATGTTTCGGGGTGGTAGAAGCCATAAAAAAGAAGTAAGATACGGAAAATCAGTGCAGGAACGGGCAGAAAGCTCTTACTATTCAACCACAGCTCACTCTAAATTACCACGGAAAGGACGGCTTGAGAAGCCCCCCTCTCCGGGGCGGATGACGGCAAGCCGGCCGGGATCTGGTCTGCCGCCCAGTCGATGCCGTCTCTTTTCCGGCCTGCGCCTTGCTCCGCATACCCTTCACCCGCTGACGAACGTGCTGCTGCTCAACCGTTATATCCTGAGGAATTTTCTGCGCAATCTGGGCCTGCTGCTTGCCGCGCTCATTGCCCTGTACATGCTCATCGACTTCTTCGAGAAGATCGACAACTTTCTGGAGAAGGGCAAGTCCACCGGGCTGATCCTCAAATTCTTTCTGCTGAACATTCCCTTTATCGTCGAGCAGATGAGCCCGGTTTGCGTGCTGCTGGCCGGCGTCATCACCTTGGGGGTGCTCAATCACAGCAACGAACTGGTTGCCCTTAAGTCCTGCGGCATTCCGCTGGGCAAGGTCGTTGCGCCCATCGTTGTGGCCGGCATGCTGTGCATGCTTGTTTTTCTGGCCATCTCCCAGTGGGTGCTGCCCAGAACCGTGTCCGTTACCAACGAGATCTGGAACAGGGAAGTGCAGGGCCGGGTGGCGCTGGGCATTTACCGCAACGGCCGTTATTTCTATCGCGGCAAGGAAGGATTTTACTCCTTTCAGCGGCCCGATCCCAAGCAGAATATCTTCCTGTATTTTTCCTACAGTACTTGGGATGCGAATTTTGACCTGAACTCGATTGTCGCCTCAAGGATCGTGAACTGGAACGGCGCACAGTGGCTTCTGGTGCAGGGGCAGGAGCAGAAGCGGATCGGCCCCGAGCAGTACAGTACGGAAGTCTTTTATGCGCTTCAAGAGCAGTTTCCCGAAACCCCGGCCAGTTTTTTCGTGCCGGCCTATCACACCATGGAGCTTTCCCTGCTGGAACTGTACGAGGCCACCAGACATCAGCACTCCCCAGAGGATACCAACCGGGCCTGGGCCGAATTTTTCGGCCGCATATCCTACACCACCCTGGGCCTGCCCCTGCTCCTTCTGGGGCTGCCGCTCCTGCTGATAGTCTACCGCCGCTGGGGCCGTGATCTGTCCCTCGCCGTGCCGGTCAGTTGCGGTATGGCCTTTTTCTGCTGGGGTGGCTGGGCGGCCCTGCAATCTTTGGCCAAGGAGAGCTATATCAACCCGCTGGCAGCGGCCATAGGCGTCCACATCGTAGTGGGCCTTGCGGGCATTGTGCTGCTGATCCGCGAGGATCTCTGATGCCGGAAAAGGTTGGCATAGTGGGAGTGCCTCCCCTCGCGGTGATTGCCCGGCTGAACCGGGAGGGCGCGGAAATCGTGGACCTGGACGAGCCGCTGTCGCAGGCCTCGCTCGACCGGAGCGCTGCTTTGGTGCCCCGGGTGTATTGCGCCATTTTGCGTACCGTGGTGCTGAACAGCATGACGCTTTCGCTTGACCGCATTTGCATCGATATCGGCCCCGGCAAGTGCGACGGAGCGCTCCACATCGCCCGGGTATTGGCCGACACCCTGCCCATTCCGGTTGAGTGCACCGAAAACCGGGATACCATGCCCTTTGGCTGGCCCCTGTGTCAGGCTGAAATGCCGCTCATGGAAAAATTCGGCCGCATTAGCAGGAGCGTGCAAAGCGCTGCCCCGCACAAGGCCCGCAGGGCCTGCACGCCCCTCTGCGCTTTCTGGGGCGTGCCGCCGCGGGACTTCACTCTGCTGCGGCCTTTTCCGCCGCAAACCCACGTGTTTGGCTGGACCCGCTGCATGGAGAACAAGACCCCCGCCGATCTGGAGCTGGAGCGCCACGTCGATCCCCATTTACCCACGGTCTTTTTCAGCCAGTCCTTTTGCGCCAAATCGGCGCTTGCCTGGCATCTGGGCCGGCAGCATCCACGGGCTCTGGTGATCGACTGCGATGTCGGCCCGAGCCATTCGGCCAAAGCCAAGATCGAGGCCTTTCTGGCCCTGTCCGGAGTGCCGCTCGCAAGCGAGGCCAGCGCCCATGCTGCTGGCTGATTTTGGCACCACCTACTGCAAGGTGCTGGATACGGCAAAAGGCGAGGGGCCGTACGTTGTCGCCAGCCGCGCGCTGCCTGCAGGCTTTCGGGCCGACCTGGGCACCGGCCACAATGCCGCCCAGCGCAGCGGGCGCGCGGTCAACGAACTGCTAGCCCTGGCCAGGGGCGGAGCCCGGTTGATAGCGGGCAGCGATTTCGTGCTCCTGGACTGTGGCAGCCGCGATCTGAAGTTTGTCCGCTTTGCCGGCGGCCGGGTGGCGGACATGGGCTGGAACACGGAATGCGGTGCATCCATGGGGTTTACCGTCGAGCTGCTGGCCCATTACTACCACCTGGACTATGCGGCCCTGCCTGTACCGAAAAGCGGCTTTTCCGTCACCTGCGGCGTTCTGGGCATGAGCCATATTTTTGACGCCGTGGTTGGGGGTGCCAGCGAAGCCGAAGCAGTGGCCCGCTTCGTGCGGGGCATTGCCCTGAATGCCTGGCGCTTTGCCGGCGCGCCGGCCGAGCTGTATCTCTCCGGCGGTCTGTGTGAAAATCCCCTTTTTCTGGCCTGCCTGCCCTGCCGTGTCCACCCTCTGGGCCGCTTTGTGCTGCTGGAGGGGCTTTTGGCTCTGGGCGGCCCGGAAAGGCCGGGTTTCCCGGCTCTGCCGGCAGGGCACGTTTTTGCTGGCAAAGCCTGAGCATTTGCGGCACAATACGGCTTTGCCGTGTGCAGCGAACCGGCGGGTCGGCCCCGTCCGGCTCGTTGTCATCTGTTTCCTTCTTTTTGCAGCCGAATTATGGGACTTTTAACCGGAGCCGCCTCTTTCACCCGCTTTGCGGTCAGCGGTGAACTGCCCGAGTCTCCCTGGGATTTCATCGCCGGGCAGATCGAAAAGCACAGTTTCCGCGACATCGACGACACCATGGACGAGTTTTCGGTGGGTTGGGTGTCGGTGGCCAATATGTTCGACACCGCTTTTGCCCGCAGTTCCTATGCTGCCGGCGATTATGTCGCCCTGACCATGCGCATGGATGAACGCCGGGTTTCGCCTGCGGTGCTCAAAAAATTCTGCCAGAAGGAGGAGGCGCGCATCCTGCAGGAAAAACAGATTCCCCGCCTGGCCAAGGCGGCGCGGGTGGAAATCCGCGAGCGCATTCAGGCGGAGCTTTTGCGCAAATCGCCGCCCATTCCCTCCACCAGCGACCTGTGCTGGCACGTGGCCGATGGCCTTGTCCTGTTCTTCAGCACCAGCAGGAAGGCCGTGGCCCTGCTGGAAGAGCTGTTCAGGGAGAGCTTTGGCCTCGGGCTGGTGCTGCAGGTGCCCTGGCTGACCGGCGAGCGGATGCTGGACGAGGCTGGCCGGGCCAGTCTGAACGAGCTGCAGCCCGCCGTCTTTCTGTAAGCTGGCGCCTACCAGGAAAAATCGGCATGAACGGCACAAACTGGCTGGTGTTTTTGGCGACGATCGCGGTGCTGGCAGCGGCACTGGGCTGGCGGCGTCTGCGTCGCAAGGCGGCCCGGCCTTCGAAACACGCCGCCCGTCCGGCGCCCCAGATGGATGGGCCTGCCATTGGGGGCGGGACAGCGGGAGGCCAGCCGATGGCCGAGCCCCTGCCGCCCCCGGAGCTCTCCGAGCCCGAGGTGGCAGGGCCGCCCCGCCCGGATTCGGTCAGTTCGGTGCTTTTATGGGAAGTGTTTCTGGCCCGGCAGCATGCCCTGGCGGTGACCTGCCGGCTGAAGCTGGAGTCTTTGGAAGACAAGGTCGGCGGCGCGCAGGAGCGCCGTCTGGCCCAGCAGCAGGTGCGCATTTCCGGCGAACGCATGGTCCGTCTGGAGGCCAGCTATCAGGAAGAGCTTGCCTGCCATGAGGCGGTCATTGCCTTTCTGGGCAAGCTGGCCGACCGGGATCCCGGGTCGCCGGCCGCACAGATCAGAGAGTCCCTGCTGCACAGCGCCTTTCCCGGCGAGGCCGAGCATTTTCTGGATGAGTGGAGTCAGGACAGGCAGCATGGCCGCACCCGGAGTGCCATGGCCGCCTTTTTGAGCGGGCGCTTGGCCGAACTCCGCATTGATCTGGCTCAGGCCCTGACCTGCTATTGCCGGGCTCTGCACCTGGCCCCGGACGACCCCGAATACCTGCGCACGGCCGGCAATCTGGCCCATCAACTGGGCCACTATGATTACGCGCGACGGTGGCGCGCTGCGCTGCTCCGCCTCATCCGCCAGCGCCCGGGCGGCTGCAATCCGCTGGAACTGGCCCTGGCCCAGCGTGATCTGGCCTACACCTGCCTGAAGGCTGGGCGTCAGGATGAAGCCGGCCCGCTTTATAAAAGTGCCATGAGCGTCATGGGCACTGAGCTGGGCAACAATCACCCGGAAATGGCCACAGCCTGGTTTCAGATCGGCGAAATGCAGGAGAGCCAGGGCACCTTTGAGCAGGCCTATGTCCTGTATCAGCGCAGCTTCAAAATGCTGGAGTCCACGTTGGGCCTGCTAGACCCCAGACTTTGCCCGGCTCTGGAAAAGCTGGCCACCCTGTCCCTGCGCTTTGGCCGGGAACAGGATGCCCTGGCCTATTACCGCAAATTGGTGACCATTCAGGAAAAGGCGCTGTCCCCCGATCATCCCTTCCTGGCGGACAGCCTGACCGCCCTGGCCGAGGCCTGCATCAGTTGCGGCGAGTTTTCGCTGGCCGAGCAGTGCTGCCGGAAAAGCCTGAAAATCACCGAAGCCATTCACGAGCGCGAGCACCCGACAATCGTCGCGTTGCTCTCCGAACTGAGCTGGCTCTGCGCCCAGCAGGGCAAGCTGGAGGAGGCCAGCCGCTATCAGAACGAGGCCGAGGCCATCCATGCGGCGCTGGACAGGGACGAAGCGCCGGCGCCTGCTTCCTGATTTTTCCTCACGCAATATTTTCTTATGGACCTTGTCGATCTCATTACAGAAAAGCGTTTTCTGGGGCAGGAATTCCTGACCTGGCTCTGGTACAAATCCGAAGAGCGCGGCGGCGCGGTCGCGGTGCCGGGCCGGGGCGACGTGTCGGTGACCTTCGAGAAGCACATGCTGCTTGAATACGGGGAAGGCCAGGAGCAGGAAAAGGTCATCTGCCGGGGCCTGCAGACTGAACTGAAAGAGGCCAGGGCAGGTCTCAGTCTGGCAAAAAAGCCGGAGCAGGCCCGCCTGAAGCTGGAGTGGCACGAGCAGGAATTCGGCGTCACCCTGACAGCCGCGACTTTTGAATTCCGCAACGTGCGCCTGCCCAAAATCGTGGATCGGGCCGATGAGGGCAGGGGGCCGGAGGACCTCGAGGCCCGCGTGCTAGAGCGCCTCGCCCTCTTCGAGCTGCTCTCTGATCTGGTGCTCGACCTTTTCAGGCTCTTTATTGGCATCCGCATCTCCAGGGACTGGCCCCGGGAACTGCTGCAGATCCGCGCCTGGATTCAGGAAAGCTCGCAGCGGCTGGCCCAGCCGTGACGCCATCCCCTATCATCATTTCAGCAAACATTCGGAGGAACCACTGTGCACCGCTGCCTTTGCATTCTGCTGGCAGGCCTGTTGACCCTGGCTGCGGCACCCTCTCCAGCCGCCGAAGCGCTCGTTTTTGGCGCACCCGTTCAGGCCGAATATCCCAGCACCAAGGACGGCCTGTTGGCGCTTTCCCGCGAAACGCCGCCCAGGGAACTGGCTGCGGGTGCGGAAATTATTTTGGTTTCCGGCTATGAACCGGCCAATGTGGGCAACAAGGGCACGGCCGCGCGGGTCACGGTGAACCGGCCCGGCGCCCGGGTGCTCCTTGTGCTTTCCAGCTATGAAACCGTGCTTTGGCAGGTGACGGCCACGGAACGCACGACGCTTGCGGGAATTCTGGTGGGCGGTTACCAGCCGTCGGCAGTTTCCGCCAATGTCAAGGTTCCGGCCTTCCGTGTTTCTCTGCCTTATGCCCGTCAAACCGACAATATCGAGTTCACTGCGCTGCTCAGGCAGCTTGACCAACTCTTTGGCGTCGGCAAAGTGGACGCCTTTCGCGGCAGTTATACCATTCCGGCGGAAACCACGATTGCCGCCCTAGATGCCCCTGGGCCAGAGTTGACCCTGGCCGGGCCTGCGGTGACGCGGCCGGCCCGCAACTTCGTCTTTTATCTGACCGACAGCCAGTACCGCCGCGTGCCCTGGACGCTGACCGGGCCGGTCGAGAACAGGGAGGCGGCCCGTGACGCCCGCTACAGCGACAGTGGCCCGCTGGAACTTTCGCCCATCAGCGACCGCCTGTGGACGCTTGCACCGGACGGCGGCACGCTCTATAGGCTGGGCAAGGATCAGTTGAACATCAAAAAGCTGCATGACGGGGCCAGCGAGACGGTCGACCTGCCGCCCAATTTTCCGCGTTTTTCCTGGGCCAGCGGCATGGCCTATGACAGTAGGCGGGACATCGTCAGTGTGGTGAGTTTCGGTGGGGAAGGCTGTCTGTACCGCTACAGTGTGAAAACAGGCAGGTGGCTGGACTTCCGCTCGCTCAACAACGTGGATTTCCATTCCCTGGCCTATGACGCGCAGAACGACCGCTATATCGGCTGGGTGGACTTTGGGCCGGGCGATCTGGTCTTCTTTTCCGGCGAGGGCGAGGCACTGTTCTCCAGGAGAGTCGCGGACAGACTGCCAGGCTTTGGTCGCCTCTACGACTCGGGCAACGGCCCCAGGCCCGCGCTGGCCGTGTTCCCCCACGGTGACGAACTGGCCCTGGTGGCCTTTGCGGGCGGCGGTATGCCCCGCCCCGGCGGAGCGGAGGCCGCCGGCGTCCAGGCCATCTGGCTGTACAATGTGGCAAGGGATCAGGCGGCCCTGACCTACAAGGCGCAATAAACCGGGCGCATTCGCCCATCACAGGTGCATATCATGGAATTTGAAACCGTCATCGGGCTGGAGGTGCATGCCCAGCTCAAGACCAACAGCAAGATCTTCTGCTCCTGCTCCACCGAGTTTGGCGCGCCGCCCAACACCCATACCTGCCCGGTCTGTCTGGGCATGCCCGGATCCCTGCCGGTTCTGAACCGCAGGGTGGTGAAATTTGCGGTCAGGCTGGGGCTGGCCACGAATGCCACCCTGAACCGGGACAACCGCTTCGCCCGCAAAAACTACTTCTATCCCGACCTGCCCAAGGGCTACCAGATTTCCCAGTTCGAGCTGCCCATCTGTGAGCACGGCGCTTTGGACATCGAGGTGGCAGGCACGGTCAAGCGCATCGGCATCACCCGTATTCACATGGAGGAAGACGCCGGCAAGCTGGTGCATGACGAACTTGAACAGGTCAGTTATGTCGACCTGAACCGCGCCGGCACGCCCCTGCTCGAAATCGTGAGCGAGCCAGACATGCGCTCGCCCGAGGAGGCGGTGGCCTACCTGAAGAAGCTGCACGCCATTGTGCGCTATCTGGACATCTGCGACGGCAACATGCAGGAAGGCAGCTTTCGCTGCGATGCCAATATTTCGCTCAGGCCGCTTGGGCAACAGGCCTTTGGCACCCGCACGGAACTGAAGAACATGAATTCCTTCCGCAACGTGCAACTGGCCCTGGAGTTCGAGGAGCGCCGCCAGCGCGATCTGCTCCTGGACGGCGGCACAGTCGTGCAGGACACAAGGCTCTGGAACCCGGATACGAACCGCACCGAGACCATGCGCGGCAAGGAGGAGGCCCACGACTACCGCTATTTTCCCGATCCGGACCTGGTGCCCGTGCAGTTGTCGGAGGAGCTGATCGCCCAGATGCAAGGAAGCCTGCCGGAACTGCCGGATGCCCGCAAAAACCGGCTCATGCGGGACTACGATCTGGGCGATTACGATGCGGATCTGCTCTGTGCCTCCCGCGAGCTGGCGGATTTCTTCGAGTCTGCGAATGCCCTATGCCAGCAGCCCAAGCGGCTCGCCAACTTCATCGGCACCGAGCTTTTGCGAGAAGTGGCTGCGGACGAGATGGCCGCCTGCCCGGTCAGGCCGGAGGACCTGGGCAAGCTGATGCGGATGGTGGAGAGCGGCGCCATTTCCGGCAAGATCGCGAAGGGCGTGTTTGCCGATATGCTGCAGGGCGGCGGCGATCCGGAGGTCATTGTGCGGCAAAAGGGCCTCTCCCAGATGAGTGACGAGGGCGAGCTGGCGGCCATGGTGCAGGAAATCGTGGCCGCCAATCCGGAACAGGCGCAGCAGTTCAGGGAGGGCAAGGACAAGGTGCTGGGCTTTTTCGTGGGCCAGCTCATGAAGAAAACCCGCGGCAAGGCCAATCCCCAACTGGCGAATGAGCTGCTCCGCAAGGCGCTCAAGTGAGCGAAGAGCCGCAAAACAAAGGTGCAGGCCACCGTCAGCGTCTGCGCGACAAGTTTCTGGAGCTGGGCATCGAGGCATTCACCGACAGCGAGGTGATCGAGGTGCTGCTCAGCTTCGGCACCCCCCGCTCCGACTGCAAGGAGGCGGCCCGGGCTGCGCTGGCCCGTTTTGGCTCGCTGCCGGCCGTGCTGGACGCTGCGCCCCAGGAGTTGCAGCAGATCAAGGGGATGGGCGGAAAAAACATCTTTGCCCTGCGCTTCATTCAGGGCGTGGCGCGCCGCTATCTCAAACAGCGCATCGTAGGCAGGCAGTATCTGCGCTCGGCCCGCGAGGTGGCGGATTTCCTCATCCACAGCATGCGCGGCCTCAAGCACGAAGTGCTCACCGTGGTTTTTCTGGATGCCGCCCATGCGGTCATTACCAGCGAAGTGGTGGCCGAGGGCACGGTCAACGTCAACACCATCTATCCCCGCGAACTGGTCAAAGAGGCCCTGCGCCTGAACGCCAGCGCCCTGGTCATTGCCCATAACCACCCCTCCGGTGCGCTCAAGCCTTCCGAGCAGGACAAGGCCCTGACCCGGAATCTGTATCTTTTGGGCTCCTTTCTGCACATTAGCCTTTTGGATCACCTCATCGTGGGCGAGGGCGACACGGTGTTCAGCTTTGCCGAGGCCGGACTGATGAGCGGGATCCGGGCCCAGTGCGGCCGGCTCCTGGGATCCCTTGGCTGAGCATACCCCGCTTGCGCAACGCGCGGGGCTGTACCTGCACGTGCCCTTTTGCCAGCGCAAATGTCCCTACTGCGGCTTCTCCTCCAGGCCGCCGCGAGACGGAGATTTTGCCTGCTATTTCAAGGCGGTGCTGGCCCAGCTGCACACCGTGGCCCGCTTGCCGGAGATTCGGGAACTCCGCTTTGCCAGCGTCTTTTTCGGCGGCGGCACCCCCTCCCTTTTGCCGGCCGGAATGCTGGCCAGTCTTCTGCACGCCTGCACCGCCGCCCTAAACTGTGCCGCAGACAGGGAAATCAGTGTTGAAGTCAACCCTGGCACCATAGGCGCCCCGGCGCTGCAGGTGCTCAGGAAGGCCGGGTTCAATCGCCTGTCCGTGGGCGTACAGTCGTTTTGCGATGCGGAACTGCGGCGGCTGGGGCGCATCCATTCGGCGGCGGAGGCCGGAAAGGCCGTGGCCATGGCCCGCGCCGCGGGCTTTGCCAATATCAGCCTGGATTTGATGTACGGCCTGCCGGGGCAGAGTGCGGCCGACTGGCAGCACAGTCTGGAGGCGGCTTTGGCCCTGGAGCCGCAGCACCTCGCCCTGTACGAACTGACGCCGGAGGCGGGAACGCCCCTGGCCGCGGCCCTGGAACGCGGGGCCATCCGCCTGCCGGAGGAGGACGAGGTGTTGGCGATGATGGCCATTACGCGCAGGCTGATGGCAGGAACCGCTCTGGCCCGTTACGAGATCTCCAACTACGCACGGCCCGGCTTGCAGTGCCGCCACAACCTCAACTACTGGGAAAACGGTTTCTATCTGGGCCTGGGGCCTGGCGCGGTTTCAGCCTTTGGCGGCGGCCGTTTTGCCATTCCGCCCGGCCTGACGCGGTACCGGGAACGCGCTGCCAGCGGTCAGCCCGCCTGGGATGCGGGAGAACGCCTGGATAGGGAGGCGGCCTTTCGGGAAACGGTGATCATGGGCCTGCGCATGATCCGGGGGATTTCGGCGGCCGCTTTGCAGCGACGCTTTGCCCTGGATCTGCGCCGCTACTACGGCCCGGTTCTGGAACGACTGCTGGCCCAAAAACTCGTCGTCTGGCACGGCGACCTGTTGGCCCTGAGCGACTCGGGGCTCCTGCTCGCCAATCAGGTCATGGCCGAACTGGTTTGACGCACAGCCCTGCGTACAGGCTTGCCTTTCATGAGCTGGGGCTGTAAAAGAAAGTTGTATGCACCGGCCCCGGCAACTGCCGCCGAACTGTATCGCCTGTGTTGCATCCACCCACCTTTCCCAATCCAAGGAGCAGAACCATGAGCAATTTTGTCTATCAGGATCCCCTGCCTCTCGGCCCCGACACCACCAGCTACCGCCGCCTCGAAGGCTCCGAAAAGTATGTGAGCGTGGAGCAATTTGCCGGCGAAGATGTGCTCAGAGTTGACCCCGAGGCCCTGAAGGTGCTGGCCAGGACTGCCATGCGCGAGGTCTCCTTCCTGCTCCGGCCCGAACACAACGAGCAGGTGGCCGCGATCTTCGGCGATCCCGAGGCCTCGGAAAACGACAAGCTGGTGGCCTTTGCCATGCTGCGCAATGCCGAGGTGGCTGCGGACTTTGTCCTCCCCTTCTGTCAGGATACGGGCACGGCCTGCGTGGTGGCCAAAAAGGGCCAACAGGTGTGGACTGGCTGCGATGACGCCGAAAAGCTCTCCGAAGGTATCTATGCCACCTACACCGGGGAGAACCTGCGCTACTCGCAGAATGCGCCCCTTTCCATGTACGAGGAGGTCAACACCAAGTGCAACCTGCCGGCCCAGATCGACATCTACGCCACCGCGGGCGGCGAATACAAGTTTCTCTTCATCGCCAAGGGCGGCGGCAGCGCCAACAAGAGCTACCTGTATCAGGAGACCAAGGCGCTGCTCAATCCCCAGACCCTCAGGAAATTTCTGGTGGACAAGATGCGCACGCTCGGCACCGCCGCCTGTCCGCCCTACCACATCGCCTTTGTCATCGGCGGCACCAGCGCCGAGACCAACCTGAAGACCGTCAAGCTGGCCAGCGCCAAATATCTGGACAGCCTGCCCACGAGCGGCAATGAATACGGCCGTTCCTTCCGCGATCTGGACATGGAAAAGGAGCTGCTGGCGGAAGCCCGCAAACTGGGACTGGGCGCGCAGTTTGGCGGTGTGGCCTTTGCCCACGACATCCGTGTCATCCGCATGTCGCGTCACGGCGCCTCCTGTCCGGTGGGCATGGGCGTGTCCTGCTCGGCCGATCGCAACATCAAGGCCAAAATCACCAGAGAGGGCCTGTGGATCGAGCAGATGGACGCCAGACCGGGCCGCCTCATTCCGGAGAGCATTCGCAGGCAGAGCAACCCGAAGGTGGTCAGGATCGACCTGAACCAGCCCATGACGGCCATCCGGGCAGAGCTGAGCAAGCATCCGGTCGCCACGCCCCTGTCGCTGAGCGGCACCATCATCGTGGGCCGGGATATCGCCCATGCCAAGTGGAAGGAGCTGCTGGATGCCGGCAAGCCGCTGCCCGCATATCTGGGCAGGCACCCGGTTTATTACGCCGGCCCGGCCAAAAAGCCGGAAGGCAAGCCCTCCGGCTCCTTTGGCCCCACCACGGCCGGCCGCATGGATTCCTACGTGGATCTGCTGCAGAGCCATGGCGGCGCCATGGTGATGATCGCCAAGGGCAACCGCTCCCAGCAGGTGACGGATGCCTGCAAGAAGCACGGCGGCTTCTATCTGGGCTCCATCGGCGGCCCGGCGGCCAAACTTGCCGAGGAAAACATCAGGAAGGTGGAGTGCATCGACTATCCGGAACTGGGCATGGAGGCGGTGTGGCAAATCGAAGTCGTGGACTTCCCCGCCTTCATCCTGGTGGACGACAAGGGCAACGACTTCTTCAGGCAGTTGATGTAAGCCCGGCCCCTTGGTGCTGAAGGGCCGTCAAGCCCCGCTGGTGCATGCCGGCGGGGCTTTTTTGCGAAAAAAGGCCAGCCCGCGCCTGCAAGGGCGGAATTTTTAGCGCTTGCAATGCCAGCGGGGGCATATCATAATGCAGGCATATTCATCGAGCAGCCGCGTGCCCTGGAATAATGGCCTGTCCTGGCTTGCGGTTGCCCCTACCTGCGAGGCGGTGCCCTATGAATAGACCGGCCATTTTGGCAATGGTACTGGCTGGCGGCCGCGTAGACGAGCTTGGCGTACTTACGCACCACCGTCCCAAATCCGCTGTTCCTTTTGGCGGCTTTGCCCGTGTCATTGATTTTGCCCTGTCCAATTTGCTGCATTCAGGCATTGAACGGGTGGCTATCCTGAGCCAGTACCGTTCCTACTCTCTCATCAACCATATTGGTACGGGCGCGTCCTGGGACATGATCGGCCGGAACCGCGGCATTTCCATTCTGCCGCCTTTCAAGGACTACAGCAACACGCACTGGTACCGCGGTACGGCAGACGCCGTGTTCCAGAACCTGGACTTTATCCGGCACATCAATCCCTCAGTGGTCCTGATCCTTTCCGGCGACCATATTTACCACATGGATTACAGCCGCATGATCCGTTACCATCAGCAGATGGATGCGGATCTGACTGCAGCTTTCGTTGATGTGCCCATCGAGTCCGCTTCCCGCTTCGGCGTGGCCAAAATTGCCGAAGATGGCCCCTATGGTGGGCCGATTCTGGATTACAAGGAAAAACCAAAACGTCCGCACTACACCAAGGCCTCCCTCACTCTTTTCTGCTTCAAGCCCGCGGTTTTGGTGGATGTGCTCACCAGGAATCAGAAGAACACCTCCTACGAGTTCGGCCACGACATCATTCCTATGATGGTGCGTGAGCACTACAAGGTTTATGGCTACAATTTCCAGGGTTACTGGGGTTACACCAAGACCATTGAAGAGTACTGGCAGACCTCCATGGACCTTTTGGGCGAGGCGCCCAAAATCGACATGGAAGCCTGGGGCATCCGTACCAACCTGCACCATCGGGACATTGCCAACCGGCAGCCGGTTATGATCGGCCCCCGGGGCAGCCTGGAGAATTCGCTGGCCTATGACGGCTGCGTGATCGATGGCACGGTGCGTAATTCCATCCTCTTCCCCGGCGTGCACGTGAAGTGCGGCGCGGAGATCAGCAATTCCGTCATCATGTTCGACAACATCGTGCATGAGGGGGTCCTGCTGAACAGGGTCGTCAGCGATGTGGACACGGTGTACAACACAGGCGCCGTGGTGGGCAGGCCCGGTGACGACGCTGCCATGGGCAGGGTAACGGTTATTGGCGCCAGCAACAGCGTGCCCAAAGGCATGCAGATAGGGAGCGGCTGTTCGGTTGTCCCGAGTCTGCCTGCCCCATCCTGGCCGGCATCACAACTGCAAGACGGAGAGGCACTGCTATGAGAGACACAGGTGAGGCTCTGGTCCTGTTGCTGGCAGGCGGTATCGGCAGCCGGCTGGATCTGTTGGTTGGGCACCGGGCCAAACCGGCGGTGCCCTTTGCCGGTTTGTACCGTATTATTGATTTCAGTCTCTCGAATGTCATGAACTCCGGCCTGAACCGGGTGGGCGTGCTCACCCAGTACAAGCCGCTTTCCCTCATGGCCCATATCAAAGGCGGCGAGGCCTGGGACTTTACGGGCCGCTCCCGCGGGGTCAAGATTCTGCCGCCGCGTACCGGCGCAAAGGATTCCGACTGGTACCGGGGCACGGCTGACGCCATCAGGCAAAACATCGATTTTATCCAACAAAACCCGGCGGATCAGGTTATCGTCCTTTCAGGCGATCACATTTACCGCATGGATTTCGATGCCATGCTGGCCTACCATCGCCACAAGAAGGCAGATATCACCATCGGCATGATGGTCGTGCCCATGCGTGACATTCATCAGTTTGGCGCCGGCATTGTGGACACGGAAAACCGGATCGTTGACTGGGAGGAAAAACCGGCCATTCCGCGCACCAACCTGGCCTCCATGGGTATTTACGTGTTCGAGACCAAATACCTGCTGCGCACTCTGGAGCGCGACCGGGAGGAGGTGGATTTCGGCATGCACATCGTTCCGCGGGCCATCAGGGAAGACAAGGTCTTTGCCTATCCCTTCTACGGCTACTGGCGCGATGTCGGTACCATTCAGGCCTATTGGGAAGCCAATATGGACGTGCTCCGGCCCGGGTCCGGCATTTCGCCCGAGGCATGGGACATCTGTTCCAATCCGGAATACGGCGACCGCCCCATGGACCGGCAGGCCGCACGTTTCGTGAGCGGGTGCAAGGTGCATGCATCCATGATTTCGGCGGGTTGCATCATTGAAGGGACGGTGACCAATTCGGTACTGTCTCCGGGAGTGTGGGTGCGCAAGGGCGCTGTAGTCAACAATTCGGTGATCTTTCATGATTCGGTGATCGAGGAAGGGGCCAAGGTGGATCTGGCCATCTGCGACAAACGGGTGTACGTGCGCGAGGGCGCGGTCGTGGGCCAGGGCGAGGACTTGCACGTGGCCAACAGGCTCTTTCCCAAACACCTGTATACGGGGATCACGCTGGTCGGCAAGGAGGCGCGGGTGCCGGCCCATGCCCACATCGGGCGGAATTGCCGTGTGACCTACGGTTTTAACGAGGATGACAGCAGGGATGCCCTTGAACTGGCGGACGGCGAGTCGATTTGAGCCAGGCAAAAACAAGGAGCAGGGACAGGAGACGGGATAAAAGGCCAGAGAATTTCTTGCCCTTGCTGCCTGAGTATGGTTTATTCCCGGCGCACAGGAGTGGCTGGGATGGGCGTGCCATGCCTTTGCCCCGGAATTTCTGTACGCTCCAGTAGCTCAGGGGATAGAGCACAGGATTCCTAATCCTGGTGCCGCAGGTTCGATTCCTGCCTGGAGCACCAATAATTTCAATGGGCTACGACTTTTAGTCTTAGCCCATTTTTCGTCCGGCAATATGTTCTGGAAAAATTGCCCAGCCAAACCGGTTCAATTTTGAGCCGGTCTTTTTTTATTTCGGCCCCGGCGTGCGTCCGCTCTTCTGTCGCCTCGCGTTTGATTTGGAACCTGCGCCTGGGCTGCAACTTTCTGTTGAGCATGCCCGGAAGCGCGGCAGCGCCGCCATAGCCCGCGCCGGTCGGCACGGGGCGAGACCCCGGGGCCGGCGTGCGACCTGCCACCGCGGAAGGCAGCGCCTGCCATCCCCGCAATCACGATGACCACCCGGCTTTCCTGCAGGAAAGCTGCCTGGATCAGCAGGGATGCGTCGTTCATGTTTTTCTCCTCTGCCAGGGTTCTCAGGCACTCTGTCACAGGCTGCCGGTTTACGAAACGGGCGGGCTTTGGTACAGTAAGGCCTCCATTTCAAAGCGAGGCATGCTATGACGACACACACGAATTCTCCGGCTTTTGTCCGGTTCTTGCTGGAATCCGCAGGCGGCGGCTCGGGGGCTGCAGTCGAGCTGGTGCAGACCCATATTTCCTGGGTATTTTTGGTCAACGACACGGTCTACAAATTCAAGAAGCCGGTCAATTTCGGTTTTCTCGATTTTTCGACCCTGGAGCAGCGGCGATTTTACTGCGAACAGGAGGTGGCGCTGAACCGCCGCCTCTGCCCGGACATTTACCTGGGCATGGTGGCTGTATGCGAACAGAACGGCGGATTGGCGCTCCTGCCGCTGGAGCAGGCCAAAGACGTGGTGGAATACGGCATAAAAATGCGGCGCATGCCGGAAGAGCGCATGATGCCGCACCTGATCGAGCGGGGCGAGCTTGGGGCCGCGCATATCGACCAGATCGTGGACCTGCTCGTGCCCTTTTACCGGCAGGCCGCGCAGCAGACGGCAAGCGGGGAAAGTCTGGCCCGATTCGGCGCTGCGGAGGCCGTGACCATGAATGTGCTGGAAAATTTCGAGCAGACCAAGGGCTTCATTGGCGGCGGAGCGCTTACCAAGGAGCAGTTTGACGCCATCTCCACTGCCGCCTGCGCGGTGCTGGCCAAGCCGGAGCGCTTCCAGAAGCGTATTCAGGCGGGCGCCATCCGCGAGTGCCACGGCGATTTGTACTCTGCCAATATCTGTCTGGCGGACAAGCCCTATATCTTCGACTGTATCGAGTTCAACGAGCGTTTTCGCTACAGCGATGTGGCCTGTGACGTGGCCTTTCTGGCAATGGATCTGGACTATCACGGTCTGGACGACCTGTCCCGGCACTTTATCGAACGCTTTGTCCAGGTGAGCGGGGATAGGGGGCTTTTGGACATGCTGAACTTCTACAAGTGCTACCGGGCCTACGTGCGTGGCAAGATCGGCCTGTTCACGGCAAACGACCAAAGCGTGGACGAGCAGAGCCGCCGCAAATGTCTGGCCGGGGCGGAGCAGTACTTCCGGCTCGCCATGCGTTATGCGGCAGATCAGTAAGGCGCCATGATTCTGGTTTTCTTTGGCATGACCGCTTCGGGCAAATCCACGCTGGCAGCGGCCTGTGCGGCCCGCTGGCACGCGCCTCGCTACAATACCGATCAGATGCGCAAGGAACTGGCCGGACTGGCGCCCGGCACCCGCAGGCCGGACGGCATCGAACAGGGCATCTATACCAGGGACATGAGTGCCAGGACCTATCAGGCCCTGCTTGGGCAGGCGGAGGCGGACATCAGGGCCGGGGCGCCCCTGGTGCTGCTGGACGGTTCCTACAGCCAGCTTGCGGAGCGTGACCGGCTGCGGCAAGCCGCGGCCCGGCTGGCCTGTCCGGCGCTGTTCGTGTATTGCCATTGCTCCCGGGCCGAGACCATGCGGCGCCTGGCCCTGCGCGGTGCGGACAGGGACGCGGTTTCCGACGGCCGGCCGGAAATTTACCGGTATCAGCAAAAGACCTTTGACCTGCCCGGGGCGGAGGAGCCGGGCGTCATCAGGCTGGACACCGAAGACCGGCCGGAGGCGCTCGTGGCCCGTTTGGAAAGCAGCCGCCTGATTCCCCTGCCTGCGGCCTGAAAGCGGCGGCTGCATCTTGCCCAGGGACGGTGGAGCACAGTATGGGCCATGTGACTTTGGTAACCGGCGGGGCCAAAAGCGGCAAAAGCGCTTTTGCGGAAAGCCTTGCCGAAAAGTGCGGCGGCAGATTGGGCTACATTGCCACCGCCCAGGCGATGGACCCCGAGATGGTGGAACGCATCAGGCGGCACCGGGAACGCCGGGGCCCGCAGTGGCAGACCTTCGAGGAGCCGCTGACGCCGTCCCGGCTTATCGCCTTAAGTAATCTTGACGTGCTGCTCCTGGACTGCCTGACCGTGCTTATCACCAATATCATTTTGCAGCAAGCTTTGGACTGGGATGCGCCGCAATCGCCGCCCAGCGCCGAACTGCGCCTGCCGGCAGAGGCGGTGCAGGCGGAAATGGCGGCGCTGGCCGATGCTGCCGCGGCCTTTCCGGGGCGGGTGATTTTCGTGGCCAACGAGGTCGGCTTCGGCATTGTGCCGCCTGCCCCGCTTGCACGCTTCTTTCGCGATTGCGCGGGAACGGCCAGCCAGTATCTGGCCGCCAGGGCGGATGCCGTGTATCTGGTCGTGGCCGGTCTGCCGCTCTGCCTCAAGCAGCCGGAGGGGAGCAAATGGCTGCCCTGATTTTGATGATTCAATTCATGACCCGCTACCCGCTGCCCGGTGAGGTGCCTTTCACGGCTGAAAATTTCGTGTGCGGCATGAAGTGGATGCCCCTTGTGGGCCTGCTCATCGGCCTGCCGGCGGCAGCGCTTTTCGGGCTGGCGGCCCGGTTTTTCGATGCGAACCTGGCGGCCTTTTTTGCCGTGCTGGCACTGATTCTCATCACCGGCGGCCTGCATCTGGACGGTTTGGGCGACACCGCGGACGGCCTCTTCTCGAACCGTTCTCCTGAAAAAATGCTGCACATCATGCGGGACCCGGCCACTGGCGCAAACGGCGTGGTGGCCATTGTGCTGGCCCTGCTGTTCCCGTGGCTCATCCTGTCCGCACTGCCGACGCGCTGGGCAGTGCCGGCCCTTTTGGCCGCGCCCATTGCCGGCCGTATGGCGCTGACCTGGCATGCCGCTGCGGCCGGATATGCCCGGAACAGCCCGGGTCTGGGCGCCTTTGTCGATCAGGTGGGCAGCCGCGAGGCCCTGCGCGCCACCTTGCTGGCGCTGGTCCTGCTCCTGCCCATTTGCCTGAGCACGCCCAATCCTCTGCCCCTGCTCGTCTGCACCATGGCCGCCTGCATGGCGCTTGCGGTGGGCTTTGCCCGCTTTCTGACCAAAAAACTGGGCGGCATTACCGGCGATACCATCGGGGCGACGATTGAACTCTCTGAAATAGCAACATTTTTTATTTTCTATTTGTTTTGGAAACTGGCATGAAGGAGATGGCGACGACCCGGCTCTATCTCATCCGGCACGGGGCGACCGAGGAAAACGAGCGTGGCATTCTGGTGGGCAGCACCGACGTGCCCCTGAGCGACAAGGGACGTGGGCAGGCGATGGCGCTGGCCCGCCTGGCACGGAGCCTGCCGGTGGACGCGATTTTTGCCAGCCCCATGCTGCGCACCGTGGAAACCGCTGTGCAGGTTTTCGGGCCAGAGGCCCGCATTCTGACCAACAGCAGCCTGCGCGAATGCCATTTCGGCGAATGGGAAGGGCTGTATTTTGCCGAGATTGCGAGCCGTTACCCGGATCTCTGGCAAAGCTGGCTGCACGATTGGGCACATACCCGGATTCCGGGCGGCGATGATTTTACGGCCTTCGCTCAGCGACTGCTGGATTTTTGCGATGAAATCCTGAACGAGTATTCGGGGCGAAATCTTGCGGTAGTATCCCACGGGGGCTGTATCCGCGCAATCCTGTCGCATTACCTCAGCGGCTCCGCGAGCGGTGGCTACTGGAAGTTCAAGGTGGAAAACGCTGCGCTGACCACTATTGAATTCGCCGATAAGTTCCCCATTCTCACCGGCTTCAACCAGCGCTGAAGCGTGCGGCCACCTGGAACAGCATGGCGGCAGCGCCCGGGTCCACCCGCCCGAAAAACCCGGAACAGGGGCACAGGGCCGGGTAGCTGTGCGGCGCTTTTCTTGCAATTTTTCCGACTTTTTGTTTTACTGCCCCCCCCCCTTTTTTGTTCCTGGTGCGGCCCGTTTGCTGACGCCCTGCATCCTTCCGTTTTTCGTTTTTGTGCACGCCGATTATGAAGCAGGAAAACATTCGTAATGTCGCCATAATCGCCCACGTTGACCACGGCAAGACCACCCTGGTTGACCAGCTCTTCCGCCAGAGCGGCATGTTTCGCGATAACCAGCAGGTGGCGGAACGCCTGATGGATTCCATGGAACTGGAACGCGAGCGCGGTATCACCATTGCCGCCAAAAACGGCTCCTACCGTTACGGCGGGTATCAGATCAACATCATCGATACGCCCGGCCACGCCGATTTCGGCGGTCAGGTGGAGCGGGTGCTGCGCATGGCCGACGGCGCGGTACTCTTGGTCGACGCCCAGGAGGGCCCCATGCCCCAGACCTTTTTTGTGGTGAAAAAGGCGCTGGCTGCCAGGCTCCCGATTCTTCTGGTGGTGAACAAGATCGACAAGCCGGCGGCCCGGCCCGACTGGGCGGTGGATCAGGTGTTCGATCTGCTGGTCCGGCTGGGCGCACCGGACGAAATTCTGGACTTCCCGGTGGTCTATGCCTCGGCCAAGAGCGGCTATGCGCTCAACAGTCTCAGCGACTCGCCCGAGGGCGCAACCATGGACGCCATCAGCGAAATGATCGTGCGGCACGTGCCGCCGCCGCCTGGCGATCCGAAGGGCCCCCTGCAGTTTCAGATCGCCACCATCGACTATTCGCCGTATCTGGGCCGCTTGGGGACCGGCAAGGTGAGCAGCGGCCGTTTTGACCTGCGCACTCCCATGGTTGTGGTGCGGCGGGATGGCAGCATCGGGCCCGCCCGCATCAACAAGATCTTTGCCTTTAATGGCGACCAGAAAGCGCCGGTGGACGAGGCCTGCTGCGGGGCCATTGTGTCGGTTGCCGGCATGGAGGACGTGACCGTGGGCGTGACCTTCACCGACCCGGACAAGCCACAGCCCCTGCCGGTGATCGAAATCGATCCGCCCACCATTGCCATGCACTTTATCCCCAACGATTCGCCCTTTGTGGGGCAGGATGGCAAATTCGTGACCTCCCGGCACCTTGAGGAACGACTGAAGCGGGAGACGCTGGCCGACGTGGCGCTGCAGGTAAGCCCTCTGGGCAAGGGGGGCGGCTTTGAGGTTGCAGGCCGCGGCGAACTGCACCTCTCGATTCTCATCGAGAAGATGCGGCGGGAAGGCTACGAGTTTCAGGTGACCCGGCCGCAGGTCATCATGCGCGAGGAAAATGGCCAGAAGCTGGAACCCTACGAAGAGCTGACGATTGACGTGGACGAGCAGTATCAGGGCGCGGTCATCGAAAAACTGGGCCGGCTCAGGGGCGTGTTGATCGACATGCAGGTGGGGCCGGAGCTGACCCGCATGAAGTTCAAAATTCCGACCCGCGGGCTGTTGGGCTACCGCTCGGTGTTTATGACCGATACCCACGGCATGGGCGTGATGAACTATGTCTTCGCCGGCTGGGGGCCCTATACCGGCGAGATTCAGAACCGCGTCAACGGCGTCATGGTGGTCAAGGAGGCGGTCACCACCGTGGCCTACGCGCTCTTCAACCTTCAGGAGCGCGGCCGGCTTTTTGTCGGCCCGGGCGTGGCAACCTATCCGGGCATGATCATAGGCGAGCACAACCGCCAGACCGATCTGGTCGTCAACCCGGCCCGGGGCAAAAAGCTCACCAATATCCGTGCCGCCGGCTCGGATGATGCGGTCATTCTGACACCGCCTCTTGACATGAGTCTTGAAGAATGTATAGCCTATATCAACGAAGACGAGCTGGTCGAGATTACGCCCAATGCCATTCGGCTGCGTAAAAAGACCGGGGTCAAGGCCCATATTTAGGAGGTGCCCATGCTGAACGAAGTGTTGGCGCTTGGTTGCGCGGTCGGTGCGGCCTGGATAACCCTGAGGTGCTTGCGCCGTATGAGCCGGGGGCGCTGTTCGCCCTGACTGCCCATGTACGGCGCCGCAGGTGCGGGGCTTGCGACCTATGTGCTTGTGAAAATACTGGTTCGGATGCTGCATTAAGCCCCAGAACCTGTTTCGATGGCTGGGGCGATTTTTGTCAAGAGCTTTTCCTGGATTCAGATCAGAAGACCATGCCAACGCCACATCTTGCCTCTTCCCAGTTGCCCTCGCACAATGCCGCTGTTGTGATTCGGGAACGGATCAAGGAAAAGCGGCTCTTCGAGGCCCAGTTTCTTTTCGGCCTTTTGGATGAGGACGACATCCCGGCCGAGGAACGGCAGGCGCTGGAACGCGAACTGGACGGCCTGCTCGCCGTGGTGCGCGACCTGCAACTGCAGGCCAATAAGTATATTGCCGAGGGCGAGTACGTGCTGGCCCGCAAAATGCACCGGGAAATGGAGCGGATTGCCGTTGACGTGCCTGGTCTGGAATACGGCAAGCGGCAGGTGGAGGCCCAGGACCAGGCGGCCAGGAAAGCAGTCGCTGATCCCGTTCCCGAGGCTACCCGGCCGAAAAATGAGCCCGGGCCCGAAGATCTGCACAGCTCCCGGCGCAGCGCTCGCCGACCCTTGCATGGCCGCATCGCCCGGTGGCGGGCGGCCCTTGGCGCCAGACTGGCAGCCCGGCCCGTCGATGCAGTGGAAAGCGTCCGGGAGCAGCCGGAAGGCGACTTCGCCCCGGCGCGCGCCCCTCTTTTTGCCGGTCTGCAGGAAAAATGGACGGCTGTTCCCAAGGGCAGGGCAGCGGCGCTGGGCACGCTCATTGTGCTTTTGGTGTTGGGCCTGCTGTTTCTGAACATGATGCGTCGCACCTATTCAGATAGATCGCTGCAAGCCCAGGACGGTAACAATATTGCCATCAAGCCGCTTTCGGTGCGCAATGGCGAGCAGCCGGCAACTGACCGGCCAGAGCAGAACAGCATCAACATCGGTACGCTTTCGGTCGAAGACGGGAGCAGGCAGTGAGCTTCAGGCTCTTTTCCCTTGACAGCGGCGTCAGATTTTCCTAAAAAGCGAGTCGCCATCGCGTTGGGGGATGGTCTAATGGCAAGACAGCGGACTCTGACTCCGCTTATCGGGGTTCGAATCCCTGTCCCCCAGCCAGCATTTTTTGCTGGAGCACTTTATTCCTCGGTAGCTCAGCCGGTAGAGCAGGTGGCTGTTAACCACCCTGTCGGGGGTTCGAGTCCCTCCCGAGGAGCCAGAATGCAAGCCGCTGAATGTCAGCGCTTCCTGTTTGACGACAAGACCCCGTGGGCGAGTCCCCCCGGGGTCTTGTCGTTTCCGGCGTGCCGACGCTGAATCTGCCCCGCAATCTGCCCTGTTTTTTCGTTTCGAAATCTGGGTGTCAGGCACCAAGCCTGAGCTCGCGGGCGCTCACCGAAAATGTCCTTTTTGAATTCTCCTGTTCTCCGTTTTTCGATCCGCTTCGACATGCCGCTCGGGGCGGAATCTGGCGCTGAAAGGCCGAAAGAATCCGCTGCCAGTCCAGAAAGGGCTCCCACTGGAAATAAGCGTTGACATCGCTCCTTTTATTGCATGATACTGCCTCGGTTTCCTTTATTTCTCTCAGGTTTTTCTGGTCTGGAGGGCAAGCGACGTTGTCCGCCCAGACTGGACATTCTGGTCACTCCATGAGCTTTGCAAAGGAACCGAGGGCGCCCAGGCCTGGCATGACCTGCCCCATCGTCACCGACCGGAGAACGGCCGCAGCAAGCCGCCGCCGTTGGCGCAGAAACAGATCGAGACTCCGGCCCGGGATCCGGATGAACAGGGCAAGGCCCTCCTACAGAAGTTTTCTCCAGAAGAGGCGCTGATATGGCAAAAAACACGAACAACGGCGCAAACCTCGGTTTTGAAGCCGATCTGTGGAGGGCGGCCGACGCGCTCCGCTCCAACATGGACGCTGCCGAGTACAAGCACGTTGTGCTCGGTCTGATTTTCCTCAAGTACATCTCCGACGCCTTCGAGGAGCAGCACGCCAGGCTCGAGGCGGAGCGGGGCCAGGGCGCCGATCCGGAGGATCCGGACGAGTACCGGGCGGTCAACATATTTTGGGTGCCGGAGGAAGCCCGGTGGGCTCATCTCAAGGCCAACGCCAAGCAGCCGACCATCGGCAAGGTCGTTGACGATGCCATGCTTGCCATCGAGCGCGACAACCCATCGCTCAAGGGCGTGCTGCCCAAGGACTACGCCCACCCGCGTCTCGACAAGCAGCGGCTCGGCCAGCTCATAGACCTGGTCGGCAACATCGGTTTGGGTGACAAGGCCAACCGCTCCAGGGACATCCTCGGCCGGGTGTACGAATACTTCCTTTCCCAGTTCGCCAGCGCCGAGGGCAAGAAGGGCGGCCAGTTCTATACACCCCGCTGTGTCGTTCGACTCCTCGTTGAGATGCTCAGTCCCTACAAAGGCCGAGTCTATGACCCATGCTGCGGCTCCGGCGGCATGTTCGTCCAGTCGGTCGACTTCGTCAAGGCCCATGCGAGCGGCAACGGCAATGGGGGAAGGGCGAGGGCCGATGTCAGCGTCTTCGGCCAGGAATCCAACCACACCACCTGGCGGCTGGCGAAGATGAATCTCGCCATCCGGCAGATCGACAACAACCTGGGCCGGGAACACGCCGACAGCTTCCACCACGATCTGCACCCCGACCTCAAGGCGGATTACGTCATCGCCAATCCGCCCTTCAACGATTCCGACTGGCGCGGCGAGCTGCTCAGGGACGACAAACGCTGGCAATTCGGCGTCCCGCCCGCAGGTAACGCCAACTTCGCCTGGGTCCAGCACTTCATCCATCACCTGGCCCCGACCGGTCTGGCAGGTTTCGTCCTTGCCAACGGTTCGATGTCCTCCAATCAATCGGGCGAGGGCGAAATCCGCAAGAACATCATCGAGGCCGATCTGGTGGACTGCATGGTGGCCCTGCCCGGACAGCTTTTCTACTCGACGCAGATACCCGTCTGCCTCTGGTTCATCGCCCGCGAAAAAAAGAACGGCCGCTTCCGCGAGCGGCGCGGCCAGACGCTCTTCATCGACGCCCGCAAGCTGGGAACAATGATTGATCGCGTTCACCGTGAACTGACCGAAGAGGACATCCGCAAGATCGCGGACACCTACCACGCCTGGCGCGGCGACCCATCCGCCGGGGCCTATGAAGATATCCCCGGCTTCTGCAGGAGCGCTACGCTTGAGGACATTCGCCAGCACAATTACATCCTGACGCCCGGCCGCTATGTCGGAGCAGCCAAGGTCGAGGACGACGGGGAGCCCTTTGAGGAAAAGATGGCCCGCCTCACCGCCCGGTTGGAGGAGCAGATAGCGGAAGGCGCGAAGTTGGACGCCGAGATTAAAAAGAACCTGAAGGCGCTGGGCTATGGCGGGTGATGGTTGGACTACAAAACGGTTGGGTGAGGTTGCAAATATCAACCCCGATGCCATCGGCCGCGATTGGCCGCATTCACATATCCGTTACATTGACATCTCGTCTGTGGGAGTGGGGCAATTAGAGGTTGCTCCACAGTGGATGAAGCTTTCAGATGCGCCCAGCCGCGCAAAGCGGCTTCTACGTAAGGGTGACACCATTCTTTCAACCGTTCGGCCAAACCGACGGTCAATGTTCTTCGCATCTGAGCCAAACGATGACTGGGTCGTCTCTACAGGTTTTGCTGTTCTACGGCCCAACATTAAGCTTGTTGAACCCCGTTTCTTATACACCTGCGTTTTCAACCAAGCTTTTACGGAATACTTAATCACAAGAGAGAAGGGGGCAGCCTATCCTGCCGTTTCGTCCGAAGACATTGCCAGTGCTGAAATACCGTTTCCTTCCCTCGCCGAGCAGCGCGCCATTGCCCACATCCTCGGCACGCTGGACGACAAAATTGAGCTGAACCGGCGGATGAACCGGACTCTGGAGGAGATGGCGCGGGCGATCTTCAAGAGCTGGTTCGTGGACTTCGACCCCGTCCGCGCCAAGATGGAAGGCCGCTGGAAGAAAGGGGAATCCCTGCCCTGCCTGCCGACTGACCTGTGGGATGCTTTTCCGGACAGACTGGTGAACTCAGAACTGGGGGAGATCCCGGAGGGGTGGGAGGTGGGAGCGCTTAATACCATAGCCAGTCTGGAAACAAAGGCAGTAATTCCCGGGGACTCTGCTAATCAATTATGGGAGCATTTCAGTATTCCGGCCTTCGACAATGGCCGCCAACCAGTTCGAGAAAAAGGCGAATCCATCAAGAGTGGTAAATATCTTGTGCCCTCCTGCTGCGTGCTGGCCTCAAAGCTCAATCCACAGTTCCCGCGAGTCTGGCTTCCCGATATTCCAAATCCAGAGGTTAGCATCTGCTCGACGGAGTTCATGCCATTTGTCCCGAAAACTGAATCCGAACAGCCCTTCCTTTACGCATTCCTGTCGTCTGAAGTAGCACAGGCAGAAATTATAAACCGCGTCACTGGATCGACTAGTAGCCGCCAGAGGGTTAAGCCCAAGGAAATTGCCGAGATGCCAATGCTAGTTCCGCCGCAAGCACTCCGGCAACGGTTTTCAAGCGTCACGCGCCACTATCTTGCCCGGCTGTTGAAAAATATGCGCTCTATTACAACTCTCGCCGCCATCCGCGACACATTGCTTCCCAAATTGATTTCCGGCGAATTGCGGGTGCCGGATGCGGAACGGATTGTCGGGGATCGGTCTGATGTTCGTGTGCCAACGCATGCGCGAATTTGTTCTTGCGGCGCGACCCAATTCATGGCGAATAATCCGTAGGGGCAACCACAGGGGGTTGCCCCTACATGGATGCGATGGGGCGGGATATGGGCATGGGGGCGGATTTAGGGGCGCATAATGATCTATAATCCGGACAAACACCGGCAATCCATCCGTTTGAAAGGATACGATTATTCCAGGGCAGGGGCGTATTTTGTGACCATCTGCGTGCAAAATCGGGCCTGTTTGTTCGGGAATATCGCCGATGGTCAAATACGGTTAAACGATGCGGGGCGAATGATTCAAACGGTCTGGACGGAAATGCCGGAAAAATATGGAATCGCAACCGACGCATTCGTTGTCATGCCAAATCACATCCACGGTATTATCGTGATCGGGATCGTAGGGGCAGGCCCCCGTGCCTGCCCCAATGCCTGTGCCTGCCCTGGTGCGGGGCAACGACAGGTGGCGGGGTTGTCGTTGCCCGACGTGGTGCACCGGTTCAAAACAATGACCACGAAACGGTATGCCAACGGCGTGAACAAAGGGGCCTGGACGGCATTTCCCGGGCGGTTGTGGCAACGCAATTATTACGAACACATCATCCGCAACGACGAATCCCTGAATCGGATTCGGGCGTATATTGTCGATAACCCGTTGCAATGGGCATTGGACCGTGAAAATCCGGATTCCGAAGGGACGGGTCACGAGTGGCCATTGCCGGAGGACGAAACATGGCGCAGTTGACCGAATCCGATATTGAAGCCGCGGCTCTCGTCTGGCTGGAGAGTCTGGGCTACCAAATCCTGTTTGGCCCGGAGATCGCCCCCGGTATGCCCGCCGCCGAGCGGGAAAATTATGGACAGGTCGTGCTGGAACGTCGGTTTCGCCAGGCGCTGGAGCGGCTCAACCCGGACGTTCCGCCGGATGCCTTGGAGGAGGCGTTCCGCAAGCTAACGCGGCCGGATTCGCCGTCCTTGGTGGCGAACAACCATGCCATCCACAAGTCCCTGGTCGATGGCGTGCCGGTTGAATACCAGCGGGCCGATGGGACCATCGGCGGCGATCTGGTCCGGGTCTTCGATTACGACGCCCCGGAAAACAACGAATTCCTGGCGGTCAATCAGTTCACCGTAGTGGAGGATCGGCACGAACGGCGTCCGGATGTGGTGTTGTTCGTCAACGGCCTGCCGGTGGCGGTGATGGAACTGAAGAACGCTGCCGCTGAAAACGCCTCCATCTGGTCTGCCTTCAACCAGCTTCAGACCTACAAGGCGCAGATTCCGTCGCTGTTCGCATACAACGAGGCCCTGGTGGTTTCCGACGGCGTGGAGGCGCGGGTCGGCACGCTGACGGCAGGCCGCGAGTGGTTCATGCCCTGGCGCACCATTGAGGGTGAAGAACTTGCAGACACCAAACTGCCGCAGCTCCAGGTGGTGCTTGAGGGCGTATTCCAGAAACGCCGTTTTCTGGACCTGATCCGGCATTTCATCGTGTTCGAAGACATGGGCGGCGGCGTACTGGTCAAGAAGATGGCGGGCTACCACCAATACCACGCGGTCAATGTCGCGTTGCAGGAGACGGTCCGCGCCTGTGCGCCTCCTGCTTTCCCCTGGCGGGTGCGGGAGGACGAAGGAAGCTACTTTGCCAAGGGGCAGAAAGACGCCAAGCCCGGTGACCGCCGCGTCGGCGTGGTGTGGCACACGCAGGGTTCGGGCAAGAGTCTGACGATGGCCTTCTACGCCGGGCGGGTCGTGCTGCATCCGGCGATGGAAAACCCGACGCTGGTCATGATCACCGACCGAAACGACCTGGACGATCAGCTCTACGGCACCTTCGCGCGCTGTCACGAATTGCTGCGTCAGCAGCCCGTGCAGGCCCAGAGCCGGGCGCACCTGCGGGACTTGCTGAGGACCACCTCCGGCGGAGTGGTGTTCACGACCGTGCACAAGTTTTTTCCCACCAACGGCGAGGATCAACACCCGCTGCTGTCGGAGCGGCGCAACATCGTCGTGATCGCCGACGAGGCGCACCGCAGCCAGTATGACTTCATCGACGGTTTCGCCCGGCACATGCGGGAGGCGCTGCCGAACGCCTCCTTCATCGGATTCACTGGCACGCCCATCGAACTGAGCGACAAGAACACCCGTGCGGTCTTTGGCGACTACGTCAGCATCTACGACATCGAGCGGGCGGTGAAGGACGGGGCGACGGTTCCGATTTACTACGAGAGCCGACTGGCCAGGCTGGAACTCGACGAAACGGAGCGGCCCCTTTTGGACGAGGAGTTCGAGGTGGCCACCGAAGGGGAAGAGGTCGAGCACAGGGAGCGGCTGAAGACCAAGTGGGCGCAGCTCGAAGTCCTGGTCGGCACGGAGAAGCGGCTGAAGCTGATCGCCGAGGATTTGGTAAAGCACTTCGAGACCCGGTTGGAGGCGATGGACGGCAAGGCGATGATCGTCTGTATGAGCCGCCGCATTTGTGTCGAACTCTATAAGGCCATCACGAAGATCCGCCCGGACTGGTGCAATGATGACGACAGCGCGGGAATTCTCAAGATCGTGATGACCGGTTCGGCCTCTGACCCTGCCGATTGGCAGTTACACATACGCAACAAGCCTCGCCGCGAGGAACTGGCCAAGCGGTTCAAGGACCCGCAGGATCCCTTCAGAATCGTTATCGTCCGCGACATGTGGTTGACGGGTTTTGACGCGCCGTGCCTGCACACGATGTATGTGGACAAGCCGATGCGCGGCCACGGGCTGATGCAGGCCATCGCGCGGGTGAACCGCGTGTTCAGGGACAAGCCCGGCGGCTTGGTGGTGGATTACCTTGGCCTAGCCGACCAGCTCAAATACGCCCTGGCCGACTACACCGAGAGCGGCGGCAAGGGTCGGACGACCCTTGACCAGGAGGAGGCCGTGGCGGTCATGCTGGAATGTTACGAAATCTGCTGCGGCATCTTTCATGGCTTCGATCGATCGCCCTGGAAAACCGGCGGGCCCAGAGAACGGCTGTCGTTGCTCCCTGCGGCGCAGGAGCATGTGCTGGCTCAGGATGACGGCAAGAGCCGGTTGGTGAAGGCGGTGGGCGAACTGTCGAAAGCCTTTGCGCTGGCCGTTCCCCATGAGAAGGCGCTTGAAATCCGGGACGACGTGGCCTTTTTCCAGGCAGTGAAGTCCGTGCTGACCAAGGGTACCGGCGACGGCCGCCGCAGCCCGGAGGAAGTCGAGTTCGCCATTCGGCAGATTGTTTCGAAGGCGGTTTCTTCGGATGAGGTCATCGACATTTTCGCGGCAGCCGGGTTGAAGAAGCCGGACATTTCGATCCTGTCTGACGAGTTTTTGTCGGAGGTGCGCGGCATGCCGCAGCGGAATCTGGCGGTGGAGATGCTGCGCAAGCTGCTGGCAGGGGAGATCAGGACACGCGGTCAAAAGAATGTCGTCCAGGCCCGGTCCTTTGCAGAGCTGCTTGAGAATGCCATCAAGAAATACCAGAACCGGGCCATTGAAACGGCCCAGGTGATCGAAGAGCTGATCAAGCTGGCGAAGGACATGCGCGAAGCGGCAAGGCGCGGGGAGTCTCTGGGACTGAGCGAAGACGAAGTGGCCTTCTACGATGCCCTGGAGGTCAATGACAGCGCAGTGGCGGTTCTCGGTGATGAGACGCTGCGGCTGATCGCGCAGGAGCTGGTGCAATCCGTGCGTAGCAGCATCACCATAGACTGGACCGTCCGGGAAAACGTCCGGGCCCAGATGCGGGTGATCGTCAAGCGCATTCTGCGAAAGTACGGCTATCCACCGGACAGGCAGGCCCGGGCTACCGAGCTGGTCTTGGAGCAGGCGGAAGTCCTGTGCAGGGATTGGGCGGAGAAAGAATGACCGGCGGAGCGGCAGCCGGAGCTACTTCAGCATGTGCGAATTCGATATTGCCCCAAAGAGAGTGCGGTATAACGCCTCCACTGTGAGTGCACATCCAAACTGGAGCCATGGCATGTCCGAGAGCAAAGTCCCCTGGTGTGAACCGCGCAAAGTGGCACAGAACAGGAGATTAATGGACAAGGCCCTGAGCAGACCAGCCTGTTACCCCCCGCAGAAGGCATCATTCCTCGTGAGTGGTGAAGTGCCTTTCCGCCGCTTCCAGGCTGTTGAAGCCGTACTGTCTGACCTGATTGAGCAGATTCTCCTCGGCCTCGCTGGTCTTTTCCGCCAGGCGTTTCTGAATGGCCGCATGGTAAAGGGCTATGGTCTTGGGAGAATAGGTTTCCAGTTCGGCGCGCGTGTATGTTTCCAGGGACGCCAATCCCCTCTGGTCGTCTTTTGTCCTGGTGGGCCGGCTCCTGTCGGCCAGATGGGGATATTTCCCGTTCAGGGCCTCTTTCCACGCCACATGGGCAGCCACGATTTCCTCGATCTGCCGCCCTGTTTCCGGGCTGACCGGCGGAAAAAATGCGGCGATACGCTCATATTCTTCCGGGAAAGTGCTTTTCATCATGCGGCCGTACTTTTCGGTCATGAGGTTGCGTCCCGCCTCCTGCGCCCTGGCCAGATCGTCGAGGTAACTTGCGAGCAGCGCCTCGTTCCAGGTCTGGTGCTGACTGGTGCGCATGATTGTGAACGTGGGACGGTCCATCTGGCAGGCGGCCTTGCCGCCCTCGTTATGCACGGTGGAAAACATGGACCATTCCATTTTGACAATTTCTTCGATAAGTGCTGCTTTGGTCATCACTCTTTTCCTTTGCTCGAGGGCGGTCATTTCGTGCTGTCCGCCGGGCACCTTGATCTTGATTGCAAGCGATTTGCGGTAATATTCCAGTTCGTTCCACTTGCTGCACAGACCCCGCAATCTGGCCGGTGCATCGCGGCAGGAGGCGACTCGACTGCGGTTAGAGATTCCATACAGAGAGAGCATCTCGCACATTTTGCGGGCGCCTCTCAGGTCGCCCCGGCGCATCAGAACCTCGGCCTGCCGGCTCCGTCTGTTGCCATGTATGCCCTCGTGTAGTGACAGACGGTGGGCAGGCCCTGCTGGCTCATCACGATGAAGAAGGTATGGGGCTCGCGTACGAAGTCGAGGAAATCCCTGTCCGCCACAATGGGCAGACCGCCGCATGTCGTTGCTTCATCGTTTCCCGTGCGCAGATCAAAGCCTATGCGGAGTTCGTCAACGGCACTGTTATGGCGGCCATGCCTGACTATATGAATGCGCAGCACAATGTCCAGGTTTTCCAGCCACTCCCGGTCCAGTGCCCTGCGCAGGCAATCCAGCGCCTTACCTGTTGCCATAACCAGCATACCGAAGCCCTGCGGGGATAGCGATGCATCAAAATGGCCTGTTCCGGGGTGGCCGGAACAGGCCGCTTTTTACGGAGAAGCGAAACTTATTCCGCCCCGACGCCTGGCATGTTGTGTTCGTCGACAAACACGGTGTACCTCTCGCCATAGCTGTCGATCATGTCATTGGAGACCACTATGGGCAGCCCGTCAACCCTGATCTCCTGTTCCTCATCAGGATCCTCGCGCTCATCGGGGCTGATGCGCAACTCGATGCGACTCTTGCAGCCACCGCCGACTTTGGTTTCGCGAATGCGGAATACCGCGTCCTCATCTTCTGCCAGCAGCTCTTTCAATTTTGCCGCAACCTCGGGTACAATCGTGACCTGCAACATGGTTCGTCCTCCTGCAAATACATGTTGTTCAAAACCGCCTGCCTGATCTCGGCCCATGCCGAGCCTGCCAGCAAAGCCTGTGCTCTGGGGGAATTCCAGGTGAGCCTTGTTTGACGAACCACGGGGCGTGTCCCCCGAGTTTACGCCCCCGCAGCTTTCACCTCGGGCATGCCCTGTTCGTTCACAGCGATGCTGTACCGCTCGCCATAGGAATCAATGATGTCATTGGAGACCACAAAAGGCAGACCCGCCACTGCTGTCTCCTGTTCTTCATCGGGATCGTCGCGCTCATCCAAGCTCACCCGGAGCTCCATGTGGCTTTTTCACCCGCCGCCGACTTTGGTTTCGCGAATGCGAAAGACGGCGTCGTCGTTGGCTTCCTCTTCCAGTACCTCTTTAAATTTGGCGAGCACTTCTGGAACAATTTCGATTTTCAACATGGCCATTCCTTGATGGTAGGTATGAAGCGGGGGAGCCTTGCCGGGCTCCCCCTGTGGTTTGGCACTCAGGCCGCGCCCTCGCCCTGGTTGTTGTACTCGGTCCGTTTGATGATCTCGTCCTGCACACCCTCATACAGGCGGGTGAAGTATGACGAGAAGCCGGCCACACGCACGACCAGATCCTTGTAGTCCTGCGGCTTCACCTTGGCGTCCCGCAGGGTCTCCGAGGAGACGCAGTTAAACTGGATATGACCGCCGCCCAGATCGAAGTAGGTCTTGATCAGGTTGAGCAGCATACGGCTGCCAGCAGGGCCTTCCAGGGCGGAAGGCAGGAACTTCATATTCATATGGTTGCAGTTGTTGCGCACCGTGTCGATGGCGCGCGCTGCAGACTTGATCAATGCGGTGCTGCCGTGGGTGTCGGTGCCGGGCATGGCGGACACGCTCGCGTCGGTCAGGGCCACGCCCTTCCTGCGGCCATTGGGCAGGGCGCCGGTCATCGGGGCGAAGTAGTTGTGGTACGACAGGGAGAAGGGATCCATGTGCGCCTCGTAGCCGAAGTAGTCCGGACCGTGCGAACGGTAGATGCGCTCCACGTCGCGGAAGAAACGACGGGTCAGTTGATCCACATCCTCGATGTCATTGCCGTGCTTTGGCGCCTCGTAGCACATCTTCTGAATCTCGGCAAAGCCCTCGAAGTTGGCGGCCAGGGCCTCTTTCAACTGCGCCCAGCTCAGCTTCTTCGTATCATAGATCAGGTGCTTGATGCCATACAGCGAGTTGACCGCGTCGATACCGGTAGACGTGATGCACAGCGACTGCGAATACCTGGGCCCGCCCGCTTCCTCACAGAGGCCCGACTCGATGCAGCCATCAAGCAGACAGGAGCGGAAGATGTTCGGCACGATCTCTTCACGTGTGCTGTTGCCCAGATCGCTGATCTTGCGCTGCGCGTCATAGGCGTGATCCATGTGCACAAGCAGGGTTTGGTACAGTTCCTCGAAGGTCGCGCAGTCTTCAGCGGCTTTGACCTCGGGGAAGACCTGCTTGCGGGTATGCGGATCAAAGCCGTTATACATGACGAATTCGACCAGTTTGGCCAGGTTCGGCTGACCCTCAAAGGTGACATAGGAGCCCTTGCCCTGGATGCCGGTGCCCACGCAGCCGAAGATAACCGGCAGGGTGCGGGCCTCGTCCAGGGTGATGCCGCGGGAGGCGAAACGCACCAGCGAACGGGCCACGGCGGCGTCCATGTTCATAAACTGGGGCTGACCTGTGCCATGACGGACAACGTCCACCGCCTTCTCCAGATACTCCGGTTTCATCTTCGGCGTGTAGAACAGCGCCAGGGTGGGCTGGATGTTATGCATGGCGATCTGTGTATCCATAAGGAGCATTTCCAGCTCGTTGGATGCGTCGTCGCCGTCGGCGGTGTAGCCGCCCAGGGAAATGGTCTGGCCCGTATGTCCGGAGAATGCCTTGGCATAGGCGTCGCCCTGGTACACGGCGATTTCAAGATGCTTGACCCACTGGCATTTCAGGAGCGTCAGCGCCTGATCCCGTGTCAGCGTGCCTGCATCGATATCCTTCTTGTAGAAAGGATACATGTACTGGCCGTAGCGCCCAAGCGAATGGCCGCAGCCGCACTGTTCGATCTCGATGCAGCAATGCGTGAACCAGAAGGACTGGATGGCTTCGCGGAAGTTGCGGGGCGGGAGTTCGGGCACCTGGCGACAGACTTCGGCGATCTCCATGAGTTCTGCCTGCTTTTGCGGATCGGTTTCCGCCCTGGCACTTTCCTCTGCCAGGTCGGCGTAGCGGTGCGCATAGGTGATGACCGCGTTCAGAGCGATCTTGCAGGCACGATAAAATTCGATCTTTCTCCAGTTGGTCGCGTGCTTCGGCAGGGCCTGGTACGCGGCATCCACGTCTTCAAGCAGGCCGCGGATGCCTTTTTGCAGGACGACCGGATAGTCGGCCACGCCGGAACCGGTGGAGTTGTCGTTCACAGGATAGATCCAGCCGCATTTGACCAGCAGCTCGGCGTTTTTGCCGTACAGCTCTTTGTACATCTTGTTGGCGCGATCGTAGGTCGTTTTGCCTTTCCAGGTCTTGTAGACCTTCTTCAGCGTCTCCT
Organism: Desulfobulbus oralis; assembly: GCF_002952055.1. Lineage (NCBI taxonomy): Bacteria > Pseudomonadati > Thermodesulfobacteriota > Desulfobulbia > Desulfobulbales > Desulfobulbaceae > Desulfobulbus > Desulfobulbus oralis. Next base: position 167,620 of record NZ_CP021255.1, on the reverse strand, counting down.
TGGTATCGTCGGAGAAGCGGACCTCGCCAAGGGAAGACAGGGCCAGTTTGTCGGAATCCAGATCGTCCTTGATCCAGTTGCACTGCCATTCCGGGTAGGCGTAAATCATGGCCGTGCCGCCGGCAAGACTGCCCACGATCGGGTTGCCGTCAAGATAGATCTTCTTGTTGGTCAGCACTTTCTCGAACAGTCTGGCGCGGGTGATGAAAACACTTTCGCCCTTGCACTCCTCATAGGTCTCGACCAGATATTGCAGCCGCTCCGGATCCATGTTCTGCGACGTGTCCAGCAGGGACGCTTTCAGGTCGGTGATCCGCTGCTCCAGGGTGCTCCAATCGATCGCATAACCCCTAGGTTGTTTTATGCCCATAGCTGTCTCCTCGTTGTTTGGCTTTGTAGGCGGTCTGTGCGCCCGAGAAACATGTTTTGCTTTCTCTATGCAAACCGCGTGCCGTCTTGTTTTGCAGCCAACAGAACGGGGAGTTTTTGTAAATGATTCCTAAAATTCTCTTTTATTTTTGCCAGATAGCCTGGCAGCTTCGCCTCTGTGGCCCTGAAAAAGACAGTGGCGCACGGTTGTTCGTTTGGACTTCCTATGTCTGCAGGCGTCATGTTTCGGAGACACCTGTATCATACTGTACTTAAACAGTGACACTTGTGCCGCTCGGGGAAAAGCCACCTGGCCGCCTGTTTGCTGGCCCTCCGAGGGTCGGGCAAAGGGCAGCAGGGGCGCCACCCGCTGCGCAGCCCGAGCAAAGGCAGGCGCGGAGCAATACCTGCTCTGGACACCGCAGAGCAATATACAGGACCCGAATGCCACCCAGGCATTGAAAATGCATATGGACTGTCGTGTAGCTGCCAAATCATCTGAATCAGGCAAGGAGCGCGCCTTATGAGCATGGAGGGCATTGTTTACAATATCCAACGGATGTCCACGAAAGACGGGCCTGGCCTGCGCACCACGGTCTTCCTCAAAGGCTGCCCGCTGCACTGCCCCTGGTGCAGCAATCCGGAATCCCAGAGCTTCAAGCCGCAACTCCTGGTCTTCTCCAATCTCTGCGTGGGTTGCGGTGCCTGCGAAAAGACCTGCCCGAACGGTGCGGTGATCAGAACCGGCAACACCTTTAACCGCGACCGCGCCATCTGCACCGATTGCGGCGCCTGCGTCGAGGTCTGCCCAAGCCAGGCGCGCGAAATGTCTGGCATGCGGATGACGGTGGCAGAGGTCATGCAGGTGGTGGACAGTGACAGCATCTTTTACAGCAACTCCGGCGGCGGGGTCACCTTTGGCGGCGGCGAGCCCACAGCGGCGGGGGATTTCCTTGTCGCGCTCATCGACGCCTGCAGAAGCCGAGGTTACCATACCTGCCTGGATACCTGCGGTGTTTGCGAGCCTGTGCGTTTCAGGAAGATCATGGAGAAAATCGAACTCTTCCTCTTTGACTGCAAGCATATGGACCCGGTTGAGCATAAGCGGCTGACCGGCCTGGATAACACACTGATTCTGCACAACCTGCACAACCTTTTCGAGGCAGGAAAGGAGCTGCGTATCCGGGTGCCGCTCATGCCCGGGATCAACGATACGGATGAAAATATCGGGGCCATGGCCGAGTTCCTGCACAGACACGGCTGCTTTGCAGTCGATGTGCTGCCCTGCCACACCTTTGGCTTCAATAAGTACAGGGCGCTGAATCTCTCACCGCCGGAGCTGCTGCCCTATAAGCCGGAAGAGCTGGAGGCCGCGCTGGCGAGATTTCGGCGACACGGGCTCAGGGTGACGATCGCCAAGTGAAGGCCCCGGCATGCCGCCCCTGCTGCGGCGCGCATCCGACAGGACATCTCTATCAAAATTTTCTTGTGGTCATCACCTCTCAGGCTCTATCGTGATTGCCAGAACCTTGGCCTGGATTGGCGCGGCACAGCCGCAGCCTGCCTTTGGCAAGGCGGACAGCAGGGATAAGAACAGTGGAGTCTCAGGGAATGGCGGAAAATTTGGCAAGCGGGCTGGAGCTGTCGCGGCGCTTCTATGCCGCCTGCAGGGAGATGTTGTGGGCGGATATCCCCGAAATTATGGGCAGTGCCGCTGTGGGGCTGGTGGGTGAGGGCTCGGAATGTTTCGGTTTTGACGACGGGTATTCGCGTGATCATGACTGGGGCCCCGCCTTTTGTATCTGGCTGCCTCGCGAGCTTCTGCAGGAGCAGTCCTTACGCCTGGAGGCGGCTCTGGCCCGGCTGCCCCGGAGTTTTGCAGGTTTTCCCACCCGCATGCGGCCGGAGCAGCGTATGGGCCGGGTTGGCCCGCTGGCCATCGAGGATTTTTACGCGCGCCTTGGCATTCCCACCCTGCCTGAAACCTGGCAGGATTGGCGTGCCCTGCCCGAATATGCGCTGGCCGTGGCCACGAACGGTGCGGTTTTTGCGGATGGCTCTGGTCTGTTCAGTTTATGGCGCAGGCGTTTGCTCGATTTTTATCCGGATGGCGTGTTCCGCAAGAAAATCGCCGCGCGCTGTATGTTCATGGCCCAAGCCGGACAGTACAACCTGCCCCGCTGTCTGCAGCGGGGTGATCTGGGGTCGGTCTTTCTGGCTGCCGGGCGTTTTGCCGAGGCGGCCCTGTCCATGGCCTTTTTGCTGAACCGGCGCTACATGCCCTTTTACAAGTGGGCCTGCCGCGCCGCCACGCTCCTGCCCAGGCTGGGCGGCGAAACTGCAGGGCTGGTGACCCGTTTGGCCGCTGCCCGTTGGGACGAGCCGGCATGGGCGCGGCAGACGCTCGCGGCGATCGAAAATCTCTGCTCTGAGGTGGCGGACGAACTGCGCTGCCAGGAACTGGTGCAAGACGAGGGCAACTGGCTCTGGCCGCTGGGTATTGCCGTACAAAAAAGCATTCGCGAACCCGCACTGCGCGCGCTGGATGCCATGCGGGACTGAGGCGCCCAGAGCGCCCCCGGACAGGCCCTGCTGGTGGCGGCATGGGCTGATGGGACGCCCTTTCACTCCTCCCCTGCCTCGATAGCGGCCATGGCCTCCTGGGCCTCTGCCCATTTCTGGTAAGCCCGTTCCACGTGGCGTTGCACCTGGGCGTATTCCCGGCTGATCTCCGCCCATCTGGCCTGATCGCCGTAGAGATCGGGAGATGCCATCAGCTCTTCCAGCTCCTTTTTTCTGGCCTCTTCCCGGTTAATTTCCGCTTCGGCCTCTTCGTTCCGCTTCTTCCAGGGGCCGAGTTTTTTGTTCAGCGCCTGCCGCTCCTGGGCGCGCTGGCGGCGTTGTTGCCTGCGGTCGCCGCTGCGCTCCGGCTCCGCCTCGGCAGCGCCCGTATCCCTGGTGTTCACCTGGACCTGCGCCTGTTCCCGTTCTGCCGCAAGCCGCCTGTGCTCCAGATAGTCGTCGACATTGCCTTCGTATATCGTGGCGCTGCCGTCCTTGATCTCCAGCACCTTGTTGACAAAGGCGTTCACAAAAAAACGGTTGTGCGACACCACTATGATGCTGCCCTCGTAGCGGGCCATGGCCTCCTGCAAAACCTCCTGCGAACTCATGTCCAGGTGGTTCGTGGGCTCGTCCAGCAGCAGCAGGTTGGCAGGCCGGACCAGTATTTTTGCCAGGGCAACCCGGGATTTTTCTCCCCCGGAGAGCACCCGCACCTGCTTTTCCACCGCCTCGCCGGTAAAGAGAAAGGCGCCCAAAAGCGAGCGCACCTGGGAGATGCTCAAGTCTGCAGCCGCACTATAAACCGTGTCCACAACCGAGCGTTCGCCCGCCAGTTCCTGGGCCTGATGCTGGCCGAAATAGGAGAGCACCACATTGTGGCCGTACCTGATTGCCCCCTCGGCCGCTTCGAGACCGGCCAGCATTTTGAGGAAGGTGGTCTTGCCGGCTCCATTCACGCCGATCACGCCCAGCTTGTCGCCCCGCCTGAGCGTAAACGAGAGGCCATGAAAGAGCTCTCTGTCGCCGAAACGCTTGCCCACATCCTTGAGTGTGAGCATATCGCGACCAGAGGGCGCAGCAGGAGGAAAGCTGAAATGGATGCTCCGCTCCGTGTCCGCAAGCTCGATCATCTCCAGCTTTTCGAGCTGCTTCACCCGGCTTTGCACCTGCCGGGCCTTGGTGGCCTTGTAGCGGAAGCGGGTGATGAAGCGCTCGGTCTGGCGGATCATGGCCTGCTGGTTCTCGTAGGCGGCGCGTTCCTGCTCCAGCCGCTGGGCCTTTTCCAGCACGTAGTGGGAGTAGTTGCCGCGGTATACGGTCAGTTTGCCGAGGCTCAGTTCCCAGGTCGTGCTGGTGATGTGATCCAGGAAGCTGCGGTCATGGGAAATCAGCATAATGGCGCCCTGATACTGCTGGAGGAAATCCTCCAGCCAGGTCAGGGAATCCAGGTCCAGATGGTTCGTGGGCTCGTCCAGCAACAGCAGCGCCGGCTGCTGCAGGAGGAGTTTGGCTAAAAGCAGCCGCATCACCCAGCCGCCGGAAAACTGGTTCACCGGACGGGCAAGATCCTGGGATTTGAAGCCCAGACCAAAGAGTACCCGCTCAATGCGCGGCTGCATGTTGAATACCCCGCTTTCCTCCAGCGCATGCTGCAGCTCGCCCTGCCTTTGCAGGAGGCTGTCCATCCTGGGGTCGTTCGGATCCAGATCGGCCAGATCCCGGTGCAGGGTCTCCAGTTTTTTTTGTTGAGCCAGCACCGCATCAAAGGCACGTTCCGCCTCCTCGTAAAGTGTGCGGCCGCTGTCCGTGAGCTTTGGCTCCTGGGGCAGATAGGCTACGGTAAACCAGCTCGCCCTGGTGATGACGCCCGGGTCGCTGTCCGCCAGACCACACATGGTGCGCATGAGCGTGGACTTGCCCGCGCCATTCACCCCGACCAGACCCACATGGTCACCGCGCTGGATCTGCGCGGAAATGTCCTTGAAAAGATACTGGCCGCCGAATTGCAGGGAAAGGTTGTTGATGCTGAGCATAGGGAAACAGGGAAAGGAAAAGACGAAACAAAAGGCGTGCCCCGCTGCGGCGAGGCAAAATGCGCCGGAAATGTACAGGATGCAGGCCGCAGCAACAAGGGGGAAAAGGAGGTGCCGACACGTATCCCGGTCTTCTGGCCCGGCAGCGGGAGAGAGTTCCGATTTTTATGGGAGCCTTCGCGTTCGCGCGGTCAATCCGTTTTCACCCAATCGGCCGGTCCCGGGTTGTGACATGTCCGCTGCCCTGCCTTTGAACAGTTCGTTCTTTGCGTAAGTGATGTTGCCATGAGGCAGACACCTGACTCTTGCCGAGCTGCACAGGATGATCCAAGGGAGAATTCGCTTGCACTATGTGGATAAAGTACCTATACCATATAAAGAAAGTGCGGGGCCTGTTCCCGGAAAATTTATTTCATTTTCAGGCAAGTCTGGATAACAACAGTGAATGATAACATAATATGTTATCATCAAGCCGGAATAAAACAGCAAATATTTAAAGGAATCTGATAATAATGATTATTCCAAAATCCTGGATTTGTGTAAGCCACGAGGTTAAATTGCAAAACGGTATAGTCTGGCCAATCCGCACATGGGGCTGGGGTGAAACTGAGGAGGAAGCCAGGCATCTTGCTGAAAAGAGAGCCGGGCAGGTAAGAGAATGTTTCTTACAACAAGATATTCCGGATCAATATGGATATAGTGATAGACCACTTAGGGAGGAGATTGTTGAAGCTGTCAATAATAATATTGATGAATGTAACAATATTATAACGAGAAATAGATATGGGGCATTAATACTTAATAGTACGGAATTACTAATTCTTGATATAGATTATAAAATACAGAAAAGGATTCTTATTTCCAGGATGTTCGGGCATAAATCGGAAGAATCTGAAGAAAATCAGTTAAATAAGATCAAGAAACAGCTAATAACTTTTCCAGAAATATCATTTAGAATATACAAAACAGCAGCAGGTTTTCGGGCTATCGCAACAAACAGAATATTCCATCCATTGTCTGATGAGACAAAACGATTAATGCAGGCAACAAATACTGACACCCTTTATCAAAAGCTATGCCATGCTCAAGAAAGTTTCCGTGCTCGCCTGACGCCAAAGCCGTGGCGTTGCGGTATAGCTCTTCCTCCAAATGCCTTTCCCCGTACAGACGCCAAGGATGAAGAAAAATTCATTGCCTGGAAAAGGAAATACGAACAGGAAACGCAAAAATTCTCGACTTGTAGATATATAGAAACTGTAGGGAGCGCCGTGATAGATTCGCGTTTGTCCAGCGTCATCAGCGTACATGATAAAATGACTCGCTGTACATCAAATTTACCCCTTGCATAACAGTTGGTTGCATCAGAATTGATATATGCTGAATTTCTGCTGTCTCATAGATATTGAAACCAGAAAATTTGGAGAAAACAGTCGGTGGGGTGAATTCAAATTGCAAATGCACCGATGATGGCGTGGTTAAAAACCTCAGCGGCACTGCTGTCCCACTAAATTTAGAATAGCGATAACTGGTTGTTGTGTAATGGTATTTTTTGTTTTTCCGGACAAAAAAGTTCGTCTAAATCCCGCCGTTCAAACAAATTGAGCTGAACAAGCCGTAAAACCTGCAGGATAGATTGCCCCAGGCGACTGCGAAATTTGATGAAGGCCACCAGAAGATACGCGCACAACGCGATCCACAGCTGCGTCCGCACCGCGTTCATGCTACCGCCCACGAAGCTCTTCACCTTCAGGTGCTGTTTGATCCACTTGAAGAACAGCTCCACTTGCCACCGCTCCTTGTACAGTGCCGCCACCGTGGTTGCCGCAATATCCACCGCGTTGGTCACAAACTCGTATTCCTCACCTCTCGCTTCATCCAGAAAGCGGACTGTCCGGAACACGCCCTCCACTCCTCTGAACCGGATTTCCCGGTCTTCCAGGATACCCGCGCTTTTGCACCCCCGGCGTTTCGCGCCAGGCTGCCCCGCAGCACCACGCTTCAGGCGTGTGACGAAATGCACGCCATCCTTCGTCAACTCCTGATACCACTGGTAATCCGTGTAGCCCCGGTCAAAGACCACCCAGGAACCTCGGGGAAGACGCAGTTCACGCGCCTTGTTGATCTCGTGGACTCGCCCTGCCGTCATATCCACGAAGCTGGGCAAATAGCCGTCCGCCGCAAGCCCCACATGCAACTGCATCGCCCCCTTGCTGGCGCGGTACGTGGCCCGGCGAAACAGCGAGAGCGGCAGCTCAATCACCGTGGCATCAAGGAGATAGACCTTGCCGCCGTCTTTGAAGCGGAACTTTTGGTTGGGAGGCGCAAGCGATTGACAACGAGCCAAAAGCGCTACGAACACCTTTTCGAACAGCTAAGCGGCTGTCTTTTCATTAGCCCGCGCCAGACTGGAACGACTGAATGAGCCGAGGCCCAGATGATACAGTTTGCGACTTTGCGGTGAAAAGGCATCCACAATGCCGCGTAAACTGTCGCGTCCAGCGAGTTGCCCCACCAGCATGGCCACAAACTGCGTCCACGCAGAAAGGGCGCGGCGGTGTTTCTTTGGTTGAACCGCCCGGCGGACTTGCTCAAATTCATGTCTCGGAAAAACTCTAAGCAATTGGCCGACAACCGTGCTACAATATCCCATGGCTTGGACCTCTTTGGTTTTAATGAACTTTTTGTCAAATCCATTATACCACACCAGGGGCTCCAAGCCTGTATTTTATCCCGAAATCATTGATATTTTGTGGGACAGCAGTGCCTCAGCGGGAGTCTGGTAGTGTAAACATTTGCGGGTTCCTCGCTGTTTCATGTGGGTAGGGCAAAAGAGAGGCCCGCACCCAGGAGGTAGATCATGGCGATCAGATTCTTCGTGGACCGGTAGCCACGCGCCCGAGACCTGGCCGCCTGGATCAGGCTGTTCGTGCCTTCCAGAATGCCGTTGCTGATCCTTGAAGTGAACCAGCGCAAGATGCCGTCCCAGTGCCGTTTGATGGTCGCCGCTGCCTGTTTCATGGGTTCCAGCCGGCAGTGCGTCGCCCAGAAGTACCACCTCTTCAGGAAGGCCTCCGCCTGGCCGGGGGCCTGCTGGAACAAGTCCTGAAATGTCGTTTTCAGTTGCCAGGCCCGGGCCGTTTTCAGATTCAGCCCGGACATGGTGAGTGCCGCCAGACACTCCTGTTGCGAGGCAGGTAATTTGTCACGGTTTTTCAGCCACACATACCGGCTCTTCGCCAGCTCGGGCCGAGTCTTCGCCTCCTCGCGCCGCACCTGGTCCACCGCGTCGCCCAGCACCTTCATGATGTGGAACCGGTCAAAGGTGATGTGCGCCTCGGGGCAGTTCGCCTCCACGCCGGAAATGAACGCGGGCGACATGTCGCAACACACCTCGTTTACCTTTGCGGGATCGCCGCCATGGGCCGCAAGCTCTTCCTTGAAGCGCTGGATTGTGGCGGCATCCCGGCCCCCGGTGGCGAACAGCACCTTGTGGCTTCGCAGGTGGGCGAACACGGTGACGTAGTTGTGGCCGCGTTTGCTCGTTGTCTCGTCCACGCCAAAGGAAGCGACGTCGGCGCAGGAGATGCTCGTTCTGGCCTCCTCCACATGGTGATTCACCACGCGCCAGAGCCGGGTGTCATGCTCGCCCACATGCTTTGCCAGGCTTCGTGCTGGCATGGGCTTGGCGAGGCTCATGACCAGGGCCTCGAACAGCAGGGTGAAGCCGCTGCCTGGACGCGCCCAGGGCACGGATACCTGCTTGACGCCGCAATGGTCGCATTTGACTCGGGGCAGCTTCGCGGTCAGCCAGGCTTCGTGCTGGAAAAAGTTCAGGTGCCGCCAGCTCTTTTCCGTGGTGTCGTATGCCTTGAGGTCTGCCTGGCCGCATTGCGGACAGACAAAGACGCTGCCCCGGGGAAAGGCCAAACGAATATCCAGGCGCTTTTGCTCTGCGGCAAACTCGCAGGACTCCACCTGCCACGGCGGAGTCAAACCAGGGGCCATTTGGAAAAGGTCGGTGTCACGCATGGATTAAAACCTCAAGAAGGGAAACAAGGAAAAAACACCTTGCCCACATGAAACAGCGAGGAACCTGCCTTGCTCTCTTTCGCCTTTTGTGGGCGCGCCGCTCTGCGCACGATAGCCTCGTCTTGCAGAATTGGAGTTGCGGCGCAGTTCCCGGGAAAGCGTGCTGTGACTCCTGCCCAGGCGTCTGGCCATTTCCCGGCAGCTCAGGCCCATGGACACAAATATTTCGATCCTGATGCGTTCTTCCAGAGTAAGATGGCTATGGGACATGGCGGGCTCCTTCTGGCCGAGTGGTTGTTGGTGCTGCCAACTCGACCAGAATCCCGCCCTGTCCTTTTAACTCTTCATGCCCCTACCCAGTGGTGCATTTGGAATGAGAATCTACCCTCAAGCCGCTTCTCCCGTTCAAATTCACGAATCCACCGGCTCACGCTGTTCAGGTGGTAGCCCAGGATGTCAGCGATTTGTTGCCGTGAAACGCCCGCGCCATAAGCCTTGACCGCAACCGCACGTAGTTCTGAACTTTTTCTTGAATAATTTGAAAGTTGAAATGCTCTAGAGAAGAAGAGCCTGCGGCAGCGGGGATATTGCCAGAAAACGGGGCGAGCACTGCGGAGCCTGCTCATGCCCCTGTCTGTGCGCTCGGCGAAAGGCCGAAGGGGCGCGCCACCAAAGGGTGCTCAGACTTGGGCCAAGGTGCAGTCGTTACCCCCTGGCAGCGGCCACGGGAAAGCGGACGACCTCATCCTCGCCAGCCATTTCCTCGACGTTGCCGGGTGCGATCTCCTGCAGACGGGCAATCAGATCGCCGACCAGATGCTCCGGCGCCGAAGCTCCGGCGCTGACCCCCACCCGCCCGATGCCCCGGAACCACGCCGGATCGATATCGCCCGCGTCCTCGATCAGAAGGGCCGGTGTTCCGCGGGTCGCGGCCACCTCTTGCAACCGGTTCGAGTTGGAGCTGTTTTTGGAGCCGACAATGAGTACCAGATCGCAAAGGCCGGCCAGTTCGCGTACCGCCTGCTGGCGGTTGCTGGTGGCATAGCAGATGTCGCTGTGCCTCGGTTCTGCCAGACCGGGAAAGCGGTGACGCAGCGCCGTCAGCAGTTCTTCGGTGTCATCCACGCTGAGCGTTGTCTGGGTGACATAGCCGACTTTCGCCCCCTCGGGCACGGGCAGGCCGGCCACTTCTTCCGGCCTGGCGATGACGTGCACCGGAGCGGCAACCTGGCCACAGGTGCCCTGCACCTCGGGATGTCCTCTGTGGCCCAGCATCAGCAGCGTGTAGCCGTCTTCGTGGAGGCGGGTGATGCGACGGTGCACCTTGGCAACCAGGGGGCAGGTGGCGTCGATGGTGAACAGTCCCAGGGCTGCGGCCCGTTCCTGGACCTCCTTTGCCACACCGTGCGCACTGAAGATGGTGCGGCTGCCTGCCGGAATTTCGTCCAGATTTTCGACAAAGACCGCGCCCAGCGCCCGCAGCTCGCTGAGGACGTGGGTGTTGTGCACGATTTCGTGCAGCACATAGACCGGTGCACCGTACTGTTCGAGCGCCGAGCGGACCAAGGCAATGGCCCGCTTGACGCCGGCGCAGAATCCCCGGGGCTTGGCAAGAAGAATATCCATATGGCGAGTGCGCTTTGGCGATTGTGCCCTGTCAGCCTCCGTTCAACTGCAAAGCCTCGGCCACGGACAGGGGATAGGGGTGATGGGCGCGCAGTTCGAAGGACAGGTTGTTGCGGGCCTGCCGGGCAGCTTCCGGGGTGTCGAAGATGCCGTAAAAGACAAAGTACGAGACAGGGTTGCCCTCTTTTTTGATGATGTAGAGCTGCTTTTCCTCGCGGAAAAAGGCCGGGGCTTCCAGCAGGCTCGCCAGCTCCTGCCCGGCGTTCTCGCTGTTGAGGGTCAGGACGTGAATGGTACTGGCCCCGCGATAGGAGGATGCCACCAGGGCAGTGCTGGCGGCCAGCCGTGCCTCCAGCAGGGTGGCGCCGCGGGGACCGGCCGCCTCTTCCGCTGGCGGTGCCGGCGCAGCCGGGTTGCTCTCCGGCGCGGCTTTGGCCGCTTGCGGTGCGGCCAGTACCGTCTCCGCAGGCCGGACGCCCGATCCGGGCCTGGCAAGCTCCAGCCTCAGGCCCAGCATACAGAACAGCCCGGCCGCAATCAGCAGAGCGGCCAGCAGTTTTTTGTTGGCTGTGAGCAGGTCGTAGAGCAGGAGCAGGGGGTTGTCCTCCAGCGGCTCGTCCGCCTCCGATCCTGCGGCTTGCTCTTCCTGAGGCCAGTCCTCCCGCTCCAGGGGCGGCCCTCCGCCCGCTGATTTTTCCTGTTGCGGGACGGCCGGCGCTGCCTTAGGCGGCGAGATGCCGGCGCTTTTGGGCGCCGCTTCCGCGCCACGGGCCGGCAGCGCTTCTTCTGCCGCGGAGCTGGCAGGGGCAAGGGGAGATGCTACTTGTCCGGCCTCCGTTGCGGCTGCCCCGCCCCGGGCGGCTTCCGCTTTGGCTGCATTCGGAGCCAGGGCAGGCAATGCCTGGGCCAGCAGGGTGGCGGCCATCTCCTTGCTGCGGGCGATATTGCCTTTCGCCTGTCCAAAAATGGCGGCGCAGCTCTTCCTGTTCAGAATGGCCTCGTGCTTGTCCCAGTGGATGCCAGCCGCGTGCAGGAGAAAGTGCAGGTATTGCTCCGATTCTTCGGCCGTCATGGGTAACAGCACGTGCATGCTGTCGGGCCGGTTGGCCGGGTCCAGCCGCGCCAGCTGTTCCAGCACCGGCATCAGGGTATCCGGACAGACCAGGAGCAGGGCAAACTCCGGAACCAGGTCGCCGGTATGGCGGCAGCGGTCCAGGAGTCGCTCCAGAATGGCGGAGAAAAGCTGTTCGCCCTGATCGAGAATCAGCAGCACCTTGTGCAGATCGGCCTGCCGGGCCAGCACTTGCCGGTTGAACTCGTCTGGCCAGGAAAAGCCCGGCCTCCTGCTGTCACCCGTTGTCCCCAGGTCAATGCAGGCCTGCCTGAGCAGCTCCTCATAGGAGTTGGCCGGCCGGTTCAGGTAGACCGGAATCCAGTCCGGGGGCAGGCGTTCCATGATGATCTGGCAGCACAGACTCTTGCCCGAACCGGCATCGCCGCCCAGGCTCAGGAAGCGCCTGCCGCTCATCAGGGCAAGCACGATTTCCTCGCAGAGCGCCTCGCGCCCTGCGCCGGGAAAGAAGCTGTTCGTGGTGTTCTGGAAGGGTGGCATGGGCATGCCGGAAGAATCTGGCCGCTGGTTCTGCATGGCTGCTCTTATCTGCTGTTGCCGTGTTTCAGGGCCACGGAAACGTAGACGCTGTGGATGCGCGTTTTGGTGGCCTCATCCACATTCACCAGCTTGATGCCGCAGGTGTGGCCGAGCGAACCTTCGCTGACATGGCGAACAATGCCCTTGCAGAGTATCTTCTCTTCGCCCAGAAAAAAGCCCATCTTGACCCGCTCGTTCACCTGCAGGGCTTCCTGCAGACGGACGGCCACCCCGGTTTCGCTGATGTCCTGCAGGATGCCGCGGTTGAGTGAGCTGATGGTGGCGATTTTGACGGGAATGCAGGGCACGCCGAACACCTTGACCAGCTCCTGATCGCTCAGCCGCTGGGAGCGCCGTTTGTCGTTGCTGATTTCCGCCCTGTAGTCCCATTCGACCTGCAGATCCTGCAGATCAAGTGCGGGAATGTCATCCCAGCTTTTTTTCTCGTTGTCCATCGGATATCTTTTCTGGCCAGAAATGGGAAAGGATGCTCTGCCCGGTGGCAGTGCGCCGCTACATGGCAACAGGATACAAAAAATAAGGGCCGAATACAAAATTATTTCCGCATCCCCGTGCAGGAGGCATCATGCCGGTTTTCCGTTTGCATCGGCAGCCGTTTTTCCCGTCGCCCGACCTGGCCGAACCGGACGGTCTTTTGGCAGTGGGCGGCGATTTGTCGCCCATCAGGCTGCTTGCCGCCTACAGGATGGGCATTTTCCCGTGGTATGGACCGGATGACCCGATTCTCTGGTGGACGCCGGATCCCAGACTGGTGCTTTTTCCGGACAGGATGCACGTTTCGCGCCGTCTGGCGCGGACGCTGCGTTCAGGCGTTTTTCAGGTCACGGCAGACCGCGCCTTTGCGCAGGTCATTGCCGCCTGCGCCGGCACGCTGCGCCACGGGGCGGCGGGCACCTGGCTTGTGCCCGAGATGCGGGCCGCCTATACCCGCCTGCATGCGCTGGGTTTTGCCCATTCCGTGGAAACCTGGCAGGAAGGCCGGCTCGTGGGCGGCCTCTACGGGGTGGGGCTGGGTCGGGTATTCTTTGGGGAATCCATGTTTTCCGCAGTCCGGGATGCCTCCAAGGTTGCCCTGGCAAGCCTCGTGCACAACGCAGGCAGCCTGTCCCTCGAACTCATCGACTGCCAGGTGCGGAGTGGCCACCTGCTCAGCCTGGGCGCCGAGGAGATCGCCCGGGAGGCCTTCATGGCGCACCTGCGGCGGCTGATCCAAGAGTCGGAGCCGCAGAGACCCTGGCGGCTTTCGGCCTGGGCCTAGCCCCGGGCCAGCGTGCCGGCCACAGGGACATCGTGCCCTTGCGGCGCCTCTTGCCTACATATCCAGCTCGAATTCGTAGACGAGGCCGGAGTGCTCCAGGTGGCGCATGATTTTTTTCAGGTCGAGCAGGGTGCTGATCCGAAAGCTGATTTCCCAGGCGCTGTCACGGTCGCTGCTGCCCAGATGGACCACCTCGGAGATCGCCATGATTTCGGGGGCCTTGGCCAGCATGGTGAGCAGAGCGCTTTTCGTGGCCTGCATAACGATGAGCTTCTGCAGCTTCACAACCGGGGTCCTGGAGAGCTGCCAGCGCACTTCCACGGCGTCTTCCCGCTGAAAATCGATTCGAGCGAGCTGCGGGCATTCCTTCCGGTGCAGGGACAGGCCCCGTTCGCTCAGGAGCCCGATGATGCCCCGGTCGAGCGGGCTGGGGTGGCAGCAGGCCGAGACCTTCATCACCACCGGATCGACCGTGGAAAAGGTTACCTGATTCAGAATGCCGGTGGGAGGCACCAGGGTGGGATGGCCGGCGTAGAGCCGGTCCCGGATTTCGGCCACCAGTTCGGGCAGCCGCACCCGGTTTTCGCCCAGGGCCAGATACAGCGCCGGCATGTCCGGCAGCCCGAAATGGTCGAGCACGCCGCTCATGTCCTTGTCCAGCACCTCCCGCGGGATGCCGTAGCGCCGCAGCTCCTGTTGCAGCACCGAGGCGCCGATCTGCCTCGACACATCCTCGCGCCGGATCCTGAAGGTCTTGGAGAGTTCCGCGCGCGCCTGCGGGGTCTGGCAGAGGCTCTGCACTTCCTGGTCAAACACCACCGGTTCGTCCTGCCGGAGGATGCGCACCACGTTGCCGTCCTGGAGCACATGGCTGGCCGGCACCTTTTGCTGGCCGATCATGGCCCCGGTGCAGGAGAGGCCGATGGCGGAGTGAATGCGGAAGGCGAAATCCAGGGCAATGGAATTGACCGGCAGGCAGATGAGGTCGCCTTTCGGCGTGTAGGTGTAGATTTCCTTGCGGTCGCCGGCGGCAATCAGATCGCGGTAGGACAGGGATTCGTCGCGTCCCAGAATATCGAACATCTCCTGAATCTGTTTGAAAAAACGGGTGCTTGCCCGGCTGCCCATGGTCCAGTCCCGCACCATGCCGCGTCGCGCCCGGCGCTGCATTTCCTCGGTGCGGATTTTGAACAGATATTTTCTGCCCCCAATGATGGGGCGGCAGTGCAGGCACTGGTAGCCGGTGGGCTTGGGGCTCGCGATGAAATCCCGGATGCTCCGTGGGGAGGGCGCATAGATGCCGTTGACCACGCCGAGCGCCGTGTAGCAGCTGTCCAGGTCCTCGGTCAGGATGACGATGGTCTGCGGGGTCTCTATGCGCTGCATGAGCATGTGGTGGTGCATGTCGTAGTAGGCCCACAATTCCCGGGTGCGCAGCTCCACGCAGGCCTTCAGCCCCTTTTCGGCCAGAGCTGCCCTGATGCGGTTCACGATGTCCAGGGCATCCGGATTTTTGAGCAGTTCCCTGATATGCGCCCTGATGGGCTTGCACTGACGCGGGAATTTGTGGGTGAGGGCCAGATTGTAGAGTTCGCGCTTGATGTCGAAGAGCCCCAGAATCGTGGCCAGGGGCGCGTAGATGTCCAGGGTTTCATCGGCGATTTTCTGCCGCTTGTCTCTGGGCATGCTTTTTAAGGTGCGCATGTTGTGCAGGCGGTCGGCCAGTTTGACCAGCATGACTTCCAGTCTGGCCGCCGCGCCGCTGAAGATTTTGCGGTGCACCAGCTTTTTGAAAGTCTGGCGGCCGCCGGTGAAATTGGTTACCTTGGTGCAGCCTTCGACAATGGCAGCGACATCCGGGCCGAATTTCTCCGTCAGGAGCGCGCTGTCCACCCCTTTCACATCCTCGATGGTGTCGTGCAACAGGGCGGCGGCCAGCATTTCGGGCGAGCGGATGTCCAGTTCCGCAGCCAGAATCTGCGCTGCCAGACAGGGATGCATGATGTAGGGATCGCCCGAACGGCGGCGCTGGTTTTTGTGCGCATCGCAGGCAAAGTCCAGGGCCGACCAGAAAACCCGGGTTTCCGGGCCAAGACCAATGATGGCCGCCATGGACTGACGGTAGTCTTCGATATCGAATGTTCCGTGCTGCATGGTGCCTCGGCATGCTGTGGAAAAGGGGCGTTGCGGGCAGGCGTTCTGCGCAGAGCCCGGCAGAAACACAAGCTTCCACCTTAGCAGAAGATATTCTGCCATACCATGAAAAACGCCCGACTGGGCACAATACTTGCTTTTTTAAGAAAAACGGTGAGATAGATTGGCCATTAAACGAAGATCGCAGAAACGGGGCGCTGGATTCGCTGCTCTGCAACGACGGGCGGGCGGCCGCGCCCCGCGGCCTGCAACGGGGCGTCGGCAGGTCACGGGGGTGTTGGAGGTAACGGCCAAGGGTTTTGGCTTCGTGGCGCCGACAGGCCAAAGCGCCCTGGCCGGCGGGAAGGATATTTTTATCGCCCGCAGCGATCTGGGCGGAGCCGTGCACGGCGACACCGTGGCGGTGCGGCTTTTGGGCACGGGGCGGGGCCGGCAGGAAGGCGTGGTCTGCCGGGTGCTGCAGCGGGCCTGGACGCAGGTGTGCGGTATCTTTTCGGCCAGCCCGGCCGGTGGCTTTATCGTGCCGGACAACGAGCGCCTGAGCCAGAGCTTTGTGGTGGGCAGAACGGATGCGCTGGCCAAAAATGCGGACGGACTGGCGGTCTTGGCCGAGATTCTGGACTACGGTTCGGAGAGCCGGCAGGCGCAGGCCAAGATCGTGCAGATTCTGGGCGACCCGCTCGATGCGGCTGTGCAAGAGCGCATGGCGCTGTTTGCGGCCGGCCTTGCCACTGCCTTCCCCAAGGCGGTGCTGGCCGAGGTCGCGGCCCTGCCGGAGCTGAGCGAATGCGAGCCGGGCCGGGAAGATCTGCGGCATCTTCCGCACGTGACCATTGACGGCGGGGATGCCCGCGATTTTGACGACGCCATCTGTGTGGCCAGGGCGGCGGAGGGCGGCTTCATGCTCTACGTGTCCATTGCGGATGTGAGCCACTATGTGCGGCCCGGCAGCGCGCTCGACCGGGAGGCCTACCGCCGGGGCACAAGCGTTTATCTGCCCGGCCGGGTTCTGCCCATGCTGCCGGAGCGGCTCTCGAACGACCTGTGCAGCCTGATGCCCGATGTGCCGCGGCCGGCCTTTACGGCGATCCTGCGCTTCGATGCGGCCGGCCGTCGTACTGGCCAGCGCTTTACGAAAAGCCTGATTCAAAGTGCCAGGCGCTGCACCTATGCTGAAATCGACCGGCTGCTCTTTCAGGATGGGGCCCCGCCTGCCCATGCCCCGGCCGCGATTCTGCCCATGCTGGAGCTGGCCAGGAGCCTGGCCAGGCTCCTGAAGGCGCAGCGCCTGACCCGCGGCAGTCTGGAATTCGACGCGCCGGAGCCGGAGGTGGAGCTGAAGGGCGGCAGGGTGGTGGCCATCCGCCGGGCCGCGCGTACCGGGGCCCACATGCTCGTCGAGGACTGTATGCTGGCTGCCAACGAGGCCGTGGCCGAAACCCTGGCCCGGGCGCGACAGCCGGTGCTGTACCGCATCCACGAGGCTCCGGATCCGGAAAAGCTGGAAATTTTTGCCGACGCGGCCCGCTCCCTGGGCCTGCAACTGCCGCCCGGAGCGCCGGATTCCGGCTGGGTGGCGCAGGTGCTGGCCCTGTCCGCAGACCTGCCGCAGGCCTACATGATCAGCAATCTTCTGCTGCGCTCCATGCTGCAGGCCCGCTATAGTCCGGAAAACCTGGGCCATTTCGGGCTGGCAGCCGACACCTACCTGCACTTTACCTCGCCCATTCGCCGCTATCCCGACCTGATTGCCCACCGGGTCCTGCAGGCCTGGCTGCAGCGGGAGCAAGCAGCCATGGCCGCTGCCGATCTGGCCGAGGCCGGGCTGCACCTCTCCCGCTGTGAGCGCCGGGCCATCGAGCTGGAGCGGGACGTTCTGGCGCGTATGGCCGTGCTCTGTCTGCACGGGCGGGAGGGCGAAAGCTTTGGCGCCACCATCTCGGGCTTCAGCTCCTTTGGCCTCTATCTGGACCTGGAGGCCAGCGGCATCAGCGGCGGCGTGCCCATGAGCCTGCTGCCCGCCGACTACTATCTGCTCGACAAGCGTCGCCACCGGCTGATCGGCGAGCGGCACGGCCGCATTTTTCAGTTGGGCGATGTGGTGCAGGCGCGGCTCGAGACTGCGGATATCACCACCAGGCGCCTTGTTTTTTCCCTGGCCTGAACCTCGGTGGAGGCCCCTTTTCTGCGCTTTTCCTTGACGCTGCCGGATGCTTGCCATAAAAATAGAGCCCGCAGGCCAAGGAGGCTGGCCGCGGGCCAAGGGCGCCCGCGCGGCTGGCCCCGGACTTTCTCACTACCTTTTGAGGCATACGCATGGATACCAGCTGGCTTGGCGATCTGCTTTTCAATCCTTTTACCATTGGTTTGGGTTTTGGCCTGATCGGAGCGGTTTTTGTCTGGCTCCGGGGCTGTGTCAAGATTCGGGAACTCAACAGGGACCGGCGCAAGCTGCGGGAGCATCTGCAAACCAAGCTGGAAATAGACGCCGTGGAAACCGAGCGCCGCAAGCAGGAGATGGAAAATCTGAAGCAGGAGCGGGACAATCTGCGCAACATGGTACAAAGCCTGAACCAGAAGCCGGGCCGTGCCGAACTCCGGCAGCTCCAGGTGTTCCAGCGGGCCGTGGACGTGATGATGACCAAGTCGCCCGGCTTTGCGCCGGTCTGGCAGATGACCGTTCAGGAGGCGGAAGAAGAGATAGTCCGGGCCGAGCGCGGCATCATTCCCTTTATCCGGCGGATGACCGGCAGCTCCTCGCCGGGCCGTGGGCCGCTCGAGCTGGAACAGCACAGCGGCAGGTAGGGGTGGGCCGCTCCCAGGTGGATGGTGGCGCGCTTTCCGGCTGCGGCATCATCCTGGTGCATCCCAAATTCCCGGAAAATATTGGGGCCGCAGCCCGCATTGCCTGCAATTTTGGCATCCACGGGCTCCATGTGGTGAGCGATGAGCATCACGACGAAGAGCGGATGCTCAAAATGGCCACCCACAAGGCCGCCTTTCTGATTCGCGACATGCACTACTGCGCGACCACCGCCGAAGCGGTCGCGCCTTTTCAGCTTGTGGTGGGCGCCACCGCGCGCCAGGGCCGGCGACGGATGGAAGATCACACGCCCCGGGAAGTGATGGCGCAGATTGCGCCGCTGGCAGCCGAGACGCGCATCGCCCTCATGTTCGGCTCCGAGGCCAGCGGGCTGACCAACGAAGACCTGGATTTCTGCCAGTATGCCTCCACCATTCCCACCGCCGACTTTGCTTCGCTGAACCTGGCCCAGGCCGTGGCCATCCACGCCTATGAACTCTACACCGCCCTGCACGCCCACCCCTTTTCCGGGGTGCCCAAGTCGGATTTCGCCAACTCCTATGACCTGGAAGGCATGTATGCGCACATCGAGGAGGCCCTGGACATCATCACCTTCCTGCGTGACGACAATCACGTCTTCTGGATGCGCAATATCCGCCAGTTTCTGGGCCGTGTACGCCTGAAGAAGAAAGAGGCCAGCCTGATCCGCGGGGTGTGCCGCAAGCTGCTGTGGTACAGCAGAAGGCACAGTCCGGAAAGCCAGACCGCCTTGGCGCGCGGTGAAGAGCGGTAGTGCACGGATTCTTCAGGTTTCATGCCTTTTTTGGAGAGGCACATGCGGGAAGCAAATGATGTGAAGTCACTTTTGCGCGATATTCGCCGGGCCATGGACTATGCCGTGCCCGAGGCGCAGCGCGCCGGGGCCGATGATCTGGTGGACCAGTACCGGGACGACCGGCTGGCACTCATGCTCTTGCGGGAGTTTTACAGCTTTCTGCCGGAGGCGGCCGAGGACTGGGCGCGCGAAATTCTGCGCATAGACCGCAGGCAGGGCATCTTCCTGCTGGCACTGGCAAGCGGCAGCGGGCGCTACGTGTATCTGGTCTCCGACGAGGGCGTCGAGTTTCATGGAGACGTGAAGGACGGCTGTCTGACCGACGAGTTGCTGGACTTTTTCGGCTACGAGAGCGTGGATGATTTCGTGCGCAAAGCCACGGGCGAGCTGCCCAACTACGAAGCCCTGAATCAGGATGAGGAGCTGTGCCCGGTCTGCCATGCGGCCAGCGGCGAATATCACGAGCTGGGCTGCGTGGTGGAGATTTGCCCCTGGTGCGGTGGCCAGCTCGTGCACTGCAGTTGCCGCCACGACCAACTGGGCGTGGACAGCATCGAAACCGAGGCGCAGCTTCTGGAGTTCGAGGCGATTCTGGAAGAGCGGGGGCGCATTCCCTATTCGCCGGAGCAGCGGCCCTCGTTTTTGCAGCATGAGTCTGAAGAAGAGTAGGGCAGGGGCCACGCCCACAGCATCCTGACCGCAGGCCCGCCCGGGTGCGCCGGACAGCAATGCCCTCAGAGGGCGCGGATTGAAATCTTTAAACAGTTTTTTCCATCACCCTATTCGCAAAAGCCGCAGGGTCAGCGGATCTTTGTCACCGCCGAAGAACCTGTCGAGCACCTACTGAAACACCGGCTCTTCGGGGCGGGCCAGGGCAAAGAGCGTCATGGACGAGCGGAGCTTGATGTCGTCCGGAAAACCGAAAATTTCGGTGGGCTTGTTTGTCTCAAGGCTCAGCAGCAGCGCCGAAATGTGGACAAGCCTTGTCCCCAGCAGCGGATGCACCAGGAAGGCTTTGGCCTCTTCCAGACCGCTCAAGGCATAGCGCCGCGCCATGGGGCTGGAGCCCAGGCCTGAAAGCTGGGGAAAGATGTACCACATCCAGTGGCTGCGTTTGCGGCCGTTTGCCAGTTCGGCGTAGGCCATCTCGTAACGGCCCTCCTGCGCCGACACAAAGCGGGAAAGATCGTGATTCGCGTTCATATTCGCCCAAAGTCCGGGGCATCTTTTTGTTGACGGGTCTGCATTATGCGCTTTTTTTTGCGGCAGTGCCAGGCACTCTTGTCGGCGATGTCAGGTTTGGCAAAAGTCCCGAAT
Source organism: Desulfobulbus oralis (assembly GCF_002952055.1). Taxonomy (NCBI): domain Bacteria; kingdom Pseudomonadati; phylum Thermodesulfobacteriota; class Desulfobulbia; order Desulfobulbales; family Desulfobulbaceae; genus Desulfobulbus; species Desulfobulbus oralis. The sequence continues at coordinate 146,959 of NZ_CP021255.1, read as the reverse complement.
GAGCCCGCACCGACTCGCCATGGGCCGGCACCGAGGCTCTGACGGCGCTTGCATTGCCGCTTCATTTTTTACCGAGGCCAGTTCTCCTTTCCCGCTCCCCCGACGCCACCATGTTGCTGTTTTACAATCTGCTGCGCCTTCTGCTTGCTCCGTTCATCCTGCTGCTGCTCGCGGCAGCCTGTCTGCATCCCAGGTACCGGGCCAGGGTGCCGGCACGACTGGGTTTTGGCCTGACCCGCCGGCTGGGGTGGCTGCAGGGGCCGGTCTTCTGGGTACACGCGCTCTCGGTGGGCGAGCTGAGCTCCTGCGCCCCCCTGCTGCGGGGACTGCGAAGCAGATGGCCGGAGGCGCCCATCGTGCTGAGCGTGACCACGAAAAGCGGCGAGGCCGTGGCCAGGACCCACGTTGCGGAACTCTGCCAGGCCATCGTGGCCGCGCCCTATGATCTCTACCCGGTCGTCCGCCATTTCATCCGCACGATACGGCCTGCGGTCTTCATACAGGTGGAAACGGACTTCTGGCCGGGCTGGCTGCAGCAGCTCGCCCAGGCCGGTGTGCCGGCCCTGCTGGTGAACGGCCGCATCACTGCGCGTTCCTTTGCCCGCTACCAGCGTTTTTCCTGGTTTTTTGCGCCCATGTTCCGTTGTTTTTCCGCCCTCTGCATGCAGACCGATGCGGATGCCGACAACATGGCCAGTCTGGGGCTCGCGCCTGCCCGCATCCACACCCTGGGCAATCTGAAGTTCGACGCGGCTGAAACCAGGGCGCTCACCGCCGCCCCGGGGCAGCGGCAGGCATGGAGCAGGGGCCTGCGGCGCCGGTACGGCTTTGCCGAGCATGGGCCGCTTTTGCTCCTTGGCTCCACGCACCCGGGCGAGGAGGAACTGCTGCTGCTGGTCTGTGCCCGTCTGCGCGCGACAATCCCGGATCTGCAGATCCTCCTGGCGCCACGTCAGCCCGGCCGGGCGGAGGCCATTTCGGCGCTGGCTGCCCAATCCGGGCTGATTTTCCGCCGCCGCAGCCAGCCGAGGGAGGCGGGGCAGGGCCCTTTCCTGCTGCTGGATACCCTGGGCGAGCTGGCTGGCTGTTATCCCCTGGCTGATGTGGCTTTTATCGGGGGCTCGCTGGTCCCTTTGGGCGGACACAATCCGGTGGAAGCTGCGGCAGCGGGTATTCCTGTCTGCTTTGGCCCGCACATGGCGGACTTTGCCGAGATCGCTGCCGCCCTTGAGGCTGTGGGCGGCGCGCTCCGGCTGGAGATCCGGAGTCTCGAGGACGCTTTGCGGCGTCTCCTTACGGATGAGCGGGAGCGTGAGCGCAGGGGCGGCGCAGCGCTCAACTGGCTGTTGGCGCAGCGGGGCGTGGTGCAGCGGCATCTGCAGTTGATCGAGCCCTGGCTGTCTGGCCCCTGAGGCCGGCAGCCCTGTTCCGGTGCACGCATGGCCTGGTGCCGTCATCATCTGCTGCCGCTTTTGAGTCTGGCCTTTATGCTGGGCATTGCGGCGGCGCAGCAACTGGCCCCGCGTCTGGCCCCAGACTCGCCGTTCATCGCGATTCTGCTGGCCGCCATCGCCCTCTGCCTGATCGCCCTGTTGTGCTGCTCTCCCAGGCGGGCCCTGGTCTGGGCCGGGCTGCCGCTTTTCTGCTGTACCGGTGCGCTGCACGGCTGGCAGGCCCTGCACGCGCCCGCCGGACCTGAGCGGGTGGCCGCGGCGCTGACGGAACGCAGCAAGGTGACGGTGCAGGGCCGCGTTCTGGATATGGTGAGCGGCGACGGCTCGCTCTCCCGTTGCACGCTCGGGGTGACAGGCCTTCTGATCCACGGCGTGGACGAGCGCTTCCGCCCCCTGTCCGGCAAGGTGGCCCTGCGGATGCGGGGCAAAATGCCCGGGACGGTGCAGGCGGGCGACCTGATTCTGGCCATGGGCTGGGCAGAACGACCGAAAGTCGAAGCCTTTTCCGTGCAGGCGCAGGATTTCGACGCCATCCTGTGGCTGAGCGCCCCGGCGGCACTGAAGCTGCTCCCGGAAAAGGCGCCCGGCCCGGCGCAGGGTCTGCGCTTTGCCGCGGAGCGCCTGCGCCAGCGCACGGCCCGTTTTCTGGAAGCCCGACTGGAGCCGGAAGTCGCGGCTGTGTATCAGGCGCTGCTGGTGGGGGCGCAGCAGAGTCTGTCCCCGGCGATGCTGGAACTTTTCAGGAACAGCGGCTGCCTGCATATTCTCGCCATCTCCGGGATGCATGTGGGGCTGGTGACGGCCATGGCGGCAGCGCTGGCCTACGGGCTTCTCAGGCGTTCCTCCCGGATTCTGTTGTCCGGTCATGCCCGCATGCTGGCCCTGGGCCTGAGCATGCCCCTGATCCTGTTCTACGCCTGTCTGGCCGGGCTGAATGTGCCGGTTGTGCGCGCCCTGATCACCACGCTGCTGGCGCTTGCAGCCCTCTTCCTGTACCGCCGCCGGATACAGTTGCATCTGGTGGCCGGGGCGGCGCTGGTCGTTCTGGCCCTGCAGCCGCTGGCCCTGTTTCGGGCTTCCTTCCAGCTTTCCTTTGCGGCAGTCGCCGCCCTGGTGCTGATCCTGCCGCGCCTGCCCTGCCTGCAGCCGCCGGAAGGGGCCGAGGACCCGGCAGAGCTGCCCGGGCCGGGACTCATGTCCCGCCGGCGCATCTGCTCAAGCCTGCGCCGGGCCGGCCTTTCCCTGCTCATGGTTTCCGTGGCCGCCACCCTGGGCACCGCACCTTTCATGCTGTACCACTTCAACCGCCTTTCCCTGGTCGGCCCGCTGATGAACCTGGCGATTGAACCGCTGCTCTGCCTTTGGGCCCTGCCCTGCGGTCTGGCGGGACTGGCACTCTTCCTGCTGCTGCCGGGCCTGCCCTGGCCGGCGCTCATGGCCCTGCGCCTGGGGGGCTGGGGCATCAAAACCGCGCTCTTTCTGCTGGAGGCAGCTACCCGTATTCCGCTGGCCTCATGCTGGACCATCACCCCACATCCCGTTGAAATAATAGTATATTTTATAGCAGTGGCCCTGTGGTTCCGGCTGCTGCCCGGCGGCAGGCTGCGGCGCACCGTGGCCGCCGTACTGAGCTGCGGCCTGCTCCTCTCCTTCACCGCCTCCCTGTGGCTGCACCCCGGAAAGCGTGAACTCAGGGTGAGCTATATTGACGTGGGTCAGGGCGCCAGCGCCCTGGTCTCCCTGCCGGACGGCCGGCATCTGCTCATCGACTGCGGCGGTTATAGGCAGGCCGGCTACGAGGTGGGCAGTCGCAGGGTCGCGCCCTTTCTCTGGCGGCGGCGCATCTGGCGGCTGGACGCGGCGCTGGCAAGCCACGCGGACAGTGATCACTACAGCGGTCTGCCCTTTGTGCTGGCGCGCTTCCGGCCGCAGGTGCTCTATGTGAATGTGAGCGAGAGGCCCGAAGCGGCCTATCGGGCCATGCTGGCGCAGGCCCGGGCTGCGGGGATCGCGGTGCGGCAGATCGCGGGCCGAGAGACTTTGGCAGCCGGGCCGGATTTTGTGCTGGAGGCTTTTGGCCTGGAAGCCCGGGAGGCGAGGCAGGTCAGCGAAAATGACCGCAGTCTCCTGGTGCGGCTGGCCCGGGGCCGGCGGGCCTTCCTGTTTCCCGGCGACATCGCGGCGGCCCGGGAGCGCCTTTTGTTGCGGGATCTGCCGCCAGCGCTCCTGCGTGCGGATGTGCTTATGGCCGGACATCACGGCAGCGGCGGGTCCACTACACCCCCTTTCTGCGGGCGGTCGCGCCCCGGGCCATTGTCGTCTCGGCCAGTGCCGCAAAAAAGGGCACTCATCCGGCGAGCAGCCATCTCGAAAGCTGGCAGCAGCAGGGGATTCTGGTTTTTGCCACCGCGGAAAGCGGCAGCATTACCGCCCGCACGGACGGCGAGCGCCTCTGCCTGGAGAGCGGCGGCCGTCAGCAGTGCCTTGAATAGAGCAAGACGCGGGGCACAGTCTTGGCCCCGCCCTGCCGCCTGGGGCTAGAACGTTTCGTACGCCACCGTTTCGGCAAGCGGCCGCCTTTTGGCGTGCATGGGCGAGGGCTGGGCCTCCGGGGCCGGGTGGCCGATCGGAAAGAGGGCCACCGGCTCGATGTGGGCCGGCAGTTTGAACTCCCGCCGGAACAGGACTGGATCAAAAAAGCCCAACCAGGTGCTGCCCAGACCCAGATTGTGCACAGCCAGCATGAGATGCGTGCCCACAATGGCCGCATCCACCACGGCGGAGTTGTCCTGGTCGTGGGGACGCACCCAGGCTTCTGCCGTGTTGGCGCAGACCGCGATGACCAGGGGCGCGTCAAAGCTGTACTTGGTGCAGGCCCGGAGTTTTTCGAGGCTCCCGGCGCTCCTGAGTACCAGGAGCCGCTGCGGCTGCTTGTTGACCGCGGTCGGCGCCAGCCGGGCCGCCTCCAGAATGCTTTGGAGCTCGGCATCCGTAACCGGCTCGGCCGTGAACCTGCGGACCGAATAGCGTTCCCGAATCAGTTGTGCAAATTCCATACAGCCTCCGTATATGCTGCCGGCGCTTGTGTCCGGTCTGTGTTTGGGGCGTTTGGGCCCGGGTCAATAGTGCTGGATGGCGGACAGGTTTTCGTGCAGGCTCCGCAAAAGCTCCAGTGGCACCTGGGATACCCAGTGGCCGCTCAGACGTGCCCAGAGCCAGAGCAGCAGGAGCAGGCCCACCGTTGCCGCGCCCATGAGCTGCCAGGGCAGGGGCCGGGGCCGTGGCGACAGATCCAGATGCAGGCTCAGGCAGCGCTGCGGGCAGACACTGGCGCATTCCTGGCAGCCGGTGCATTCCGTGCTGCAGACGCGCGTCTTCCGGTCAACGGCAATGCCCTGCGGGCAGGCCCGGCGGCAGCGGCCGCAGCCCGTGCAGGCGCCGGTTTCCCGTCGCATGGCCAAAGGCGACAGGAGCGAGATCAGGCCCAGCAGCGCGCCATAGGGGCAGAAGCAGCGGCACCAGAAGGAGGGCAGCACCAGACTGCCCAGGATGAGCAGGGCCAGCACGATGCAGACCGTGCGGTCGGGCGGCAGAAAAAAGAAGAGCATCTTGCTGTCTGCCGCGAGGTTGAAGGGTGCATTCAGGAAGGCCTCCAGCTCGGGCAGGCTCATACGCAGGGTCGCCTGCAGGAAAAAGGCCAGGAGCAGGTATTTGGGCAGGGCCAGCAGCCCGGTCAGCCAGGCGGGCGGGTTCCGGGTGAGTCCAAGCCGCTGTCCCAGGCGGAAGAGCCAGAAGGACAGCGTGCCGCCGGGGCAGATATAACCGCAGAAGCTCTTGCGCAGCAGCAGGGCCGTGAGCAGGGCGAAGAGGAAAATGGCGAGACCTGCCGGATGCACAGGGTCCCAGTTGCCGGTCAGGATCAGGCGCCTGAGGGCAAGCAGGGCGCTGATCGGCAGAAAGGCCTCCACCGCCGGCGGCCTGGGCACCAACAGCGGGCTTTTCCCCAGCAGCCAGGCTACAAACAGAGCGAACTGGAGGCCAAGCGCCACCGAAAAGACGAGGTACAGTATTTGAATGCCCCGGTGCAACCCGGACGGCGTTTTCAGCGTGTCCCGCAACATGTTTTGGAATATACCTGAATCCATAAAAAATGAGCAATGAAATATGCAGTACAGAGTCCGCTTGATGGGCCGAGGGCAGTCCTGTACATTGCTGGCCTGGGCGGCGGTTTTTTGGGTCGCACTTATGGCGGAATGGCAATACAGTGCGCCGCTGCCCGGAGGATGCAAGGGCACGGGGAAACCGGGCTCGCGCCTTTTCGTCGGGCCGCCGCGCTCGGGTACAGCGGAAGAGGCTGCTCTGGCCCCAAGCCCGCGCGCAGGGGGACAGGCCCGGCCTTTTGCGCAGACAGATGACCGCTGGCTCCCCTTTATGCAGCCCGACAGCGGGGTATGGCGCCTTGAACAATGCGGAGGAACATAGCAATGAAACTTGCAGAAGCTTTGATTTTGCGGGCGGACACGCAAAAGCGCATCGCCCAGTTGAAGGAGCGCTTACTCCTGAACGCCAAGGTGCAGGCCGGTGACCAGCCTGCAGAAAAACCCGAGTCCCTGCTTGCCGAGCTTGAGGAAGCAACCTGCCAGTTGATTGCGCTGATCTGCACCATCAACCGCGCCAACGCGGCTGCGCAGGTGGAGGGACGAAGCCTTGCCGATCTGCTTGCCGAGCGGGACGCGCGCATGGCCCAGGCTGCAATCCTGCGCGCCTTTCTTGCCGGGGCGGCGGCAAAAGTCGACCGCTATTCCCAGAAGGAAATCGCCCTGTTGAGCACCGTGGATGTGGCAGCGAAGCAAAAGGAAGTGGATGCGCTCGCCCGGAAGATCAGAAATATGGACCTCAAAGTCCAGGAAAAGAACTGGTTGACCGAAGTGCCGGATCTGCAATAAGGCGGGCGCCCGGGAGACCAGGAATTCCAGCCTGCGGGCGGGAGCGGATACGCAATCCGAGAGGCCAGGCAACTGGCGTGCCACGACTGCAACACGGAGCACTTGCCCACAACAAAGCTGCTCAGGACAGTCACAGGCGTACTGTCAAGGTCATGCTGACAACCAGCGCATCGGCCTGCCCCGCATGGCTGGTCCCACAGACAACAAAGCCCTGCCGGACCAACCAGGCAGGGCATGCAGGGCCATGCGACTTTGCTGCAGGAGCCTGCCGTCAGGCCCGGTAATCCTGCTTTTTCTGCACAAAATCTTTCAACTGCGCCCCCAGAACGTCGAAGCCCTCCACCAAAAGCGGGCGTACCTTTTCGCCCTCGCGCTTGACCACCACCGTGTCGCCGGGGACGGCCGCCACCAGCGAAACGGCATAGCCCCCCCCCTTGTGGCCCGGAGTCGCCTCGATGGTCACCCGCAGGTGCAACACCAGGTTGGCATAGTGGCGGATCAGTTTGGCCTTTTCCTCCTCGATTTTCTCCTGCCAGTTGTCGCGCATTTCGAGATTTTTCGCTTCGACCTTCAGTTCCATACACGACCTCCAAATCGTCAGACAGTGGTCAACGGCGCCATGCCGTTGTCAGAAAGATGACCGTTTTCCCAAACCGCGTACCGTACAGAACGGCTTTCAAGAAATCAGCGGAAAAAAGAGTGGAAATATATTAGGAAGTTGACGGTCTGATTTCGATTATAAAGGCAGCACCGGGAAAAGCAAGCAGAGCCTGCATCTTCCGGCAGCGGCCCAGGAACTCTGGAGTTTCCATGACAGATCTGCATACGGCAACCGGGGTGTTGCTGCTCAATCTGGGGGGGCCGGAAAAACCCGATGACATCCGGCCCTTTCTTTTCAACATCTTCTCCGACCGGCAGATCATCCGGCTGGGCCCGGCCTTTTTGCAGCCACTCATCGCCTGGCTGATTGCCAGAGGCCGTGCCCCCAAAAGTGCGGCCAACTATGCCCGCATCGGCGGCGGTTCTCCCATTCTGGCCCTGACCAGGGCCCAGGCCCGGGCGCTGGAAGCCCGCTTGGCCGCGCATGGCCGTTACCTCGTGCGGCCCTGCATGCGCTACTGGCACCCATGCGCCGAGGAAGCGATCTCCGAGCTGCGGGCGGCCGGTGTGCAGCGGCTTGTCGCCCTGCCCCTCTATCCGCAATACTGCAGTGCCAGCACCGGTTCCTCGCTCCTGGCCCTGGAACGTGCCCTGCAAGACGGTCCCGCCCTGCCGCTGACCGTGATCAGAGCCTGGCCGGATCAGCCGGAATACGTGAGCGCGCTGGCCAGACGGGTGCAGGAGGGTCTGGCCAGTTTTGCCGCTCTGGGCGGCAAAACGCGGCTCCTGTACAGCGCCCACAATCTGCCGAAACGCCTGGTGGATGAAGGCGATCCCTATGTGGGCGATCTTGGGAAGACGATTGCCGCCCTGGAGCAACAGACCGGCCAGCGGGGCGAACTCTGTTTTCAGAGCCGGAGTGGCCCGGTGGCCTGGTTTTCGCCTTCAACGCCCGAAGCCATTGAAAAAGCGGCGGCAGAGGGTGTGAACAACCTTTTGCTGCTGCCGATTTCCTTTGTCTCCGACCACGTGGAAACCCTGGTGGAGCTGGACATGGAGTACCGGAAACTGGCCGAGGGTCTGGGCATGCGCTACACCCTGGCCAGAGCCCTGAATGATGACCCGCTCTTCATCGAGGCCCTGGCCAGACTGGTGCTGGCAGCGGAGACAGCCTAGCGAACCCCGCGGTTGTAGTTTATGGCGTTGCTCTGCATGCGGATATTCATCAGAATGCCGATGGCCGCCATATTGGTCAGCATGGAGGAACCGCCATAACTGAACAGGGGCAGGGGGACACCGACCACGGGCAGAAAGCCCAGAATCATGAGCAGATTGATGACCGCCTGCCAGAAGATGAGCGCCACACAGCCAAAGGCCATGATGGCGCCCAGCCGGTCACGGGCGGTCATGGCAACATACGCGCCCCAGCCCATCATGAAGAAGTAGCAGGCCAGAAAGAAGAGCGAGCCGGCAAAGCCCCACTCCTCGCCCCATACCGCAAAGGCGAAGTCCGTGTGGCGCTCCGGCAGAAAATGGAGATGCCCCTGGGTGCCTTCCATGAAGCCCTTGCCAAAAAGCTTGCCACTGCCCACCGCGATCTTGGACTGCAAAATCTGATAGCCGTGATTGGCCGGATCGGCCTCCGGATTGAGAAAGGTTTCGATACGCTTGCGCTGGTAGGGCTTGAGCAGAAATTTCCAGCCGATAAACACGCAGGATATGGCCAGACCCGCCAGGGTGCTCAGGGTAAGCCAGCGCAGACGCACAAAAAGCGTCATGGAAATGAAAACCACGGCGACAATGAGCGCGGTCCCCAGGTCGGGCTGGATGAGGATCAGGGCAAAGGGGGGAGCACCAGAATCATGGGCCTGATCATGTCGCGAAGCCGGTAGCCGCCGCTCACCGAGGGGCCTGTGGCATAGCAGCAGGTGAGGACCAGAATCATCACGAGCTTGGCCGGTTCCGAGGGCTGCAGGTTGAAAAATCCCAGGTCGATCCAGCGCTGGGCTCCGGCCACGCTGTCCACAAATATTCTGGTGTAGATCAAAAGCAGCAGGATAATCACATACAGAATCCAGCCAGCCTTGGCGATGTGCTGATACTCAACGAGCTGGAGTGCGAGGATCAGGCCCAGGCCGGCACAGAAGAAGACCAACTGTTTCAGGAAGAGCGAAGAGGCTCCGACATCGCCCCCGGCGTAGCTGGAACTGTAGAGATTGGTCAGCGCCATGGCCGACACCAGCACCACCAGCATCAGCATGACCCAGTCGAACTGCTTGAAAAATTGGCTGTCTATCGACGTCATGAACCTGTGCCCTAAAATTGAAGGGGTGTGCCCATGCTTGGCGCAGCCGGCGCCACCCCGTTCTCGTCATCATGCCCGTGCTCATCCTCTTCGTCCCCATCCTCCAGGACGTCTGGCACCTGAAGCTGTTCCAGCTTCTCGTTGAAATAGCGGGTCATGATTTTGGCGGCAATCGGCGCCGAGGCCGAGCCGCCGTGCAGGCCGTGCTCGACCAGCACGGTCACCGCAATCTCCGGATTGGAGGCCGGGGCGAAGCAGGTGAACCAGGCATGATCCCGGTACTTGTAGGGGATATCCTGTTCCTTCAGATGCTGGTACTGCTTGATGCGTACCACCTGGGCCGTACCGGTCTTGCCGCCCACCTGAATGCCCTGGGTCTCGACCTGGGCCCGGCGGCCCGTGCCGCGCCGGCCGTTGACCGCTTCCACCATGCCGTCGCGGATCAGTTTCAGGTTGCGGCCCTGATTGGTAAAACGATGCAGCACCTCGGGCTGGAAGCTCTGGGCCACGGTGCCGTCCGGATAAAAGGCCTTTTCCACCAGGGCGGGCCTGTAGATCGTGCCGCCATTGGCAATGGCTGCGGTCATCACGGCCAACTGCAGCGGCGTCACCAGATTGTAGCCCTGACCAATGGCAACCGAGAGCGTTTCGCCCTCATGCCATTTGGCATCGCGGGGGTAACGCTGGCGTTTCCAGTCGGTCGAGGGCACGATACCCGCCTTTTCGTGCTCCATTTCCACGCCGGTCAGTCTGCCAAAGCCGAAGAGCTTTGAGTACTTCGCCAGCCGGTCTACGCCCAGCTTCTGCCCGGTTATGTAGAAATACACGTCGCAGGACTCGGCGACAGCCCGTTTCATGTTGACCGAGCCGTGGCCGGCATGCCGCCAGCAGCGGTAGGTGCGATTGCCGAAGCGGTGGAAGCCCGGACAGAAAAAGGTCGTGTCCGGCGTGATCACCCCCTCGGCCAGACCGGCCAGCGCGGTCACGGGTTTGAAGGTGGACCCCGGCGGATACTGGCCCTGCACGACCTTGTTCACCAGGGGATGCAGGGGATTGTCCAGCATGGCCTTCCAGTTGGCTTTGGAAATGCCGCCAACGAAGTCCTGCAGATGCAGCGGCGGCGAACTGGCGGAGACCAGAAGGCGGCCGGTATTGACCTCGATCGCCACCACCGCGCCCGCAAATTTGTTGTTGGCCAGCTCTTCCTCCGCGATCTTTTGCAGATCGACATCGATGGTCAGTTGCAGGTTCCTGCCCGGCACCGGCGCCTCGCCCTTGAGCGGCTTCTGCTCGAAGCCCAGGGCATTGACTTCCATGTAGTCACGGCCCTTGATGCCGCTCAGATCGTCCTCGCGCAGCCGCTCCAGACCGGCCTTGCCGATGAGATCGCCCCCATGGTAGCGGCTCCTGTCCATGCGATCCAGCTCGTCCTTGCTGATCTCCCCCAGATAACCGATCAGATGCGAGGCCAGGTCGCCGTAATGGTAGACCCGCAGCGGCACGACCTCGATGCTGACCTCCGGCAGATACATCTTGTTGACTTCAATCTGCCGCACCTTGTCCCAGGAGATGTCCTCCGCCAGTCTGACCGGCAGATGGCCGGGCTGCCCCACCATTTTCCGGATTTTTTCCAGCAGGACCCCTGGATCCTCGTCCAGAACCCGGCTCAGGGTCTTCAACCACTCCTCGTCCAGCCGGTTGCTCGTGCGCAGCCAGATCACGTTGAACGAGGGCCGGTTGGTCACCATCTCGCGACCCTTGCGATCCAGAATATTGCCGCGCGGGGCCATGATTTCCAGATAGCGCACCCGGTTGGAGTCCGCCAGTTTGTCATAGTCTGTGCCCTGCTTTATCTGCAAAAAATAAAGCCTGGCCATGATGACGATAAAGGCCGCCAGAATGCAGCCCATGGCATACAGGCCCTTCTGGGTCTGCGTCTTCAGTTCGTCGCTGTCCTGCGGCGCCATCAGGGGCACCACACCCTCGTCGTAGCTGTTGTCCCGATGGGGCAGGCTGCCGGGGCGGCGTCGGTTTGATCTGCGCAAGGTATGCACTCCTTCAATTGGGCCGGTTCAGGTCTGCCGCCGGCGCGCATTGTCGCGCACCTTCAGGCGCTTCCAGGGCATGACCGCATTCGCGGCATAGCTGTAGACCATGTTCTGAAGCCGAAAGACAGGCCAGACAAAGACCGCCAGTGTCAGGGTGCGCAGGCCCATTTTCCACCAGCTCCACGGTGCCAGCTGGTCTGGATAGACAAAATCAAAGACCGCGTACACCAGGCCGGAAAGCACAAAAAAACAAAGCGAAATCAGCGGAATGGAATAGAAGTAGTCTTTGAACGCGCCTTTGCCGGCAAAGAGACGCATCACCGCATAACCGGCAAAGCACAGGCAGGTGGACATGCCCAACATGGTGCCAACCAGCACATCCAGCATCAGACCAAGCAGGTAAATCAGTATCAGGGCCTGAAACACGGTAAAGCGGCTGGCCAGATAAGCCACGAAAATAAAATAGAAATCCGGTGCAAAGGCCCAGAGAGGGCTGGGCATCAGCAGCGTGGTTTGCAGAATGACCAAAAGCGCGCCAAGTATCAGGAAGCAGAGAAAGATCATGGCTGCCTTGTACTCCACCGGGCCAAGCAGGCCGGAGCACCGGGCCGGGCCCGCTCAGGGGCGCCCCGGCTGGTCAAGAATTTCATTGAGGTCATTTTTCCTGATGACGAGCAGGTGCTCTATTGTCTGATAGTCCACCGCAGGCTTGACCTCGATCTCATGAAACATGCCCTGGGGCTGGCGGGAAACCCTGGACACCTCGCCCACCGGAATCCCTGTGGGAAAGACGCCGCCATAGCCGGCTGTCACCACCTTTTCCTTCGGTTTCACCTCGACATTCGTCAAAATATACTCCAGCCGGTAGGTCATGTTGCCGGTGCCTTTCAGAATGCCGCGCACCCGCGAGCCCTGAAGCATGACATCGATGGCGCTGGAAGGCGCGATGGCCAGCAGGACTTTCGAATAGTTCGGCGAGGTGGTGAAAATCTGACCAACCACACCTTCGCTGCACACCACCGGGCAGCCCTTGGTGATGCCGCTGTTGGCACCCTGATCGATAATCACTGAACGGTCGAAGGGCGAGGGATCCTTGCCCACGATGGTGGCGGCCACGCTGGGCTGCTCGGTCGAGTTTTTGAAGTCCAGGAGTTTTCGCAGGCTGGCATTGGTGGCCATGGCCTCGCGGCTTTTGTTCAGCAGGGCTTCGGTTTCCTGCAACTGCTGGGTCAGGCGTTTCTTTTCTTCATTGAGCTTGAAAAAATTCTGGATGCTGTCGATGTAGTCGTGCTTGATCGAGCCCAGAGCCGAGCCGGTGCGGGTCACGGTTTTCTGCACCGGACCGACTATTTCCATCATAATCTTGTGGAAGGGACCGAACTGCCGGGAGCCAAAGGTCGTGACCAGAAAAAAGACGCCCAGCACCAGCAACAGCACGGACACAGCCAGAACGCGCAGGTGATGGGCCCTGCTGTCGCGCTTTTTGTGCAGTTGTTTACGCATGGCTTGGGCTCAACGAGTAGCTGTCCGCAGGAAGAAGCGGGAGCGGCGAACAGGCTCAGTCAATGGCTATTTCCCTGAGGATGTCGATTCGGTCCAGGGCCTTGCCCGAGCCCAGCACCACCGAAGAAAGCGGATCCTCGGAGATGATGATCGGCATGCCAGTTTCGTTGCTCAGGCGCTTGTCGAGATTTTTCAAAAGCGCCCCACCCCCGGTGAGTACGATTCCGTGATCCACAATATCGGCGGCCAGCTCGGGCGGTGTGGCTTCCAGGGCGGCCTTGGTCGCCTCCACAATCACATCGACCTGCTCGGCAATGGCGTTTTGGATTTCCTTGGCGGTAATGGTGATGGTCTTGGGTATGCCGGCCACCAGATCACGACCCTTGATCTCCATGCTGGCATAGGGTTCCTCGGGCAGGACATCGCCGATGGAGGTCTTGATCTCTTCCGCCGTGCGCTCGCCTATGGCCAGGTTGTGCTTGCGCTTGATGTACTGCAAAATGGCCTCGTCCATCTTGTCGCCGGCCATGCGCACCGACCTGGAGTACACGATGCCGGTCAGGGAGATGACCGCGACTTCGGTGGTGCCGCCGCCGATATCGACCACCATGTTGGCGGTCGGTTCCGTGATGGGCAGGCCGGCGCCAATGGCAGCGGCCATGGGCTCTTCCACCAAGAAAACGTCGCTCGCGCCCACGGATTCGGCAGTATCCCGCACCGCCCGCTTCTCCACCTGGGTGATGCCGGATGGCACGGAGATAACGATGCGGGGGTGCACCAGATGACGGCGGTTATGCACCTTGTTGATAAAATAGCGAAGCATGGCTTCAGTGACCTCAAAGTCAGCGATCACGCCATCCTTCATGGGCCGGATAGCCATGATGTTGCCAGGAGTGCGACCGAGCATTTCTTTGGCCTCGCCACCCACGGCCAAAACCTTGCTGCCGCGCACATCCTTGCGCACCGCCACCACCGAGGGCTCCCGCAAAACAATGCCCCTGCCCTTGACATATACCACGGTATTGGCTGTACCGAGATCAATGGCCATGTCTTTGGAGAACCAGCCATAAAGTGGGTTTCGAAATGGAAACATCAGAATTCACCAGGCAATTGAAGCCCCCTTGCAAAAAAGGGGAGATTTGCCGGGTCAGGCCTTTTCGGAACCAGCTTGACCCTATTGAACCCGGCAGCAAGCGAGTGACTCTACCAAGAACATTGCCGATTGGCAACATCAATACCGGATCCGGAAAAAGAAAGAGAAAAACTTGACAGCCAGACTTTGGGATGGTATCAGAATGCCAATTTTCCCGCACAAGAGAAGGGGCTATAGCTCAGCTGGGAGAGCGCTTGAATGGCATTCAAGAGGTCGTCGGTTCGATCCCGATTAGCTCCACCAATAAAAACAAGGGTTTACGGTTTTTAACCGTAAGCCCTTGTTTTGTTCCAGCGCCCTTTGAAAAAATGGTTGCCTGCCGGCAAGGGCAGGCAACGGTGTGAACGGCCCGCCACTCCCCCGCCCGCTTCAAACTTTTTGCCCCGGCGGGCAGGCTTGGCAATGGCTGCAGAAAAAAAGCGCCCATTAGCTTCGCGGTGCGCATTGCGGCCAAAGCCATGGCATCAAAGAAGCAGACGTTTTGCCGGGCAGACGCTCTGCATGCCCGGTTTTGCCAAAGTCGAGCAGAACATCTGAACCGATCACAGCTTGGGCCGGCAGTCGCCCTCATGCGCCTGCCGGGATCTGGCAAAGAAAAAAGGACCTGCAGAGTTCAGTCCGCAAGTCCTTAGAATGTACTGGTAGCGGGGAGAGGAATTGAACCTCTGACCTTCGGGTTATGAGCCCGACGAGCTACCAGACTGCTCCACCCCGCATCACAAAGGGCAAGTATACCAGGAGATGCCGTGATGTCAAGGGATTTGCAGAGTTTTTATGGGGTTGTTGACGCGGGGCTCTGCCTTTGCCGCTCCAGAATGGGGGCGATGGCATCTCGAATCACCTGGGGGAAGGCGCTCAGCGCGCCCTTGCGATCCACACAGGCGTGCGCGGTGAAGCCCCTGGTCAGAAGCGTCGTTCCGCCGTCGCGCTCTCTGCGGCTGATCTGGTAGTGGAAGCGGCAGGTCAGGCGGTTGGCCCCGGCCAGCGCGACCGCGATTTCGACCAGGTCATCATAGCGGGCCGAAGCCTTGAAGCGCAGATAGCTCTCGGTGACAGGCAGCACGCAGCCCAATGCCTCCATCTCCCGGTAGGACATGGCCCAGGCGCGCATCATTTCGGTGCGGCCGATTTCAAAGAGCCGCAGATAGTTGGCGTTGTACATGACGCCGGCAGCGTCGGTGTCGCCGTAAATGACCCGGTACGTGGTGGTAAAAATCGGCTCCACAAGAGCCATTGCGAGTTTGTTCACCGCCTTTGCTCCACAAAGTAGCGGAAGAAGTCGGCGCCGCTGGCAAAGCGCCTGCCGCTTTTTTCCACAGCCCTGGCCGCGTTCGCCTCGGTGTAGGCCAGCCCATCCGTGGCCCGGCTTCTGGAATCGTAGAGCAGCATGGGCACCGGCCAGCTCACGTGCGTGCGCAGATGCAGCGGCGTGTAGTGGTCCATCGTCGCCACCAGCCGGAACGGTTCGCCGCGGCGTTCCATACCCTCCACAATGGGCCGCACGATTTTGGCGTCGTAGTCGGCCACCGCCTGCATTTTTTCGGCAGCCAGACCCTGATGTCCGCATTCGTCCGGCGCCTCCACATGCACAGCCACAAAATCGGCCTCTTCAAGAATCTCCAGCGCGGCCGCCGCCTTGCCCGCATAGTTGGTATCCAGATAACCGGTCGCCCCGGGCACATCCACCACCTGGAGCCCGCTCAGCTTGCCGATGCCCTTCAGCAGGTCCACGGCGGAGACCATGCCGCCCCGGAGGCCGCAGCGCTCCGCAAAGGTATCCATGCGGGGCCTTTTGCCTTCGCCCCAGAGCCAGAAGAAATTGGCCGGCCTTTTGCCGGCTGCCTGCCGTTTTTGGTTCACCGGCTGTGCCGCCAGAATTTCCGGCCCCCTGGCATAGAGCGCGGCCAGCGCTGGCACCTTGGCGTATTCGGCGAAGAAAGCGGATACATCCCTGCCGCAGTGGTCATGGGGCGGAGTTGTTGTGAAATCCCTGGGCAGCGGCGTGTTGTGCAGCGCCAGCAGGTGCCGGTAGCCCACGCCCGGATGCAGGGTCAGGGCCGGGTTGCCGCAGGCCGCCTGCAGGGCCAGAATCAACTCCCGGGCCTCGGCGGTCGTGATGTGGCCGGCACTGTAGTCCACCATGAGCATCCGCTCGCCCTGACGCTGGATATTGATCAGATTGCAGCGGAAGTCGATGTCCGTATCGGCCTGGGCAATGCCCATGCTGGCCGCCTCCAGGGGTGCGCGGCCGGTGTACACCTCGGAAGGCTGATAGCCCAGGAGTGCCAGATTCGCCACATCGCTGCCCGGCGGCAGGCCCTCGGGCACGGTCTGCACCATGAGCAGTTCGCCCGCCCTGGCCAGCCGGTCCAGCGTGGGGGTGGGCGCGGCCTCCAGAGGCGTTCTGCCCCCCAGGGCTGCCACCGGCACGTCGCCCATGCCGTCGCCAATCAGCAGAATGTATTTCATGGGTCACTGTTCTTGCTCGAGGATGCGGATCTTCACCACCGGAGCGAGCACGGCATCCAGCTTGCCGATGCGGGTCAGGGCCTGCTCCACGTCGGATTCCCTGGCCGCATGGGTGAGAATCACGAGCGGCACCGCCGCTTCTTGGCCCCTGCGGCCCTTCTGGATGACCGAGGCAATGCTGATGCCCTGTGCACTCAGGACGCCGGCAATGCTTGCCAGCACGCCTGGCTCGTCTTTCACCGTAAAACGGAAATAGTAGGGCCCAAAAAGCTCGTCCATGCCGGTGATGCGGCGCGGTGCAAACTGGGAAAGCTGGTAGGAGAGCGGCGGCACCCGGCCCACGGAATTGCAGGCGATGTCGCGCGCAATGTCCACCACATCGGCGGCCACCGCGCTGCCGGTCGGCATCTTGCCCGCACCCAGGCCGCAGAGCAGGATGTCGCCCACGCAGTCGCCCTTGAACTGGATGGCGTTATAGGCGCCGTTGATGCTGGCCAGCAGCTTGTCCCCCGGCACCATGGTGGGATGCACCCTCGCTTCCACGTGCTCGCCGTGGTTGCGGCTAATGGCCAGCAGCTTGATGCGAAAGCCGAATTCCCGCGCCATTTCGATGTCCACCGGCTCGATGTTCCGGATGCCTTCGGTGCTGATTTCCCGGTTCGTGATGTGGATGCCATAGGCCATGCTCATCAGAATGGCCAGCTTGTGGGCCGTGTCGATGCCGTCCACGTCGTAGCTCGGGTCGGCCTCGGCAAAGCCCAGTTTCTGCGCCTCGGCCAGCACCTCGGCAAAGGGAATGCCCTCGTCGGTCATGCGGCTTAAGATGTAGTTGGCCGTGCCGTTCATGATGCCGCTGATGGCCAGAATGCGGTTTGCGACCAGGCCTTCGCGCAGCGCCTTGATGACGGGAATGCCGCCGCCCACGCTGGCCTCGAAGCCCACGGCCACACCCTTTTCGGCGGCTTTCCGGAAGATTTCCGAGCCCGTCTGGGCCAGAAGCGCCTTGTTGGCCGTGACCACGTGTTTGCCGGCGGCAATGGCCTCCAGGAGAAAAGTCTTGGCCGGCTCCATGCCGCCGATCAGTTCGACCACGATGTCGATTTCCGGATCGGCAAGAATATCCCTGGCATCCTGGGTCAGATGGATGTGCTCAAGATGGGCGGGCAGCGCCCTGGCACGTGTGTCGGCAATGGTTTTGATGCCGATTTTCATGCCGGTGCGCTTGGTCAGCCTGTTTTCCTGCGAGTGCAGCGTTTCCGCAAGTCCCTGGCCCACGGTGCCAAAACCGATCAGTCCTACCTTGATGTCTTGCATAGTGCTCCCGTTCATAACGGTATAAAAGCTGATTGACTGCAACATATGCCCGCTTTTCTACCTGCTTTGCGAGCTCTTGTCAAAAGATACGCGGACGGGCGCCCCGGTCTGGGCGGATACGGCGCCTTTTGGCATGAGTCTGCTGGCAAGATCGGGACAGGGACACGGCAGCGTGGCCGCCAAGGCGCAGCCTGCCTGGGAGATCGGCGCGTCCCATGTAGCGGTTGCCCGGAACTTTTTCAATTTTCGTGACAGATGTCAAAAAAGCCGGTTATAGTCGGGGCCAACTTGTTTTTCACCTTTACCGGCGGCCAATCCGCCATCTCTCAACATGCAAGGAGCGGCATGAATATTCTGATCTTTGGACCGAACGGCAGCGGCAAGGGCACCCAGGGCGCGATTCTGAAAGAGAAGTACGGCATGGACCACATCGAGTCCGGCGCCATTTTCAGAAGTCACATCAAGGGCGGCACGGAGCTGGGCAAAAAGGCCAAGGCCTATATCGATCGCGGCGACCTGGTGCCGGACGACATCACCATCCCGATGGTTTTGGAAACGCTCGCGAAATCCAAGGATAAAGGCTGGCTCCTGGACGGCTTTCCCCGTTCTCTGGCCCAGGCCGAGGCGCTGGACAAGGCCCTGGAGAGTTCCGGCATGCGGCTCGACTATGTGGTCGAAATCGTTCTGGAGCGCAAAATCGCCCGGGATCGCATTATGGGCCGCCGCCTCTGCGTCAACGACAACAATCACCCGAATCATATCGCCATCGACGCCATCAGGCCGGCGGAGAAGGACGGCAAGCTGGTTTGCCGGGTCTGCGGCGGCGAGCTGAGCACCCGTGCCGACGATCAGGACGAGGCGGCCATCAACAAGCGTCATGACATCTACTATGACGACAAGACCGGCACCATGGCGGCGGTCGACTATTTCAAGAAAAAGGGCAATGTCAAGGTGATTTCCGTGGACGGCTCCGTGCCGATCCAGGAGGTGACCGGGCTGATTCTCAAACAGTTGGCCTGAGACCTTTGCCACGTCGACAGCGCCTTGACCCTGTTGGCCTGATCCGGGCTCCCGGGCAGGGCGCTTTTTCATGGGATTGACAATGGATGCAGTCTCCCTGATTCGTACAAGGCTCCGTGCCTCCGTGGCGGCCAAGGAAGATTTCGTGGCGGCGCAGGCTGCCGATTTGCAGCGGCTCGCGACCATGATGCGGCAGAGCCTCGAAGCCGGCGGCAAGATGCTCGTCTTCGGCAATGGCGGCAGCGCGGCGGATGCCCAGCACTTTGCGGCGGAGTTTGTGAATCGCTTCCTTCTGAACCGGCGGCCGCTCGCGGCGCTGGCGCTGACCACCGATTCCTCGGTCCTCACGGCCATTGCCAACGATTTCGCCTTTGAAGACGTGTTTGCCAGGCAGATCGAGGCTCTGGGCAAAAAGGCGGATCTGGCCCTGGCCATTTCCACCTCCGGCAATTCGGAGAATGTGCTTCGGGGGGTGCTGGCGGCGCGCCGGATCGGGATGCCCTGCGCGGCACTCACCGGCGGCCTGAAAAGCCCGGGCGGCAGACTGGCGCCACTCTGTGATCTGGTACTGAACGTGCCCTGCGAGGCCACGCCGCAGATTCAGGAATGCCATCTCTTTATTGAACACCTGCTGTGTGAGCTGGTGGAGCGGGCCCTGTGCGCGGAGCCGGCATGAGTCGATATTCCGTAGAACCGCTGGATTTTTCCGCGCTGCACACCTATTCCCTCCACGATCGGCCGTCCAAGCTCGGCGTGGCCGATTTTGCCAGGGCCCCGCAAGCAGGCATGACGATGCGCGAGTGGATGGCGGCCCTGCCACGGCAGCTTGCGGGCAGGGATTTTCCGGAGCTGGTGCATCGCCTGGTCGAAGCCAAACGGCACCAGCGGCCGATTCTCGTGGGCCTGGGCGCGCATGTGATCAAGGTCGGCCTGAACCCGGTGCTGATCGGCCTGATGCAGGCCGGACTGATCGACGCGCTCGCCCTGAACGGCGCGGGCATCATTCACGATGCAGAACTCGCCATGGCGGGCAAAACCTCGGAAGACGTGGCTGCGGTCCTGGGTTCGGGCGCCTTTGGCGCGGCCGCGGAAACCGGAGCGCTTTTGAATGGGGCCATCGTGGATGCGGCCCGGAGGGGTGTGGGCATTGGCCAGGGCGTGGGCGAAATGCTGCTGGCCCACGCTTTCCCCTACAACGGCTCCAGCCTGCTGGCCACAGCGGCCCGCCTGAATATTCCAGTCACCGTGCACGTGGCTGTGGGCACGGACATCATTCATATTCATCCCGGGGCGGACGGCGCGGCCATAGGCCAGGCGAGCCTTCACGATTTTCGGCTCTTTTGCAGGCTGGCGAGCGGCCTGGAAGGCGGGGCCTACCTCAATTTCGGTTCGGCCGTGCTCCTGCCGGAGGTTTTTCTGAAGGCCCTGACCGTGGTGCGCAATCTGGGTTATGAGGTCCGGCACTTTACGACGGCCAACTTCGATTTCATGCGGCAATACCGGCCTGCCGTCAACGTGGTGCAGCGGCCTACACAGGAAGGTGGTCGCGGTTTTCACTTCACAGGCCATCACGAGCTGATGCTGCCCCTGCTGGCGGCGGCGCTGATGGATGCCATGGAGGCGGGGTCATGAGCAGGCCGCAAAGGATACGCATCGGCACACGGGCCAGCCAGCTCGCGCTGGTACAGGCCGAGTGGGTGGGCGGCAGGATTCGGGAGCTGGTGCCGGAGGCGGACGTGGAGCTGGTGCGCATCAGCACCAAAGGCGACCGCATTCTGGATGTGCCCCTGGCCAGGGTGGGCGGCAAGGGCCTTTTCGTCAAGGAAATCGAGGAAGCGCTGCTGGATGGGCGCATTGATCTGGCAGTGCATTCCATGAAGGATGTGCCTGCGGTGCTGCCGGCGGCGCTGCACATCGCTGTGGTGCCGGAGCGGGAAGTGCCGCAGGACGCCTTTGTGTCGCGGAAATTCGCCGGGCTGGACGAGCTGCCCCGGGGCGCGACGCTGGGTACCTCCAGCCTGCGGCGCAAGGCCCAGTTGCTGGCGCTCAGGCCCGATCTGGACCTGCGGGATTTGCGCGGCAATGTGGGCACGCGCCTGCAGAAGCTGGACCGCGGCGACTTTGACGCCATCATGCTGGCTGCCGCCGGGCTCAGGAGATTGGGACTGGAGGCGCGCATCACGGCCAACATGGCGCCTGAAACCATGTTGCCTGCCGTGGGGCAGGGCGCCCTGGGCATTGAGATGAGGCGCTCGGATGCCGTGCTCCTGGAGCGGATTCTGCCATTGCACCATGCCGAAACCGCCGTCACGGTTGCGGCGGAACGAGCCTTCCTGACCCGGCTCGAAGGCGGCTGTCAGGTGCCGATCGGCGCCTACGCCACCCTGCATGCCGGGCGGGTCGAGCTGAGCGGCCTCATCGCCACGGCGGATGGCAAGACCGTTTTGCGGGAAACCCGCTCCTCGGCACGCTCCGGGGCCGAAAACCTGGGCCGCGAGCTGGCTGAAGCGCTTTTGGCCCGGGGCGGCAGGGCCATTCTCGAAGCGGTGTATCAAGGCCCCTTATCCTGATTTCTTCTGCGATCTGGAGGATCGATCCCATGCAGCATGAGGGCAAGGTGTATCTGGTTGGCGCGGGCCCGGGCGATCCGGGTTTGCTGACCCTGCGCGGCAGGGAACTCCTGCAACAGGCCGAGGTCGTGGTCTATGACTATCTCGCCAACGCGAAGCTCCTGCGCCACGCGCCCAAAGACTGCATTCGGATCTATGTGGGCAAAAAGGGCGGCGGTCTGCATGCCTGCACCCAGGAGCACATCAACAGGCTGTTGGTCGAGCATGCCAGGGCCGGCAGGACGGTGGTGCGGCTCAAGGGCGGCGATCCCTTCATCTTTGGCCGGGGCGGCGAGGAGATAGAGGAACTGGCGGCCTATGGCATAGCCTTCGAGGCCGTGCCCGGCGTGACCGCCGCTTCCGCGGCCGCCACCTACACCGGCATTCCCATCACGCACCGGAGGTATACCGCCTCCGTGGCCTTCATCACCGGCCACGAAGACCCGGACAAGCCCCTTTCCAACATCGACTGGAACAAACTGGCCACCGGCGCAGGCACCCTGGTCATCTATATGGGCATCAAGAATCTGCCCGATATCGCCCAGAAGCTGATGGCCGCCGGGCGCAGGCCGGAAACCCCGGCAGCCGTGGTGCGCTGGGCCTCCATGCCACAGCAGGAATCGGTCATCGGCACCCTGGCCGACATCGGCGATCGGGTGCGGGCGGCGGCCATCAAACCGCCTGCGCTCGTTATTGTGGGCGAGGTGGTGCAGGCGCGGGGCTGCATCAACTGGTTTGAAAAGCGGCCGCTCTTTGGCCGGCGCATCGTGGTGACCCGCACCCGGGAGCAGGCGAGCGCCCTGGTGAGCCAGCTCGAAAATCTGGGTGCGGATTGCCTGGAATGCCCGACCATCGAGGTGCGCGAGCTGGCGGATTACAGTCAGCTTGACGCGGCCCTGGAGCGGCTGGCCGATTTTGACTGGCTGCTTTTCACCAGCCCGAATACGGTGCAGCATTTCTTCCGCCGCCTGCAGCAGGCGGGGCAGGACAGCCGCGCCCTGTACGGCCTGCGCATCGCCGCGGTGGGCTCCTCCACGGCAAAGGCGCTCCGGCCTTTCGGGCTCCGGGCCGATTTCCTGCCGGAAAAATACACGGGCGAGGCGCTGGCCGAGGCCCTGATTGCCAGCGGCTTTGCCCAGGGCCAGCGTTTTCTGCTGCCGCAGGCTGCGCAGGCCGGCAAAATCCTGCCGGACAAGCTGCGTGCCGCCGGCGCGACGGTCATGGTCGTGCCGGCCTACGAAACCGTGCCGGCCACGGAAGCCGGCGCGGAACTGCAGGCCGCGCTGGATGCGGGAGCGGTCGATTGCATCACCTTCACCAGCTCCTCCACGGTGCGCAACTGCTTTGCCCTTTTGGCCTGCGAAAACGAAGCGGCCCTGCGGCAGGCGCTGGCTCGGGTCAGGCTCGCGGCCATCGGCCCGGTGACGGCCAAAACCATTGCCGAATACGGCCTCCCGGTCGCCATCATGCCGGAACGCCATACCATTGCTGATCTGGTGAGCGCTCTGCTGCACCATTTTACGCGGGAAAGCCCGGCGGCGCGGGTCTGAGCCTGCAGGGGCCTGGGCTGTTTTTTGTGAAATTATCCATGAGGCTGCAGTGAACCATATGTGCCTGCTGTTCTCCGGCCCTGTCCGGACACTTTTGGGCGTTTTGCTTTGCATTGGACTCTGTGCGGCGCCGGCACCGGCCGCCCAGCTTGCCCAGGATGCCCCAAAACGGGTGCTTGTTTTGCCCTTCAGCGTGCAGACTCCAAATGCGCCCGCCCATCTGCAAAGCGGGCTGGCGAGCGTTCTGGCCAGCCGGCTTGCCGCCCATGCCGGCATTGTCGCCACTGCCCAGGACCGCATCGCCAAACAGGTGCAACAGGCCCTGAAAAACCGGAATTTCACCGCGGTCGGCTCCTTGCTGGCCGATTCCGGCGCGGATTATCTGGTGATCAGCACCCTGGGCCCGGGCGCCACCCGGCAGGACGAGGTGGCGAGTTATCTCTTTGCCCGTGGCGGCGCTGCGCCTAAAAAGCTGAGCCGGCTGTTGGCCGACGTCAATGACCCGCTGGCAGCGGTGGAGGAGCTGGCCGCCGACATCGGCTCCGTTATCGAAGGCCGGCCCGGGGCGGGGGCAAGCCCCGAAGCCGCCCCCCCTGTCAGCGACAATCCGGAACGGGCCTGGCGCAGGGGCATGCTGGCAGACTCCATGGCCGGTCTTTCGAATCAGAGCGGCGGCTACCAGCTCGTGGAGAGCCTGCGCGGCCTGCCGATCGGGCTGGAAACGCTGGATTTCAACATCGGCGATGTGGACGGCGACGGCGAACAGGATCTGGTCATCCTGGCCCGGAAAAGCCTCGAAGTCTATCGTTATGACCAGGGGCGCTTTACGCGCAAATTCTCCCAGCCTCTGCCGGGCTATCTGCACTATCTGGCCCTCTCTCTGGTGGATGCCAACAAAAACGGGGTGCCGGAGCTGTACGTGGGCGCCAGCAACGGCAATCTGGCCTCCTCTGCCATCTGGGAATGGCAAGACGGCAAACTGCTGTGTCTGGAAGACCGGATACCCTATTATCTGAACGCCATTGCCATGCCCGACGGCAGCGCCATGCTGCTGGGCCAGACGCCGCCTCCGGGAAGAGCGGCTGGCGGCGCCATCGCCCTCATGCGCTACGAAAAGAACGGGCTTGCGCCCAGCGGCCGCAATCTGCCGCTGCCCATGGGCTACAATGTCTACGACATAGCGCCGGTGGATCTGGACGGCGACGGCAAGCTGGAGATTGTGGCCATCAACGGCAGGAACCGCCTGCAGGTCTTCAAGGGTGGCGAGCTGGTCTGGACCAGTGCGGATGAATACGGCGCCAGCCGCCACTTTTACGGCACCGTTTCGGCCGTGGCCAAGGCGGAGACCGAGCCCGACTACCTGCATACCAGGATCGTCGTTGCCGATCCGGATCAGGACGGCGTGCCGGAAGTGGTGGTCGGCAAGAACAAGGTGGTCACAGTGCCGTATCTGACCAGTATCCGCTACTTTGACGGCAGCTCGCTCTCCGCTCTCAGATGGGAGGGCAATGGCCTGCGCGTGCTTTGGGAAACCCGGCCCGTGCCCGGCTACACCGCGGGCTACCAGGTGCTGCCCGACAGGAGCGGTCCCCAGCGCGTGCAGCTCTTTGTTGCCGAAACCGACAATGTGTCGCCTCTGCAGCTCTGGAGTAGCCCCAAAACCACGCTGCACCGCCTGGTGCTGGCGCAATAGAGCTTGTTCGATCAGGGCCTTGCCGGCAGGGGCAGAGCCTGAAGCCGCTCAGTGTTGCGCGCCTTTTGGCACTTCTGCTGTTGGCCTTGCGCCACCGGGCAGGGGCGGTGCAGGCGCCGGCCAGAGGCCGGGCTGCCATACTCGGGTGAGGACAACGAATCTCCGCTGTGTCTGCAAAGTATCTGACCCGACTCGTTGAAGCGGCCGGGTAAAGGAAAAAGAGAAAGGTCTGGGCAAGCTTTTCACAATGTGCGGCCACTCTGCGCTGCTCCTTGCCTTTACTGAGAAAGTATTCAAAGGGGGCCTGGCTCGCAGCAGGCAGATGATTGCACATGCATGCCTCTTTATCCTTGCCTGGACCGCCACCTTGGGCTGAAGCCTGGGGCAGCGGGCGCTTTTCGACCCAGTCAGGACCTTGCGAAGCGGCCCATTCATGATAACAAAAGAGGGAACTCCGCATGGCGGCAGGGTCTGGCCGTCGCGATCCGCGTGCAACTGGCCAGGCGATTCTATTTCTTGGAGGAGAGGCATCATGGGACTTTTTGACATTCTGGAAAACAAGGAATTTGGTGACAAACTCAGGGCGCTGACGGAAAAGGTCAGGACAGGAGCCCAGGAACTCGGCCAAAAGACGCCGGAAGCCTGGCGGGAGCAGTTGCAGACTCTGAGCGAAAAGGCCAAAACCGGCGTTCAGGAGCTTGGCCAGAAGGCCCCGGCCGGAATGGGCGGGCTGGTAGGCGCCGGCATTCTGGGCGCGGTTTTGGGCACAGTGCTGCCCAAAGGGGCGGTGAAGACCGCCGGGCTGGCCGGGCTGGGGGCGGTTGCCTGGAATTTTTACCAGAAATGGATGGATCAGCAGGCAGCAGCCCGGCAGGGCTCTGCGCAGGGCAGCATTGCCATGGATGATCCGGCCGCGCAACTGCTGATTCAGGCCATGGTTTTTGCCGCCAGGGCTGATGGCCGCATTGATGCCAGCGAGCAGGGGCGCATAGCCGCCTTGCTGCAGCACATGTATCCCGGCCGGGACACGAGTGCCATGCAGCAGGCATGGACCGAAGCGGCCGTCGACCCGGCTGCCCTGGCCAAAAACGTGCAGTCCCAGGAGCAGGGCGAGGATGTCTACCGCCTGTCCTGTCTGATCATCGATGCGGATGTGGACGCGGAGCGCCACTACCTGCAAGATCTGGCCCTGGCCCTGGGCATCGACGAGCAGCGCCGGGCCGCCCTGGAGCGGGAAGCGGATGCGGCCCGGCAAAAGCTGGCGGCACAGGGCTGAACTCGTTCGCCCGGGCTCCTGGTGCAGCAGGGCCGCTGCCCTCCACGGGAAGCGGTCTCGCTCTTGGTGGCCCTGCCTGCCACCGGGCCCGCCCATCCTGGCACGCTGCTTCGAGCGCTGCGGTCGGCAGGCCCCAAAGCCGCTCGGGGGCGACCGGATCAACCGGCCGCCCTTGGTTCACCCCCTTGAAGCGGGGCAGGCGCGGGCTGAAATGCACGGCGCTCAAGACGCTGCCGGATGAACACACGGTCAAGGAGTTCCGGGGACATGGGAAAAGCACTCGCAGCCCTTGCTGTCATCAGCCTTGGGGCCTCCTGCGGCGCGGTACTCCGCTGGCTTCTGGGCCGGGCCCTGAACAGCCTGTTTCCGGCCATTCCTCCGGGCACGCTCCTGGCCAACTGCCTGGGCGCTTACCTCATTGGCATGGCCTCCGCCTTTTTTGCCCTGCACCCGAGCCTGGCGCCGGAATGGCGGCTGGCCATTATCACCGGCTTTCTGGGCGGACTGACGACCTTTTCCACCTTTGCCATTGAAATCGTCGCCCTGCTGCAAAGCGGCCGGCTGGCCCTGGCTGCGGTCGCCATTGCACTGCACGTGGGCGCTGCGCTCGGCATGACCGTGTTGGGCCTTTTGACGGTGGCTCTGGGGCGGGGGACGCTGCCATGAACGAGCGTGAGTATATCCGGAGTCTTGCCGTCCAGAGCACTTGCCCGGACATCCTCAGGGGCATGGGCGACGACTGCGCGGTCATCGGCAAGGGCAGCGGGCTGGTGCAGCTTTTGAGCCTGGACACGATGGTGGAGGGAGTGCATTTTGACCGCTCTTTCCATCCGCCCGACCTGCTGGGGCGGAAGCTCGTGAGCGTGAATGTCAGCGACATCGCGGCCATGGGCGGCAGGCCCACATTGCTTTTGCTCTCTTCTGGCCTGCCGCCGGGTTTTGACGAGGCCTGGGTCCTGGCCTTCAATCGGGGTTTGCATGCGGCCTGCCGGGACTACGGCTGCACCCTGGTGGGCGGCGATACCGTGGCCAGCCCCGGAGGCTTTTGCTTCAGTCTGACGATCTTGGGAGAAATGGCGGCCGGCGAGGTGCTGTACCGGAGCGGCGCTCAACAGGGCGATGCCCTGTATGTGAGCGGGAATCTGGGCTTTGCCGCTGCCGGGCTGGCGCTGTTGCAGGCGGATCGGGCCGGTTGCGCGCCGGACTTCGCCCCGCTTGTGGACAGGCATTTGAATCCGGAAGCGCGGGTCGCTTTGGGACAGCAGCTTGCGGCAAGCGGGCTCGTGCATGCCATGATGGACAGCTCGGATGGCCCGGCCAGCGACGTGGCCCAGCTCTGCGCTGCCTCGGGTCTGGGAGCGCGGATTTTCGCCGATCGCCTGCCTGCCTCAAACATCCTGACCGAGGCTGCCCGACTCCTTGATGCCAACCCTCAGGACTGGATGCTGAAGGGTGGCGAGGACTTTGAACTCCTCTTCACCGCCGCTCCGGAGCACGACACGGCGCTGCGGGCCATTGCCCGGAAATGCGGCCTGAGACTGACTCCCATAGGCTGCATGGATGCCGGCGCCGGCCTCCGGCTTGTGGCCGGGGATGGCCGGGACTCGCCGCTTGACTACCAGGGCTACGAACATTTTTGCGAGCCCGGGTTGTGAAGCTGGTGCCGGGCCGGGCGCCTTTTGGGAAGCTCCTGAGCGCTATGGTACGGCAGGAGCGCCCCGCCCGAGCGGTGCATGTGTGCCATGAGAATCTACCGTTCTCAAGGTAGTGGGACAGCAGCGCCATGAGTGCTGCCTATCGGGCGATAAAATTCTAATGTTGGTGATATAAAATATCCTTCAAACATTGGATCAAGTTTGGTGTAGATATTTTTATTGATGAAATCTGATGCAAAACGTTTTATTAATCTATAATTTTTATGTCGTATCTCTTCATACATTCCTTTTGTTAAAGGATTATTGTGTCTGTAGGCTCTGTTGTACATGATAGAGGTTATTTGTAGCATATCGATCTGTTTGTTTCTGTAATTTCTAAAGAAATCAATTTCACTCACATAGGAGATTTTTTTGAAATTTCCATTATTTGCAGTTGCAGAATAATTAATTGCGCCAATAGTAATAAATTCGTTTATATTATTTTTTGCGCAATATTCATTTAACCATTTTGCTGCCTCAATACGGGTATCGTTTTTAAATCTCAATGTTGTCTGCCAACTAAAAATGACTGTATATCCAATTATAACCAAAATACCCAAAGAGATTATAATACGTGGTAGATAAGATTTCGCATTTTCTAGGTACTTTCCAGCCCAAAAACTGGCTATAACTATCATGACCGATAAAAGTGGCAGATAATATCGTAATGGAGTAAGCATCCAATTGCCTGTAATTAAAAAATAGACAATAAAGAAAATCAACAATATAAAAATATTTTTATTCAGGCGAAATACAGTTGCAACTAATCCAATCATACAGAAAATATATAGTGCCAATCCTAAACTGAATGGCCACGCTGCAAATAGTTGATAGATATATTTATGGTATTGCCACCCTGATGCCGGCAAACTGAATCCATAGTGAAATCCTGTGGTGTGTTTATGTTCATACAGCATGGCCTGAATCAGGTCTTGAAACCGCAATAAACTGAACGGTGCAACTAAAAAGAAAGCACAGATTGTACTGATAAAGGATAAAAACAACTTATTTAATGATTGAATAAATGTTCTATTTATAAAAAATGTTGCAGTAATGATCGAAACTGATGCAATTGCTGCTGTATATTTACTACCAATAGCAATACCCAGAAATAATCCTGCAGTAATATAGTCTCGTTTTCTTCCTTTTTCTATTATTTTTATAGCCGCAAATAACGTAAGCATTATCCAGAAAGTCATGAGTACATCTGTTGCTGCTACATGGCTATCCCATATATTTTGAGGACAAAGAGCCAAGCACAATCCTGTCAATACACAAGAAATTGTTTGTCCTCCCATTTTTCTGACAATAGACATGCCAACAAGTGAGGTGGCTGCTCCAAAAAAAGCACTTATACATCGTCCCACAAGATACATATTCGCCAATGTAGGACTAATAAGCCCGATTTTCGTTGCAACTACATACAGTGTGCCACACAAGTACATGATAAAAGCTGGATAATTAAGAAATCCAGGATCTAAAGCCTTCAGGGAAAAGGGGGCTTTATGCTGATAGACATCGGTGAGTTGTTGCAGGATTTTGCTCACATTACTGATGACATACATGTTTTCATCTGGATGAATATCCAGCTTTTCCGGCAGCCCCCAGCTTATTCCCATTAAGCGTATGGCCAGGGCAAGAAGGAAGATACATCCGGCTATGGCCCAAGGTACGCGTCGCTCCAGGTGCATCATTGCAGCCCTATCCAGCATGTTTGGGTTTTTGAGAATTTGTACTGGACTTACCAGCTCGTTGAAAAAGTCGCGGCAATGCGCATGGCGAGTAAAAACCTCGTAGGGCGGAAGGGCAACGCACTGATTCAGCATCACTTAAAATTTGCAATTCCTGTAGCCTGAAACCTGAAATATAGTTTTTCTACGGGCTGCTAACCGAGCGGTGCATTTGCAGGGAGAATCTTCCGGGGATCAGATATTCAATTTTTTAAAAAAGCTATTTGGGATATGCCGGATGATTTGCATAATAATTTTCCAGTATGCCGGGGCATAAACTGTTTCCTGTCTACGTCCCAATGCATGGACGATGCGTTGGGCGACATTTTCAACCGAGGCCAGGCGCATTCCTTTTTTTTGCAGGTGTGCAGTCATTGGCGTAGCTGTAGGACCAGGTTTAATTAAAATAACCTTTACCGCAGTATGCGCCAGACGATGTTGCAAACCCTGGACATAGCAAGCTATAAGTCCTTTCGCTGCACCATAGACATAGTTTGATTTTCTCCCACGATCTCCAGCCACAGAGCCGATAATGACAAGGGTTCCCCTGCCAATCTTCTCCATATGTCCAGCAAAAGCTTCTGCGAAAAGAACTGGAGATATACTATTTATTTCCAGTGTCTTCTGACATAATTGCAGATTTTTTTGACATTCCGCCTGATCAGGCAGAATTCCGTGGGCAATTAAGACAATATCTACAGGTTGTTTTAGATAACAGTTTTCGACAAAAGAAAAAATTTCTTCAGTGTTGATAAAATTGAGTACTTTTGTTTGTACATTTATATGGGAAGATCGAACCATCAAATCGGATGCGACCGCATCTAATTTTTTTTGGTTGCGACCTGCAAGAATTATTTCTGCTGATTGAGATAGGTATTTATCAGAGACCAGCAGTCTCGCACAATGTTCGGCGATTGATGAAGTCGCTCCAACCAAAACTATCTTTTTTTTTGTATCCTGCACACTTACACTCCCATTAACCGGCGTGACATGGATGAAGAAATTCCTGGATCTCTGTATGCTATAAAATCTTGTAGTCTGGGATATCCTGCCTCAAAAAGTTGTCTGGACATGCGGGCATCCTTGCCCAGATACAGCCGGCCTTTTGCTTCAGCAACTATGGCATCCAAGCGTATAAACAATTTCTCCGTTCTTTCTCCACGATTTGGAAAATCAAGAGCCAGGGTCACTCCAGGTTGGGGAAAGCTGAGCATGCCCACCGGAGCACGTTGTCCAAATGTTTTCAGGACCGCCAGAAATGAGCCCATACCGCTTTTGGCTATTTCGTCGAGCATGGCGGCGATTCCCTGCTCGCCATACTCGCGAGGCAGAACGCACTGATACTGATAAAATCCTTTGGGCCCGTAGATGCGATTCCATTCGTGTATTGAATCCAGGGGATAGAAAAAGGGTAGATAATGCTGAACCCTTTTGCCAGCGCGCCATTTCCCCAGATGGTAATAGGCCGTGTTAAACAAACGCAAGCTGACACCATTCACCAAAGACACAGGTGGCTCAACAGGAATTGCAAGAGCTCTTTTTTGAAATTGAGGCTCACCGGCTATCTGCGTATGATTGCCTCGTAGAAATAAACCTCTCCCTTTTCCGCCAGAAAGGCAATCAATCCAGGAAACCGTATGTTCCCAATCGGCCTCAGATGCATCAGACAAACGAAAAAATTCCGCAAGATTTTCATAGGGAATGCTCTCCGTCTCCAACCAGGGGCCGGGCGTACGGCTGAGCTGGATTTCTGCGGTCAGAATACAGCCGGTCAAGCCGATGCCCCCCACAGTGGCCGCAAACCACTGTGGATTGTGATCGGGCCCACACTCAATATGGGTGCCGTCTGTCCTGAGCAGGGAGAGCGAACGGACATGATCGCCGAAGCACCCCTGCGCATGATGATTTTTACCATGAACATCATTGGCGATGGCCCCGCCTACGGTAACAAACTGGGTGCCGGGAGTGACCGGTAATCTCCAGCCGCGTGGAATGGCGACCTGCTGAATATCACGCAGCAGAACCCCCGCCTCGCAAAGCAGGCGCCCGGAAGTGTCATCCAGCCGAATGAAACGATCGAGGCCCTGCATCATCCACAATATCCCTCCGGGATTCAAGCAGACATCTCCGTAGCTCCGGCCCACGCCATAGGGCAGACCCGGTCGATGCGCCGTGATGATCGTTTTGATATGCTCCCGGTCATATATATATACAGGGGATGATTCTGCGTATGGCAGTCTCCCCCATGAGGTGATCTTTACCATGGAAGTCCTACTGCTCCAATATACATGATTGCAATGAATAAAATACCACAGATCTGACTGGATCTATCCTTAAATGCAAAGATCAACGGGTCATCATGCATATTACCCCGATGAGCTTGTAGCCACATCCAACTAATCCAAAACAACACAACCGGGACAGCACCCCAAATTACCAATGGATTATCATAAATAATTTCAGCATCACTATTAATATAAAATAAAAAAACGACGATGGAGGAAAAACCCGAAGTAACTCCTATTATCTGAATTAAAGAAGCATCTGAAGAATAATATCCTCTTCCAGTAATACTATGTTTCCTCGTCTTCATACATGAACGTATTTCTGCATATCTTTTTACAAATGCTAACGATAAAAAAATAAAAACTGAAAAAGCGAGGAGCCAGAATGAAGGATATATGTCAATTGCTCCTGCTCCTGCAAAAATTCTGCTGGTATATAAAAATGACAAAACTAAACAGTCAACAATGGCTATCTGCTTTAATTTCCATGAATAAGCACAGGTACCAAGAGCATAACAGACGAGAATTTGTAAAAAAATTATTCCAACATACAGACTCAAAAGAAAACTCATGAGCAGCAAGAATGGTATAGTAATAACTCCTGTAAAAATCGGCATTTGACCCGAAGCAAACGGTCTATTGCGTTTGCGTGGGTGCTGGCGGTCACTTTCCAGGTCAAAAAGATCATTCGCTATATAAACAGCGGAGGAACAGCAGCAGAAAGAAAAAAATGCCAAAAAAAGAGTAAGCCAATCGTGTCTGTTTTTGAGTTGATGACCGGCAAACAGCGGTACAAACAACAACAAATTTTTCGCCCACTGGTGTACCCGCAGCATGCGCACCCACAGACGCCAGGCTCTTTTTTTTGCGAACTCGCGCTCCACAGAACACGCTGTTCGTACCCGTTTGGCCACTGCCGGGCTGGCATTGACGACAATCGCCTGCTTGGCGGCGCGCCATACAGCAAGATCCTCCGCCGCATTGCCCACATAATCAAATCCGGCCTTGCCAAAGCGTTGCACAAGAGCATCGGCCTTTTTCGCCCCCGCCAGATTGGTCCTGCCATCACTGGCGACCACCTCCTCAAAGAGGTGCAGGTGTGCGGCAATCTGACGGGCATAACATTCATCCGCCGCCGTGCAGAGGACTAACCGGCGCCCATTTCGGTGTTGCTCGCGCAGCCAGCAGAGCAATGCATCATTGTAGGGCAGGGAAGAGGGTTGTATGGCCGCATAGAGCGCCAGCTTCCTCTTCAAAACCGCCTTGCCCTCAAGCAGCCAGAGCGGGATACGCAGGGCTTGCAGCGGTTTATTGCGCAAAACGAGCAGGATCGCTTCGTACAGCAGATCGGTATGGACCAGGGTCCCATCAAGATCCACAACCAGGGGAAGACAGGGCGTCATCATACTCTCCTCGGGAACAGCACCTTATGTAACACCCACCACTGCCAAGCCAAAACCAGCGCACCTTTTCCAAATTATCGTGCCTCTAATTTTAGCATAAAAATTAAAAAATTCAGCAAAAAATTGTACTCAATTTTTTCCCTGACATACCCACCAGCTACGCATTCAACTATTTGTTTTTACTAATTTTTATAGTTTTAAGTGATTATTAAAAATAATATAATAATAATTATTCTCATATGTTTTTTTCTGCGCGGGTGGCCGGGTGCACACGCAAAAAATATATTATGTATTGCAACTATCTGTTTTTTCATAATAATATTATATTATAAATTTTACTGGAAAATACAGATGCTTGCATGGTATCTAAGTATAAATTAAAAATGCCCTGGATTTACAAGCTAAACGCAACGGGAGTGCCTGAGAGGAAGCAGCTCCCAATCGATGGCCTGGTTGAGCCTGGTGAGCGGATCGTAAGCTTTATCGATGCTGCACAGTCTGGCCCTGGACTCAAGCACTCCGAGTTGCCGCCTGCCGGCCTCCGCTGGACGGGTAGGGGCTGAGAGCAAGGACATGCAGACTCCTGTGCGCAGTTTCGGCTGTCCTCCTGTCCTTCCTCCGCACCCACACGCGGGGTCACTGCCCGGGATTATGAGCGTGATCCTGCGCAGCATCCCATGAAACAGGGCGGCTCTTTTGCAGACAGGAGCGTTCAGGCCCGTGGCAACCGGACAGGACAAACTTGATGTGCCGTTCATTGCGTTCGTACATTTTGCCCTTATTGTTGTGGCCATTGGCCAGGGACAACACGGCCGGGAGCAGGTCAAGGATATCAGCTCCGGTATGAAGACCATCATGCTGACCGCCTGTCCCACGCAGGCAGGGGCCCGCACGGCCACGGGCCTGGGTGCGGACGTCCACGGCCTCAGGCCCCTGGCCGGGCCGAGCTGAAAGCGAACGTGGCAGGAGTACCGGCAGGTGAACAGGCATGAGAGATGGACAGATGAGCGGGTTTGGGGATTGCGGGCGTTTTTTATCGACCATTATCGACTCATTGCGGCGGCCACTGGCGGTGCTGGACCGTGAGCGCCGCATCGTGCTCGCCAACCGGCCTTTTCTGGCTGCCGTCAGGGAAAAGTCCGCTGGGGTGATAGGCCAGTACTGTGCCGAACTGTGTCGGGGCGGGGACGGATGTCCGGTGGAACGGGCCTTTTCCGGCGTCGAGGCCAGCGTGCTTGAGCAAAGGACGGGCGCAGAGGGCACGCGCTGGATCGAGCGCTCCGCGTTTCCGGTGGACGGCGGCAACGGCAGGGTGGACTATGTTGTGGAAAGCCTGCGGGATGTCACGGCCGAACATGAACTGTCCGAGGTCTGGAGGCGGCACCGGGCCTTTTGCCATGAAATCAGCAATCCGCTCTTTGCCGCGCTGGGCACTGCGGAACTGATGGCCAACGAAGTGCCCGAAGGCGCCATGGCCAACGAACTGTCCGTGGTCATCCGCAACCTGAAACACATCGATGCCCTGACCAGGCAGATGCAGGAGCAGAACGCCGCCTGCACCCTCCCTGCATCTTCCGAGCAGAGCCCATTCTGAGCCTGCCCCGGTTTTTCTCCCAGACGGGCCGCCTGCCCCTGTGGCACTTTTTCCATGCCCTTTCGGCAAAAATGCCTTAAGGTAGGCAGCCTCTTGCGGGGTTTTATCCCCTCCTTTTTCGCCCGAGGAGCCATGAAACAAGGCATTGCCATACTTTTGCTGCTCTGCATTCTGGCCATGCTGGCCGTGCCCGTTGCTGCGGATGCAGGCTATTCGACCAAAATACCGGTGCCAGCCAAACCCGCTGGCTTCGACATCTACAAAGAACCCATCAGTACGCCCCAACATCTGGACTGGCTCTGGCAGGATTATTTGCAGCATGGCAAAAAAAAGGCGATTGCCAGGATAGTGGATGCCTTGGAACTGGGCAGCTATGCGGGCTCGCTGCAGAAGGCGCAGGCGGTGCAGAAAACGCGGGCGCTGACGGAGGAGGAACAACAGAACGCCTTTCTGGAGGCTGTCTTTGAGGCTGCCATGTGGTCTTTGACGAGCAACGCGAAACAGCATCCGGAAGTGCTTGAGGAACTGAAACGCATAGAACAGCGGAACCGCCCCCACGCCAAGCCTGTGGCGCACGGATATCTCCTGCTTCTGTTGACACGAGTGGCGCCGGATGAGTACAAATTTGTTCCGCAGAAAAAGCGGCTCACCGTCACCACCCCCACGGGCGACGTGCATTTTAACGTCAAAAAATGATGTCCGTAGAGCGTATGTCCCCTACACCTGCCTCTTCCGCTCCGCCACGATTTTCCGGTCCCCTTGCCGGACTTGGCCGGCTTGGCTATCTGACTCTGGATTCCCTGACCGATCTGGGCCGGATGGGCTTTTTTCTGTTTTGGGCCCTGGTCGGCATGTTCCGGCTGCCCTTCCGTCTGGGCGAGGTGCTGAGGCAGCTCCGCTTCGTCGGCGCCGGATCACTGGGCGTGATTTTCTTCACCTCGCTTTCCACCGGTATGGTTTTGGGCCTGCAGGGCTACAACGCCCTGCATCGTTTCGGCGCGGATGGCATGTTGGGCACGATCGTGGCGCTCAGCCTCATCATGGAACTGGGGCCCACGCTCACCGCCATCATGGTGGCCGGCCGGGCCGGTTCGGCCATGTGTGCGGAGCTGGGCATCATGCGCATCAGCGAACAGCTCGACGCCCTGGACTGCATGGCCATCGATCCCTTCCGCTATCTGATTTCCCCGAAATTTCTGGCCATGATCATTTCCATGCCGCTTTTGACCGCCGTGTTTGACGTGGTGGGCATTTTTGGCGGCTATGTGGTTGGCGTGGACATGATGGGCGCAAACAGCGGCTCCTTCATGGCCGGCATGGCCCACAGCGTGACCAATGCCGATATCCGCATGGGCTTCATCAAGTCACTGGTCTTTGGCCTGTTGGTGGCCTGGATCTGCACGGGCCGCGGCTTTTTCGTCCATCTGATTCGGGGTATGGGTTTCGGCGCCCAGAGCGTCAGCCGGGCCACGACCCAGGCGGTGGTCTATTCGGCCATTACGGTTCTGATTTTTGATTATCTGCTGACCTCGGTGCTCATGTGATGACGACGGAAAACGATGCCGCCGGAGCCGCGGTCCGCTTTGTGGCGGTATCCAAGAGTTTCGGCCGGGGCGAGAAAAGGCACCTGGTCCTGAATGAGGCCAGCTTCGATGTGCCCACAGGCAAGACCACGGTCATTGCCGGAGGCAGCGGCCAGGGCAAGAGCGTGACCCTGAAGCTGATCCTGGGTCTGTTGAAACCCGATGCCGGGCAGGTGCTGGTTTTCGGGAAAAACGTGGCGGCCCTGGGTGTTCATGCCCTGCGCGAACTCAGAATGCAGTTTGGCGTGCTCTTCCAGGGGAGCGCGCTGTTCGATTCCCTGACCGTGTTTGAAAATGTTGCCCTGCCGCTCAGGGAGCGCACCCGACTGGAGGAGGGCGCGATCCGGCGCAAGGTGGCGGCCACCCTGGAACAGCTTGAGCTTTCCGGGCACGAAGACAAGTTTCCGGCCCAGCTCAGCGGGGGCATGAAAAAACGGGTCGGGCTGGCCCGGGCACTCCAGCTCGATCCGAAACTGGTGCTCTTTGACGAACCCACGACCGGTCTCGATCCGGTGATGACCAGGGAGATTTACCGGCTCTTCGAGGTGACCCAGAAACGGCTGGGCTACACGGCCATTATCGTGAGCCACGACGTGCCGCAGGTTTTTGCTCTGGCTGACCAGATCGTGCTCATCAACAGGGGCGAGCTGGACGCCTTTACCGATGCCGGCCAGATTGTGGATTCCCACAAGCCGGCCATTCGAGAATTCGCCCGGACCGTGACGAGCCCGGGCTTTACAGACAGGGGAGTGTGACATGGAAAATTCCCGTGTTGAAATTATGGTGGGCCTGTTCATGGCAATCGGCCTCCTGGCCTTTGGCTGGCTGGCGCTCAGGCTGGGCGAGGTGCAGCTTCTGAGCCAGGGGAAGACGTACACCCTGAACGCGTCCTTTAACAATGTGTCTGGCCTGAAGAACGGGGCCGAGATCCAGATCTCGGGCGTCAATGTGGGCACGGTGCAGAGCATCCGCCTGGATCCGAACAACATGGCCCTGGTGACCATGCAGTTGCAGCGGGAGGTGAAGCTGCCGCAGGACTCCATGGCCTCCATCAAGACCCAGGGCATCATCGGCGACAAGTACATCCAGTTGACCCTGGGCGGCGACAGCGAGCTGTACGGCGAAGGTGACACCGTGGTGGACACGGAATCGACCGTGGACATCGAGTCGCTGATTTCCAAGTTCGCCTTTGGCCAGCTTGGCGGCAGCGGAGCCGGCAAGTAGGAGCGGTGCCATGAGCAGAGCGAGGAACGCGCGGGCCGGCCGTGCGCTGCCGGCCTTTTGGCTGCTGGCGCTTTTGGGTCTGCTGGCCTTTGCGCCGGCGCTTGCCGCCGAAGATGTGGATTATCTCGACGATTCGGCCTACGAGACGCCGGCAGAGACGGTGGCCTCCATCTATGACCCGCTGGAGCCCTTCAACCGGGTCATGTTCACGGTGAACGACAGGCTGTACATCTGGGTGCTGGATCCGGTGGCCAGGGGCTATGCCCGGGTGGTGCCCAGGGACTTTCGTACCATCATCGGCAACTTCTTCTACAATCTGGGCGAGCCGGTGCGTTCGGTCAACTGCCTCCTGCAGGGGCGCTTTGCCGACTCCGGTCTGGCCCTGTCCCGCTTTCTCATCAACTCCACGGCCGGTGTGTTCGGCCTGGCCGATCCGGCGGGCCATGAATTCAATATCGGTCGGGTGCAGCAGGCAACGCTTGGCCAGACCCTGGCCACCTGGGGTGTTGGCGACGGCGTCTACCTGGTGATTCCGCTCTTGGGCCCCACCACGCTGCGCGATTTGACCGGCTCTGCCGGCGATGGTCTGGCCCGGGGCTTTTACACGCCCTGGAATGATGATTTCACGACCATGACCGTGGTCTACGCAGGCCAGACCGTGAACGGGGTTTCCCTGCATCTGGGCCAGTATCAGGAAATGAAGGCCATGAGCCTGGATCCCTATGTCGCCTTCCGCAACGGCTATGCCCAACTGCGGCATACCAAAAGCGCCAAGACGGGCAATGCGGCGGAGTTCCCGGCCGTGCAGCCGCCCGCCTTCAATATTGAACCACTCAACATCAACTACGAAAAATAACCGACAGGTGCTTTGACCATGCGCACTTTCAAAAACATGTACCTCATCCTCGCGGCTTTTCTTTTTGCTCTGATGCTCCGGAATCCGGTCATGGCCGCCGGTCCGGACCCGGTCGAACAGGTCAAACCGGTGATCGGCAAGATCACCGCCATGCTGACAACGGATGCCTACAAGAAGCAGAGCCGGGAGGAGCAGTTCAGGAGCTTTCTGGCCCTTGCCAGCGAGCGTTTCGATTTTGATGAGATGTCCAAGCGGGTACTGGGGCCGCAGTGGAACAGCCTGACGGCCGAGCAGAAAAACCTGTTCAAGGATCGTTTCTCCCAGCTTTTGGGCTACACCTACATGGACAAGATCGACACCTACAACGGCGAGGCGATTGTCTACGGCGAGCCCCGCTTCAAAGGCGCCGACCGGGCGGTGGTGCCTACGAGCATCCGCTTCCAGAACGGTTCCTCGGTCGCCATTTCCTACATCATGCAGCTCAAGGGTTCTGAATGGACTGCCTATGACATTGTCGCGGAAAACATCAGTCTGGTGCGTAACTATACGGAACAGCTCCGTTCCGTCCTGCAGAAATCAGGTTTTGACGGCCTGATCAGGCAGT
The DNA here is from genome assembly GCF_002952055.1 of Desulfobulbus oralis. Taxonomy (NCBI): domain Bacteria; kingdom Pseudomonadati; phylum Thermodesulfobacteriota; class Desulfobulbia; order Desulfobulbales; family Desulfobulbaceae; genus Desulfobulbus; species Desulfobulbus oralis. The sequence continues at coordinate 108,046 of NZ_CP021255.1, read as the reverse complement.
TGAACGAGAAAATAGGGGAGCTCAAGACGGCCAGGACTGCAAAGAAATAATAAGCCCGGAAGCGGGAGCACCTCTGCCGCGGGGCCAGGTCCTGCAGGTCGCGCCGGGGGTGCTCCCTGTATTTTCCACTGGCTTTTCCTGTGTAATCCTGTATAGTGGCGCGCTCATAAGTCTCCACAGTTTTGCCTATGCTGGTGTATTTTGAAGAACTGCCGCTGGCGGGCCGTGATTTTGTCTGGCAGTTGCTCACACTGGATGAGGATTGCGGGTGTGAGCCGGATGGCCCGCTGGAGGCCCGCTGTCATGTGCAGCCTGCGGGGCCGGGCAGGGCGACGATCGAAGGCCGGCTTTCCGGTACGGTCCTGCTGCAGTGCGACCGCTGTCTGCGCACCTATCCATTTCGGCTGGATGCGCCGTTTCTCGTGCGGGCGGTGGCTCCGGGCGTGAGCGGCAACGGCATTCCTGCGGATGCCGCTGCGCCGATTTTCGAAGCATCTGATTTGGACCTGATCGAACTCGACAGTCCCTGTGTCGAGCTGGAGGCCCTGATGCGTGAGCAGTTGCTTCTGACTCTGCCGGAAAAACGCCTGTGCAGGGACAGTTGCGCTGGTCTGTGTCCGTACTGTGGGGCCAGCAGGGACGATCAGCCCTGCGACTGCGGACAGAAAAATACTGTCTCGGCCTTTGCGGCTCTGGCTGGACCGAGGCTCGGAAAAACGAAGAACAAATGAAGCTCTGACCGGATCTGTTCCGGTTCATATCCCTGGAGGAAAGCATGGCTCTGCCAAAACGTCGTCATTCCCATTCCCGTACCCGGCTGCGTCGCTCCCACGACGCCCTGGACAAGCTGCAGATCGGCAAGTGCCCGGAATGCGGCGAGCCCAGGATGCCGCATCAGCTCTGCTCCGGCTGCGGCAAGTACAAGGGCAAGCAGATTGTCTATTTCCAGGAAGAGCAATAAGGGCGTATGCGCGTCAATGTTGCCTTGGACGCCATGGGTGGCGATACCGGGCCGGATGTCGCCATTTTGGGCGCTTTGGCTGCGGTGCGTGCCTGTGACGATCTGCATGTCATCCTGATCGGCCCGGAAGAGCGGCTCAAAGCGCGGCTGGCGGAACTCGCCCAGGGGGATACGGCAGCGCAGGCCCAGGTGTCGGTGTATCCGGCCAGCGAGGTCGTCACCATGGAAGACATGCCGGTTGACGCCATTCGCAAAAAAAAGGATGCCACCGTGGTGGTCGGTTTTGACCTGGTCAAAAAGGGTCAGGCCGATGCCATGGTGTCTGCCGGCAATTCCGGCGCCATCATGGCCGCTGCGGTCAAGAAGCTGGGGCGGCTTCCGGGCATTGCCCGGCCGGGCATTGCCAGTTTTTTCCCTACGGCCAGGAACAGGCCGGTCATGATCATGGACATTGGGGCCAACGTGGATTGCCGGGCCCAGCATCTGTACCAGTTCGCGGTCATGGCGACCTGCTATGTGCGGCGCGTTCTGCACAAGGAACATCCCCGGGTGGGCCTGCTCAGCATCGGTGCGGAAACCGGCAAGGGCAATGCCCTGGTCAAGGAGACCTTTCCGCTGCTGCAGGCGAGTCCGCTCAACTTTGCCGGCAATGTGGAAGGCCGGGACGTGTACCGGGGCGATGTGGATGTGGTGGTCTGTGACGGCTTTATCGGCAATATCCTGCTGAAGGCCAGCGAAGGTCTGGGCGAAGCGGCCCTGCAGATGATCCGCGGCGAGATCCTGAAGAGCTGGCGGGCCAGATTTGGCTATCTGTTGATGCGCGGCGCGCTGGCCGCCTTCAAAAAACAGGTGGACTACGCCGAATACGGCGGCGCTCCGCTTCTGGGGATCAACGGGACGGGCATTGTCTGCCACGGCGCCTCCAGCGCGGCGGCCCTGTGCCGGGCCTGCATCGTGGCCGCCGATATGGCGCGCCACGACATCAACGCCACCATTGTCGGTCTTCTGGGCGAGTATCGGGTCGAACCGGAAAGTGCAGCGCCATGAGCAGAGCGGTAATTCTTGGCACCGGCTCCTGTTTGCCCGAGCGCGTGCTCACCAATGCCCGGCTCGAGCAGATGGTGGAAACCTCTGACGCCTGGATCAAAAGCCGTACGGGTATCAGTGAGCGCCATATCGCCGGCGCGGGCGAAGAGCTGCACAAAATCGCCGCCCAGGCCGGCCGTCGCGCCCTGGAAGCGGCCCATCTGAGCCCCGCCGACCTGGATTTGATAGTCCTGGCCACCGTTTCCCCCTACATGATCATGCCCGCCACCGCCTGCTTCGTGCAGGCCGAGCTGGGCGCGGTCAATGCCTTTGCCTACGACATCAGCGCTGCCTGCGCCGGTTTTATTTATGGCATGGATCTGGCCGGCAAGTATATTGGCGTCAGACCGGACATGAAGGTGCTGGTGATCGGGGCGGAAAACCTGTCCACCCGCGTCAACTGGCAGGACCGGAACACCTGCGTGCTCTTTGGCGATGGCGCGGGCGCGGCCGTCCTGACGGGCGCAGAAGGCGAGCGCGGCATCCTGGATGCCCGGCTGCACGCGGATGGCCGTTTCTGGCATCTGCTGTACACCGAAGCGCCGGCCAGCATGAACAAGGAACTGCAGCCCAGCAATTGGAAGGGCCCCTTTATTCAGATGAACGGCGCCGAGCTTTTCCGGCACGCGGTGCGTCTGATGGCAGGCGCGGTCAGGGAACTTTTGGATGCGCAGCATCTGGACATTGCCGACATTGCCCTCGTGATTCCACACCAGGCGAACATCCGCATCATCAACAATCTGCGGGAGCGGCTTGCCCTGCCGGAAGACAAGATTTTTACCAATCTGGACCGTTACGGCAACACGTCGTCGGCCAGCATTCCCATCGCCATGGACGAGGCCTGCCGCGGCGGGCGTCTGCGTTCAGGCGATTTGGTCCTGTTGTGTACATTCGGCGCCGGCCTGGCCTGGGGCGCCCTTCTGTTACGCTGGTAACTCAGCAGAGCGAGGTTCGAGTGGATCATTTTTTGGATGAAACCCAGCAGATGATTGTTGAAACCGCCCAGGAAATCACCCGTGAAAAGATCCTGCCGGTTCGGGCGGAACTGGACGAGAGCGGGGAGTTCCCCCGGGAGATCCTTCAGGACATGGCCAAGGCCGACCTGTTCGGCATCTTTGTGCCGGAACAGTACGGCGGCCTGGGCGGCGGCTGCTTCGAGATTGTCCTGGCCATGGAGCAACTGGCCATGGGCTGCGTCGGCATCGCCACCAGCTTCGCGGCCAGCGCCCTGGGTATTTTTCCCGTGATTCTGGCCGGCAGCGAGGAGCTGAAACAGCAGTATCTGCCGGATATCGCGACTGGCAGGCGCTGGGCTGCCTTTGGTTTGACCGAGGCCAACGCGGGCAGCGATGCGGCAGGCATCCGGACCACTGCGGTTGAGGACGGCGACTGCTGGGTGCTGAACGGCACCAAGCAGTGGATCACCAATGGCGGCGAGTCACAGATCTACTCCATCGTGGCGATCACCGATCCCAACAAGGGCGCGCGCGGCGCCTCCATCTTCGTGGTGGAAGAGGGGGATCCCGGTTTTTCCTACGGCAAGAAGGAAAACAAGATGGGCATTCGCGCCTCTGCGACCCGCGAGCTCGTCATGAGAGACTGCCGCATTCCGAAAAGCCGGATGGTTGGCCGTCGTGGCACCGGCTTCATCACGGTCATGAAGACGCTGGATCTGTCCCGTCCGGGCATCGCCTCCCTGGGCGTGGGTCTGGCGCAGGCGGCTTTGGACGAGGCAGTGGCCTATGCCAAGCAGCGTGTGCAGTTCGAGCGGCCGATCATCGCCTTCCAGGCGGTGCAGCACATGCTGGCCGACATGGCCATTCAGACCGAGGCGGCCCGCAGCCTGGTGTATGCGGCGGCCCGCCATATCGATCAGCATCCGAAGGATATGTCCAAGGTCTCGTCCATGTGCAAGGTCTTTGCCACCGATACGGCCATGAAGGTTACCACCGATGCCGTGCAGGTGCTGGGCGGCTACGGCTACATGAAGGAGTATCCGGTCGAGAAGATGATGCGCGATGCCAAGATCCTGCAGATTTACGAAGGCACCAACCAGATTCAGCGCAATGTCGTTGGCCAGGAACTGAACAAGGAATATTCCTGATGCACATCATCGTTTGTGTCAAGCAGGTGCCGGACGCCAAGGATGTCCGGATGGATCCCCGTACCAATACCCTGTCCCGGGAAGGCGTGGAATCCATCATGAATCCCTATGACCGCCACGCCCTGGAAGAGGCGGTGGCGATCAAGGAAAAAAAGGGCGGAACGGTCACGGTCCTGAGCATGGGGCCGCCCCAGGCCGAGGCCGTGCTGCGGGAGTCCATTGCCTGCGGTGCGGATGCCGGCGTGCTGGTCTCCGATCGGGCGGTTGCCGGCGCAGATACCTGGGCGACCTCTTACGCTCTGGCCCAGGCCATCCGTACCTTGCCCCCTGCGGATCTGGTGATCTGCGGCAAGCAGGCCATTGACGGCGACACGGCCCAGGTCGGTCCGGGACTGGCCTGTCGGCTGAGCCTGCCCTATGCCACCTGCGTGCAGAAGACCCGCAAGGTTGATGAGCATCATATCGAAGTGGAGCGTATGATGGACGACGGCTTCGATGTTCTGCGCCTGCCGCTTCCGGCGCTGATGACCGTGGTCAAGGACATCAACGAGCCGCGCGTCGCGTCCCTCAAGGGAAAAATGCAGGCCAAGAAGGCTGTCTGCACCGTGTTGTCGGCCAAGGACATCAATGCCGATCCGAAGTGCATCGGGCTGGCCGGCTCGCCCACCAAGGTGGTGCGGGTCTTTTCTCCAGAGGCGAGGGGCGAGCGCAGGATGTTCTGCGGCACTGTTCAGGAGCAGGTCAGCCAGTTGGTCGAGAGCCTGAGACCCCTACTCAACAGGTAAAGGCATGTTACGAATAGACCAGGAAAAATGCACGGCCTGCGGTATTTGCGAAGGCAGTTGCGCCTTTGGCGCCATTGCGGTGCAGGGCGAATACGCGGTGGTCAATGAGCAGTGCCGTCTTTGCGGCTCCTGCGTGGAAAATTGCCCGAGCGGCGCTCTGAGCCTGGACAAGGTGGAAAGCCATCCCCAGGAGGATCTGTCCGCCTACCATGGCATTATGGTTTTTGCCGAATGCCGTCACGGCATCCTGGCGCCGGTGACCCACGAGCTTTTGGGCATTGGCCGCAAGCTGGCCGACCAGCGAGGCGCGGGGCTTGCCGTCGTGGTGCTGGGCGAGGGACTGGATCGGTATGCGCCTGCACTCATCGCCTCCGGTGCGGATACGGTGCTTCTGGTGCAGCACAAGGCCCTGGCCCAGTTTCAGGAAGACATCTATGCCAGACTGCTGGCCCGCATTATCCGGGAGCGCAAGCCCGAAGTGGTGCTTGCGGGCGCAACCGCTATCGGCTGCTCCGTGGTGCCCTATGTGGCCACCCTCTTGGGCACCGGCCTGACCGCCGACTGCACGGGCCTGAGCATCCGCGAGGAGGACGGTCTGCTTTTGCAGACCCGGCCGGCCTTTGGCGGCAATATTATGGCCACCATCGAATGCCCGAACACTAGGCCCCAGATGGCGACCGTACGGCCCAAGGTCATGACTCCGGCGGAACCCGATCCGAGCCGGAAAGGCGAGGTGCTGCAGATTGTGCCTACGGACGATGAAGTCCAGTCTGCCGCGACCGTTCTGGAAAGTGTCCAAAGTGCGGGTGATCAGGTCAACATTCAGGAGGTGGAGGCCCTGGTCGCCGGTGGCCGCGGTCTGGGTTCGGAGAAGGGCTTTGCCCTGCTGCGCGAGCTGGCGGACGAACTGAACGCCTCGGTCGCCGCATCACGGGCGGCCGTGGACGCCGGCTGGATCCCCTATCCCCATCAGGTCGGGCAGACCGGCAAAACAGTCTGCCCCAAACTCTACGTTGCCTGCGGCATCTCCGGAGCGGTGCAGCATACGGTAGGCATGCAGTCCTCCAAGGTGGTCGTGGCCATCAACCGGGACCCTGAAGCGCCTATCTTCAATGTGGCCAGCTACGGTTTGGTGGGCGATCTCTACGAAATTATCCCCGAGCTGACCAGGCAGTTGCGGGAGGCAAAGCAATGAGCACCGACAAGCGGGTTGCCCTGGTGACCGGAGGGAGCCGCGGCATTGGCCGCGCTGTCTGCCTGCGGCTGGCCAGGATGGGGATGCGGGTTGGCGTCAACTTCGTGTCCCGGCCGGAGGCTGCGGAAGAAACCCTGCGCCTTGTGCGGGAGGCTGGGGCTGAGGGCTTTCTCGCACCCTTCAACGTTGCCGAGACGGTGGCCGTTCAGGAGCAGGTCCGGGCCATTCTGGAGCGGGAAGGCCGGATTGACGTTCTGGTCAACAATGCGGGCATCACCAGGGACGGCCTGATGGCCCGCATGTCTGAGAGCGACTGGGATGCCGTCCTCACGACCAATCTCAAGAGCGCCTTCCTCTGCAGCAAGGCGGTGATGCGCGCCATGATGAAACAGAAATGGGGCCGCATCATCAATATCAGCTCGGTGGTGGCCTGCTCGGGCAATGCCGGACAGGTGAACTATAGCGCGGCCAAGGCCGGGTTGATCGGTCTTTCCAAGTCCATGGCAAGAGAGTTGGCGAGCCGCGGCGTCACGGTCAACTGCATTGCGCCCGGCTTTATTGCAACCGACATGACAGCCGTACTGCCCGATGAGGTGCAGGCAGCCCTGAAGGCCCAGATTCCTGCGGGGGATCTGGGCAGCCCGGACGATGTCGCTGCGGCAGCGGCCTTTCTGGCCTCCGACGACAGCCGTTACATCACCGGCCAGACCCTGCACGTCAACGGCGGCATGTACATGTGTTAACCTGCAGGGCGGCTGAGCCGTCCTGCGCCCAACCTGGAACCAACATAGTTTTTTGTGGAGAAGATCATGGCTGTAGAAGACAAGATGATTGACATTATCGTGGAGCAGCTCAGTGTTGACCGCGAAAAAGTGGTGCCCGAAGCGTCCTTTGTAAACGATCTGGGCGCTGATTCCCTGGATCTGGTCGAACTGATCATGGCCATGGAAGAGGAATTCGATGTGGAAATTCCGGACGAAGAGGCCGAGAAGATCGCCACTGTGCAAAACGCCATCGATTATGTGGCGAAGCTGCAAAAGTAAGGCCCTGCCGTGAAGAGACGGGTCGTTGTCACCGGCATTGGACTGGTCACCCCGCTGGGCAGCGGCGTCACCGCCACTTGGGAGGCGCTTCTGGCTGGCAAGAGCGGGGTCGGACCGATTACCCGCTTTGACGCCTCGGGCTATCCCGCGCAGATTGCCGCAGAAGTGAGGGATTTCGACGCTGACACCTGGTTTGACAGGAAGCAGGCCAAGAACACCGACCTTTTCGTGCGCTACGGGGTGGCTGCCGCCGAAATGGCCTGGCAGGACAGCGGCCTGTCCGTCAATGACGAAAACAGCCAGCGGATCGGCGTTATCACGGGCTGCGGCATGGGTGGCCTGCCCACCATCGAGGAATGCCATCAGGTTGTGCTGGAGCGGGGGCCGCGTAAAATCACGCCGTTTTTCATCCCCCGCGTCATTCCCAACATGGTCTCGGGTCAGGTGTCCATCCGGCTGGGCTGCAAGGGGCCGAATCTGTCGCAGACCACGGCCTGCGCCGCCGGCACCCATGCGGTGGGCGAGGCCTTCCGCCACATTGCCTATGGCGATTGCGATGTGGTGATCGCCGGCGGGGCGGAGGCGGTCATCTGCCCACTGGCTGTGGGCGGCTTTTCCGCCATGAAGGCGCTGTCCACCCGCAATGATGCGCCGGAACTGGCCAGCCGTCCCTTTGACCGGGACCGGGACGGCTTCATCATCTCCGAAGGTTCCGGCATGCTGGTGCTGGAAGAGCTGGAATCGGCCCGCAAGCGCTGCGCCCGCATCTACGCGGAGATCATCGGCTTTGGCCTGTCGAGCGATGCCAGCCACATCACCGCGCCGCCGGAAGACGGCGAGGGCGCGGCCCGCTGCATGGCCATGGCCCTGCGCGATGCCCGGCTCAATCCGGAAGAGGTCGATTACATCAACGCCCACGGCACATCGACGCCCTTAAACGACCGCTGTGAAACCCAGGCCATCAAAACCGTGTTTGGCGAGCATGCCTACAGGCTGGCGGTCAGTTCCACCAAGTCCATGACCGGACACATGCTGGGCGCTGCCGGCGGCATCGAGGCGGCCTTCTGCGCCCTGATCCTGCACCACGGGCTCATTCCGCCGACCATCAATCTGGACAATCCCGACCCGGCCTGCGATTTGGACTATGTGCCGAATGTGGCCAGGGAGCAGCGGGTGTCGGTCGCCCTGTCCAATTCCTTCGGTTTCGGCGGCACCAACGGCGTACTGGCCTTCCGTCGTTATGCCTGAGGCGGAGCGGCTGTGAAGCTCGGCATTGCTTCGGATCACGCCGGCTACCTCCTCAAGCAGGCGCTCGTTCCTTTTCTCGGGGAATTGGGGCATGAGGTGCAGGACCTGGGCTGCGACAGTCAGGCTCCGGTACACTATCCGGATTTCGCGGACCGGCTCTGTCTGGCCATGAAGGACTGCGCCTTCGAGCGCGGCATTCTTGTCTGCGGCACCGGCATCGGCATGTCCATGGTGGCCAACCGTCACCGCTACATCCGCGCGGCCCTGTGCCACGACGCCCTGGGGGCGCGTCTGAGCCGGGAGCACAACAATGCCAACGTGCTCTGCCTGGGCGGCCGGATTCTGGGGACTGCGCTGGCCATGGATATCGTGGCCGTCTGGCTGGCCACCGAATTTGCCGGCGGCCGGCACCAGAGGCGGATCGAGCTGTTTTGCTGAGTGGTGTCTGGATGCCCTCTGCAGCCGGCGGTCCCTTCCCGGGCAGCCGGCTTTTTTTGTGAACTGCGCTACAAACCGCCATGAAATGCCCCTATTGCAGCCACAGCGATTCCCGCGTCATCGACTCCCGCGTCAGCAGGGACAAGGCCATCATTCGCCGCCGCCGGGCCTGCGCCCGCTGCGGCCGGCGTTTTACCACCTTTGAGCGCGTTGAAATGACCATGCCGCTCTTAATCAAAAAGGACGGCCGCCGCGAGGCCTGGGATCGCCGGAAGATGGTGGCCGGCCTGGAAAAGGCCTGCGAAAAGCTGGCGGTCAGCGCGGCGGACATTGACGCCTTTGTGGACAGCATTGAACAGAAGCTGCAGGATCAGGGGGCCAAGGAAGTCGCCACCGCCCAGGTTGGCGAATGGGTCATGGAGGCGCTGCCGGCTCTGAACGAGGTGGCCTATGTGCGTTTTGCCTCGGTTTACCGCCAGTTCCGCGATGTGAACGAATTCATGGCGGAACTGAAGCAATTTCTGGGCGAAAGCGGCAAACACCGAGCCTGAGCATGGAACAGGGCGACGAATACTATATGGAACTGGCGCTGGCCGAGGCTGCCAGGGGCCTGGGCCGGACCAGCCCGAATCCGGCGGTGGGCGCTCTGCTCGTGCGCGAGGGCAGCATTCTGGGCCGGGGCTATCACCACAGGGCGGGCGAGCCCCACGCCGAGGTGGAGGCGCTGGCGGATGCGCGGCGGAACGGGCACGACACGGCAGGCGCGACTCTGTACGTGACCTTGGAGCCCTGCAATCATCGCGGCCGGACGCCGCCCTGCACCGAGGCGATACTGGCCGCTGGCATTGTGCGGGTGGTGCTGGGCACCTGCGATCCCAACGCCCGGGTCCAGGGCGGGGGTGCGGCCCTGCTGGCCGAGCACGGTCTGAGCGTGCGGCAGGGTGTTTTGCAGGCCGCCTGCCGCCGTCTCATTCTGCCCTTTGCGAAAACGCAGCGGAGCGGTCTGCCCTGGGTGGTGATGAAGGCCGGATTGAGTCTTGACGGCAGGATCAGCCGCCGGAGCGGGCAGGGTGGGGCGATGACCGGCCCGGAAGCCGGACATTTCGTGCATGGGCTGCGAAATCAGCTGGATGCCATTCTTGTGGGCAGGGGCACGGCCTTGATCGACGATCCGGCCCTGAGCTGCCGTCTGGCTGCCGAAGAGCGCCGCGATCCCGTGCGGGTGGTTTTGGACCGCACTTTGCGTCTGCCGCCTGGGGCGAAAATGCTGGTGCAGCAGTCAGCGGCAAAAACTATGCTTTTTTGTGGAGAACGTGCCGATGCGGGCCGGGAGGCAGGGCTGGTGGCCGCCGGAGCCCAGGTGATCCGGGTGGCGGAGCAGGCCAGCGGTCTCGATCTGCATGCGGTTTTGCGGCATCTGGCGCAGGCGGGCCTGTGCTCGGTTTTGGTGGAAGGCGGGGCCCGGGTGCATGCCGCCTTTCTGTCTTCCGGCCTGGTGGATGAGGTGGCCCTGCTCTTTGCGCCCTGCTTTGTTGGTGAGACCGGCACGCCGCTGACGCGGGGCCCCAATGCTGGCCCGGATGCAGGTGGCCTGTTTACCCAGCCCCTCCTGGAGACGGAAAGCCGACGCCTGGGCGCGGACTGGCTGCTGCGCGGTTATTTTACGGCGCCGGATTCGCTTTTTCCGGCCTGAACTGCTCTGCGGCCACTTGGAGTGCCAGGTAATCTGCAGCGGGCAGCTTCATGCGCTGCTTGGCCGTGAAGGCGGCGGGCAGATCGCCCAGCTCACCCGGCAGTGCAGGAGCCCCTGTCCGGCAGGATTTACTGTCAAATGCGCCTTCCGGTCTGGAATGGACAATACCTTGAAAGATGTCGTTCAGAATTCAGGCCGCACCGCAGGCAATAGCATCAGAAAGTACGCCGGATTCTGAGGGTGGCAAAATCGCTGTCTCCGTATTGACCGTACGCGCCACTGCCGTTTCCCCCGAACAACATGATTGAGAACGCAAGCAGCCAGTCATCTCCAAATTTGTACTCGGCATAAGGCTGCAGGGTCCAGCCCTGGCCGGAAAAACCGACAATGCCACTCACGCCCAGTTTGAGATCGTCTTGCAGAAACTGGTCGGAAATTTCATAGGTCATGCCATGCGCCCAGCAAGACTGCCCCAGCTTCCCGGCATCCTGGATATGGGTGGTGTAGTACTGCAGGTTCAGATAGCGGTTCAGGGAAAAAGTCCGGTCAAGGCCGATGACCCCCTCGAGCATGTCGCTGCGTTCGAAATCTGGCCTGCCCCTTACCTGGAGCGGATACGCGGGCTTCAGGCCCAGCTCGCCCCGAAGGGTGGACTGCTCGAGGCCTTTGGCAAAATTGAGGCCCACTGCGGCCATGCCAGGGGATTGCGGCCTCACCACAGGACGGCCTGCCGCATCGGGCATGCTGGCCAGAACTGGCGAGTTGCGCGGTCCGCTAAAAGCGGCCAGTCCCAGATCCCATCCATGCAACGTGGTGCTCAGATGCGCCATATATTTGCCATCGTTGAACCAACTTGAAGGCAAGTCCTGCTCTTCCAGAGCGAATCTGCCCTCTGCTGCGGCCTGGCGAATGTGCCTTATGGACGGCGTCTCCCAGGGTGAGCCAGGGCCGGGCACTTTGGTGACCTGCGCAAGAGGGACGAGCACTGCCTGCAGGGACAGAGCCTCAAACGGCCCGACCGCGGGCAGTGAGAAGGCGGCCTGCCCGAGGAAGACCGGCAGGCGATTATCGCTGCGCCCAGAGGAAAAGGGATCACGGTGATCCTGCGGATTGATCAGATCGAGAGGATTGATGCCATCGCCAGTGCCCCAGCGCACCATCTTTCGCCCAACGAAAAAATCTGCATACTGCCCGTCCACGGTGCAATAGGCTTCCTGCAGGGCGGCTGAGACATCGTTGACATCGTCGGAGAAACTCGCGGCAGCCATGTCCGCATCCAGCCTGCCAGAGAGAAAGAGACTGGGGGTAATATCCGGCCGCGCCCCGGCTCCTCCCGGGGTTGAGGCTGTGCGAAAATTGTAGCCCCCCTCCAGCCAGAGCCGCTGCCGGGTTGAAATGGCCCGGCCATCCCGCAATCGCAACTGGTTGCGGCTTTCCAACCAGCCTTTCTGTACAAAAGAACTCCAGATTCTGTTGCTGCTTTGCCTGTCTGCCGAGGCTTCCGCACCTTGGGCAAGGCCTTCAGGCGCGGAGTCTTCGGCAAAGGGGTCACCCGCAAGTGGCGCGTCACCGGCAAAGGCAAGCGGTGACCAAAAGAGGAGTAGGAGCAGGCCCCAACAGCAGGAAAATCTTTTGGGGCAGACATTCATCGTTTAAGGTTTTGCGGCTGAAAGAGTGTTTCATCCACACCTTGGTTGTAGGTGACTTCACTACGGTCCATGATGGTAGTCGTTCCACGGTCAGGGGTTGTGAACAGCAGTTTGGTCGCGGTCCAGACACCATCAATCTGTTTATATCTGCCATGTGTTTCAAGCTTCAGCAATCGACCTCGCTTATCATAATAATCTATCTTGGCAGGTAGATGAATATCTTGACGTACAAAAAATATCCGCTTGGAGTAGCTGGTTTCATCTTCAATGCTTGGTATTGGAGTCATTTCAACAACCCAGCAATCTACACCATCAATTTTTTCACTATTGAGAAGTTTATAGTTAAATGCGTCAATAGATCGCTTTTGAATATCTTCATTGGCTATATCAGAACGCATAAATGCCCCTTTTCTTCCACCACTTGAAACACGACGTGTCAAGCTTTCGGCAGGCATATAGATCCACATATCATCTCCTCTGGACAAATCTTCCCAAGACCAGGTCAAATATTGGGTATCCTTGGCATCCGCCGGTTCCAAAAAACGGATATATGTGCGATCATCTTGACGATCCTTGCCATATTTTTTGGTATAGCTTTCCATTTTTCGTATCAATTGCTCATTTCCGCGTTTCACAATCATAGTGTTGATTATATGACGATCGCTATAGCTACGGTCAATTGCTTCAACCTTGAGCATGACATCCCTGCCGCTCAGTTCTTCTGCCTGGATGGCCGGGACATGCAGTGAATACAAAAGGGCAAGTATCCAGAATAAATAAGGTTTCATCGGTCATTCTCCTGTTGGTGAATAAGGGGTCAGGCTCGTTCCCTGCCCAGAGGGTGAAAGAGTAAGATCAGAGCCGGCGCGAACCAGAGATCGGCCAGCAGGGCCGCGCTGAAGGCCACGCCAAAGAGCAGACCCAGCTTGAAGAAGCCAAGCACCGAGGAAAAGAGCAGTACGGCATTGCCTATGACCAAAAGTACACTGGTCTGAATAATGGGCCGCCCTACGGAAAAATATGTGGCTGCCAGGGCTTTTTTGTAGTTGCCCAAGCGGGCGAATTCCTGCTTGAAGCGGGTGAAGAAGTGAATGGTGTCGTCCACCGCCACCCCGATGATGACACCGGCAAAACTTACGGTAATCACGTCCAGGTACAGGCCAACAAGACCCAGAAAGCCCATGGTCACAAAAACGGGAAATATGTTAGGCAGCATGCTGAGCAGGCCAAAACGTACGGCACGTAAAACTGTCATCATGACAATGCCAATGGCAAGCGTGGCGGCAATGAAGCTGTGCCGCTGGCCGGCGTAGAGGATGTCGTTCAGTTCAATATAGCGGGACATGCCGCCGGAGACGACGACCTTCATTTCCGGGCCAAAGATTTCGCGGACCTGCTTTTGCATTTCCTCCAGCAGTTGACGGGCCTGGGCCGTATCGAAATACGGGCACTTGATGGAGAGCCGCACCACGTCGGACAGAAAACCCACCTGCCTGTCCATGGCTGCACCGCCAGAGCTTTCGTAAAAGTAGAGGTACTGGGCCACTGCGTCGGCCGTATCCGGTATGCTGTAATAGGCCGGGTCATTATCGTGCATCGCCTGGCGCATCTGCTTGACAACCCGGGAGACAGAGTCGGCCTTTGTCACAAGCGGGTTTGCCTCGGCAGCCATGGTCAGCCGGTCCAGCTTCTTCATGAAGTCAGGATCCTTGATGCCTGCTTCCCCATCGGCATCGAGCAGAAATTCCAGCGTTATACTGGTTCCCATTCGTCTGTCGATTTCGTCTAAGGTGTCACGCAGGGGCTGGCCCTTGAAAAGCAGCTTGGCCGTATTGGATTCCACCTTTACCTGGAGATAGCCAAAAAATGTGAGGACCATGACGAGAATAAAGCCAATGCTTACGGCCCGTGGCCGGTTGCACACCAGATGCAGGCTGGCTTGCAGCATCCGGTCCAAAAGGCGATTGAGAAAATCGACCTTTCGGGGGGATTTCTGCTTTCTGGCTATCGGGCTCCGGCCAAAAGAGTAGAAAACCGGTGTCAATACGATGGTCAGCAGAAAGGCGTAAACAACGCCGCAGGCCACATAAATACCCATCTCCCGGTACGGTTTCACAGCACAGGTCAGGTAGGCCAGAAAACCGATCGCGGTGGTCAGCGAGGTCAGCATCATGGCGAGCCCCACTTCCCCCATGGCGCTGGCCAGATTTTCCTTGCGCGTCATGCCCTGTCTGCTTTCGTGTGAGAAGGCGGCAATGAGATGGACAGAGTCGGCAATACTCACACAGATCAGCATGGTGGGCAGGGCAGAGGAGAGCAGGTTTAGGGTGAAGCCTAAAAGCCCGATCGTGCCCATTGTCCAGAATACAGCCAGGGTGGTGATGACAAGTGGCGTCACCACCGCCCGGGGGCCTCGGCCAAAGAAGAGCAGAAGTCCCATCTGTACCAGAATCACCAGGCCAAACAGCTTGCCCATATCCCGCCTCACCAATTCGCTGTAGCGTATATTGTAGTGGGGCGGGCCCCCAACCAGAGGCTTCAGGGGGGCGAAACGGGCCTCGGCCAGGATGGCATCTATGGCGTTGACAATGGTTTTCTGGGGTGTGAGATCTTCCTCTTTCGGAGGGTAGGTGTTCAGATCCAGCGTCATGGTCAACGCGGTCTTATCAGGGGAAATGAGGTTATTGGCAAAATTCGGTTCATCAAGCGCCTCTGTGAGTTTCTGGTCGACCTCGGCCTGCGTGCGCGGAGACTGTGAAAAAAAAGGCTTGATCTCGACTTCGCCATCCCTGCCCTTGATGCGCTCTGCATTGCCAAGCCAATTCACCTGCCGGACATAGGGGACACCTTGTTCCAGGGCATGGGCCAACTGGTCCATCAGGTGGAAATGCTCAGGCGTGAATGGTGTCTTGTCGCTGGTGAAGAGCAGATAGGCAAATTCATCGTTGCCAAAGATGCGATCAAAACGGGCCTTGGCAGCCAGAGAGGGATGACCGTCAACGAACCAGATGTCCGAGGAATTGTCGAAGCGGATTTTGTTCAGCTGTGTCAAAAAAAAGATACTTATCGCAGCAACGGTAATCAGGCACAACCAGCGCCAACGAACGACGCAGCGGCAGAAGGCGGAAAAAAATCCGGAAAGTGGAATGTGGTTGATATTGTTCATTTTTTTATCCTTACTAAACTCTCTGGGGAGTCATACAGCTCAAATTTCTATTCATTTTACGCTATTTTTTCTGCTATTTCGGGATTCCATTTTTATCTTTTGCGAAAAAAACGCAAAGAGGGGTTGACTTCTGTTTCGCTAATTTTATTGAAATTAATTTTTTTTCGTTCTAAAAAAATATTTTGTTTTCCAGCTAAAAGTTAGGTGTTAAATAGTGGAGCATGGGTATAGGGATTACGCCATTTTCATCCACGTTACGTATGAACGAAGGAAAAAGAATGCACTCTCAAGATGCAAATGCGCTTGGCAGTTTGCTCAGCATGGCTGCTCAGCACAAAGGTAAAGTGATGGTAGCCTGCGTTTTTTCGTTGGTCGCGCAGCTGCTGAGTATAGCACCATTTGTGATATTGTCTTTTTTGATTGACCGTTTGGTCGATGACGGCAGCATCCAGTCGACATCGGTATGGCCTTATGTGACGGCTGCTACGTTATGCCTGGTCTTTAGGTATGTTTTTGCTGGATTCGCCGCAGTATTATCACATATTACTGCTTATGATATTTTGCATCATCTTCGTTTAGCTATTGCAAAAAAATTACCTCGTTTGCCTCTTGGATTTTTTAATCGTAAGACCAGTGGTCAAATTAGAAAAGTAATGCTGGAAGATGTTGAACAAATGGAATTGTTTATCGGTCATAACCTGCCTGATTTGGTAGGTAGTACGCTTTTGCTCCTGATGACTATATTAATTTTATTTTGGTTAGACTGGAGGTTGGCATTGGCGGCTATAGCACCGTTACCTATTGGCTTTTTTGCACAGGCTTTGACAATTTCTCGCAATCGTGAATCACGCTCTCTTTTCTTTACTGCTAGCGAAAAGATGAACACCACAATGGTGCAATACATTCATGGTATGCCGGTTATCAAGGCTTTTACTCGAACTGAGTCGTCATTTAATAAATATGTGGACAGTGTGTCCGAATGTTCATATTACGAAGATATAATGTGTGAGCACTGGGCCTTACCCATGACACTTTTTCAGGTGGCAGCAAACGCCAATATGCTGCTTATTTTGCCTCTGGGCTCGCTTTTGTGGCTGCATGGCCATGTGACTATCTCGGCACTCGTCTTGGTTCTGCTTATAGGTTTGGGTTTGGGTGGAATTATCCAGCAATTGATAATGATGGGTTCTTTTTTAGAACAGCAGGTGGAGGGGCGAAAGCGCATCGACACCCTGCTCTTCAGCACAGAGTTGCCAGAGGTGGAAAATCCTGCCACACCTCAGGATGCCTCGCTGAGGGTAGAACATGTGTCCTTCGCGTACGAAGACAACGACATATTGCGTGATGTTAATGTCAACCTGGAACCTGGCCGCTTTCTGGCCTTGGTGGGGCCATCGGGGGCAGGAAAAAGCACGCTGGCTAAGCTCATTTTGCGTTTTTGGGATGTCAAGAATGGGGCAATAAGATTGGGAGGCGCGGATATTAGGCAGGTTGACGCCAACGAACTGATGCGCCACGTTTCTTTCGTCTTTCAGAATATTTTTCTATTTAACGACACTGTTGCTGCTAATCTGCGTGTGGGCAAACCCGATGCAACTCAGGAAGAGTTGGAAGCCGCGGCACGGGCCGCCCGGTGCCATGACTTTATTATGGCGCTTCCAAACGGTTATGAGTACGTGGTTGGCGAGAAAGGCGGTGCGCTTTCTGGCGGCGAAAAACAACGCCTCTGCATAGCTCGCGCTCTCCTTAAGAATGCCCCCATACTGGTACTTGACGAGGCCACAGCCTTCGTCGATCCTGAAAATGAGGCGGATATCCAGCTAGCACTGAATGCATTGGTGCACGACAAAACTCTTATTGTAGTGGCACACCGGCTCTCAACCATCACCTCGGCTGATGAGATAGTTGTGCTCGACGGTGGCATAGTAGCGGCCAGAGGTACACACGTGCGCCTGCTTGCCGAAAGTGAACTGTATCGCAATTTATGGCAGGCACATGTGGCCAGCAAGGAATGGCGTCTCAATCAGAAAAAGGGGGGGGACCTTCATGATTAAGCTTATGCGCCGCTTGGTGTGGCTTTTTCCTGAAATGCGTCGACCTTTGAGTGTCGCGGCCGCCTTTAAGGCTGTCGAGACACTATTTATGGGTATGCCTTATGGCATCATGATTTTGGTACTCAACGATTTACTTGTAGGCAAATTGACTACCAAACGTGTGATAGTGTATACACTTGGTACGGCGTTTGGCTACCTTGGGCAGGGACTTTTTTGCTGGCTGTTTACCAAAAAGGCTTATCCTCTGGGTACCCAGTTGTGCAAAAGGGTGCGTCTTCGTATTGGTGAGCATTTGAGAAACCTGCCAATGTGTGCCTTTTCGCACAAGACGGCTGGCAATTTGGCGGCTTTGGTTTCTGAGGAATTGACGATGCTGACACTGCTGCCACGGATGGCATTTCCACAATTTATTAGTTCTTTAATTTTTCCAATAGTGCTAGCGCCATTCCTTTTGTCGATTGACTGGCGTTTGGCATTGACTGCACTTATACCAGTACCATTAGCCTTTCCAGTCTTGCAACAGTGTCGGCGAGAACTTAGCAAGGGGGTACGGCAGCGCAACGAGGCTATGACCAAAGTGAGCTCATTGGTTGTTCAATATGTACAGGGTATGGAGGTGGTCAAAGGCTTTCGTCTTGCAGTTACGCAGTTTCATAGTTTTGCTGCTGCCCTTGAACGTAGCAGAAAAGACAATTTATCTCTCGTATTTCGTTCTACACCACTTTTAATGACCTTTCAGTTTATATTGGATATTGGCATTGTCCTGCTAATGATTTTGGGTGCTGTGCTTTTACTAAATGGATCGATAAGTATTTTTGTGTGGTTGACCTTTTTGATATTGGCTTTACGCATGTATGAACCCATAAAGGCTCTGGGTCCTGTATATGAAATCACTCAATCAGCCGAGGCTACCCTTGATCGTATCGAGGCGATCCTATCAGAAAAACCACAGGTACATGGCTGTAGAACTTTGGCGCCCGGACCAGTTGATATCAACTTTAAAAATGTGAGCTTTGCTTACGACGATAATGCCGTGTTACGCAATATCTCTCTGGAGATTCCGGCTCAGAAGGTAACTGCTATAGTTGGTCCGTCCGGATCTGGCAAAACAACAATGCTGCGTCTGATCGCACGCTTCTGGGATGTAGATGGTGGTGAAATTTGTCTGGGTGGCGTACCGGTACGCGAGCTTTCCTCCGAAGCATTGTTCGGGGCGCTGAGTATGGTCTTTCAGGATGTGTACCTGTTTCAGGGTACGGTACGAGAAAATATTGCCTTTGGTTCACCTGATGCATCTGATGCAGATGTGGAACGGGCGGCCCGTGCCGCGCACTGTCATGATTTTATAGACCGTCTGCCACAGGGCTACGATACTCCTGTGGGTGAAGGTGGCGCGACACTTTCAGGGGGTGAACGGCAACGTATTGCCATTGCCCGTGCTCTGCTTAAAGATGCACCTGTGGTTCTGCTTGATGAGGCCACTGCCTCGGTTGACCCAGAAAATGAGTGCCAGATTCAAGAGGCCATAGATGCATTGGTTGGCTCTAAAACAGTGGTTTTGGTGGCTCACCGCCTTACGACCATTACTCAGGCTGAGCAGATCGCTGTCTTAGATGGATTGGGAAATATAGCGGCAATTGGCAGCCATGAAGAACTTTTGAAAAGTTGTTTCCTTTACCAGCGGTTGTGGAAGCATCGCAAGAGTTCCTTGTCCTGGAAGGTAGGCGAAGCTGAAGCAGTCGCTGTCGATAGTGAATAGACCCTCTCAGCGATTGAGTTTGAGTAAGTATAAATTTATACCTAACAAATTGGAGGAGCTCATGTATGGACCTTCACCAGAAATGGCAAAACCCATGCCGGCTGTACCTACTGTTCATTTTCTTAAAAATATTATAAAAAATCAAAATATTATTGCCGGCGATTATACAGCTGTACAACTACCGGAGGGGGTGGAGAATTTTGAGAATTTTGTCTTGTACCACTATCCATTTATGGGGGACCGGCTGGTCTTTGGTAAATTTTGTGGTATCGCCCGGCAAGCAAAATTTATTATGAATGGTGCGCATCACAGAATGACAGGTATATCTACTTATCCATTCCAGATTTTTGGGCATGGATGGGAAAAAGTGATGCCGCCTATCACTGAATTACCCATGAAAGGTGATACAATTATAGAAAATGATGTTTGGATTGGGTATAATGCAACGATATTACCTGGAGTCCATATTGGAAATGGCGCATGCATAGGAGCTTGTGCAGTTGTAAGCAAAGATGTTCCTCCCTATGCCATCGTGGGAGGTAACCCGGCTAGACTCATCCGTATGCGCTTTTCTCCGGAGGAGATCGAATTGTTACAGGGCATTGCTTGGTGGAATTGGAATGCAGAAAAAATTTTTAAATACTTAGATATTATAGTAGGTGGAAATGTACAGGAATTGGTTAAAATAGCTTAAAACATATTGATGATATCGTATAATTATTTCAATAGTGAGAGTGAATAAAACGAAATTAAGAATGATGACATCCAGTTTGGAATACAGAGTGCAGATAATCCTGTAGATTTTAAGCCAAATTAATAATTTATTGGCTTCATTTTATTTAGTAATTATTGATAATATTTATTCATAATGGTTAATCGAAAGATTAAATCTATAAGGTAGTAGTGATTTAAAATTGAATAATACTATTGAAACAAATAAAGACCCCTCCCCATCTCTTTTATAGGGTTTTCATATGTAGCCTATTTCTAATGACTCTGTATTCATATTAAGCGAGAGTCTAGGTGCACCTTCACCACTAGTCAACAATCGAAAAAAATCTGGTATATCCAGCGATTCGTGGAATAGATGCCGACCTGGTAGATAATGTTCTGAAATTATCATTTGAACCGTAATTGCTATCATACGACCCACCAATTGGACACTAGGCTTATTCCAAATCAACTCCGCATCAAGGTGCCAATATTCTCCATTTTTTTCCCCCTTTGCCTTCACCTGATACCAAGTGAATGGTAAAAAATCCTTACAGTCGAGCAAGGAAGCAGCGACAAGCTGTCGGGCAGACTGCTCTACCTCAGTTGGGTGCTGCCAAGATTCCGCTGCGCGTATTTGGAAGAGAGTTTGCATCGTGTGTGACGGCATAGAGACGCAGCACCGTAGGTTTGGCGTTCGGCGCCGAGTGGCCACCCGTTGGCACTCATAATTCAAGCTGGGATACAGAGCTAAGCTTTCACGTAAAAAAGGAAGATTGACCAGTTGTGGTCCAGCATTGTCCCGGACCACTTGACCATTTTGCAAGCGATGCATCCCCAGCCCAAAGCCGTCCCTCAGACTATACACGATATCAAGGGCTGCAGTTTGTGACATGGCTTCACCACAATTAGCAAAGAAAAGGCTGGTATCCTGAGCTCTGCTGTCCCCCTCCTGTAAGCAGTAATCAAGGAAAAGCCCCGATAAACCTGGAAAAATACCAATCGATAGTAGGCAACAGAGCCGCTTCTGGTACAGTGTCGCGTGTAGGTCCTCTGTACGCTGATACAGCACTTCGTCGCCTGCCAGATCAAGATAGTGGCACCCCGCCTGAAGGGCAGCTCGAGCAACCGTATCCAGAATCAGACGGGACGGACCTGC
The DNA here is from genome assembly GCF_002952055.1 of Desulfobulbus oralis. Lineage (NCBI taxonomy): Bacteria > Pseudomonadati > Thermodesulfobacteriota > Desulfobulbia > Desulfobulbales > Desulfobulbaceae > Desulfobulbus > Desulfobulbus oralis. The sequence continues at coordinate 86,995 of NZ_CP021255.1, read as the reverse complement.
ACAGTTGATGACAAGCTGGCAGCCACGCACGAAGTTTTTCAGAGCTTGAGCGTCCTGAATGTCAACTGGCACAAAGTGTACACGGCTCCCTAACTGGGCCGTATGGACCGCACCCCTTTCAGCATCTCTGCCGCCCAAGCGTAATGTGAAAGATGTATCACGCAATAGTGCCTGCACACAGGCTTGTCCAGCTGTACCACGGGCGCCCAATATACCGATGAGCGGCAATCCACTCATGACCGCCTCCCTGAGTGCCGCAGGAGCTCATTCAAACGAGCTGCCAGCTGGCTCACATAAGGCTCCTCCAAGCAGGTGACGTGGCTGCCTGGAGTGGAGATAAATGTGACATTTTGTGCCCCAGATCGAGTCCATATTTCTACAATATCCATAGATTTTGACATCACAGCGTCGCGCTCAGCTGGCACAAACACGGTAACGGCGCCATCATAGGGCTGAGGCTCATAGCGCGCCACCGAGGCCACGCTGACGCGGTAAATGGCAAAGATATCTGCTAATTCCTCCTTCGACATTCGGGAAATGTATTGGTTGCCGGTTTCAGCGCCTAGTTTATAGGCTAAGTCGAGACGCGCATCTCTGTTCATATCTGATAATTTTTGGTATTTGGCTAGGAAAGATGCACCTGGGCCATGTCGCATTTGCTCCTGCCAATTTGTAGAGGTAGATGCCGTGCAACCTAAATTTTGAAACTGTGCAGCCACATTATTGAATTCCTCAGCGCTGACTTCTAACCCCACACGTTCCAAGGGAATCAACAGTTCTTTACAGAGCATATAAAAGATAAAGACTTCGTCATCGATTAAGAATGGCGGCTTCATTGAACTAATTAAAATAGTTTGTTCAACATTTTCGCCTGCATTTTTTAGTTGTCTTGCCATTTCATAAGCAATAATACCACCCATGCAAAAGCCACCTAAGTGGTATGGTCCTACTGGCTGCACGCTACGGATAGCCTGAATATAATTTTCTGCAAGGTTTCCAATATTTGCCCCAGAGTCAATATAGGATTTTATGTCATGTACTTGCAGTCCATATAATGGTCTGTTGCAGTCAATGTGGCGACGTAAATGATTGTAAACAAAGAGTCGACCACGGCCATCGCTGATAATAAAGAATGGCTTTTGTTCACCTGCCGAATTCATAAGTACAAGCGGCGAATCAATGCTATGATCTGCTGTATCTTCAGGAATATTACTATTATCAACCAGACTACGTAGCGCCTGGGCCATGCCAACCAAGGTTGGTTTCTCAAAAAGTGTGCGTAAGGTAAGAGCTTCAAGTCCTATATAATCACTAAAGATTTCGCGCATGCGGGCCATCAGTCGAGTAAGTTGCAAAGAATCGCCGCCACACGCAAAAAAGTCATCGTTCATACTTACTTTATCCATACCTAAAATTTCCGCCCAGAGGGTGGCCAATTTTTTTTCAAGAGGATCGGATGGTTCCACGTAAGTTGATTTGCAACTACTTTTGACTGCAGTATTATTAGATCCACTACCCAATGCTTTGCGATCAACTTTTCCAGTTTCCGTGAGAGGAATGCGCTCCAGTAAACTGAATTTTTTTGGAATCATGTAAGCAGGCAAACGCAGGCGCAGAAATTCAGTCACAGCCGTCTCGTTGAGACGAAAAGCTTGCCTGCCACTCTGTGCCATCAGCACATGTTGACCCAATGCCGCGCAGGGATGTCCCGCTGGCGGCAAGGATGCACATTGGGAAAAACCGCAAGCTGCTAACGTATTCATCCAGCGTTCTTCACTGAGAAAAGGTGAATCTTGCCCTAGGCGTTCATCTTTTAGCTCACTGAAGTCAATCAAAAACTCCATGGTTACTAGTAATGGATAGTTCGGGCCTGTTTGTTCCAGAATGAGAATGCATCCATCTTGATCCAGCAATGAGTTAAGCCAGTTCATTGTCTGTCGCATATCTGCAGCGTTGTGCAGTACGTTGTTGGCAATAATTACATCAAAGCTATTCTTTTCAAACCCTTGATTAAATGGTGAAATGTTAATATCAAATAAGGCATATTTTATAAAATTGTAATCACTGAACTTGGTTTTGGCTTTATCAAAAAAGAATGGCGAAATATCTGTATAGACGTAGTGTGTGTGACCCGAATCTACCAATGGGAGCAATTCCGCTGTGGAGCTACCTACGCCTGCGCCAACTTCCAAAACCCGGAACGTGCCAGCAGTGCGTCGTTCTTGTACCAAGGCGGCAAAAGCAGCCGCTAAAATGGAGAAAAAGTACTGGCTCATGGGATTATATTGGTATACATCCTCTGCCACGTTCCAAGCGCCTTCGGGAAAAAGTAGCTCTTGTGGGTTGACATCTCCCCGGAAAAGCTGAATCAAGTCAGCGCAACTGCGCTCCATATAGGTGAGGAGCTCTCCAGGATGTCCAATGGCGGGGCTTAAACTTCGCACCAGATTCCAGAGCGCGGCCAAATCGTTTTCCGGTAGGGGAGCTGGACAGGCGTAGCGGTCGTGTCCCTGTTTGGTCAGGAAGCCCTCACGCGACAAGGCATTGAGCCAGCGCACCAGAAGCTTTCGATGAGTCGAGGTGACTTGGCCACGTGCAATAATCTCATCCACAGTCAGAGTCTCGCGCTTGGTAAAAACGCCCAAGTCGCGCAACGTTCTGCACATGTTAGCGAGGCACAGCTCATCTAGATTTATCCAGAAATCGGCAAAGTTTTGGATATCAGTCACACCGACGGGGAGTTTATGAGCTGCGGTGCGACTGCTCAGCAAAAGTGAACGCCAGCTAGTGCCGCACTCATGCTCCGCCGCTGTGGGAAGTAGAATCATGGAGCTGGTATCATTCTCTGGCACGATATGGGCATGCAAAAGGCGAGTGCCGTTCACGCTGTCTTGGTCTGCAGTCACCGCGGCTTCGTACACGCCAGGCATTTTTTGCAGGACGCATTCAATTTCCCCCAGTTCAATGCGGAAGCCTCCTACCTTCACCTGGCCGTCCTTGCGGCCCAAAAACTCCAGCACACCGCCGGGAAGGTGCCGGGCCATATCGCCGGTTTTGTACAACCGTTCTCCGGTGACGGGATGTATCAGAAAACTCTCAGCAGTTTTTTCCGGATCACGCCAGTAGCACCGGGCTAGTCCGACGCCGCCGATATACAAATCTCCTGGTGTCCAGTCGGGACGTTGCGAGAGTGTACCATCCAGTACGTACATGCGCTGGTTAGTGAGGGGGCGGCCGTAGGGGATACTTTTCCATGATTGATCAACATTCTCAATCGGATAACATAATGACCAGATAGATGCTTCGGTCGCTCCACCCAAGCTTATGATTTGAGATTGTGGTGCAAGGCTACGTGCCGTTTCGGGCAGAGCCAGTGGGATCCAATCACCGGAGAGCAAGATCACTCGTAGTGTATGCAGAGTCATATTTGTTCCAGCTCCGGACTCACACAACATATTTAAAAGAGCAGGAACAGAATTCCAGAAGGTAACACCATGTTGTAGTATCAGTTCAAGCCAGTGTTCAGGTTCTTTGAGCTTATCCGCGTCAGGGATAACTACAGAACCTCCAGCGGCTAGTAATCCAAATATGTCATACACAGAAAGGTCAAAGCTAAGTGAGGCAAGTGCCAAGCCAACATCCTGTTCTGTTATCCGGAAACGCCGATTGATATCTAAAATAGTATTTACAGCACTCCTGTGCTCAATGGCAACTCCTTTGGGATTCCCTGTGGAACCTGAGGTAAATAGAACGTAGGCCAGAGTTTCTGGTTCTTGTTCCTCATTTGGAATAAATATGTTCGACGGTAGTTCGAGATTGTCTAAAGTAAGAGCTTCGATTCCTTGAGGCCAGACAAATTCTTGTCCAATATATGTATTTGTAACGACCAGAGATATTTCTCCCAATTGCAGTAATTCTTGCCGTCTGGCCATGGGTAAAGTTGGATCAACAGGTAAATATGCAGCGCCTGAATAAAGAATGCCCAGTACAGTTACAATTTGATCCAAGCCCTTTTCGAGCATCACCGCGACGAGTTGCTCAGGGCCAGCTCCCCGTTTGCGCAGTGCTTGTGCCAGCGCAAGGGCACGCCGTCGCAGTTCAGCGTAGCTCAGACGTGCTTGCCCCGCAATAATAGCAATACGATCCGGATAGCGCTGGGCACTACGATCAAAAAGGTGATGGAGTAAAGAGGAATCAAGAGGTGCATCTGTTGCGTTAAAATGCTGACGAAGCTCCTGAACCGGGCCTGGCAATGGCGGGCGAGCTGTACTTTGCCAGCTAGCTGTATCTGTGGCCAGGCGGCGCAGTAGGGCTTCAAAAGCGGTGAACATGGCGTCCAGCATGCCGTTGGGGAAGAGCTCTTCCAAGGCATCCCAGTGGCAGACTAGCGTGCCTCCCTGCTCAAATACCTGATTATCTAGCCAAACTTGAGGTGTCTGCGTGGCAGAGTACAAGACTTCACCGAAGTTGGGCAGGCCATAGCGGGCTAATGGGCCTTGCGGGGTGATACCGATAGTACTGGTATAGACTACTGGCATCTGTGCACTCGTTCCTGTTTGCCGTGCTTTTCCCAAGGCACGAATTACCTTGACCCCACTGTAATAGCGGTGATCAAGATCTTGCCAAAGCTGGGCCTGTACAGATTTGGCAAATTCAATAAAGCTATAAGGCTTGCTACGATCAATTTCCAAAAGGCTGACTGACGTAAATTCACCCACTACATCCATGATTTGGGGGTGCAGGGGCGGTCGGTTAAACAGAGTCATGTTCAGGGTAAACTGCTGCTCTGCACTCCAGGAGGCAAGTACGTCTGCATAAGCTGCCAGAACCGCGCTTGAAGCTGGCAGCCCTTGTTCCGTAGCCCGGGCCTTGAGACAATCCCAAGTGTCCTTTTCCAAGCGAAAACTGCGGTGGGTAAAGTGGGGCAGGGTAATGGTGGATGGGTCTACGACCAAGGGCAGATGAGGCGAGTCTGGCAAAAGGGGGATACGGTGCTCCCAATAGTTTTTCGACCTCTGGTACTGTGCTGACTGCTCCTGTATCTGGTTGGATAATATGCAGTCCCTAAAGCTTAAATTCAGATTGGGTAATATATCGCCCTGACCTTCGTATAATGCATGTAAATCACGAAAAATCAGTTGCAGGCTATAGCCATCGGCAATGATCTGATCAAATCCCATATGCAGAATACCGGCACCTTTAGGCAAAAGTGAAATTCTGAGAGCAAAAAGGGGCCAAGTTCCGGTAGCAAATGTTTGCTGTTCCATTTCTGACCGGATACTTGTAAGTAGTTTTTGATGTTCCTTTTCAGGAATATCACGTAAATCTTGTACTGCAATATCGTATTCTGGTACTTTTTCCAATATCTGCTGTTTACCACCTGGTAAGGTTACAGCACGTAGCATGGGATGTCGGGCGATAAGTGCATTCCAGGCAACGCGCAAGCATTCAATTTCAATATTATCTTTGTATAGTTCAATATAGGCATGGCAGGAGATGTTACCTGTTTCAAAAAGTTCATTCCCCCCTACTAGGTATGCGGCCTGCATATCGTTGAGTGGAAAGGGTTCATGCAGACGAGTAGGATCAGGTTTAATGGTCGTTATACTCAAGTTTCCTTCGCCATTGCCCCTTCTACGTAACAATGGCAGCAACTGTTCCTTAACAGCCGCAAGTTGCTGTCGTCGTTTTTGATCCATCAATCCTTTAGGGGCGGAATAGCGCAGAGCTCCGTTTTCCTCCCAGAACCGCGCACCTTGTGATTCGAGATCTGCCAGTATTTCCTGAGCGATCATAATGTTCCTTCCTCTATTGTCTCACTTTTCATGGATTGGTTCACTAGTGTCGCCAGACTGGCTACCGTGGGCGCGTCAAAAAAGTTGCCAAGTTGCAAACTGACGTCGAGACGTTGCTGGATCTGGTGCATGATTTGCATGGCCATAAGCGAGTTGCCACCCAGCTCAAAAAAGTTGTCGTGTCTGCCAATGTGCGGCTGACCTGTTGCCTCAGCCAGAAAACCGGCTATCAAGCTTTCCAAACCTGCCTGCGGCGGTTCAAAATTCTTGGTGGCGGCGTCTACATCTACTGGTATGGGGAGCGCATGACGATTGACTTTACCGTTGGCATTAAGCGGGAGAGCCTTAAGCCGTACGTATAGATCGGGAGTCATATAGCGAGGTAAAGAGGAGAGCAGAAAGGAACGCAGGTCGGCTGCTTCAAGCTCCTGCCCTATCTCTGGGACATAATGGCAGATCAGTTGGCGACTGTTGCCGGGATTGCGGCTGATACACGAGACCACGCAGTCCTTGATGCCTGGATGTCGGCCCAGAATCGCTTCAATCTCCCCAAGTTCAATACGATAACCACCTATTTTTACCTGAAAATCAAGTCTCCCCATAAATTCCACATTGCCATCTGACCTCCAGAAGCCTAGATCTCCAGTTCGGTACAGTCTCTCACCGGTTTCAGGATGGATAAGAAAGGCCATGTCTGTTTTTTGCTGATCGTTCCAGTAGCCCTGCGCCAGGCCCTTGCCGGAGATAAAAATTTGGCCCAACACATTGTCTGGGCATTCCTGCAAGGCGTCATTTAAAATGTGGAGATGTTGATTGGCCAGTGGGCGACCATAGGGAATGCGGGACCACTCCTCTGGTACCTTGCCGATTTCAAAGCAGTTAGACCAAATTGCCGCCTCAGTAGCTCCTCCTAGGGCAAGCACTCTGGCACCGGGCCAGTACTTATGAATGTCGCCAGGGAGAGTTACGGGCACCCAGTCTCCACTGAGCAAAACTGCACGCAGCTTAAGTTTTTTGCTCTTTTTTTCTGACAAAGTGGGAATAAGTGCCTGCATCAGGGCCGGCACAGTGTTCCACAGGCTGACACTTGTAGAGGTCATCAATTCAACCCAGTGACCTGGATCACGAGTTCGATCCGACGCAGGAAATACCACAGTACCGCCAGCAGCCCACAGTCCGAAAAGGTCATACACCGACAGATCAAAATTTAAATCTGATAAGGCCAACACTGCATCTTTATGGGTAACTCCAAGGCGCCGGTTGATATCGGCCAAGGTGTTGACCGCTGCGCCATGTGTAATCCCCACTCCTTTGGGTTTCCCCGTTGATCCTGAGGTAAAGATTACATAGGCCAAATCGTCCAGAGATTGGTGCCATCGGGTTGCTTGCTCCTGCGGTAGGAGTGACGCGCTTGCCGCCCATTCATCAACGGCCAGGACTTGCAGGGCCGCCGGCCAATTTAGGCTTTGGGTAAGCCGTTGCTGAGTCAGTACCAGCTTAACCCGGCCTTCGGCCAGCAGGTTATGCAGGCGATCCGCAGGAGAATTCGGGTCAATGGGTAAGTAAGCTGCCCCAGCATAAAGAATGCCCAACACAGCCAGAGCCTGTTCCCAGTCTCTTTCCATAACCACGGCTACCAATTCACCAGACTTAATTCCTTGACTCCAAATTTGCTCGCCTAAGGTACGGGCCAATCCGCGCAACTCGCCGTAATTGAGCCGCCGCTCCGGGGTGATTACAGCTGATGCATCTGGGTACGCCAACGCCTGTGCGTCAAATAATTGATGTAGCATTCGTTGCTCAAGTGGGGTCGCTGTGGCATTGGCTGTTGCGTGACGAGTCCTGTCATCCACAGGCGCTCTCAGGGGAAACGTCTCGGAGAAGACTTCATCCTCAATGGCCATTCGTCTGAGCAAGCCGGAAAAATCCGAGAACATGGCCTCAATGCGACCAGCAGGGAAGGCATTTTCCGCCACATCCCAATTAAAACGTACCTCACCAGCAAACTGGATAGCATTGAAGTCAATGAGCACTTGGGCTGTCTGACTAACGGCGTGGCGTAGCTCCAGCTCTTCGCCCCCCAGCCTGGCAGATTGGCCAATGTCGCCAGCCTTGAGAATATCGGTGAAAGCCACAGGCATTGCGGCACTATCGGGCCGAATTTGCCGCAGTTCGCGGATAACCTGGACGCCATTAAAGCGTGCGTGCTCCATATCTTGCCAGAATTGCTGCTGTAAAAGTTGGGCTCGATCCAAGAGGGTACTTCCAGACGGACAACGGCACTCCAAAAGCAAGATATCAGTGAAATCACCCAGAATTTTTGGCACACCTGGATGAAGATTTACTCGGTTAAAACGGGAAATACTTAGAGTAAAGTCGCAATAGCGATTCCATAGGCGAATGACTTCGGCATAGGCTGCCAACAAAACAAAAGCACCGGTGATCCCCATGTGTGCAGCCTTGCGCTCCATCGCCTGCCATTCGGCTAGTGGCCAGACCAAGGAGTATCGGCGGAAATGCCTGTCCTCTTCTCGAAGCGTAGATGTGCCGTGAAATTCGGGAGCTGGGGCTAGGGTGGGCAGGCGCTTTAGCCAGTAATCCCGAGCCCGGGCAAATTCGGGTTCATGCTTACTGGCTTCTAGGGCCAGCACATAATCACGAAAGCGTAGTTCTGGTTCTGGTAAAACAGCATCAGGGTGGTCGTAAAAAAATTGGAGTTCTTCCAGCAAGATTGGAAAGCTAGACGCATCCAGTAATAATGCATCAATACCCAGATGCACTCTGGCCAAACCATGATCCAGCAACGAAATCCGTACATCGAAGAGCGGCCAGACTTGGGGATCCGTCACTGTTTTTGTCATTTCCTGGCGAACTGCGTCGAGCGCCAAGTTTTGTTGAGCTGTCGGCAGGTTGCGTAGGTTTTTGACGAGTAGTTTCCAAGAAGGGATTTTGGGCAGTACTTGTTGGGTGGCATCTGCGTTTATGATGGTGCGCAGCGTGTCGTGGCGAGCGATAACGCACAGCCAGGCATGCTCGTAGCGTCTTGGGTCCAGATTTTTGATGTCAAATTCCTGGTAACCGCGAGTAGCGGTACCGCCCAAGTCCATACCGCTACCACGTCCAGCTAAATAGCTCTGCTGTACATCAGTTAGGGGAAATGGCAAAAAACGATCGGCCGAATTGGGTTGAAGTATTGAATTTTTGGCGTCTGCAGCGGCTGTGCGGTTTTTCAGCAATTGGGCCATCAGAGAACGCTGGTCAGAAGAAAGCATCTGTACCTCGGAATTGCAAAGATTGGAACGCACCAGAACGTGGTGCGTTCCAATTCAAAAATTATACGTTTAAAAGCGCCAGGCCACTGTCATCCCGATTTGCCGGGGATCGCCGTCGAAAGCCAACGTGCCGTACCCTGGAATAGGAGCTTGCACGGTATAGTAGGAACGGTCAAAGAGGTTCTTGCACCAAAGCGAAACATCCCAGTGCTCTCCAGAATAACCTAACCGAATATTTACCAACTCATATGCAGATTCCTCCTGCATATTGGTAGCATCATGGTAGAACTTACCTGTTCCCAACAAATCAACGCGTCCGTATAAACCAGTGCTATGCTGGTACATGGTACTAAGATTATAGGTAAAACGTGGAGCATTGGGAAGTTCGTTACCGTGGTAGTCATACTGTGTGACTGGATCATACCAGTTGGTAATCTCTGTCATAGTGTAACCAAAGCCACCAGAAAAGGTCAATCCAGTGGCAGGACGAGCTTGTAATTCTATCTCAAATCCTTTAGAATTCGCTTCTGCTATATTTGATATTTTTGCTTGATTGAGGGACAATACTTCAGATGCTTGCTTATCTGTCATATCAATATAGAAAGCTGCCAAATTAGCAAGTAGTTTATTATCAAGCCATGAAGTTTTTACACCAACTTCATAGTTCCACGTATACTCTGGTTCATAATAAAAAGTTTCATTGTTAGTAGCTGAAACATAATCAAAGCCACCACTTAAAAAACCGCGAGAAGCGGTGGCGTAGCCCATAACGTCATCTGTAAAATCATAGCTCACCGAAAATTTCGGTAGCAATTCATCACCCGTTAAATGTTTTTTGTAATTCATTGTACTTGTAGGATAATTTGGTTCCATTTCAGATGTAAAGCGCTGCTCACCCCATTGACTGTTATACTCGTACCGTAATCCTGCTGTAAGATGTAAGCGGTCAATTATAGTATAGGTACCTTGACCAAATAAAGCAAAACCGTCTGAGTCAATATCTGTATTGCGGTACGTATTATTAGACATGCCTGGCATGCCAGCTAGGTAGTCACCTGTAACCTTTGTATCTTCTGTAAATCCATAAATACCTAAAAGCCAAGCGAGTGGACTTTCATTTTTTTCAGAAGAACTGAATCTGAATTCCTGAGTCCACATGTCTACCTTTTCTGTCATAAATGTGTTCATATATGATGTAGGCAGAGTTGTCATGTCCATATCCCAATTTGCATCATCAGAGAAATATCTCCTGCCAGTTATAGAGGTTAGGTCAATTTCTTCACCTTTATACTTCACTCGTAGGCTCTCGCTATCACCGTTCCAGTTGCGATTATTTTTATCATTCCGGGCAATATGCAGGCGCTCCGTTTTAAACATACCATCTTTATAGCGGCCATAACCAAAATTCTCGTCGCTGCTTGAGATATCACCTAAGAACGAGATATCGAGTTGCTCGGTGGGAGTCCAGCGCAGTTGAGTGCGCCCGAATCCACGATTGATCTTGCGGGCTTCATCGTCATTGTTAAAATCATTGGTAATGGGGCCTTGGTCGTAATTCCATTTACCTGCCAGACTGAAGTACATAATATCTGTTACGATGGGGGTGCTTACGTTTGCACCCAATTGGTAGCCTGGTGCCCAGTCACCATCAGTGTCAAAGACGCTAAGTTGAGTGAACACCTTGCCACGCAAGTCATTATCTGGTTGGCGGGTCACAATATTTATGACGCCTGCTTCGGAATTACGTCCATAGAGTGTTCCTTGCGGGCCCTTGAGCACTTCCACCCGTTCCACGTCAAAGAGTTCTTGATTTTGCATGTATACGATGGGTAGGTTGATATCGTCAATGTACATCGCTGTGGTAGGATACAGAGAGGTAACAAAACTACCTACACCACGAATGTTGATCTGTTGGTATGAACCAGAATCCTTTGTATAAACGTTAGGTATGTATCGAATTAGTTCGGTAGTATCCTTAATATTAGCATCTTCAATTTGCTGATCATTAAGAACATTAACACTGATTGGTATATTCTGTACTTTTTCCTCCCGCTTCTGAGCGGTAACTGTAATTTCTTCAAGCGTATAGCTTGTCTCTTTGTTTGCATTGTTTTCCGCATGAACTGTACTAGCGCTCATTATACCTACTAATAGATAGCTTAGAACAGGCCAATTAAAACTCTTTGTTTTTAAAAGAGTTTTATTTTTTGCGTTTCTTGCATCTTCTTGCAGATTACAGTTTACAGGGTAATTCATCTTTTTTCTCCTTTTCTTGGGGTTGAGGATGATAAGTAATCATCCATTAATTTGTTTAAGAGCTTCTTTAATCTCTTCAGAGCTCATATTTTTGACTTTTTGAAATGCTTGTGCTGTTTCTAGAACTTGTCCAGTATATTCTTCATTTTCTAGAAGATATAATGCCAACTTAGTTACCGTATTGTGAGTAAATAGTACGTTAACTGGTATCTTGATATTAAAAATCTCGCGTAGGCGTGCGTCCAGCTTAATAGCCGCTAAGGAATCGCCACCCAAGTCTAAAAATGGATCATTTAATCCAACATTGGCAATTTCCAAAACTTCTGCCCATAAATTACATAGAGTAATCTCTAATTCATTATTAGGAGATATATAATCTGCATCTATCTCTGGTCTATCTGCAGATTTACTACGTTCTTCTGTTGGAATATTATGTTTAATATTACTCTTTTGTTGTCGTGCTTGATATATTAATGTATCTAGATCGCGTGTGCATATGGCAATATGTGTACAATCTGAATCTAATATTCGTTGAAATATTATCATTCCTTGATCCGGTGTTAAACCGTCGGTTAATGCTCCATTTACTGTATTTTTTCCCATTCCTACACCAAGCCAGTAATTCCAGTTGATAACGATTCGACGAAAACCAATGGCTGGACAATCGGCCCAAGTATCCAGTACGGCATTTGCTGCCGTATATTCAACACTTCCTGACAACCCACCAAAGGAAGCCAAAGATGAAAAATATGCTAAAAAGCCGGGTTGAAATTCTGTGGAGAGACGTTCCAAAACGTAAGCTCCCTGTACTTTTGAGCATAGATTTCCAGATATGATAGTTTCATGCTCTGCATTAGCGACTTGACACATGAGATTCTGTCGGTTGATTCCCGCTACATGAATAATCCCATCTAATTTTCCAAAAGCTGCACTAGTTTCGGTAAAAATCTGTCGCATAGCTACCTCATCGGCAATGTCAGCACTAAACGTCAGTACCTGAGCTCCTTGTGCCTTGAGCTGAATAAGGTGCCGAAGGCGAGTGGTTAATGCCGTATCGACAGAATTTTCGATGAGTTGGGGCCACTGTTCCTGAGGTGGCAGCGGTGATCGTCCTATTATGACCAAGCGAGCCTTATATTCCTTGGCGAGAAATTTGGTTATTACTGTACCGATACCACCCAATCCACCAACAATGATATAAGTACCGCCATGCTTAAAAGCAAAGTTATCCTTCTGAGGTTCAAGCAGTAGTGGCGTGAAATGGCGTGCCCAACGAAAACCACCTCGATAAGCCAAAATATGGCACGATTCAGTAATTGTTTCAGTATTTGCAAGTATATCACTTAACAATGGTTCAATATACGTGGATGTTGATTTTGATTCCTTAGGTAGATCTATGACGAGAACACGTAAGTTGGGGTATTCCTGTGTCGATACAAGGCATGGTCCCAAAAGTAATGATTTTTCCGGTTTAACATCTTCTTCACCTAATACCACGTGTAATTGACGAGAAATAACAGATATATTGTATTGATTATTATTCTTTTGTTCTCCTAGAAGACAAATCAATTGAATTAAGCCATTGTAGCAATCTGTATATAGGTTAACTGTATTATCTGTGTCATCAATTGGCCAGAAATACACCACACGATTAGGATTTCTTCCAGAAACTGATAAAGCATCAAACAGTGTCTTCCAGTCATCCTGGCATTCTGGCCGCAGGCTGAAGGTATCTTGACCGGAAGGATTAAAATTTTTACCTCGACGGACCATTGTTACCTGCTGGCCTAACTGACGCAAAAGGGCGGCAAACAATTCGCCGAAGCCGCTTTCGTCCATACAAAGTAGCCAATTTTCCTTTTTTATTTGGATTGCAGGAAGAGGCTTAAATCGTGATTGAAGACGTTGCCAAACTGGTTCATAAAACCAATCAGACATTTCAACTGAATTTGCTAAATCAGAGTTGACTGATTCTCTATGTGTGGCTTCTTCAGGCAAGGTCTTGAGTGGTCGTTTCAGCCAAAAGCGCTGACGTTTAAAAGGATATGTAGGTAAAGGAACGCGTCTACCGCAGTCATTATGTACTGTAGTGCTTTGCCAATCAACAGTACAGCCTACACGCCATAATTCTCCTAAAGCACTATATATTGTTTTATCTTTTGGTTCTTTATCTTTGCTTATATCTAGGCTTGTAATTATTGGTATAGTGCTGCTTCGCGTGAGTTCGGTTAATTGCGTCGATTCGTACCCTCCTAGTATCAGCAGGGCCCCAACGCCATCCTGAGGGATGGTGGCAAGTACATTCAAAACATTTGGCTTTTCCTGGGCTTGTTGTAACCAAAAGTCACTATTTGGAGCTTTCTGGGCCGTAACTAAACCGCCAGCTGCGGCGTAAAGTGGCCAACGTGGCAGTTTGGGTAGTAGCGTCGGTAGCGCAGCTTGTGGCTTATCGTCGGCATTTTCTACCAATGCGCAGGCCAAGGCCAAGGCCGCTTTGCGGTCAAGCAGCCCACTCAGCTCCGCACCTGCGCAAAGGCCAGCACCATGCCCCAGCAAAGAGGCCGGCTCTACACCCCAAGACAGCCATAAACGTCCTAGGGCTATCTGCAAGGCGCACAGCGCACCGGGATGAGCTTGTATCGAGCTCCTCGCCGTTCCGGCCAGCCATGGGACAATGTCTTGCCCTGCAATTTCTTTTAGAACAGCACTACACTCGTCTAGGACCTGGTGAAAAACCGGTTCATCCTGGTAAAGCCTGGATGCTAGTCCAGAAAATACTCCGTCAGCCGGTAGGAAAAACAGTGGTGCTAATGGGCTCTCTGATGATGGGCCACAAATTGGACTACCATGCTCGAGCTGGGCTATGGCTTCTGGAAGATCCTTACAGACAAGAGTTGTTCTCCAAGGAAAAACTTTACGCCCTACCTGTAATGTGTAGGCTACGTCGCCTACATCGCTGGGATTTGTCTTCAAGTGTTCGTGTAGCCGTTCAAGCATGGCACTCAGTTCTTCCGAGCTCCGGGCTGACAGAGGCAGGACCTGCCAGGTCCGACGTTTTTCCATATGGCGAATTGTGGGGGCTTCACTCAGTACTACGTGGGCATTGGCACCGCCAAAGCCGAAAGAGCTCACACCAGCGTAGCGTGGCTCCTTGCCTAAAGGCCAATTTTGCAGGGTCGTGTTGACATAGAAAGGAGTAGCCGCAAAATTGATGGCAGGATTGGGCCGTTCAAAGTGAAGACTGGGAGGTATTTGACCATGCTCAATGGACAAAGTCGTTTTGATGAGTGCCGCCACACCAGCAGCAGTATTGAGGTGGCCGATATTGGTCTTGACAGAGCCGATTGGGCAGCTCCGTGGTGTAAAGTCTTTGCCCCAAACCGAAGAGAGCGACTGGATTTCCAAAGGGTCACCCAACGCAGTGCCCGTGCCGTGGGCTTCCACATAGGATATATCCTCGGGCCTAACTCCGGCCATGGCCATGGCCTCTCGTATCACCTGTGCCTGTCCAATGGGATTAGGAGCGGTGAAACCGGCACGTCCAGCACCATCATTGTTGAGAGCAAAACCTTGAATGACCGCATGAATAGTATCACCGTCTTGCACTGCATCTTTGATTCGCTTGAGCACTACTACGCCAACGCCGTTTCCCTGCACAGTGCCATTGGCTTCTGCATCAAAGGCTCTGCATTGAGCTTTGGGTGACAGAAAGCCATCGCCATCCACGCACAAGTAGCCATGCCGTTGTGGTATGGTCAGACATACTCCCCCTGCCAATGCCATATCAGTCTGGCCATTCAACAGACTATCACAGGCCAAGCAAACGGCGGCAAGTGAACTAGAACAGGCACTTTGTACTACTAAACTGGGACCACTCAGCCCAAGCTTATAGCAGACTCGAGAAGCAATATAGTCTTTATCGTTACCCAAAAGCACATCAAAGAAACGGGTGGGCTGCCAGGGCTGAAATTCGCCTGCGAGTTGCACCAGGTACGTACTGATCGCTGCACTCGCGTAAACGCCAACCGGGCCTTGTTGTGTGCCTGGTACATACCCTGCGTTTTCCATCGCTTCCCAGGCACACTCCAAAAAGAGACGGTGTTGCGGATCCATATAACTGGCATCGCGTGCGCTTATGTTGAAGAAGGCCGCGTCAAAGCAGTCTATATCGTCCAGGACGTAACCGGCCTTTACGAAATTAGGTGCGTTTCTTACCTCCTGGGGAACGAGGGAAGAAATTTCATTGTCAGTAAACGCATGAAGAGCATCAACCCCGTTCTTGAGGTTGCGCCAAAACTGCGCCAAGGTTGGGGCACCAGGAAATCTGCCGGCCATACCTACAATGGCAATGCCCGGCAGGGTTGTCGTTTCCATTATATCATCCCTTTTTTGTCATTTGTTTGCTTGCCCACCGTTTGGGCAAATCTTTGGCGCAATGCCTGAAATCTGCGTTCACCACGGAGAGTCGCGCCATCTTGCCCATCTTGTTGTTTGCCGTTGACCAGACATGCCTGAGCTGCCACTGTCGGATTGGCAAATACGGTAATTATAGGAAAATCCTGGTGGAACGTATCCCGTAGCCTATGCGCCAGCTGAACTGCCAAAAGCGAGTTGCCCCCCTGCTCAAAGAAGTTTTCTTCCCGGCCAACCTGAGGACAGTGCAACACTTCCATCCAAAGAGACGCCACTTGTTGTTCGGCCTCACTCTGGGGGGAGATAAGGGCCCTTTTTGCGGCTGGAGGGGCTGAACTGTTTTTTGCAAGCTCTATCAGCGCTTTCCGGTCCACCTTGCCGTTTGTGGTCAGGGGCATGGTCTCCAAGGCGGTTACAGCACGCGGGACCATGGATGCCGGCAGTTTGCGTCGCAGATTATCCAGCCAACCTTCGCTTGGTGTTGAACCATGTGCCGGGCGGGGTGCGACAAAGGCGACGAGGTAAGCGTCGTCACCGCTGCCGGCCACCACCACAGTTGCGGCTTGCACACCTGGTTCCCGCAGCAGCCAGTACTCAATTTCTCCCAGTTCGATACGCTGGCCCCGAATCTTGACTTGGAAATCGTCCCTGCCCAGAAATTCCAGTAGACCTTCTGGCCTGAATCGAGCCAGATCGCCGGTTTTATACAGGGCTTCCCCGGTTTTTGGATGGCGTATAAAAGCCGCTTTCGTGTTTTCCGGGGCATGCCAATAGCCCATGGCCAGGCCTGTTCCTCCTATATACAGGTGTCCGGGTGTCCAGTCCGGGCACGGAGACATTGCATCGTTTAGGACATAGAGGCGCTGGTTGGCCAACGGCCGTCCGTAGGGCACGCTAGCCCAGTCCGGGCGCTCCTCGGCTACTGGATAGTGGGCAACTGACCAGATGGAGGCTTCTGTGGCGCCACCGAGGCTGACGATGTGCATGTTTGGGGCCAACTTGGCCAAACGGGCCGGCAGCGCAACCGGAATCCAATCGCCGGACAGCAGCGACAGACGCAAGGTATTGGGCAACTTGAGATGCGCGCGCTCTAAATGCAATACCAGCATCTCCATGAGCGCAGGCGCAGAGTTCCAAAGCGAGATGCCATGTTGTTGGATGAGTCCAATCCAACATTCAGGATCGCGTAGGCCATCGGACGGGGGCATGACCACTGCACCACCACTGCCCAATACGCCAAAGAGATCATACACCGAGAGGTCAAAATGCAGGGCAGAGGTCGCCAGGACGCGGTCTTCGCAATTTACGTTAAAGCGGCGGTTGATGTCCAAAATGGTATTGACCGCGCCCCGGTGGTTAATCATCACGCCTTTGGGCCTGCCTGTGGAGCCGGAGGTGTAGATGATGTAAGCTAAGTCCTTCGGGTTTGCTGGAGCGGTCTCCGGTCCATGTTCGGCCGGCTCCAAGCCATCAACGGCAATAGGCTGAATGCCCGCTGGCCAGGGGAGTCGCGCTATCACCGACTGCTGCGACAAAATAATTTTTGCCTGACTGTCCTCCAGAATCCAGTGCAGCCGTTCTTCGGGTAGCTCCGGATCCAGTGGCAAATAGGCCGCGCCGGCCATCAAAATGCCCAGGCAGGCGGCCGCCTGTTCCCACCCCTTTTCCATGACCACTGCGGCTACAGCGCCGTGGCGCAAACCACACCGCACGGCTGCCAGAGCGACAGCCCGGGCGTATCCGGCCAACTGCCCATAGCTGATCGTTCCGGTTGCACTGATGACTGCAATAGAATCGCTGTGGCTCGCAACCTGCCGAAGCACCAAATCCGGCAGTGTGCAGTCATCCTGAGGGCAGTCACTGGCGTTAAAGTCTTCCCGCGCACTCAGTTGCGCGGCAGGCAGGCGTACGGGATCTTCCAGATCCCAGGTTTCCTGGCGGGCCAAAGCGTGCATCAGATCAATATAGGCGGCAAACATCGCTTCTGGCAGACCGGCGGGAAACAAACCGTCGACTGCATCCCAATTAACGACGAGGCCACCTTCCTGTTCATAGGCCTGATAATCCAGCCAGACCTGCGGCGTCTGAGCGCAGCCGAAAACGAGCTGCCCCAACCTTTCCAATGATGCGCTTTTCCTTTGCTCATGCCCGCCACGCCCCAGACCCAGAGCGCCAGTGAAGACAACCGGCATCGAGGCGCGCCGCCCTGCCCGCTGTGTCATTTCGCGTAGCACCCGAATACCGCTGTACTGGCGATGGTTCATATCGGTCCAGAGCTGACGCTGGAGAGCGCGGGCGCGGTCGGCAAAACTGGGCGCTGAACGAAGGTCGACCTCCAGCAGGGAGAGCGAGGTAAAGTCGCCCACAATGACATCCATTTGGGGATGCAGCGCTTGTCGATTAAAAAGAGTCAGATTCAGGGTAAAGTGGCTGTTCTGGCTCCAACGGCCCAGTACCTCGGCGTAGGCGCTGATCAGAAGGCCGGATGCCGTGATGCCTGCCTTGGCGGCATTTTCCTGCAGCGATGTCCAGAGAGGGGCGGGCAATCGGTCGCCCAAGTGGAGAAATTCAGGGTGCCGGAGCTCTTCGGGACGACAGGCCAGGGGCAGTGCTGGCGCTGGCGGCAGGGAATCAAGCCGCGCCAGCCACCAATCGCGATCCTCCTGGTAGCCGGCGCTTTTTTCCAACTCAGTGCCTGCCAGCACGCAGTCACGGAAGAAGAGCGTCAGCTCCGGGAGGCGCAGGGCTGGCTGCTCGTAAAAATCCATCCATTCGCCCAGCACCAGAAAGACGCTCCAGGCATCTGCGATCAGCGCGTCAAAATCGAGAAAGAGGCGGGTGCGCTCGCCGTCTTCAGCGTCGTAACGCACGGCCCTCAAATCAAAGAGTGGCCAGCGGTCGGCGGGGAGTATCTGGCGGCTCATCTCGCGCCGTAATCCTGCGAGTAGCTGCTCCCTCTTCTCTGGAGCAATTCCGCGTAAATCCTGGACGCTCAAGCTGTAGTCCGGTGTATCGGCCAGTACCTGCTGCCCATCCTCCGTACATACAGCGCGCAGCATGTCGTGCCGTGCGACTACACGCCGCCAGGCGGCGTTCAGGCGCGGGATATCTGTAATCTGACTGTCAATTTCGAAAAAAATATGACTCGATACCTGCCCCAGCTCATAGGCGTTGCTGCGACCGATCCAGTAGGCATACTGAATGTCTGTAAACGGAAACCTCTTCAAACGGTCTTTGGGGCTCGGTACAATTTGTGGCAATTCTGGCAGTACGGGCGATGCATCATGTCGCTCCAGGCGTGCAGCAACCGCTGCAATTGTACCCTCCAGGAAGAGCTGATCCAGCGGCAAGTCACATCCCAGCTCGCGTCGGATACGGGTCACGAGGCGGGTCGCCATCAGGGAATCACCGCCGCACTGCAGAAAATTATCCTGTCGGCCCACGCGAGTCAGACCCAGCTCTTGCTGCCAGATTACGGCTAATTTCTGTTCCAGCGGTGTACATGGTGGATCATCGACTGTTTCTGATGAGGTGATTTCGTCCGGAAGCGGCAGCGCCTTGCGGTCTACCTTGCCATTGGCATTAAGCGGTAGTGCAGTCATTGCCACGTACTGCTCGGGAATCATGAAGGAGGGTAAATTCTGCCCCAGAAAGGCCCGCAGTTCGCTCCTTGCAATGTCTTTATTGAACACGACCCAGGCGACCAATCGGCGTGTCGTACCGGTGTCGACGCCTTGCACGGCAGCCTGGCGAACTGCCGGGTGACGGCGCAGCGCTCCTTCAATTTCGCCCGGTTCAATACGGTGTCCGCGGATTTTAAGCTGGAAATCCAAGCGCCCCAGGAATTCTATCGTACCATCAGCCCAGAAACGACCCTGGTCGCCGGTGCGGTACCAGCGCGAGCCATCCTGCACCACAAAGCGTCGAGCTGTTTGTTCTGGATCGTTGGCATAGCCTCGAGCCAATCCAGTGCCACCTATCCACAATTCACCGGCCGTCCAGGTAGGGCAGTCGCGCCCCTGACCATCGACGACGCGATAGCACTGTCCCGACAAAGGCTGCCCGTAAGGAATGGAATGCCAGTGCGTGGGCGGCGGACTTGTCACCTGAAAAACATTGGACCAGATGGCGGCTTCGGTAGCGCCTCCCAGCGCGAAAAAGCGGCAGGATGGTGCACAAGTCCAGAGGCGGGAGGGCAGGTCAAGCCCCACTCGGTCACCGGAGAGGAGGACTGTTTTAAGGGGCAAAGGCGTAGATGGGTTTTGCCTCCCCGCCTTTCCGGCAACTGTGGTCAGTAGCATGTCCAGCAAAGTGGGTACGGAATTCCACATGGTGACGTTATGCCGCTGTATCATGTCAAGCCAGGCGGCCGCATCCCGCCAGCTGGCATCGCCCACCTGCACCAATTGGCCACCACTGCCCAAAACACCAAAAATGTCGTAGACCGAGAGATCGAAATCCAAGGCAGACACCGTCAACAGGCGGTCATTTGTGCCCACACCCACCAGGTGGTTGACAGCGGCAATGGTGTTACAGGCGGCCGCATGCTCGATGACAACGCCCTTGGGCATGCCGGTAGAGCCGGAGGTGAAGATAATATAGGCGAGTGCGTCGCTTGGCAGAAAGGGCAGGGACACATCGTCCGGAAGGTCCCAAGCCGCGTTGACATCCACTGGTTTTGCTGTTTGTGGCCAAACCAGTGTATTGGCCAAGGTCTCATTGGTCAGAGTACAACGAACACGGCCCTGAATGTACATATGCGCCATGCGTGGTACGGGCTGGCTTGGGCTCATGGGCACATAGCAGGCACCTGCGGCCGCAGTGCCCAAAACGGCGGCGACCTGTTCCGTTCCGCGCGGCAGAGTGATGGCGACGGTGTCGCCTGGTCGAATGCCCTCCCGCTGCAATAATGCCGCCACTTGCCGTGCCTGTCGGGCCAGCATGCCATAGCTAGTGCAGACGCCGCTTGCGCCATCAATCAAGGCCTGGGCATCACCGTTCCTTTGCGCATGGGCAAAAAAAGCATCATGGAGGAGGCGGTGGTCGGATAGGGCAGAGATGGGGAGAACGGAAGTTGTGGGCTGTTGCGGAAGAACAATTGCCTGATTGAGTTTGCTCTCGTCATCATCCAAGGCCTGTTGCATGCGGGCCATGCAGGCGGCAAACATGTCATCAATAAGCCTTTCCGGGAAAATGTCGTCTACACTGTCCCAGGCCAGCAGCACAGCGTCTTCCAGGTCATGCACCTGAAAATCTAAGCCCACCTGCGGCGTCTGCGAAATCATGTAGCTCAGGCGCCCCAGTACCGCATCGCTTGCGGCATCTGCCAGCCTTGAGCCTAGATTGTAAGCGAACACGACCTGAGGCCTGTCGTCACTGCCGGCGTGCAGGCGTTTCTGGGCGCGCAGTACCTGCACACCTGACCAGTATACGTGTGCCGCATCCCGGTGAAAACACGTTTGTATATCTTTGACCCGTTCCCAGAAGGGGCGCTC
Organism: Desulfobulbus oralis; assembly: GCF_002952055.1. Taxonomy (NCBI): domain Bacteria; kingdom Pseudomonadati; phylum Thermodesulfobacteriota; class Desulfobulbia; order Desulfobulbales; family Desulfobulbaceae; genus Desulfobulbus; species Desulfobulbus oralis. Next base: position 65,764 of record NZ_CP021255.1, on the reverse strand, counting down.
TTGGTAGTCTACCGCCAAGATCAGAATGGTGGTGAAGTCAGCTACCACTTCATTGAGCCCCGGTACGCCGTCGGGCCGGTTAAACAGAGGGAGATTGACGGTAAAGCGAGATGTGCCACTCCAGCGTGCCAGCACATCCGCATAGATTGTGAGCAGTGTCATGGCCGGAGTAAGGCCCCGTTTGCGACAATGGCCTTCAAAACGCTGCCATTCAAGCCAAGATATGCGTCGGCTGCGTCGAGTGAAGATGGGCTGCCGCAGGTCGCGCCAATTTTCTCGCAAAGGCAGGCCCGGCGCGAGTGGCAGATCGTTAAGGCGTTCCTGCCACCAGGACTCATCCGTGCGCCTTTTCGCCTCATGGGTCTGCCGCTCCCAATCCAGATATGCGGCAAAACTCCAATCCTGCGGTGCGGGCAATGTCTTGCCCGTCAAGGCCAGGGTTAAATCACGCACGATGTTGTGCAAGCTTTGCAGGTCGGCTACCAGCAAATCGACGTCCAGGTGAATGCGAGTGCGCCCCTCGGGCAGCATGCTCAGCGCCAAGCCTATCACTTCACCCTGTTCCACCCGTAAACGTCGGTGGGACAGGCGTGCCCGGATTGCCTCCAGACCAGCGGCCAGGCGTTGTGGCGTTTCAGTCCGCAGATCCGTTACCTCAAGCTGGGGTGGAGTGAAAACAGCAGGGATTTGCTGCGTACCATCCTCGAGAAATCTGGCGTGCAACATGGGATGGCTTCGCAGTACCATTTGCCAGGCCCTTGCCAGAGACTGGGGCTCAACGTTGGCGCCGTCAAACTCCAGGTATGCATGACAGCCCATCCCTCCCAGCACCTGGCTGTCGCGCCGGCCAATCCAATAGGCATACTGTACATCGGTCAGCGGAAAGGGCCTTTCGTTTGCTGTGGCCGCCGCCACTTCAGATCGTGTCTGTGCGGCAACGGGGCTCGCCGTCGCATTGTGCTCCAACAAAAGCAGCCAATCGGCCAAACGGGGCGACGACATCAATTCCGCAAAGGTCACATTGCAGCCTGCACGGCGCCATTTGCCGGCGAGGCGCATAATTTTCATGGAATCAAGTCCCAGGCTGATGAGGTCGTCTTCATCTGCAAAATCTGTTGAGCCCGCGAGCATGCTGCTGACATCCCGGCGTGCATTATCCCGGGAATAAGGCGTAATACCGTTCATCCCCTGGCCCCCGACTGACAGGCTGAGGCTCTCCATGATTCGAAACTCCGCTGGGACACTTTTAACGAAGAATACCCGATCAATGCCTGCCCTTGATGTTTGTCGGTGTTGATAAGGTTGGCAAAGTGTCGGGCATCGAGCAACTCGAATTGATCCGGGAAATTGTGGCAGGCAGTGTCCTGCTTTTTCAGGAAATCGTAACGATTCAGGAGCAGTGGCCTCTGGTTCGGCCAGGTCTTACAGGAGTGGCCGTTTCCGGCAAGAGCGGCGTCAGACACGCCTGTCACATCGGCTTTGCCCGGTGTGGAGGAGGCGCACCTCCTCCGGCGCACAGATTTTCCAGTCGGTATCGACCAATCGCTTTGGTGTTTCGGTTTCAGCATGTTTGTCTCTTCCGTCTGGCCGATTTTCCCTGCTCACGGGACTCAAGGGCTTGTGAAAACAGCATGTAATACTTTTCTGGAAAAAGTTATCGAATTCGAAGTGAATGAAGAACTCAATTATTTCCGAATGAAGATACTAAACTCTTTCCTTTAAGTAAATTATTTTTAAGCGTAAAAAATAGTACAAAATATAAAATATTTATCATATAAAAAATATTTTTTGATTTTTTCCGTCGAAACTGGCAAGAGAGAGGCCGCGGATAGGTGTTTGTGCCTCCCAGGGAGGCGAGAAAACTGTCTGGAGCCGCCAGGAATCCAGGGGGACATTGTGTGTGGGAGGGAGCAGAGGCAGGCCTTTGTCTGCTTGCCGGACGATCCTCGAGCGGGGAATTGGGCGCTTGAGCCTGCCTGCGCTTCGAAAGGCAAGATGGCGCTGGCCAGCTGCCACGAGTACACAAACCCGTTTTCCGCTACCGTGCGTGGCGGAGCTCAGGGTAGTCGCCTTTCCCGATACCAGGGTGCTGCCAAAATTGTATGCGGTGCCACGGACTTTGCGGCGATTTCGTTGACGCTTGAGATTCGCCCGGAAGTGGCCGGATTCGAGGGCTGGCTCCGGCAAGTGGTGTGCGGACCGCTTTTGCTGGTCGCTTGCAGCGTGACGGGAACGGGACAGGATTTTGCGGCAATGCCTTGCAGAAGGCAGTACGTTGCCGAACTGCTCTCAGGGTAAAGGCTGAATAAGGGGCTTTTTAAGCCAGATCTTCACTGAAGTTTTCAGCCAGGCTCTCAGTGCTGCGTTTGCAACGTGAATGCATCGTTTGTTGAGAAAATTCACTCGACATGCACCGCCTACAGGTGCTGCACAAAAGTGTTGTAATTGCTCAAGCGCATTGGAAACTTTTACATAATCAGGGCAAGCGGCTTCGTTTTTGCAAGGCCCGGCTGGTTCGTTATGCCTTTAGAACTCCATGAAACAAGACAATCCTGAAAAAAATCTTTGGTTGTTTCCGGCTCCGGAAACCAGCGGCGCTGCTTTCCGGCTTTTTTGTTTTCCCCACGCGGGTGGTGGCGCTTCGGTGTTTCGCCAGTGGCAAAGCCATATGCCAGCACAGGTTCAGGTTTGCAGTGTGCAGCTCCCCGGCCGTGAGAACCGGATGAACGAGCAAGCATGCCTCGTTCTGTCGCACTTGGTTGAGCGGATTTTTACAGGGCTGTACCACCTGTTCGATGTGCCTTTTGCGTTTTTCGGCCACAGCCTTGGGGCAAAAATCGCTTTTGAACTGGCACGTTGTGCCCAACAAAACAAGTTGCCCCTACGTTGTCTCCTCGTAGCCGCCAGCCGGGCACCACATATCCGGGAACCGCGTCCTCTGCACCATCTGCCCGATCAGCTTTTTCTTCAAGAACTGCGCCGTTACTCGGCCACTCCGGAAGCCCTTTTAGCGAACCAGGAACTGATGGCTGTTTTTTTGCCTCTTTTACGGGCTGATTTCACTTTGGACGAAACCTATACGTTCCAAGCCGGTCCTCCACTTGCCTGTCCTCTTTGCGTGTATGGCGGTGAAGAGGACCAGGACATCACACTGGAAGAGCTGTCTGCATGGCGGCAGCATGCCAGTGGTTCATTTGTGCTCCGCATGTTTCCTGGAGGGCATTTTTTTATAAAGAGTGCAGCAGACCGCCTGCTTGTGCAGTTGAACGCCGATCTTGGCGCTTTGATTTGAGCGCTTTTGCCTCGAGGTTTCGGTCAACTCGGCTGAATTATCTGGATTTTGAACACTCGGCCAGAGGAGCATTTTTTACAGTATTTCAGTCGAAGCGCAGTGGGGCGGGTATCGCTTGCCTGGTGCGTGTTTCCGAAAGAAGGCCGGGGAAGGGGAGGGGGCGTTCCCTGTTACTGCCCCACGGCTACAGGAGCCTGGCCGATTCCCTCTGGCTTTCATTGACTCCGGCCCCATGGAGGCTGGGGCGGGCAGGGCATTTGGGCATGGATGGCCACGGTTCCGCCGGCCTTGGCGCTGGCGGAGCGCAGCCACTGTGCGCCAGATGCCCGAGGGCCCCGCTAAAACCGCCGACTCTGAAAAAGTGCCATTTAAAATGGTGATAGTGGTCTTTGAAAGAAAGCTATGTTCCGGGGCATCGCGTCTTGTGGGCAAGGGGCTGAATCAGCTTTCCTGGATGGAGCCAAAACCCCTTGGACCGGGCTTACCCGTGGGGAAAGTCTGGCCAGCTTTGCCCTGGACACGAGGAGACGAAACCATACTGCGCTCAGGAAAGCGGATCGGGCCTGGGCACCGCCAGAAGCGCGGCATCGGCTGGGCGCGGTGGCTCGCGCGAGCGGCAGGCTTTATCCCTGCCGCTCTGGGGGGGACAGGTCAGGGCAGGTGCCCCTTCGTTTCAGCGGGGTCGAGTTTTGGGCCTGCTCCCGGATCAGTCTGGCCCCGCTTCCGGCGCAGCCATGTCGTGCTAAGGCCAGCCAGGTATAACAGCCCGGCTGTTCGGCGAATACGGACAGGATTCTTGCCCCTTTCTTTGCCGTCCTCCAGACGCGCTTTTGCAGGTTTTGGGGCGCTTTGGCTCTGCTGTGTTCCTGCGGCTTTGCGGCACGGTTTGGCGCGCTTTCAGCCTCTTGCCACAGCAGGGTGGGGTGGCGGTTGCTGCCTCAGGCGCCAACCAGTTTGTAGCAGGGCGTGTATTGCTTGTTGGCGCTGGGGAGCTTCATGCGCTGCTTGGCCACGAAGGCGGCGAGCAGCTCGTCCATGGGCTTCATGATGCTGATGTCGCCCTGCAGTTCAAAGGGGCCCTGTTCGGCAATGGCTTTGAGGCCGGAGGCCTTGACGTTGCCGCTGACAATGCCCGAAAAGGCGCGGCGCAGATCACCGGCCAGTTCGTTGACCGGCCTGTCCTTGGTGAGCCGCAGGGTGCGCATATTCTCGTGGGTCGGCGCAAAGGGCAGTTGCAGGTCGAGAGGGATGCGCAGGTGCCAGTTGAAGTAGAAGGCGTCCTCTGTGGCCCTGCGGTAGTCGCGCACCTCGCGCACGCCCTTGACCACGTAGCGGGCCACCTCTTCCGGGTCGTCGATGATGATGCGGTAGAGGTTTTTCACCTTGGGCCCCAGAGTTTCGGTGAGGAAGCGATCCATCAGCGCGAAGTGGTCCTGGGCGCTGGCCGGGCCGGTCAGCACCAGGGGCAGCGGGATGCGGGCATTGGCCGGGTCGAGCAGCACGCCCAGGATGTAGAGGGTTTCCTCCATGGTGCCTGCGCCGCCGGGAAATACGATGATGGCGTGGCCCAGGCGCACAAAGCTCTCCAGCCGTTTCTCGATATCCGGCATGATGACCAGATCGGCCACAATGGGGTTGGGCGATTCCGAGGCGATGATGCCCGGCTCGGTGATGCCCAGATACTGGCCGCAAGAGTTGCGCTGCTTGGCGTGGGCCACGGCGGCGCCCTTCATCGGGCCTTTCATGGCGCCTGCGCCGCAACCGGTGCAGATGTCCATGTCACGCAGCCCGAGCTGGTAGCCCACCTCCTTGCTGTAGTCATACTCTTCGCAGGAAATGGAATGCCCGCCCCAGCAGACCACGAGCCGGGGTTCCAGGCCGGCCTTGAGCACGCGCGCGTTGCGCAGAATGCGGAACACCGCGTTGGTGATGCCGTCCGAGCTTTTCAGATCGAACTGCCTGGCCGTGCCGCTGTCGATGTAGACCAGGTCGCGCAGTACGGAGAACAGGTGTTCATTGATGCCGCGGATCAGCTCGCCGTCCACGAAGGCCGCCGCCGGGGCGTTCCTGAGTTCCAGCTTGATGCCGCGTTCGTCCTGAATGACTTGTACCTCATAGTCCGGATAGCGCTCCAGGAGGGCCTGATCGTCGTCTATCTGGTACTCGTCATGATTGAGCACGGCCAGGGAGCAGTTGCGGAAAATACGGGCGAGCGGCCCGCTGTTCACCTGCAGGAGCGCAGTGACCTCCTGCCGTGAGAGCAGGTCGAGATGGCCTTTGGGGCTGATGCGGGCACGGAGCATGAGGTCGTTTGGCATGGGAAATCCTTGGCAAATGGGATGCGGCCATGAGGCCGCCTTGGTGTCTGGCCCGTGGTCGCACAGGGAGAGGGCTGAAATCGCCTCCGGATTGTTGCAGTCAGACAGAGCCGACCGGAGGCGGCAAAGGCGGATGCCGAGCCAGCTCCTGGACTGCGGAGAACAGCCAGGTGCTCTACTGTGCTTTTTCCGGCTGCTTCTGCTCCGCCGGACCGTTTTGCGGGGCAGCCCCCTGCTGATGCTGGCTCCAGACTTTCCAGCGCTCGTTCCACTTTTGCATCAGGGCATCATGGCGTGTCTGGAAAATTTTGATGGCCCTTTCGGTGTCGATGCGGTCCTGCATGACCATGGTGCAAAGCCCGACCCGGATGGCGTACAGCGCCACCAGATCGTCGTCGAACTTGAACTCTTCCAGGCGGTCGCTCCACTCCGCCCATTTCCCCTGGTCAAAGCAGAAGCGCTCCTGATCGGTCATCTGCCGGCCTTGTTTTGAGGGGTTCTTTTGCCTGTTGCCGGTATCGCAGCCGGCGAGCAGCGACACCGCCAGGAGGACAGCCACGCAGCCCAGGATATGCCGCGCCTTTTTCATATGTTGCATTCTTTGCCCGTCAGCATGCTGCATCTGCCCGCGCACCGTGGTATTTTCCACCGGCAGACCCGATCACAAGCATAAAAAAAGCCCGCAGACCCGAAGGGGCGCGGGCTCACAACTGGAGCCGATAATCAGACTTGAACTGATGACCTACTGATTACGAATCAGTCGCTCTACCAAGCTGAGCTATATCGGCCCAAAGGTTTTTTTGCACGCGGCGCGGCGCGGGCAGGAATTTGGCTTCTCATGTAGCAGTTTTATACTATGCTGTCAAGAAGATGCCGCGTCCTCAAACCCCTGTCTCCTGTTGAACCATGGTCACTTTTTCCGCCCCTGTCCGCTGCCCATGCCCGCATTCCGCGCCCCTGGCGCTGTTTGTCATCTCGTGTCTGCTGCTCGCCCTGGCCAGCGCCGGGTGTGGCCACAAGGCGCCAAAGCCGCCGCCGCACATCGCTCTGCCTGGCAAGAAGAAGGCCGGCTCCAGCGGAAAGATTCCAGCCACCCAAAGGCCCTATGTCGTGAAGGGGGTGACCTATGTGCCCATCCCCTCGGCCAAGGGCTATCGTGAGCGGGGTGTGGCCTCCTGGTACGGCGAGCCCTTTCACGGCCGGCACACCTCCAATGGTGAAATCTACAACATGTACGGCGACACGGCGGCCCACAAAACCCTGCCCATGGGGACCATCCTGCTGGTGCGCAATCTGGACAACGGTCGCAGCAGCGTGGTGCGCATCAACGACCGCGGGCCCTTTGTGCGGGAGCGCATCATCGATTTGAGTTACACCAAGGCCCGGGAACTCGGGGTGGTGGCAAGAGGCACGGCGCGGGTGGAAATCGTGGCGCTGGAAGAGGCCGGCGAGCGGCCCCAGGCGTCCATGGCGGCGAGTCCCGGGCCGGCGCCGCCGAGCCGGCCCCAGGCGCCGGCAGCGACCCGGCCGCAGCCCCGGAAAAGTCCTGTGCCTGATTTCGACCGGGGCAATTTCTTCGTGCAGGTGGGTGCCTTCGAACACCTGGAAGAGGCCCGCACCCGGGCCCGCAGCTTTGCCCGGCTGGGCCGCGACGTGGTGATTCAGCAGTATCCGGCTGCAGGCATGAACCTCTACCGTGTTTTGGTCTTTGCCAGCCACTCCCTGCGGGAGGCCCGGAAGTACGAGGCCCATATGCGCGAAAGCGGCTACCGCTACACGCTTTTGCTGGCGCGTTAGGATGTGGCCGCCAAGGCAGCCAGCCTGAGGCCGGGGGCAGGGGCTGTTCGGCTTGCGGGTGTGTCTTCAGGCCCCGGCCAGTTCGGCCAGCAGCGGGCCGCTCTTGCCGCTGCGCATCAGGCTTTCGCCTATCAGGGCGGCGGTGATGCCCGCCTCTTTCAGGCGGAGCAGCTCGTGCACACTGGTGATCCCGGATTCGCTGACCAGCGGCACGCTGTCCGGCACGAGCGCCTTCAGCCGGAAGCTCCTTGCCAGATCCACGGTAAAGTCGTGCAGATTGCGGTTGTTCACGCCGACAAGCTGTGCCCCGCTTGTTAATGCGCTCTCCAGTTCCGCCTCGTCATGCACCTCCACCAGGGCGTCCATGCCGTATGCCGCCGCCTGCTCGCGAAAGGCCCTGAGCTGGCCTGGGCTCAGGATGGCTGCGATCAGCAGAACGGCGTCTGCGCCCGCGGCCGCCGCCTCCTCGATTTGCAGGGCATCGATGATGAAATCCTTGCGCAGTACCGGCACCTGCACGGCCGCCCGCACCTGCACGAGATCGTCCAGCCCGCCCTGAAAAAAATGCCGTTCGGTCAGCACCGAAACCGCTGCGGCTCCGGCCGCCTGATAGTGCCGGGCCATGGCGACCGGGTCAAAGTCCGGCGCAATCAGCCCCCTGGAGGGCGAGGCCTTTTTCGCCTCCGCGATAATCGCCACCTGGCCCCCCGCGCGCCTTGCGACGAGGGCCCGGATGAAACCGCGCGGCCCGTCTTTTTCCCGCTCCGGCGGCAGGCCGCGCCGTTTCAGCGCTGCCACCTCCTCGCGCTTCCTCGCAACAATCCTGTCCAGAATACTGGCCATGGTTCAGGCCCCGGCAAAGGCTGCCAGCGCATCCAGCTTCCCGAGCGCCGCGCCGGATTGAATGAGTTCACGGGCCAGCGCCATGCCCTCCCGGATGTCCGCAGCCTTGCCGGCCGCCATCAGCGCGGTGCCCGCGTTCAGCAGCACCATGTCGAGTCTGGGGCCCGCTTCGCCGGCCAGCACCGCCCGCACCATGGCTGCCGATGCCGCCGCGTCGGCCCCGCCCCGGATGTCCGCCATGGTGGCACGCTTCAGGCCCAGTTCTTCCGGCAGGAGCACGGATTCGGTCACCCTGCCGTCATGGGCGTCGGCCATATGGGTCGCACCGGTGACGGTCATCTCGTCCAGCCCGCCTTCGCCCCAGACAATGATCGCCCGCTTCATGCCCAGCCGCATCAGCACCTGGGCGATCACCCGGGTCAGGGCGGGCGTGAACACGCCGGTCAACTGCACGTTTGCGCCTGCCGGATTGGTGAGCGGGCCCAGGATGTTGAAAATGGTGCGGATGCCGATTTCCCGGCGCGGGCCAATGGCGTGCTTCATCGCCCGGTGCAGTTTGGGCGCAAAGAGGAAGCCGATGCCGATCTCCGCTACACAGGCGGCCACCCGGTCGGGGGCCAGCTCCAGATTCACGCCCAGGGCCTCCAGAACATCGGCCGCGCCGCAGCGCGACGATACCGCCCGGTTGCCGTGTTTGGCCACCCTGACGCCCGCGGCAGCCACCACGAAACTGGTGCAGGTGGACACGTTGAAACTGCCCGAGCCGTCGCCGCCCGTGCCCACGATGTCCATCAACACACTGTTTTCTGTGTCCACGCCGGTGTCCACGAAGGTGGCCCGCTCCCGCATGGCCCGGGTGGCCCCCACAATCTCGTCAATGGTTTCGCCCTTCATGCGGAGCGCCGTGAGGAAGGCGCCGATCTGGGCGGCGCTGGCGTCGCCGCTCATGATCTCGCCAAAGACGGCGCGCATTTCCAGATCCGTGAGGTGCTCACGGTTTACAATCTTTGCAATCGCTTCCCTGAGGTTCATAGTGTACGCTCTTTCATGAAAAGCGAAGCTTATTTGCAGGGTTTGAATCTGCCGTCGGCAGGCTGCACATTGCCGTAGATTTTTTTACCGTCCGGGCCCTGCCAGCAGCGCACGGTTTCGCCCCTGTCTGTTTCGATGATGCTTGCGGGGTTTTCGGGCAGGCTGGGCACCCAGAGCCGGGTTTTGGCCCAGAGCCTGCGCACAGTGGGCCTGGTGGGTTCAAAATGGGCCAGGGCGAAGAACAGCGCGATCAGGATCAGCACCAGCACAGCCCCCTTGCCGGTGGATCTCAGTACCCTGCCCAACAGACTGCCGCCTCGTGCTTGTACAATGGCAGTGTTCCGGGTGGACGGCGCTTCCCGCCATTCTGCCGCGGGCGGCGTGGGGGCGGCCGCCTCCTGGTGCAGATAGCGCTTTTCCGCAAAGCGCAGCAATTCGCGCAGGGCGCCGATCGCCTCTTCGGCCTGGGTCCGGGGAATGGGGCCTGCACTGTGGGCCGCCGTATTGCCCAGTGTGTGGATGCCGACGAGTCGCCGCCACAGTTCCGATCGCAGAATCTGCCTGAATCCGGCGCTGTGCAGCAGTCCGGCAAGCGTATTTTCCGGCGGCTGGCGCAGGGAGCCGTCCACCTCGTAGATCCAGCGGATGATCTGTTCCATCACGCTGCGGCTGCGCACCGCGGATGCGGCCGGATCAGTGGCCAAAAGTTTTTCCGCGCTGTCCACCCCTTCGCTGAATGCGGCCAGACGCGGGTCATCGCCGAGGAAATCGGGCGTATCCATAGCGCTTCCTACTGGTTTTGCCAAAGTGCGGGATAATCGGGCCGGAGCAGGTTGTGCAGCAGCCCGAGTCCGTCCGTGGTCATGATGGATTCCGGATGAAACTGGATGCCCTCCACCGGCAGCCTTTTGTGGCGCAGACCCATGATCAGGCCGTCGTCCGCGCTTCTGGCCGTGACCGTGAGGCAGTCGGGGAGGCTGGCCTCTTCCACGATCAGGGAATGGTAGCGCATCACGGTGCAGGGCGAGGGCAGGCCGGCGAACACGCCTTTGCCGTCATGCGTGACGGGGCTCGTTTTGCCGTGCATGGGCCTGGGCGCACGCAGCACCCTGCCGCCAAAGGCCTGGCCGATGGCCTGGTGACCCAGGCACACGCCCAGCACCGGAATGGGCGGCTCGCGGCTGCTGGCCGCGAGAATGGCCCTGACCGAGATGCCGGCTTCGCTGGGGGTGCAGGGGCCGGGCGAGACGATGAGCCGTGTCGGCGAGAGCGCCATAAGCGCCGCCACCGTGACGGCATCGTTACGGAACACGCTGAGTTCCGGCGGCTGCCAGTCTGCGGGGGCCCCCGGCGGAGCCGTACCCAGCATCTGCACGATGTTGTAGGTAAAGGAATCGTAGTTGTCGATGAGTATCAGCATGAGCTGTCCTGTGGATTGCGGGGTTCCTGTGCCGGCCAAGCTGCGTGTTTCGCCGGAGCGGCGCCTTGTTCCTGATAAAAAATATCCCGGGCGGCCAGAGCGCCTGCAATCAGGGACAGGAAGGAGAGCGCGTTCCACAAGATGGCCATGGCGTCTAAGTATGAGGGGAGCATTCTCTTGCCCTGCCATGTTGTCTCGACAAGAACCACGTACAACGCCACTGCGAGACACCAGGCCATCATCAGGGGCAGAGCGTTTTTCCGGCAGGCCAGGAGCAGAGCCGCCGCTGCCTGGCCCGGCCTTTGCCCGGCCGGCATCGTCAGGGCCGGGCCCAACAGCGTAGCCAGCAGGGCAGGGGTCACAGCCAGCGAACCCAGCCCCAAAAGACACACCATGGACTGAATGGCTTCGGAGGCGGGAAACACGGCAAAGTCATCAAGAAGGGCCGCCACCATCACGGCCAGGTATGGCAGCCCGGTGCTGGTCCGGGAAAGCGCATCTGTCGTTATGTAGGACAGATCTAAACCCATGCTCAGGAGGGGTGTGGACAGCAGCACCAGCAGGGCCAGCGCGTAGAGCGCAACCACAAGCGCGAGCAGCCACAGGCGCTTTTCCCGGAAAGCGGCGAAGACCATGAAGGCATGGCCGGGTTCGCCGCGCCCCTGGGCGGCAACCATGCGGGCCACACCGCCCGCCAGCAGTACCCACAGGCCCGGCCAGGCCACCAGGGCTCCATATCCGGTGAGCCTGGTGGCCAGCCGCCCGGCGTCCGCCAGGCGCAGCAGCAGCAGGCTGCCGGCCACGGTCAGCGCTTCCACCGGAAGCAGGGCGCCGAGCCACGACAGCGGCCGCCTCACGACCAGCCCGCAGGCCCGTGCCAGCCAGCGCAGGCCGCTCCAGAACGGCACCCGGCGCGGGCTGCCGCTCCCGTCTTCCGGCCCGGACGGCGGGCTCAGATCCGCCTTGGGTGCGGCGTAGGGGTTGAAGTTTGCTTCAGGCATCGGGCTCTGCCACCTCGGGAAACATGTCGTGTACAGCCAGGGCGCCTGCAATCAGCCACAGGAAAAAGAGCGCATTGCAAAGAGCGGTCTCCACAGCGGTCAGTTCACTATCCGGCCAGGGCAACAAACGCATGCAGTCTGTCTCCCCGAAAAAGAGAGCCAGCCCGAGACACCAGGCCATCATCAGGGGCAGAGCGTTTTTCCGGCAGGCCAGGAGCAGGGCCGCCGCTGCCTGGCCCGGCCTTTGCCCGGCCGGCACCGTCAGGGCCGGGCCCAACAGCGTAGCCAGCAGGGCTGGGGCCACGGCCAGCGGCCCCAGCACCACCAGATGCACAAGGAGCTGCCACTCCACAGGCCAAGCGGGCAGCCAGTCCAGCAGACAGCGGCCCACGATGAGGTCCAGCCAAATGAAGCTCGTATTGGCCGAGATGATGTCATATCCGTCAAAATTGATCTGATTCCCGCTCAATTCCGCCATCACCAGCAGGGCCAGCGCGTAGAGCGCAACCACAAGCGCGAGCGGCCACAGGCGCTTTTCCCGGAAAGCGGCAAAGACCATGCAGGCATGGCCGGGTTCGCCGCGCCCCTGGGCGGCAACCATGCGGGCCACGCCGCCCGCCAGCAGCACCCACAGGCCTGTCCAGGCCACCAGGGTTCCATATCCGGTGAGCCTGGAGGCCAGCCACCCGGCGTCCGCCAGGCGCGGCAGCAGCAGGCTGCCGGCCACGGTCAACGCTTCCACCAGAAGCAGGGCGCCGAGCCACGACAGCGGCCGCCTCACGACCAGCCCGCAGGCCCGTGCCAGCCAGCGCAGGCCGCTCCAGAACGGCACCCGGCGCGGGCTGCCGCGCCAGCCTGGCGCCTTTGCTTCGGCAGGCACTGGACTCGTGTCGACCTGGACCGGGGTAGAGGGCTTCTGCTGTTCTTGTTCTGCCATTTACAGCTCCTGTTCGGCCAGTTCCACGGCCTTTCGGATGGCCATGGATTTGTTGACGGTTTCCTCGTATTCCCTTTCGGGATCGGAGTCTGCGACAATGCCGGCGCCTGCCTGGACCCACAGGGTTTTGCCGGTGTGCACGCAGGTGCGCAGCGCGATGCAGAAGTCCATGTTGCCGGAAAAGCCGAAGTAACCCACCGCGCCCGCATAGGGCCCCCGGCGGCAGCATTCCAGCTCGTCGATGATCTCCATGGCCCGTATCTTGGGCGCGCCGCTCACCGTACCGGCCGGGAAGCTGGCGGCAAACACGTCGAACTGGTCTTTCCCCGGCGCCAGGCGGCCCTGCACGCCGGAAACCAGGTGCATCACGTGGCTGTAGCGCTCGACCACCAGGAGTTCCTGCACCTGAACCGTGCCCGGAGTCGCCACCCGGCCCACGTCGTTTCTGCCCAGATCCACGAGCATGAGATGCTCGGCCCGCTCCTTCTCGTCGGCTCGAAGCTCCCGTTCCAGTTCCTGGTCTTCCTCCGCGGTCCTGCCGCGTTTTCTGGTGCCCGCAATGGGGCGCACCGTAATCCGCTCCTCTTCCAGCCGGACCAGAATTTCCGGTAAAGAGCCGATGAGCGTGATGCCGCTCTGGCGCAGGAAGAAGAGATAGGGGCTGGGGTTCACGTGGCGCAGGGCCCGGTATACGGCAAAAGGCGTCACATGGGCCTCGGCCTCGAAACGCTGGGAGGGCACCACCTGAATCACGTCGCCGGCCAGGACGTATTCCCGGGCGCGCTCGACCATTTTCCGGTAGCCGTCCGGCCCGGCGCTGCTGTGGAATACATGTTTTGCTGCAGGTTCGTGCCGGCAAAGACCTGCTGGCACCGGCCCCCGCAGTTGGGCGCACACCGCGTCGATGCGGCTGCAGGCTTGGGCGTGGAGCGCCGTGGCGTCGAGCCCGGATGTTTCGGGAAGCCACACCGTGCACACGACGCGCAGCAGTTGCTTCAGGTGGTCATGAATCAGCAGAATGCGCGGGATGAACAGGGCACTGTCCGGCATGTCCTGCATGGGATGCCGGTCTGGCAGCTTTTCCACAAAACGCACCATGTCATAGCCCAGATAGCCGACCAGTCCACCGTAAAAGCGGGGCAGCATCGCCGTGTCGTCAGGCTTCGCGACCCTGAAGGAGCGCATGAGCTCGCGCAGGGCCTGGAACGGATTGCCGTCTCTTTCCACCGGCGTCATGCCGGCCAGGCCTGGGTAGGCGATGCGGTAGTGCGGGCCCTGGCTGGTAAAGGTGATGAGCGGGTCAAAGCCGATGAAGGAGTAACGCCCCCATTTTTCGCCGCCCTCCATGGACTCGAACAGGAAGACCTGCTCGCTGTTTTCCGCGATTTTGGCAAAGAGGCTGAGCGGCGTATCCAGATCGCCCAGCATCGTGCGGTGCACCGGCACGAGATTGTGGTTCTGAAGCGCCGCGGCAAAGGCAGCGGTATCGGGCAGGATGGCGGAAAAGGAGCTGGACATTGGTATTGGCCGGGTTAAGACAGCGTGCGGCCGGGATCGTCCGGCCGGGAACGGAAAAAAGCCCCAGGGCGGCCAATATACCGCTGTGCCGCCCTGTTTGGCAAATATTCTTGCAGGAGAGAGGCGGCAGGGGCCTTTTGGCGGTTGGGGAGCTTCAGCCTCCGGCCGCCTGCCCGGCCTTTTGCAGAAGCCCCAGCAGACAGGGCCTGGTTTGGGGCTGCAGGCCAGGCCTTTCCCCTGCCGTCAGGTCGGCCAGGAGCAGGGCCAGACTCGTCTGCGGCAGCACGAAGAGCCGGAGGCGGCAGAGCGCTCCCGGCCCCTCCTTTGGCCTCGCTTCGCTGTGGCGCAGGCTCTCTGCACAGGCATCGGCCAGTCTTTGCACGTCTTCGTCCGCTGCGTCCTGCAGGGCGGCCAGGCCGTCCAGGAGTTCCGGGCACTGCTGCTGCAGAAGCTCCGGACCGGCGGTGGCGGGCAGGAGGAGTCCGGGCAGGGCCATGGGCGCACCGCCGGCCTCCCGGCAGGCGGCCAGAAGCGCGTCCGCGACTATCGGATTCTGCGTGATGAACCAGGGGTTGGGGCAGGGCAGGCTGCAGTGCGCCAGGAGCCGGCCCTTTTCGGCGAGCCGGCGCAGTCCGGCCTCTTCTGCTCCGGGACCGGGCAGCGGGCAGAGATGGACAAGCGGCGAGAAAGCCGTTACAAGGGGCAGTACCCAGTCGGGGCTGGCCGCACTTTCCAGCAGCATGCAGGCAACAGGCAACATGGCAACTCTCACTTGAATGAAAAATATGGACAACAGAACCGAAATGCCGGCTCCGCGCCGGTCAGGGCCCGCGGGCGCCTCGGAGACGCCCCGGCAGGGCGTCCTGACGCTCTTCTTCGCTGGCCTTGGCTACGTGATTTTCCATCTGCGGCTGGGCCAGAGCCTGGCGGCCACGGTGCTGCACACGCTGGCGCAGATGCTGCTCACCGCACCCTATACCATTGGCTTCACCTTCATTCTGATCTTTGTCTACCGCCGCATTTCCGGGCAGCAGCAGCGGCCGCCCTGGACGCGGGTGCTTCGCATCTTCTTTGCCGTGGGCAT
The DNA here is from genome assembly GCF_002952055.1 of Desulfobulbus oralis. NCBI lineage: Bacteria > Pseudomonadati > Thermodesulfobacteriota > Desulfobulbia > Desulfobulbales > Desulfobulbaceae > Desulfobulbus > Desulfobulbus oralis. The sequence continues at coordinate 50,522 of NZ_CP021255.1, read as the reverse complement.
CTGCTTTGCCTTCTTTTTCGCCCTCTACGAGTACGGCGGCGGCGATCCCTACGCCATCGACACTAGGGCAGGCGACTTCTGGCGGGGTGTATTCCAGAAACTGCGGTTGCATTAGGCATGAGCAGAGAGTCCGGGCCGATCAGCGTGCCCGGGCTGGTGACCGAATTGCAGCCGGTCTGCACCCGGTCGCCCAGAATGGCGCCGAACTTGAGCAGTCCGCTGTCCAGCCGGCCCTGTCCGGTTCTTATCATGACCCTGCCCGGCAGAAAGCGCAGGTTGGCGCACTTGGTGCCTGCCCCCAGATTGACATCCCGGCCCAGAATGGAGTCGCCCAGATAGGCAAAGTGCCCGGCCTTGGCTTCGTCCAGAAAGACCGAATGCTTGACTTCCGTGGCATGGCCGACCACGCAGCCGCGACCGATGAGGCAGTTGCCGCGCATGTAGGCGCTCTGCCGGATCTCGCTGTTGTCCCCGATGATCGCCGGGGCCTTGATGAGCGCGTCCGCCTCGATCAGGACGCCCCGGCCGATTTTGATGCCGCTGCCCATCAGGACCGCGCCTGCCATGACCACGGAGGCGCCTGCCAGCAGCCGCCCCTTCTCGTCTCTGACCGCAAGTTCTCCTTTCGCGATGCTGCCGCTTGCAATGGCAAAATGCCGGCCGGACAGCACCCTGCCCTCGTGCAGGACCAGCGGCGCGGCGAGCGGGATGCCGTTTCCCAGATCAGCGGGCAGCAGCAGGCCGCCTGCCGCCTGTGCCACCTGCGCCTGCACATAGTCCTGTAAACGGGTCAGCGCCTGCCAGACCTGTTCGCAGCCAGCGAAAAGAGCGGCATGGCTGCTTGCCGACAAATCAAAATATGAAGCCGGATCGTACATGGGCACCTCCAGAGTGTTGAGACTGCAAGGGTAAAACGAGAGCCCCGCCGGCACAAGCAGAAAGCGACCGGCGCCCCGTTCGCCCTGTTTGGGCCCGGGGAGCGAATGCGGCTGCAGGCCGGTGTCTGCGGGCGCGCTTTCTTGACTTCATGGCCACGGTGTTTATTCTTGAGCCCTACTTTCAATGCTGTTTGGCTGACGTGCGCATGCGCGAAGGAGATACACGTGGATATCGATGATGCCGGCACCCATGGCGGGACGGAAATGGCGGAAGCGCCGCAGGACCTCGAAATCCCGGAAGTGCTGCCCCTGATGGCGGTGCGGGATGTGGTGGTCTTCAACTATATGATCATCCCGCTTTTTGTGGGGCGGGACAGCTCGGTCGAGGCGGTGAACGAGGCGCTTTCCCAGCAGAAACTCCTCATGCTGGTGACCCAGAAAGACCCGACTACAGATGAACCGGGCCCCGAAGACCTGTATCAGGTGGGCATGGTGGTGCAGATCATGCGCACTCTGAAGCTGCCGGACGGCCGGCTGAAGGTGCTGGTGCAGGCCCTGTCCAAGGCGCGCATCAAAAAGACGTTGCAGACCAAACCCTGCTACAGGGTGGAGCTGGAGCTGGTGCATGAGCCGGAACTGGGCGAACATTCGGTGAAAACCGAGGCTCTCATGCGCGCCATCCGCGAGCAGATGGAAAAGATCATGTCGCTCAGGGGCCATCTTTCGGCTGATCTGATGATGGTCATCAACAACATCGAGGAGCCGGGCCGGCTGGCCGATCTGGTTGGCGCGAACCTGCGTCTGAAGGCCTCGGAGGCCCAGAGGATTCTGGAAAGCATCCACCCGCTGGAGCGGCTGCAACTGGTCTCCGAACTGCTGAACAAGGAGCTGGAAGTCTCCACGGTGCAGGCGAAGATCCAGTCTGACGCCAAGGAGGAGATGTCCCGGAGCCAGCGGGAATACTTCCTGCGTGAACAGATCCAGGCCCTGCGCCGGGAGCTGGGCGACGAGGACGATTATTCGCAGGAAATCGAGGAGCTGGCGCGGCAGCTCCGCAAGAAGCGGATGCCCAAATACGCCAAGAAAGAGGCCAGGAAGCAGCTCAAGCGGCTGGAGATGATGCACCCGGACGCCTCGGAGGCCAATATCATCCGCACCTATATCGACTGGTTTCTGGATCTGCCATGGAAGCAGAGTTCGGAAGACGTGCTGGACCTGGCCCAGGCCGCAAAGGTGCTGGACGAAGACCACCACGGTCTGGAAGAGATCAAGAACCGCATCCTGGAATTTCTGGCCGTGCGCAAGCTGAATCCGGACACCAAGGGGCCGATCATCTGCTTTGCCGGTCCGCCGGGCGTGGGCAAAACCTCGTTGGGTCAGGCGATTGCCCGGGCCATGGGGCGGAAATTCTACCGCCTCTCCCTGGGCGGGATGCGCGACGAGGCCGAGATCCGCGGCCACCGCCGCACCTATATCGGCGCCATGCCGGGCCGCATTTTGCAGGGCCTGAAGCAGGTGGGCACCAACAATCCGGTCTTCATGCTGGATGAAATCGACAAAGTGGGCGACGACTACCGGGGCGATCCGTCCTCCGCGCTTTTGGAAGTGCTGGATCCGGAGCAGAACGCCACCTTTTCCGATCACTACATGAACCTGCCCTTTGATCTGTCCAAGGTCATGTTCATCACCACGGCCAACCGGGTGGACACGATCCCCGGGCCGCTGCACGACCGCATGGAGGTGATCGAGCTGTCCGGCTACACGCTGGAGGAAAAGATGGCGATCGCCCGCAAATACCTGCTGCCGCGCCAGATCGAGGCTTCGGGCATCAGGCCCAGCCAGATCAGGATGGAGGACCAGATTCTGCGCCGTGTGGTGCGCGAATACACCCACGAGGCTGGCGTGCGTAATCTGGAGCGCGCTTTGGGCAAGGTCTGCCGCAAGATCGCCCGCCGTGTGGCTGAAGGCGGCAAAGGGCCGTATTCAGTTTCCAGCGCCATGCTGGAGAAATACCTGGGGCCGCCCAAGTTCCTGCCGGAAAGCGAGCTGGATGCCAGCGGCGAGCCGGGTCTGGTCGTGGGCCTGGCGTGGACGGAGCTGGGCGGCGAGCTTTTGCAGATAGAGACCAGCATTCTGCCGGGCAAAGGCAAGCTGCTCCTGACCGGGCAGCTCGGCGAGGTGATGAAGGAATCCGCGCAGGCGGCGCTCAGCTACTGCCGCAGCCGGGCCAAAGAGCTGGGCGTGGCGCCGGAGTATTTCGATACTGTGGATATCCACATTCACGTGCCAGCCGGCGCCATTCCAAAGGACGGGCCCTCTGCGGGCATCACCATGACCACGGCGCTTTTTTCAGCCATCAGCGGCAAGCCGGTGATCAAGGGTCTGGCCATGACCGGCGAGGTCACGCTCCGCGGGCGGGTGCTGCCCATTGGCGGCCTGAAGGAGAAGGCTCTGGCCGCACTCAGGGCGGGTATTACCCATATTCTGATTCCCATGGAAAACCAGAAGGATCTGGTGGAGATTCCGGAGGAACTGCGGGATCAGTTGAGCTTTTACCCGGTGCAGCACATGGATGAGGTCATTGCCCGTGCCTTTGGCGATGCCTCCGGGGCCGGGGCCGGAAAAAAGCCGCGCAAGTCGCGGAGCAAAGCCGGAAAATCGGAGCCGGACACCGAGGAACGGCAAAACGATTGAGGTTTTTCCTGCCATGCCTTTCATCTTTCTGACTCCCCGTTCCTGCCGGTGCGGGGAGTCTTTTTTTGGAGGATCGCCGAATTATGCCGGATAGGGAACTGCCAGCAGATCAGAAATCGGAAAAAACTGCTTCAGACCCGGAACTGGAAGCCGGGTCGGCAGAAGCGGCAGGCGTTTCGGACGCAGCGTCATGCGGTGCGGGGCGGCAGGAGGGGCCGGAGCTGCAGGCGCCTTCGGCGATGGCCGATGCGGGCGGCGGCCCAGGTCTTAGGAAATGGCGGCGCAGCTTCGCCGCTGTGCTCCTGCTCGTGCTGGGCATTGCCGTTTTTTTGGGCGGCTGGTTCTGGCAGTTCTGCCGTCAGCCGGTCGGCCCGGGTACGGAGGTCACGGTGCTGATTCCTCCGGGTTCGGGTGTGCGCCGGATCGGCGCGCTGCTGGCGGACAAGGGCCTTGTGCCGGACGACATCCGCTATCTGGTCTGGCTGCGCCTTTCCGGCCTGAGCGGGCGGCTCAAGGCCGGTGAATACAGCTTTGCCCCTGGCATGACTGCGCCCCAGGTGCTGCGCAAAATCGCGCGCGGCGAGGTGCTGCGCCATCCGGTCACCATCGTGGAGGGCCTCAGGCTGGAGCAGATCGCCGCGGTCTTTGCCGGCGGCGGCTGGGTGGATGCCCAGGAATTTCTGCGCCTCTGCCATGATCCGGCCTTCCTGAAGAGCGAGCGGGTGCAGGCCAAAAGCCTCGAGGGTTACCTCTTTCCAGATACCTATTTTATGGAGCGGGGCATAACGGAGGCGCAGTTGCTGCACCGCATGGTCCAGCGCTTCCGGCAGGTCTGGGGGGAGCTGCCCGGAGCCGCGGCCGGGCAGGCCGGCATGAGTCCGCACGATACGCTGATCCTGGCTTCGATAGTGGAAAAGGAGAGCGGCAGGGCAGCCGAGCGCCCGCTCATTGCCCGGGTTTTTCTGAACCGCCTCGGTCAGGGTATGCCGCTGCAATCCGACCCGACCGTCATCTACGGCCTGGGCGCGGCCTATACCGGCAAACTGCGCAAGGCCGACCTGCGCAGCCCTTCGAGTCATAACACCTATATGCTCAAGGGCCTGCCGCCCGGGCCGATTTGCAGCCCCGGCCGGGCCGCGCTGTCGGCCGTGCTGGCCCCTGCCGACTCGGAAGCCCTGTATTTTGTGTCCAGAAACGACGGCAGCCACGTGTTCTCGAACACCCTGGCCGAGCATAACCGGGCGGTGCAGCGCTATCAGAAGCAGGGGCGGCGCCCGCCGGAGCAGGGTGGTGGGGTTGCAGACGGCACCCCGGCCAACACCATGTCCTCTGATCCGGAGGGCGGGGCGGAGGGGCGGCACATGACGGCTGAAGGGCCGACACAGGGCGAAGGCAGGGCGGCAGGCGACACTGAAAAAGGGCCGGCGGCATGGCCCGGGAAAAAGGCCGACAAGCCGGGCAAGGGCAAACAGGTTCAGGGCAGCGGCCCTGATGCACCTGATTGAATTGTTTGCTGAAAATTATATGTTAAGGTTCGGTGCATTCCAATTGCAGGTGGAGCCCAGTTAGGGCGTGGTGAAAAACTGCAGCGGGAGACTGGCAGCGTAGCCCGTTGCGAGGGCGGTCATTCAGCCGTTGTGCAACCTTGTGGAGCATGCCTGCCGTGATCTGGTGGCAGTTGATGCCCCGGATTTGGAGCTGCCCTGGCGCAGTTCCCGGCACGCGCTTGTATGGCTTCTGCCAGGATACACTGCAACTTTCCGGCAACTCATGGCCATGGCTACAAATACTTCGTTACTGGTGCGCTCTTCCAGTGTAAGATGGCTGTGGGCATGGTGAACTCCTTTTGGCTGCTGCCTGTCGGCCTTCCACCTTGGCCAGTATCCCGTCCTGTCTCCACCCGTGGTGCATTGGCAATTTGAATTCACAGGAGAGGAAAAATGAACAAGAATACTGCATTTGTAATCAGTTTATTGCTTATATTCTACTTTAGTAATATTGAAAATTTGATGTGTGATGAAATCAAGAGACCAAAGTTGATGTCAGAAAGGTTATTTACAGATTCATGGTGTATGCCATATAACGATTCAATATCATATGGATATTATTATAATAAATATAATAAACATAAAGAAGTATGGTCAAAATCATTAAATTATATAGGGATCCAAGGTAAAATATATACAGAAAATGTATCTTCAGCAGGCATATCTTTTAATTATAATCAGGCAATAAGAACTTTTCGGGAAATTTCTATAGAATATGGAGGGGAATCTCCATATTTAAAAATATGGGCGGCAAACCAAAATAGAGTATTTTCAGCATGTTCCTCTTCATCCAACCAATATAATCCGCCAATACGACCAAATTATAAATTATTACCTAAGCGAGCGCAAAGCGATTTTCTTTATCAACTTGGAAGCTGGCATTTTTATATTGGTGATTACAAAGAAGCATTGAAATATTATGAAGATCTTGAAAAGATGGCAGATGCTCCACAGCGGCCATTTGCTTCTTATATGACTATTCGTACTCTAGCATATATGGGGCATATTCCAGAAGCTTATAATAAAATAGAAAAAATTGTATCTGATCCTTCGCTACATTTAATTCATTATATTGCTAGAGATTACAGATTTATAATGATGAGTAGATTTATAATGATGGGTAATTCAGGTATATTATTTAGGCCATACGATTTTAACATTCCTCGTAATACAGTATTAACTCATCTGGATTGGCTTAATCAAATTATTCATTCGAATTTAAAAGAAATAGAAAAAACTGATCAAATGCTTATAGAAAAAAACAATGCTTTGCAGCAAATTGATACCTATTTTCCGCTATATGATCCAGATTCTAGAGCGGTAAATTGGTGGATAACTGCTGGTACCCCAAAAAGTATTAAGATGCAGGCGGTCAAAACCTTGGCTAGAAAAGATGACTTTATTGATTGGATGCAGGCCAAGTGGGCGTATAATATTTTTGATGTTGACTGGCTCTGGTCTCTCCATAAGAAAGATCATCCTTACTGGCAACAAAACAGGGATATTGTCCTTCACGCTCTGAAAAAATGGAAGACAACCAAGGATGGTGTTTGGCTGCAAGTTGCCATACAGCGTGTTCATCCTCATGATATGTTGGCCCAAGAGATAATGGCAGATGCCAAGCCATTGCTTCAATCTCCATGGGCAGAAGAAACGCAGGAATTTCAATCATGGTTTTTAAGTCTTTGGCAACATGTCATACGTATCCATTTGGCAAGAGGAGAAGCAGAAGAAATTAGTGCTTTGCTCAAAAAGCACTGGGATTATTTTGATAAAAAATGGAAGCAATATGGCGTATACTCCATTGAATTTAAGTCGGTTCTGAGCAATATATTCAGATGGTATATATATACCGGGAAATTTAACGAAGCGCGTTCATTTCTCGGAGATATTAAAAAGAAATTTCCTTATAGCTTTTATAGATGGGAAAGTATACTGGCCTTGAATATTGAAGAAGCGGAAAGTATCGCCTTATCTTCTCATAAGATATACCATTATTATTCAGATAATTATGAGAATGATGACTACTTTTGGCGGGCTATGGTTGATATATTACCGTTGAAAGAGCTATATCGTATAGCTACCAATAAGCTTATATATAAAGAATACAGAAAAATGATAGCAAAAACTATTTTTACCAGAGCAATTCTATTAAACTATGATAATAAAAAAATTGAGGAATATGCGGATTTGGCAGGCAACCTTAATCCATCGATTCGTGAATTGATAAATGAACATATTTCAAAAGATGATTATTATAAATATATATCGTTACTCTTAAAAATTCCCAGATTAAGGCCTACAGTATATTTGGGATTTTGTCAGGATCCTGTAAATAATCATATAGTAAAATTTTCAGAATTTGATATAGATTCCCATAATCCAAATGATAATAATTGGTGGTGTCGCTATGATATCTCCTCATTGAAAGAGGAAATTTTTAATGTCTCTTTCTGGGAATGGGAGAAAATCCCTCGCCTTGAGGCGAAGACTTCAGTAGGTTTGCGATACTATGGATGACTATGCGTATCGCAAAGGCTCGCATTCAATTTATTCCCTCAAGGTCCATATTGTATGGATTACCAAGTATCGCAAACCGGTTCTCTTTGGAGACGTGGCCGTGCGTTTACGGGATCTGATACGAGAAATATGCCGATCCATGGATATAGATATTTTGAAAGGGCACGTCTCCAAAGATCATGTACATCTGTTTGTTTCGCTTCCTCCACAGATTTCTGTGAGTAAATTGGTTGGCCGCATAAAAGGGAAAACCTCACGCAAGCTGCTTGCAGAAAACCGACGTTTGTCCGGGCAATTTTGGGGCCGTCATCTGTGGGGTCGCGGATATTTTGCCGCCAGTTCAGGCAATGTCACAGACGATGTCATCATGCAATATATTGCAGAGCAGGACTTGGAGGAGCGAGCCCACGATGACGATTTTACCCTGGCTCCGTAAGCCGCCTTGCAGGCGGCAATGGTTCGAAGCTACCGCCTTTAGGCGGTAGAGAATTCACTTTAATGAAAATTATTCCTATAGACAATAAAATTTTTTCATCAGATATGAGTGAAGATGAAATAAAACCATATCTTGATTTAATGAAAATTATTCCTATAGACAATAAAATTTTTTCATCAGATATGAGTGAAGATGAAATAAAACCATATCTTGAGCAGCAAAAACAGTTGCTGAATCAGCATCCTTATTTCGCCTTGATTGATCAGCAGGAAATTGCAGCTCTGGAAAGAGTGCCTTCTGGTCCGCAGTATCTGAGCACCGCAGTCATCGGCAGGGAATTTGCACAGCCCTTTATACGCAGCCCGGAAGAGCGGAATGAGCGCGCAGCGGATCTGTATCGGGCAGTGCGGACAACACGTTATGGCTGCCGTCGTGACGGCTCACATGCCGCCTATTCACGCCGGGCCTTTCTCGTGCTGCACAGGCGCTATGGGGATACGCCCTGGGCCAGATCCACTCCCTATTGGTTCAAGTAGCCTGTTGCCACATGGCCCGGCCAAACCCGCTGGGCATCTGGCGCGCCCCGGATACGCCATCCGCTTCTGCCGTTAAAAGCCCGATTCCCGGATGAGCAGGGAGTGCAGGTTGCGCCACATGCGCAGGGCGTAGCTGCGCGGCTCGCTGGCCACCCGCACGTGGCCCCGCTGGATGGCGCGCAGGGGCCGGCCCTTCTCTGCAACCGCAAAGACGACCAGAAAAATTGAATCCCTGGGCCGGTACTGCCCTGGATGCCCAGCCTCTTCAACGGCGATCGGCCCGCCGTGCACCGAGGCCAGAAGCGGCTCGCCCAGCAGGGCCGTATTGACCCGGCTGATGTGGATGACCGAGACCGGCAGGCGCTCACCCCCCAGGTGTTCCGCGTAAAAGAATCCCGCCGCCCCCTCGCTCAGGGCCGGCAGTCCCTCCGCATCCGTATAGGCAAAGACCAAAGCAGGCCCCTCTGTATTGGCGATCATGCCCAGGCTCTGTCCCTCGTCGACCCACAGGCCCGGCCTGAGTTCGTCGGCAACGGCCACCACCACGCCGTCGAAGGGCGCGGTGATATGGAGCATGGCCGCCTTTTCCCGGAAGCCCCGGTAGAGCTGCTGGGCCTTGACATTCTGCTCGATGGCCACTTCCCGCTGCTCCCGCAGGAGATCGACGTCGGTATTGGCCCGCTGCAGCAGCGCTCCGGCCAGCTTGATCTCGGTCGCCGCCTGTCTGATGTTGAAGTCGAGTTCGGGCGAGGCCAGATCAAAGAGCGGCTCGCCCTTGTGCACCCTGGCCGGAGGGTGCACATGCACCTTTTCGATCCTGGCGGCAAAGGGCGGATAGAGTTCGGTGAATTCCGCAGGCCGGAGGACGGCCGGCAGCAGTTGGTAGCTGCGCCAGGGCAGGAAGAAGAGCAGGGCCAGGAGCGTCAGCAGGGCGAGGCTGACGATGCTGTGCCGGTTCCAGTGCATTTCCCTGCGCTTCCTGTACCAGAGCAGCAGTTCCTTCTGAATGGGCAGCCAGATGAAGCAGAGCAGTTCGATTGTGCCCAAGACAATGCCCAGCACCTTGATGAAGAAGTGGTAGACCATCAGGGCGATGCCGGTAAAAATCATCAGGCGATAGAGCCAGACGCCCAGGGCATAGAGAATCATGAAACGCCGGACACCGGGCCGGACCTCTTCCGGCGGCGGATCGCCGAAGCCGAAGATCAGTTCGCGCAGCCGCCACCTGGCCAGGGCCATGGACCGGGGTTGCAGGTTCTTGATGCCTGTGAGGTCGGAGAGCAGGTAGTAGCCGTCCCAGCGCATGAAGGGGCTGATGTTGACCGCCAGGGTCATGATCCAGGAGGTGGTGGCGAGAAAAAAGGCGGTGTTGCGCAGGACGCCCGGCGGCAGGATGGTCCAGGCCAGGGTGCTGAGCACGGCCAGCGCGCCTTCCGCCGCCATGCCGGCGGCCACGATATGCAGCCGCTGCCTTCTGGAGGTGAGTTTCCAGCTTTCGCCGGTATCGGTGTAGAGAAAAGGCCAGAACACCAGAAAGGCGATGCCGATGACCGGCACGTGCAGGCCGTAGTGTTTGCAGCAGTAGGCATGGCCGAGTTCGTGGCAGCACTTGGCCACAAAGACGGCGGCAGCGTAGTAGACGAGCGAATCCCAGCTGAGAAACTCCAGGGTGGTGCGGATGAAGGCGTCCCACTGCCGCAGTACGAGGAAGAGCGCGAGCAGGGCCGCGATCCCCAGGAAGCAGCGGAAGCCCGCGCCGAACAGCGGTCGCACCAGCCACAGGGTGTTGCCGAGAAAGGCATCCGGTCGCAGGATGGGGACGCGGAAGAAGAGGTAGTGGGACACCAGAAACCTGAGCACGCTGCCGTATTTTTTCCGGGCGGCCAGCCGGCTTTTGCGCAGGAGCGTTTGCGGATCGTCCAGCAGGACCTGCTGTGACTCCAGAAAGAGGCCGGTTCGTTTGATGTCTGCCTCGCTGACCGTCAGGGCGGTCTCGCGGTTGATGCTCTGGACAATGGCCTGGCTGTTGCCCAGGCTCCAGCGGCTGATGATCTCGAATTCCAGCCAGCCGATTTCGAGAAAATGGTTGGCCACCGGATCGTGCAGCACCCAGGTGGGCGAACCGTCCGCCTGGGGCGTGCCGGGGTAGAGATCCACATCCGGCCGCAGTTGCCCGAAAAAGGCCGCGGGCGCGGGCGCTTTCCCGCCGCCGGCCATGCCGCAGCTCTGTTGCACCGCCAGCCCGGTCATCAGAGTCCCACCTCACGCCGGATGACCGAGAGCGGCTTGCGGAAAATGTAGTAGAACAGCGAGACCCTGCCGCCGTAGACCTTGGCCGTGCCCTGCAGGCCGATGCGCCGCTCCTGTTCCGGCCCGTCGAAGGTGGCCTTCAGCACAAAGCTCAGACCGCCGCCCGGCTGCTCCTCGGCCTTGAAACTGGTGCGGCTGATGGTGGCGGCCACAGGGTTGAGCGGGTCGGTGCGCAGAAAGAGCCTGACCGCAGCGCCCGGTTCCAGGGCGATGGCGTCGTCCACCGGCATCATGATCCGGATTTCCGCCCTGGTCGGGTCGGCCAGGGTCATCACCTTTTCGCCGATGGCCACCGGGCGGCCGATCCAGTCGTTACGGTCGCTGAACAGCGCCATCCCGTCCTGGGCCGCGCTGATCTTCTGCCGCTCCAGTTCCTGCCGGGTGTAATCGACGATCAGGGCCTTCTCCTCGGCCTGCACCCGCAGCACTTCGAGATCCGCCTTGCTGAGCGGATCGGAAAAGGCCTTCTGTTCGGCGCGCAGGTATTCCGCCTGCACCACCTGCAGGTTCTTCTGCGCCAGGGCCAACTGGTTGACCATTTCCGTGTCGTCCAGATGAAAGAGCAACTGCCCCCGCCGCACCATCTGGTAGGGCTGCACGTCGATGTCCCGGATCTGGCCCCTGACCGGAGAGCTGACGATCAGGGGGTCCCTGGGCACGATTTCCGCCGGAGCCAGCACGCTTTCCGGAATGCGAACAAGCAGGAGCAGGGCCAGCAGGGTGGCGGCCACCGTCAGGCCGACAGTCCGCCGTTTTTTTGTGGACAGGGCCGGCAAACCTCGCCTGGCCTCGCTCTGGAAGGCGGCCAGGGCATGGCCGTAGGCGTCGCTCAGCACCTCCAGCAGGGAGAGTTCCTGCGGCAGAAAGGGCTCTTCTCTCGCCAGCAGGAGCAGCCCCAGCAGGGCCTGATTCCGCCCCCTGAGCGGGCAGAGCAGCACCTGCGCCGGCCACCACTGCTGCCAGCCCGCAACGGTGGCCTTGTCCAGCCGCCCGGGATCGATCTGCTGCAGTTTCACCTCCGGATACCTTTGCAGGATGCTCCGGCAGAAGTCTCTTGCCCACAGGGCAAAGGGCGTGTTGCCGTCCACCGTGGCCACGGCGGACACCGCCTCCAGCACGGGGCTGGCCCCATTGCCCCCGCCGCCCCTGCGAAAAAACAGGGCCTGGTAGTAGGGAATGAGGCGATGCGTCCAGTTCACCATGGTGAAGGCCAGCTCCTGCCGGCTTTCACAGCGGCGGGCCTGACGCTCCAGGGCGATCAGACGGACCAGCCCTTCCGCAGGGCCCGCGGACTTGGCCGCGCCGTCCTCCTGCGCGGGCGGTCTGGCCTGCGCTCTGTCCGGCCCCTGGCTCATTGCCGGTCGAACTCCGCGTAACCGCTCATGCCGGGGAGCAGCTCCGGATGATCGCCTGGAATCTCCGCGTAGATCTTCACCGTGCGGCTGACCGGATCCACCCGTGCGCCCAGGGCAGTCACCCGGGCCTCGTAGGCGGTCCCGCTTTCCTCGATATGGGCCCTGAAGCGTGCTCCCGGTTTGAGCCAGACCATCCAGGCGGAGGGCACGTGCACATGGGCCTCCAGATCATGGGAATTCTGAATCAGCATGATGGGCATGCCGGGTTGCAGGGTCTCGTGGGCCTTGGCCTTCAGCTCCACGACCTGACCGTCGAAGGGCGCGGTGATGCTGCAGTTGGCCATTTTGGCGTTGACCGCCTTGATCTTGGCATTGGCCTCCGCCACTTTGGCCTGGGACAGATCCTTTTCCAGGGAGCCGATCACCTTTTCGGCATAGAGTTCGGCGTTGGCTTTGTTGGTGGTGCTGTGCAGCCGGAGTTCGGCCTGGGCCACCGCCTTTTCCGCGGCCAGCTCCCTGCAGTCGAAGCTGACCAGGGTCTGCCCGGTCTTGAAGCGCTCGCTTTCCCTGACATGAATCTGGCTGATGGTGCCGTACAGGCGGCCGGCAATGGTGGCCTCCCTGTTGGCCACCACCAGCACGCGCATCTTCTGGGCAGCGGCAGCCTGAACCGGGCCTGTCGCGCCCGGCCCGGGCAGGGGCTGCATCCCGTCCAGGCCGGACTGCGTGCCCGGGGCGGCGATCCCGCTGCCGGCATCTGCGCCTGGGCTTTGTTCCTGAAGGCCTGCGCTCACTTCGGCTTTCAGCGGGACTGGGGCGGCAAGCAGGAAACAGATCAGCGCCGGGAGGAGCTGGCGGCGCCGGAACTTCTGGGCAATGTGCATGTCTTTCACCAGGATGATGAGAGCATTCGCCCGCCCTTTTGCAACGCGGGCACTGTATACTGTGCCGCCATTATAGAGTGGCTGCCGGATTTTCGCCAGCCCGCAGGCCGCTTGCCACAAAAAAGGGAGCGGCAGAGCCGCTCCCCGTGCGTGCAGGCGGATGCCGGGAGGACGCCGCGCCCGTTTTGGCTGATGCCCATGCCGGCCTCGCTGTCCGCCCCATCCCCTGGGCCGCGCCTGCAGCCGCGGCTGGCGCCCGTTCCTATTTCCCCGCGCCTGCCTGCTTTTCCGGAGTCGGCGCGTAGGGGCCGGGGTAGAGCCCGTATTTGTCTGCACAGAAGAGCTGGCCGGAAACAATCGGGGCTATCTGGGTATGGGCCCGGTCTGTGCTGGTATTGATGATCTGATCAACGACCGCGCTGACCAGCATGCCCACAAGTCCCTGATTGGCGCCCTGGCTGTTGCTGTGCCTCTCCGCCTCGCCGTGCCACAGCTCCGTACCGCTCCTGGCATCGACCAGGCGGGCTTTGGCCCGCACCTGGGTCAGGCTGGTCAGCACCATGAAGCTGGTGCCGAACTGTTCCACCGTGATGTACATCACCGCATCCGCGCCAAATATTTTCCGCAGCCGCTCCAGGGGGAGGGCATGGGCCTCTTCCGGCTCGGTGATGCCGTTTTGCCGAAAGGTCTCGTTGCTGAGCGCCACCGGTATCACATAGTAGCCCTTTTCCGCAAGGGAGATGGAACTCCAGGAAAGCAGACTGTTGCCTGCCTGGATTTCAGTGCTGTGGTTGATGGGCGGAAGCACCAGAATCGACCTTGGCCTGGCCTGGGCAAAGGCGGTGTAATCGGCGGGCTCGCGCGTGGCGCAGGCCGAAAAGAGCAGGGTCTGCGCCATCAGCAGGACGTACAGGAAAGATTTATTTTTCACTCTGCCGCTCCGGCTTGTTTTTCTCGGCCAGCAAAAAGTCCATATAGACCGCGGACTCCGGGAACAGCTCCTTTTCCCGCATGAATTCCGCACGCATCCGCTCCATATTCCCGGTGTGGGCATAGAGCAGGCCAAGCTGGGCATGATAGCCCGGCGGCACTTTGCCGCCGGCGCTGTCCACCTGCCGGCTGTGCTCCTCCATGGCATGGATCTGCTCCTGCAAGGTGATGGGATCCTGCTGCATCAGTTGATAGGAGATGGGCTGATAGGGCCCCCACTGGTAGAGCAAGTGTCTTGGCGTGCAGGCGGCAAGCGGCAGGAACAGAAGCAGCAGGGCCAGGAGCGGCCGCTTATTCGGCAGGCGTCCAGGCGCCATTGTCGATCCCCTGCACCAAGTTGTCGACCGCCTCGCGGATGGCCAGATCCAGCACCTTGCCGTTCAGGGTGGCATCGTAGCCGGCCGTACCCCCGAAGCCGATGATTTCACGGTGCGACAGGGCATACTCTCCAGCCCCCTGCGCGGAATACACCACAGCCGAGTCGCTGACCCGCACCACATTGAGATCCACCTTGGCATAGGCGATCTGCTCCTTGCCCCGGCCAAGGATGCCGAAGAGCTGCCGGTCGCCGATATTTTTCCGGCCAAAGGCGGTGACATCCCCGGTGATGACGTAGCGGGCCCCCCGGATCTCCTGCCTGGTCCTGGCCAGCCCGGCTTCCTGCCTGATTTCGCTCATGTTCTCCCGGTCGAGCACCGTAAACCTGCCCGACTGCTGCAGGCATCTGAGCAGGATCGTCTTGGCCTGACTGCCAAGGCGGTTGTCCCCGTTTGAAAACACGCCGTTCATGTAGCTGGATTTATTGTCGAATTTGCCCACGGAAATAGAAGTCCTGGTGCCGCTGTAGGGGCGGTCATAGGCCTTGACCTTTTCTGTCGGCACGACCCTGGAGCTTTCCGTGGCGCAGCCGCCAAGACAGCAGACAAGGAGGGCGGCAGCACAAATTTTCATGAGATGCATGGGTTTTCCTCACATCGTCAGGGAAGAAGAGAAAACGGAGAGCGCCCTGGCCCGATCATGCCCGCGACCATGATGTCGCAGGCCGGGAAGACGCCCCGCCTGTGCGCAGGATTGTACCAAAAGCGGGCCCGTTGCACCACCATCTTCGTCTGCCCGGCTCGGCCCCCGTCAGGCGGCAGTTTTCTCTACCAGGAGGCTGTCCGGCTTGGTTGCGCTCAGGCGTTGGGGGCAAGGAGCGGAATGGCAGCGCCTTGCGGCCAGATTCACTGCAAAAGCCCTTTAAGTTGGGCCATGAACTCCCTGATTCCCGAAAAGTAATTAGGGAAGGCAATTTCCAGGTGCTCCCGGGAGGCGGCGCGGGCCAGGAGGTAAATGCGCCCCACCTGTCCTGGGCTTTCAAGCTCGGTGTACTTGTCCGCCGCAGCGGCCTCCTCTTGCGCTGAATAGACCTCAAGGTTGATGGTTTGCTCCTCTGTGTTCACGGTGAGCAGACAGCTTCCAGCGCGGCAAATCTGCTTATCGCTGTCCTGGATAAACATCGAATTCTCAGCCGCGCGCAGGCGATGATAAATATTTAATTGCCTGTCAATTGCCTGTAATTCTTCCCTTAAAGTCCTTTCATCTTCAAGCCCGGAGTTCATCAGGGCAGAGAGAATTTGAAAATATCGCCTCTCCTCCGCCTTGCCTTCGCCTGCCTTCAGGTTGCCCCGGGCAATCAGATCATAGGTTTCAACTCCTGTTGCCCAGGCGTGTTGAAGACGCGACCGTATCTGGATTTCAACACGCAGCCCCTGATAGCCTGCCGCATCATGACGGCAAATGAGATGCATGCCCCGGTAACCAGAGTCTTGTGGGACAGTCAGGTAGTCCTTCCTGATGGAAACTCCGGCCGCCCCAATTTCGTTGGCCATGCGGCGAACATCGTCATCATGCGGCACGATCAGGCGGCAGCCGGCCAGGTCCTGCATCTGACTCAGATCAGATCGATGGCCAGAGCGCCTCAGTTTGTCAATGATGGATTCCAGCCTCTTCAATCGGCTGACCAGAATGGTTGATTCGTCCCTGCCACATACTGATTCAAGCAGATCCAGTGTCTTGTGCAGGGGAGCCATATGGACCGCACGCCAATACCCCAGGATGGCCAAGGCCTCTGTTTTGTCCGCAGGTGCCATTGCTCCAGCCTTGCGGCCGGCAAGCAAATCACCGGCCCTCCTGATCTGCTTTTTGGAAGGGGCCTTGCCCTCGTTCACCTGAGTGCGGGATTTGCGCATTCAGGGCTGGAGTAAAAGGTACGCATCGCCTCAATGCTTATTTCCTGGTCGCTCCTGTCCTCCGGTTCGCGTCCATGGCGTGCATCCTGCCAGGGCTTCTCGTTGTGGCTGAGCTGTCTGAGCTGTTCGCCGGAAAATGGCCCCAACACACGGACGACCGCACTCGCCGCCTCCCTGGCCCTGTCCGAAAGCCCGGCGCTTGCCGCAAGCTGTCCTGGTCCTATCATGAACATCCCCGTGTGCCGATGAAACAGGTCGGGCACCACCGGCCCGTTGATCCACGCCTCTATGCGGTTCCTGAACAGGGGTTTGCCATTTTTGACGAGAAACCGGGCCTGTGTGTAGAATACCAGCTTCTGAAGCTTCATCGTGGTGACCGGGCCGGTCAGAGTCAAGATATATGCTGCGACGTCAACCGCTTCAACCATTGTCCACCTCATTGAAAATCGGGCGAGGCCAGCCTTCATGCCCAGCTTGGCATCTGCCATGAGGGGCCTTCGCCACTTGCATCCTCCAAGCGTGTGGGCTCCGCTGTATTCATTCCGCTGCGCTTTCGCCTTTTCATTGCTTGCCTTAATTATCTTTTTTTCCCTTCGTGTTGCAATGACAATGTGAGCGTGGGCCGAGGCAGACTTGCATACAGGGCAGCGTGGAAAATACTCAAAGGCCGGCAGCAGGTGTGGCTCAACCCTTGTCTGTCTGCCCGGCTCGGCCTTTGCCACAAAAAAAGGGAGCGGCAGAGCCGCTCCCTCCGTGCAGGCAGACGCTGTTCGCTCAGCTCACTGCACCAGGCTTTCGTTGACCTTCTGCAGGTGCCGCTCGATCCGGCCGGCAAGCTCGGCAACACCGGCCTCGTCCGTCATCTCCTCCATCGGATCCACGCCCAGGCTGTTGTAGACCCGCATCAGCGCGTTCTGTACCTCCGCATAGGCCAGCATGCTCTCCATCTTCGTCGCCGTGGCCTGCAGGTTGGCCCGGATGCGACCATAACCTGCCGTGCCCTCGCGCTTCTTGTCCCGTTGCAGCATGGCGGCCAGATTCCCGCTCACCTCTTCGAGTTCCGAGGCGTCTTCATACTTCTTCAGGGCAATGCCGTAGCGGTTCACCGCCAGATGCACCTGCGCCAGCACCGCCATGGACAGGGCCTGATGCCGGGCCTCGGCCAGCTCGGTCTCGGCCTTGTAGACCCCGTGCCGGCCCAGACCCTGGGCAGCCCCCAGCAGGTTCCAGCTCAACTGGGCGCCGACCTCGCCCCAGCTCTCGTTGTACAGGTACCGGTTGGTGTCGTTGTTCAACTGCCCCCAGAGTTCCGCATGGGGCAGCATCTCCAAAATCGACTTCTTCACCTCGGCCTGACTGATCTTGAGCTTGCTGTCCTCCATGCGCAGCTCCGGACGCATGGCCAGGGCCATGCCCTCCAGCTTGTCCGCATTCGCCGCAATCACCGGCAGCGACTCCCGCACCACCGCCTGCAGATGATACTGGCTGTTCGGCGGCAGGTTCAAAAGCGCGTTCAGATGAATCCGGCCCTGGGCCAGTTGCTCCTGCAGGCCCCGCATGTTGTAGCGGATCTGCAACAACTCCCGCTGCTGGTTCAGGCCCTCCTTCGGATCCACCTTGCCCTTGTGGGCCAGACCCTTGAAGTGCACCAGTGCCTTCTCGCTCTCGGCAGCCAGGGCATCCACTTCGGCCAGCAGCTCCTGGGCGATGTAGGCCCGCCAGTAGGCCTCCTGCACATCCTGGATGATGTTCTGCACCACCTTGCGCCGCTGTTCCTCGGCTATGCCGATCTCCTCTGTCTTCTGGCTCACCGTGAAATAGGTCAGGCCAAAATCGATCATGTCCCAGGAGGCCCTGAGCGTGCTCAGGGTGTGGTCCTTCTCCTGCGAGGTCGAGTACTCCAGGCTGATGTCGCCTGTCAGCAGCGAACGGCTCACCGCACCCGCCTCGTTGCTGCGGGAGGAATAGCCCGCCGAGGCCACCACCGTGGGCAGATACGACATCCGGGCCAGAGTCAGCTGCTCCCGGGCCACCGCGCTTTCCATCAGCTTCACCCGGTGATCCAGGTTGTACTTGATCGCCCGCGCAATGGCCAGGGGCAGGGTCAATTCCCCATGGATCGGCTCCATCGCCGCATCCGCGCCCATCCGTTCGTGGAAGGCCGCGCTCCGCTCCTGGCGCAGGTCCAGGTCCGGCTTCGGGTTCTTCGTGCCGCAGCCGGACAGCAGAAGCACCGCCATGCCCAGAGTCACGCCTGTTCGTTTCATCGTTGCATTCATCTTGTCTCCTTGTCTGTCTCTCTGATTCTCCGAGGATGGACGCATCAGTGCCCGCCATCCATGATTCGACTCAAACGATCCACTTCCCGACCCATGATATCAGCCCGGCTGAGCTGGTTCTGCAGGGTGCGGGACTCGGCAAAAACAGGCAGCAGCCCGCTCGCCCCGTCGCCGCTCAGGGCCGAGCCGCTCACCACATTGTCCAGCAGACGGCCCAGATCCTCCAGCATCCTGCTCTCGATCGGGCTGTGGAAGCCGTTGAAGGGATCCTGGGCCCCACCCAGGGCGTCATAGCGGAGCAGTTCGGCGCCGGGCGTACCCGTGCCGTACCAGCGCTCAACCCGCTCCCAGGTGTGGTTGACGGTGTCGTGGATGTACTGGCTGATCTCCGTGCCCACGAGCTGATCCCCATTGTGGTCGAAATCGAGACCCGTGTCCAGACCAAGCATGCGGGGCGTTTCCGTGCCCTCTGCCCCTGTTCCGGCAAAAGCGGCCTCAGGCCCTGCAGCCGTCTGTCCGCCCGACCAGGGGCCGGCGCCCAGGCCATGGCTGGCCGGGCTGCCGTACAGGATGTGCAGGCCGGTGGAACCAAAGGGCGGCCGTGGGGCAGGTGCAGACGGCGCAGAAGGCACGTGGGGATGCGCAGGGCTTGGCCTGTGCGTCCCGCCGTGTGGCGGCTGCACACTCACGGTCACCGTGGAGGTGGCGGTACCGCCGTGCCCATCGGAGATGGTGTAGGTGATGATGGCCGTGCCGGTGAAGCCAGGGGTCGGGACAAAGTTCAGGGTCCCGTCCGGGTTCACGCCCACCGTGCCCTTGGCAGGATCGACCGTGGCACTGGTCACGCTCAGGGGATCGCCGTCCGGATCGCTGTCATTGCCCAGCACATTGATGTTGTTGATCGGCGTATCCTCCGGAGTCGTGGCCGTATCGGGATTCGCCACCGGCGGATCGTTGACCGGCGTGATGGCGATTTTAAGCTTCGCTGTGGCTGTCTTGCCACCCGGATCCTTTACCGTATAGCTCAGCTCCGGTACCGGGCCACTGTAGTTCAGAGCCGGGGTGAAGGTGTAGCTGCCATTGGCCCGCAGGAGCAGGGTGCCGATCGTCACTCCCGCATTGTTGGTCAGCGTGGTGGGTGTCCCCAAGTTCAAAGAATCAGGAGTGCCGTCGCCATTCGTATCGATGCTTGCACTGCCCACGATCAGGGGCGTGTCGCCGTCGGGATCGCTGTCGTTGTTCAGCACATTGCCGTTGAGCGGCGTGTCCTCCGGGGTTGTGACGATATCGTCCACCGCCACCGGCGGATCGTTGACATCGCGGAAGAGCAGGTCACGGGAATAACTCTGACCATCCGTCAGGGGGACGGCGTTGGAGCCATCGGGGTTCAGGGCGGGCACGCGCCCCAGGTTGAACTGGCCGCTATCCCAGTTTTTATCGTTGACGTCAAAGCCGTCATGCACATTGCCAGCCTCGAAAATATCGAGCAGACCGTCCCCATCCGTATCCGCAGGAGAGGTCAGCGTGGTGGGCTGGCCGTCAGCCCGCTCGGCAATGTCGGCAATACCGTCGTTATCCGAATCCGCATCCAGCACATCCGCCGTGCCGTCGCTGTCCGTATCCACCGGCGTCAAGCCCTGGGAGGCGGCAGCACCGCCGAGATTCGCGTCGTAGGCGTCGTCCAGACCGTCACGATCCACATCATGTCCGGATGGCGGCTTGTATCCCCTGGTCGCCTGGGCCTCGACATTGTCGGTGATGCCGTCGTTGTCCGAGTCGATGTCCAGGCGGTCGGCCTTGCCGTCGCCGTCGCTGTCACGGGAAGCGCACACGCGGATATTGTCCACGTTCAGGTTATTGGGGAGCTGTATTCGCAGGGTGTAGGTGCCGGCGGCAAGCGATTGGCCGTAGGCCTGGGAGAGATACCAGGTGTTCCGGCTGGCCCCGGCCAGATCCACGCTTGTCGTGGAAAAGACGACATTGTTGCTGCTGTCGAGAATGTCGATCTTGACGGTGCCGGAAGCAAGTTCTCGGCGCGAGAACCAGCCGGACACGTCCACCAGACTCTGTTCGCTCAGGGTAAAGGTTTTGGATAGGGTGCCGGTACCACCGAGATCCAGATACTGCAGGCCGTCCTGGGCCACGTCCGGGCCTGAATAATTGTAATGCAGGGTTTCTCCCGGGCTGCCGTCGCCGACCGCGATGACGTTGAAGCCTGCCCCATCGGTCTCAAAACCGTTCAGGCTTGTTCCTCCGGGGTACCAGTTGTTGTGTACATTCTGGCTCTTCGGCGTCTCGAAGGATTCTTTCACCACACATTTGTGCCCCTCGTTGGCATCCAGGATGCCGTCGTTGTCGTCGTCGATATCCTCCACATTGGCCACGCCGTCGCCGTCGCTGTCCCGCTGCAGATGCACCGCCGCCTTGCTGAAGCCGCCCTTGTCATCGCTGACCGTGTAGTAGAAGGCCTCCTGGTCGTTTGTCCCCTGGGCCATGACGACAGACAGTTTGCCGTCATGTTCCAGAGTCACCCTGGTACCGGAAGACAGGGTGATCGTCTGGCCGGGGTTGATCGGGATCGCTGTGGCGCTGTCCCGCTCGTCGTAGATGGCGGTTACATGCAGGGCGGCCTGATCGCCGGGATCGGCGTCCGTATCGTTTTGCACGACATCCACCTGAACCGTTTTGCCTGCCTGGGCGGTGACCGTATCGGCGTGCGCCACCGGCTCCTTGTTGACCAGGGTACCCTTCAGGCTCACCAGTTGCACGCTGTGCTCATTGACTGAGCCTCCGGTGGATGCGGTGAAGCCGAAGTAGACCTCCGTGCCGCCGAAGTAGGCCCTCGGGTCGACCCGCACGCTCATCGTCTTCCCGTCTATCGTGTAGCTCAGCATTTTGCTGTCCGCGTTCCAGGACATGCTGACCGCATGCCACTGGCCGTCCTCCAGCTCCTTGGGCAGTATCTGGATATGGGAGGAAGAGCCGCCTGATTGGACATTCAGATATTTTGTGGCCGGATCGCTCTCGTCGGTGTCCCACACCGAGGTGTGATCTCTGTAGCCATTCTCGTCTTCGCCCTGGTTCCAGTAGGTGTCGAACTCCACGGCAAGACCCTTTTCGATGCCCTGAGCACCGATGCCTTTCCCGGTGCTGCCGGTGGCATGGAGGCCCCTGGGATCCTTGTGCAGCACAAAGGCGATGCCGTCTGCGCCCGCGTCGTTGGACTGGCCTTCGGCACTGAAACAGGCCTTGAATTCCAGGGTAAAGTCCTTTGTCAGGTCGATGAGGATATTGGACATCGCCGAGCCGCTCGTGTGCTTTTCAGCCCGGGTCAGACGGAAGGTATCGGTGTCGACGGCCGCTGCCGTATTACCGCCGGTCCCGTTGTAGGTCATGTGGCGCAGCAGGTCCTGGCCCCCGATCGTTACCTGTGCCAGGGTGCCCTGCCAGTTGCCCACATTCTGTTCGTTGAGCAGGGCGGCGGTCTCGATGGGCCCGGTGGCCACCTCCAGATTCCAGTTGCCGCCGGAAGAGGCGTTGCCGGTATCATCCGTCGAGGCGTTCACATCCGCACCGGAAAGCGCCGCCACCTGGTCGATAAAGGCCTGACCCGCACCGTCCCTGCCCACCTTGCAGCCGTAGAGCAGCAGATCGCCGTCCGCGCTCAGGGATTTGCCCAGACGCTCGAAGAGCCCCGCATGCTCGCCCAGATTGCCCGCGTTGATGCGGTTGCCGCCCAGCATGAGTTCGCCCTCGCTGCCGTGGGAAACCAGGTGCACGGCATCCAGATCATGGCAGTGCTCCAGCACAGCATGCATGTCGTCCAGGGGTTTTTCCCCCAGGGTGACCACCAGCGTGCTGCCGGAAAGGCTGTAGCCGCTCGTGCCCACCGTGCCGGCAGGCCCGGCCTCGCTGCCGCCGCTGATGCCATCAACCAAAGTCTGGTGATCGCGCACCGCGCTGTCCACAAAGACCACCTGGCGGATGCTCTGACCCTCCAGCCCGGCCAGAGGCTCTGCCGTGTCCGCCTCGGTGCCGCTCCGATCATCATGGTCGGCGCTGCCGGTGGCTGTTGCCTCCGTGGCTGCCGCGGCTGTTTCCTCGTCCTCGGCATCCGGCGGTGCGGCGCCGGCATCATGAGAGGCGGCCGTCGTGTTCGCAGCGGAGTTTCCGTTTGTCGCAGCGGCGGGCGAAGTCCCGGCAGCGCTTCCCGCCTCCTCCTGACCGCTCACCGCAGGCGCGGCGGCAGCGTCGTCACTGCTGCCTTGCCCCTCGCCTGCCGCCGTCTCCTGGGCGCCCGCCTCGGCAGGCTCGGCCGCGGGCTGGCTTGCCGCACCGTTTTCCGGACTTGCCGTCTCCTGGGCCGCGCTACTGTCCTGGGGCACCAGAGCCTCTGCCGCTGCGGCATCGGCCACCACTTCCGCTCCTGCACCGTCGTAGAGCATACGGGGTTCCAGGGCCATCAACAGACTCGGGCGTTTGCCCGCAAGGGTGGAACGACGAGGGGATTTTTGCTGGGCGCTCATGGGCATTTCTCCTGCACATCTGCGTAAATTGTCGTAACGGCGCCGCTTTTTCCTCAGGCCCGGCGCAGTGGAAAACAAAGTGAATTTTTATCCGCATTATCATCTTTCGCCCCCAGGATTGCAATGACAATGTGAAGCTGCGGCACCTGTCCGCGGTGACATTTCACGCCTGGCAGCGGGCGGGAAGTGCAATCGGACAAAAAAAGGGCCGGCAGCGACGCCGGCCCTTTCCGCCCGATTCAGGATCTGCGCAGGGGTGGGGAAGGGGGCGGCTCCCACTGCCCCTGCCGTTTCGCCTGCATTTCATAGAGCTTGGCATACTTGAACAGGGTGCTTTCAAAACTGCTGAAGGCAATCATGAAGCCCGGCCAGCCGTCCAGGAAGCCGCGTTTCATGAGGTACATGTGCAGAAAGGCCCAGAGGGCATGGCCGAATGCCCGGCCCATGGAGCCGTGTTGGCCGTTCATGTCGAGCTTTCTGGCGCCAAGGGAAGAGTAGCGGTCGGCCTTGCGCATCAGCTCGGCCAGATCGGCAAAGGGCAGTTGCCAGATGGCCTCTTTGAGGTAGCCCACCGGCTTTGGGCTGACAATGCGGAACTCCTCGTGCACCGGATCGCCGTCCTTGAACACCAGAGCGCCCTTTCTGAAGAGCTGGGGCTGGCGGTAATCCGGATAGTAGCCGCTGTGGCAGATCCAGCGGCCCATGAAAAAATTCCGGCGGGGCACATAGTAGGCGTCGGCCTGCGGGTTTTCCAGGCAGGCCAGGATTTCATCCCGGGCCGCCGGCGTGCAGCGCTCGTCCGAATCCAGGGAAAAGATCCAGTCGTGCGTGCAGGCGGCCATGGCCTGGTTGCGCAGGTCGCCAAAGCTGGTGAAGGTCACCTGGACGATCCGGGCCCCCAGGCGCCCGGCGATTTCCGTGGTGCCGTCTTCGCTGTGGGAGTCCACCACCACAATCTCATCCGCCCACAGAACCGAGTTGATCGCGGCCTCGATTTTGTCCGCGATATTGTAGGCGATAATGTATGCCGAAATCTGGTTCATGCTTGGGGCGCGCCGGGATGGGGCATCTGGGTCGGCATGGCCGGGCCGGGATGGGCCATCCCGGGTGCGGGCGCGGCCGCCGCGCCGCGGCTGGCCGCAATCTGGGCGTCCGCGATCTGCACCATCAGCTTGTCGGTCTTGTTGATGCGGTCGCTCAGGCTGCGGAAGAGCGGCTTGGCAATGTCCGGGTATTTTTCGATAATTTCCCAGAGCTTGTTGCCGGGGAAGCGCTTGACGCTGCAGCGGCCCATGGAGCGCACGGTCGCGGTGCGCGGCTGTTCCAGAATGGCCGCCATTTCCCCGAAGTACTCGCCGGGTTCGGTGATGGCCGCAATCTTTTTATTGGAGCGGAGCACGGAGAGCTTGCCCCGGATCAGGCGGAAAAAGTCGGTATCATTGTTGCCTTCCTGGATGATGATGTCCCCGTCCTTGTACTCTTCGGTGTCCGGATTGACCAGATAGGGCGGCAGGGTCTCCTCGTGGGCCACGGTGCGCTTGAGCACCTCTTCCAGGCTGGTGATGCCCTCCCGGGCTTTTTGCAGGGCCGCCTCGCGCAGGGTGTACATGCCGGCCTGGGCAGCCACCTTGCGCAGTTGCTCCTCGGAAACCTGCGCCTGAATGGCTGCCGCCACATCCTGGGTCACCTCCATCAGCTCGAAGAAGCCGACCCGGCCCTTGTAGCCGCGGCCGTTGCACTTGGGGCAGCCCTTGGCCTTGTACAACTGGAGATCCCGCAGCTCGCTTTCCTTGAAGCCGGCGGCGAGCAGGGTCTCGTCGTCATAGACGGCGGGCGTCTTGCAGTACTTGCAGAGCCGCCGGCCCAGGCGCTGGGCCAGCACCATGGTGAGGGAGGAGGCCAGAATATAGGCGGGCACGCCGATGTCCACCATACGGCTGACCGTGGCCGGCGCGTCGTTGGTGTGCAGGGTGGAGAAGACCAGATGGCCGGTCATGGCCGCCTTCATGGCGATTTCCGCGGTTTCGATGTCGCGGATCTCGCCCACCATGATGATGTCCGGGTCCTGCCGGAGAAAGGCCTTCATGGCCGCGGCAAAGGTCATGCCCACTTCGGTGTTGACGTTGACCTGGTTGATGCCCTTGAAGTTGAACTCCACCGGGTCTTCCGCGGTCAGAATCTTGATGTCCTCGGTGTTGAGGGAGTTGAGGGCCGAATACAGGGTGACGGTCTTGCCGGAACCGGTCGGCCCGGTGACCAGCAGCAGCCCCTGGGGCCGCTTGAGACAGCGCTTCAGGGAGGCAAAGGTGTCCGGAGTGAAGCCCAGTTGGGTCAGGTCAACGTTCAGCGAGCCCTTGTCCAGGATACGGAGCACAATGCCTTCGCCGTGCAGGAGCGGCAGGGTGGAAACACGAAAATCCACCGCCTTGTTGCGGCCCACACGGATCTGGATGCGGCCATCCTGCGGCACGCGGCGTTCGGTGATGTTCAGCCCGGCCAGGATCTTCAGGCGCGCGGCCAGGGCGTTTTTGATGTTGAGCGGCAGGTTCATGGACTTGTAGAGCGAACCGTCCTTGCGGTAGCGCACCTGCATGGTCTTTTCGAAGGGCTCGATATGAATGTCGCTCACCCCGCTCTGCACGGCCTGCACCAGAATGCCGTTGACCAGCTTGATGATGGGCGCGTCGGTGGCCGAAAACTGCTCGGCTATGCTGCTCTCGGCCGCCTCGTCCGGGCCGATCTCGAATTCCTCGGCCGCATCGGCGACCAGGGAGCCGAAGTCGTCCACCTCCAGCATGCTGGGCGCGTCCTCGTGGCCCGCTTCCTCGTCCAGTCCGAAGAAGTGTTCATACTCCTCATTGCTGATGCCGTAATATTTTTTGTAGGCATCGATGACCGAGCGGTAGCTCGAAACCCCCACCTGCAGGTTGGTGCGCAGCCTGTCCTGCAGCTCCTCGACGCCCGCGGTGTCGGTAGGCTCCACCATCGTGATCTGCATGCCGTTGGCAAAGACCTTGATGGGGAAGGCCAGGTAGTCCCGGGCTATGTCGAAGGGCAGCTTTTTCAGCGCCTCCTGGCTGGGCTCTTCACTCCCCAGATCGATGGGGGTGAAGTTGTGCATGCGGCTCAGAAAGTTGGGGATGGTATCTTCCTCGATGACCCCGTTCTCCAGAAGAATCCTGCTGAGGGGCATGCCGCTGCGGCGGCTCAGGGTTTTGGCCTGCTCGAATTGCTGGGAGTTGATATAGCCTGCCTTGCTCAGCAGTTCGCCAATCTTCTGCTTGCTGGCGCCTGACTGATCCTTGACCGTTCTCTTGGTCGAGGTGCGCATTTCTGTCGGTTTAGCCATGGGGTGCCGTCACGGTGGAGAAAAAAAGGAATGACCCTGCATCGTCTTCATGCATGGGGCATATTGTACATAAAAAGGGGATAGGGGTCAAAAAAGAAGGCATCTTTTTGGCACTCTATATGTAATTTACTGGATTTATTATATTTTTTAGTTGATCTGCCGATAATTGGACAGTTTGACTCCAAAAAACACCGATATTGTGTTTCACTGGGCGCTCCTTGGTGCGTTCAGAAAAGCTGCCGGCTCGAAGGAGAAAGCTGAAGGTATGACCCGACTTTTACTGGCTCCGGTGTTCTGCTGCGGTAAAGAGCGTCGGGTAGCGCCGCGCCAGCTCCCGGGCCAGGGGTATTGTGACCTCGCGCATACTGGGATCCGCGGCCTGCGAGGTGCGTAGGGCCAGCATGTGCCGCCACTGGCCCAGATTGGCGGAGACGATGATCTCGGTCTTGCAGGAGTTGGGCAGGACCGAACGTGCCGCCTGGGGGGAGGCGCTTGCCAGCAGTTTGAGGTAGATGCGCTCGCAGTGGGCCATGGCCTCCTGCCAGAGCAGGAATTCGGGACTGCCCTCCGGGAAGAAGAGCGGCCGGATAAAGGCCACCTCGCCGCCGAAGCGCTCGCTGTTGTAGCGGCAGTAGCGCTGACTCTCCTGCAGAAAGGAGCAGCGCCGGTGCCGCACCAGCTCGTGGCTCACGGCCCGGTTGACCACAAAACGCACGGCCAGAAAGCGGTGCTCGGCCAGGAGCGCCGGGGGCAGCTCCTCCACCGCGGCAAGCGGCAGTTTGCGGATCTCGATGTCCGCATCCGCCTGGGCCGCAGCCGGGACCACATCCGCGAAGAACAGCGGATGCCGCGCCAGCAGAAAGGCGCCAAGCGCGTCGCGCAGGGCGTCCTGTTCCCCCTGCAGAAAGTCCCGGAGGGCGCGGATGGAGCCGGTCAGCAGCAGCCGCGTTTTGTCCGGCCCTGGCAGGCTGATCTGCAGGAATCTGGGCTGGCGGGCAAAAAGGGCGGCCAGTTGCGCCTCGTCCCGCAGCCGGATGTCCAGGCTGAGCATGGCCATTTCAAAGACCGAGCTGTGCTGGCGCTGGAGCATCCTGCGCACAAAGGGCCCGGCCGAATGGGCATCGATGCTGGCCTCGCTCTTGTAGCAGACCCGGCCGCAGTACTCCACGCGCGCCGCCAGGCTCTGCCGGTCCAGATTGTCCAGGATGGTAAAGGAAGGATCAAGGATACGCATGTCTCACCCTGCAAAAAAGAAAGGGCCGCCCCACAGGGCGGCCCTGAAGGGCTTTCCCCGAATCACCGGTTCAGATCGGCCCAGAAGGGGGAAAGTTCCCGCAACTCGGCAATGATGCCGGGGACGACCTCCAGCACCCTGTCCACCTCGGCCTCGGTATTGTAGCCGGACAGGCTGAAGCGGATGGAGCCGTGCGCCGCGGTAAAAGGGACGCCCATGGCGCGCAGCACATGGGAGGGCTCCAGGGAGCCCGAGGTGCAGGCCGAACCCGAAGAGGCGCAGATGCGGTGCCGGTTCAGATGCAGCAGGATGGCCTCGCCTTCCACATATTCGAAGCTGATATTGCAGGTGCCGGGCAGACGCCGGGTCTTGTGGCCGTTCAGCAGGGCCTTCGGCACCCGCGCCAGCAGGCCGTTCTCCAGCCTGTCCCGCAGCGCCCGCACCTTCCTGGTTTCTTCCGGCATGTTTTGGGCCGCCAGTTCGCAGGCCCTGCCCAGAGCCGCGATGGCGGCCACGTTTTCCGTGCCTGCCCGGCGGCCGCGCTCCTGATGGCCGCCGTTCAGAAAGGGCATGAAGGGCGCGCCCCTGCGGACGAAGAGAAAGCCCACGCCCTTGGGCGCATGCAGCTTGTGGCCCGAGCAGGAGAGAAAGTCGATGGCCGAATCGTCCAGGCGCATGGGCACCTTGCCGGTGGCCTGGACCGCGTCGGTATGGAAGAGAATGCCGCGCTCCCTGGCCATCACCGCCATCTCTTCCACCGGAAAGAGCACGCCGGTTTCGTTGTTGGCCCACATCACGCTGACCAGGGCGGTGTCGTCCGTCAGGCTGTCCTGGTACTGCTGCATGTCCAGGAGGCCTTCCCGGTCCACCGGCAGGGCGGTGACGCGGTATTTGCGGCCGCTCAGGTTTTCGAGGTTCGCACACAGATTCTTGACCGCAGGGTGCTCGACCCGGGTGGTGATGATGTGGGTTTTGCCGGGCTGGCGCTGCAGGGCCGAAAAGATGGCCGTGGAATCGCTTTCCGTGCCGCAACTGGTGAACACGATCTCGTCCGGCTGGGCGCCGACCAGGGCCGCCGCCTGCTCCCGGGCCTTTTTGAGGGCCGCGGCCGGGCCGGTTGCGAAATCGTACATGGAGGACGGATTGCCGTACATCTCCTTCAGATAGGGCAGCATGGCCTCCAGCACCTCGGGCGCGACCGCGGTGGTGGCGTTGTTGTCCATGTAGATAAGCTGCCCGCTCATGCCCGCTCCTCCTCGACGACCAATGTATCCAGCACCTGCTCGCGCAGGCGCTTTTCCACATAGTCTTTCAGGGTGGCAGAGGCGGCGTGGCAGCCCACACAGGCGCCGCGCAGGGCCACCGTGACCCTGTCGCCGTCCACGTCGATCAGTTGAATGTCGCCGTGGTCTCTCTTCAGGGTGGGCCGGATCTCCTGTTCGATGACCGCTTCGATTTTCCTGATTTTTTCCAGCGAGGTCATGCGCCTGCTCCTGGGGGGCGCGGTCCTGGCCGCCTCGCTGTGCAATTCCCGGTCCAGAATCTCCTGCAGCCGCTCGTGGCACCGGCCGCAGCCGCCGCCGGCCTTGGTGAAGTGGGTGATGTCCTCGATGCTTTTCAGGTCGTTTTCCCGGATGGCGCGGATGATTTCAAGGTCGGTCACGCCGAAGCACTCGCAGACGATCTGGCCCTGGGCCATAGGCAGGGTCACGCCCCGGTAGTCGGCAATGGCCGCTTCCAGCGCTTCCCGGCCCATGACCGAGCAGTGCATCTTTTCCTTGGGCAGACCGCCCAGGGCGCGGGCGATGTCGTCGTTGCTCAGCTTTTCCGCGTCTTCCAGCTTCATCCCGATGATCATTTCGGTCAGCATGGAGGAGGAGGCGATGGCCGAGGCGCAGCCAAAGGTTTTGAATTTCGCGTCCGTGATCACCTCCGTCGCCCTGTCCACCTTGATGGTCAGGCGGAGCGCGTCGCCGCAGGAAATGGAGCCGACGTTGCCGACGCCGTCCGGATTTTCAATTTCACCCACGTTTTTGGGGTGGATGAAGTGCTCTTTCACCGCATCTGTATAGTCCCACATAAGGTTTCACCTTGTTTTGGGTAAACATGACCGGAGTGCCGGATGCAAATCCCGGCCTGCCGATGTTGGCCCTACCTTATGGCAGAAGGCCGGTTTCGGCAAGGAGCGATTTGGCGGTTTCGACCAGTTGGCCGCAACCTTCCGGATTGCGCGCCTCCACATAGAAACGCACCTTGGGTTCCGTGCCGGATGGCCGGATCATGATCCAGGAATCGTCGTCCAGAATCAGCTTGCGGCCATCGATGGCAATGACCCGCTTGACTGTGTGCGCTCTGCCGCCCACCTCCAGCGTGGCGCCCACATCGTAGCGGGCCAGTTTGTTTAAAGCCGCCAGCAGCGTTTCGCCCTGCTGCGAGACGAGCGCGCTGTCCTTGGCCGGATAGTAATAGCCGTACCTCTCCTCGATTTCATGGAGATAGGCGCCCAGGGGCTTCTTGAGGGTCAGGGTCATGTCCAGGGCCAGCATCAGGCCGATGAAGGCGTCCTTTTCCGGGGTATGGCCAATGACGGTGATGCCGTCGGATTCCTCGAAGCAGACCAGCGCCCTGCCGATGACCGGCTTGAATTCCTTGAAGCCGACCCGGGGTTCAAAAAGCTCTTCGCCAAAGCCCGCGGCCAAAGCGTTGGCCAGATTGCTCGTGGCAACCGTCTTGGCCGCCATGCCGCGTTTGCCCTTGTGCTCGTGCAGGTAGTGGTAGGCCATGGCGCCGAACTGGTTCATGGAAATTTCCACATGGCCGTCCGTAAAGCGGATGCGGTCGCCGTCCGGATCGATGATGGCGCCCAGCCTGAGCGGCTGTCCGGCCGCCTGCAGTTCGGCCATGACGGGCCGCAGGTTGGCGGAGGAGGGCTCCGGCGCGATGCCGCCAAAGGTCGGGTCGGCCGTGTGCCGCAGGATTTTCAGATGACCGGCGTCCGGATTGCCCAAAAGAGCGGCCAGCATGTCGCGGGACGCGCCGTGCACCGGGTCCAGGCAGACAAAGATGTCGTCACGCGCGGCAAAATCCTGCACAAGCTGGTCATAGTCCAGACCGTGACGCCTTTTGCCCTCGCGGACGAGCCGCTGCCAACTGGCCAGCGCGTCCTCGTGGTTCACGTCGGGCAGTTGGTCCAGCGGCTTTTGCAGGTCGAGGTCCGGGGGCAGGAGGGGGACGCTCTGCCGGCCCATGCAGTCCCGCGCCGTGCGGGTGATGTGTTCGGTCAGGATGGGCGCGGCCGGGCCGGCATCCGCGGCATTGTACTTGAAGCCGCCGTACTCCAGCGGGTTGTGGCTGGGGGTGAGATTGATGGAGAAGGCCGCGTGCCTGACCAGGACCGAGGCGGAGAGCGCGCCGGTGGTGGCTTCGCCCGCATACAGGATCCGGACGCCGTTTGCGGCCAGCACATTGGCCACCGCCAGCGCCAGCATCGGCCCGCCAAAGCGGTTGTCAAAGCCCAGCACACAGCCCCGCTCCCGCATTTCGGCGAAACTGGCCACACCCAGGGCGCCGGCCAGCTCCCCATCCTGTTCGGCCTTTTTGTAGAGGCTCAGGATGGCGGCCGTGACCACGGCCACGGAGCGGACGAAGAGTTCCTTGCCGAGCAGTCCCCGCCAGCCGGAGGTGCCGAAGGACACGGGCTTCAGGGGCTGTCCCGCACGGTTTCTGATCTCGTCGGCCACGAGCGCGTACACCTCGTCAATGGCCTGCTGCCAGGCGGCGCGTTCGCTGCCCTTAGCCTGATCGCGGCCGGCCACCAGGGCCTTTATCGCCTCGAAGTAGCGGCTCTGGGCATGGTCGCCGGGAACGATGAAGGGGGTGATCTTTGCGGCAATGCTTTCGGTGGTCGGCATAATCGGCTCCTTTGGGCTTAATTTTCGGACCTGAGGTCCAGCGGCCGGGCCTCTTCCACGAGCAGCACCGGCAGCATGACACCGCCGTGCGCATGCAGCGGAAAGGCCAGCTTGCAGCTCCGGCAGACCAGGGCCTGCCGTGCTTCGTCCGCCTCGACCGGGCCCTTGCAGGCCGGGCAGGCGAGAATTTCCACGAGTTCGGGGGCAATCATGTTTTCACGTCCGTTGGGGGCTTGGTTGGCAAAGGACCATCCTGGCGAAAGGTCATCATAGTATCCCTGCCGGCCAAAACAGTAAAGAGGAAGCGTGGGGTTCCGGGCCCTGCCGCCGGTTGACAGAAGCCGGGCGGTTTTCTATTTTGCAGAAAAAATTTCGGTTTGCTTGTTCCCCAAAAATTCAAGGCCCCTGTGGGCGGAAAGGACGCATCATGGCACTGTGCAGCGTGGAAGAGGCCCTGGCTGACATCAGGCAGGGCAGGATGATCATTCTGGTGGACGACGAGGAACGGGAAAACGAGGGCGATCTGACCATGGCCGCCCAGTTCGTGAGCCCCGAGGCCATCAACTTCATGGCAAAATACGGCCGCGGCCTCATCTGCCTGCCCATGGCTCCGGCCCTGATCGATCAGCTCCGCCTGCCGCTCATGGCCCAGCGGAACGGCTCGCGCTTCGGCACCAACTTCACCATTTCGATCGAGGCGCGGGAGGGCGTGACCACGGGCATTTCCGCGGCGGATCGCGCCGCCACCATCCGGGCTGCCGTGGCCGATGGGGCCAGGCCCGAAGATCTGGTGACACCGGGACACGTGTTCCCGCTCCGTGCCCGGGGCGGCGGCGTGCTCTCCCGCACCGGCCAGACCGAGGGCAGTGTGGATCTGGCCAGGCTGGCCGGCCTGAAACCGGCGGCGGTCATCTGCGAGATCATGAAGGACGACGGCAGCATGGCCCGGATGGTCGATCTGGAGCTTTTTGCCGAAGAACATGGCCTGAAGATCGCCGCGGTCAGGGACATCATCCGCTACCGGCTGGACCGGGGGCAGGTGAGCGTGCGCCGTGTGGCCGAGGCCCATTTGCCGACCCGCTTCGGCGATTTCAGGGTCATTGCCTATGAGAGCGACATCGAGACAGGCACGCATCTGGCCCTCATCAAGGGCGAGCTTGCCGGGCCGGAGCCTGTCCTCACCCGCATCCACAGCGAATGCCTGACCGGTGACGCGCTGGGCTCCTTGCGCTGCGACTGCGGCGGTCAACTGGGCGCTGCACTCCGGCAGATAGAGCAGGCCGGCCGGGGCGCGCTCCTCTACATGCGCCAGGAGGGCCGGGGCATTGGCCTGGCCAACAAGATCCGGGCCTACGCCCTGCAGGATCAGGGCTACGATACGGTGGAAGCCAACGTCAAGCTGGGCTTTGCGCCCGATCTGCGGGATTACGGCACCGGCGCCCAGATGCTGGTGGATCTGGGCATCCACCAGGTGCGGCTGTTGACCAACAACCCCAAGAAGGTGGTGGGACTTTCCGGTTATGGCATAGAAATTGTCGAGCGCGTGCCGATCGAGATGCAGGCCTGCCCGGAGAACGAGGGCTACCTGCGGGTGAAGGCCTTGAAAATGGGCCACAAGCTCTCCTGCTCCCATCTGCGCTGAAAAATCCGCCGCTGCCCGGAGCGCCGCTCCCCTGGGGAGCGGCGCGGTGTTCGTGCGGATGCCTGGGCCTGCATGCAGAAAGCGTGTTCACCCCGAAGCCCGGCCTGTTGTCTGTAGGCGCCGGGCTTCTGTTTGCCGGGCCAAGTATTGGCCCCTATCGTTGCCTGATCCGGCAACGGCTTCAGGGCGAAGCGTTCGATTGCACGGCAATCAGGCCCTACTTCTGGGGATAGTCGCCGGAAAAGCTCAGCGCCTTGTCGCAGAGTTTCTGCGTCGTTCCGGCTTCGATATGGGCCTCGCCCTGGGTGAAGAGGATGCGGAAGCCGTCGCTGCCGCCGCCAGTGGAGGGGGTGGAAGCGGTCAGGCTGGGCTCGTCGTTCTCGTCCCGCTGCATCAGGATCCAGCCACGGCCCGGTTTGGGAGCGCTCCTGTACCAGCAGGAGGCGAGTTCGTCCCCGCTGCCCACATCCATGCGGATGGAGACGGCCCGGTCGTCCGCATTCATCAGCACCTTGAAGGCAACCGGTTTTTTGGCGTCCGGACTCAGGTATTCGCCGGTGATGCGCGGATGCACAGGCGCTGAGACCAGCTCGGCCACTTCGTCCGCCTGATTCAGGGTGGCCTGGGTGAAGGCGGCAGCCGCCGGCATGGAGGCGGCCAGCTCATTGGCGCTGGCGTTGCGGCCCATGCTCACCCAGTTGCGCTGCTCTGCCAGCAGACTTTTGAAGGTGGCGGCTGGCAGCCGTTTTTTCGCAAGCTGCCAGCTTCGCTCCAACAGGGCGTCGGCAGCCTTGTAGGCCGGGTCGGTGTCGATAAGCTGCCGGTGCAGCTTGTCGGTCATTTTGAGTTCTTCTGCGAAAACGGGCGCTGCGGCGAGCAGGCAGGCCACAGCCAGGGCGCTGAAACGAAACAGAGACATATGGGACTCCTTTGATTGTTGGGATGAGGCGCTCTGCGCCAAGCTCCACGGCGCAGGATACGCAAATATACTCCAGTCACTGGACAGGGCAAAGGCACAGACAGGCGCTGCCCCGGGGCAGGTGAAAATGAAAGGCGGCTCTCGCTGGCGAGAGCGGGCAGGTAAGGAAAAACCCCGAAAAACAGAAGCTTTCCGGGGTACAAGCAGCGACAGAGGCTGCAGCGTATCAGATTGGTGCCGAAGAGAAGACTCGAACTTCCACTGGGGAACCCCAACTAGACCCTGAACCTAGCGCGTCTACCAATTCCGCCACTTCGGCACTGCGGCGGCCAATATGCTGTATTCGGGCGGCCTTGTCAAGACTTTCTTTTGCAAAGTGGCCGCTTAGGGAAGCACCTGCAGATCGTGGCCGATACTCACCATATTGGCAGGGGGCGCCAGGGCATTCCGGCCGGCACGACCCGGAGAAAAGGCATAATGCCGGTTCTGCACGGTGACCAGCGGCGGCACGTGGGTCAGTTCAAAGAGCGTGTAGCCGTGCAGGATGTTGCGCCAGAAGGCAAAGTGGGGCGAATGGGCGTGGCGCTGCAGGTTGGCGGGCGTCATGCGGAAAGGGAAGATATGCAGGTGGAAGGCGGGCTGGCCGGCATTGAGCGCCCGGTCGGCAATGGTGTAGATCTCTTCGATAATCCGGTCGGTCATGGCGAAGCAGCCGATGGATTCCCGCTTGCCGTGAATCATGATCAGGCCGCCGGAGGCATTGTGCTCCAGGTCGTACTGATTGGGATAGCCCACGTTGAAGGCCAGGTGAAAATTGCTCCACGGATTCATGTGCTGCGGGCTGACCGCATAGAAGCCTTCGGGCGCCTGCTGGTCGCCTTCTTCCAATTTGGGGCCCAGTCCGCCCGAGAAATAGGCGATGGGGTACTTTCTGAAGAGATAGTAGCGTTCGCCACGCTGGACCCAGAGTTCCAGCTCGTGGCTTTCCTTGAAGATGCGGATGAAGATCGGCGCTCCCAGCGCCAGGCCCGATTTCTGGAATTCGCCCTGAAGGCGCAGGGACTGGCTCTGACCGACCGCGATCGACAGCTCGCTCTGCGGCGTGCTGGAGTGGGCAAGGAGCGGCCGCTGTTCTTCACTGCGTTCGGGCAGGCGGGAATAGAGCGGGGACAGCGAGCCTGCGCTGCCGTTGTTGCGGGTCTGGGGCCGCTCCTGCCGGGCGCAGCCGGTGAAGGCCAGGGCCAGCAGCAACAGGGTCAAAAGCCAAAGGCCGCTGCGACGCCGGCCGTCAGGACGAGAGAAGCGGAACAGGGATGCGGGCAACATGGGGGCCTGGGTGCTGGTTTGCGAAAGAAAATCAGTAATCCTCGAAAGCTACCCTATATATGCGCCGCCCGGGACAGGTCTGTCCAGCAAAAAATGCGGTTTTTCTTGCAGCGCTTTTTTTTGTTGGCCCCTGCCCCCTTTTTCAGGGGCTTTGGTCCTTTCAACGCTTCAAGAAGGCCAGGGCGCTCTGCTCTATTCCTCCGCTGTCGATGCCGGCCTCGCGCCAGAGAGTGGCCTGCGGCCCCTGCTCGATAAAGGCGTCCTGATAGCCGAGGGTTCTGACCGGCACATACAGGCCATGCCGCTGCAGGCACTGCATGACGGCGCTGCCGAAGCCGCCGGCGATGCAGCCGTCTTCAACGGTCAGCACTCTGCCGGTTTTCCGGGCCCAGGCGCAGATCAGCCCCTCATCCAAAGGCTTCAGAAAACGGGGATTGATGACCGCTGCCTGGATGCCCGCCCTGGCCAGTCTGTCCGCCGCCGCCAGTGCCGGATGCACCCGGTTGCCGGCCGGCAGCAGCAGCAGATCGCTTCCTGCCCTGAGCAGTTCGCCCCTGCCCACGGGCAGGGCCTTCAGTTCGGCATCCAGCGCCACCCCGCAGCCTGCACCGCGCGGATAGCGCAATACCGCCGGGCTGCCCAGATTGAGCGCGGTGTAGAGCATGTGCTGCAGCTCGTTTTCGTCCGCAGGCATCATCAGGGTCAGATTCGGAACGGGGCGCAGGCAGGCCAGATCAAAGACGCCGTGGTGGGTGGGACCGTCCTCGCCGACCACGCCGCTCCTGTCCAGGGCAATGGTCACCGGCAGATTGGGCAGACAGACGTCGTGGATGAGCTGATCCATGGCCCGTTGCATGAAGGAGGAATACACGGCCAGACAGGGCCGCATGCCGGCCAGTGCGAGCCCGGCGGCAAAGGTGGTGGCATGCTGCTCGGCAATGCCCACATCGAAGAACCGCTCGGGAAAGGCCGCAGCAAAGGGCGCGAGCCCGGTGCCGTCCGGCATGGCGGCGGTGATGCCCACGATGCATGGGTTCGTTTCGGCGATGCGGCAGAGGGTCTGGCCAAAGATTTTGGTGTAGGAAGGCGCGGCCTCCGGCTGTGCCCTGGGTTTGCCGCTGGCGATGTCGAAGCTGCCGACGCCGTGGTAGCTGCCGGGCTGGCGCTCCGCATGCACATAGCCCTTGCCCTTGGTGGTGATCACGTGCACCAGCACCGGCCCGTGGTTGTGGTCGCGCACGTTCGTGAGCGTGGGGATCAGATCTTCCAGCTGGTGGCCGGAAATAGGCCCCACGTACTTGAATTTCAGGGCTTCGAAGAGCATGCCCGGCGTGAAAAAGGCCTTGGTGCACTCCTCGCTCTTCCGAAGCAGGGCCAGAATGTTTTCGCCCACGGTGGACAGGGCCAGCAGGCGCTCCTCCACGTGGTCGCGCAGCCGGCGGACGGTTTTGCCGGTCATGCGGCGGCTCATGAAGCTCGAGAGCGCGCCCACGTTTTCCGAGATGGACATTTCATTGTCGTTCAAAACGACGATCAGGTCTTCGTCCATGCCGCCCGCATGGTTCAGCGCCTCGAAGGCCATGCCCGCGGTCATGGCGCCGTCGCCGATGACCGCCACCACCTTGCGCCTGTTTTTCCGGATGCGGTCCGCAGCGGCCAGTCCGGCGCCAAAGGAAATGGAGGTGGAGCTGTGGCCGGTTTCGATGGTGTCGTATTCGCTCTCCACCCGTTTGGGAAAACCGGAGATGCCCCCGTATTGCCGCAGGGTATGAAAGCGGGCGAGCCGGCCTGTGAGCAGCTTGTGGGCATAGGCCTGATGGCCCACATCCCAGATGAGTTTGTCCTTTGGCGTATCGAAGACGTAGTGCAGGGCCAGGGTCAGTTCGACCACCCCCAGACTCGGCGCCAGATGGCCGCCGGTTTCGGCAACCGTTTCGATGATGCTTTCCCTGAGTTCCTCGGCCAGGTCTTCCAGATCGGCAAGCGCCAGCTCACGCAGATCCTGGGGCGAGCCGATGCCGGCCAGCAGTTTTTTCCGGACCAGCGGTTCCTTGTCCACCAGCAGCACGACTATTTCCTCCGCTCCACGATGTAGCGCGCCAGGGCGCGCAGGGGGTCGGCCTTTTCATCGAAGTCCGCGAGCGCCTTCTGGGCCGCGCCGACAGCGTCTCTGGCCATGATGTGTGAGGTTTCCACGCCGAAAATGGCTGGAAAGGTGAGCTTGCCGGCTTCCACGTCCTTGCCCACGCTCTTGCCCAGCTCCTCCATGGTGGATTCCAGGTCCAGCAGGTCGTCCACAATCTGGAAGGCCAGCCCCACCTGGGCGCCGTAGTCGTGCAGGGCACGGGTCTGTTCCCGACTGGCCCCGGCGGCGATGGCCCCGGCCTCGATGGCCGCGCAGATCAGGGCCCCGGTCTTGCTCTTGTGGATGCTGTGCAGCACATCGTAGCCCGCATCCCTGCCCTGATAGAGCATGTCGAGGGACTGCCCGCCCACCATGCCGAGCGGCCCGGCGGCCCGGGCGATGCACTGGATGATGGCCAGCCGCGCCTGTTCCGGCAGCCCGGCCGTGGCCTTGCCGCTCAAAAGCTCAAAGGCCCAGGTCAGCAGGCCGTCGCCCGCCAGGATGGCTTCGGCCTCGCCGTACACCGTGTGGTTGGTCGGCTTGCCCCGGCGGAACTCGTCGTCGTCCATGGCCGGCAGGTCGTCGTGGATGAGCGAATAGGTGTGGATGCACTCCAGGGCGCAGGCAGGCGGCATGGCCCCCTGGCGGGCGGCCTCGCTGCCGTCCACCGCGTCGACTGCGGCCAGGCAGAGAATGGGGCGGAGCCGTTTGCCGCCGGAAAAGAG
The DNA here is from genome assembly GCF_002952055.1 of Desulfobulbus oralis. Classification (NCBI taxonomy): domain Bacteria; kingdom Pseudomonadati; phylum Thermodesulfobacteriota; class Desulfobulbia; order Desulfobulbales; family Desulfobulbaceae; genus Desulfobulbus; species Desulfobulbus oralis. The sequence goes on along the minus strand of NZ_CP021255.1, from coordinate 12,105 downwards.
GCTGTAGCGCATGGCCTCGATATGGCGGGCAAAGGGGCCGCTTGCGGACAGCATCAGTCTGGCCAGCGCCGCTTCGACCAGTTCCCGGCGCTCCCGCAGGTAGGCTTGTATTTCCATCGTTTTCTCCGGCATCGGCCCCTCAGATGGGCTGCTCCTCGTCGTCCGCGCTGTTTTCGGCAAAGGGCTCGGCCCTCAGCGTACCGTCAGCGCTGTGCAGCAGCTCGACCCGGCCCCGCGCCTCCTGAAGCGCCTCGCTGCAGAATCTGGCCAGTTCGACGCCTTCGCTGAATTTGGCGAGGCTTTTCTCCAGACTCAGATCCCCGGCCTCGAGCTCGGCCGTGATCTGTTCCAGTCGGTTCAGGGCGTTTTCAAAGGTTTTTTTCACCATGGGCGTCAATGTTGCAGAAAGGTACTCCGAAACGGGACGGTCTGCACGGAAATCTCTCCTTTGCCGGCACTTTTCAGGCGCTCTGCCGGCTTTTCAGACGGTGGACAATGAAGCACAGCAGCAGCAGGATGCAGATGATGACCACCACCAGATCGATTTTGTGCGCATAGTGCTGCACGGTCTGCCAGTGGCTTCTGAGCGCCATGCCGCAGTACAGCAGAAAGCCGTTCCACAGGGCCGCGCCCAGGGTGGAGACCAGCAGGAAGGGCAGCGCCGGCATCCTGCCCATGCCGGCCGGAATGGAGATGAGATGGCGCACGACCGGGACGAAGCGGGCAAGAAACACCGTGACCAGCCCGCGTCTGCGGCTGAAGAAACGTTCGGTGCGTTCCAGATCGCGGGGGTTCAGGAGCAGATAGCGGCCCACCTTCAGCACCAGCGGCTTGCCGCCGTAATAACCCATGAGGTAGGAGGCGAGCGAGCCCGTGAAGGAGCCCAGGGTGGTGGCCAGGAGGGCCGGCCCGAGATGCCATTTGCCGTCGGCCACCAGAAAGCCGACGAAAGGCATGACCGCTTCGCTCGGCACCGGCGCGACCATGCTTTCCAGCATCATCAGGAAAAAGGCGCCGAAATAGGTGCTGCGCTCCAGGATGGCTATGGCGATCTCACTGATAAGTTCGGTCATGTCAGGCGATATAGGTGAAAAAGAGCAAAACGAGCATCCCGAAAAGAATGCGGTACCAGGCAAAGGCGCGAAAGTTGTGATGGCCTACATACCACAGGAGAGTGCGTATCGCCACCAAAGCGCTGACAAAGGACACCATAAAGCCCACGGCGATAAAGAGCAGTGCCTCCTGTGAAAGCGCGTGCCAGGACTGCAACAGGTCAAAGCCGGTGGCCGCGAACATGGTCGGGATGGCCAGAAAGAAGGAAAATTCCGTGGCCGCCTGCCGGGAGAGGCCAAAGAGCAGGCCGCCCATGATGGTGGCCCCGGAGCGGGACACGCCCGGGAGCAGGGCCACGGCCTGGGCGCAGCCAAGCTTCAGGGCGTCCTGCCAGTCCAGCTGCTCCACGGTGCCGATGCGGACCGGCCGTTCTCCGCGTTCGATGAAAAGCATGATACAGCCGCCCAGGATGAGGGCCAGCGACACGGTGAGGGGATTGAACAGATAGAGCTTGATGAAGCGGTGCAGCAACAGGCCTATGATTGCAGCCGGCAGCATGGCCAGCATCAGATGCAGGACAAAGCGGCGGCTGTCGGAGCGGCTGCCCAGCGTGACCAGCACCAGACCCAGCCGCTGCCGGTAGTGCCAGCACACGGCCAGAATGGCGCCCAGTTGGATGACGATGTCAAAGGTGGCTGCCTGCTCACTGTCAAAGTGGAGCAGCCTGCCGGCGATGATCAGGTGGCCGGTGCTGGAGATGGGCAGAAATTCGGTCAGGCCTTCCACCAGACCCAGGATGACGGATTGCAGCAGTTCAAAAGGACTCATGCTCTATTCTTTAAGCGGAAGAGGAAAAATTGCGTTCCCCCATACCGCCGGCGGCCTGGTCCCGCAAGGAGATTGTGGCTGAAGGGCCGGGCCTTCGGCCATTATTCGGGGCAATCGGGACGGAAAAGACGCTTTTTGGCCTGGGAGCGCTTGCAGAATGTCGGGCTTTCCGTCATTATCCTCAGGTGCTGTTCTTCTGCCCTGCGAGCACGGAGCGACTATGCGCATTCTCTACTATGACTGCTTTGCCGGCATCAGCGGCGACATGAATCTGGCGGCCCTGCTCCATCTGGGCGTGGAGCCGGAGTATCTTGCGAACGGCCTGTCCCGCCTGGGGCTGGACGGCGAATTCGCGCTGGAGCTGAGCGAGGCGGCCCAGGGCGGCATGCACGGTCTCAGCGTGCATGTGCGCCTGATAGGAAGCCAGGAGCAGGGGCAAGGTCAGGGCCGGACTTTTGCGGCCGTTCAGGAGATTGTCGGGAGGGCCGAACTGGCGGCTTCCGTCAAAAAAACGGCGCTCACGATTTTCCGGAAAGTGGCCGAGGCCGAGGCCAGGGTGCACGGGCAGACGGTGGCCACTGTGCACTTTCATGAGCTGGGCGCGCTTGACTCCATCGTGGACGCCGTGGGGGCGGCCCTCTGTCTGGAGCGTCTGGCCGTGGACGAGGTCTGGGCGGCGGCCCCCGAGCTGGGCGGCGGCACGGTGCGCTGCGCCCACGGCCTGCTGCCGGTGCCGGCCCCGGCTACCGAGGCCATTCTGGCCGGCATGCCGACCCGGCGCGGCGGCACGGATTTCGAGGCCACCACGCCCACCGGTGCGGCCATTCTGGCTGCCACTGTGGCGCGCTTTACCAGCCGGCCTGCCATGACGGTGCGGAAAACCGGCTACGGCATCGGGCAGCGCCAGGGCGGCGTGCTGCCCAACGTGCTGCGGGTGCATCTGGCCGAGGTGGATGGGGAGGCCGGAGTGTCCGCAGGCGGCCAGGCCGGGGCAGAGACCGTGGCGGCCCGGCTTCTGCAGTGCAATCTGGACGACATGAGCCCCGAGCAGGTGGGCGCCCTGGTGGACCTGTTCCTGGATGCGGGCGCCATGGATGTGCACCTGACCCCGATTGTGATGAAGAAGAACCGGCCTGCGGTGCAGCTTTCGCTGCTGTGCGCGGCCCGGGACGAGGCCCGCTTCCGGGCGCTGGTCCTGCGGCATACCACGAGCTTCGGGCTCAAGAGTTTCCCGCTGGAGAAGACGGAGCTGGAGCGGCGCATGGTGACGGTGCCAACGGAGTTCGGCCCGGTTGCCGTCAAGGAGGCGCTGCTTGCGGGGCAGGTCCTGCACGCCAAGCCGGAATTCGAGGATTGCCGGGCCCTGGCGGCGCGGCACGATCTGCCGCTGGCGGCCGTGATGGCGCGGGTCATGCGGCACTATGGGCCATGAGGCCCTCCCCGGAGACCGCAGGGCGCTACGCAGATCTGCTGTCCTGGCTGCGTGGCCTGCAAGGCGCGGTGCTGGCCTTTTCCGGCGGCGTGGACAGCGCGCTCCTGCTCGCCGCGGCCCGTGAGGCCCTGGGCGACCGGCTTTTGGCCGTGACCCTGGTCACGCCCTACACGCCGGCGGACGATGTGGCCGCAGCCAAAAGCCTTGCCGCAGCGCTCGGCACCCGCCATCTCCTGCTGGAGCGCCCCATTCCGGATGCCATCCTGGCCAATCCGCCGGAGCGCTGTTATCTCTGCAAGCGGGCGCTGTTCGGCGAGCTGCTGTCCATCGCCAGGGCGGAGGGGCTTGCGACGCTGCTGGAGGGCAGCAATGCGGACGACCTCCTGGAGCTTCGCCCCGGCTTTCGGGCGGTGCAGGAACTGGGGGTGCAGAGTCCGCTGCTGGCGGCAGGGCTCGTCAAGGCGGAGATTCGCCGGCTCGCGCGGGCCCAGGGTCTGGCAGTCTGGAACCGGCCATCCGGCTCATGCCTGCTCACCCGGCTGCCCCACGGCGCGACCGTCACCGAAGCGGCGCTCCGCCGCATCGATGCCGGCGAAGGCCTGCTGCGCAGCCTGGGCTTTCTGCAACTGCGCCTCAGAAGCCACGGCGAGCTGGCCCGCATCGAAGTGCCGCCGGAGGACCTGCCCCGCCTGCTGGAGGCCGAGCTGCGGACAGTGGTCGTGACCCGCCTGCGCAGCCTGGGCTACCGGTACGTGACGCTGGATCTGGCCCTTGACCAGCCGGGGCGCTGCAGTCTGCCGGCAGGCCTTTCTGCCGGGGGGCCCACGGCAAGGGGCCTAGCTGTTCCACCGGCGCTCCCTCCGGGCATCCCCGGCCGCTGCCCGGGCCGCGCGCGCCGGTTTTTTTTGTGGCATGGCCATTGGCTTTTTCAGCGCTGCAATGCGCTCTTCTTCCGATCATGAGGTCTTTGCATGCAGCAGCCCCCACTGTATTCCCAGCGCATGGGCGCGGTCTCCTGGCAGGAGCCTCCGGACTCCGCCCGGCCGGGCAGGGGCGGGCAGTCGCTCCTGGCCCGCATGGCAGGCCGCTGCTCCTTCCGGCAGCGGACGGCCTACCGCCGGCTCAAAGCGGCCCTGGCCCACACCCCGCTTTTTGATCGGCACTTCTATCTGCAGGCGGATCCGGAACTGGCGGCCTCGGGCCTGGACCCGCTCTGGCACTACTGCAGCAGGGGCATCCGGGAAGGCCGCAACCCGAATCCGTATTTTTTCAGCTCCTGGTATCTGGCCAGCTACCCTGAAGTGCGGCGGAGCGGCATGAACCCGCTGCTCCACTATCTGCTGCACGGGCGGGAGGCGCGTTACCAGCCCAATCCCTATTTTTTCACCGGCTGGTATCTGGAGCAGCATCCGGAACTGCCGGAAGACCAGCACCCGCTTTGGCACTACATGCACGAGGGCGCAGCCGCCGGCTGCTGGCCCAACCCCTACTTCGACCCGGCCTGGTACCGGCGTACCCATCAGCGGGCAAACGATTTGGAGCCGCTGGCCCATTTTCTGGCCCACGGCCCCCAGCCCAGCGCCCACTTTGACAGCACGTGGTATGCCCAGGCCTATCCGCAGGCCGCCCGGATGGGGCTGCATCCCTTTCAGCACTACCTGGAGTACGGGGCAGAGGAGCACTGCGATCCCGGCCCGCTCTTCGATTCCGCCTGGTACGCGGGCACCTGGCCGGAGGCCGTGGCCGGCGGCCTGCTGCCCCTGGCCCACTACCTGCAGCATGTGGATGATCCGGAGGTCAATCCCAATCCCTATTTCGACAAGGCCTGGTACCTGCGCCAGTACCCGGAAATCGCCAGAAACGGGCTGGATCCGGTCCTGCACTACTGGATTTTCGGGGTGCAGGAACGCCGTGATCCCGGCCCCTGGTTCAGTACGGACTGGTATCTGTGGCGCTATGCCGACGTGGCGGCTCTGGCCATGAATCCGCTCGTGCACTACCTGCGCATTGGCGCCGCCCAGGGCCGGGAGGCAGGCCCCTATTTCGACAGCGCCTGGTACCTGCGTCAGTGCCCGGACGCGGCCCGGTCGGGCATGCCGCCGCTGCTGCACTTCCTGCGGCTGGGGCAGCAGGCGGGCATGGCACCCTTTGATCCCAGGGAAAAGGGCCGGCGGGGCAACCGCTATGTGGCCTGGAGCGACCTCTTTTTCGGCCTGCAGGAAGAAGACCGGGCGCTCATGCGGCGGCATATCGGAGACTTTGCCCTCAAGCCGCTGATTTCCGTGGTCATGCCGGTTTACAACCCGGAGCCGGCCTTTCTCGAGGCCGCCATCGGATCGGTGCAGGCCCAGCTCTATCCGCACTGGGAACTCTGCATAGCCGACGACGCCTCGACCAGGCCGGAAATCGCCGGCATCCTGCGCCGCTACCAGCAGGAAGACAGCCGGATCAGGGTGCTGTTCCGGCCGGAAAACGGCCATATCTCCAGGGCCTCCAATTCGGCGCTGGCCCTGGCCGGCGGCGAATTCGTGGCCCTTCTGGATCATGACGACGAGCTGAGCGAGGACGCCCTCTTCTGGGTGGTGGCCGCGCTGAACCGGCAGCCGGATGCGGGCATAGTCTACTCCGACGAGGACAAGATCGACAGCCAGGGCCTGCGCACCAAGCCGTATTTCAAGTGCGACTGGGATCCCTGGCTCTTCTGCGGCCACAACCTGATAACCCATCTGGGCGTGTACCACCGGGCGCTTCTGACGGCCATCGGCGGCTTCCGCACGGGCTATGAGGGTTCGCAGGACTATGATCTGGCAGCCCGGGCGGTGGAGCACCTGAGCGCGGCGCAGATCGTGCATGTCCCGCGGGTCCTGTACCACTGGCGCATGAGCGCGGGCAGCACGGCCGCGAGCGTTGCCGAAAAGCCCTATGCCCGCCTTGCGGCGCAGAAGGCGGTGAGCGGGCATCTGGCCCGGATGGGCGTTCCGGCCAGGGCGAGCACCGACCCGGCCATGGGTTCGGTGCAGCAGTTGCTGTTTCAGCCCATGGCCGAAGCGCCCCTGGTTTCCATCCTGATTCCCACGAGAAACGGCGCGGAGCTGGTGCGCGGCTGCGTGGACAGCATTTATGAAAAGACCGGCTACCCGGCCTTTGAGATTGTGCTGGTGGACAACGGCTCGGACGATCCGGCGGCTGTGGCGTACTTTTCCGAGCTGGAGCGGCAGGGCCGGGTCCGGCTGCTTGTCGACAAGGGGGCCTTCAACTATTCCCGCCTGAACAACCGGGCCGTGGCCGCGGCCAGAGGGGAGGTGGTGGTGCTCCTCAACAACGACACCGAGGTCATCGCTCCCGACTGGCTGCACGAACTGACCAGTCTGGCGCTCCTGCCGCAGGTGGGCGCGGTCGGCGCCAAGCTGCTGTACTCAAACCGCCACCTGCAGCATGCGGGCGTGCTGCTGGGCATGTCCGGCTGCGCGGCCCACGCCTATGCGGATTTCCCGGAAGATGCGCAGGGCTACTGCAATCTGGCGCTCCTGCTGCGCGGCTATTCCGCTGTCACCGGGGCCTGTCTTGCGGTGCGCAAGGCCGTCTACGAGGCGGTGGGCGGGCTGGACGAAGCCGCGTTGCCGGTGGGCTACAACGACATCGATTTCTGCCTGAAACTGCGCGCCCGGGGCCTGCGCAACCTGTGGACGCCCAGAGCCATGCTCTTTCATCACGAATCCCGTTCCCGCGGCGCGGACAGTACGCCGGAGAAAAAGGCCCGTTTCTGGAACGAGATGTCGCTGCTGAAAAAACGCTGGCCCAATGCCTGGTACCATGATCCGGCCTACAACCCGAACCTGACCCTGTCCAAGGTGGATTACGACCGGTCCATGCAGCCCAGGACGCTTTTGAACACGCGCCACTGGCCCAGTCCCTTTGCAGCCGGCTATGTCGCCCCCAAAAGTTCCGGCCTCAGGCTGCTGCTGGCGCTGCCCGAAAAGGGGCCGGACTCCAGGCCCCTCGCCTTTGCCCGCGCGCTGCTCCGGCAGGGGCTGATTCAGTCGTATGCCGCAGCCCATGGCTCCGCCTTTTTCGAGGTGTCGCCAGAGGCTGACGGCTGGTTCGACGCCCTGTGGCTCGCCGCCCCCCCATCCGGGCTCATGTGGTTTGAACGCAGCCTGATGCGCTGCCTGCCCTATGTAATGGACGTGACCGGGCTGGAGGCCTTTGCCGGGGCCCCGGAACCGGAGCGGGACAACAGGCTCTTTCAGTCGCTGGTGCACGCCGCGGCGCTGAGCATGCCGGATGCCGCCATCGTGGCCGGGCTGGAGCGGCTCTACGGCCTGAGTCTGGCCGGATGCAGCCGGGTTCTGGCCGCAGACTCTGCACCTGAGGACCTGCTCTCCTGCCTGGACAGCGTGCGTCTGGCCGAAGCGCTGCCTGCCTGCAGAATCCGCTTTTTCTGAAGCCGCGGCAGTTTTCGCCGCAACGCCAGGCATCGACACCCGCTGCCTGCGGACGCCGACCGAGCCGAGTGGCCAGCAGGAGGACCATCAGAAAGTGCAAGCCATGCCCGCAATGCCATTTCACGACCCGAGGCCGCCCGCCGGCGGGGGGCCTGACCTTTTTCCGGTGCAGCCATGCTGAAGCACCTGTTGCCGCGCCTGCTTCTGGGCGCCGATTACCGTCTTTTCGACCCCGGCTTTTACCGCCGGAACACGCCGGAACTGGGCTGGTGGCGCTGCCTGCCGCTGCTGCACTATCTGCTGCGCGGCTGGCGCGAGGGCCGCGACCCGCACCCGCTCTTTCTGGGCGACTGGTACCGGAAGCGCTATCTCGCGGCAAAGCCGCAGAATCCGCTTTGGCACTATATCCGCCAGGGCGGCCGCGCAGGCTGCGAGCCGCATCCGCTCTTCGACACCGGACTGTTGCTGCGTCAAACCGGAGCGGAGCCGGGTTCCCGGATCACGCCCCTGGCCCGCTATCTGGAAGGGGCAGGGGATCCGGCCCTGCAGCCCTTTCCCCTCTTTGACCAGGACTATTACCGGAAAGCCAATCCCAGCGCGGCTCTGGCCTGGCCCACGCTGCTGCTCCTGCACTACCTTGCCCACGGGGCGGAGGAGGGGAGCCGGCCCAACGCGCTCTTTGACCCGGATTTTTACCGGCAACAGTACCTCACACCCGATGCCACCCGGCTGGCCGCCCTGCTCCACTACGCGGACGAGGGCCGGCGGGCCGGCTTCCGGCCCAATGCCTGCTTCGATCCAGAATTTTACCGGAGGCAGATGCAGGCGGCCGGGCAGACGGGCGATCCGCTATTGCACTATCTGCGGCAGGGGCTGCACGAGGGCCGCTATCCCTGCCCCGAGGTGGCGGCGCTGGCCCGGAGGCAGCGGCCCTGCATCAGTATTCTGACCCCGGTGTACAATACCAGCGAAAACCAGCTCTGGCGCTGCGTAAATTCGGTGCTGATGCAGCCCTGGCCCTACTGGCAGCTCTGTCTGGTGGACGACGGCAGCACCGAGGCCCATATAGCGCCGCTGCTGGCCGGGTATGCCCGGCTGGATCCGCGCATCCGGGTGGCGGCCATGCCGGAAAACAGCGGCATTGCCGCAGCCACCAACCGGGCGGCCGAACTGGCGGAGGGCGAGTGGCTGGCCTTTCTGGATCATGACGACGAGCTGGCGCCCGATGCCCTGTATCAGGTGGCGCGCATGATCGACGCGGAAGAGCCGGATGCGCTCTACAGCGACGAGCGCCTGATCAATCTGGAGAGCAGGCCCCTGGATACGCTCTTCAAGTGCGCGCTCAACCGGGAGCTTTTGCGCACGCACAATCACCTCATGCACTTCTTTGTGCTGCGGCGGCGGCTTTTTCAGGAGCTGGGCGGCCTGGATCCGGACTGTGACGGCGCCCAGGACTATGACCTGGCGCTCAGGGTCGCGGAGCGGAGCGAAAAAATCCGGCATATCCCCCGGGTGCTCTATCACTGGCGGGCCCACGCCGGCTCCACCAGCATCCACCACGAACAGAAGGCCTATGCCGGCGAGGCCGGCCGCCGGGCCCTGGCAGCGTCGCTGATGCGGGAACATCTGGATGCCCGGGCCGAAGCCACCGAGCTGCACTTCTTCTACAGGACGCGGCGGCGTCTGCCGGAGTGCTGCAGGGTGAGCGTCTGTGGGGATGAGGCCCTGCCGGAGGCCTGCCGGGCCGCCCTGCAGGACTCCTGGCCGGATCTGGAGTGGCTGGAGCCGGCTGGAGGCAACAGCCCTGTGGAGTGGCGCAACAGGGCGGCAGCGCGGGCGGAGGGCCGGTATCTGCTCTTTGTCGGCGCCGAAGTGCGGCGCCTGCGGCCGGAATGCCTGACCGCACTGCTGGAGTACGGCCAGGACATGGCCCTGGGCCTGAGCGCCGGTTGGCTGGAACAGCCGGCCGGCCCGCACCGGCATCGGGGCTCGCTGCCGGATCTGGGCAATGCCTCGCCCCTCTACTATGCCAGCTTTCTCCGGGACGTGTCGGTGCAGCACAACCGCTTTCACTGCGCCCAGTATGCCTGGGCCGTGGCCGAGCAGCTCTTTCTGGTGAGGCGCGGGCTCTTTTTGGCAGGCGGCGGCTATGATCCGGCCTTCCGGACCCTGGCCTTTGCCCAGCTTGACCTCTGCTTCCGCCTGCACAACCGTGGTTTGCGGCATGTGTACACGCCCTGGGCCGTGGCGGAATGCGGGCCGGTGGCCGTTTCTGAAGCTCTGCTGAGCGCTGCGGAAGCGGACCGTCTGCTGCTGCAGGCGCGCTGGAAAAAACTTCTGAACAGGGGCGACCCCTGGTACAACCGGAACCTTTTGGCCTGCTCCGGGGTGAGCGAGGCCGATTTCACGGCCTGGTTTCGCGGCCGGCCGGCATGAGCGGCGGCTTGTGCGCCGGCGCTGTTGCCGGAATTTTTTTGCCGGCCGCTGTCTGGAAAAGCATGCAGACACGGTGGGATAGCTGCAGCCCGGCTTCGCCAATGTAAAAAATGCAGGTTTTTTGAGATTTGTGGAGCAATATCGCGTTCTGCAGACCTCGTTTTGCCTGAGCCGGACTGTGGAAAATTGCGGCTGGCCGTGATATCCGCTCGTTCTCACGTTTCTTCTCAGGTCTGGCTGCGGATGAACGGAAAATCGGGAAACTGAAAGGGTGGCGGCAAAATATTGACGTCTTTGCAGGATGATAGGAGAGCCGCTTGCCGGCATTTGTTTTTGTGCTGCAAACAGCCGGCAGTCGTTTTTGCCTGCTGCTCCGCTCTCTGCTATATCCTGGCCCATGCTTGCAGCCGGGCCCCGATCGGAGACCGGCAGGAGGCATTGTTTTTTTTGCCGTATTCCTGTCCAATCATTATCTCGTGGTTTTTTGCATGCTTTGGGATGCTGTCCGAAACTCTCTGGCTTCGACCCTGCCTGCCAGCGAGTATGAGCTCTGGATTAAACCCCTGGTCTGCCAGGGGGATGAGAACGACGCCATGGTGCTGGCCGGCCCGGACCGTTTTTTCTGTGCCTGGGTGGAACAGCGCTATCTGGAACTGATCCGGCAGAAACATCTGGCCGCAGGCGGGCAGGGCCGGGTTGCCCTGCGGGTGGCGGGCAGTGGCGCGCCTGCCGCCCCAGACGAGCGGCAACTGCGACTGCCGGGCCTGCCCCGGCACGAGGCCAGGCTCCGCTCCCTGCATCCGGCCTTTACCTTCGACCAGTTCATGGTCGGCGAATCCAACATCCTGGCCCAGTCGGCCTGCAAGGCCCTGGCCCTGAACGATTACACCTTTGGCCGCTGTCTGTTCATGAGCAGTGAAACCGGACTGGGCAAGAGTCACCTCACTCAGGCCGTGGTGCATCAGGTGCTGCGCAGCGCGCCCGCGACCCGTCTGCGCTATCTCACGGCCCAGCAGTTCAGCGCCGAGATGGTGCAGGGGCTGCGGACCAGGACCATGGATCGCTTCGCCGAACGCTATCTGGACGACTGCGACATGCTCCTGCTGGAAGACGTGCACACCCTGACCGGCAAGAACAAAACCCAGGAAGAGCTGAACGTGGTGCTGGACAGCCTTCTGAAGAGCGGCCGCCGGGTCATCCTGACCTCCTCCCTGCCGCCGGACAGGATCAGCGGCCTGGACACCGATTTCAAAAGCCGCATGACTTCGGGCCTGTTGGCGAGCATTCAGGCGCCTGCCTTTGAAACCCGGGTGCGCATCATCCAGCACAAGCTGGCCGCCCAGAACATGGCGGTGGCCGGCGAGCTGGTCGAGTACATGGCCGAGCAGCTCACCGGCGATATCCGCCGCATGGAAAGCGCTGTCATGAATGTGAGGGCACGGTGCCGGCTGCGCGGCAGCCCGCCGGATCTGGCCATGATCCGGGAGGTTCTGGACGGTTTCGCGTGCATGCCGGCCCAGTTGACGGCCGAGGCCATCTGCCAGCACATCAGCTCCCGCTTCAGGGTGGGCCGGGAGGATCTGTGCTCCCGTTCCCGTAAACGCAGTATTGTGTTTCCCAGGCAGGTGGCTATTTACCTGACCCGCAAGTTTACCGGCCATTCGCTTGCCGAGATCGGCGCCCTCTACCGGCGCGACCACTCCACGGTCCTGCACGCCATCAGGACCATTACCCAGAAAATGGCGCAGAATACCGCGGTGCGCGAGCAGGTGGACCTGCTCTCCAAGGATCTGGAAAAACGCCGCTGATCCCGACTTTGCCGGGCGCCGGGCGCAACACTTTCCTTGCCGGATAGGGGGCAATCGGTTATTTTGCCCGATTTTACATCCGGTCCGCCGCTTTTTCGTCTTC